>SEBV01000014.1 GCA_004172865.1 Gammaproteobacteria bacterium | reverse complement strand
TAGCGCCGATGGTAGTGTGGGGTTTCCCCATGTGAGAGTAGGTCATCGTCAAGCTCTTAATCCAAACGCCCTGATGCTAACGCATCAGGGCGTTTTCTTTGCGAGAGATTTTCAGTCACAATCTCTAGCGCCTTTATCTGCCATGTCGTATCTTTATCGTACATTTTCTCTGCTCTTTTTTTTTCAAGCTATCGTTCAATATCTTTACGATTCAGTTTTCCTTTTTACTCACACTCTGAGTAGTCAATGTCTCACAAATAATGCAGACTTTAGCGACTTTTTATTAAGTTTAAACTCTTTAAAATAGGCGCTGTACGGACGTTAACCACGGCAGGATGCTGTGGCTAAAGGACTCGGTAACTTAGGACGAGATACCAAAAAGGGATGTAATTAGGAGCGGCAGGATGCCAATACGATCATGACGATCGTTAACCCATACAGGAAGTGCCGGGAGCTTGCAGGATGCATGGCTCCCTTTTTTTGTTTTTGTTGTTGAAGTGCTTTTTAATACTCCGCTTTTTTATCCGCTAATCAAGTTTATTTAATTCAATTTCCCTTTTAATTTTCTGCTTAACATTTGTTTGTTTTATAATTCATAAATTAGCTAACTCTATAATTTCGTAGATATACGAAGTGCCTCCAGCGCAGATGGAGCTACAGCGATTAATCTGAATGCATCGAGTAGATGACGGTTTCAAAAAATTATGAATGAATTGCAACGGCAGCATTATTTATCGGCGTTAGGTGTAGATACTTATATGCCGCGCTGGCATTTGCCGTTTGCGCCGCAGTCGTTTCCGTGTGAATTACCTGAAGCTCAACCTGATTACGCACCAATCGTAACGCTGGAATCAAAAATAGAGATCAACGCTGCGCCAATACAAATTCATAAATCTACAAGTATTGGGAATGCTCTCGTATCGCCGGTTAATAATTTAATGGGCGATATTCTTGAAACCAAAAAAACTACAATTTCAGGCTCGAAGCCAGTCAGTGCAGCAGATATTTTGTCGCAACTTGATTCGAAACCGATTGGAATTGATGGCTTTAGTTTAAGTATTTGGCGGCCTTCAGATGGTGTGATGATTATTGATACTCGCAATACTAAATTGGCGCTTCCTACAGAGCTGTTATTAAATAATATTTTGCGTGTAGTTCTTTCCAGTTATGCACTGAAAGCAAAAGAAGAAGTGTTACGTTGGCCGATGATTGAGAATAGTTTTACAAAACGTACTGAAAATGATGCTCGAATTGAATTACAAACCTGGCTTTCTGTGCAACATGAAATTAAGCCGGTTAGCCACTTATGGTTGATGGGCACAAATGCAGCCAGCTACTTATTGCATGAAGACGTGATATTTCAGGATTCAATTTTTCAGCCTAAAAAGCTGGCTGATTCGTCCATTCAAGCATTGATTTTACCCAGCCTTAATGAACTGTTACAAAGTCCTTCCACGAAGCAAAAATTATTTTCTGCTATTCGACAATATCACTCAGTGCAGCAATGAACCAATTTGAATCACCGCTAAAACTCACAACCGTTATGGGAATGGAGTTGTCTTTACGTCTGCTTGTTCCTGAAGATGTTTCACAGGTGATGGAGCTTGAACGCAGCGCTCATTCGCACCCCTGGCGACAATCCAGTTTTGAAGATTGTTTGAAAGGACGGCAAAAATGTTGGCTAGCTGAGCACAATCAAAAACTCGTTGGTTATGTTGTGATTACTCATGCAGGTGGGGATGCTGAGCTTTTAAATATCGCGGTATCACCAAAATTTCAACGCAAAGGTATAGGTTCAAGTTTGCTGCAGCATGCAATTAGCTGTGTAGCAGGTCATGCGGATATGTTGTTTTTAGAAGTGCGCATCTCCAACCGAAAGGCAATTGAATTGTATTCCAAAGAAGGTTTCTTCGAGTTGGGAAATCGCAAAAATTATTATCCCACGCACAATGGTCATGAGGATGCATTACTTATGGCTAATCAGCTGTAATTAATAAAAAGCTAACTTTTGACCGGTCGCTTTTGAAGTTTTCGCTGCAAGGTTCTACGATGCATTCCCAGAATTCTTGCACACGCGGAAATATTCCCATCGTTATCATTTAATGTTTTTTGAATATGTTCCCATTCTAGTCGATCTAGAGATGTTGGCGTTTCTGAAACATAAATATCTTCTGTTTGCGTATTTTTTGAGAAGGCCTGCAGTAGCTCATCAACTTCGATAGGTTTGCAGAAATAATTTAATGCACCTAGCTTGATTGCTTCTACCGCCGTTGAGATGCTTGAATATCCCGTGAGCATAATAATTTCTATTGCGGGATTGATGAGTTTTAATTCTTTAATCAAGCTTAAACCTGAATCCTGCGCGATTTTTAAATCGACTATAGCTTTTGTAAAGTTTGTATTCTTTATTCCATTAATAGCGGTGTTTGCAGACTGAAAAATATTTGAGGTAAAACCGCGGCGTGTTAAGGCTCGCTGCATGACCTGACAAAAAACTTCATCGTCATCTACTAATAGAAAATGATCGTTATTAGTTATCATAAAGGCACTGGTAACCTTAATTCAGTCATTGTGCCTTGCGGCTGATTTTCAGTTTGTACGACACTTCCACCGTAATGTTTCAAAGTGGCATTCGACAGCAGCATACCTAGTCCCAAACCATTTGTTTTAGTGCTAAAAACATTTCTTCCCAGATTTTTGTGGACTGAAGGCAGAATGCCTGCACCTTTGTCTATAATTTTCCAAGTTAATATTCCATTCGCGTAAGAAATTTCAATACGAACTTCTTCGCTGGGATTGGCGTCTGCAGCGTTGTTCAATATATTTATGATTGCTTGTTCGATGCGTGGGTCCGCAATCATAAATTGCTCTTGTAGATCATTGTTAAACACTAAAGAAAATAACGCTGTTGGGCGAATTAATTGCCAGTGGTCAATAATCGATTCACAAAACGATTTAATAAACTGCTGTTTGAATTTACCTTCAGATGCGGCATTGGAATCATTAACTATTTTCTTCAATGTGTTAGCGCAATACTGCACCTGACTACTTAACAGCTCTAAATCTTGCAACAAATGATTATCGTTTTTATGCTCCGCGCGTAGCTCAGAAAGTAAAACAGTCATTGTAGATAGAGGTGTATTTATTTCGTGAGCTGCGCCTGCGGCTAGCATAGCCACTGCCATCAGCTGTTCATTGCGTAATTCATCTTCGCGTAATTTATTCAGTGCTTCATCTTGTTTGCGTAATGTCCGCGCCATCTTTACCACGAAATAAGTAATAAGAATGGCACTGATAAAAAAATTAAACCACATCCCTAAAATATGCCAACTGATTGTTGATGTGTGGTCGTGACTGATTTCAAAAATGGGTAGATTGATGTGAAAAAATAATAAGAGCGTATAAGCGCATAAACATAAGGCGGTAATAATTGATGTGAAACGCAGTGGTAGGGTCGCGGCCGAAATACAAATTGGCACTAACAAATAAGATATAAACGGATTGTTGGCACCGCCGCTAAAATAAAATAGTGCATTCAAACAAATCACATCAATCAATAGCTGGCAGAAAAATTCCCACTCAGTAACGACTAATAAATTTCGCAAACGTAAATAAGTTAACCCATGAATGCTGCTAAATATAATCAACAGCACCAGCACAGCTGCGTGAACCATATGGGTGGTGTTGAACCAAAAGCTAAGTGCAAAACTAAACCACAAACAACCAAGTAGAATACTTCTGATGGTAGTAAGCTGGGCCAAATGATAGGCCGGCGCAGCGCGATTTTGGGTTTCAGAAATTGGCATATTGATGCAATTCAAATAGCTTTAGTTAAGAGTTGGCTAGTTTAAACAGCCTTAACACTAAATCAACGCAGATTCGCTTAATGGAGAAAGAAAGTCTTTAACGTCGCTTGAAAATGCAGATTTATCCCCCAACTTGGAGAAGTCTCAATTTGACCTTCTTTTGGTTAACCTCCAAAGCCCTCCTCATTAAGGATTCCCTATGTTATACGCCATTACTATCACTCAATATCAAAAGTTGCTGGGTAACCTCAGCGCAATACTTGATAAAGCTGCAGCTTATGCTGAGAGCAAAAAAATTAGTGTTGATGTGCTGTTAAATTCACGTCTAGCTCCTGATCAATTTAATTTAATCCGTCAGGTGCAGATCGCCTGCGACACTGCAAAATTTGGTGCCGCTCGCATTACTGGTAAAGAAGCACCAGGTCATCCTGATACAGAAACTACGTTGGATGAGTTGAAAGCGCGAATTAAAACTGTCCAGGATTACTTGGCGACATACAAAGCAGAAGATTTTTCGGGTGCGGCTGAGCGTCATGTGAGCCAACCACGTTGGGAAGGTAAGTATTTAACGGGGCAGGAATACACGCTTGAGCATTCTTTCCCGAATATCAATTTCCATATTGCCACTGCGTACAGTATTTTGCGTAGCAATGGTGTAGATGTGGGCAAAAAAGATTTTCTGGGTCCATTGCCTTATAAGCAACCTAACTAATCTTTTAGGCCGCCGGATAGAGTGCTATCTGGCGGCTTTTCTAACCTGCTACTTGCTTCTCGTAATTAGCTTCCAATACGACAGCTTTTGCAAGTAACACGCTATGCTCGCGAATATCCTTGGGCCAGCTTTCAATTAAGCTTTGAAACGCAGACAAATTCCCCGCGAATAAAGCTCGCGTCGCCTCCTCAAAACCAACTTCATCTCCTGCCATTGCGTTAATAAATTTATAAGCCGCGTCACGAGCAACTCGCATGCGGTCGATATCTTTATTAGCTCGTTGTGCCTGTTCGACCAATTTTCGCAATGCGACTGAAGCGCCGCCAGGCTGAGTTGCTAGCCAATCCCAATGCCGTGGTAAGAGAGTGACTTCTTTCGCGGTAACTCCAAGCTTGGGACGACCTACAGCTCTAACTGTGCTTAATTCCGATGTGGTTGCATCAGCTTCGAGATTTGGTTGTGCTAACGGCAGTAGTTTTAAGGCCACAATTAGCGAGCCAGGTGCATCCATATCCAATTGCTGGCTGGTGGCTGCATCAAAAACAAGAACTTTATCTTGAGAGTGGGCGTCGACATAGGTTTTTACGTCATCGGCAACTTGCTCGGGCGTACCTGCAGAAATTTTGGAGGTGCCAGCGAAGGCGATCCAGAGGGTGGGGGCGTTGGTCATATTATTACCTCGTTTGTGTGAGGCAATTTTATCCGGATAAAATTGCTGATGTCAATATTACCCGGGTTAAATTATTGGGGCACATGGATTATTTATCAGCTGGTTGATAATCGCTACCGTAAAAATACCTAATCACCGCTTTTTGATTGTCCTGATTTCCTCCGAGGATATTCACAACACCATTGAATTCGTATAGGCGATGTTGCTCGTCATAAGTGAGCTTAATATTGCCCAATAGCATGCGCAGAATGGCGTTATCAATTTCAACAAAAAAGCAAAAAAGCTGTGAATTTTTTTCATTATTATTACTACATTTTTCGAGTGGCTGTGCACTTATTCTAAGTGGTAACGCTTTGAGATGTGCCATGGATGCAAAATTTACTGAAAGCGTTTTACCGGACCGTAACTCATCCCAATGATCGCGAACAAAGTAATCAAATCCTGCATCAACAACGTCAACTTTTTCCAGAAGGATAGTTACGCTGCCTGGTTTCTTCTGCGCATTTTCCTGATATTGCAATTCAACATTTTTGGCCGATACATCTGCCGTTCTTATTTCACCAAAACGGAAATCTTTTTGTGCGATGGATGGTTTAGTACTGCTAGCGCCATAGTTTATTTTTTTCTCAGCAATTTGCTTGTCGTTGAAAACGTAACTTACTTCCAGCGATGCTGCATTCGGCTGACTCACTAACTCGCAATATAAATGCGTGGCGCTGGGGGATTGTGCAACACCTACCATGATCGAGTTATCCAGCGGTTTACAGTTCTGGGTGACAGCAGAGGGCCATAGCGCAGCGGCCAACAACAGGCTAGATAGCATTTAGCGTCTCCTCAAAATAATGTTGTTTTATTTTTAACATGCACGCAAAAAATAATAGCCATAAAAATGTTATTAATGCGAGGCTAATGAAGTTAGGTTGATTGATGAGCACTGTGCCGTTTAAATTCGCGCCGGCGTAATAGTTGAAAGGAACAAAAATAATACAAAGGGTGTAGGTGATAGCCTGATTATTAAATAAAAATGATAAGCAAGTTCTGAGCGCAATAGCAAAAATTAACCACAAATTTAAGAGCCACAGCGGAGGTAATATAAAGTGTTCGAAAAATTTATGAGATATATGAGAATTGGCTTCAGTTTTGAAATAGAGAAAGCCACCTGAAAATGAAATGGTTTCTATTAATAATCCTAACACCAGTGCGGTTAGAATCCAGAAAATTTCTTTTTTAAGTAGGTTACTGTATATAAAAAACTTGTGTTTAGGTTTGGTGGAGTACCAAAGGTGAATCGCTAAAAAAAGTGCCGCGTAGATTGAGCTGATGAGACTTCCACTCATAATACATACAAACCAGCCCACCTGAAACGCAACTGCGTAAACGAGTTTGCTGGTGCTAGACATATCATTATTTCACTTGAGGCAATTGGCGAGCGTAGGGTTTTGCGAAAATATATTGCGCGGTGCTAATAGCGCGTTCCATAAAACCGCCCTCGCAATAACATAAATAAAAATCCCACATACGAATAAATACATCGTCAAAGCCTTGCTGTTTCACTGCTTCGATGTTCGCAAAAAATGCTATGCGCCAATCACGAAGTGTTCTAGCGTAATCCTGGGTAATATCTTCGAGCCCAACAATTTGCATATCTGTATCTTTATTGATGTGTTCGGCAACAACGGCATTGGATGGAAGGCAGCCGCCAGGGAAAATATATTGTTGGATAAAATCAGTATTTTCGTGAGCGTACTCGAAACGTTGGTCTTGAATCGTAATAGCTTGAATTAACATGAGCCCATTAGGTTTAAGTAGGCTGGAACATTTTGAAAAGTATTCGCTATAAAACTCATGACCTACAGCTTCAATCATTTCGATGGAAACCAACTTATCGAAGGTACCTGTTACTAACCGATAATCTTGCAGCAATACTGTAATTTTATTTTCCAATCCTTCGCGCTTTATCCATTCGCTCGCGTAGGCATATTGCTCTTTCGATATGGTTACACTGGTAACTTTGCAGCCGGTGGTTTTAGCGGCAAAAATTGCCATACCACCCCAGCCAGTTCCTATCTCTAGTAAATGGTCTTTTTCAGTTAGCTGTAGGCGCTCGCAAATATGGACCATTTTATGTAGTGAAGCTTCTTCCAGCGTGGATTTGGAATTGGGATAAATAGCTGCGGAGTAGAGCATAGTTTTATCGAGAAATAGACTGAAAAAGTCGTTACCTAAATCATAATGTGCAGAAATATTTTCGCGAGCTTTTGTAATAGTGTTAGGGCGCAGGCGATGAGAAATGCGGCAAACTATATTGAAAAGCGCACTCCATTTTGAATCGAGTTGCTGTAGTACAGGCATATTAATCGCCATCAGCCGAATTACCTGAACCAGATCGGGTGACCACCAGCTTTTGAACATATAGGCTTCACCTGCGCCAATACTGCCGCCGAATAAAACCTGACGATAAAATGCGGCGTGAGTAACGGAGATATGCGCGATTAAACCTGCTTTTTCTTGTGGCTCACCAAAACTATGAATTTCTCCGTGATCTTCAAGAGTCAGATGTCCGTGGGTAATATTGTTGAGCAACTTTAATAAAGTTCGACGAGCGAAATTATCAACCCAGTGCTGTTCTAATAGTGATGATCCATTTTTTTCGATAATACTGATGGACTTCATAATTTATGTTCCTTTTGAATCTGTACATGCTGCTTGATATTTTTCAGGTTTGCGTAATTGGTATTGTCGAATCCATTAAGCTCTGACGTTGGTGATTGTTTATCGACATGATTAAATATCGGCACACCTTTCCACCACAGCTTTAACGCTTGCCAATAAATTGCACTTACTACTTTTACGGTCATCCATGGAAATCGGATTAAAATTTTATTTAACGAAGTCTTTGAAATTTCCTCGCGCGCAAGTGTCATGGTCGCATCCATCACTTTTTTATTGTCTTTCCAGTTTTCCAGATGTAGCGCAAGCGTTTTATCGGGTGTGGTCGAGTACCACTGGTACTCCATTTCAATAGGATTAAACGGCGATACATGAAATTCTTTATTAAAATTAATACGTTGTTTTTTTGCAAAATCATCGCCAGCTAATACATAAGCGTGGCGCTCATTCCAGGGGGTGTTGTGTACTTCCGCCAAAATAGCTGTAACATTTTCACCGGCATTGTCGAAGCAGTAATAAGTGCTTATGGGGTTCATATTAAAACCCCAATAACGTAAATTCACGAGCATACGAATTGGACCGGTAGGACGTACGCCAGTTTTTGCTTGAACGCTATTGCGAACTGACTCATCTACACTTGGGGGATTTGAGCTCTCGTTATCAATATGAAAATCACTGCGTTTAAATTGCACTGGTGCGAATTTTTTCAACGACCAAAATTTACTTAGCGAAAAAATTGATTCAATTTCGCCAGTGTCCAAATACATCATAAAAACGTCGTATTCGAATTCATGTACTTTCGGTGAGAATCGCCTATGGCGAACTTTTCCGGAATAAATTGCACTGGCAAAATTTTCACTCATTGTTTGATACGCCTTAATTCGGTAACAACACGAAGCGCACTATTGACACCATCTTCATGAAAGCCATTTAACCAGTAGGCCCCGCAAAACCACGTGCGATTCACCCCATTGATTAATGGCCATGCAGCTTGCGCTTGTGCCGTTTCTTGGCTAAAAACCGGGTGCGCATATTCGTACTCGCCCAAAATTTTGTTGGGATCTATAAAGTTTTTTGCGTTCAGGGTTACACAAAATTCTGTTGTGCTCTTAATGCTTTGCAAAATATTCATGGAGTAGGTGAGGATGGGTGGATTTTGATTTTCACCGTTGAGCAGGTAGTTCCAGCTTGACCAGGTAGATTTTTTTCTAGGTAATAAGCTCGTATCAGTGTGCATAACGACTGAATTTTTTTGGTAGGGAATTGAGTCCAGTACTGCACGCTCATCATCACTTGCATCGCTAAGCATTGCTAATGCCTGATCGGAATGGCACGCAATGATAACTTCATCAAAGTCTTCAGCTTCGCCGTTTGAGATCACTGTGACGCTAGCTTCATTACGAATGATTCGAGCAACAGGACTGTTTAATTTAATCTTGTCTTTAAATTCTTTAATCAGTGGCTCGATATAAGCGTGTGAGCCGTCTTTAATAACTCGCCATTGAGGTCGATTTACCACGTTCAATAATCCGTGGTTTTTAAAAAAGCGAATAAAAAACTCTAGGGGAAACGCGAGCATTGCACGTCGGGTTGCAGACCAGATCGCGGAGCCCATAGGAATTAAGTAGCGATTGGCAAAAGCTTCAGAATAATTTTTACGCCGCAAATAAGTGCCCAGTGTTTCGTTTGGCGCTAAACGATTTGCTTCGAGATCCAGAATGGCTTCTTTATTGAACCGCACTATATCGCGCAACATTTTCCAGTGACTAATCGAAAATAAATTGCGCTTCTGTGCGAAGAGTGTGCTGAGGTTCGTACCTGCGTATTCAAAATCTGCTTCAGGATTAAATACACTAAATCCCATCTCAGTTGGTTGAGATTCTACGCCAAGTTCATTCAGCAATTTAATGAAATTAGGATAAGTCCAATCGTTAAAAACAATAAAGCCTGTGTCGATTAAATATTCTTTTCCGTCTACCTGAATTGCTTTGGTGGCGGTGTGGCCGCCTAAACGAGAGTCAGCTTCATAAACACAGATGTCATAATTTTTATGTAAATAATAAGCTGCAGTTAAGCCTGAAATTCCGCTGCCAATAATTGCAATTTTTTTCACGCGTCCAAACTCCTTAGTTATCCCCGCTTAGGTTTTTATTACCACTGGTGGATGCGAGTAATTCTAGGTGCAACCCATGCGCACCAAGCGGAAAAGAAAAATCCCCATGTTCGTAAAAGCCAACTTAATCTGTAAGGCAAGTCGATCGAAAACCTCCGTTCTGCAATGCCTTTAATAATTCTGCGTGCCGCCACGTCGGGCGTCATCATAAAAGGCATAGGGAAATCATTTTGTTTGACAAGATTGGTAGCGATAAAACCGGGACGAACCACACTTAAGTCCAACGCAATTTTGGATAAGTCTACACGTAAGGATTGCATAAAATAGTTAAGTGCTGCTTTAGACGCCCCATAAGCTTCTGCGCGCGGCAAGCCAACACAACTTGATAAACTACTTATAGCAACAAATTGTGGCCGAGTTTGCGCTTTTTTAAGTAAAGGCATGGCGATATTTAAAACACGCACCACGCCTAAAAAATTAACGTCTAAAGTGCGCTCATACATATCAGGGTTGAACTTGAGGTCATCTTCATATTCACAAATACCTGCAGCGCAAATAACCATGTCGAGATAGTCAGTTGTTTCACGAATTTTTGCTGCAGTTTCTTTTGCATCGAGGTTGCGGCTTACATCAAGCGGAAGTATTTTGATTTTTCCGGGGTAGAGTAATGCGAGTTCAGTTAATGCAGACTGCGAGCGCGCGCTTGCGATAATAAAATTTCCCGCTTCGGCCAATTGGATTGCAAGCGCTTTACCCAAGCCTGAGCTTGCGCCAGTGATCCAAATACAGCGACCTGAAATAATGTTCATTGTGGTTGCTCGGAAATGCGGGCATTAATTTTTTTAACGGCCCAGCCAAGTAAAGGAATGTGTTGATAAATCATTGCGCCCATATCGTAAAAATCTTCGTGATAAGTAATCTGCGAATTAAACTTTATGAGTGTTCCACCATTTAGTTTTAAGGTCTTCCCCGCTTGCAGTTTTGGATGGGAGTAATGCATTTGCCATTGAAAAAATGCTTGACCGCCGCTAATCACTTCATTCAAAAATTCAAACTGACATTGCGACTCAGGATTACAAAAACTTGCAAAATAATTTGTAAGCGAATTAATGCCAGCAATTTGATGAACCGGGTCTTTAAAAACAATAGAAGGCGTGTAAAGCGTGGGCAACTGACGTAGCGTATTAGCGTTGAAAGTTTGATAAAGCTGCTTGAACTGAGCGATATCAAATTGTTGAGGTTGCGGTTTTGACTGAAAATCCGGTACTACATCCATAGCTAATCGCCCATGCAAACGTTATTGCTGCTCTTTACGCTCACAAGTGGCGCTTGGATCAAATTAAGCTATAGCTTAATAGTGTGATCTAAATAGCGTGATCCAAATTAACGGGCACAACGTAAAAGCAATCAAACCAACAATTAGAGCGAGCCATGATTTCAATCCCGACGGTTGGGCCGGATAAACATCAGCGCGACGATACCTGGAGCTGTTTATTAGAGCGGGTAGGTCAGTCTCGTGATGAGCAGGCATTCGCGCAGCTTTTCGCGCATTTCGCGCCTTTAATTAAGGGGTTTTGTCTTGGTAATTTGAATTCGAGTTTTCCTGCAGACTCGGCAGATGAGGTAGTGCAGGAGGTTATGTTTAAGGTGTGGCAAAAGTCACCAGGTTACGATTCGACCAAGGCGGCTGCTTCAACCTGGATTTACACCGTTATGCGTAATTGTCGCATCGATCTTATGCGCCGCCACAAACGCACGGCAACCGATAATGGCGGAATTGAAATTGATGACATTTGGGATGAAGCAGATGACGATCAAGCATTTGTGTATTTGCAGCAAGCAAGTAATGAAGCCTTAATCGATAAATCATTTACGCAGCTTCCACCCGAGCAGCGACAAGTATTAACGCAGGTTTATATGCAAGGTAAAACTCATCAGCAAATCTCTGATGAAACCGGATTGCCCCTGGGCACAGTGAAGTCACGTGTACGAATTGGTTTGAAAAAAATGCAAACGCTTATTGCTGGATCGGAAAAAATTACAGAAAAACTAAAGGGGAATTTTTTATGATTAACCATCACCCCGACGATAATTTATTAACGGAATATGCGAGTGGTAGCCTTGCGAATGCGCTAGGCATTATTGTTTGTGCCCATTTGCAGAATTGCCCGCATTGTCGCCAGCGCGTTGAGCACCTCAATAAATTGGGCGCCGCAATTTTAAAACAGAGCGCGACAGAACCTGTGAAAGCAGAAACTTTTGATCAATTGATGGCACGCATACGCAGTCAAAGCCCGGTGGCTGATGTTGATGGCGCTGTGAAAGTCCAACAAACACATGTGTCTTACGAAAAAGACCCCATGTTGAAACGCTTGCCTAAAGTCATCGCCAAATTATTACCGAGCGATGGAAAATTAAAATGGCAGCGGGCTTCTGGCTCGTTAAAAATTGCGCGCTTGCGGGCCGGGCAACAACAATATGAAATTTCGTTTCAACGGATTAGCTGCGGCGGAAAAGTTGTTGAACATGATCATCGCGGGCTTGAAGTAACTCTGGTTTTACACGGTAGCTTCTCAGACGAAGATGGTATTTACAGCGAAGGCGATTTTTTAGTTCGCACGCCGGGCGAAGTACATCGCCCGACGGCAACTCAAAATCAGGATTGTTTGTGTATATCGGTAGTGGAAGCGCCCGTAAAAGTGACTGGGCTGTTTGGGAAGTTTTTAAACCCATTCCTCAGTTTTCATCCAGCCTAATCTATTTAACGTTGATGACAAAAAAGCCCGCGTCAGAAATGATGCGGGCTTTTTTGTACTATAGTTTCTCTGGCAGTTTTATAGTATCTATATCCGTTAAAGCCTCTTTCGATAAGCTTTAAGCACACAAAGGTTCTACGCAGATCTAAACAAAAAATTACCTCGTCAGGTCCGTTATTTTTATAGTCTAAGTGACCATATTGATTGGATTAATACTATAATAATTCTCACAGGTGGAAAACGGCTCATCTGTTAAAAATAAAGTGCATCAAGAGCAGCGCAATGCACAGCCCTAAAAATAAACAGTCCAGGAAACAATTATGCAATTAAAACACGTCTTACTGGGTATGGCGTCCAGCCTGCTCGTGGGGGTGGCTATTGCCGAACCCCTAAAGGTTTTGGATCGCAATGGCTCCTATGTGGGAGTTGAGACCTACGCGCCTAATATTGTTCGCGTCACCATAGGTACAGATTACGCCACTGCAGCGTCGGCGCCTGGTTATGGCTTCATCGGCAAAACAGACAGCAAAGGGTTCGCGCATAAAGCCGATGACAAGGGTGATGACTTCAATTCCGGTAGTCTGAGTTTGCATATTAATGCTCAAGCGTGGCCGGGTTCGCCGAGCATGGGCGAGCGTTATTTTGCGCCGTCTTTGCCACCAGTTGGTTTAAACATTAAGAACGCTAAAGGTGAAACCGTTCTGACCATGAATGGTTGGGAGAAAGCGCCTTATGAAGTGAATGGCGAAAAAACCTTTCAGGTAGGTGCGAGCTTTGCGACTTCTGCAGATGAGCATTTCTACGGCCTAGGACAGAATCAGGAAGGCATTCTGGATTTACGTGGCCGCGCTATCGACTGTAAACACTGGTACGACGCGCCTCATGGTGAGACGGTTTGTATTCCGTTTATGATTTCCTCCAAAGGCTACGGCATTATTTGGGATAACCCGTCCAACACCAAAGTTTACCCTGGCGTAAATGGCCGCACTTTGTGGCAATCCCGCGTGGGCGAGCGCGTTTCTTATGTGGTGATCACAGGTACGCCAGCTGAAATTTGGGCAGGTTACGCCAAGGTTACCGGCAAAACGCCATTACCGCCAAAAGCGGCCTTTGGTTTGATCCAATCTAAAGCGCGCTATGCCAGCCAAAAAGAAGTCTTGGATGTAGCCGAAACCTATCAAAGCAAAAAATATCCGCTAGATATTATGGTGGTGGACTGGTTCTACTGGACTCGCATGGGGCAAATGGATATTGACCCGGCACAATTCCCTGATCCCGATGGCATGAACAAAAAGCTGCATGCCATGGGTTTGCAATCCATCATTTCGATTTGGCCGCGCTTTGAAACCGCAGGCCGTTACTACAATGAATTGGATGGCAAAGGTTATTTCCTGAAAGATAAAAACGGCAACTCGCAAGATGGTTTGCCATTCCGTTCTGACCGTACCGGCGCCTTGATCGATTCAACCAATCCCGATGCTCGCAAATGGTTCTTCGAAAAAGCGCGCGACAATATTCTCGCCCACGGCTTCGATTACCCCTGGTTGGATGAAACCGAGCCAGATTTGGTGCCGGATGGTTACTTCTTCAAAATCGGTTCCGGTGATCGTTATCACAACGTTTATCCACTTCTGCACGTTGAAGGCGTTGCTGAGGGTTTGCGCCAATATCGCCCCAACAAACGTAGTTTGATCCTGGCGCGTGCGGCTTATTTAGGCTCGCAACGCACTGGTGGTTTGTTCTGGTCCTCTGATATCAGCCCGACATGGGAATTCCTAAAGCGTCAGATTCCAACCGGCTTGAACATGACTGCCTCTGGTTTCGCTTACTGGGGTAACGATATCGGCGGCTGGCAATGGTTGCCACAAACTACTAGCGCGACTAAAGCGCCCTTGCTTGATCCATCGGATGCACGCGATGTTGTTGGCCAAAATCACGACTACCCCGAGTTGTTCACCCGCTGGTTCCAATACGGCACTTTCCTGCCAACATTGCGTATTCACGGCGACCGCAAGCACACCGAGATTTGGGCATTTGGTAAAGAGGCTGAAACTGTGTTGGCGAAATACGACCGCCTGCGTTATCAGCTCATTCCTTACATCTATTCGCAAGCCAAACAAACCTACGACACTGGCTCACCCTTTATGCGCGCGCTTTGGGTAGATTTCCCGAATGATCCGAAAGTGGCGAATATTGGTGATGAGTACATGTTTGGCCCAGCATTCCTCGTTGCACCTGTAACCGAGCAAGCGCAAATCGAGAAAGAAGTTTACTTGCCTGCCGGTGCGGATTGGTACAACTTCTGGACTAACGAGAAATTTGCCGGTGGCCAAACCATTAAAGTGGCTGCGCCTATCGACCAAATTCCAGTGTTCGTGAAAGCCGGTTCAATCGTGCCAATCGGTGCGGATATTCAGAGTACAGCAACTAAACAAGCTATCGCCAGCATCAAGGTTTACCCCGGTGCTGATGCTGAATTCAACCTTTACGATGATGACGGCGTGAGCTGGGATTACGAAAAAGGTAAGGGCGGCACAACCACCAAACTGCGTTGGAATGACTCCAGCAAAGCATTGAGTGGTGCGTCTTCAAGTTTGGTAAGTGTGATCGGTAAGTAAGCTTTACTGATGTGTAAAAATAAAAAGCCCCGCTGTGAAAACAGCGGGGCTTTTTTGTGAGCCGTCAATCTTTAAAAATTATTTGCCCGCACCTGCGGTGGCTTTCGTTGAGTTTTCAACGCTTGAGCTTAACTGCAATGAATAGCTGTAGGGCGGAGTCCATGTGTCGGCTGCCGAGGGTTTGGTGAAACCGCATTGGCCGTCAACATCGGAAGTGCCGCTTCTGTCGCTGGTAAATTTATGCAGAGTTGAGCGATAGCCTTTGTAGCTTTTGCCTTTAATCGCTTTACCACAGAAGCTTTCAACTTTCAGGCCGGTGATATTAAACGCTAAATTCTCCAACAACATGTTGGATTGATAGCGAGCATCCACGCCCGATTCAAATTTCAAATCGTCGTTATCCGTTTCAGTCGCACCGCTAATTAAATTGTTGTACATGTGAACCTGGCCGAAGCGATTCAATGGCAAGCGCGCGCCGGTGCTATCCCACCAGTTGTTCGCGAAAGTCACATGCAAACGACCGTCGTCACTCCAGGCGCGACCACTATCGCCGTTGCCTACCAAAGTCGTTTTGTGATGCTTGGTGAAATAGCTGTTGGCGATAGTCACGTAGTCGGAACCGCGAACAACATCCAAAGCACCGTCGTGACGAGTGTCTGAGGCAAGGCTATCTGGAGTGTCGCCATCAGAAATAGATACGCGATCAATATAGATATTTTGTGCGCGGGACAAGGTCACACCATCGGCATAAGCGTTGGCAGAATCTTCAGGATTAACGTCCCACGGAGTATCGAGCTTCAGGTTGCGGATAATTACGTTACGTGTCCAGGTCGGATATTTATCGCCATCTTTACCAGCAGCAATCCAGGCCTTGAAACCTTCTTCCGCTGCAAGCGCGCCGTTGCCCAATTCACCGCCAATTAAAATCGACGTGCCGGTAATGCGCGCAGGTTTGTTATCCGCCCCGTTAATCCCCACCAAAGTTGTGTTCGATGGAATAGCGATTGAGCCACCGTATTTTTGGTCGCTGTAACTGGTGTATTCCTTAAAGGTTTTATTGTTATTGCTATAACGCAAATCGATGTGGCCGACGATGCGAATAATTTTCGGGCTTAAACCCGCATCGTTAATCGCGTTAACCAATTGTTGCCCGTTAAATACGGTGTAGATATGGCTTGCGCTAGCGTTGCGGCCGCCAGTTACAGTCACGCGAGTATTGGATGTTGTACTGCCATTGTTGCGCGCGTAAACCGCCCAACTGTTATCGGCCGCAACATCACATTCGAGCGAAGTTAGCACGCCATGGCTAGGGTCTGATGTTGCGAATTCCCACGTCGGCAATACGGGCGCAGCGCGATAGTTGGAAGGGCTGTGCAAACCATCTACCTCAGCGGGCGCAGAATAATTGCGTACACCGTAAATCGCCGTTTGTAATGGCGTGCTTTCGCCGGTAAGGGTTGCGGCATCAGGATAAGCGAGCGCAACACCGGTACAAGCTGTGGTGGAAATAATTCCGCGATCAGTCGTGTTAGTTGCAGCGCTACTGGATGAACTTGAAACAACGGAAGAGCTTGCTACAGACGCAACTGACGAGCTGGATTTTGAACTTGAGCTAACTGCTACGGAAGAACTGGATTTAATGCTTGAGCTGGTTTTCACGCTCGAACTAAAGAGTGCAACAGACGAGCTTGATTTAGCGCTCGAGCTCGATGACTTCACGCTGGAGCTTGACGATTTAATACTGGAAATAGATGAGCTTGATTTTACGCTTGATGAAGAAATGCCCGCACCAGTAGTAGGAATCGAGCATTCTTTCGCGCTCTTACTCGGAATAGGATCTGACCCAAAGGTCGCCACGCTACAGGTGAAATTTCCATTCAATACTTTGTAAACAAAAGCACCAGAAGCACCAAAGGCAACGTTAGTCGCCTGGCTAACAGAACAACTTTCACCAATAGTACAAATGGTGGTGTAACCCGAGGGGCGATTGGTGGCAGCGTGAGACTCAGCAGCAATAAACGCGCTCAAGCCTATCAGTGTTGCAATAGCATTTTTCTTTATTATTAAGGTTTGCATTAGGTTCTCCTGGGAGTCCAGCTGGGAAGGAATTTATCCTCGTTATTATTTATTTCACTCGGGCCGCAATTCGGTGTCTGTTTCAGGTTTACCAAATTGATGCCCAGCGAGGTTGCACTTCTGTAAATCAGCCCATGGGCTGGCCGAAAATTGTGCTCTCGGGATAGCCAATTAGCAATATCAAATATTCGTATCTGTCACAAAATTTATCTATTTAGTAGATTTATTTAACTAAAAATTAAATTGTAAATGGTTACATTTTTTAATTATTAATATGGTAACCGTATACATATTCTTTTGGTGTTTTTTGTAAACGTTTGCTCGGGTTTTTTGGGCTTTATAGGAGAGATGAAGGAAGTAACGGTGACGTTCAATAGTTCTACGCAGTTGAATGTTCTTTGAATTTTTCTACTTAAGTGCAGCTATATTCCATAAACCAGCCATTTTTCAAGATGGTTACTTCGGTAAAGTCCTCACCGTACTACGTTTGCCAGAAGACTCAGGAATTGGGTATTTTTTATATATGTCTAGAGCGCAGCCTGAAACTGCTAAGCCGCTTCTATAGGCAAGTAGATTATAGGATTCGTTTTGATTTCCCGCGCAGTAGCTTGCTCTGTCGGTTTTTGTGATTTTGAATAACTTTTTATACTCGGCGTAACGAGAAATGCTAATTGAATATTTATTCAAAACATATTCAAGTTTTAGTTTTTCAAAACCCCAGCGTCCATCGCTCTCATAATAATCTCCAATTTAATCTTCACCGACTTCAAGGCAGGGACCATTTTTAAAATCTTCTTTTACCATTTATGCTAATTTTTCGAAGCTTTCAACATTTGTATTAAAGTTTGATTTAACTTTATTGAAATCAGGCTCCTTGGTGCAAGCTGACAGAAGCATGCACAGTGGAAGTATCATTATTCGTTGCATGACTTTGCCTTTCTTATGCCCTAAATTAATTGGTTTTAAACGCTTTTTAGATAATGCGTATTCAGAAAATTATAGCGTCGCGATTTATCCTTCAACTGTGTTGCGCTTCACCCAATAAATCGTCCCCGCTGCCACTGCTAAAGGAGTCATCACAATATTAAAAACGGGAATCATGCTGCCAAATAAAACGAGTCCACCAAAAGCAAAACTGTTTAATTTTTGTTGGCTCAATTGCATGCGAACTTGCGTGAACGGGAGTTGATGATTGTCCGCAGCGTAGTCACAAAATTGCAATGCGAGGCACCAGCTGCCCCACAGGCCGCCGATAATTGCGCCCAGAATATTTGCGCCGGGTAAAAGCAATAGTGCGAGTAGGAGTAACATTACACACAAGGAGCGCGGGATAAAATAAATAAGTTTGATAAGTTCGCGTTTGAAGGTGCGGGGAATCAGTTGAAGTAAAGATTCTTCAGGAGGCGAAATGCCGGTTGTATGCGCTTCTATTTTTTCGGCAAGCAAACCTAAAAAAGGTGCAGCAATAACGGTGGTTATTAAATTAAAAGAGTAACCGTAAATAATTAACATGATCAGCGCAAGAATTGGCGACAGCAGCCATTTAATCCACACTAACCAGGATGGCAAATAAACTTCAAAGCTCGCGAACATGCTTTGCGCGTAGTGAAAGGCGATTGTGCTGAGTACTATAAAGATCAGAATATTTAATGCGATGGGAATTAGAACGAAGCGGCGAAAACCTTTGCTGAAAATGAGCTGCAATCCTTCAGAAAAACAGCTCATCACATCTGTCGGTGAAGGGCGCATGATTTACATATTTATCCAGGAATTCATCGCGCGCATTTTGAAAGGATGACCCTCTATATTCAGGATTATGCCGTCTGGCAAAATTCTATCGATAGTGATGCCGCCAGCAATTTGTTCGTTAACGTGAAAAATATGGCCGTTAATTTTTACGTTGCTGTCGTTCACATCGTAATGATGCTCGCTGTAAGTGAGTGTCGGCACTTTTTCTAAAATATCTTTCTGTAAATTGTGAAGCTCAGGCATGTTGGTGTATTGCGTTATGGATGTCGGCTCTGTGGGTGGCGGTGCAGCATCCGGTGCAGGAGCGGGATCTACCACGGCTTGGGTTTGTTCAGGCTGTGGTGTTGAAATGGTAATCGCAGTATTGGTTTCAGGAACCTGAGTTTGTTGATACAAACTGGTGACGCTTTCATCCGGCGCTGGAGCATTTTCAACTTCTGGTGTTGGCTCTACTACTTCTACTTTTTTCTCAGCGTTTGATGGAACTGAGTTTGCAGTTACGGTTTTTGCCGCACTTGAAGGATTAGTCGCGCTCGAAACAGGAGCAGCAGATCGCTGCCCAAGCCAATAGACAATCGCCGCTAAAATTAATATCCCGACAACAATTGCAGTGATAAGCAACACAGGATTTTGGCGTGGCTCATCGTCAAGACGTTGTTCGTGGTTGCTGTCGATTCCGGGCGTAGCTTCATTGCGCTTACGCTCCTGGTCGGCTCGGTTTAATGCATCAAGGAGTAGTGACATTTTTACTCTGTTCTTTATTGGTTATTGCTTTACTGCCTGATTCTTTAAAATCAGTGATAAGTGTTTTATCGATACCGACTACCTCATTAACTTTCATTAATGTCTGCTCATCGATATTGCCTTCTGCTGTAATATTTTTTGTGCGTTGAAAAATCTTTAAGCGTTCTTGTAATGCCAGCGTAAACAAATCGTCAGTCAGTGGATCTTTCTGGTTATCAATTTTAGCAAATTGTTGTGCGAGCCATGCAACGGTCGGGCTGCTGTCGCCAAGCACAAGTGTTTCGGTAAATGCCGGTGGTTTTTTCCATAGATATACAAGTTCGCCAGTCCAATCGCGGCCAATTTTGGTCAGCGGTACAACGCTGCGTTCTTGCTGTTCGTTAAGTACTAATGCGTTGTCGGCGTTAAGCCCGATCAACACTAAATAGGTTGAGAATTTCTCCGGTGTGGACATGATTAAAATCGCCGGGCGGTTTAATTCGGTTACGTCTGTCCAGGTATGCGTTGAAATTTTTATGCATTGTTGATTAGCTCTCAGTACTTTGCCGCAGGGACGAGTTTCCGGTGCGACAGGTACCGCTAAATAACCAAAGAAAATATCTTCGGCTGCATGGAAATTGCGAATCGTCACGTTCGACAATGCAAGATTTTGCGTTGGTGAGGAAACAGTTTTTATCGCCGTTGCAACTTGCGATTTCACCGGCGTTTTGGGAATCGGTTTTTCAGCGAACTGAGTGAAGTAAATCGTATTGATAAGCAAGGCTGCAAAGAAAAATGCGGCGGTAATTTTCCAATACAAATGATATTTGGTTGGGGCTGTTTGATCCAAGCCACCAATAACTTCTTTGCGTGCGGCGTTGAAAATGGTGTTATCAACGCGCTGTTGATTTTTGCTGTAAGCACCAATTAAACAGCGTTCACAAATCACATTGATCAAGCGCGGAATACCACCGGTAAATGCGTGAATGCGTTTAACAATTGGAAACGGAAATGGACCGCGTCCCTCCGTCATACCAGCCACTTTTAAACGATGGCGAATATAAGCTTGGGTCTCGGTGAGTGTTAATGGCGTGAGATGGAAACGCGCTGTAATTCGCTGCGCTAGCTGACGCAATTCAGGTTTGGATAACAGCGTTTTTAATTCGGGCTGGCCTACCAAAATAATATGTAATAATTTTTGCGTGGTGGTTTCCAGATTGGTTAGCAATCGTACTTGCTCAAGCGCTTGCGGCGAAAGCAATTGTGCTTCATCGACTAGTAATATGGTGTTGCGACCACGGGTATGATTACGTAGCAGGAAGCTATGCAACGCGTCCGTCAGGTCTTTAATCGTCGGGTCATCTAATACGTAGGATGCATCCAGCTCATCGCAAATGGTGGTCAATAACTCCGACACGTTAGACATGGGATTCATCACAATCGCCATGTCTGTATTTTCCGGCATTTGCTCAAGTAAGCAGCGAATAATCGTCGTTTTACCCGTACCTACCTCGCCAGTAAGCATGACAAAGCCGCCACCCTCTACGCCATAGAGTAAATGCGCCAGGGCCTCTTTATGCTGTTGGCTCATGTACAAGTAGCGCGGGTTCACGGCTATTGAAAATGCGGGCTCTGTAAGGCCGAAAAAAGTATGGTACATAGAATCTGGTACTTAGAGTTGCTCGGTCAGTCTGATCGTTGGTGTCGCTATCGAGTTGTAGCAAAGCAAATTATTGTAAAGGCGGATGATAGCGGGAAATCCAGTGAATGTGTTTTAAAATCACCGGATTAGCTTCGCATTTGGGAGTTAAACAGGGTTTCGGTGAAGGGTTCAGGCGTCTTGCGCCAAAACGACACAATTTCGCCCTAGGGCTTTTGCTTCGTACATGGCGCGGTCGGCGCGGATAAACCATTGTTCGCGCGATTCGTTTGCCCGAATCTCGGCGCAGCCAAAGGAGGCGCTGATATTGCCTTCTGGGCCGCTTATCTCATGCGCGACTTGCACGCGAATTTGCTCAGCGATAATAGCTGCTTCTTTCAGATCGGTATTGCGGGCCAGCAACACAAATTCCTCGCCACCGAAGCGATAGCCGCGATCAGTTTTGCGCAAGCGCGCTGTTAACAAATTGCCAATTTTCACCAGGATCTGGTCGCCCACGCTGTGGCCAAATTTATCGTTGATGGCTTTGAAGTTGTCGAGGTCAAATACAATTAGCGTTGCCGGTGTCTGGTAGCGGGTGAAATCGTCTTCACTGGTGCGCAGCTCGTCGTCCATCACACGACGATTTCCAAGCAGTGTGAGCGGATCTTGCGATGCAAATATTTCCAGCTTTTGGCGCTGCTGCTCGGTCAAGTAAGCGAATAGATAAGCCATGGTGCTGCCGATAAACAATGACGAAATCATTGCGAAAGAGTCCAGCGTTCTTCCAAGCCCCCAGGCAATTGGCAAAATGAGGATTATTGCTACAAGGTTAACAACAATCGCGCTCTTGGGGCGCAGCAGAAAAAAGTTAGCGAGAATTGTGGGGAACATCCAAAACACAAAGATGGGGCTGTTCATATGGACAACCGCAACCGCGCCCGTGGTGTAAAAAATAGCGGCAAAATTGAGAGAGAAGGTGGTTACTTTTCCGCGTTTGCGAGAGTAAACGGCAATTGAAATAGCGGCACACACTATGGCTAAGTCCAGTAAAGCGTGGAGTTTTTCACCTTGTAGATAGCGAAGAATTACGAAAGGACCGATTCCAACAGCGGCCAAGACGCCAAACACATACACCAGACCAAGCTGAAATTTTTTGGACGCATCATCAAACATAAGGCTGTTAGCCCTCATTAAACCAGCGAAACAGGCCAAGCCATTTTTATAATATAGCGGTAAATCGTCATATTGCTGTATTTGTTTCATTGATCCCGACGAGCTGCAAAAAAACCTTGGGTGCGCAAATTTTCCTGCGCGCTTACAATGCTAAAAATTCTATTTATCGATGGGGAAATTTATGGGCAAAAATCGCCTTGAAGCATTTAGCGATGGTGTGCTGGCCATTATCATCACCATTATGGTGCTGGAAATGAAAGTACCGCACGGTACTGATTGGCAAACATTAAGCGGTTTACTGCCGGTATTTTTTAGTTATGTATTGAGCTTTATTTACGTGGGAATCTATTGGAATAACCATCACCATTTATTCCACGCCGTAAAGCATGTAAGCGGCGGAGTGCTTTGGGCTAATTTGCATTTATTATTTTGGCTTTCGCTATTCCCGTTTGTTACTGGCTGGATGGGCGAAAATCATTTTGCACCACTACCAACCGCTTTGTATGGCGGATGCTTAATGATGGCAGGTGCCGCTTACTGGATATTGGTTCACTGTATTATTAAAGCCGACGGTAAAGATTCACTCGTCGCCAGCGCAGTCGGTAAAGATTTCAAAGGTGTAATTTCTGTGGTTGTTTATGCCATAGCAATCCCGCTCGCATTTGTTCATGTTTTGTTAGCTCAAATCGGATACATCTGCATTGCACTTTTATGGTTGGTGCCAGATAAACGCATTGAGAAAAAGTTTTTTGAAGATCCACATTAATGAATTTATTTGATAGCCATTGCCATTTTGATTTCGCAGTTTTTGACAACGACCGTGAAGCAATATGGCAGAAATGCAATCAACTCGGAATCAATGCGTTAATGATTCCTGGCGTCGCTCCCGAACAATGGCAAATTGCTGCTAATATTTCGGCGCAACACAGCAATATTTATCACGGCGTTGGGTTGCATCCTTGGTGGATAGAGAAAGAATTACCTGTCGAAAATACCGCTAATTATGTAAGTGATATTCGTGAACAATTACAGCAAAAAATATCGCTATCAAAATGCCGTGCCATTGGTGAGTGCGGGCTGGATGCAAGCATAGAAACACCTATGGAATTGCAACAAAAAATATTAGATGTGCATCTAGAGCTTGCACAAAAAACGTCGATGCCATTAATTATTCATTGCCACAAAGCCCACAACGAATTGTGCGAACAATTACAAGTTCATAAATTTTCTGTAGGTGGCGTTATTCACGCTTTTAGCGGCAGCTACGAATTGGCATTACGTTATTGGAAAATGGGTTTTCGTTTGGGAATCGGTGGAATCATAACTTATGAGCGCGCCAATAAAACGCGCAAAGCTGCACAGCAATTACCTATTGAATCCATCTTGCTAGAAACCGATGCACCCGATATGCCTATTTACGGCAAGCAAGGTGAACGTAATAGCCCTGAGAATCTTCTTGTTATCGCACAAACACTTTCTGATTTACGCAACGTAACTCTCGAATGCATCGCTGAGAAAGCCACGTCAAATGCACGCACACTTTTTAAGATCAACTAATGTATAACCTCGACGATTTATCTTCCGTATCACTCGCTGAACTTATCGCTACCCAAAATTGGCAAGCCCAATATCGTTTAATAACCCAATGGGGAAAATTAATTCAGCCGAAACCTGCATTACGTACTACAGAAAATTTATTGAAAGGCTGCGAAGTATCCACATGGTTAGCTCACACAGAGGAAAACGGCACACATAGCTTTGCATTTGATAGCGACAGCCGCGTCATTAATGGATTAGCGGTTTTATTGTTATCGCAAGTCAATGGAAAAACCACAGCAGAAATTAATGCGATTGATTTTAAGAAGGTTTTATTGGACGTGGGATTGGAAAAACATTTAACGCCATCGCGTAATAATGGCTTGCAGGCCATTATTATGCGACTCAAACATTTTAATTTCTATAAAATTTAGATTGTGTTATTACCCCATCCATTGAGTGAAATTTCAATATTGTCATACCAAACCTCAAACTCAGGTGTTGGCTGTTCTTTTCTTATCCATGCTCCATTTTCAAAAATTTCCGGCCATGTATTTTGGGACCAACCTAGTATTTCAATTCTGTCGATAGGTTTGTTGGTGAAATGTCGATTAAATAGTCCCTTAACATTCACATAAACTTTGTCATCAATTCGTACTACGACTTCGCCATCATTATTCTCATTTTGCGCAGTAGTGCCTGAATTGAATTTTACGTAAAACTCGAACTTGTGCCAGCCTGTTCCCCAATCCGCTGCTGCGAAATTTTTAAGCTGCGGGGTACTGATATTCAATCCCTGTAGGCCTGTTGCACGCCCTAAATAATGAGGGCCGCCGCCAAAGAAAATCATATTCGCGGTGTCATTGTCTTTTGACGATCCATCACCATAGGATACCGCATACATGCTTCCCGCTCCAGTTTCGATTCCAGTGTAATCCAGTCCAAATGTTGTATTAGCGTAACCATTTGAATTTTGGCCGAATACTTTTATAAATTTTATCCCGTGAGTATATTTAGGCATTTTGGCGCGGAACCGAATATAGACATGATCCGTGTTGTAAGAAGCTAAGTTAAAAATTCCACCTGGATATTGTGCTCCGTTGGGTACAGGCATGGCGTTATAAATATATTTTAAGCTTTTACCGCTATTGCCATAGCTTTCAATTGGGCTTGCTACGAGTTGTTCATTACCGCCCCATATTCCTAATGATGTTGGTAAGGTGGCGTTGTCAAAATTTTCAAATAACAATACCTGCGCCTTTTTTGATGAGCTGGCATTACTGGATTTCGAGCTTGATGAAGAACTGGTAGATGCAGAACTTGTTGCTTTACTGGAAGATGATAGCTGAGATATTGAAGATGACGTTTTGCTACTTGCTTTACTGCTGAATGATGAGTTTAAAGAACTGCTTGATGAGCTTGTAGGCACTCCTGATATTGATTGAATTTTAAACCAATTAATATTAAAACCACCTGCGGTGGCTACTATCCCAAAGTTGTGAACTCCTGATGCCAATGTAATTGTACGGGTAATGTCAATCCAGTTTTGACCGCCGCCAGTTGAAGGTACTGAAACTGAATCATAATTTGTATTGCCAGTTTCTTTTGATTCCTTGAATTTAAAACTTCCGCTACCTGCAACCCTATAAGTTATTTGATAGGTTCCGCTCACTGGAATATTTACGTTAGTTCCAAGATATGAAAGCCAATCGTTGGTGCTTATATTTGTAACATCAGATCCCCCACCCACGTCAGTAGTAGCCTCCAAAGTCGTACCGCTTTGAGTAGTGTAGGCTTCTGCTTGAATTAGGCTGATTAAAGTGGTTGACACGCTTGAGTTGCTTGAAGAACTTGCAGCAAAACTAATTGAGGTCGTAAAAGATAAAAAGGTGCTAGCTATATAGCAACCAAGTTTTCGAATATTCATCTAAAGCTCCTTTAAGATGTCCAATTGAATTGATTTGAAAAGTAGTCAAATAGATATTTATTGAATTAAAATTCAGTAAATAATATGAAAGGTTGTAGCGCGGAGTGCAAAACATTTAAACACATGCTTGGCGAATTCCTTGCTGGCGACCGAAGCAACATACTTAGATTTTAAATGGTTTACAACTACAAAAATCTTGGTAACGTGAATGTTAGAGTGTAAATATTTTTATCATTAAATGATTTCAATTCTATGAAATTATTTAATTGGTCAGTAACTTATCATTTTGTAAGCGTTACACTCAAATACCTCTCAATCGCTCTAGTGGCCGCCACAAATCCAAAAGTACCTGTCACCATTACGCTTGAGCCAAAACCGCCGGCGCAATCCAGTTTTACTCCGGCCTCCAAAAATTGCTTGTCCATACAGACGCTACCATCGGGTTTTGGGTAAACCATTTGTTCAGTGGAATAAACCGCGTCGACGCGAAATTTTCGATTTTTATCGCGTGAAAAATTAAAGTGGCGATAAAGTTGCGTGCGAATTTTTACTAGCATTGGATCGCTTTCAGTGCGACCTAAATCTGCAACTCGCACTTGTTGTGGGTCGCGTTTGCCACCGGACGAACCTACGGTAATCAAGCGAACTTTTATCGCTAGGCAATAAGCCACCAATCGCGCTTTGATATGTACAGCATCCATTGCATCTATAACAACATGATGCTGTTTTCCGATAAAAGAATTCATATTATCTTGATCAATAAAATCTTCAATGGAATGAATAATAATGTCGGGATTAATATCTTTTAATCGCTCGCCAATCACTTTATTTTTCGAGAGGCCGATATTGGATTTAAGTGCATGAGATTGACGGTTGGTGTTGGTCACACACACATCGTCCAGTTCAATCAATGTCAGCTCGCCAACTCCGGAGCGGGCCAAAGCTTCAGCGACCCAAGTTCCTACACCGCCTAAACCGATAACGGCAAAATGTGCGCTGTGTAAAGCGACTAATGCGTTCTGCCCATATAGGCGAGCGATTCCTCCAAAACGTTGTAAATAATCGGGAGATAATTCGGTGTATATTGATTTATTAGTCATGATAAAAATATGCGGTAGGTATTTGCCAGTGCGCATTCTAAGCTTTGTAGGCCCATGCGTCATCTTTATTAGTAAGCATAATTACATTAAGGCGTAAGCAAACTTACGTAAAACCCGCAGCATTGTTAGTTAGGTAAATTTATATTTAATGTGCTGGTAACTTACTTAATAAAATGTATGCTACGAATCAACACAAAATGATTTGGCTTTTTGTTATTACTATTTTTTTCAATACAAACTATATTGTTCTCGAATTTCAAACGCTCAATCATCAAAGCGTTATGTAAATAATTCGATAATGTTAAGTGTCAAATATTTAGCCAAGAGGATTTTATGACTGATCTTTCCGTATTTCCTATTAACCAAAAATGGCCTGCCCAACGCCCTGATGTGCTTCAACTTTATTCGTTAAATACGCCAAATGGTGTAAAGGTTTCTATTTTTTTGGAAGAAACCGGCCTGGACTACGAGCCGCATTTGGTGAACTTTGAAGCTCACGATCAGTTGTCTTCGGCATTTTTATCGCTTAATCCTAATAATAAAATTCCCGCGATTATTGACCCTAATGGACCCAATGGAAAACCTATAGAGCTTTTCGAATCGGGTGCGATTTTAATTTATCTCGCGGATAAAACTTGTCAGCTCGTGCCTGCAAGTGCTGCCGAGCGCTACGAAACTATACAATGGCTTATGTGGCAAATGGGTGGCATCGGCCCTATGTTTGGACAGCTTGGATTTTTCAATAAATTCGGCGGAAAAGATTACGAAGATAAGCGACCTAGAGATCGTTATGTTGCAGAATCTAAACGTTTATTAGGAGTGCTCAACCAGCGCCTCGAAGGCAGAGCCTGGATAATGGGTGACACCTATACAATTGCCGATGTTGCCGTTTTCCCTTGGGTGCGTAACTTGATTGGTTTTTATGAAGCAGGTGATTTAGTAGGAATTAATGATTTCCCTAACGTGATTCGTGTGCTCGACGTTTTTCTAGCTCGCCCTGCAGTGAAAAGAGGTTTGTTAATTCCATCACGCTAATAATATGCTTAAAGATCTTGCTTAAATGAGCAAGATCTTTATGAAAAATATTAAGATTTTAATCAATAATATTTTTTGAAAACATATTCGAGCTCTTCAACGTTCACAGGTTTTGTTGCATGGGTACTGAAACCTGCATCAAGTGCGCGCTGAATATCTTCGGGTTGTCCATATCCAGTTAATGCAATCAGTTTGCTAGTGACGCCTTGCGCTATTAGTTCGCGAGCAAGATCGTAACCACTCATATCAGGCAGGCCGATATCCAGCAAAATAATATCGGCCGAAAAGCTTTTTACCGCTTCAATTGCATCGCGAGCATTATAAACTGCTGCAGTTTCATGTCCTTTTAATTGAAGTAGTAGAGCAAGCGAATCCGCGGTGTCGACATTATCATCAACAATCAGTAAGCGTATGGGTGTTACAGCAGCAGTGCTAATGTTGCTTTCATTACTGTCAATATTATCGCTAGACACCTCATCTGCCAAAGGCAAGCAAATTTCAATATGCGAGCCTTGATCCAAGCCATCGCTCATAGCGGTTACATAACCACCGTGCATGTGAATTAATTCTTTCACACTAGCAAGATCAAGTTGCGATTCTGCTTCTTTATCTACTAAATCTTGATCAGTATTTGCGCTGGGTTCAAATATTTTTGTCAATGAGCTGGCCGAAATTCCCACTCCATTGTCGATAATATCGATAACAGCCATCGAGTCGATTTGGTGAAGATTCACCTGAATTTTTCCACCAGCCAGAGTGTGCTTGACAGCATTATTCAGTACGCTACTTAAACATTGTTTGATTCGATTTTTATCGATGCGAGAAAATAAATCGGGTTGAATTTTACAAGTAAACTTACGTTGCTGCGCGTTCACAAGTGAGCTTACGGAATGGATGACGTCCTCAATAACGCGCCCGAGTTTAACTGTCTCATAATGCGCAAGAAAGGTTGGATGCTTTAGTGAATGCATGGCATGAGAGTTATCTAACAATTTATTATCTCGAATAGGAAAGTATGAGTAGTGAAATAGCGGTAGCTTAAAGTGGAGTTAAGTGCTTTACGGTGCGATACCTAACATTCGATTGGCATATCAAATGCTCTGTATGCTTAATAAGCATTTTATTGTAGGGAAACATGCGCTAGCTATTCATAGGGGAAAAAGATTTGATAGTTTCGATGATCAGCACGGTAAAAAAGCAGAAAGGTGTTCTACAGATTCTTGCACTGCTTCAACAATTTTCTGGCATCGCCTGATTCAAATTGTCTAATTCTTGTATTCATTTTTTCTTTCTTCTGTATGCATTCAATTTGGGTCAATATTTGTTTGTATGCCTATATTTTTACGCATATTGGCACCCGTTACAAAGTAACCGAGCAACTCGTAAAGTGCTTTGGCGTTTTCGTTGTACGAAAAAACGTGCAGACCAATGCTGGTGACATTAAGTCTAAGGGCGATAGATTCTAATGCGAAAAATGCGCGTTTGGCGTGGCCTTGGCGACGGTATACATCCTTCACTTTAACGTCGTAGATAAATGCACTTCGATCACCAAATGATTCTTTTATTGCAAACCAAAGATATCCAAGTACAAGTTCGCGCTGGGAGTCCATGATCTCAAAAAAATAATTATCAGGTGTAGAGAATCCTTGTGGTAATAAGTTTTCAAATTCGGCTTTTGAGCGTGCTTGCGCAGCTTCCAATGGCCATCTACCACTTGTAATATTCTCTTCCGCATATTCATGAATCGAAGATGCTAGGTATGAATCAAAATTTTCTGCCGGCATTTTTACTAGAACAGTCACGATTTATTCCCTGTAAATAATTTGGTAAATAATTATGGGCATGATTGCCTCAATTATTTTCTGACTTTTATCCGGTTGATCCCTGATGCTGGGTTCACTATTTTTTAGTCCTGAGTTTATTGCAGCAAGAATGCCTATTATTACAAATAATGAAGCTACGTATAAATAGTAGCTTTTGAAGTAATTATAAGTATTTTTTTCAAAATACTTATAATTGAATTTTTCCATAATAATTTTTGGAAGAATGATAAAGAAAGGACATAAGAAAAATGCAATAATGGTTCTCCATGGATGAATAATCGGATTTGAAACTCCATACCAAATCCAGATGCATACTGGTGCAATACACGAAATAAGCCAAAATATAGTTAAATTAGGGAACAAGTCACTGTTATATTGCTTATTGATTTCATTGAATGCAGCTTTTTGACCTAGTGCAAGGATTCGCATTCCAAGACTGATAGATATAGACGAAATTATTGCTACATGAACTTCTTCTTGGGAATAGGTTAAGCCAACCTCTAGTGCCACATGGGAAATGCGATCTACAAAATATACGTGGTAGAAACTTATGGCTTCTAGAATAAAACCTTTCCACTGAATGATAGTGCTGGACAGAGATGTTAACGAGCTAAATACTGTAAAAAAACCTATTATTGATAAGGTTTTATTTAAAATATTCCCCTTGCGAAATGAGCTTTTAACTTCTTTTATTTCCTTGTCTAAGTTCATAATCATCTCTTTGTGTTTTTTAATGATCCAATTTTTTAAACTTCAGATTTATATTAACGCAGTTAAATGATTACAACAAACACCCTAAATTTTTTCAAACTTAATGAAAGTCCCGCGACTTCAGAGCAAAGCTTTCCAGGCGTTGCGAATAATCATGAAGCTGGCCAGCGATAATATGGACGACGGGGCATTCTACATCGTCGTTGTTTATTTCTACTGTGCCTTTGATTAGTAATAATCTTGACGTTAATAAAATGTTGCGAAATGTTTCCTGAGTTCCTTTCCAGATAATGACATTCATATTGCCGGTTTCATCTTCCAGTGTTAGAAAAAGTGCACCACTTGCAGTTCCAGGGCGTTGGCGACCAGTGACAATTCCGGCAACGCGTACGAATCCGCCATGGCGTAAATCTTTTAAATCGGATTGTTTGGTGCAGCGATTAAATGGCGGTTCATTGCGTAAAAGTGCCATAAGATGCGGTCGCAAACTTAAACCTATAGTGGCGTAATCGTTTAATATATCTTGTTCGATACTCGGTGCGGGTGTTAGTAAATCGTTTTGTAACTCTGGTTCTGCGTTTTCCAACAATTCAGAAAAAGGTTCTATAGCAGCAGCTTGCCAGCGCGATTCGTAACGATTTCCACTTAGTGATTTTAATACGTCGGCTGAAGCAAGGTGTTGTAAATCAATTGCGGTTAATGTTGAGCGACGAGCAAGATCTTGCAATGAAGTAAATGGTTTATTGTCTCGCCAGTGTTCTATCATTTGTAATTTTTGGTTGTCCAGCGATTTTACTTCGCGGAATCCCAAACGAATTCCAATCGCATTTTCATTTTTTTTGTTTTTTAGAGTTACCAATGAGTGTTCATAATTGCTTCTATTAATATCAATGGGTAACACAATAATATTATGTCGGCGTGCATCCTGAATTAATTGCGATGGTGAATAAAATCCCATAGGTTGACTATTCAACAGCGCGCAACAAAATGCGGCGGGATGATGACATTTCAACCAGGAGGATGCATAACATAATAAAGCAAAACTTGCAGAATGAGATTCTGGAAATCCATAACCACCAAAACCCTTTATTTGTTCAAATAAACGTTGTGCAAAATCTAAATCATAACCACCGTGTAGCATTCCATCGATAAACTTTTCTTCGAAGTGCATCAGCGTACTATCTTTTCCCCAGCTGGCCATGGAGCGTCGTAATTGGTCAGCTTCGCCACCACTAAAACCTGCGGCCACCATTGCAATACGAATAACTTGCTCCTGAAAAATTGGAATTCCCAACGTAGGTTTCAGCGTTGCTTCAATGGCTTTACTGGGATAAGTGATTTCTTCTAATCCATTTCGTCTGCGCAGATAAGGGTGAACCATACCCCCTTGAATGGGGCCGGGGCGGACGATAGCAATTTGAATCACAAGATCGTAAAACTCACGCGGTTTTAAACGCGGCAACATTGCCATTTGCGCACGGGATTCAACTTGAAATGTACCTACGCTATCGCCTTTGCAAAGCATTTCGTAAGTAGCAGGATCTTCGCGTGGAATATCGGCAAGTGAATTAATAGTTGGATCATATTGATGAATATAATCCATTGCTTTTCGCAAGACCGTCAGCATGCCAAGCGCAAGCACATCTACTTTGAGCAAGCGCATGGATTCAAGGTCTTGTTTATCCCATTGGATCAAAGTTCGATCAGGCATGGATGCATTTTCAATGGGAACGAGATCGCTGATTTTATCTTGCGCTATGACAAAGCCGCCGACGTGTTGCGATAAATGGCGAGGAAAGCCTCGAATTTGTTCTACCAAAATAAAAAATTGCTGCAGTAGTTTTTGTTGTACTTGCAGGCCTGCTGCTTCAATACGTTTTTTTAATTCGATGGATTTATCCCACCACGCCATGGATTTTGCTAAATGATCCACCAAACTCTGCTCCATGCCTAAGGCTTTCCCAACGTCGCGCACTGAGCTACGCGATCTATACGTAATCACAGTTGCAGCAATAGCAGCGCGTTCACGGCCGTATTTCTGGTAAATATATTGGATAACTTCTTCGCGGCGGGAATGTTCAAAATCCACATCTATATCGGGCGGTTCATCGCGCTCCCTGGAAATGAAACGTTCAAATAATACATTGATTTGGCCTGGCGCAATTTCGGTAATAAATAAACAATAACACACCACCGAGTTAGCAGCGGAGCCACGGCCTTGGCATAAAATATTTTGTTTGCGTGCAAATTGGACTATGTCATGCACTGTAAGAAAGTAATATTCATAACTTACCTCTTCAATCAAGGCTAATTCTTTTTCTAAAATTTCTTCTGCAAAACCTGGCACTCCACCCGGCCAACGTTTGTGTTTTCCTTCCTCGACTAAATTGCGTAAATGCATAATGGGTGTGAGCGAATCCGGGACCAATTCTTGTGGGTATTGATATTGTAATTCGCGCATTGAGAATTCACACAAATCTGCAATAACGCACGTCTGTTCCAGTAATGCAGCGGGGTATAATTTTGCAAGTTGCTCAAAGGATTTTAAATAAGCCTCACCGTTACTTTGCAAGCGAGTGCCCATTTCTTGTAAAGTCAAATTTTCACGAATTGCGGAAACAACATCTTGCAATGGTTTGCGATTTTTCTCATGCATTAGTGCTTCACCGCAAGCCACTAAAGGAATATTTTTTTCGTGGCTCAAGAGTAGCCAACGCTCAAATTCTTCTTGTTCACCACTTAATAACTGGTGATTAATTCCTATCCATAAGCGTTCTTTAAAAGCGTTATAAAGTTGGTTAATGATGGCTTCTGGTACAGCTATGTTGTTGCCGAGTTGGCCTATCCAAATAATTAAACAATGCTGTAAACGAAAACGCAGGTCTTCAAAATGTGCTTCATATTCGCCTTTGTTTGCGCGCCGCCGTGCAAGGGTAATAAAACCGGATAATTCTGCATAAGCTATGCGTGTAGGCGCAATGGCAATCAATTGCATACCATTGCTAAGTGTAAAGCGGCTACCGATTATTAATTTAAAATTTAGTTCTTCTGCTGCGACAAACGCTTTAACAATTCCGGCGAGCGAACATTCATCGGTAATGGCAAGTGCGTCATATTCCAATTCGGCCGCGCGATAAATATATTCTGGCGGGTGAGATGCACCTGTTAGAAATGTAAAGTTCGTCGTAGTGTTTAAGTGAGCGTAGCGCATAAGTTTTTCAAAAATAGATTGCCAAAATAATTACCCGAAAATACCGTGAACATACCAATGTTTTTTGTGCAGATCTAAAAATACCCACAGCCGTACATGGTCGTGTCGCCGTGCTACAAAATAATCCCGTGCGGTAGGCATTTCCCACCAAGTTGCACGTATGCGTTCCGGCCCTGTGAGTAGTGTTAAACGCCCGCGCCAATACAACCCCTGTTTGCGTTCTTCAATTAAAATTGGTGCTGGCAATAACCATGCAGGGCGCGCTGCTTTTTTGTGTAAGTCTGGTAATTGTTGGTTGCTTTTCTCGTTGATGGCTATGCTGGAATTTGTAATTTCAGGCAAGAACGCGTCGCGGTAACTTAGTTTAGAGATTGCAGCATCACCCAGACGCGCTTTTAATTTTGCCATGGTGATAATAAAACTGCGCGCACCGCCACGAGTCGTGCGGCTGTGGTCAAAAGATAATAATTGACTACGGTTTTGCGCTGAGCTTGCGTGATGACACGTCAATGTCAGTGAATCAACTTCAAAGGGTAATTCGCGGCTATCGAGCTGGATAAGCGTTAAATCGTAAAGTAATTCCCAGTGACTTTCTGGTGTATCACTATTTACGGTGAGCAAAAATTTATTGCGATAAATATCTGCAAGCAGCCATTCAATACGCTGACATTGTAATTGTCTTTTGCGCAGATACTGACTTAAGTTTTGCAGCAGATGTTCAATGGGATAATGCAGCTGTTCGCTTAAACTAATGGGATAGTCAAACTGAATGTGTTCTGAAAAAAATTCTATAGGTTTATAGGTTGTTAGCGGCTTATCGAATAATGAGTTTTGTTGAAAGTTTTGTTCTATATCAAAAATTTCACATATGTGATCTGCAAACTGCGCGCCCAAACGTTTTTTAATGCCGGTAATTTTTTGGACCGCAATTTGGCGACTAATATCACCCAAGGTTTTAAAGCCGGTTTTTTCAAGTGCATCTACAGCGCTGGGGAAATCGTGCAGGAGCTGAATGGGCAGCATGTTTAATCGTTCACAAAATAATTCTTTGGTTTCATTCCCACTAATTTTATTTTGATGAAAAGATAACAACCACGCACCTTTAGCGGTATGGGCCAAGCCATATTGAAATGTGTAGGGTGTGCTAGAAAGAAAATCAAAAATCTTTTCAGATAATACACATAGGCCTGAAAATAATTTCAAACAACTTGAAATTTCCAACAGCAAACCAGACTGCGGAAAAAATTGGCATTCATAGCTTTCTATATAAGGCGTGAATTGATAGAGCGCTGCCGATAAATCTTTTAGCGTTTGGCTTTCCTTTTGCTGTTCACGCACATGCATATCGCAATTACTTAATAACTGCGCGGTGGTGATATCCATTCCATAACCAACTCCCGATTTTTGTGCGCACTCATTGGCGTAAATAACGCGTTGCTTTTCAGTGACGACCATTGCTTTTTCAGTCGGTGCATTAATGTTCAATACATCCAACGGAAAATCATTAAAGCGCAATGCCAGCCAGAGCCGCGACCCTGGGCGATAATAACGTCTGTTCATCGCTTGCCCCGACGCAGGGGCAAAATATTTGCAGATTTTCTTTTTTCTGATGGCGCACCAGCTTTGCCCGGTAGCAAAGTTTGATCGAGTAAGTGATAGGGCAGAAAACCTTGCCAGGCTTTTGGCAGTGGCAATTTGATGGGTTCAGTGGAATGTTGTTGTAAAACGCCTTTTTGTTTAAAAATTCGCAACTGAATATCGCTGGTGGTGATTGAGGTTTGTAGGCGTAATGCCGCAGGCGAACTTTGTTGTTGTGCAATTTCGGGGCGAAACAATACGCAGACGCCAGCGCCTTCGTTGGTAGCTAATAAACATTTACGCAGTTCGGTGTAACTGAGGTTGTGATTTTGCTGCCAGGCCATTAATAGCTCGCAGGATTCGCTGCGTGCCAGCTCCACAAAACTCGCCAGAAAATCGGCCTTATTGGTCACCCGCACGATGATAATCCGGTCCAAATCCCAACCTGCCTGAATCATCGCCTGACAAAAAGGCATTACCGGCGGATTCAAAAATACTTTGTAGCCAGTAGCCGATTTAAGCACCGGCCCAAACAACAGCCACTCCTGTTGTTGAAAACCTTTCTGGCACACTTCAATCAAACTCCGCATGGGCCAGCCGTTGTTTAAAAGCGCAGCATTCACCTCCGCATAGCCCGTATCCGCTACGTTTTGCATCGCAAGGCCGCGCATTTGGCCTCGCCAAATATCGCTGCGGTTGAGTAATTGCTCCAGATTTGGGTCTGAATAGTCGGGTGGCGTAGTGTTCATGGGATTCTGGATGTGCTGTATGTAAATACAGTATAATGCAGTCGGGCTATAATGCGTCAAGAAATGCATTAGAACTTTTAATGTGGGGAAACCGCACTTTTTAAGCTCAATCAGAGTCTATTATTTCACCTACTACTTGAGCGCTTTCGAATATCACTGATGCCATGCGTAAAATAATCCACTGCGATGCTGATTGCTTTTATGCGTCTGTTGAAATGCGCGATGATCCTTCATTGCGCGACAGGCCTATTGCAGTGGGTGGCAGTTCGGATCGACGCGGTGTTATTTCAACCTGTAATTATGAGGCGCGAAAATTCGGTGTGCATTCTGCTATGCCGTCGAGTACCGCGAAGCGCCTTTGCCCGGATTTGATTATTTTGCCGGGGCGTATGGAAGTTTACAAAGATGTGTCGCAACACATGCGGCATATTTTTTACGATTACACTGAGCTGGTTGAACCGCTCTCGCTCGACGAAGCTTTTTTGGATGTCAGCGATTCAAGTTTGCATCATGGCAGCGCAACTTTGATTGCTAAAGAAATTCGTCAGCGCGTAAAAAATGAATTGGGAATTACAATTTCCGCTGGCATAGCACCCAATAAATTTCTGGCGAAAGTGGCGAGTGATTGGAATAAGCCTGACGGTCAATTTGTTATTCCTCCCTCGGATGTACAAGCCTTTGTAACCAAACTTCCGGTTAAAAAAATCTACGGTGTTGGCAAGGCCATGGCGGCGAAATTGGCTGAGATTAATATTTTTACCTGTGAGGATATTCAGAAATTTTCGGTTTTTGAATTATCCCAGCGCTTCGGGGTTATGGGTTCGCGTTTATATAATTTGAGCAGGGGAATTGATGATCGTGAAGTTACGGTTGGTCGGCGGCGTAAATCTTTAAGTGTAGAAAATACCTTTACCCATGACTTGCAGGATATTGATCGCTGTTTAAATGAGCTTCCGCTGTTAGCGCAACAACTCGTTACACGCTTGAGACGAGTCGAAGATGATTACAAAGTTGTAAAACTGTTTGTAAAAATTAAATTCAATGATTTCACCAGCACAACTATTGAGCGTAGTAAATCATCGGTTTCATTAGTTGATTTACAGGAGTTGTGTAAAGAAGCCTATGCTCGCAAAAATATGCCGGTACGTTTATTGGGGGTCGGTGTGAGCTTTATTGATTTGCGGGAAGATCAGGCTTTTTTTCAGTTGGATTTATTTAATTAGTGATTTAAAAAAATTACAGCATTTCAGGTTTGAATAATGCGCGCTTGCTTATGGTTTTCCCGGATAACATAAATTTCCCATCACCAGTGTAATGCAATGTTTCAATGTTTTTAGGTGATACAGCAACATGCGCTTTCACCACTTCAAAAATAAAAAAATTATATTTTTTGATCAATACTGTGTCGTATAAACGGCATTCAAAATTTGCATGGCACTCATCAATCAGCGGCGCATCAACGTGTGTGGCTTTGCCTGCGGTTACCCCAAGCTCCTCAAACTTGTTTATTTCCGTGCCGGAGGTATTGCCAATTTTCACAACCACATCAATCAAACTGGATGTCGGTAAATTGATTACACACTCTTTGCTTTTGCGGATAAGTTCAAAACTATGATTAGCTGAGGATATTACACAGCCCACCAATGACGGCGAAAATTCCATAACCGAATGCCAGCCCATGGTCATAATATTAGTTTCATCTTTCCATTTGGATGATACTAATACAATCGGCCCTGGTTCTAAAAAATGGCGAACCTTGCTGACAGGGAAATCTTTCTTTTTCAATTTGGTTTTCATTGAAAATCACCTCATTGATATAAAAGTAAAATGTAATTATTTAACAAACCCACTTTCTTCAATAAATGCTTCTTCCACAATTTTTGCGCTGTGTTTATCGTCTTCCGTTAAGCGACCAGTTTTCCAGCTTCCACGTGCAAACCAGAGAATGGAAATAATGGCGACGGCGATATTGGTAATAGGGAATGACCACCATAAACCCTGCGCGTGCAGAATAGTGTGTTTAGAAAGAACATAGGCGATAGGGAATTGAATCATCCATTGCGAAACCATAGCGATAATCATGGCAATTAACATATTTCCCGATGCACGAAACGCCGAGACGATACATAATTGAATTCCAATCCCGCCCCACGCCAAACACATAATGCGAATAAAATGTGCGCCTGCGTCGATGACATCGGCGTCATCGGGAATAAAAAAGCTCACGAGTAAAGGTGCGCAGAACCACGCGATAATTCCGGTGAGTGTGAGCACGCCAAAACTTAACGTAGTACCCAGCTGCGTAACTTTTGCAGCGCGATGAATATTTCCCGCTCCAATATTTTGACCAACCAAAGTTGAAACCGCCATGGACATTCCCATCACCGGAATCGTAATCACTTGCAAAATATTTGAACCGACGCCGTAAGCCGCCATGGTAAGCGTTCCAAAGCTCGACACCAGAAATGACATGATCATTAAACCGAGTGTGCGCGTGGATAATTCAACGGAACCGGGCAAGCCGAGAAAAAATGCGCGCTTTAAATAGGCGGGGTCGGGCGCAAAACTGCGCAAACTTAATTTGATGCCGTGGCGTCCGCGCAGAAAAACCAAAATGCCAATAGCGCTCGCCAAGGCTTGCGTAATTAAGGTTGCAAATGCCGCGCCCATTACGCCTTGGCCGGGTATTGGCCCCCAACCAAAAATAAAGAGTGGATCAAGAATAAAATTCAGTAAAACAGTTCCGGTGACTATGTATAACGGAATTCGTGTTTGGCCGACGCCGCGCATGAGCGCTTGAAACATTGAATAGGTGAAAACAAAAATAATTCCCACAAAAGAAACGCGCATAAATCCCAATGCGTTTGCGTAAACATCTGGCGCGACGCCAAGCAAGGTCAGTAAATAGGGCGCTAGAACATAACCGAGCGCGCCAAACAGAACAGAGCTGATTACCACCATCAACATAGTTTGCGCCGCAACATGGTTGACCATGTCTTGCCTGCCTGCGCCCATGTATTGTGCCGTTAGAGTTGCGCCTGCCATGGCTAATCCCGAACCTAACGCAATCACCAAAAAGGTAACGGGGAAACTGACGGAAATGGCGGCTACCGCAGATGCACCTAAACGCCCAACCCAAAATGCATCTGTTAGTTGATAACCGGTTTGTAAAATATTCGCGAGAATAATGGGCAGTGCTAAGGTGAGCAGCGCGCGCGGAATTGGGCCTTCTAGAAATAATTGCTGGCGTGTATCCATGGTTGTTCCTTTCTGACATCAAGCTGGCGTGAGCGATTTTAATGGCGATATAAATAGCCTAGCTTGCAGCTTGGATACCGTCTGATAACTCACGGAGTTTGGGAATTATTTTTTAAAAGTTCGGGATGAAAAAAGAAAACCCCGCCGTCGCGAGGTTTTGTGAAGCAGGTTTTTTGTTGCTAGCAAATCATCAAGTAGGGGTAGGGCGCGGGCCATAACGCAAGGTCAGTAAAGTCCCAAGCGTGACCGCAACAACTGCGAATAGGGGGCCACCAATTGCGTCTATGTGATCCACCAGAATTCCGCCGCCTATGGCACCGCTGGCAATAGCGATCTGAAAAGCCGCAACTATAAGCCCGCCAGCACTTTCAGCTTGATCTGGCGCAGCGCGGACAATCCAGGTTTGGAAACCTACAGGGAAGGCGCCGAAAGCAAATCCCCACAATGAGATGGATATGGCAACCAGTGCCGGCGAACTTCCTGCTATCAATAAACTGGCCGCCAATAAAGCTATAAGCGCGCCGCCGAAAACAATGGCGTAACGTTCGCTGCGCTCGGCGATAAAGGCTCCGGCAAAGTTACCGAAGAATCCGCCGATCCCGTAACCCAGTAAGATCGATGAAATCGCGCTAACCGACAGGTGGGCAATGTTTTCCATCAATGGGCGAATGTACGTGAAACCGGCAAAATGGCCTGATATCACCAGCAAAACGGCTATCAATGCAACACGAACATTAGGGCGGCGCAGTAATTCAAAGAGCACACTTAAGCTTGGATTATCTTTGGGTGGCAACGTTGGGATAGCAAAAAACTGAGCACCGAGTGCGATTAGACTTACCGCACCCGCCGCCACAAATGCGCTGCGCCAGCCCCACAAATCGCCCATATAAGCGCCCACTGGAGCCGCACAGACGGTGGCGATAGAAACGCCGGTGAGAATGATCGACATAGCCCGGGCGAAAACAGTGGCTGGAACCATGCGCATAGCTAATGCCGCCGCCATTGACCAAAACCCGCCCAAAGCAATGCCTAATAACACTCGCGATACCAGAAGAACGAAAAGGCTGGATGCCATTGCAGCCATTATGTTGGAAGCTACAAGTAATAACGTTAGAGCGATCACGACGAGTTTGCGGTCGAAATTGCGGGTAACTACCGGAATTGTGGGTGCGGCAATCGCGCCGACAATAGCCGTTGCAGTAACTGCCTGGCCCGCTGCACCGTTGGAGATTCCCAAATCTGCGGACATGGCTGTGAGTAAACTGGCAGGTAAAAATTCCGCCGTCACCAAACCAAATACCCCTAGCGCCAAGGTTGCAATACCAGCCCAATTAGCAGTTTGCGGCTCTGCTGTTTCAATCAGCGTTAGTGGGCGAGTTGCTTCATTCATGGATAAACCTAAAGATGTTGTGGAAGTGGGTGCAGTTTAGGGGTAAGATTTTGGCTTTTCTATGACGGAAAAGCCATAATGCTTGACTATTCATCCAGAACCAAAAACAGTGATATCCCCGATACCCTGACCGAAATTCTTCTGGGCATTCGCCTTGAAGGCATTGAATACGGTCGCTGTGTGTTGCAAAAGCCTTGGGCAATTGCCTTCCCGGCACAGCGTGAGGCACGGTTTCATTTTGTTGCGCAGGGCGGCTGTTGGATGCGAACCCAGACAACAGACTGGATTCGTTTAAACCAGGGCGATGCAGTTTTACTACCGCGCGGCAGCTTTCATATCATGGCCAGTTCGCCTGAAGTACCCACGGTAGAAATCGACATGCTGGCGCGCAAAGAGGTGTCGGAAAATTTGTACTTGGTGCATGGGGGTGCAGATAACGCGACTGTGGCGGAACAGAATGACAGCGATATTGCGGCCCAACAAATATTGTTTTGCGGCACCATGCGCTTCAACCTCGACCCGCTTCATCCCCTCATGACTATGATGCCCGACTTGATGCGTGCCGGTGATTTAGCCAAGCGCGACCCGGCTGTGCCTGCGTTGTTGGAGGCGATGGAGCGCGAGGTTTCACTGGACCGGATCGGTGCCTGCGGAATTCTCGCTCGCCTTGCGGACGTGCTCGCCGCCAGCATTATTCGCGGTTGGGTGGAGTGCGCGTGCAGCGATGCAACCGGCTGGATTGCGGCCGTGCGTTGCCCACAAATCGGTAAGGTGTTGTCTGCTATTCACAAGCAGCCGGAGCGCGAGTGGTCAATTGTGGAATTGGCAGAAGTGATGGGCGCGTCCCGTTCCAGCTTTGCCGAAAAATTCACGAATTCAGTCGGCGAAACTCCGGCGAAATATGTGGCCCGCGTAAAAATGTTTCAGGCGAGACGATGGATTTCTCGCGAAGGTATGCGCATTGCGGTAGTCGCCAATCGGCTTGGTTATGATTCTGAAGCGTCGTTTAGCCGGGCGTTTAAGCGTATTGTCGGCCATTCGCCAAGTGATGCGCGTATTAGGAAATGAGGTATCTATTAAGAGTGGATGAGAAAATTGTTTTAAAGAGTTTTTAGAATCTGCATAAAGTTTTTTACTTTACGATCAGACGCTGCTTTTTTTGTATCTATGGTTAATTCCATACAAAATCCGAAAAAGTAGATTCGCACTAATTCGGTAATTTGGCGTGCATCCATGTTAGTGGTTTCCGCTTGAATATTGCGCAGAATAGTAGCGCTCAATTCGTCGAAACATTTTTCCAATAATTCACAGGCCGCCGCAGGAATATTGGCAAAATTTTGCACTGAGCTTACGGTAAAACAACCTTTTTGCTCGCTGCCAGCGCAATAGGCAAACTTCAAAAATTTTTCAATATTGTCCCATCCTAATGGTTGCTCATTAAGAATTTCCGCTACGCCACGGGTCGATAAATAATGACGCACACACTCCACAAATAAATCGTCTTTATTTTGAAACTCTGAATAAAGGCCAGATTTATTCACGCCCGTTGCCTGTTCCAATAATTGCAGGCTGGTGGATGCAAAGCCGTTTTCCCAAAATACCGGGAGGGCTTTATTGAGTACATCCTCCCTGCAAAAGTTTTTGGGTCTACCCCGGCTCATAGCGCCCCCTGCTATTAGTGATAAAACCAATAAGAATAAGTCATAAACATTTTACACTAAAAGAATCGCCCCGATCCCAAGTTTACAAAAGTCATTACTTTTAGTTTTGTGAACCGATCAGTTCATAAATAGCTTGCAATCTCTTGCTGAGGCATTATATTGAACCAATCGGTTCAATATTAAAAGCATTTAGTGTTTATTAATACACCATCTTTTAGCCGACCCGAGCAATATTTAACGTAACGTCCAATTATTTTTTAATCTAATTACTGTAGGAACATATCATGAGCAACAAACTCGCAGGAAAAGTCGCCGTAGTTACCGGGGCATCAAAAGGTATTGGGGCATCAATTGCTAAACATCTTGCGGCGGAAGGTGCTGCGGTTGTTGTGAATTATGCAACCAGTAAACAAGGGGCAGATGTTGTTGTTGAAGCAATTATAGCAGCCGGTGGAAACGCTATTGCCGTTGCAGGCGATGTAAGCAAAGTTAGCGACGCACAAGCTATTATCGATGCAGCGGTAAACACTTACGGCAAGCTTGATATTCTGGTCAACAACTCAGGTATTTATGAGTTCGCGCCTATTGAAGCCTTTACCGAAGAGCATTTTCACAAACAATTTAATGTAAATGTTTTAGGCCTTTTACTTACTACTCAAGCCGCTGCTAAACATTTGCCAGAAGGCGGTAGCATTATTAATATCGGTTCAGTAGTTGCGCGTATTACTCCACCCGGCAGCGCAGTCTATACCGCTACTAAAGGCGCTGTTGACGCCATTACCGGTGTACTTTCAAAAGAGTTAGGTCCGCGAAAAATTCGTGTTAACTCTGTGAATCCTGGCATGGTTGAAACCGAAGGTTCGCACGCAGCAGGTTTTATTGGTTCGGATTTTGAAAAACAAGCTGTAGCTAACACGCCTCTTGGTCGCGTTGGGCAACCTGATGACATCGGCAAAATTGTTGCGTTTTTAGCATCTGACGATGCAGGTTGGTTGACCGGTGAACAATTCCTTGCTGGTGGTGGTGTTCGTTAATTTTTAATTTGCATTATTAATATTGCCAAAAAATAAACCCCACCATATTGACTATGCTGGGGTTTAATTTTTTCTGAAATTTTTGGTTAAAAATAGCCGCAATTTTTTTAAAATAAATCGGTAAATGTAACACCCAAACCAAACACTTGTTGTCGCTCATTGTAATCAATCAAGCTGTGGCCGTAACCGTCAAAATAATTTACGTAGCCGCGCATGGTTGATGTCAACGGAAAGGTCCAACCTAATTCCACCGCACCGCGATTATCGCTTTTCAAATTATTGCGTACTTCAGCACTGAAAATATTTGACTTATATTTGTAGGCGCCTGTGAATTGAAAGTTACCCATGTAGTGAGTGATGTCAGGATTGTCATCACCACGTGGGTCGCCGGGATATTTCGATTTTTCTTCTGGCAATCTGTACCAGGGGCTTATCATAAAACTAAAATTTTTGCCTTCAAATACCGAGTTAAACATCACGCGATTCCAACTGCGCGACAGCAAACCACTTTGCCCGTTTGATTGATGGTTTAAGCTGACTTCATTTAACACATTGCGAAAACCAAAAATTTCGAAGTCGTTGCTGAAACTTAAGATAAGTTCAGGTTGGTGATTTGTTTCACGAAAGGGGGCGGAAGCTTTGCGATTATAAACTTGCCAAATAGAATGATTGGTATAGCCCAAATAAAGTTGGCCATTGTCGGTAAAAAGATTTTCCATCAACAAAATTTTTACACTGAGTTGAAATTCAACTTCAGTATGTTTCAGATTTAAAAATGCATCATCTTCATCGGTAGTATTATCAGCTTCTTCATAGGGTCCGTAATTTGGAGATGCGCTATAACTTACCGGTAAAATGTAATTGCGTCTGTGAGGTATAAGCACGAAACGGTTTGAACGATTGAGCGCCTCAAGTTCCAGACGATCTTTAAGCATGGTCGAACCGCCGCCGGTATCTTCAGCTGCCGAAGCTTTGGTTTGTTCAATGCCGGATTCCTTAATGGTCTCCGGCGCCGATGAAGATTGTGCATTAACGGCTGGCTGGCTCAATAGAATTGCGCATGCCTCTTCCATCCTAAGCACCGTCATTGTTTTGTCGGCCGTTAGCACGCTATGTTCCAAACATTTGCGCATTTGTTCTTCGGTATATGGCATATTTTCTTCTGCAAAACCAGGCGAGCTATGAAGACTTGCAGCAGCGCTTAATAACCCAATACGTATTAATGATGTTCGCATGTCTTTAACTCTTCTTAATTCAGTAAATTTTTAATGTTAGAAAACGATTTATTAACAGGTATAACACAACTTAATTTTTACATCACATTGTTTCAACTGCGTGCTCATAGTTTAACGATAATAATGCTTGCACATGGATTTTTTTAGATCCTCCCAAAATCGCTTTCACTAAATATTGGTAAGCATCTTTATCCAGTGGTTCATCGTATTTGTTGGTAATAACGGCCACGGAATTTTGCACGCGACCGCTACCAAGGACTTGCCAATTATTCACGATCAAAAATGGATCATTATCGTGCTGATGCTCAATTTCTCGCAAAGCAACAGCACCACTAAATGGCCAAACTTTTAACGCAAATGAATGCAATGCTGTGGTAATAGTGTCGTTATGTTCGGATGCAGGCAATGTGCCAACACAAAGGCCGCTACATTTTTTAAGTTGATAACGCGTGCAGGGCCGCTGCATTATGGCTTCAAGATCGCACGCGTAATAACATAATTTATGTTCATGACTGATTGATCGTATAGTTTCTTTCGCTTTATTTTTCGATGGAAATAAACCATAGAGCGAAGAAGAATTACTTGCGGTATCGGCCAGTTGAACAATAGCAGGCGTCAACCAACCTTTGTCATTCTTTTGCAACAGAATACTGTAGAGCACACGCGGGCGACGTAACTTGCGATTAAAGATGGGCTTTAATTGCTTTATTTTGCACGATTCCAATATCAATGCGCTCAATTCACCAGCAGTAATATCCCAGGTAACATTTGAAATTTGTTGGCAGAGTCGCATTTCTTTTGCGTTTTTGTGATCACTGGAAAAATGCGAAAGCACACGCTTGCGAATATTAATCCCTTTGCCAACATACAAAAGCTCGGCATTAGTGCCCCAAAAATAATATACGCCGGGTTGTTGCGGTAAGCTTGCAACTACGTCATGACTCAGTGCAGTAGGAATAGTTGACGATTTTTTCTCATGGGAAAGGATGGCGCTGACTTTTTCTACGCCGTGTTCCTGTTCGGCTATGAGTAAAAATTGATATGCAGCATCGGCGTCGTCAAGCGCGCGGTGTCGCTTGGTAATATGTAAATTGTAACGTTGAATAATAGCTTGCAAGCCGTGCGCAGATTCATGCGGGTAAAGCCTACGGGAAAGTTTTAATGAGCAAATAACAGATGCTTTAAACGTATAAGCAAGACGGGAAAATTCGTTGCGAATAAAACCGTAGTCAAAACGAACATTATGAGCAATAAAACGCTTTCCTCTAATGCGCAGTAATACTTCTTTGGCAATTTGTTCAAATCGCGGCGCGGTCGATAATAAAGAATTGGTAATGCCGGTTAACTGCTCAATAAAGCTAGGCACATCTCTTCCAGGATTAACCAAAGAAGACCACTTGCGCGTACTTCCATCTTCATCGATTTCAATAATGCCAATCTCAATGATGCGGTCGTAAGACACATTAGCGCCTGTTGTTTCAAGGTCAATAACAACGGCAGGCAATGGAAAACTTCTTAGCATGTAATATTTCGCGGATTGACGTGTGTGTGGTTGGCCGTAACCTAACATAATACAAACCGCGAGTTTATACAGGTGAAAATATTTTTTTACCGTGTGGCACCGCACTCAACGTCATTCACTATATACCAGAGGTTTAACCTTGGGGGTTTTGCCCTCTCTGCTTAAATACCTGACCAAATATTTATAAACACTTCTATCCAGTTTGTAATTTTCCGGTTCAGACAGAATTTCCTTATAGTCATCCAAGTTTTTAGCCATACCTAATAAACACCAATTGCTCACAATAATATGAACGCTTTCGCTGCCTTTAGCGGATTCTTCAATGCTTACGGGTGTTGTAAATGGCCAGCGACGAAGTGCAATTTCTTCAAATGCTGCCTGCATGCGAATATTGTGTTTTAAATAGTTTTCGCCAGCATTACATAATGTGCATTGGGTGTTTTCGCAGGGGAATAGGTCATCTGAAGCATGTGAATCTAACATCTTGAAGCAAAGGTTTTTTTCGGTGAATATTTTTTTGATTTCTTTCAATGCTTGTTTTTCTGTGGTGAACATTCCATGAAGACGATTCAACTTAAGAGCAATCTCGTCGGCAAATACAATTCGTGGAAACAGTAAACCTTTTTTATCTTCCTCTAAAAATACACTGCATAAACTGTCCACAGTTTGTGAACGTTTATTAAGGCTTGGCTTTAAACTATTTATTTTCTTAGTGTGAAGTATAGTGGCGCTGAGTTCGCCCGGTGTTATTTCCCACGTTATATCGGCTGTTAAGCTGGCGAGTTTTGCTTCAAGTGGCGACTTTTCACCGCTAAGAAATTGCGCAAAAACATCAGCCCGAATATTGTTACCCTTGCCGATATAGAGCAATTCATTTTGTGCGCCCCATAAATAATAAAGCCCTGGTGTGCGCGGAATTTCGTTGATAATAGTGGGGTCAACATTAAGTGGTAAATCGCCGTATTGAAATTGTTTATGGAATGCTGCACGAAATTTTTCAAGGCCGTGTTCGCCCAATGCGATTTGTAAAAAGCGGAAAGTTGCCTGCGCATCATCTAAGGCACGGTGACGATACTGCACCGAAATACCGTGGCGTATTATGATATTTTCCAGACTGTGACTTGGCGCATTGGGGTAAAGCGCTCGCGATAGTTGCACACTGCACAGAAGCGGAGCTTTGTAGGAAATTCCTACATTACCTAATTCTTTGCGGAGAAAGCCGTAATCAAAACCAACGTTGTGGGCAATAAAAAGTTTATCTTTTAATCGTAAAAATATCTCTTCCGATACATCTTCAAACGGCGGCGCTGACGCAACCATATCATTGGTGATGCCAGTGAGAATCTGGATGTTAACGGGAATTTCTATCTGCGGATTTACAAGCGTGGACCACTCACGTATTTCATGTTCGTCGATTTCAATAATTGCTACTTCAGTAATTCTTCCGTGTCGCGTGCCACCGGTAGTTTCAATATCAACCAATACTGCTGGCAGCGGAATTCCTTTGATCATGTGGTTAGCCTTTTTTATTCCGCTAAAAAAATTATTTCAATTCAATCCAAACCGGCGCGTGATCACTCGTTTTCTCCCAGCCGCGTACATGTTTATCAACCCCACATTTTTTCAGGCGCTTAGTTAATTTTTTGCTCAGTAAAAAATGATCGATTCTCAAACCGGCATCTCGTCCGTAGGCATTGCGAAAATAATCCCAAAAGGTATAAATGGTGTCATCGGGATGTAGCTTACGCACGGCATCAGTCCATCCTTGTGCAACTAAATTTTTAAAAGCTGCGCGAACCTCCGGTAGAAACAGTGCGTCATCCAGCCAGCGTTCTGGTTTATATACATCTTTTTCAGTGGGAATAACATTGAAATCGCCGACTAAAACAACGGGCTCATTTGATTTGTATAACTCCGCCGCGTGTAGCGTTAAACGTTCGAACCATTTTAATTTGTAATCCAGCTTTGGTCCCGGTGCTGGGTTGCCATTGGGTAGATAGAGACATCCGATGAGCACGCCATTAACCGCTGCTTCTATATAGCGGCTGTGTTCGTCGGTTGGGTCGCCGGGAAGTGTTTTCCTAACTTCGATGGGTTCGCCAAGGCGAGATAAAATCGCAACGCCATTCCAACTTTTTTGTCCGTGCCAAATAGCCTGATAGCCAATATCTGCGAGCGCCTTTTCAGGAAATTTATCCTGAGGTGCCTTTAATTCCTGCAGGCACACAACATCCGGTTGTGCTTCTAAAAGCCAGCGCGTTAATACCGCGAGGTGGCCATTAACCCCATTGATATTGTAAGTGGCGATTTTCATGGCTTGCATACCAAAAATATAGTTTTATTGAACGGATTCTTCTGTGGCTTAAAACCAGCAGCGAATAAATTGAAGGATTTGCCGATGTTACGACAATAAAAAATAATCTTATGGGGGTTAGCACACCGAACGGTGAATTATCGGCTGCTATAAAGCGCATACAAATAGACAGATGAATCGACCATATTGAGGTTTTTATATGAGCAGCAATGAAGAAACAATTCGTACCTTGGCTCATCAAATTTGGGAGGCCGAAGGCAAACCAGATGGTCAATCTGACAAACATTGGGAGCGCGCAACTATTCTTGCTTCCGGGGCAGGTGACGAGAGTAAACCTGAATTAAAACGATCAATAGATCCATCTGAAGCGACTGGCCCGACCGAACCTGCACAACCTGATCAAACTTAATTCAATTTTTAAAATAGGCACTACTCGTTTTGCGTTGGTCAAAAATGCGAAACAGGTATTTTATAGTGAGTGAAAACGCTAATTTATAAAGAAATAATTTGATAAGGATGTTTGTGATGACAGAATAATTATTTATGTGGCACTAGAAACTAATCGTATTGCTAAACGTCTCAAATAATTAACTCAACTGAATTTGAAAGCCTGTTCTACTGTAGACTTTCAGGTGTCATCTAATTAAAATTTGAAAAATTTTACGTTGTAGTTTTAATTGAGAAAATATTTTTCTGCGTAAATTACAACAATCCATTAAACGGCAAAGAACTCAATAGTTATCGGGAACATAATGGCTCAAGACTCTCATCATAATAAAACTCCGTTACGTATTTTAGTCGTAGACGATAATATTGATGCTGCCGAAACCTTATCGATGCTATTAGAATTAAACGGCCATAATGCGCACACTGCTCACGATGGTTTAGAGGCAATTAAGCTCGCCGTTGCGTTCAAGCCGCAAGTCATATTTCTCGATATAGCAATGCCAGATATGAACGGCTACGAAACCGCCGAAGCAATCCGAAAAACTTACGGCTTAGAAAATGTAATTATTGTTGCGCTAACGGGATGGGATGCTGAGTCCGAAAGGATAAGATCAGGCGAAACCAGATTTAATTATCTGCTAACTAAACCCGTACAAATTGATCAAATTAATTCGCTGTTAGCTACTTTGAATTTTTCGCAGCAGCGGGAAACTATTTAAATCATCCCAGACAATAAATCCTCAGTTTTTTTAGTCCTCATTTTTCTCACGATGTAAAAAACGTTGCCCTATATCTTTCAAGGTTCAGTTTGAAAGTGTAGGACAACGAAACACTGCACATGAAGACTTACACCTTATTAGACGCGCGCTTATCGGTTAACCCTACCAATTTTTGTAGCATCAAATTGAAGTATTGTTGTATGGCGTGTAAATGCAAAAATAAAAAAGCCAGCGGGATATGGGTATCACTGCTGGCAATAATTAACTATTAATGTCGACGTCTTTTAACGCTACCTTAAAAAATCAAATTCAATTTTCTCTGTTATTCCTCACCACATTATTTCAATGCATCACTCGCCAATACCGGAGTGGTATGGGGCAGTATGCGTGCCTTAGTTGCTTGTTCGAAGTCGTATCCCAATGCTAACAATTTAGGTTCGCTCCATGCCGGGCCGAAAAATGAAATGGTAACGGGCAGGCCAGCTTTGGTTGTGCCAGCGGGTACTATTAAATCCGGGTAACCGGTGAAGTTGGCAAAGGCGGTTGCAGATTCTGGCCAACCCATGCCATCCGTTGGGTTAATCGGCATAGCGGGGCGGGGCATGGTTGGGTAGACAATTACGTCGAGTTTGTTTGCGGCGAACAGGTTGTCGAAGGTGGTATTTACTGAAGCCAATACGCCATTTTTGATGGCGAGGTAAATCGGGTCATCAAGATCAAGTGTGTTGCCGGGTTCAGAAACCCAGGCGAGGCCGAACGCTTTACCGGCGCTACGATATTTTGTGGTAGGGTCATTGGAACGTTTAACAACTTCAGAAAAAGATTTAGGAAAGCCCGGCTTGGTGGTTTTGAGATAGGTGGTAAGGTCGGCCTTAAATTCTGCGCGTACTACGGTGTTGTAGATGAAACCGCGGCCCTCACGCAACGCAGCGGGAATAACGACTGGATCTACGATAACGGCACCCAGTTCGCGCAGTTTGGCGATGGATTCTTCAAAAATCTTATCAACTTCTGCGTCTTGGCCAAGGTAATCGCGGTTAACACCTATACGTGCGCCTTTTAGCGATCCGCGTTTAAGAAATTGCGTGTAATCCGCATAAAATTTACCTGCACTTTTGGCCGTGGCGGCATCGGCGGAATCAACTCCGGTCATAACGCCCAGCGTTGCAGCCACATCGTAAACTGAACGCGCCATTGGGCCTGCGGTGTCGAAAGACAGACCGAGTGGGATTATGCCGTCGCGACTCATCAATCCACGTGTCGGTTTAAGACCGGCGATACCGTTGTGGGACGAGGGCCCGCGAATTGAACCGCCCGTATCCGAACCCAAACCGAATTGTGCGAAGGCAGCTGCAATACCGGCGCCTGTTCCGCCCGATGAACCTGATGGGCTGCGAGTGAGATCGTGCGGATTTAACGTTTGCCCGCCAGCAGAACTAAAGCCGCCGGGGATAAATCCTAATTTGCTAATCGCCGGTGGAGCACCGCCAGTTGAACCACCTGAAGCGGCCCATTCAGACAGGTTTGCTTTAGCGATAATAATCGCACCGGCAGCGCGAAGTTTTTTGGTGATAAATGCATCGTCCGGTGGTAATGAACCTTCAAGCAATTGCGAGCCGCCCGTCGTGGGCAAATCAAAAGTGTCGATATTGTCTTTTAAAAAGACCGGAATGCCATGCAATGGACCGCGCACTTTACCTGCCGCTCGCTCTGCATCTAACGCTTTCGCCTCTTTGAGTGCATTGGGGTTGAGCGTGATGATTGAGTTAATTGTTGGGCCGGTTTTATCGTACGCCTTGATACGCGCCAGATAAGCTGCCGTAAGTTTTTCCGCAGTGAGCGAGCCATCGGCAAATGCGCTATTTAGTTCGGCGATGGTGGCGTCTTCCAGTAATAAATGCGCAGGTTTTTCAGCGCTAAAGCTGGACGCAGACGTTGTAATAAGCACGCTTAAAAAGACGCCCGCCAGGATTTTTTGACGCAAAGGATTTGTCATGAAGAGATTCTCGTGAAGTGAATTGATGCCATCTTCAGTAAGACGTCCAACTTCAACAACACCCCGCATCGCCCGCTGTAAAAGCTCATCGCGTGCGATTTCTGTCCAGCCAAATTCCTGTCGAGCCATTCTTGCCGAGCCAAATTGCAGTGCGGTATAGCCCCACGGTAGGGTAAATCCCTATGCCCCTCGTCCTTATCACAAGTTCATTCGTGCTTTTTATTAACGATCTTTCTTAACGGATTTTTGGGTGGGTATATGGTGCAGATAAAGCCTTTTGGTGCGGGTTTAACGGTTAGGGGTTCGATTAAATCCTTCACATCGCGTTTAGTACTGAGCGCTTGCCTTGGGATGACAGCCTGGTCGTCTGCCTGGGCGGCACAAATTCCGTTGGCGACTGCGACCATTGCGGATATTAACGCGGCGTTTAAAGACGGCAGTCTCACATCCGAACAATTGGTTACCATGTACCTCGCGCGCATCGAGGCCTACGATAAACAAGGCCCAAAAATAAACGCGGTCATTACCCTGAATCCCAAAGCGCTGGAGATTGCGAAAGCGCTGGATGCCGAGCGCAAAGCGAAAGGCCCGCGTTCTCCATTGCATGGTATTCCAGTCGTTCTCAAAGACAATTTCGATACCTTTGATCTGCCAACGACGGGCGGTTCGCTGATGCTTGAAGGTTCGCTGCCGCCGGACGATGCTTTTATCGTGAAACGCCTGCGCGATGCGGGAGCGATTATTCTGGCGAAGGTAAATCTATCTGAGTTTGCCTCGGGCGCGGCCATGAGTTCGCTCGGCGGCCAAACCTTGAATCCTCACGATTTAACACGCACGCCATCGGGCTCTTCCGGCGGTACCGGCGCTGCAATTGCGGCGGACTATGCGCCGCTGGGTTTTGGTACAGATACCGGCGGTTCAATTCGCGGGCCCTCAACGTCTAACGGCATCGTCGGATTAAAACCTACACATGGTTTGTTAAGTCGCGATGGCATTATCCCGCTCGCGCTTACCTTCGATACTGGCGGCCCGATGGCGCGCAGTGTTTACGATGTGGCCGTCTCCCTCGGGTTGTTAACGGGTGTTGATAGTGCGGACGCCGCAACGCAAAAAAGCAAAGGCAAATTCCAAAAAGAGTACACACAGTACCTTAAAAAAGATGCGTTGAAAGGCGCGCGTATTGGTATCGCCCGCGATTTCCTTGGCGCTGATGAAGAAGTGGATTGGGTGATCGAAGCCGCGTTAAATACTATGCGTGCGCAGGGCGCGACTATTGTGGATGTTCGCTATCCCAAATGGCTGCTGGACGTAAAAACCGAGTTTTACAGCGCAGTTCGCTACCCGGAGTTCGCGGCGCAAATTGGCGATTATTTGGCGACTACCAAACCGCAGTATCCCAAAAACATTAACGAACTTATCGCCCGGGCCGACAGTTTTCATTCGCTGCGTGATGAGGTTTCCGGCCCTAACCCACGCCGTTGGACATTGATGAAACGCGAAGCGGCCAGCGGCAAGCTCGATGATTTTCGCTATACCTCAGTTCGCGACCAAGGTTTGCCCTTGGTGCGTACTGCGCTTGAAGGGATTATCAGCTTCAACAAGTTGGACGCGATTGTTTACCCAACATCACCACGCCGCCCTGCTTTATTGGCCGCACCTCCTGCCGGACCAGGTGAAGCTACCCAATCGGCGACGAACTATGCGAACTTGAGTGGTTTCCCGGATTTAATCGTGCCCGCCGGCTTTACTGGCGACCATTTACCGGTAGGAATTTCCTTCTTTGGTCCCGCGTTTAGCGAGCCGAAATTGTTGGCTTTGGGTTACAGCTTTGAGCAGGCCAGCCAGGCGATCCGCATGCCGATTAATACTCCAGCCAAAGCGAGCGACCTTATTGGCGCACCTTAGGTAAAGCCTTAAATAACCGCACTTTTCAGATTGATCAAGCGACGCAAGGATTGGGTCGTGCCAATGAGTATTACTGCGGAGGTGTCTTTTGATTCTCCAAAAATCGATTTTCCAAAATCGGCTTCTTTCAAAAAGTCTTCCTCTAGTTATCAAAACACTAGCCGGTTTAGCAGTAGGTTTTTCAAGCCTCGTATTTGCCGCTGATAAATTCCAGTCCACTGTTCCAGGCTTAATCAGCTATGAGATGCCGCGTTTTCCGCCGGAATTGGTTGGAATTAAAGCGGGTGATGGCGACGTTGTGATGGTGGTTACGATGGATTCCACCGGCGCCGTTAATGACTCGGTAGTGCTGGAAGCGACCAACGAAGCCTTTGCAAGATCGGCTACGCGATCTGTTAACAATTGGCGATTTAGTACGGAAAGTTCATCACCAGCAACGCCTTCGGCTGACGCGACTTTTCCGCGTAGAGAAGTTTTGCAATTTAGTTTCAAGCGCTCTGGCGTGGTCACCACCTTGAGTCATGCCGAAGCGGCGCGCGAAAATTTTGTCGCCAGCAATATTCCCGAAGTCCACACAGTGCGTTGGAATCAGCTGGATGCTGAACCGCAACGGATTTCGGCAGCTATGCCGAAGGTGTCCAAAGCCATCCTCGCTACGCACGGTGCACAACCTTTAACGATTAATTTTGTGATAGATCGCGAAGGTCGGGTGCGCGTGCCTGTGGTTCCGGCATGGCTGCATCCAGAACTTGCCAATGCCGTATTGGCGGCGGTGCGCACCTGGCGATATACGTCGCCCCTGTATCAACAGCAACCCGTAGCCGTAGAAGTCACCAAGGCGATGGTGCTGCCGCAAAAATGAATTCTGTTTTGATATTGCTGCGCGGTGGGGGGAACCCATAGCGCGTCGTCATAGTGAGGGTAGATGCAAAGTGCAGATGAATAAGCACTGGCAAACCCAAGTTCTTCAGAGTGACACGAGCTTCTTCTGTCTTTCCGACATTCCAATTAACGTGCCCAAAAGACCTCGCTTATGAACCGACTAATCGCAGTGAATAGCAATATCCTTCGTCAACTTGTTCCCTCTTTGTTATCCAATCGCCTGCTTTCACGCAACTTTATAGCCAGCTTTGCTGTTCTCATGGCGATGTCCAGCAGCGTTCATGCCTTATCGGTTGAAGAGGCGACTATTGCGGATGTGCAAGCAGCCTTTCTGTCTGGACAAATGACCGCGCGCCAGCTCGTTACTGAATATTTGAAACGTGTTGATGCTTATGACCAGCAAGGGCCATACATCAACTCCATTATCAATTTGAACCCAAATGCATTGGCTGAAGCTGATGCGCTGGATGAAAAATTAAAGCGCACCGGCAAACTAAGCGGCCCCATGCACGGAATTCCGGTGTTGGTGAAAGATTGTATTGATGCGGTTGGTATGCCCATGACTTCCGGCTTTCAAGGCTGGAAAAATTACTATCCACCGACGGATGCACCGCTGGTTGCCAAGATTAAGGCGGCGGGCGGCATAGTCATTGGTAAGGCATCTTTATCTGAATTTACCAATGGCGGCGGCGACAATATCAACTCGGTGCTGGCCGGTTACGCGCGCAATCCCTACAACACAGCGTTTGCGACCGGTGGGTCATCGGGCGGAACCGGCGCATCGATTGCCGCTAACTTTGCGATGGTTGGCGTGGGTACAGATACTGGCGGTTCAGTGCGTATGCCATCTGCACACAATGCCTTGGCGGGCTTGCGTCCCACGGTTGGATTAATTTCTCGCACCGGCATCCAACCCAACAACAGCATTCGCGATACTGCTGGTCCGATGGCTCGCACAGTTACCGACATGGCGCATTTGCTGGATGCCATGGTTGGTATCGACAACAAAGACGCCGTGACCTTGCGCAGCAAAGGTCATGTTGCCAAAACTTATGTGAGCAGTCTGAAGCGAGATGCTTTGAAAGGCGCGCGTCTAGGTGTATTGCGCCAAGTATTTACCGACAAAGTGACCGATCCGCGCATCATCAAACACTTTGAACAAACCATCAGTGAATTGCGCGCTGCCGGTGCGGAAATTGTCGATACCTTCGTGGTGCCAGAGATTGAAGGCCTGCCACGCGCACCGCAAACGCCAGCCCGTCGCAAGGCGGATATGATCAAGTTTCTGGGTGATCACCCCGGTATTCCCTACCCATCGCCACAAGCCATGGCCGATTCCAAATTGGCGCATCCCTTACATCAACCAGGTCTTGAACTCGTTGCCGCGTCTGGTGATCCTGAAACTGACCCTGCCACCATTAAAGGCTTGGAAACCGAGGCGACTTATCGCACTGCGTTTACCAAAGCCATGGACGCCGGAAAAATTGACGCCGTGATCTTCCCAACCTGGGCGCAACTGCCAGTGGTGAATGGCGACCGAAATACCCAGGTAATGACAGGCGAGCCCGATCCAAAAGGCGGCGTCACGGGCTTAAGCAGCAGCCTCACCTTCGTTGGCAGCACCTTGCAATGGCCAGCACTTTCAGTTCCCAGCGGTTACCTCGGGCAGGGCTTACCTGTCGGTTTACAGATTCTTGGCCGCGCCTGGGACGAATCCAAAATAATCGGTTACGCCTATGCCTATGAGCAGGCAACTCATTATCGCCGTCCGCCAGCCAGCACTCCGCCGTTAACTATCGCCACGACTCACTAAGGGTTGAGCTGACTCATGATTAAAAATCTTGTATGGAGTTTGGTAATTATCGCCGTAGTCGGTGGGTTGGCTTATCCCAAGCTAAAGCCGCTGTGGGCGGGTGATTCCAAAACTCAAACAGCAACAGTTGAATCTAAAAGCTCAGGTAAGCCGGGCGACTCGGCAAAAAAAGATGATGCTTCTATTAAAAAAGATGACGCATCGGCCAAAAAGGATGACAAAAAATCTGCAGGGGGTGGTGGAAAACCCGCCGCGCCCTTGAAAGTCTCCACGTTTATGGTAACGCCCAGCCTGTTTTCAGAAACGATTACGGCAACGGGAACCGTGCTTGCGGACGAGGGCATAGAACTCCAGCCTGAAACCAACGGCAAAATAGTAAGCATCAACTTTATTGAAGGCGCGCCAGTAAAGCAGGGCGATTTATTGCTCAAGCTTAACGACTCAGATTTGCGCGCAAATCTGGACAGATACAACTACAGCAAAAAACTCGCAGAGGTGCGCTTTCGCCGTTACTCGCAATTGCTCAACCAAAAAATGGTGAGTCAGGACGATTACGACAGCGTGCTCAGCGAAATGAATGTGCAGCAGTCGTATATCGATTTGTACAAAGCTGAAATCCAGAAAACTGAAATCCGCGCGCCCTTTAACGGTGTGGTGGGTTTGCGTTACGTGAGCGTGGGCGCGTTCGTAAATGGTTCCACTCGCATTGCTACCTTACAACGTTTGAACGAGTTGAAAATTGATTTTGCGGTGCCGGAAAAATATTCGGGCCGCATTAAAGTCGGCAGCCAAATCACCTTCACTGTCGCCGGTGGTTTGCAGAAATATGCTGGCCGTATTGTTGCACTCGATCCACGAATCGATAGCGGAACCCGGACGCTGCTGGTGCGCGCAATTTGCGCCAATGTCGATGGTCGACTTTTGCCTGGCGCCTTTACCAACGTTTCTATTTCATTGGATCAAATTGCCAACGCCTTTTTGGTCCCTGCAGAAGCTGTTGTTGCCGGGCTGGATGAGAAAAATGTCTATGTGATTAAAGATGGTTTGGCCGAGCGTCGTCCAGTGGAAACCGGCGCGCGCACCGCAACGCAAGTTCATATAGTGTCTGGCTTGCAAGCGGGCGATCAGGTGATTATTTCGGGCTTGCAGCAAATGCGCGCAAAAATGCCAGTGGAATCCTTAACGGATCAGGCTGGCAGCAAAAAAGAAAAAGGTGTGGGCGCAGAGCATGGCGTAGTCAAACCCCAGGGCAGCACTACGTTCAAACAGGTGGATCACCCTAGCAATGCGGAATTTGGTTTGCTGGCGCGGGTGACCTTATGACTCTTGCCGAACTCAGCATTCGCCGCCCCGTACTCACCATAGTGATATCGCTGTTCATTATGCTGATGGGCAGCATTAGCCTCACTAAATTGCCGGTGCGGGAATATCCGGCGATAGATCCGCCTACCGTTTCCATTACAACAAGCTACCCCGGCGCTGCCGCCGAAGTGGTGCAAACCCAAATTACCGAACGTATCGAAGAAGCGGTAAACACAGTTGCGGGTATAGATACTCTGAGTTCGGTCAGCCGCGAAGGCGCCAGTGTGATTACCGCCGAATTCAAAATGGGGGTGGATCTGGACGTGGCTGCCAGCGATATTCGCGATCAATTATCGCGCGCCGCTCGCTTCCTGCCTGCAGATATAAACCCGCCAATTTTGAATAAAGCCGATGCCGACTCCAATCCGATTTTCGGCATTGCCTTAAGCAGCCAAACTAAATCTCAATTGGAGTTAGGCGCTTACGCCGATTCCCTGCGCGAGCGTTTGCAAACCGTGCCGGGCATTGCGAGCGTGGATCAACCCGCCGAAAAACGCTACGCCATGCGCCTGTGGATGGACCCGGAGAAATTATCGGCCTATGGCGTATCGCCGCTGGATGTTAAGCAAATACTGACACAGGAAAACATCGAACTACCCGCTGGCCGCATCGAAGGTTCGTCGGTGGAGTTTCCGGTAAAAACCATGTCTCGGCTGACCACGGTCGAGCAGTTTAATAATCTCATCGTTAAAAGCAGCGAAGATCGCATAGTGCGTTTTAGCGATATCGGCTATGCCGAGCTGGGCGCGCAAAACGAACGCGGCGCGCTCAAAATGGACGACACCCCCATCGCCGGTTTGTATTTCAAGCAGCAGCCGGGCGCCAACCAAATCGACATTGTGAATGAGCTGCGCAAGCGCCTTAAACAAGTTGAAAAAGAACTCCCGGAAGGCATCAAGCTGAATATCGCTTACGACAACACAACTTTCGTACGCAATTCTTTGCTTGAAGTTACCGAAACCATTTTCATCGCCTTCATCCTTGTGGTGTTGGTGGTGTTTTTATTCCTGCGCGAATGGCGCACCACGCTGATTCCAATCCTGGCTATTCCGGTGTCTATCGTCGGCTCCTTTTGCATAATGTCGGCTGCAGGTTTTTCCATTAATACTTTGACGCTGCTCGGCATAGTGCTGGCTATTGGCTTGGTGGTGGACGATGCGATAGTGGTGCTGGAAAACATCTACGCCAAAGTTGAGGAAGGAATGACGCCCTTTGAGGCTGGAATTCTGGGTACGAAAGAGATTTTCTTCGCGGTAATCGCCACAACCATTTCGCTCGGCGTGGTGTTTTTGCCCTTGCTGTTTTTGGGTGGTTTATCTGGCCAGCTCTTTCGCGAATTCGGCGTCACTATCGCCGGAACGGTTTTTATCTCCGCGTTTGTGGCGCTCACCTTAACGCCCATGCTGTGCACGCGATTATTAAAACCTCATAAAGCGCACGGCTGGTTTTTCCGTGCCACTGAGCCCATATTCCAAAGTATGGAGCGCGGCTACGGCAATGGTTTGAAGGGCTTCCTCAAGCATCGTAAATGGGCGATTGTGATTTTGGTTGGCGCACTGTCGCTGGCCTATTTCTTTCTCAGTATTTTGCCGCGTGAACTTTCGCCGCTGGAAGATCGCAGCCGTATTTGGGTGCGTGCTACCGCCGCTGAGGGCGCGAGTTACGACTACATGCAAAACTTTATGGACGACGTTGCCCGCGCTACCCGCGAACGTGTACCTGAAGCCGATGTGATGATGACCCAAGTTCCCGGTTCTGGCGGCGCGCCCGGTGTTCAGGGCGCCGTCAACAACGGTTTTGTGCGGGTGTTTTTGAAAGAGCGCCATGATCGTGGCCGTTCCCAGCAGGATATCTCTGAAGACCTGCGCTTTCTGCAGAAAAAATACACCGGCGCCAATATCAGCATCGGCCAGGAACCCAGCATTGGCGCGCGTCGCTCCCAATCCACCGGCGTGCAATTCGTAATTCAGGGCGCAAGTATTGAAGCCCTGCGCGAAGTGCTGCCCGCGTTTATGGAAGAAGCGCATAAGCATCCGGTATTTAACTTTGTGGATACCGACATGAAGTTCAGCAAGCCGGAAGTACAAATCAGCATCAATCGCGACAAAGCTCAAACCTTGGGTGTCAGCACGCTCGATATTTCGCAAACCTTGCAAGCTGCCTTAGGTGGTCAGCGCATTAGCTATTTTATTCGCGATGGCAAACAGTACGAGGTGATCGGTCAGCTGACCCGGGACTTCCGCTCGCGCCCAAGTGATTTGGACAATATTTCCGTACGCACCAGCAGCGGTGAATTGGTCAAACTCAATAATCTTGTGTCTCTCAAAGAGACGAGTTCACCACCAGAGCTTTACCGTTATAACCGCAATAGTGCTGCAGTGGTTTCAGGTACTTTAGCCAAAGGCCGCACTTTGGATGAAGGCATAGCTGCGTTTGAAGAGATCGCCAAGAAAACGCTGAGTGACCGTTACAGCACGGCGCTTACCGGAACCGCGCGCGAATACATGGACAGTTCATCGTCATTGATGTGGGTGTTCATTCTCGCGCTGGTGCTTATTTACCTTGTTCTGGCAGCCCAATTTGAAAGCTTCCTAAGCCCGTTCGTAATCCTGCTAACAGTTCCGCTGGCGCTTTTCGGCGCGCTTCTATCGCTCTGGTATTTCAGCCAGACGCTCAACATTTTCTCGCAGATTGGTTTGATCATGCTGGTCGGCCTCATCACCAAAAACGGCATTCTTATCGTCGAGTTCGCGAACCAACGTTTCGCTGCAGGTGCACCCAGTCGCTTGGTCGCTGTGCAAGACGCCGCCGCTGCGCGTTTACGTCCGATTCTAATGACCACCATGGCAACCGTACTCGGAATTTTGCCGATTGCTTTAGCGCTGGGTGCCGGTTCTGAAAGCCGGGTATCCATGGGTATTGCGGTAATCGGCGGTTTGGTATTTGGCAGCGTGCTTACGCTCTACGTGATTCCTGCCATGTACGTGTTGCTGCACAAAAAGATCAGCGCGGTAAAAGAACCTGCGCCAGTGGTAGCTCCGGCAAGTGCGCCAGTCGCACCGTCTGAGCCCGTGCACGCAGGTGATTCATCGGTTTAAAACGTCCACCCTACATAAACATTCAGAGGAATAGGTGATGCAGAACCACAGTAATAGGAATCATCGATTCATCGGATCGGTGACATTGATCGCCGGGCTGGTGCTATCCATGATGACCGCGCATGTGCATGCGGCCAGCAAAAAAGCGTTTCATTTGGAAGAGGCAACTATTACCGATATCCAGTCCGCCATTCTGAGTAAAAAACTGACCACCACCGAATTGGTGGAGCTGTATTTAAAACGCATCAAAGCCTACAACGGCACTTGCGTCGCTGAACCGCAAGGCATCCTTGGGCCAATCACCACCATTCCGAATGCCGGGCAAATTAACGCCTTGGCGACGTTAAATTTGCGCCCAACTGCGCGTAAATCCTGGGGTTTTGATGACCGCAAAGCGCGTAGTCTAACGGATACCGCTGATGCCGACCCAGCAATGCCAGATGCCTTGGAGATTGCCGCAAAGCTGGATAAGGAATTCGCTAAAACCGGCAAATTAGTCGGCCCGTTACACGGCGTGGTCATGGCGATTAAAGATCAATACGATACGTTCGATATGCGCACCACGTCAGGTGCCGACGCCTTTTACGCTAATGATCGTCCACCAACTGATTCAACCTTTGTTGAACGCTTGCGTGCAGCAGGTGCGATTGTGATCGCCAAATCCAACCTCGGTGAATATGCATCGGGCGTACCGCGCAGTTCGTTCGGCGGCACTTTTTGTAATCCTTACGACACCGAGCGTTCTCCACGCGGTTCAAGTTCAGGCTCAGGCTCTGCGGTTGGCGCGAACCTAGTGACTTGTGCGATTGCAGAAGAATCCGGCTCATCAATTCGCGGCCCAGCCAGTGCGGCTAGCGCCGTCGGTATTGCTGCCACAGAAGAATTGGTTAGCCGTAAAGGCATGGTGCAATTCGGAATCAACACTCGCGTTGGGCCTATTTGTCGCACGGTGAAAGACACGGCCAAAGTGTTGGACGTTATCGCCGGTTACGATCCTAAAGATGAATTAACAGCGTTCAATATTGGCCGTATGCCAACGGCATCCTATGAAAGCCTGACTGATACCAAGCGTCTCGACGGCATTCGCATCGGCGTGGTTCGTGAATATATGCACAAAGAATTGTTTACCAAAGCGGATGAACAGACTATCGACATAGTGTCTGCTGCAGTTGGCGATCTTAAAAAACTCGGTGCGACTATTGTTGATCCGGGTGAGGACGATCTTTTCACCGGATGCATCCGCAAATACGCGCCACAAAACTTGAATGTCCTATTCACCAAGCGCTATCCAGAACTTTTTCCGGTGGATGCCAACGGCAAACCCACTGCTGATCACACCCGCAAATTGCTGGACATGAAAATGAATCCACTTCTGGTGCCAGCGGATCTCACCTTGCGTAACTTCGGTAGTTCTGAGGCCGACGGCCAAAACAAATACATGTTGAATTTGTACTTGCGCGACCGTGGCGATGCCAAAATTAAAAGCAATTCTGACTTGATTGCCAACTCCAATTTCCATCAAGACCCGACCTTCCCGGATCGCAAAAAGTCCCGCGAAAACGCCGAGAAAATGATGGAACTGGATATGTCCGAACGCCTGCTCCTGCGCTTCTCGGTGCAGCAAGTCATGATGCAATGTATGGCTGAACAGAAACTAGATGCGATTGTTTACCCAACCAGCGGCTTACCGCCCACCAAGTTAGGTTCTCCTGCTGGCCCAGCGATCAACGAGCGTAGCGGGACCGGTGTGTGGACATTTATCGGCGCACAAGGCTTGCCAGCTATCACCGTTCCTGCCGGTTTTACCACCGAAGTTTACGACTTGATCCGCGACCCAAGTGCACCAGCTACACCTGAATCGGCTTGGAAAGGTCGCGGCGGTGGCGGTGGAGAAGGGCGCTTGGCAGGCGATGATCACACCCGTTTAACGGGGCCATTCCCCGCCAAGTTGCCGGTCGCGATGGATATAGCCGGCGTACCTTTCAGTGAGCCCGTATTAATCAAAATTGCGGCGGCTTATGAAGCTGCAACCAAACGTCGCCAGGCACCTTCGGCATTTGGCCCCTTGGCGAATGAACCTTAAGACGCGGTTTAGTTGAATTACACACGGTCAATCCGAAATGGACGTTAGGTGGGGCAGCAAGCGTCACCAACGTCCTTAGAGGGAGACGAGTGTTAAACCCCTTCTACAGAGAATCCCGCTATGAGCCTACAAATTACTTACCGTGGCCGCGCTAGATATTCATGGTCGCGTTCTGCAAAAATCTTGATGACTGTGATGAGCGCGTTAACTATCAATAGCGTTATCGCTGAACCTGCATTTGATCATTACGTGAAGCTGACACCGGAAAACTCGGTAATAGGGAATTTTCCCGCTCAGAAGGAAGCCATTCTCACTATCAAATCCGGTCAAACGGTAAAAATTGATACAGGTGGCGGGGCGGGTTGGCGCAATCCCGCTGTCGATCCAGCGGAATGGCTCAAGGCAAACAATATTCCTGCCACTGTGGATAATCCGGCGATTAAAGAAACGATTGAGGTGTGGGACAAGGCAACGCGGTATGCCGATATTAAAACCGGCCACTTTTTAGTTGGGCCTATCAACATTGAAGGCGCTATGCCGGGTGATTCGCTTGAAATTCGCATTTTATCGGTTGTACCGCGCATTCCCTACGGCACTACCGGTTCAGGCCCCGGTCGCAGCCTAAGAGGTAGCGACGGCCCCAAGCCGCCCGCGCACACCACAATTTTAGATTTGAAGCGCAATGTCGGCGTTTTTGAAAAGAATATTGAAGTCCCGCTCGGTCCGTTTATGGGGGTGATGGGAGTTCAACCAGCGGTTGAAAAAGGCAGCAACCATAGCAGTAGTCCACCGGGCGATTTTGGTGGAAATCTCGATGACCGCGATTTGGTGGCAGGCACAACGCTTTATCTCCCGGTATATGCTCCCGGCGCTCGTTTTTTCACCGGCGACGCCCATGCCGCGCAAGGTGATGGTGAAATTACCGGCACCGCTATCGAAACCGCTAACACCCTGATCGCGACTTTTATTTTGCATAAAGGCAAAACCTTGAAGATGCCCCGCGCGGAAACTCCGACGCATTATATCGCGTATGGTCTCGACCCGGATTTGGAAAACGCCATGCAACAAGCCGTGGATGAAACGGTTTCTTATATCAACGACATCACCGGTTGGACCGGCACCGAAAAAGCCTTGCCCCTCGCCAGTATCAGCGTGGATTTCCACGTGACCCAGATTGTGGATTTCACTAAAGGCATCCACGGCAAGATTCCTAAGTCCATCTTTAAAGACAACAAAAACACCTACTGGTACAAGCCTGCCTCGAAGTAATTAAAGCAAAGATTTTTCCCGTTCATCCTGGGCATGCCGAAGGAAAACAACTTCCTTCGATGAGCTCAGGCGAACGGCTGTCGATTAAAAGTCATTTTTGGAGGAAATATGAAAATGTTTGGCGTTGCGGTAAAAATTAATTGGGTATCGACGGCCGTTTTTATCGTTGGTGTTTTGATGCTTATCACACTAAACGCACAGGCCGCCGCCAAGCCCAAGTTTCAAGTTGAAGAGGCAACGCTTGAACAAATTCAAAAGGCCTTACTGAAGAAACAGATCACGACCGTAGACTTGGTAAATTTGTATTTGGAACGCGTGAAAGCCTACAACGGCCAATGCGTAAAGCAATCTGAAGGTTTGCTCGGCCCCGCTACGACTATTGCTAACGCAGGCCAGATCAACGCGCTCGCTACTCTCAATCTGCGACCTGCAACCCGTGAGGCTTGGGGTTTTGATGCACACAAAGCACGTTCAATGACCGACCTAGCCGACAACGATCCCACCATGTTGGATGCGCTTGAAATTGCTGCAAATCAAGATAAACAACTCGCCAAAACCGGCAAGTTGGTTGGGCCAATGCACGGCATGATCCTCGCCGTAAAAGACCAGTTTGATACCCGCACTATGCGAACAACTTCAGGGGCAGATGCACCTTACGCGAATGATCGCCCACCTGCAGATTCCACTTTTGTTACCAAACTCGAAGCGGCGGGAGCGATCACCTTGGGCAAAGCCAATATGGGTGAATACGCTAGCGGCGACCGTAGCAGTTTTGGTGGCGTGTTTTGTAATCCTTACGATACCGAGCGCAGTCCGGGCCGTTCAAGCGGTGGTTCGGCGTCGGCAGTAGCTGCAAATTTAGTGACCTGCGCTATCGGGGAAGAATCAGGGCCATCCGTTCGCAATCCCGCTAAAAACAACAATGTTGTGGGTTTTGCGCCGACTCAAGAGTTAGTCAGTCGCGCTGGTATGATTCGTGCGTCGGCAATTAATGATCGGGTTGGTCCTTTGTGCCGCACGGTTCAGGATGTAGCGAAAATCCTCGATGTCATTGCCGGTTACGATCCTAAAGATGAGTTAACTGCATTTGCGGTAGATCGTTTGCCAGCCCAGAAATACCAAACCTTTACTGCAGAACGGAGCCTGCAAGGCATACGCATTGGTGTGGTGCGTGAGTTTATGAATCGCGAGCTTTTCAGCAAGGCTGATGAAGAAAGCATCGCCATCGTAGAACACGAGGTTGAAATGCTTAAAAAGCTTGGAGCCACCATCGTCGATCCCGGCCCCGGGGGCGCACTATTTCAGGGCTGCGTGCAGCGTTACGCGCCAATTGCTTACAATTCAGCACTTGTCAGCCAATTCCCAGACCAATTTCCGGTTGATGCTAAAGGCAAGCCTACCACCGACCATATTCCACTCTTGTTAAACATGGCCGATGGCTCAGCGCTATTTCCGGCGAGTATCACGATTCGCAGTTTAGGTGTTGAACCTTCAATCGGTGAAGGTCGTTACGTGCTGGATGCTTATTTGAGAGAGCGTGGCGACACCAATATCAAAACCACTGAAGACCTTATCAAGAAATCCACATTTTATAGCGACATCCGCCCCGGTACTGGCTACTCCGATAAGAAAGCCGGTTTGCAAACCAAGTTCGACGATAAAACGCTGGACATGAGCAATCGCATGCAAACCCGCTTTGCGCTGCAACAAATCGTAATGCAATGCATGGCGCAGCAAAATCTTCAAGCCGTCACTTATCCCACCGGCAATGTGCCAGCGCCGAAATTAGGCGCCCCGGTAGAACCCACAGTCAATGGTCGCTCGGCACTTGCATGGACTCTATTGGGTGCGAATGGCTTCCCCACAATTTCTGTTCCTGCCGGTTTTACTACCGAAGTATACGACCGTATTCCCGACCCGAAATCGCCCAAGTCAACAATTATGGTTGGCCCGATTAAAGCGCAGTTACCGGTAAATATCGATTTTCTCGGCAGGCCTTTTGCCGAGCCGATGCTCTTAAAAATCGCTGCAGCGTATGAGGCGGCGAGCAAACATCGCAAGGCGCCTGAGGGCTTTGGCGAGCTTCACTAGGTGTCAGAACCTTGCGCGAAAACCTCGGCTGAAAAGCAGAGGTGCACGTGGAAAACCAGCAGAAATTGCAATTGTTGATGGTTGTGGGCGTAGGGTAGAAAAAGGCGCTCACGTCTAAAAGTATGTAGACCATTTTCTGTTGTTAGCGAGATTTTCTCGAAAGCTCAGGAGCTATGTGAATCTTGCACTGCCACCTGTTTTAAACGTGAAGTAATGGCTGGTGAGACGTGGATTACCAGTCGTTGTAGATGTGAATTAGTTGCCATTGAATTGAGGAAATCGATATATGAGCCAAAAACCTAAAATTTTCATTCGTACTGTTTTGAGTACGGCATGCGCTAGTTGGATGCTGATGGTGGCCCAAGGGTCATTAGCAGCCGACGCGGCAACCGTTAACGGTACTGTGAGTGAACAGACGAAAACTGAGGTGGCGGCGATTGATTCGCAGAAAAAAGTCGTTGCGCTCGATGATGAAGCGAGTAAGTCGCTCGCAAGTTACCGTCAAATGATCACTGAAGCTCAAAGCCTTAAAGGTTATAACGAGCAAATTGACCAACAGGTTAAATCGCAAAAAGACCAAATCGCCGACATGACCGGCCAGCTCGCTGTGATTGAAACAACATCGCGCGAAGTTCTCCCCTTGATGGACAAGATGCTTGCAGCACTGTCCGGCTTTATCGGCCTGGATATTCCGTTCCTGCCAACTGAGCGCAAAAACCGTATAGCTTCATTGCAATCGATGATGGCGCGCGCTGATGTATCCACGTCTGAAAAATACCGTCGTCTGGTTGAGGCTTATCAAATCGAAGTTGAATACGGCCGCACCATTGAAGTTTACCAAGGCAAAGTGGACGACAAAACTGTGGACTTCTTGCGCACCGGTCGTGTGTCTTTGATGTATCAAACACTGGATGCGAAAGAGACAGGTTATTGGAATGCCGAGACCAAAAAATGGGTTATCGACAATAGCTTTAAAGAATCAATGGAAAAAGGCTTGAAGATTGCCAAGAAACAAATGGCACCAGATTTTATTGAAGTGGCAATTCATACCCCGCTGGAGGTGAAGTAATGAAGTATTCCTACCTTTCTAAACTGATGTTAGCTGGCGTAATGACAGCGACCTTTAGCTTGGGCTCGACCTTCGCAACGGCGGCGACCAGTTTGGACGAACTGCTTGAACAAACTCGTACTATTCGTGCGGCTGAAGCTAAAGCGAACAGCGCCCGTGAAGCCAAGTTTTTGTCAGAGCGCGATAAACAAGCCGAGCTGATCAACACCGCTCGCGCTGAATTGAAAGAGCAACAAAACCGCAGCGCTGCATTGACTGCGGCCTTTGATGCGAACGAAAAAACGCTTACTGAAATGCAAACCCAGCTCGATGCACGTGCAGGTAATCTCGGTGAGATGTTTGGTGTGGTGCGTCAGGTCGCTAATGACTTTTCGTCAGTCGTTAACACCTCAATGATCAGTGCCCAGTATCCTGGCCGCGTGAAATTTGCTTCAGATCTGGCGCAATCAAAAGCACTGCCATCGATTAGCGATCTGGAGCGTTTCTGGTTTGAATTGCAACGTGAAATGACTGAAACCGGTAAGGTCGCCAAGTACAAATCGACGATCATTCTGGCCGATGGTAAGCCACTGGAAACAATGGTTACCCGCGTTGGGCCATTCAGTTCCACTTACGAAAATATGTACATGAGTTATCTGCCAAGCCAGGAAAAATTGGCGGTAATGGCGCGTCAACCAGGCACCAGCTTCCAAAACCAGGCTGAGCATTTGTCCAAAGCTGAACCCGGCTACGTTAAAGGTTTGGTCGATCCTACCCGCGGTAACTTACTCACCATTTATGCACAAAAACCAACCTTTATGGAGCGTATCCATATGGGTGAATCAGTGGGTTACGTGATCATTCTAGTGGGTATTGTCGGTGCGCTGCTGGGTATATACCAACTCTTCTATCTGGCTCGCGTACGCTTCAATGTTCGTGAACAACTTAACTTCCTCACTGACCCAGTGACTACCAATCCGCTTGGTCGTGTCTTGGCAACCTTCAAAGGCGCTGATACCGAAAAACTTGAACAAAGTGCTGAAGTGGTGGAGCTGCGAATCTCGGAAGCTGTGCTCAAAGAAGTGCCGAAACTGGAGCGCTTCCAGGCTTTCCTCAAACTTGCGGTGGCAGCAGGGCCTTTGCTTGGGTTGGTAGGTACTGTAATCGGTATGATTTTGACCTTCCAAAGTATTACCGAATCCGGCTCAAGCGATCCGAAATTGATGGCTGCCGGTATCTCGCAAGCGATGATCGCCACCGTATTGGGCTTGAGTATCGCCATTCCACTTCTGTTCCTGAATGCCTGGCTAGTGTCTATCTCCAAATCCGTTGTACAGGTTCTGGATGAGCAAAGCGCCGGTCTGCTGGCAGAACGTTTAGAGAAAATGGAGGCTGCTCATGGCCGTGCCTGAATTCATAACGTCGCCCTTTGAAGCTCTGACAGCGATGCGCCACCTAGGTGGTCCAGTTGTAGTGTGGATATTTGGTGCCTGTGTATTGATGTGGACCATTGTGTTGGAGCGCCTGTGGTATTTCCGCAAGGTTCTACCCTACGAAGCTGAAACGTCCCTCGCACAATGGAATCAACGTGGCAACAAAATGAGTTGGGCTTCTCGCCAGATCCGGGCCGCGATGATCTCGCGTCTCAATGCAGGTATGAACAGCAAGTTATTGGTACTGCGAGTGCTGGTTCCCATGAGTCCCTTACTGGGGTTGGTGGGTACGGTACTCGGAATGCTCGCGGTATTTGATTCAATGGCTGCCTTGGGTTCTGCGGATGCGCGCTCAATGGCCACCGGGGTTTCAGAAGCCATGGTATGTACCTTATCGGGGTTGGCGGTAAGTATTTCGGGGCTGTATCCCGTGTATTACTTCAAACGCAAAGCCGCGATGGAAACTGAACGTCTATCTGATCGATTTAACTTTTAGAAGTTTACTGTTTGAAGGTCTGTTTACGGTTTGAAGATCTAGCGCAGATAAATTTTATTCGCTGCTCATCGGCGAAAACATTGGGAGTTCTGCAATGCGATTAAGACGGCAACAACATGAAAATATGGATGAGACAGGCATTGATTTGGCACCCATGCTGGATTTTGTGCTCAATCTTCTGATTTTCTTCATTATCACCGCGGTATTCGCCAAAGAAGTGGGGTTGACCGTAAGTCGACCAAACTCTTCGGCGGCCACCGAGAAGAAAGAAGCGGGCAGTATCGTGATCGTGATCGAAGCTGCCGGCACGGTTCTGGTTGATAAAAAAGGTGTAGACATACGTGCGGTTCGGGCCAACATCGAGCGTCTTCACGCTCAGCGCCCGGACGATTCGGTAGTAGTTGTGGCCGAAAAAGGCTCACAAACGGGGGTTTTGGTGCAGGTCATTGACCAGGTTCGTCAAGGCGGTATTCAAAACGTTTCTATTGCCGCATCCGAGCGAGGTTAGTGTAATGATTTTAAAACGTCACACTGAAGAGAGCGATGAAACGGGTATCGATCTGGCACCCATGCTCGACTTCGTACTCAATCTGCTGATCTTCTTCATTATCACCACATCGTTTATCAAAGAAGCGGGTATCACGGTAAACAAAGAGGCCGCCATGACCGGCGAGAGTCAGGAATCGGGCAACATCCTGATTGCGATTCGCCCAAACGGTGATATCTGGATGGACAAACGCCGGGTGGATATTCGCGAAGTTCGCCCCTTGATCGAGCGTTTACATCAAGAGCGCGCCGAGGATACGGTAGTGATTATTGCGGATCGTGAATCCCAAACCCAAATGCTCACCAAAGTAATGGATGCCGTGAAATCCGGTGGCGTTACCGAAGTGTCCATCGCCACCTTACCGGGCGAGGGGGGCTAGAACATGACTACGATGAATCGCTTTATGCGCAACAACATGGTTATTCCAGCCACCATCCTGGGGTTATTTCTCTCGCTCATCCTGTTCGGCATCATGTATTCGGTGATCAAAGCAGGGCGCGGGGCGATGGAAGCCAAAGTTAATTTACCCACTATCGACTTTGTACGTTTGACTCGTGATTCAGAGCCAGAATCCCTAACCCGGAAAAAACCGCCACCACCACCTCCGCCACCGCCACCACCGCCAAAAATGAAAGTGGTAGCAGCAGCGGTACAGCAGGAAGGTTTATCTGGATTGGAAATCCCAAGTTTGAGTTTGAATGCCGATGTAGGCGGTACCGCATTGGGTGGCACTAAAGCGATGTTCGATGGCGACATTATTCCGTTGCAATGTCCTCCAATTTCTTACCCCAGCGATGCACGTCGCGCAGGTTTGAATGGCTGGGTGCGAATCGAATTTATCGTCGGACCAGATGGATCAGTGCGCAGTGCTAAAGCTGTCGAAGCGCAACCGCGCGGAGTCTTTGAAGCAGCAGCGGTATTGGCAGCGCAAAAATGCAGATTTAAACCGAAGATGGTTGATGGCGCACCGGTTGAACAGAAGGGAAGCAGGAAGTTCAATTTCAATCTAAATCAGTCTGCGGGGTGAAACAGATGATCAAACTCAGACAAAATTTCGCCAGCGTATTATTAGTGCTTGGAATAGGGCTTACACCCTACGTTGCTCTAGCCGCCGCTGAATGCGGCAAAGAGGAACAGAAGGAAGGGACTGAGATGAGCGAAGATACTTTCTCAACGGTGCAAACTGCCACGGAGTTACTCGGTAAGCAGAAGTACGACGAAGCCATTGAGAAATTATCAAAAGTTGCCGAAAAAGGTTCGGCTTACGAAAAGGCATTAATCAACTACAACCTGGGTCTTGCCTATAGTTCGAAACAAGACTTTAAAAGTGCGGTAAAAGCATTTGCTGCGGCGCTGACAACCGATTCACTGCCGCGGTCTAACCGCGAGCAGTTAAGGTACAACCTCGGTCAGTTGTATATTGTTACCAGTCAGTTTGATGAAGGCATCAAGACACTGGAAACTTATATGGCCACGGCCTGTGGAACTATTACGCCGGAAGCGCATATTTTTCTAGCGAATGCCTTATCGGAACGCAAACGCTACAAAGAAGCTTTACCGCAAATTGATCTGGCGATTTCGAAATCCAAAGAGATAAAAGAGCAATGGCTGCAAATGAAATTAGCCATCGCTTATGAACTCAAGGATTACAAAGGCGCAGCAGAATCGCTCGTACAATTGATCGTTAAGTTTCCACAGAAACCCGATTACTGGAAGCAACTTTCCAGCGTGTTGTACGAAGGTAAAAGTGAGCCGGAATCATTGGCGGTATTGGCGCTGGCCGAGCGGCAAGGTTTCTTGCAAAAGCCTGCGGAAATTAAAAATCTGTTTAGCATTTACATGATGTTGGAATCGCCGAATAAAGCGGGTCTTTTGCTTGAATCGGCGATGGCGAAAAATACTATCCCGGCCGATGAAACGAATTTAAGTTCGCTGTCTGATGCCTGGATTAATGCGCGCGAAGCCGCTAAAGCGGAAACAACATTGAAGCAATTGGCAGCCATGTCAGACAAAGGTGATTACTACTACAAGCTCGGTGCTATGTATGGTGATAACGAACGCTGGCAAGACTCCAAAGGTATGTTGACCAAAGCTTTACAAAAAGGTGGCCTCAAGCGCACTGGCGATGTGTGGATGCGTTTGGCGGTTGCCAATTACGGCATGAAGGACAACAACGGTGCCGTAGAGGCGTTGCAGAAGGCCACAACTTTTGATGAGTCGCGCGCGCAAGCAAACGAATGGTTAAAAGCATTGAATGCAAAACAGATTTAATTATTAAAGTAATTCATTACTTTCTAAAAATCTGAGTCTGCTTAACAGCAAGCTCAGATTTTTTTAGTAAACTCGAATCAACACTGCTCCCCCGTTCTTTTTTGACCCCGCTTAAATTTACCCATCCCTTGTCTAAATATTTTCGTCAGAGTTGTACGTGCTTCTGAGTGCATTAGCATGGAAATATAAGTCTTCCATGTCTGCTTTAAAATTAATTGTTGCCATCTCTGTAGCTTCTTAAATGGTAGTTCGCTCGTTTTTTCGTTTGAAGGTTTTTCAAGTTATGTAGGCTTCATCGATATGTAAATTAATGTATGGATTGATAGTTATTTGTTTGCATAATTAATTCATTAATTTTAAAAAAATCTTTATTGTTAAATTTAAATTCCGGTGTAAATAAAAAATTAACTATGGTTTTATCTGAATAAAATACAAAAATGGTGCGTTTTTAAAGGTTTTTTGATTTTTAAAATTATGTCTTTTTATGTGCCTATATTAATTTGCACCTTGGTTGTTCGGTAACAAATTTATCTGCACCAAAATAAAAGAGGTTTTATATATTTTGTTATTTAAAAAATATTTTTAAGTTTTTTGATTTAATATTTATCATGCGTTTAGATGTAGGAATATTTTGTAAAAAAATATGCGGGCTGATTTTTTAATTCTGTGAATGTCGGTAGATTGCTCGGTTCAATTTAATATTTACGCTTTTTTATTAAAATATTATTCAGGTGTGTGGTTTTTAAAAATAATAATTACTCGTTTGCAAGATCAGCACAAATCACGAAATAAGCTTCTTGAAAAAGCTTGCACCATTGATGCACTTCCAGGTGTTTTTTTGCACCAAAATCATGGTCAAAATTCATGCAGGTTTATGGTGGTTGAATATCCATAAAAGTGATCTTTAGAAAAGTTCCGTAAAGTTTAAATTTAATCACTTCTTGCTAAAAATTGTGTTGCATATGAAACACTATGTAGATCATAAGGTTGACGGATTTTTCATCTTTCTTGATAACAGTTTCCTGACTTATTTTTACATTCAATGCGTTAATTAAAAATAATAGATAAAAATTTGGCGCGCCTTATGCATATTCTGTTTTGTAATGAATTAACTATTTAAGTGCATATAGTGAAGTTCAAGCCGCAGACCTTTGTAAGGCTTTAAATAGCTAATAAGTTCTTCGGTCGGTAAGGGTGTGATTATCCGAAACATTGATGGAAGGCAAATTTATGAAAGCCTCGTTAGCATTTTTGACATCGAATGAAGAATCGATGCCCTGTGAAATTTCTAAGACGTTATCCATCGAAAATCTTGTTAGTAGCTGTCACGGTTCTCTTGTTAGTTTTTTGCGTCGGCGCTTACGTGTTGGCGAAGATGCCAGAGATGTTGCGCAAGAGGCCTATATCCGCTTAATGCAATATGAAGGGTCAAAAGATGTGAAATCACCAGAATCGCTTCTCTTTAGAATTGCCATCAACATTGCTAACGATATGGGCCGTGCCGATAAAGTAAGGCATGTTGCTGATCATTGTGATATTGAAGGGCTTGATTTTGATTCGGGAATAGCTAGCCCCGAGCGCGAGGTTTCCGCCAGCCAGCAATTGGATTTGCTGTATGACACCATCCAACAGTTGCCACCGAGATGCCGTCAGGTTTTCTTATTGAGCCGTTTTCAAAATATGACATACCCGCAAATTGCGCAGCACTGCGGGATATCAGTAAAAATGGTTGAAAAACATATTAGTCGAGCACTGGCGATTTGTGCCGCCAAAGCAGACTAAGTCAAATCACGTAGGAGAGTTTTCAAATTATTTTTTTAGGTTTAAGGTAGGGGGAAATAGTCTGAAGCCGTTTACAAGGAAATATGGACAATAAACCCAGCAACATCGTAGTTAATCAGGCCGCCCAATGGTACGCGAGATTGCACGCTCCGGATTGTTCCGAGAAAGAGCGCGCAGCTTTTAAAACCTGGCTTATGGGCGGAACTGAACGCGAACAGGCATATAGGTCTGTGATCGATGCTGCCAGTTTGGTTAGTAACCAGCTTGGTTCTGATCCACGCATGCGCGCGATGTTATCAGATGCCATGCAAGAATCTACTGACATCAAATCAACCGGGGGCTTCGCTGGTTTCAGCAATCGTTTCCGTTATGCCGCTGCCGCTGTCGTGTTTATTGGAATCGCTGCGTTCTTCACTTTTGGTCGTCAGCAGGCGTTTGATGCTAGCCCTACGCAATATTACGTAAACAATGAATTGAGCAAACAGCGCATTGAGCTGAGTGATGGTTCAGTGGTGTATTTGGATGTTGGTGCCAAGTTAAGTGTGGATATGAGCGCGCAAGAGCGCCGTTTGGATCTGGATACCGGCAGGGCTTTCTTTGAAGTCGCACACGATAAAAACCGCCCCTTTTCTGTAAGTAAATCGGGCACGCGAGTCGTCGCATTGGGAACGCGTTTTCAGGTTGATGTAGTGCCTGAAAATCAAACCGTGAATGTAACTCTGGCGGAAGGTTCGGTCGCGGTGACTAACAGCAATCAGGCTGATACTTGGCGCGAAGTGTTAGTACCGGGGCAACAATTATTGATCGACAATTTATTACATCGTCACCAGATCCTGAAAGTAAAAGCAGATTCGGTTACCAGTTGGTCTACGGGATTTTTAGCGTTTGACGGCGTGCCTTTGCGCAAAGCGCTGGATGAGATTAATCGTTATTCAAAAGTTAAAGTTGTACTAGGCGACAATTCTCTTGCTGAAATTCCAATCGCCGGTAATTTCATCGCGGGCGGTGATACTAGCGATTTTGTCGAAACACTTACAGCCGTATTACCTTTGCGGAGTGCTCGTACCGGAGCCAATGAAATTGTACTGTTCGAGAAATACGATACGCAAAACCCCTAATTATTACTTTACTTGCACAGCTGTTGTGGCTGTTTTCTTTTGTTGTAATTTGCGTGCTTATGCCGCGAGCAATTCCACTATCCAATCGCGTCCTGCTGCTAACGAAGTTGCTATCAACGCAGGTACGAACCCGCCATCAAACTCCACTCGTGACCAAATCAATTTCGATATTCACTCTGGCAATCTCAGCGATGCCCTACGTGAATTATGTCAACAAGCTTCGCTGCAATTGCTTTACGAACCCAGCGCGTTAACGAACAAACACTCCATTCAAGTTAAAGAAAGACTAACCGTCGAAGTTGCTCTCAACAGACTTCTGAGCGGTACGGATATGGAGTGGCATTTAATTAACGGCAAGTCAGTAGCTATCTCTAGCAAACCCAAAGTTCTTCTTAGCACCGGTTCCAACTCATCTACTCCTCATAAAGAAGTTGATGCCGACATGACTGTGCTTACTGACGTGGATGTCACTGGCCAATCGCCTTGGTGGAATGGGTCTGGCAGTGGTTCAGTATTTGGTTTTACCAAGCCTTTATTGGAAACACCGCGATCAGTTTCCCATGTAAGTAGCGATGCTATTGATGTCTTTAGCTTAAGTGCGGTTGAGGATTTGTTGCGCGTTGTTCCCGGTGTTTTCACCACCACACGGTTTGGTGTGCAAGGTTCGGTGGATATTCGCAGTGTTCCCGCAGACACCTATTTTCGCGGTATGCGCCGCTTAACCTTGCAGGGTCACGGCCGCAGTGTTTTAGCAGCCATGGACTCGATTGAAGTCGTCGGCGGCCCAGCTTCACCTTTGCATGGTATGGGGAAAATTGGTGGTTATGTCAATTTTGTACCCAAATCAGGGCGATCAAAAACCGGTCAGTACTTCAACGAAGCCCACGGTTTTGCACAGCTGGTAGCAGGTGAATACAACCGGCGAGAATTGTCATTCGGCGTTGGTGGCCCCGCAGACCTTGAAGCATTGGGCAAAGAGGGTGGTTACTATGTGTATGGCTTGGTCGAGGATTCCGATTCGTACACCGAAGCCATTCCGGTAAAGCAGAAAGTACTGCAAGCGGCCACCAGCATTGACGATATGGTTGGGCCATTTCGGTTGGAAACTGGGATCAGCTATCAGGAATCACGCACGTCGGGTGCCCTGATTGGGCGATTAACGCAGGCGTTGGTAGACAACGGCGATTACATCGGCGGCTCACCTTTGGTTAACCTTGATCTCAACGGCAATGGCAGCATTGGCTATATGGAAATGCAGACTGCATCACCAGTCAAAGGTAATTTGACCACCTCAAACCAACCCTTAAATCAGGTATTTGATTGGCCGCTGGATGCTAACGGCAAGCCGCTTACCATTGATCAATTTCCGAAAATAACCGGCATTCCGCAATCCCTGTACAACTATTTACAGGCAAATCCGGAAGCCGATCCCACGGGGCTTTTGCGCGCGCAAGGCGTGGGCGGCCCGATTCCGGTATCGGGTGCGGTTCCCGTTGGTATGGCGCTTGATCCGCGCACTGTAGCGATAAAAAAACTTAATCCACGGCGCGGTGCGGCTTATGAAAAAGATGTTAAAGCCGAATTTATGACGGCATTTGCCGATTTGGTCTACGACGTAGACCCCGACTTCACCGTTAAAAACCAATTGTTTTACGACAGCATGAATCAATACAAAAACTCGAACCAGCCGTTTAGTCAGGTTCAGGATGTTTATGTTATTGAAGACAAATTCACGCTAACGGATAGGCTGCAAAATCTGCCCTCGTGGATGCGAGTCAATCAGGCTTTTTCATTCAATGTGCGCGATACGGTTTCCAAAGGCCTGCGTATTGTTGGCGATTATGGCAATCACCGCACTGACGCCACAGCTGTAGATTGGAATCCGGCGACGGCGGGTATGACTGCAAATACTACCTTCGCCAGCTCCAATGAAAACAGTGATGTAGCCAATGACGGCATGCCCTGGGGCAGTATTTATCGCACGGAATTTTCCGAATTTGGTGCCGGGTTTTTACTGGATATAGATTTATTTAATGACACCAACATCTTGGTGGGCGCGCGTCATGATCGCTCAAAAGCCAAAAATACCAATTACGCCGGGCGCTATTTTTACAATACGGGTACTGCTGCAAAACCCGGTGCCGTCGCTTTGTTAGATGATGTCGCTGAAAGGTGGGATGGCGGTGGTTCCTGGTCAGTGAGCTTGTCCCAACAATTACCTTTCGGGCTTCATCCCTACGCAACTATGTCTCGCGCAACTATTTTGTTGGATGGCAATAACAACTCTTTGCTGAACGATGTTATCAACTCCGGGCACGTTGGAACGGCAGTTTTAAAAGAGGCGGGTGTCAAAGGAAGTTGGTTCGATGGCAATCTAAATTTGGTCTCCACCGTTTACGAACAGGGTAGAGCAGATGTTACGCAAGACGATATCGCTAACGTCATTAACGCTTACGCTACTGCAACTACAACGCGCGGTTGGCAAACAGAAATTAAATGGGTTCCGCGTAAAAATTTATTGTTGAGTCTCTACACACTGAAACAAATTACCAAATATTTACCCAATGCGGGCGGCGTGATTCAAGTGGATGCCAGAGCTTTGGGTTTTACCGATATTTTGGATGCTGAAGGCAATGTCATTTATCCCGCAGAGGCATTTTTATACGGTGGTCGTGCGAATATAAATTTGCCGAATGATGTATCTGCGTATGAGCGCAAGCAAGGTAATCCTGAAACCCAGGTGGGCATAACGGCGATTTATCAATTTGATAAACATTGGGGCGCAACGCTTAAAGGCAATTATTTATCCAGCACTTGTTCTGGCCGACTTTGTTTGGTGGAGCTTCCAAGTAGTACGGTTGTTGATGTCGGTGTTTTTTGGAGTAGCCCTGCAATCGATCTTAAATTGGATGTCGCGAATGTTGGCGACCGGCATTATTTTCGCGCGCGCACTGGTGAAGTTCTGGGTGATGTTATTGCGCAAGCTATGCCGGGAAGACGCACGCAATTAACGGCGACTTACCGTTTTTAATTTTTTAAAATTTATTGCTAATCTGCTGAAAAATAAATTCTGCTTTCTTAATTATTTTTTTCTATGTGCGACGAGTGATCGTTTTTTTAGCTATTTTTTAACAATAATTCTAAAATTCCCTCATTAAATTCCCTCATTAAATTCCGCATTAATTTCTGACTAAACCTCTCACTATATTCTCAATAAAATCTCAATAAAATCTCAATAAACTCTCATTAAGCTCCCGTAATCCTTTCATTAAATCTCTCAAAAACGTCACATTAATGTTCCAATTTATTATCAATAAAACCTCATTAAATTCGCGGTTATTTTTTTGGTTCAATTCTTGAGTGGATGTCTGATTATTTATCTCATCACAAGTTCAAAAATTTTTTGGTAGGGGTAAGGCCATTAGCGGCGTCTTAAACACAGACAGGCGTGCATACAGCTGCATAGCTGTAGTTCGCTCTTAGCAACTAATGGGGAGTTCGTATGTACAGTTCTAAAAACTTTGAGCGCAAATTCAATTTGCGTAGCGCAATTGCCACGGTCGTCGCCTTAGCGTCTGTGTCCTTGGCGTACACCGCGCCCGCATTCGCGCAGGAAGAAAAGCCCGGCGAAGTTACCGAGCTTAGCGATGTAAACGTCACTGACGATCCACTGCGTGCTTTATCCAATGAACCCTCTGGAGCGTCATTTGGTTTTGCTAAACCTTTGTTGGAAACGCCACGTACCGTAACTTTTGTCAGTGAAGAGCAATTGCGCTTATACGGCGTGTCTTCAGTGGATGACCTCAGCCGTTTGGTTCCAGGAACTTACACTACTACACGTTATGGTTTGCAAGGTGGTATCAACGTGCGCGGCGTATCCGCTGACTTTTATTATCGCGGCATGAAACGTCTGCAAATGCAGGGTCACGTGCGTACCATTCTTTCTGCTTACGACAATATCGAAGTGATTAAAGGCCCACCATCTCCACTCTATGGTATGGGTCAAGTCGGTGGTTACGCCAACCTCGATCCGAAGTCCAACCGTGCAAAAACCGGTAAATACATGACTCAGGAGCAAGGTTATTTGCAGGCGACTGTGGATAGCTACGGCAAAGCTGAAATGCAATTTGGTTTGGGTAAACCGTTTGAAATCGCCGGTAAATCTGCCGGTATTTATATCGTCGGTTTGTTGGAAGATTCCAAAACATTTGTTGAAACTGTTCCAGCGAAACAAAAATTCTTGCAAGCCACTTTGAGTGTGGATAACGCCATAGGTCCATTCCGTTTGGAGATGGGCGGCCAGATTCAAAACTCAGTTACCGCAGGTGCTTACTTCACACGTACTACGCAAGACTTGATCGATAACGGTACTTACGTTAACGGTCGTCCACTGGCTAACCTGGACATCAACGGCGATGGCCGTATTGGTTATGTTGAAACCTATTTAGGCTCACCAGTCACCGGCAGTATTGGCGGTAATAACCAGGCGTTGGATCAACGTTTTACGCTTCCTCAGGATGCATCTGGTAACCCGATTCCAATCAGCAGTTACGCCAATACCATCAACGGTATTCCAAAATCGATGATGGATTATTTGACCACCGGTGCGGGCGCTAGCTCTAACTGTGCAATGGCTACCTACATGCGCACCTTGCCAGTTGTGGGCGCAACTTCGAATGGTTTGGTAACACGTAATTTACCTGTTGGCCTAGTGCTCGACCCTTGTAACACCGGCGAAACCCAGTTGGAAGATGACGATTACCGTTCAAATGGTGCCTATGAGCGCGAACAAAACGCGACTCAGAAAATGGCCTACTTTGATTTGATTTATGACACAGATCCAGACTTCACCGTTAAAAACCAATTGTTCTACGACAGCTTGAATTCGTTCAAAGATTCCTGGTTGCCTTACGGCGAAAACCAATTCATTAAAGCGTTGGAAGATAAAATTACTGTTACTAAAAAAATCCCATCTGACTATTTGCCAGATTGGTTAGCGGTTAACAGCTTGGGTTCTTTGAACTATCGCAAAACCTCGGGCTTTATCCTGAGTTCCGGTGGCGACTTCGACTTCCGTCAAGACATCACCTTTGACACAGGCGCTAACGGTAGCGGTACCGGTGGTTTCTATCCCAACACCATGTTCTGGACTCAGTTGACCAACGACAGTTACCAAACCGGTGTGCCTGACAGTAACTTCCGTAAATCCCAATACACCGAAAAAGGTGTTGGTTTGATGTTAGACATCGACTTCTTCACCAATACCAATTTGGTTATCGGTGGTCGTTACGATGACGTAAATGCAAAAGTAAATGAAAGCCCATCGTTCAACCCAAACACTGGCACCATCGGTGTGCCAACTGCAGACCTCATCGCGGCTTACAAAGCGGGTACCGCCTGTTTAACACCCGGTGGCGTATGCCCAGGTGCCTATTTGGCTCCAAAAACAACGGTAGAAGCGTCTGATAACGGCACGTCATGGAGTGCAAGTTTGTCGCACAAGCTGCCTTGGTACAGCATTACTCCTTATGTCACCCTGGCCAGTTCAACCATTACGCTCGACGGTAATAACAACCTTTACGCAGCTGCAACTGTAACCGGCGGTAAGTTGGTGGGTGATGCATCTCTGGATGAATTCGGTATCAAAGGTGTCGCACTCGGTAAGAAAATTCAGTGGACATTGGCTCAGTTTAAACAAGAGCGTACTGACGTTTCTGGCGGCGCTGATCCAAGTATCGCAGCCTTCGCGACCAGCACTACCACTGAAGGTGTCGAGGCCAGCATCAACTACCAAGCCACTCGTGACTGGTTTATCGGTGCGTCGGTTGCAAAAATGGATCCACGCTACTCAACGGGCGCTGTTGCACTCAACATTGGCGTTACCGCACGTGAACTTGGCTTTAAAGATTATGTTGCACCAGATGGCTCAATCTACCCTGCAGAAGCTTTCGGTTTTGGTGGTCGTACCAACATTCTGCTGAATGACCCTAACAACGTTTATGACAAGGTTCCGGGTTCACCAGAAGTTCAGGCGGCGATGAACACCAGTTATAACCTCGGTAAAGGCTTCGGCGTATTGGCGAACGTGCAGTACTTTGGCGAATCATGGGCTAACCGTATTCAGACCGTTAAGATTCCATCGTCAACGATCCTGAACTTGGGTGTCACCTGGGACAACGCGAAGATTCACCTTAAAGGCAACGTGTATAACGTTGATGACGATATCGATTTCCGCGCTGGTAACGGCGGTAACAGCATGTTGATGTCGGTTATGCCAGGTCGTCGTTATGAACTTTCTCTGAAGGTTGATTTGTAATTCCAGCGCGCAGGAAGAATTGCGAACTGAATAAATCACCAGAGTGAGCCAAGTTAACGATGAACATATCAGCAATCGGGCCCACAAGGCCCAACCAAATTAGTTTGGCAAACTCTGTTTCATACTTATGTAAGGCTGCCGTTTCGGCAGCCCTTACTTCTCACGTATTACTCAGCAATATCTGTTCAAACCGCGGTAATGCTCAAGCGCCATCTGAGCCAAAAATCTTACGTCACTCTCGCCTTCAGCGAGACAGTTTTAGCGCAAGTTTCCAGTCAGTTTTCCAATCGAAGCATTTTCACATTCGCAAATATCCGTTGCCACGAAATTCATTTTCGGCGCCTGCGGTTTGCCCTTATTTCAATTCCATTTCGACTTCAGGACATTGCCATGCAAATTAATAAAATGTTGAACACGGCTTTGGTCGCCAGTTTCTTTGGCTTCGCCGTAGTGAGTTTTGCCATCGTCAATCAGGCCAGTGCTGCAACGCTGGATTTAACTACCGCTACTATCGAACAACTCAATGTTGCCATGGCAAAAAATAAGGTGACGTCTGAACAGTTGGTTGAGCTTTATCTAAAGCGTATTCAGGCCTACGACAAACAAGGCCCAGCGATTAATGCCGTAATCACCTTGAACCCAAAGGCCTTGGAAACCGCCAAGGCGTTGGATGTAGAACGTAAAACCTCTGGCCCACGCTCGCCTCTGCACGGTATTCCAATCGTACTTAAAGATAACTTTGATACCTATGATTTACCGACCACAGCGGGCTCGCAATTGTTGTCTGGCTCCATTCCGCCAGACGACGCCTATGTCGTGAAAAAACTACGTGAAGCCGGTGCGGTGATTGTAGCCAAAGTGAATTTGAGTGAGTTCGCAGGCTCGGGCGGCAGCGTAAGTGGCGCAACTGATCCAGCCGTTATGAAAGCGGGCAGAGTGCCAAATGGTTTTAGTTCAATGGGTTTGCAAACTCTTAACCCCCACGATTTAACCCGCGGGCCATCTGGCTCAAGCGGCGGTACAGGCGCGGCAATTGCGGCTGGCTTTGCACAATTTGGTTTGGGTACTGACACCGGCGGTTCGGTGCGTGGTCCATCATCTGCTAATGGCATCGTTGGTTTAAAACCAACTCGTGGACTAATGAGTCGCGATGGCATCGTGCCTCTGGCCTTAAGTTTTGATACGGGCGGCCCAATGGCGCGCAGCGTTTACGATGTGGCTGCATCTCTCGGTGCTATGACTGGCGTAGATGCCGCTGACGAAGCGACCAAAACCAGCGCTGGAAAATCCTACACCGACTACACCCAGTTCCTGAAAAAAGGTTCGTTGAAAGGCGCACGCATTGGTGTTGCCCGTGAGTTTATGGGCCGCGATGCTGGTACCGACGCCGTTATGGAAACCGCCATCGCCACGCTTAAAAAATTGGGCGCTGAAGTTATCGATATCAAATACCCAGGCTATGTAGTGGCCGCTAAACAACCCATCTATAACGAATTGGTTAGCTCGGAATTCAAAGCGCAAATCACTGAATATTTGCACACTTTAAAGCCTGGTTTTCCAAAAAGTTTTGATGAAATTGTTGCTAAAGCCAACGACCCTGCAACTGGCTATCGCAGCCCGGAAAAAGCTTACGCATTGAAGTACACCGCTTCAATTGCTCGTGATTTAAATAACCCGGTTTATCTCGCCATCAAAAACGAAATGCTCACCGCTGTTAAAGCCGGTGTGCTGGGGATGTTTGCTGAGTACAAATTAGATGCAGTGATTTACCCAACCTCACCAACGCCAGCAACCTTGATTGTTCCCGACGAAAAAACCATGGCTGCGGCTGCAAGTGGTTCTGCCACTAACATCGCTAACGCAACGGGCTTCCCGGATTTAATCGTACCCGCAGGCATGACGCCAAGTGGCTTGCCGGTAACGGTTTCATTCTTCGGCCTGGCTTACACCGAACCTAAATTACTCGGTTACGGCTACGACTTTGAGCAGGCAACTAAAGCCATTCGTCTGCCCAAATTCACGCCCTCAATTGGTAGCGACAAGATCACTTATTAATTAATGAGGCTTTTAATTAAAAGCCTTTGTTTAACGTGCCTCTAAAAATGTTTGCAGCATAAACGTCTTCAGAGGCCGCTTAATCCAATGGTTAACATGGGAGATAGCCATGCAATTACTCAAAAGTGTTGAACAGGATTGGTCGCGCCGCCGCTTTATGAAATTAACCGCGGGTGCCGGAACAGCCTTGGTTGTTGCCCGTTACAGTTCGTCCTCCGCCTATGCTTTTAGCAGTACCGATGTGCTGGCTAAGTCGGTAGTCGAAATCGCAAAAATGATCAGCAGCAAAGCCATCACCTCCGTTGAATTGGTGAAGGCATGTTATGCGCGCATTGATGAAGTGAATCCGAAAATCAATGCCGTAGTCGCTTTTTGCCGCGACCGCGCTTTGGCTGAAGCCGCCGAAGCGGATGCAATGACCGCCGCCGGAAAATCCAAAGGTTTATTACACGGCATACCTTTTACCGTTAAAGATTCATTTGATACCGCAGGCGTTGTCAGCACTGGCGGCACACTTGGCCGTAAAAACTTTATCCCCGAAAAAGATGCAACGGTGGTAGCGCGAGCGCGAGCAGCCGGGGCGATTTTACTGGGCAAAACCAACACGCCGGAATTTACCCTTGGCGGCGGCGGTAAAGGCACGGTTAACTTGGTTTATGGTTTGACTAAGAACCCGTACAACGTGAACTACCAGCCCAGCGGTTCATCCGGTGGCGCCGGTGCCATTGTGGCTGCGGGCGGCGCTTTTTTTGATATAGGTTCAGATTACGGCGGCTCGATTCGTGGCCCAGCCTATGCCAACGGTATCGCGGGCCTAAAACCAACGCTCGGTCGAGTACCGCGCACTGGCCATATTGTTGGCTACGGTGGCCCATTCGATACCTTTCAGGAAACAGGCCCACTGGCGCGTAGGGTGGATGACATCACGTTATTGATATCCATTCTTGCTGGCCCGGATAATTCCGATGCAACCATGGCACCGGTTCCGCTGGGTGATCCTGCGCGTGTAAATCTCAACACCCTGCGCGTTGCCTACTACACCAGCAACGGCATCATGGCGCCCACCAAAGAAGTACAGGCATTGGTAACCCAATGCGTCAGCTACTTCAAAAAGCTCGGCTGCAAAATCACCGAAGCTATGCCGCCCAAGATGGCTGAGTTGGCCGATGTGCGCACCAAATTCAACGGTGCAGATGGACGCGAACATATGCGTCGCCTAATGAAAATGCACGGTACTACCGAAGCTTCACCAGGTTTGCGTATTACCGGCGATGCCGTCAGCAGTGCCGATTTCACCCGCTTCTGTGAAGAAATGGATGCGATTAAAAGTGAACAATTGGCTTGGTTTGAAAACTACGATTTGATTATTTGCCCTGCTAGCCAACGCGCTCCTATTCGTCTCGATTTTGAACAGGCGCCCGAAGTGCGCTCCAAATCCAGCTACACCAGCCAATACAACACCACCGGTTGGCCGGCAGGCGTAGTTCGTGCGGGCACCTCAAAAGAAGATCCCGGCTTGCCCTTGGGAATTCAAGTTGTAGGTCAGCCCTGGCGGGATGATGTGGTGCTGGCGGCCATGGCTCTTATTGAGCAGCGTACTGGCGGCTGGATTCCTCCAAATATCTGATCGAATTAGTTGCGCCCTATAAAACCCTTCGGCTGGCTTGATTAGTCAGCCAGCATCGACGAAGTGAGAAAACACCATGACGACAGAAGTTGAAGTGCTAGAAAAGCAATCGCTCCGCGACTTGTTCGGCTTGCCACGCATGCCTCGTGTATCAAACCTGGAGGTATCTCAGCTAAAAGTCGCCGCTGCAGTCGGTGCGGTGATGGCTGCGCAAACTGTGCGAGCTTCTACCGATACCAGCGATGAAATTATCTACATGTCTGCCACTAAACTGGCAGGCTTAATTCGCGCTAAAAAAGTGTCGGCGCTGGAAGCGGTGGATGCTTATATCGCACGCCAATTAATCGTAAATGATCGATTAAATGCAGTAGTTATGAATTGCTACGAACGTGCGCGCACTGAAGCCAAAGCGCTGGATGCGAAAGCCGCGAAAGGCGAATTTGTCGGTGCTTTGCACGGTGTGCCAATGACGATTAAAGATTCGCTCGATACTGAAGGCGTAATCACCACTGGCGCCACCTTCGGTCGCCAGCAATTTATTCCCGCTAAAGATGCCACAGTAGTTGCCCGTGTTAGGGCAGCGGGCGCGATTTTACTGGGTAAAACCAATACGCCGGAATTCACTCTTGGCGGCCTTGCCGGTATAAGCGCGGCGAGTAATTTGCTTTATGGTGCCTCGCACAATCCTTACGATTTATCGCGCACTACATCAGGTTCATCCGGCGGTGCAGGTGCGATAGTCGCAGCGGGCGGTGCAGCATTTGATATTGGTTCTGACTGGGGCGGTTCCATTCGCGGCCCGGCTAACCATAACGGTATCGCGGGCATTAAACCCACCAGTATTCGTGTACCGCGCACCGGCCATATTGTGGATTACGGAGGTATTTTTGATTTGTGGCAACAGCTCGGTCCTATGGCGCGCCGGGTTGAAGATTTATCGCTCATTACGCCGATTATTTCCGGGCCGGATTTTCACGATGCCTCCTGCGCACCTGTGCCTTGGGCTGATCCAGATAAGGTAAATCTTAAGTCATTGCGCGTGGCTTTCTGCGCGGACAATTTAGCCACTGGCGATGCGGCAACCGACGAAGACACCAAGAAAACTGTGCGTCAGGCAGCCAAGTGGTTGACCGGCGTTATGGCGAGTGTAAAAGAAGATGTACCCCAAGCAACGCTCGAACGCATGCGCGATGCCCGCACGAAATTATCCACCGGTGACGGCGGTGCTTTCTATCAACGCCTCGCCGACAAATGGCACACCAACAATATTTCCCCCCAGCGCAAAGCGCGCATGGCAACGGCCAAACCCATCAGCTCTGCAGAGATGGTGGAAGCCTGGCAGCAGCAGGATTTATGTAAATCGCAATTGCTGGAGTGGATGACAAATTACGATGTATTTATTTGCCCCGCCTCCAACAAACCTGCACAACCAATCGACCGCGAAAAAGAGCCTGCAGAAAACACCAGCGGTTGGCCTTACACCGGCGTATTTAATTCCACCGGCTGGCCCGTGGTTGTGGTGCGCTGTGGTAGCTCTGCGGATGGAAAATTGCCAATCGGTTTACAAATTGTGGCGGCGCCCTGGCGCGAAGATATTTGCCTCGCGGTTGCCAGTTACCTTGAAAGCCAAAGCGGCGGCTGGAAAAAACCACCAATTTAATTTGCAGTTTTTTTTGGGAATTTTTTAGTAATGCAATTGCTGTAATTTTTTTGCCGATGTGCAAGCTCACGGCCATATTCGGCTGTATGAAAATATTGCCCAGCTGCTTGTGGACACTTTAGCGATCATTACATTGGCGAGGTGTCTGGAATTTTTATTTGTTCAAAATCGTCATGCAATACCCAGATAGGAGATGATCGATGAGTAAGCCCATTACCGGAGATGTTAAAAAAAATGTGCGTAATTTTGTAATGTATCCAACTCGTAAAAATTACAAAGCTAACGCTGTGTTTTTTCAGAATACTATTCGCAGTCAAGGCAGTTGTGGGCCTGGGTGTGACCGATCCGGTTTCAAACAATATTTAATTAATAAAGATACCGAACATGGCTACCGGGTAACTGTGGTGTCGATTTGGATCAATCGCCAAACCGGAACCGAAGAAAGTTATACCAAAATTTTCACCGTCGAGGCCGGCGAAGAAATTTATTTAGGCTGCGATTACCAACATATGTCCGGCAATGGCGACACCAGAATTACCCGAAAAATTACCCGGGAAACAAAAATAACAGGCGACATGTGAACTCGATAATTTTGCAATTCGAGTTCATTGGATTAGCAGCTGCTTAATAAATAAATTCAAAAATTAATTTCTCCTCGTTCCCTCGCCGGGCGCCCCAAGCTCCTGCTTGGGAATGCATACGAAAAATATGATCCACCTTAACGCTATTTTAAAACTGTCGGAAGGCGCTGCGCTTTTCCAACCTACGTTGCTCTGTCGTTGGGTATTCCTCCATTCCCGAGCGGGAGCTTGGGGCGCGCGGCTAGGGAACGAGAGGCACAAGAGGATGGCAATTTCTTTTTAAATAAAATCTGAGTGTCTGTAGGTTGGAAAAGCGCAGCGCCTTCCGACACAAAAAATACCGTCGCACCACAAAACTATTTTTGCCTCTCGTTCCCTCGCCGGGCGCCCCAAGCTCCCGCTTGGGAATGCATACGAAAAATATGGTCTCACCACACAGCCATTTTAAAAACTGTCGGAAGGCGCTTCGCTTTTCCGACCTAGGTATCAATTTTCTATTTACCAGCCAAAGGCCCAAAACCAGGTGGTGGTGTTCGGTGATGAGTTGCTGCTTCATAAGCAGTGCCCAGTTTGATCAACAAGGGTTCTTCTCCCTGACCTGCAAAAAACGTAATTGAAATTGGCAGCGGATGCGCGAGTTTGGATTGTTTGGTTTTTTCCGGCAGCACCGAAATGTAATCCGTCTTGTCTTCGTTCAACGCATATTTAGGTTCGTAAATAATATTCGTCATGCCCGCTGGTATAGCGATGCGCGGAATCTGAAAGAAGGGTGAAATACTATCCAGGCTAATGCTGCCCACATTTGCGCCCTGAATTTTCGGAGTAGGAACGGTATTTTCAGGGTGTACAAATGCATCAATCTGATTTTCAAACATCATCTTCTGAAGAGCCAGGCGTGCGATATAACTGCGCGCAACTGTATCCGCTTTACCGGGGTCAGTATGGCCTTTGAAATTCACCCAGTTCTCGGCGCCCGCGCGCGATTCATCCTGACGAAATTTGGCGTTGTTCACCCACGCCGCCCAATCGGTAATACGCGCATCGCCGCGATCTTTTAAATAGCGATCCAAATCAAATAATGTGTCCGGGCAAAGGTTAGTAATACAAGGCGTCGCACCAAAGGTCGCAAAGTTAACCATGTTCACTGCACTGGTGAGCGGAGCTTCATGTCTACTCAGTTTCATCAGGTAATCGTAAGAGGTAACGTCATAGCCCGGTACGGAAAATACGAGTTCACCTTTTTTGTTTTTGCGTGTGAAAATTTCTGGCATAAAACGCGGCAGAATTTCCGCCAAAGCGTCGTTAAAGCTGTAGCGCAAATTGGGCACATCAGGATCATCGGGATAACCGGCAGTGCTGGTTTCCACCAACTCAGCGCCGAGTTGATCGCGTAACACTTTTTTAATTTCTTTGTCGATTTGGTCGCTAATGGCTTCATGGTTTTTGGTGGTCTTCACCATATGCTCGCGCAGTATCGCAATGCGCATTCCTTTCAAAGGTTTGGAGTCTTGCTTAAGCATTGCGTCGTTGATGGCATAGCTTGCGTAAGGCTGATCCGCTGCCATATTTTTAGGGATTGCCGTGAAAGGATCGCGGGGATCGAAATAACCTTTCACTGGATCTTTCAATGCATCGAGCACACGCGCTGCATCAGTCAAGGTGCGTGAATGCACGCCGGCGCGGTCATTGATCCATTGATAGCCGATGCCGCCGCTGTCTGGCGTAAGACCTTTGGTGGTAAGCAAAGTGACTATGCCACTGCGAGAAGCTGGGCCTTGGCAGGATGCGCCGGATTGTTCGCAAATTCCGATAGTCGCGAGGTTGGCAGAAATAGCCACGCCAGAACCACTGCTTGAACCACGGGTAACGCGTTCAGTATCGTAGGGATTGCACGGTTGCCCAGCCCATGCGCCCATACCTTGTCCACCGGCAATCATTTTGGTTTTTGGCTTGGAATCTCCACCGGGATTACCCGGGCCGCCGTTAAATTCATGAGCTACGGATTTCGCATAAATAATCGCGCCCTTGTCACGCAAGCGAGCAACTACTGTGGCATCTGCAGGCGGAACATCCATCGCAAAATTCACATCGTTATTCGCGGTGGTGCGCATATCTTTGGTGTCGTAAACATCTTTAAACGCGGCGACGGCGCAGTACATCGGCATGGCAATTAGATCTGGATTTGAACCGTATTTTGCGTCCAACTCAGCTGCACGTTCGAGGGCATCTGGTTGCTGGCGGAATTTCTCACACCCCGCAGGCGCATTCGCAGGCAGCGCGCCTTTGGAGGGATGCATATCAAACTCACCTTTGCAGGTAATCGAACGTTCACCGCGAATATTCAATGTTTCCAATGCATTCACTTGGCCCGCATCGGGAATACCCACGCGCATGCCCATTTGCGCAAATGCAGTAGGGTCTGAAACCGTGGTTTCCATACGACCGTAATCCAGCGGCAAGCCTTTGTAATCACCTAGCGTTGGAAAAACCGTGCTGGCTTTGATTGTTTTCGTTGGGAAAACGAGCGGCGCACCCGCGCGAACATAACCTTTAACGGCTTTTACTTTGGCGCCATCGGTTGTAACTAACGCAGTACAAACGCCGTTATAGGCTTTAGCGCGTGCGATGTATGCCTGCACAACGTGCTGGCAGCTCGTTTGCCCGGACTTAATCGCAGTCTGAATACTTTCAATGGTGGCTTCTTCCACCTGAAACTCGCTTTTTGCGTAGCTTTGCTGTGCTATTCCCAATCCGCTCAATAAACAACAAAGCGTCAGCCGATTAAATTTTGTCGTTAGCTTTCCTATCTGCTCGCCCGATGCCACGTGATGCCACAAAGTATTTATGCTCAAGGGATGACTCCTTTAAACGGACACCGGTGATGCCCTTATTGATTCTCCTTGAACAGACGATTCCCTATCTGCAAACCCCACCTGCACTGGCTTTTATTTGGGCTGATACGCCCGAATGAAAAAATTAAAAATATTTTTACTATTTAGGGTAGGGGGATTTTCGCGGGCTACGTCGTATAGGTATCAAAGCCCCAAATTTTTTACTTCCGTGTAGGGGGTTTCGGCCTTGTGCCGTCTGTAACTCATGAGCAATCAAAATAGCGATCAAGCAGTAACTTTTGGTGGGATCACTAATCCATCTTTCGCGCGCGCGCCCTCTATTTCAAATTCGCGCTCAGCTCGCCCCGCGCAAAACTGGGTGCTAGACCCAATTCAGGATTTCTTTTTTATCATAGCCGCGCCGCTAATCTGCTTAGGTTTGGCGGTCTTGGCGATGCAATATTACGGCGCCGCACGCGGTGCGACTATGGTGATCATGGCGCATGTGGTGCTCACAGTTGCGCACCATATGCCTACTTTTATTCGCATCTATGGCGATCTCGATTTGCTGCAACGCTTTAAATGGAATTTCTTGCTGGGCCCGGTGGTGCCGGTTTTATTTTCGGTGGGCGTGCTCGGCTACATCAACTATCACAATTATCCCGTCGAATATTTTCTCTATCTCTACATCTTTTTAGCGCTGTGGGACCCCTGGCATTTTTTGCGTCAGCATTTTGGTTTTATGCGAATTTATGACCGCAACAACAAAGCGCCGGTGAAGCTTGCATCCAATATGGATTGGGCGATTTGCGGAGTCTGGTTTGTGCATATCATGGCCGCCAGCGCGGATTGGATTCCGGGTTTACTGGAAGATCTTTATCGCAATACCCACATCCCATTGTTGCTGGTTTTGCCGCAAGGTTTTATCGGCGCACTCAAAACAATTACCTGGTGGTTCGCCGTAGCGGCGAGCGCAAATTATGCAGGATATTTAATCTGGTGTGTGCGGCGCGGTTACTACATCAGCATCGCCAAATTAGCGTTGCTTACCTGCACTTTTGGTGTGATGTATTTTACCTACACACCTAATGATTGGATTCTGCAACTCGTACCGGCCTGGGGTTTTAAAGTGGGCTTCGCAACGCTTGGCATCGTGCATATGACGCAATATTTAGCCATCGTCTGGCGTTACGACCAACGCATCGCACAGCAAGGACGCGCACGTCCCAACTGGTTTCAAAAATTACACGGTCAACGCACGGCGTTGGGAATTTTGTTGGCGGCAGCCGTTTATGTATTGTTCTGCATCGGCTACGGAAATGTAATTACCACCAGCCATGAAAATCGCTGGTTAATGTCGGTCTTATTAGCCGCGGGTTTTACGTCAACCTTGATGCATTATTATTTCGATGGTTTTATCTGGCGTGTTCGCCATCAACAAAATCGCGACGCCTTAAATCTGCAGGATAAATCTTTAGATTTGCAAAACAGATCATCGCTAAATGATCCCTTGGATACAGCACTCGCAGCAACAAATCCTGTTTCCGAAGCGTCGGCGTCCTGGTGGAATAATTCTGTGCAAACCAGCGCAGGCCGAATGCTGTTAAAACAATTGCTCTATTTCGGCGTGCCCATGGGAATTCTCACCGCCGGAGCCGTTACGGTTTGGAATGCTGGTAACACAAACTACGTTCAACATATGTATCACGCCCAAACCCTAAGCCAACAAGGCGACGCTAAGGCCGCAGAAGAAGCTGCGCGAAAAGCTTACGCCAGCATGCAAACCGAATTACCTTTCGCAGAAAAAATGGTGGACCTAAAACCCAGCTCATCCAATCAAGCCCAACTAGCATTTTTAATCTACAACGAATCCCTCTACAAAAATCGAATCATGCCCGCACTAGCAGGTTTGAATCCCACCGCAAGCCAGCAGCAAAATCAAATTACCCAAACTCGCAGAGCTGCCGAATTACTCCAAAACGCCATCTTCCGCGGCGAAGCCCTGGGGCACCCCGGGCGCGAACAATTTACTGTTGAAGAAGCAGAAAGGATTATCGCCAGCTGGCGCCGTCAAGCGCAGCTGTAAAAATTATTCCCTGTTTGCGAATCAATAAAAATCAAACATTAATACCTATCAATCTAGATCTGGAAACTATCTTTAAATAGATTCCTTTCGACCATGTAATATCCTGAAATTGACTTCCCTCCAAATAACAACTTAACTTCATTGCGTGCGTTAGGTGTTTGCTGAAATCCTCTCGTATCGAAGTTTTTAAAAAAACAATAAATTGTATGTAATGAGCTGCTAAAAGCTATAACTATGAAATAACTTTGCGGGTTATATAGTGAACGCTATTTAATAAAATTTTAGAAAATCAATAATCTACAACGAGGAAGTAAAATGAAAAATCAATTTAGTCTATCTCTTATATTTATCGCATTTGCATTCGTATTGGTTGGCTGTACATCAACTAAAGTTACGCCACTCACTGCAAAATTAAGTAAAGACGTATGTATTGAAAAAAATGAAAAAGTAATAGTTCAAAATTTTATAGAGATTGTGAGAAACGGCTTTGAAGAGCATGGCTTCAGAACTAGCGTTTACAGTGGAGCAACACCAGCAAACTGCACCAATATATTAACTTATACAGCAACTCGAAAATGGGATCTTGCACCTTACATGACAGACGCTGAGTTATGGTTACGTGATAATAATGGCAATAGAATCGGCTACGCACAGTACCACCTAAATGGCGGTGGTGGTTTGGCTCTAAATAAGTGGGCCAGCCCTGAAAGTAAAATGAAGCCTGTTATTGAGGAGTTGTTGGCAGCTTATCCGCGGTAAAATATTTCTAACAATTCGTTCCAGCATCGGACCTGCGGTGCTGAACAGTTTTTATGTCGCGGTTTTGTTGCGCAAAGTATTCCAAAAAATCAGAACTTAAAACCTGCCGCTTAGTTGGTTGTTAGCCTTTTTACATGGAGAAAGAATGTATAGGTTGCTTATATCGCTAGCTTTTTTTGGATGTATCGTCTGGCTTTACCTTGAACCAAGTCCGGAACCTGTCGTAGGAATTTTAACTGCCTTTGCAGGTTTTTTTCGTGATGAAATCCATGGTGTCATCGGAATGAAAATTTTTTCTTTAACCCCGAAAAATAAACTAATTCGAAATTTTGAAGAATCAAAATACTCATTCACGGATTCTGAATTTATTAATCCTAGGATTGTAGAAGATTTAATTGGTTGGCTTAGTGACTTAGGTGGCGAATTAGTCTCAATTGACATCGCTAGGTCAAATTCAAGTAATCGTTATTTTGGCGAAGTATCAGTCGAAAAAAATAAAAATAAATATCCAAAAGTTTATAGCAATTATGAAGGGCAGTGGTTCGCGTATCAGTACATTGGAAAATCATTTAGCGGAATGCATTTACTTCAAACGTGGAGCAACGGCGGTGGTAGCGGTGTATTTTGCAACATTGTTTTGGTGACATTAAGTTTAGAAAAGGCGTTTGAAGGTGGTCCTGAAGGTAGTAAAAAAATAGATCGTTTTGTTGTAAAGCTAATCGGAACGTTACCTTTAGGTGATCGCTATGAAGGCAATGTGTTCTACAAATTTGGTTTTTTGTCAATTTCATCATGCAAAGGAATTTGCGCTTTGAGAAATCGTAACTCAATCGCGCTAGTGTTTTAGGCTACAAATCGCTCGAGCACCGCCACTTCGTTGCTGGACAGTTTTTAAGTCGCGGCTTTAACTAGGGGCTCCCATAGTTGCTGCGCAAAAGTATTCCATAAACCACAACTTAGAATCGCCGGGGACGCCTAGTTGCTGAACTCGGGGTTATAACTCAAGAGTAGTCGATGAAAATAACCATAGAGCAATATTTTAGAGGTTTCGGCTTTATTTTTATTGTTATCATAGTTTTTAGAATGGTGACCACATACTTGTTTATTGAAAAATCTGTGTTTACAGATGGTATTGTAATTTCACATGAGCTTGAGTGGGTTAAAGAAAGCAATCGTATGAAGGCCAAATGGAAGACGATATATTGTCCTGTCGTAAAATTTTATGATCAAAATAATCTTGAAGTTAAATTTAAGTCAGAAATCTGTGACGAACGAGGTGTTTTTGAAATAGAGGAGAAAGTTGGCGTTTATTACAATCCAAAAAAATTAACCCAAGCAAAAATTAAAAGCTTCAAATACCTCTGGGCAGATGACATAGTTATTTCTTTAATTATTAGTTTTCTGTGTTTCGGCGTAGCTCCCTTATTTAGGTTGTATAAAAATGTCAGCAGTAAATAAAGCTGTTATCACAAACCGCTCAAATATAAGTCGCTTCGTTTCTTGGATAGTTTTAAGTCGCAGCTTTAGCTAAACGCCCCATAGTTTGCAGCGCAAAAGTATTTCATAAAATCCCAACTTAAAATCTGTCGAGGGCGCTTAGCCGCTAAACTCGGTTTTAAATGGAAAGAAAATTGTGGGAGCCTTCAAGCATCATAGTTATTTTCCAAAAGAAAAAGGATTGCAAAGCTATTTGCTGCCTAATGTCTGTTTTGTATGCAGGAAATGTTTCAGAAAGCCTGCAACACCAAAAGAAAGTATCTGTCCCAATTGTGGTGGAAAAATGGTTTCGCTAAATCGCAAATTTTCGGCACCAAAATCTAATGATCTAGCGCAGTGGAAAAAGGTTCAGTTTTTGGTGAATAACGGATTTTTGTTTCAATCTATTTATGAAGCAAAAAATGAAAATGGTAAGTATGCTGGTCACTACAAGGTTAGTTATCCTAAAACTCTAGAAGAAGCAGTAGAGTTTGTGGTTAAGTTTAAAGACCAAGCTGAGCGTACCAATATTTAATGATCTAGGCGTTTTGCTATATATTTGTGGCCTCACGCAAAAGCAATTTTAATAAGTCATCGCAGTACTGCTTCACCAGTCCGGCTTGAGCTGGACTGTTTTAAATCCGGATTATAAATAGGATTTTCCATAATCTTGCTGCTCGAAGGTGTTCCATAAAATCACAATCTACAAGACCCAGTTATTGAACTCGGTGTTAAACAAGGAATAGCGATGTTTAAATTAATTATAAATGCATCACTTTGCGTGATTTGCATATCAACTCAAGCCGCGAGCTTCGATTGTAATGCCGCTAAGTCAAATGTTGAAAAATCAATATGCTCCAATGCTGAGGTTTCGCGTGCAGATGAAAACCTATCCAAATCATATAGTGAGGTTAAGCGTAAGGCGCAACGGCCAGACCTTTTGACCAACAATCAATTAGAGTGGTTGAAGCAGAGGAATAATTGTAAGGACGAATCGTGTTTGTTGAAGGAATATAATTCTAGAATTGAATCTGTTGCCGGTTGGCTTGACTATGAGAACAAGACATATCCAAAAGCTGGAGGTGAAGTTCAGTGTACCGACAAACCAGAGTGTTGGCCTGAAGGTAGTGCTATGAATACGGGTCTTACTTTAGTTGCTAGCTTAGAGAAAAAATCTGCTCAATTAGAATCAAAGCACAATGAGCTTACGGCACTTTTATCTGCCTCTCCAAGTTACAATGGTGAAAAAAATCCCGATTCTCGGGTCATATCAGCCTTAAACGCTTTGAAAATTTCCTGGATAAAATACAGGTCTGATGAGTGTGAATTAATAGGCTCTCTCACTGGTGCGGGGGGCTCATGGCCATCAACTTATGCGAATCGATGTGAGGTAAACTTAACTGAAGAGCGCCTTAATCGTATAAGTTCATCTATCAAATGCATTCAAAAAATACCCTTAGAAAAACGCTGGATGGAGCAAGCCAATTGTCTGCAACAACTTGCGCCTTTGGCCAATAAACTATAAATATTTAACAAGTCTCTGAAAACAGACAGTTTTTAAATCTCAGCTTTAACTAGGCATTAGGTGAAAATAAGTGCTCAATTTTATAGATGCCGAAGCAAAACATACCGAGCTTCTTCGAGATACGTTAATCACGTCGAAGGGCCATTGGGGTTATTCTCAAGAGCAGCTTGAGGAATGGAAATCTAATTTAAAGTTTGAAGAGGATTATATTTCCCGCAATACAGTTAAACTAATTTTGAAAGATAAAGAAGTGATTGGATTCTTCGCCATAGTGAAAGGCGATAGTGCTGAGCTTGATCACCTTTGGCTATTGCCAAAAGCTATTGGTAAAGGTTATGGCAATCTAGTATTTGAGCAGATTCTTTCAGAATGTAATTCATTAGAAATATCCAGCTTCTACATAATATCTGATCCGGATGCTGAAGGATTTTATTTAAAAAAAGGCGCATTGAAAGTTGGAGAAGTTTATAGCGAACCCCAGAAAAGAATGTTGCCTAAATTAAAATTCACGGTGATGAAACCCACCTAATAATCAAAGACAGTTGACGCGAAAAAGAATGCGACATTGCTGCAAGTATTTTGTGAGTTTTATTAGAAGAACAAACTATGAGAAAATTGTATTTGTCGTTGGTTTATTTTGCCTTCTCTATGTGGCTTTAGGTTTAGTAGTCGGGCTGCTTCCAGTAAATTTTTGGTCTAACATCATTAGCTTGTTTATAGAGCAGGAGCCGGATGCTTTTTATAAAATAGTTCCGAGTGAGGGAGCCAACTATCAAATATTGTTTATATTTTCAAACGGAGATTCTTCATGGAGCTAAAATTTTCTGATGTGGTCATAGAAAAATTTTGTTTTTTACAATCGGATTACGGTTTTAAAATTACTGGAATACAAGATGGGCCTGATGAGTTTTCAGTTATATATGTAAATTCTACAACCAAAATTTTAATCGAAAGTATCAGTTGGGGTTTTAATGCCCGTGTTGCCATGGGTGGAGCCTTAGGAGCTTTTGAAAACTATGACCTCGGCGATCTGGTCTCTTTGGTTTCACATGAATCCAAAATATCAGACCCGAGCCAGCTAAGCGATAGAGCAGAGCGCTTAAACTATTTTGCGAACATGCTCCGGCGGTTTGGTAGTCAAATCCTAATAGGTAACTTTGAACAATTTCCTCATTTGAAAGACATTGCTATCAAAAGAAAAATCAGGCTTCAACAGAACCGAAATTAATATAGAGAGCCGGTAGTCATGCGCATTACATTACGTTTGCTGAACAGCCTTTAGGTCGCAGCTAACTTGGTGCCCCATAATTTTGCTGCGCAAAAAATACTCCACAAAATCAAAACTTAAAAATCCCCCGAGACGTTTAGTTATTTAGCACATGGCTAAGCACTTAGGGTATCCCCGCTAAAAAACGTCTTGTTTTAGTATCTTACTGAAACTTGAGGTTTAGCCTATGTCACAGTTACTGCGCGCTTGTGGAGTAATCGGTTTTGTTGCTGGTGCTTTGCTGTTTGTGTCAACGCCATTGCTTGCCCAAGAAAATCCGCAAACTTTTGTTGTTGAAGAAGCCAGCATTGCCGATATTCAAAAAGCGGTGGATGAAGGTACGTTAACTTACGAAGCGTTGGTGCGAATGTACCTCGCAAGAATCGCGGCCTACGAAGATGGTGGGCCAAAAATAAATTCAATCATCACGCTTAATGCGGATGCCATAAAAACGGCTGCCTTGCTCGATCAGGAACGAAAAACCAAAGGTAGGCGCTCGCCACTTCACGGCATTCCAATTTTGTTAAAAGACAATGTGAACACGGTAGATATGCCGACAACTAACGGCTCGGTTATTTTGAAAAATGCCATGCCGCCTAAGGATGCTTTTATTACGCAACAGCTGCGCGCCGCAGGCGCTGTTATTCTTGGCAAAACCGCCATGGGTGAATTCGCAGGCGGAAGCTACAACTCGGTTACTGGCCAAACCGTAAACCCTTATCATTTCAAACGTCATACCGGCGGTTCCAGTTCTGGTTCAGGTGCGGCTATTGCGGCAAATTTCGCGGTACTCGCGGTAGGAACTGATACGAGTACTTCGGTAAGAGGGCCTTCTGCTTACAATGGGATTGTCGGCTTGCGTCCCACCACTGGCCTTATCTCACGCAACGGTATTGCGCCAAAAAATCTTAATTTTGATTCCGCTGGGCCCATGGCGCGCACGGTCACTGATATGGCAAATATGCTTAACGTATTAGCAGCGCCTGACGTTGGTGATCGCCTTAATTTACAAGTGTGGAATGAGTATAAAAAAGTTCATCCCGATTTTTTTAGCAAAACTAAAAAGGCGGTGGATTTCTCGCAGTTTTTATACACAGATGCATTGCAAGGCGTACGCCTCGGTGTAGTGCGCGATTTTTTTGGTGGCGATCCTGAAATCGATGCGCTTGCTAATGCGGCGTTGAAAAAAATGCAAAGCATGGGCGCGGTATTGGTTGATATAACCCTGGATAAAGAATTTGTAGATACCTATTTGGATAACGGCGGTAAGACTATTCGCAAGCTCAGTGATTATCGTTTTAAAGCCGATTGGGAAACCTATCTCGCGACTTTAAATAGCAATGACCCTAAAAATAAACTTCCAAAAACCGTTGCCGAGTTTGTGCGGATTTACGAAACCGAAGTGAAAAAATCTGCGTTTCCCGTTGAAGATAGCGTGATGAATTTATTAAAAACATCGCTCACCACCTCTACGGATGACCCAGCTTATAAAGAACTGATCGAGAAAACCTTACCCAATGCAACCCAAGCGAAATTGGCAATATTTAAAAAGTACAATGTGGAGGCTTTAGTGTTTCCTTATTTCAGTACCTTTGCGCCGCCGATAAAAAACCCTGCATTTGCTATTGCAGATCCAACCTTTGTTGAATCAAAAAAATTGCAGCCTGCAATCTTGAGTGGTTATAGCTCGGTAGGATTTCCGTCCTTGGTGGTACCTATGGGATTTGGTTCGCAAGGCTTACCGATGGATATCACCTTTTTCGGCAAGCCTTACGATGAAGGTAAATTAATTAGCTTTGGTTATGCCTATGAACAAGCTACCAAATTACGTAGCCCACCAATACTTTTGCCGCCGCTTCCAGCGAGCAAATAACTTACTTACGGAGTTGTTATAAAAAAATAAAAAAGCGCACATAAAATATGTGCGCTTTTTTTACGACAGTTGATTTCAGAACTAGTGCGTTTGAAAAATCTCTTGATACAAACTGATTTTCTTTTTAATTGCATCTGTCTCTGCAGTAGTTGGGTGTTCTGGGTCAGCCGCTCTAGGCATTGGGCCCAATTTCATAATGGCACCCGTCAACAGTAAACGCGCCTTGGTAGTGGTGAGATTATTTCCTTCAATAAATAAATTATTCGGGTTCACTTTTACCAAGCCACTTGCATCGCCGCGCGCAGTTTTAACTACCGGTAAACCATTGAGCACCGCTTTTTCCAAGGCGCGATCTTGCGATGCAGACATGCTGGAATAGGGCGCTGTGCCTTCACCAACTAAACCGGCTAATGGATAAGTTAACAACTGGTCGATGTTGGCGATAATGCCTTTTTCATTGCCTGGATTTGGGCCGCCGTCATCATCAAACCAGGTGTCGCCTTTAAGCAAAGATACTTTCGGAATTGCGCTGGGTAATAGTTCGCCTTCAGCTGTTTTGATAGTGACCGACACAGTTTCGAATTTTCCGTTGCGTTTAACTTGTCCATTAATGCTTGTTGGTAATTGCGTTACGCGCACATCAGATTTCCACGTGTGTTTGCGAGTCGGTACATTAGTTAAGTAAGCACCTGCAGTCATGGAACCGAAGATTCCACCGTAACCGCCAGTGACAACATAACCGCCGGGGTGAGCATCACCTTTTTCAATTTCGCGCGCGGAATAAATAATTTCATCTTGTACTAGCACGGTTCCTAATTGGTTGCGGCCTTGTTCGTCTGCCCATACTTTCGAGAGAATAAAATTAATCGAATTTAAAATATTCGCATCGCCATCCGGGCTGATTTCACCGCGGCTGCGGTGAGCCGAGTTAGCGGTAAGTGGCAATTTTGTATCCACCATTAAACTGAGCCAGTAGCTGGTGTTTTCCACTGAAGGGCTGCCTTCCAACCAAATTGCGCCAGCGTATTTGCCTGAGTTCATTGCTTTCTGCACATAATTTACTGAGGTTGCCATTTTTGAACGGCCTTGTGCAGCGGCATAAGGCCCATAGGAAAAGAAATTCTCGCCTAATTTTTCTGCAGCAATATCACCGTCACCAACATCAGTACGTTTGGATTTCGGTAAACCTTTGGTGTAACCACCTGCGGGCACTGCGCGATAAAAATCGTAATTTGCTTTGCTATAAATCTCGCCACCATTGCGTTCGATTTCTTCAAAAATGCGTGAGCCATCGGGCACAAAAGTTTGGCGCGATTGTGAAAAAGGCGCTTTGGGATCAGTTGAAACGCCTTCCCACGGCTGACCATTTACCTGACGGCCCATGTAGGGCAGTGCATATAAACCGTCTTCCGGTTTTAGGGTTATCGCATAAACAGGTTTGTCAGCGTCGCTGGTTTTAGTTTTTGAAAATTCGCCTTTGGAATTTACATAGCCATCGGGCGCTGCATAAAGTTCTTTTACATCTGCCTCAAGCGGATGTGCCGTAAATTGCTCAACATAAACAGTTACCGGCGCAGCCAAACGCTGATAGCGCGGCCAGTCGGCAGTTACATCGCCCCATTGATCTTTATGCAACGGTAGGCCGTATTGCTCGCGCGCTTTATTGCTGGTGATTAAAGGTTTATTGTTTTGGATGGTTGCTGTTGGGCCAGAAAAAATCGCAATTTTCGGTTTGGCTTCTGCGGCTTGCGCCATGCTGGTCACCAGCAGAGTTTGGGTAAAAATACATGCTAGCATCGATATTTTTTTTGCGTGTGTGTTTGATCGAATTTTCATTAAGACCTCCTTAATTTTTTAACGATTATTGGCAATTGTTATTCATTCAGCTTGAATAATTAATTTTTGGAACGCTTGGGAACATGAAGATTAATAAGCTCGTAACAACTTAAGTCCAGCACGGTTTGTTGTAGCGATTCAGCAGGAATTTCGGAAAGTTGATTGCGGATGTCGTCCCAGCAAAGCGTTCCTCTTTTTTGCAGCAACTCAACTACCGCCCGACCGCTGACATTTAAATTCAAGTTGATGTCATTTACTGAAATTTCATTTGTGTTCGAAACAAATGTATAAACACTGGCGAGGGATACTTCGAGGTCGTCACTAAAGTTTAATTTCTGTAGCGCGAATTCCGTGTGAAATTCACCATTGAGTTTTTCACCGGAGCGATGTTTGCTGATAAAACCATCGAGGTTATGTTGATTGATCGCCTCTTGCATGAGGTGCAACATCGTTTGTGCAAAGGCGGGATCATCGGCGTTAATACTGCACGTTTTTCTCGCATCCAATAATTGCGGAAGTTGCGTTCTGCATATCCACATCACGTAGTCGAGCGTTGTTGGTGGATAGGTTCCCACTGATAAATGCAGGCTTTCGCCAGTCACGGGCGTTACTTCATGCCACCAGCCGCGCGGAACATACAGCACGTCACCTTCGCACATAGTGCATTCAAAATCGGGTGCTCTTGATGGTGGCGCGAACTTGGAGCTGGTTTGATAGCTCAGCGGCAAAGGCAAGGTCGGTTCAAATAATTGCCAGTGTTTTTTGCCGATAAGTTGTACGGCGAATACATCGTGCGTATCCCAATGTTTGCCGAAAGTGCCAGCAGCTTCGGCAGATACATACGCATTGCAACTCGTGGTTTGGTGAACGAACTTTCCAATGTCTGCGCATAAACGTTTTGCGGGTGTTGAAACGTCTTCGGCTTGATTGATTACGAGTGTAGCGCCGTGTTGCAGCAATTTATAAAAACGATCTTTGTTGATGCGCTTTTTAACGCGGCCGAATTCGAAAATATCATCTAAAAAATGTTGTGGCGGAACTTGACCATTGAGGAACATTTGCGTTCTGCGTTCGTCGGGTTCCTGAGTATTTAGGAGGGCATCAATGTCTTGCCAAGTGAATAAAGATTCGTGTAGGGCGCCGCTACAAAAAATAGGTTTTTGCTCGAAATAATTCGTTAAGAAATCTGTGTGAGTTAATGGAAAATTAAGCATGAATATCGCAAAGCCTCGCTACAGATGCAGAGGAATATAATTTTTTCGCAAACTAACAATAAAGTTTAAAAATAGAAAAAACTCATAACAACTAAACAATACAAATCCTAATCATCGAGTCGATAAAATTATTGCTGTAACAATTAGACACCACTACCCAGTCTTAGACGCTCCGAAAAGACCTGCCCCTACCAACGCTGACGTTTTCGAAAATGCGATTTCAGTAGGGTGGCGCATATCCTCCTCGTCTCTATAGCCAAAGACACACACCACCTTCTCGTTCGAGGAGGATTTGCTAATGGGGCGAGGGCGAGTATGAATTTGATTAATAAGAATCGATTGATGGCGTTATTTATCAAGATGGGTTTCGTCTTAACCTTATGTATTTCGAGTCATGCCTTTGCTAAATCCACCTTCCAAATCGAAGAGGCGAGTATTGACGATGTGCACGCGGCGATTAAAAAAGGCAAAACTACTTGTGTGGATGTGGTGCAGTCCTATATAGATCGCGCAAAAGCATTCAATGGCGTCTGCACTCAATTAGTGACTAAAGACGGTGCGAACATTGCGCCAGCGACCGGTCCGATACGCGCCGGGCAAGCATTGCAATTTCCAACCACAACTGTTGCTGCGAATACGTTGCTGCCCGATCTTGCGAGCTATAAAGGCTTGCCGATTGAATATGGACACATGGATACCGCCGCATCTAATTCTGCAGTTAATTTGCAATTTGGTACTTTGGTGGGAATTCCCGGCACCAAACAATTGAGCGCATTAAATACCTTGAATATTCGTGGTGAGCGTTCGGTCAGTTGCAGTGCCAGTTGTGATCTCGCGCCTAAAGATGGCCCCTTGCCAGCGAGTTGCCAGGCAGCTTGTGACAACTTTCGTAAGCAGCCAGATGCGCTTGAAACTGCTGCTGAACTTGATGCGAAATATGGCCGCAAACCCGATTTAAAAAAGATGCCCATGTACTGCGTTGCCTTCTCGTTTAAAGATGTTTACGACACGGCAGATATGCGTTCCACCGGCGGTGCCGATGCTGCATACGCGTTGGATGCTCCACCCAAAGACGCCACAGTCGTTGCTGAATTGCGCGCGAAAGGCGCCATCATTTACGCCAAAGCTAATCTCTCTGAATACAACGGCGGCGCGGGTGATCCCACCGGCAATGCAAAACAAAAAACCAAAGTTTATGGTGCGGGCGCACGCAGTACCTGGGGCGGCGCAACCTGTAACCCATACGACACAGCGCGCGAAACTGGTGGTTCAAGTTCAGGTTCGGCGGTATCAGTCGGCGCTAATTTAAGTATGTGTTCTATCTGCGAAGAAACCGGTGGCTCGTGTCGCCAACCAGCGTGGCGCAGCGGCGTTGTCGGCTTTGTAACGACCAAAGGTTTAATGGCCTATGGCGGTGCGATTGGTGCGGATCCTTATCTGGATCGCGCAGGAATTCATTGCAAATCGGTTCGCGATACCGCACAAGTTTTGGATGCATTGAAAGATCCGCAACGCGGTTATTTTGACCCGCGCGATGTCTATAGCGCTTTACCAAAATCATTAATTCCAAATCAACCTTATGCATCATTCACTGTAGAGAATACAAAGAAAGGCAAAAAACCTTTGGCCGGTCTGCGCATTGGTATTGTGCGTGAATATATGGTCAAACATGCTGCGAATGACCGCGCGATTAGCGATCAAAGTAATGAAGAAATGAAACGTGTATTGCGCGATGAATTGGGTGCGGAATTGGTGGAATCAAAAGATCCCGCCTATCCCGATGATGCTGGAATCCCGGATATGACTTACACATTCCAACAAGCGCTCGCAGAAATTTTGCCAATGCTTATGCCCGAATATCTCGCGCAAATTACCGATAAAAAACAAATGTTTGAAGTTCCCGGTTACGACATAACTAGTCGTGACTACATGGCAAAAGTTTCGTTAGGGCAAGTACCACTTTCGGAAAAATTAAATATCCGCACCGTAACAAGTTCACCGCGTACCGCGAGTTTTAGTTTGCACATGGCGCAATATTTAGCGATGCGTGGCGACAGCAAAATTAGCGATTGGCACAGCTTGAATGCCAACGCCAAATACTATGTACAAAACCGCGATGTGGCTATGGAAAATTGGGAAAACACAATCAATATTCAAACCGACGGCATCACTCAACGCGTAAAAATGCGCGACGTAATGCGCATGGTGGTGAATAAAGTTATGCAACAAAATAATCTGGATTTATTGGTTAACCCAACCACAACTATTCCACCCGCACTTATCGGTTATGCCAATCAACCGACTGTAAATAATCGCCCAACAGGTCGTTTCCCTACCAGCGCAGATTTAGGTATTCCAGAAATTACTGTGCCCGCCGGTTTCAATAGCGTAATTTATGAACCCACATTTGTGTTAAATGAAAAGAAAGACGAATACAAAGAAACCGCCAACGAAACTGCACCAACCACATTGAAAAACCCAATGCCCTACGGAATTTCATTTTGGTCGGGAATTGGTGACGAACCTATGATTCTTAAAGTTGCATATATTTACGAAGCCGCGACTAAACATCGTAAACCGCCGAGTGATTTTGGGCCGTTGGTAAAATAGATTAGGTAATAATTTAACCTACTAAAAACCAATGGAGTCTTAATTCTAATGGCACTGCAGGAGCAAATTAATTTCGAGATCAGTTTGTTTCTGAGACATGAAATTTTCCGTTAACCAGCATCGTTTAACAGCACTATGCGCAAGCCTGGACCTTGCGGCTCGGAATCACTATAGCCAAGGTGGATGTGAGCACAATTTTCTTCTTTTGCTAAATCTGAAAATAGTTTGGAAAAAGATTCACATGCTTTGCTATTTAAAGTGAGAACAATTCCATCTCCATTTTCAATATCTGCAGTGATGATATCAAGCTTGTAGAACTCTCCAGTATTGTTGTCGAAAGGTATTTTCATATTGTCTACTCATAACCAAAAATTGGAATTTGGTGATCACATATTTAGTGTTAATTAATATTGAATTTATTCAAGATCAATTATTACTGACTCCGCTGAGCGTTTGGCCGCCCCGTGCCACACCGCTTCAATATTATTACCATCGGGATCAAATACAAACGCACCGTAATAACCGGGATGATAGTTTCGTGGGCCAGGTTTTCCGTTATCTTTTCCGCCTGCACCAATTGCTGCTTCATAAAATTTACGTACGACATCTTTGTCTTTGGCTTGAAATGCCAAGTGGATATGTGAAATTTTATCTTCAGCGACATCAACATAAAGTTCATCGGCATAAAAATAATTATCACCTTCGCCGTATCCATGCATAAGATCCATCGCTTCAAGTACAGCGCGGTAAAAGCGTTTGCTCGCTTCGAGGTCTTTAACCCGAATGTGAATGTGATCAATTAAACGGCCTTGGTGATGACTCATAATGCGTTCCCGAAAATATTTATCTCGAATTTATTTTCTGTTAATGCTAACCACGAAAAACGGCTTCAATATTATTCCCATCCAGATCAAGCACAAATGCAGCATAATAAATTGGTGTCGATTGTTTTTCACGTTGCGCTGGGCCGCCGTTATCCGTTCCACCGGCTGCTATCGCTGCCTTATAAAAAGCATCTACCTCTGCACGACTTTTGGCAAGAAAGGCCGTGTGCTGCCGAGTTGAATGTGGGTGGAAACAATCTATCCAGAAAATGGGATATTCAATGCCGTACCCAATACCATCCGAGCCAATATTTTCCGGCAACTGCATTACGCCTTTCATGCCGAGAGCGCCGAGAGCAGCATCATAAAATGTAGAAGCAGTTGTGACGTTTGAAACGCCTATGCCTGTGTGATCGATCATGTAATAGCTCCTTAAAGTGTTGATAAAGTGAGTTATTCGAAGTTAGGATTTTTTGGTTAAAAAATAAAAATAATATTTAGATGTTTGCATCTTAATTAAAAAAACAGCGCAAGTTTTAAATAAACTTAATTATCAAATAAAAGCATCGCGCCAGTATTGCCATTATTTCCTCGCCATTCTCTGGTAGGGGGATCTCCACATTATGCGTCTTCATAAGCACCAATGCTAATAGTGGCATGGTTCGCTGGAGGACAGTGCATGTCTCGCACGCTTCTTTGCCGCAAATTTTGTGGCTTGTTTATTTTTCTTTTGTCTGGTGTTGCGTTTGCTCAGGCGCAATTGCCCAATGTTAAATTATTTACTACTGGCGGTACCATCCAAAGTAAGGGGGATCATCGTCAAAAGTTAATGGAATATTCTGCCGGAAAAATCGGGCCAGAAGATCTTATTAACGATTTACCCGAGCTTAAAAAAATTGCCAATGTTACTTACCTCGAAGAATCGAATATAGGTTCTGGCGGTATTAACGCCAAGATACTTCTTAAACTTGCGAAAGATGTGAATGAGTGGCTCGCGTTACCGGAATCTTCTGGCGCGGTTATTACTCACGGAACCGCAACGCTTGAAGAAACTGCTTACTTTTTAAATCTCGTTATCAAGTCTGACAAGCCCGTAATGGTTGTTGGTGCCATGCGTCCATTTACCGCGGTAAGCCGTGATGGCCCGTTCAATTTATACAACGCAGTTCGTGTTGCAGCTTCGCCAGAAGCGCGCGGTTACGGCGTGATGATTATGTTGAACGATGAAATAAATGCTGCTCGTGATACGACAAAAAATAACACCTACCGCGTTGATACTTTTATTGCACGCGATATGGGTCCACTCGGTTATACCGATTCTGACCGCATTGTTTTTTACCGCAAACCTACTTATCGCCACACATCCAAAAGTGAATTTGATGTTTCAAATCTGAAAGATTTGCCGCGCGTTGATGTGACTTATGTTTATCAGGAATCTGACGATTCTGCGATCAAAGCGTTCGTTTCTGCCGGGGCTAAAGGCATCGTTCTTACCGACAATGATGATAAAGCCATTAAGAAAGGCCAGAAGAAAGGCGTGGTGTTTGTGAAGAGTGATCGTAAAGGTTCTGGTCGGGTAGTGGAAAGCGAAAAACAAGCCGGTTTGGGTATTGTAACTTCAGACAATTTGCCACCGCACAAAGCGCGCATTCTGTTGCGTTTAGCTTTAACGAAAACAACGGATCCGAAAGAAATCCAGCGCATGTTTAATGAATATTAATGCGGGATGTTTTTGTGTGCGCGATAAATTTTTAAATCAATACATTTATCGCGCAACAACAATTAGTTAAACAGTCACCGAATACTTTTAGCCACCACGATGAATACTTAGCAAATAGGTGCGAGCGTATGATCAATCAATTTTTGCAAATTTTTGTACCGCGTTCGCGCTGGTTAACGGCGCTGATTTTAAGCGTTAGTTTGCCTGCGCTTGCGCAAGAAATTCCTACCTACGCACCGCAGCCTGCTATGCCAGGAGCGGATGTTAAATTACCCAACATTGTGCTTATGTCCATGGGCGGAACTATCGCAAGTAGTGCTGATACACGATTGAATATTAGCAATTACGGCGGCAAAGATTTTCGTGTAAACCCGGAAGAGTGGGTCGAAGATTTACCAGAATTAAAAGGCGTGGCGAACATTACACTTGAAGATCAACGCGCGCCGCAAGATCGCGCTGCGGGTGAAACTTTTGAAGATTTCCAACGCGTTGCTAAACGTCTTAACGAGCTGGCAAAAGATGCAGGTGTTGATGGAATTGTAGTAACGCACGGCACCAATACCATGGCCGAAACTGCTTTTTATATGAACCTCACTGTTAAAACGAACAAGCCAATTGTGTTTGTTGGTTCGCAACGCCCCTGGACCGGTTTGAGTGGCGATGGCCCCCGTAATTTGTACGATGCTGTGCGCGTAGCTGGTTCAAAAGATGCGTGGAATAAAGGTGTTTTGCATTGCATGAATCAAGTGATTACTCCAGCGCGCGATGTGAGCAAAACCAGCGCTTATCGTGTGAATACTTTTAAAGGTGTCGATGTAGGTGCGCTTGGTTATGCCGACCCGGATCAAATTAAATTTTATCGCGAACCTGTTCGTCGTCACACCAACGATTCTGAATTTGCCGGTATGGATTTTCCATCACTACCGAAAGTAGAAGTTGCTTACGCTTACCGCGATGCACCTGCTTACATTATTGATGCCATGGTTGCCAACGGCGTTAAGGGAATCATTGTCGACGGTACGGGTGCCGGTAGCCCAACTGCTGGCCAGACCGAAGCGATTAAACGTGCGCAAGCTAAAGGTGTAGTTGTGGTTGCCACAGCGCGAACTCACGGTGGCCGCGTGCAAGATACGATTCGCAGGAACGAAGCCAAAATTGTTCCAGGCGATAATTTTATGCCGGAAAAAGCGCGCATTTTGTTGCAGTTAGCTTTAACAAAAAGTAGCGACATTAAAGAAGTTACTCGCATCTTTAACGAATATTAAAAAAATTATGCGCAAATAATTAAATTTATTTGTGCATTTTTTTTACAAATCTGAACAGCGTTTTTAAATTTAACAATCGCTTATTACGGCAGGTAGATCATGCAAATTCCAAGACGTCATTTTAATTTTCTTATGTTAGGCGCAGCTGCACCTTTGGCGTTACCTGTCAGCTTTGCATCCGCAAAATCGGCGGTCGCGGGCGTATCAGAATTGGCATCGCTCAGCTTGACCGAAGCCGCCGCAAAAATTCGTTCCGGCGCAATTACATCGGTGCAATTGACGCAAGCTTGCCTTGAACGCATTGCAACTTACGACAAAAAATTGGATGCATTTATCACCGTGATGCACAGAGAAGCTATGGCGACTGCGCAGCAATTAGATGCAGAACAAAAGGCTGGAACGTCACGCGGGCCTTTGCACGGTGTTCCCATCGCGATTAAAGATATCATCGATACTGCCGGCACTCGCACCACTGGTGGCAGCGCATTATTTGAAGACCGTGTTCCCACTGAAGATGCAACAGTAGTTGCGCGTTTGCGTGCAGCGGGCGCGGTAATTATCGGTAAAACCAATACTCAGGAATTTGCCATGGGTGGTGGTGAGACATCTTACTTTGGGCCATCGCGTAACCCGTGGAATCTCGCCCACAATACTGGTGGTTCGTCATCTGGTTCGGGTGCGGCTGTTGCTGCACATCTCGCTTTCGGTGCGCTCGGTACTGACACCGGCGGTTCGGTGCGTATGCCTTCATCCTACTGTGCCCTCGTGGGTATGAAAGCGACTTATGGTTTAGTGCCCATCAAAGGTATTTTGCCGCTCACCGTTTCACTCGATCACTGCGGCCCAATGACGCGCACGGTTGCAGACAACGCGCTTATGTTGAATGTTTTGGCGGGTTACGACAAATACGACATCACCAGCGTCGAACACCCAAAAGAAGATTACGTTGCGCAAATGTCGCAGCCAGTTTCGGGCTTTAAACTCGGTGCGCCAGCGGGATATTTTGACGATTTGGACCCAGAAGTTGCAAAAGCCGTTGAGACTGCAATCGCACTTCTAGCCAAGCTCACCAGCGGTGTTGAAGATGTTGCTTTACCTGGCGTAACGCATCTCGCCAATTTGGGCGGCTTGGGTGAAACTCTGGCATGGCACGAGCAATATTTTAAGAATGCGCCTGCGAAATACATGCTTGCAGAGCGTCGTCGCCTGCAAAGTATTATGGATGCTCCGCCCAAAGCGACTGATTACATTCGCGCTAAATGGGAGATCGAAACCCTTCGACGTAAGGTGGATGATGCCTTCACCAATTTTGATTTGGTGGTATTGCCAACCCAACGTATTTTGCCGCCCACGCTCAATGAATTGATCGGCAAAGTTAACGACACCAAACCAGCGAATCCGCGCGTTACCTCCAATACCCAGCCATTTAATGTGATGGGTATTCCTGCGCTTTCGATTCCTTGCGGGTTCAGTAAAAGTGGTTTGCCAATTGGTTTGATGATTGCCGGCCCGCATTTTTCTGAAGGCAAAATTTTTGCGCTCGCCAAAGCTTATGAAAACGCGACTTCATGGCATACCAAATTGCCACCGCTTTCGCCTGATACAGCCAAGCCAAACGTAACGCCTTATGCCTAACTGCTAGAAAATTAACGTCGTGGGGTAAGGATTATGAGGACTTTGAAAATTTTGTTTTCGCGTTCGATGTTGGCGACGGTCGTTTTACTCAGCAGTTCGGCCCAGCTCGCGCTGGGTAAAACCTATGAGTTGAAAGCGTCTACAACCAAGGTGCACCGCGGCTTTTTCGACGCCACTTTACCGCCGGTACTTACGATTGATTCCGGCGATAAAGTAAAGCTCGAAACCGCCTCAGGCAACCCGCGTTATTTTGAAAGTCTCGGCGTTCCCAAAGAAAAAATTCCCGCTGAACTTTATGCCGTCTACGAAGGTGTAGAAGGTGCCGGGCGCGGTGATCATACCTTTACTGGCCCAATCGCCGTGCGCGGTGCTGAACCGGGCGATACGCTTGAAATCCGCATGTTGTCCGTTGATGTCCGTTTACCTATCGCAGGCCAGGGCTTTCGCCCAGGGCGCGGAGTTTTGCCGGACGAATTCAATTATCAAAAAGACCGCGTCTTGTGGATTGATCTCAAAAAACAAAGCGTGGAATACGCGCCCGGAATTGTCGTTCCAGTAAAACCTTTTTTTGGTGTGGTAGCGGTAGCGCCGCCACCGAGCATGGGCCGCGTGGCAAGTGGGCCGCCAAATTTCTTTGGCGGCAATATGGATAACCGGGATTTGGGTGAGGGCAGCACGATTTATTTACCCGTGCAGATTGCCGGGGGATCACTCTCACTCGGTGATGGCCACGCGGCTCAGGGGCACGGCGAAGTGTGTCTTTCTGCGATAGAAACATCGCTTAAAGGCGAGATCCAGGTGATTTTGCACAAACAGCAAAACCTGAAATGGCCACGCGCCGAAACGCCAACACATTATATGACCATGGGTTTCAACAGCGATCTCGATGAAGCCGCACACATGGCTACCAGCCAAATGCTGGATTTCCTCGTCGAGAAAAAAGGCATGAAGCGTGAAGACGCCTACATGTTATCCAGCGCGGCGATGGATTTAACAATCTCCCAAGCGGTAGATGGAACTAAAGGCGTTCACGCCATGATTCCTAAATCTATTTTTAAGAAGTAAGACCGTAAAAAGCGAGTCACCGGAAATTTTCTCGCTTAGGTAGGGTTTGTGTGATTGCTAGCGTCTTAATAGGTAAGTGTTAGGGTTACAGATTCTGAAAGAGGTTTTATGTCAGTTAGTCGTCTCCTCTGTATTTTTGGATTGGCTGCAAGTTGTTTAGTAACTAGCGCTTTCGCCGATGAAGCCGCCATCCGCAAGAATCTCGCTGCCCGTTTACCATCGCTTGGCCCCATTGATGAAGTGACCAGAACGCCCATTGCTGGCGTGTGGGAAGTTCGCATGGGCAATGAGATTATCTATAGCGATGACCTCGGCAGCTTTGTGATTGAAGGCAATATTATTGACCTGCAGAAACAGCTCAACCTTACGCAAGATCGCGTTGCTAAATTAACCGCATTTGATTTCGCCAAGCTGCCATTAAAAGACGCGGTGGTTTGGAAGCAGGGCACAGGTGCTCGCAAACTCGTGGTGTTTGCCGACCCCAATTGCACTTACTGCAAACATTTTGAAAAAGAACTGAGCAGCGTTAAAGACATTACCGTCTACACCTTTTTAATTCCGATTCTCGGCGGCGATTCACCGGAAAAATCAAAAGCCATCTGGTGCGCAAAAGACAACGGCAAAGTCTGGCGCAGTTGGATGCTCGACGGAACAACGCCGCCAACAGTCGCAGGTGCCTGTGATGCTGGCGCCTTGGATCGCAACCTTGCGCTGGGCCTTAAACATGGCGTTAACGGTACGCCCATGTTGGTGTTCGCTGACAACAAACGTATGCCCGGCATCATGACTGCTGCCGAACTCGACAAAAAGTTATCCTCGTTAGACCCTCCGCTGTAACCCGCCCCACGCCGCTTCGTCTTGGCCGACGAAGCGGCTCTTCCCAACAGCTTCAGCTTTTAACATCTCTCAGTTCTCAACTATTCCTCGGCTTTAAGGCGTCGATAAACGGCGGTAGGGGGCATTGGTTATTTTACGTCCAACACTAGGTGCATTACGGCGATACGGGAATTACGCCACTAGCTAATGCCTTACTCATCCTGGCTGATGCCATCAGTATTTATTTTGAAATTCAGCCTTCCCACCGCTTGCCCTTTAATAATTTTATTGCGAGGAAGCTCTCATGATCATGCCCACGTTCACCGTTAAGGCTATACCTTTTTTAGCGCGCAGATTGCCTCATCTCCTATTGCTAACTGTTGCGCTATGTACGGCAAGTGTTGTGCAAGCGGCCGGTAAATTCACACTTGAAGAAGCAACCATCGACAGTATTCACAGCGGCATTCGCGCCGGTGAAGTTACCTGTAAGCAAGTCGTGGAAGCTTATGTAAAACGTGCCCAAGCTTACAACGGTATTTGTACGCAGCTGGTCACGGCAGATGGAAAAAAGATCCCTTCAGCACCCGGTACAACTCGTGCTGGCAACGCCTTGAAGTTCCCAACGCAAACCGTAGCCATGAATAAGTGGATGCCGGATTTTGATAAGTACAAAGGCCAAACACCAGATTACGGCCATATGGAATCCACCATTTCCGATCCCGCCGTGCAGCAACAATTCGGTATGGTGGTGGGAATCCCCAATGCTAAACAAGTGAACGCCCTGGAGTCGTTGAACCTGCGTGGTGAGCGCTCGGTTTCCTGTGCAAAAGAGTGCGACGCTGCATCTGGCCCCTTGCCAGCGAGCTGTCCTGCGGCGTGCGATGCTTTCCGTAAATTGCCGGATGCTCTCGAAGTTGCAGCATCTCTCGACCAAAAATATGGCACCAATCCTGATACCACAGCCATGCCGTTGTATTGCGTCCCTATGTCATTCAAGGCTGTGTTTGATGCAAAAGATATTCGCTCAACCGGTGGTGGCGATGTGAAATACGCGATGGATGCTGCGCCTGAAGATTCAACTTTGGTGGCACGTATGCGCACCGCAGGCGCAATCATTTACGCCCACGCAACCAACTCCGAATACAACGGCGGTAGCGGCGACCCAACTGGTGATGCCAAGCTCGAACACCCTATGTTTGGCCGTGGCGGTTCGCGGGATACCTGGGGCGGTGCAATTTGTAACCCCTATGACACCACTCGCGAAACCGGCGGTTCGAGCGGTGGCTCAGGCGTATCAGTCGCAGCGAATTTGGTGGTGTGTTCTATTTGCGAAACCACCGGCGGTTCGTGCCGCAACCCTGCCAACTTTAACGGCGTAGTTAATGTTGTGCCCACCAAAGGGATGATTTCATTCTCCGGCGGCATTGGCGCAAATCCTTATCAGGATCGCCCCGGCATTAATTGCCGCACCGTAAAAGATGCAACCACAGTGCTGGACGCATTTCGCGATCCCAACACTGGCTACTTCGACGCTAAAGATCCCTACACCGCGTTGTCTCGTTTAACCGCTTCCAAAACGCCCTACAGCAATGCACTTGTTGCGCCCGGCACGGCAAAACCTTTAGCGGGCATGCGTATTGGTGTGATCCGCGAGTTTATGGTTAAGCATTCGCCAGCGCATGCTGCAGTGAGTGATGGTGTTAATAAGGAATTAAAAGTCCTGCAGGATCTGGGTGCGGAATTATTTGAAACTATCGACCCGGAATATCCAGATGATCCAACCATCGCCAATATGCCATTCACTTTTGAGCATGCGCTCGCGGAATTTATTCCCTTCCATATGCCCGAAGTTATGTCGTGGAAAAAGGATGGCAAACCGGAATTCAGCGTGCCTGGCTATGACATTACCAGCCGCGATTATTTAGTCGCAGCGTCAATTCACAAAGCGCCCTGGCCGGTAGATTTGGATATTCAACGCATGGTTGGCAACCCGCCATCGGGCGCGGAAGAGTACACGGGCTACACCTTCGCCTACGACTTTGCCCGCTACTTGATGTTGCGTGGTGACGCCAATGTCTACGACTGGCCAAGCTTGAATGCCAATGCGAAATACTGGAGCAACACCCGCGTAGTCGCCATGAAAAACTGGGCTGCTAAAACTATGGACACTCGCACCACCGCAATTACCCACACCATGAAACGTCGCGATGTGCTGCGCATGGCGACCATGAAAGTTATGGAGCAAAACAAGCTCGATGCTTTGGTTAGCCCATCTGACACAGCCTTGGCAGCCAAAATTGGCGGCGCGGATGAACCCACTCGCTGGGGCTTCGGCTACGGCGCGGTAATGGGAATCGCGGAGGTTTATGTTCCCGCGGGATTTGCCACCACCGATTATCAGGCGACTTTCGTGCTGAGCAAAGACGGCACCAAATACGAAAGCCACCAAGCATCGCAAACCACCCAAAGATTTTGGCCCGGTAAAAGGCGAGATCTAAACGCTGTAATCACTTTTAAAAAAGCCGCCTCCTGTGAGTCGGCTTTTTTTAAGCCTTATGCACGGGTGCCCAGCGCCCAGCGGTAGGGGCACTTTAATCATCCGCGTCATTGTTCTTAATAGCGATATAACGAACTTCAATGGAGAGCATTTTTATGAACAGTCATTTTCCCAAACTCAAGACCGCGACCAAAATTCTTGCGGCCACTATTGCCTTAAGTATTGGAACATTTGTGTCGGCAGACACTATCAATATCGAAACCGCGACCATTGCCGACCTCAACAAAGCTTTCGCTGGTGGCAAGCTAACGTCAGAGCAAGTTGTTGAGGCCTACTTAAAACGTATTGAAGCCTACGACAATAAAGGCCCGTCAATTCACACGGTGATCACCTTAAACCCGGAAGCTGTCGCCCTCGCCAGAACCATGGATGCCGAGCGCAAAAGCGGCAAAATTCGCGGCCCATTGCACGGCATCCCCGTAGTACTTAAAGACAATTACGATACCTTCGATATGCCAACGACTGGCGGTTCGCAATTGATGGAAGGCTCAATCCCGCCAGACGATGCTTTCGTGGTTAAAAAGCTCCGAGCGGCGGGCGCCATCATTCTCGCCAAGGTTAACCTCAGCGAATGGGCAGGCGGTGGCGGTAGTGTAAGCGGCGCGACTGATCCGGCAGTCTTGGCGGCAGGTGCGGTGCCTAATGGTTCAAGTACAGCGGGTGGGCAAACCTTAAATCCACATGATTTGACTCGTGGCCCGGCCGGTTCCAGCGGCGGCACAGGCGCTTCAATTTCAGCAGCATTTGCACAATTCGGTATGGGTACAGATACCGGCGGTTCAGTGCGCGGCCCAAGCTCGGTGAATGGTATTGTCGGGTTGAAACCAACCCACGGTTTGCTATCGCGCGATGGGATTATTCCACTTGCTTTGAGTTTTGATACCGGCGGCCCAATGGCGCGCAGCGTTTATGACATTGCCATCGCGCTTAATGTAATGACCGGTGTTGATGCTGCAGACGCCGCCACCAAAAAAAGCACGGGCAAAACGATTCCTGATTACACGACCGTGCTGAAAACTGGCTCCCTCAAAGGCGCTCGTATCGGCGTTGCTCGTGACTTCACCGGCAAAAATGCCGAGGTGGACCGCATATTTAATGAATCAGTCGCCACCTTGACCAAGCTAGGCGCGACCGTAGTTGATGTGAAATTTCCAACTTATATGTTGGAAGGCCGCATGGATATTTACAGCGTGATCATGGCTGCGGAATTCAAATCTCAAATCACTGATTATTTGAAAACCACGGGAGCGAAATACCCCAAAAGTTTTGATGATCTGGTGCGTTTATCCAACGATCCTAAAACCGGTTATCGCGGCCCTGAAAAAGCTTACGCGCTCAAGTACACCGCATCAGTTGCGCTGGATTTGACCGACCCAATTTATCTGGCTGCCAAAAATGAAGGCTTGGCATTGCTTACCAAAGCAGTGATGGGTGTTATCACCAATAACAAACTCGATGCCATCGTCTACCCAACCAATACGGTGCCTGCATCGCTGATTAAGCCATCCGGCCCTGCAAAACCGCGGACACCAACAGATTCACCTTCCAACGTTGCGAACGTGACCGGCTTCCCGGATTTAATCATCCCCGCCGGTATGACCAAAGAAGGCTTGCCAGTGACCATTTCATTCTTTGGCCCTGCCTTTAGTGAGCCCAAATTACTGGGTTACGGCTACGACTTCGAACAATCCACCAAATTACTCAAGTTGCCTAAATTCACTCCGGCGTTAGCCAGCGACGTCATCACTTTTTAATGGACTCCTTAATCGCCTGCGTTTAAGGCTCAATTGTTCAATACAGGTTTGTACTTATGAAAGCATTTAAACTTCGTTCACTGGTTTTATCGTCTGCACTAGTAGCGGCCATGGCCGCAGCACCTTTTACGCAAGCGGCAACCTTTAATTTGGAAACGGCGAGCGTGCAGGATATTCAAGCCGCAGTAGATGCAGGCGCGCTCACTTATGAAAAGTTAGTCACTTTATATTTAGCGCGTATCGATGCATACGACCATAAAGGCCCGAGCATCAACACCGTGATCACACTCAATTCCAAAGCGCTGGAAACCGCACGTGCGTTGGATGCGGAGTTCAAGAAAACCGGTCGCCGTTCACCTTTACATGGCATTCCGATTCTTGCGAAAGATAACTACAACACCGCCGATATGCCCACTACGGGCGGAACATTTTTACTGGATAAATCTATTCCCTACGAAGATGCGCCGTCCATCAAACAACTGCGCGACGCCGGTGCCATTATCATCGCCAAAACCAATATGGATGAATTTGCCCATGGGGGTGTAGGCTACAGTTCACGCGGCGGCCAAACCTTAAATCCGCACGACCCGCGTCGTGTTCCGTCAGGTTCATCGGGCGGCACGGGTGCAGGTCTTGCAGCCTGGTTTTCACCGCTAGGTTTGGGGTCTGACACGGGCGGTTCAATTCGCGGGCCATCATCGGCCAACGGAATCGTAGGTATCAAACCCACCAATGGTTTGATTTCTCGCAGCGGCATAATGCCCTGCGTTCTCTCGTTCGATACTGGCGGGCCAATGGCACGCACGGTTTACGATGTTGCGCTGGCTTTAGGTTTTATGACGGGCATTGATCTCAAAGATCCCCTCACGGGTACCAGCGCCGGTTTGTTCTACAAGGATTACACCCAGTTCCTGAAAAAAGACGCACTTAAAGGTGTGCGCCTGGGCGTGATTCGCGACTTTAACGGTACCGATCCCGAAGTAGATCGCGTCTTCAACGCATCGCTTAAAGAGCTTGAAGCCCAAGGCGCAATTCTGGTCGATAACCTGAATTTTCCTGCAGCCGCCATGCAAAGCCGCGAAACGGTCATGAATCCCATGCGCGCCGAAGTGAAAGACAATTACGTGGATTATCTCGGCGGCTTACGCCCCGGTTTCCCGAAGACGGTTACCGAATTGGGTGATAAAGGTTTGTTGTTGACCAAAGCCAAAGGCAATTTCCATCCGCATCCAAGTGTGTTCAAACGTTTCAAAGAATTAGGCGAGCGCCCATCGATTGGCTTGTTAAGTTACACCTCAGCCAAAAATTACGGCATGAAAGCAGTGCAGGGCGCTGTGATTGGCTTAATGGAGGAGAAAAAAGTCGATGCCTTGGTTTATCCAACACGTCCACAACAGCCAGAAATGATCGACCCTGAAACCCCCAACATTGTCGAACGCCCACGTCGCCCATCGCTCAGCAGCATCGCCAATGTCACGCAATTCCCGGACGTCATAGTTCCTGCCGGCGTCACCAACGAAAAGATGCCAGTAACCATTTCGTTCCTGGGTGCCGCTTACAGCGAACCGCGTTTATTGGGCTATGCCTACGCGTATGAGCAAGCGACTCATCGCCGCATATCGCCAGCAACTACGCCAGCGTTAGCGGGTGAGACGTTTGAATATTGATTTAAATAGATGCGCGCTAATTCTTTTAGTTAGCTAAATTTCAGGCATAAAAAAAGACGTCATTTGACGTCTTTTTTTTTCAATAAAATATTTATATGTAGTTGTCACCTTACAGTCATTTAGCACCTATAGAGTTTTCAATTAAGTTTCCTATAGGTATTCGTCCCATGAAAAAAATTTCTGCGTTAGTTATTTTTTCTTCATCATTAATCTTGGCCGCGTGCGGTAGTGATTCATCGACACCGTCCTCACCTTCGCCCATCCCAAATAGTTCAAGCGCTATGAGCACCGAATCCAGTGCGATGAGCAGTTCTTCTAGTTCAGTTGCGGATGCCACACCATTTACCGTAAAAATTATTGGCTTTAATGACTTCCACGGCAACTTACAATCGCCAGGCACTTTTGGTCAAACGGCTAACAGCCTTTCACCGAAAAAAGCAGTAGGTGGTGCTGAGTATTTGGCTGCATATATTACAAAAATAAAATCATCAAATCCTAATTCAGTTGTTGTTGCGTCGGGCGATTTAATTGGTGCATCACCATTAGTATCTGCGTTATTTCACGATGAGCCTGCGGTAGAAACATTGAATCGCATGGGATTGGATTTTACATCGGTAGGCAATCATGAATTTGATAAAGGCGCTACCGAATTATTACGTTTACAAAATGGCGGATGCATTACTGCCGATGCAAATAGTTGTAACGGTGCAACGGTTGGAACGCCAGTACCTTTTGAAGGCGCGAAATTTAAATGGTTGTCCGCTAACGTTGTAAAAGCCGATGGGAAATCATTGTTTCCTGCGTACGGAATAAAAACATTTAACGGTGTCAAAATTGCATTTATCGGTATGACACTCAAAGATACTCCAACCATCGTAACGCCAAGTGGTGTTGCAGGCCTTACATTTAACGATGAAGCTGATACGGTTAATGCCTTAATACCAACGTTGCGCGAACAAGGTGTTGAGTCAATTGTTGTATTGGTACATCAAGGTGGATTTCAAAATGTTAGCAGCGCTGATGCCAGTGTATTAACGTCAGATATCAATGGCTGCACCGATAATTTATCAGGCTCCGACATCGCAAAAATTGTGAACCGTTTGGATGACGCTGTTGATTTAGTAATTAGCGGACATTCGCACACTGCTTATAATTGTTCTGCAACCACAGTCGATACAAAAGTTGATGCCGCAACTAACACGCTGAAAAGTACAACACGCCCGACAGGTGTCGCGAATAAAACCGGACGTTTAATTCCCGTTACCCAAGCATCTAATTACGGTCGTGTCTTGAGTGATATTGATGTAACGATTAATCCGGCATCACACGACATCATAACAGTTGCAGTAACGAATCGCCTCGTTGATCGCACAGATTCCAGCGTTACACCCAACGCAGAGGTGTTAAGTATTGTCGATAAATACAACGCATTAGTTGTACCGATTTCAAACGTTGTTATCGGTTCTGTTACCAAAGCTATGCCTAATACATCTGACGCAGCTTGTAACAGTGATAACGGACAGTTACTTGCCGATGCGCAATTAGCCGCGACTGCCGCAGAACAATTTGGCGGAGCACAAATTGCGTTTATGAATCGCGGTGGTGTACGTGCAGATTTTACTTACGCGAATAGCGCAGCTAATGAAGGTGATGGCAATGTCACTTACGGAGAGGCTTACACGGTGCAGCCCTTTGGAAATAGTTTGGTGACCATGACCATTACTGCACAAGATCTTAAAAATGTGTTGGAGCAACAATTTGCCGGATGTCGCGGACAAGCTGCAGCAGCATCGCGCTTGATGCATCATTCTGCAGGTTTTAAATATAACTGGGATGGCAGCAAAGCCTGCGATGCGCGCATCACCAATGTCACCTTAACTGCAGCGGATAATTCAGTAGACACTATCGTAGATGCGACCGGTGTAGTTTTAAATCCGACTAAAACTTACCGTGTGACTGTAAATAATTTTATGTCTACCGGTGGGGATGGCTTCACAACATTTTTAAATGGTAAAAATCTACTGGGCGGTGCGCAAGATATAGATGCCTTATCTGCTTACCTGGTGGCGTTTAATATTAAAAATGCTAAGAGCCCCTATGATCCTACAAGTGCGAGTTTAGGCAAACCGCGTTTAACACGTTTAAATGCACCCGTTGATTCAACTGGCTGTATTACCGGCGCCAACACAAATCAATAAGTCGTAGCAATAAACAACAAAAAACCCGCGAGTTAATACCTTGCGGGTTTTTATGTTTAAGCTGTTCAGGTTGTTATCTATGAATAAATATATTGTTACCGTAATTGTTTTACTGTGCAGTTCGTTATCGCTCAAACTACATGCAGATAATTACACGCCAGATCAGTATAAAAAAATTCAACACATCCAGAAAACAGTTCACCACGATTTAATGATTGGCGATATTGAACACGCTCGCAATCAGCTGGATGAAGCTGCCAGCAGTTTTCACTCAGGGGAAATCGAGCTGGCAATGATACAAACGCTCATGCAAGCGGGAGAATACCGCCACGCACTTGGCGCAGCTGCACACACTCAAGCTGAACATCCAGATTTTTCTGACGCAACTTTATTTTATGCATGGTTATTGGCAATCGGTGGGCAAACACAGCCTGCCAAAAATCTATTGTCATCGTCACTTGAAAAACACAAAAGCTCTGATGTGACGACGATGTTAACGCAAATAAATAATGGTCAACTTGATTCAAATGCGTTTACAGCAGCCAATATTCAACTGGGTCCCATTACAGATACAAAATCGCTCATTAATAATAAACTTCTGGCAAATGGTATTGTTGTAGATGCAACACATATTATGACCAGTCGTGTTTCGCTTTTAAAAAATAAATATTTTTTTATGCGCAATGGTTTTGGGCACATTTATAAAGCACATATTGATGAAACATTTGCCGATGCTTATTTAGCACGATTAATAATAGAAAATCCTGCACCTACACTTGGTCCAGCAGAAATAATTAACAAAACACCATTCCCGGGAACGCCAATTTACAGCGTGGGTTTTGCACATGATGCGAAACCTAACTGGCCACAATTGCGTATTGATATTTTAGGTTCGCCCATCGCAGGAACAGAAAAGATGTATTCGCTTAACGCTCAAAACATTGATGACGGTACTGGTATCTATAATCTGTCAGGTTTATTAATTGGCATTGTTGTAAGTGATGGAAGCGCTCTCCGCAAGGTGCGGATGTTGGTGAATGATTCTGCTAAAAATGATGCCGTAAAATCCGCGCGCCCGCGAATGCCTGCTGATCAGTTATATGAAAAAGCTTTGCAAACTGCGGTTCAATTATTTGAAGATCATTAAAATCTAGAATCGCTTTCTCATTAAAGATATGTATTCTGAACATAATTCATTTAAAAGAGCAGGCTATGAATATATTGATGAAATCTCTAATCCAAAAATTGCATATAAAAAAACCCAACTTTCGTTGGGTTAGCTTTGCAAAAATAATCGCTTAGCTGGCAAAGTGCCAATAAGGAGGGAGTTAGCTCATGAAAGTAAAACACACACTACATTGACGTTACTCCATCAAAAAAGTTCAATCCGTTTTGAGTTTCTTTGTTGATCTGTGGTTTATATGAAGCCTTTTGGATGAGAATTTTAATGGTAAGTTGTCGCTGTCATGATTTTAACGACAGCTATCTATACTTATTTTCACATTGAAATAGTTTTTTTAAATTCACTCGATCTTCTCAGTCTTATCATGATTTATTACAGATTGATTACAAAAATAAATTCATTAGAAGATTAGCTTCTGCAATGTTAACATCAATAAATTAACATTATTTGTGAGGTGTTTTCGTTGGCTGACGATTTAAAAATGAACTCTCTATCTGAAATTACCTGGCAAATAAATAGTAGCCTCGTTCATGATTTTCCCTCGATATTTTCCTCTAATTTCGACGTTGGCGTAAGTGATGTTGTGCCCTCAGTATTAACTTTTTTGGACGATTTTGACTCTCATCTATGGAAAGCAGGTTATTTATTCTATAAAACTAGCGACCAGGAATTTAAGCTTATTGATCCCACTGGTAAATTAAGAGAAATTAAGGCATCGAATGGTGCTCGATTTTGGTGGGATTTTTCTGGAGAGAAAAAAGTTCTGCAGAAATTAATAGGATTGCGCGCTGTTATACCTGTGATAAGTGTAAAACTCACTGAACAAGAATATCTGCTGCGCAATGAGGATCAAAAAATTGTAGTTAAGGCTTGCCTAACTAAAGCTATAGTGGAAAAAACTACAGTTCACTATCTTACGTTGAGCGCATTGCGCGGCTACAAAAAATATTATAATCGCGCAGAAAAATCTCTCGATAGTGTGGTCGAGGAAGAAATTAATCATTTCGGATTAAAAACGATATTGATGAATCACGCTGCTAAAAATTTTGAAACAGATACCAATTTTGAAATACCTATAGATGCTGACATGCCAGCTGAAGACTCTGTGAGAATCGCTTCGCTCGGATTACTCAACTCCGCAAAACTTCATGTTAGTGGCGCGGTAAAAGATATAGATACCGAATTTTTGCACCAATATAGAGTGAATTTTAGAAAATTAAGATCATTGATTAGTTTATTGAAGAAATCGCTGCCGCAAGCGACGGTTGCAATGCTGAAGGAAAAGCTTTCTATGATTGTCGGTAAGACAAATAGATTGCGTGATCTCGATGTATTTCTGTTGGACGAAGAAAATTATCGTGCATTGCTTCCCGAGAATTTCAGCAGCGGGTTAACCGAGCTTTACAGCTTGATTAAAGCGCAGCGAAAAGAAGAGCAAAAAAAAGTGGTTCATTACTTTTCTTCGAAAAGTTATGCCAGTGAAATTTCTGCTTGCGCTGAAGAATTATCCTTGTCTTCAACCTATGAAATGAAGGCTGCGACACAACCTATTTTACAGGTTGCCAAAAAGTTATTGATAAATCGCTATCATAAGATGCTCGCAATGAGCGCGACCACAAATAGTCAATCTGCCGATGATGATGTTCATGCACTGCGTATCGAGTTCAAAAAATTTCGTTATTTGATTGAGTTTTTTATTGATCTCTTACCCCAAAAAGATACTGCTAAGTTAGTGGGTGAAGTTAAAAAAATACAAACCGTGCTGGGTAACTTTAATGATTACGCCACGCAGATAAGCTTTTTACAAAACTATATCAATGACGACCGCATAGAAATGTCAAAATCTCTATCCGGGTTAATTGCGGTGTTGCACCAAAAGCAAGTTGAAGAAAAGTGCAAGGTCACTAATGTTCTGGCCAACTTCTTTACAGAAAAAATGACTGACAAAATTGATGTGATATTTGGCTCAACGAGGCAGGGCGATTCGGTATGAAAGTGATAGCGTGTTACAGCATGAAAGGTGGTGTCGGCAAGACCGCAGCAGCGGTTAATATCGCCTATTTAGCTGCTAAATCTGGATTTAAGACGCTATTAATAGATTTAGATCCGCAAGGTGCATCTTCCTTTTATTTTCGAGTAAAACCATCATCAAAGAAATGGAGTGAGCGCTTTTTTGGCGCTTATGAAGATGTAGTAAAAAATATCAAGGCAAGCGACTTTGAGAATTTGGATATTATTCCCGCTCACTTAAATTTCCGTAATTTTGATTCCTTTTTAGCAGGCGTTAAAAAAAGAAAGAGCAGATTGAAAAGTATATTGAAAGGGTTTGGTAAAGAGTACGATCTTATCGTTCTGGATTGCCCACCATCGATTAGCAATTTATCTGAAGCTATATTTGTAGCATCCAATTTAATTCTCGTCCCGGTAATTCCTACGACTTTATCGGAGCGAACTTTTGAACAATTATCAGAATTTTTTGATGAAAATGACTATAAAAAAAGTAAAATAATTCCATTTTTTTCTATGGTTCAGTCACAAAAGAACTTGCATAAAATGACGATGGAAACCATGTCTGGCAAGTATGCATTCTTGAACTCGGTAATCCCTTATTCGGCTGATGTTGAAAACATGGGAGAACACAAAGCTCCAATCGATGTATTTGCTAAATTAAAACCGGCTAACTTTGCCTACATTAAGTTGTGGACTGAACTCGCTGGAATTATCAAAAATGATAAATCGTCATAGTATTATTTTTGCAGCCTTCCCACTACTGATGAGACCGGTAACTATTAATTTTAAAATAGTTTTTAACTTGGCCCTGATCATTTATGGAATGCATAAAGTATAAGAAGTTGGGTGATGTTCTGGGGTTCAGATGAATCTTAACTCCTTGCATGACTGAATTTCAGGCATAAAAAAAGACGTCCAAGGACGTCTTTTTTTATTAACTTGGTGGGCCGGGGGGAGTTGAACCCCCGTCCTAGCCTGCACACTAAGCCACAGTGTTGCACAATGTCTTTAAAATCAAACGCTTAGAGAATCCCAAAAGCACTATAGATCACTCTTTTACACAATGATGTAGTCAATTTGTGGGCACTTATTGCGCCAGTAGGTGGCGAGGCGAAACGTTGGTGTATTCATCTCAGCAAAGTAAATCTTTTGTTTATGTTCCTTAAATTTCGGTAACCTTAACTTATTGAAAAGTGAAAGTATTTGATAATGGACAGTAAAAGCAAAGTTAGGCACGTTGTATTTGATATCTTTGGCACACTAATTAAATTCGGTATTCAGCACCATCCTTTCAGGCAGCTTCTTAAATTGGCTCGCGAAAATGGACGACAGGTTAGGCCTGATGACGCGCGGATGGTGATGACCATTAACGGTGATCTTGAATACATTGGTAATGAGTTAGGGATCAATCCTCCTTCTGAGTTAGTTCAAAAGCTCGAGTGGCAAATTGGCGATGAATTATCGAGCCTTACTTTATTTGATGATGTCGTTCCAACTTTAAATGCTTTGCAATCTCGCGGTATAAAAATTGGACTCTGTTCAAACTTGGCTCAACCTTATGGAGCAGCGATTGATAGACTGTTGGCGGGCTTCGATTTAAAACACTTTCTAAGTTATGAGTTGAGTATCATCAAGCCCGAGGCTCAAATATACCAATCGATTTTAAGCAGCTTTAATTGTAGCGCTGAACAGTGCTTATTTGTCGGTGATACATTTGAGGCAGATTATGTCGGCCCTACCGCGATGGGAATGAAGGCGGTTCACCTGGTTCGAAGCGGTGTTACTCAATCTTATCAAATTACTTCATTAACCGAAGTTTTGAATTATGTAGATGAGAATAATCAGTGAAGCAGCACAATCCAGTTCATCCGGGCGAATTTATTTTTCGTACTTATGTCCAGCCGTTGCAGCTTTCTAATGAGGAGTTGGCTCATAAACTAGATGTTCCATTGGAATCTCTCAATCAATTGCTGAACGCGAAATTGAGCCTTAATGAAGAGTGGGCTGATCGGCTGTCAAAAACATTGGGCCGATCAACTGAAAGCTGGCTTTTGATGCAAAAAAATTACGATAGCTTTAATAGCTCATAAGCTCAAACTTCTTTTCAACTTTGAATGACAACGTCAAATCATTTAAGGACGAACCCAACCACCTCTCTTGGTGAGGAGGCCGCTGTTTGTTTCAATTATGAATAGCTCTGCCCAATCATCAGGTAAAAAGCCTTTCTGCGTCCAGTGTATCCATAAGCCCTTAGCTTGCGGCTGAATCATTTGGCTGAAGGGCCTTTGCATTTTTCCACTTTCGGTATCCACCGCAATATAATCATTGAATAACTCACGTCCCGTTGATGAGGTAATTACAAGGTGATCTCCTTCCTCGATTATGTATAGACCATCGTAACCAGATGTTCCCTCACGCTGGAGTGCCCAAACAGTTCCTTCAAGACCAGTTTCGAACCAACCGAACAGTTTTCCTTCAACTACCATTTCGATTATCCAGGCGAAGACAGTATGTTCGCATCATTTAGAGAACACTAATGACAAATGATCGACGCTTTTTAAATCTGCGCTGAAGGACTCGAAGCTGTCACCATCTTTTTCAATAAGAATTTTGGATGGATAAGCGCCGACAAAAAATGCGTCTACGGACTCACCTCCGTCCACAGCATTCTTCAATTCAGTTATTTCATTTAAAAAAGAAGTTTTTCTGCGAGATTCATCAATACATGCTTGAGGTATATTCAGCCATATGCGTGTGCGTTTTTTATCAGCTACATGCGGACTTAGGAACCTTATTCCTATGCCGTAATCTTTTTTATACATATTTAATTTGTCGATTGTTCCATAATAAATTAAACCAGCTTCGTCTCCAAAATACTGAATTTTTTTAAAAAACTGGTAAAACTTTTTGGTTTTACCTGCGATGGTAAAATAGCCTTTTTTACTCTCATCATCCCCGGACATGAAGCAATCTACAACAAGGTCTAAGTAGCGCGTTTTAGTTTTAGTTTTGCGTTTTTCATCTCCATTAAAGGATGTGCCGGTTTCAATCGTTGCAGGTTCAGTATGAGAAGAGGCAGTAAGCGCATTACTTTTATTTTTGCGCTTTGGTGGATCTAGATCCAATTCTGTGGGGAAGTAAGTTGGTTTATAATCGTCTTCGTTCTCAACTGGACGGCGAATCTTACCGCCATTTTTGAGGTGATGCAGAAACCCACAACCAACCTCGTGTCCCTTTTTTGCACGAAAGTGCAAAGCTCGTTTGGACTTACGAGTCATGTAAATTCCAACAGGGGTCAAAATTTTACGACATTTTTCATCCTCACATTGAAAAGTGAGTTGCTTGTTAAAATTGTCGTCATCCTCATCTGTATAAATTTCACGAGCCTTATATGGAGACAAAGTAATATCAAGTTCGCTGCAATAAGCGCGGCCCAGATTCATTGTCATAATAGGTTTAACCTCATAAATGCAATTGAAAGTTAGTCAGATTTTTTGGACGATTCTTCTGAATCACTTTCTACAAGATTTTCAGGTGAACCAATAATCTTTATGTTTCGGAGAGCTTCGTCTTCTTCTTTGGTTCGATTTCCAAATAGGCGCTTAGCAGCATTTTTTGCGTGCTGTTTGGCTAACTCCTTATTAGTTTGATCGTCTTTACTCATAATTCACGCACCAAGTAATGAGGGTTTCCCTTTAATCCTCTGTGATGACTAAACCCGCCGTGTTGCAAATACGAGCGAAGCACTTTGTCATTTATCGGATCGATAATTCTAAATTGCTTAGCCCCAATTCGTTTGGCATATGTTTCGTAAGCCAATATCGATATAGGTACCATCTCACTTGAAAATGGACAATTTGTTGGAGCCTTTTCTATAAAATCGAGGCGCATAAAAGTACCGTTGTAACTCGGTCTTCCAAGCGCAAGGGTGCACAGCTTGTTACCAACCCAGATCGCAAGATCGAAAGCTTTAGGGTAACGGTGGATATACCTGCTAGCAAAATTCCAGTCCCAACTAACAAGTCTTTCGGGGTCGTCATCCCAAAGTCGAGCTGCAGACAATGCACCGGCATCAATACCTTTTAATTTCGCTGCGCGACGCAAATAATTTGGAAGTTCTTGCGATGCAATAGCGCGAGCTTCATTCCTAAGCGTATCGTAATTATTCAATGCAATTCTATGCGACTCTTGCATAAACTTTCCTTTTCGGATGGGTAGACCCAGCGAGATTACAAAACTATCAGAGAGATGTAAATTCGAATTATCGATTTATGCTAACTGCCACAAAACATCAGAAGTCGTAACTGAGAAGAAAGTACTCCAGGTTACGGAACGAACTGACGCTACTATCTTTAAGCAAATAGTCTCTGACGCTACAACCATTCAAAACTGTGTCGCTGATTGGAACGCTGAACCAATTATTGGCTAGTGAAATATTGTTGTCAGGTGCGACTCTGATCGAAAATTGATGAACGCCTAATAAAATACCGAGCCGCATTTTTAGATGATCCGGAGCGGTCAGTGATTCAGAAAAATTAAAGGTCCAGATGCTATATAACTTAGGATCTACATTTCCCAGAATCACTAGCTGTTCATCAACACTTAAATTCCACCGAGAGGAATGAGATTGCCATCGAAACCACTCAAACGAAAGCCAAAATTCCATGGGATCTAGCGACGGGAAGTATTTCAATTTGACTCCGATCAGGCTGCACGAAAAAATATTGTTTAGTCAGGTATAAAAAATAAATTCTACAAACGGTATTCGATTTTTTTAGACCATGACAAGATACCTGCTAAAACGGTAATCAAGCCAAAGAGAACATAAACACTGTTGATAGAAGCGGGTTGACTCAATGATGAGTGGCGAAAAGTGAATTCTGCGAGATAGGGGAATAATATATATCCTCCAACTACAGACAACCCGGCGATCGAATCCCTGACACTGAAAACTCTCCCGTGCATTTGTTGGGGCACAACTTTTTGCCAAATCGAATGAGCAAAAGTTGCTAGGATTGGGGTAGTAATAAATAGGACGAAAACACATATGCCAATCGCTAACACGTTTTGAGTAAAACCTATAAGGGCTATACAGACACCACTGATATTTAAAAAAAATAATAATGTTAGATTTATTTTAGACCGACTAAACCATAGGTTGATGAGCACGCAACCAACTCCCATTCCTATTCCGGCGACTGACCGCAACATTCCTAAAACCGACTCCGAGGAGATACTTAAAATCAGGGGAGTGAAAAGGACAATTGCTCCACCTCTTGCGAAATTGTAAATCGAGTGGATTAGTAGAAGGTTTACTAAAAGAGGTTTTGACCTTATAACCCGAATTCCAAAAATAAAACCGCCGTTATTCACGGATGGTGATGCCTTATTTACAACGTCGGTTGGATAAGATACGAAAACAAAAATACATGCAGATACTATACAAAGCGTCGAAGTCAGCGCGAGCACTAACGAAAAATTCGTATATTGGATTAGGAAACCAGAAACCAAAGGGGCGGCTGTGTGAGATATCGCTAAACCTGACTGAACAATGCCATTCAACCTAGGATACGAGTCTGTGTTTTTAGAAAAAAATGCAATGGATGCGTTGTAACATAATCGATGAACGCCAGAAACGGAAGAAGATAACGCGACAAAAACGCACGCAAAGGTGATATCTAATTTATCGAGGTATACGGTGAGGGCATACAAGCCAAAAATTAACGCAAGTAAAACGTTACAGAAGATAATGATTTTTTTCTTGCTAAAGCGATCAACGACTGATCCAACTATTGAGATTAGAAGAAGCTCAGGAAGATAGCCAAAAAATATAATTAAAGAAAATGATGATAGTGATTTTTGTTCATTGAACACCATAATTCCTGAAGTGAATACAATGGTAATAACTGAAAAAATCGTCAAAACTTGGCTAGAAAAACCAATCAAAAAAGGTTTGTTCATTACATTCTCTCACTGAACGCGTTATCAAAATTTGGTACGACAAAACTAAAATATTAAGCAAACTGAAAAAATATAGTAATCTCGGATATCATGGAAGAAATGATCAAAATATTTTTTTCGCGAATATAAATAAAGATTTTCAAAGATACACAGAGTTTACGTCCTCGCTCGGAGCTCGCTGCGGGCGTTAAACTCTGTGTATTTTTAAAAATAGAATAATTTCAGAGTTTGTGTCCTCATTTGATTTTGACTGTAAAAAAGATAAAAATTTTGTCCCAGACGTGGAGCCAGACACTTTGGTTTCTTTTAGTCCGCCTATTACAATTACTTCATCATTTTGCATAGTGATCGCAGTTTGCAGCTTTCGTTTTGTCAGCGTTGGGCTGTTATTTACGCCGCTCGTTGTCTGGACAAAACTACTAATTTCTTGGCTTACAGAAACTTCAATTATCGCATCTCGAATGGTAGGCGAGATGTCAAAAATTACACCACTACTCCGGTAGTCAACGGACTGTGTAGGTTGTTGACTATTGCCATTGAATGTTACGGATCCCAACACAGGCACGTCTTGGCCGACGGTGAATATCGCGTTTTTACCAGATGCAACACGAACATTCGGATTTGATAGAACCTTAAAACGATTATCTGTATCGAGAAGGCTTGCAATTGCTGAAAAATCGCCTGATCTGAACGACATATAATTATCAGAGGGTGAAGAAGAACCGAAAGAAATGGAAAACCGGTCTTTCAATAATGATGAAACTATATTAATAGCCGAAGCTGAGCGAGAACCGGTTTGTACTTCAAATAACATACCAGTGACAACAACCTGCCCAGGATCTGAATCAAGTTGAGAAAGCAAATTTTTCAAAACTTCTATCTCTCGAATTGATCCGGCGAAAATCATCGTGTCTGCATTGTTACTAATTTTATCTAGAGCTGAGCCTGGCTGACCAACTACATTACTAGGTTGAGATAATTCCGCAATTTGATGTTGAGAAGAAAAGTGACCCGAAAAAAGAGGTGACAGTTGTTGCATAAGAAAAGACGCATCACGAAATCGTGGTTTATATGAAAATAGCTTTATATTTGGGTTTTCAGCATCGGAAAACGGTTTAGATGGGACAGAGGGGATAATAAAATCTATGTCGTTTTTGGTGGAAAGTGTGTAGCCAAGGCTTTGTAAAAATTCAACAAAGAAATTTTTAAATTTATCTTTTTTATTGGCGAAACGAAATGATACCAAAGATTGATCATTAGCAATTTTAGGGTCTAGAAAAAATTGCCGATCAGGAAGAAGGTCGTTGTAAACCAAATGAACTACTTGAGAAGCTGTGACATCTTGTAGATCGACGGATATATCAGGTTCAGCAAAAGCCAGCGTTGAAAGTAACATTAGCACGGATAAATTTAATAGTTTGATCATTTAAATTCTTTTTTCCTTTGGTTTATTAGAAAATCGAGTAACGGACTTTCCATCCACAATGCCAGTTAAAGCGGAGCCATAGCCAGAAAATTTCGAGGTTGATTCGAATCGAAGTGAAGTGCCGTTGGATAATATTACTGAGGAAAATCCGTCAATAGTGGTAGTGCCGACAATATACCAATCAGATGAGTGATTGGCTGAAGGGGCCGAGACTATGGCAGATGAATTATTTGCTGTGGATTGTGAAACGGGTTGTTCGGTGTCAGAAGTTATCTTGTTATGAAAAAATGTGTAAGCTTTATAAACACCAAAAAAAATAGCAAATACAACAAATAATATTTTTAATTTTATAGCTCCAGACATGAAAATATTCTGACGAGAATCGGTTTGTGATTCTTTACCACCAGTGCCAGAATAAGATTTGTAAAGAGGAAATATTTCAGGATCGTAAGAGTTAATCCAAGAGTTAACCAAATTGGTTTTGGTTAATTTATAACTCTGCCACATAGTAACGTTATAGTTATTATTTCGACCAATAGCCTTAAGCTTATGAGTTTTAAATGTTAACTCAACAACTACTTTTAGCACTCTATGTAGGTCGCTAATGTCTTGTATCAATACAATTAAATCTGATGAAACACCAGTATCAGGATTGACAAAGTGTCGATGCTCACGAAAAAAAATGCGATGCTCGGTTGAAATTTTGCTATCAGGAGCCCAAAACTTCCACGCTTCATCAATGCAGACCAAATCACCTGGAGCGACAACTGATGGCTCTGGAGTGGAAGATGAGTAGTCCGTTGGAAAAAAGCCAGGCTTCAAAACATCGTCATTAGAGACAGACTTTATGTGACCTAATTTTTCAACTGAAACGGAATGTTTCTCAGATAGAAAAGAGCGAATTGCATCATTATCAATGCCATCGATGTTTGTAATGACATTACGCCCTGAAAGTACTGCAGGTAAGATTACAGATTTAACACACTCGTAAGTCTTGCCCGTACCTACCAGGCCCGTGTAAGCATTAATCGTCATAGCACTATCCGATTACCGGTAAACGGCGGATTGAAAATGCCAGAATTGATGCAGATAGCAACATTGGTAGGCCTTGTTCAAAAGCCGTAATGTATAAAAAATACCAAGTGCCAGAGGACAAAGAGTACAAACCACCGAAAATAGAATCAGGTGAAAATTCAGTTAGCTTAGACATTAAATAAGTGGCGAAGGAGGAAACAATTAAATATAAAATAGTAAAGGAAATAAATTTTAATAAAACGGATTGTATTAACCACCCGCCAAACAATCTTAGTAATGCACCCATAATTAAGCTCTAATTACAATTATGAAGGAAATGATTGAAAACATAGCTAAACAAATCAGATGAATTTGAGATTCAAATGGCTGAATAAAATCACACATTTGATTGAACTTAATATCTCGATTAAACATATGGAAGATAGGTCTTGGACATTCCGCTTGATGTTGTTGTAGATGAAAATTATTAAACGAAGGGAAAAACGAAAAGAGTGGATCAAGAATTTCAGATGTCTCTGGTGATTCAGGTACAACAGGATTTTCAAAGGTGCCCCAATCAACATTGGCAGTTACATTAATAGTTTGAGTTCCTGGAGTAGGCGTCGCACTGTCATCAATCAAAGGGTTTGGAATAACTACTGATTTTGTACCCGGAGCCGCAACAGGCGAAAACAAATCTGCAACTGTGGGATTTAGTGCGGGATTCTGCGCTCTCCAATTATTAACATCAGATTGAGTAAAGGGTGATGAAGCGAGCTGCGGGAGTGGGAGAGGTGCGGATTGAACAGCGTTGTGAATTAATGTATTAGCAAAGTTAGCTAGTTGGGCATCACTTAAATATTTCGTCATTTGAGCATCGGTCAACGTTGCTAAAGTTGCTTCAGGGCTCAAATTGGTTGAAAGCGGGGCGGGAGGAGTTAAAACGACACCGGATGGCACGGTATAACCGTATACAACATTCCAAAGAGTTTTATCGGAATCCGAGGATTGCTGGTATGCGTTAACAACTCGAAAATAATAGTTGGAGGCGAGAGGCGTAGGGGCGGCACCAGCAAAAGATGAATCGACGTACGATATTAACGACTTGCCTGTGCAGATAGGGTTGGGAGAAGACAAAGAGCAGGTAACGGACTTGGTAGCGATACGTGAGAACGCCGTCCTTGCGGAATTGACACAGTAGCCATCAAAAGATGTACCAACTGCATCAATAATTGATTGCCCAGTTTGACAAATGGGATATGTATTTCCATCAATGACGGCAGTTGCTCCTGATAAATTGATTGTGCCATCGGCATTCCATTTAATTAAAGGCGATGGGGATTCCGTGGTTAAATCCATTGCAATTTGGCCTAGGGTTGCGATACCTGCAACTAATAACAGACGCGGCCACATTGTAGTTGCTGCAGCTCCTTCAGCGATTAAGCTAGTGGAGGATGTGGATACGCGAGCTAGAGATTGAACGAAACGAGGATCGTTTGCAGCGAATCCCAATTTCTGAGCTTTAAATTGGAACAAAGAACCTGCAACATTATTCATTCGGCCGGAATAGGCTGGCTTTGCTGCTGCATGTGCATAATTAAAGCATGCAAAAAAAACAATAACTAACAGAAATATTTTAATAGTGAGGCGATTCATTTTTTCAAACCTTGAGCGATAACGTAGCCACAGAGGGAACCGACACAAAAAAATGCTAGGTACCAAAAAGAAGGGTCCATAGATAGCACCGAAAAAAGTTGAGATGAAAGATAAAAAACAAAATTCTATTTTTGCTTGGCGTAAGAAAATCCGAATAAGTCTTTAACAATTGATTCAAAGTAGATAAAAAAAATAATAAATAAAGAGTAAGAAAAACAAATAGCTGCAAAAATAAATATAAAATCAACATACAAA
>SEBV01000130.1 GCA_004172865.1 Gammaproteobacteria bacterium | reverse complement strand
GGCGGTCGCAGACGCGAATGAACTCGGTCACGCACCAGTCGACACCGCCGACCCGCGTGAGGACGTCGCGCAGGATGTTGTCGACCAGCCCCTCCATGGGGGCCAGGGCAATTTGCATGAGGGGGCTCTTCAAAAATTTGCATTCTATCAGAGAAGAAACCCGGACGGACGGAGGGCAGCTGCTGAGGCGAGAGCACCACGGTGCGCAACACAATCGCCCGTTTGAAAAATAATTGCGTGGAATTCAGATTTTTTTTCACGTTTAACCGCTCGCGATTGACAGTAACAATTCCTACAGAGGAAAGGCTGCAATTACAAAAAAATCTCGCATCTTAGTAGATACCGAGCAATCGCTAGCAACTTAGTACTGGGACTACATCAATTTAGGAATTTTCCGTAGTCCAAATCGCAGGAATATTCGTAAACCAAAGACATTCTATAAACAGAGTCAGTGACAGAGCCACCGACTGAGGGCGAGGCGGCATTGACGAACAACATCAAAGCTACTTAACTTAGAACACACCGCCCCAAGGTACTTAAGGAGATCAAATGAAAATACCATTTAGCTTTCGTATTCACGACGCTACCCGAGCCAGATCAAGCATGATCACTTAAATTACAAGAGCGCCTTTCTGATGACCAAGCCATACATCGAGCATATCTTTGTACAAACACAAGCCATTACAAAGGCATTTATAATCGAACAACTCAGAGAACCGACAGCCTTGCTCTGGACCACGTTTCCCCCTGCGCATTATTCTAATTTATAACGGCATCAAAACACTCTCAACTGATACCGTCGGACTACACATCATCTGCTTCATGACTCTTATGCATACATCGCACTCAGCTCAGCTCTAATTTGCTTTCAGCATTTAACTGTCGAGCACGCTGAGCCTAAAGAGTATCGTCTACGGCCAAGCAACTAGAGACATGGTAATTTCCCACACTGGTTTTTCTACAAGAGATCTAGCTTAGTTATGGAAATTTCAACTACACACCTACCGCCGCAGTTCGTCGGCACTACTCTCCCCGAAATTTTTGAACGCGTCGCTCTCGCTTATCCAGAAAATATTGCTGTCACAGACGAAATAGCTAGTCTGACATATCGCGAGCTAAGTGACCGCGCGCAACGTTTAGGGAATCTCCGAACAAGTCCCGGGTATGCGAAAATCGCCTGACCACCTGATCCGAGCCTCCCATGAGTCCAGATGAGCTTTTCCGACTTCGAGTACGCCGGCAAGCGCAAGCAAACCCGCCGCGAACGCTTCCTTGCCGAGATGGATCAGGTCGTGCCCTGGGCAGGTCTGCTCGGCCTGATCGAGC
>SEBV01000129.1 GCA_004172865.1 Gammaproteobacteria bacterium | reverse complement strand
GATACCAATGGGGAAGAAAACACGGTGATGGTGCCGGTACGTGCCAGGGCTGGCTATTTGCACGGCTATGGTGATCCTCAATACATCGAAAAGCTGCCAGCTTACAAGCTGCCAGGTGCCAACAATGGAACGTACAGAATTTTTGAGGTAGAAGGCGCTTCAATGTTCCCTACACTACAGGATAAAGATTTAGCAATTGCCCGCTGGACGCCACTTACAGAGATTCGCGAGGACCGGGTGCATGTGTTGGTAACCAGGGATCATGGCATTATTATTAAGCGGGTTTTGTCCCGACCACAAAGCGGTGTTTTAGTCTGCAAAAGTGATCACAATGAGAAAGGACTTTACCCCAATATTGTACTGGATGTAAGCGAGGTTTTGGAGTGCTGGTACGTGGTAGAAAGGATGACAAAGCACCTGCCTTCGCCTGGGGAAATTTATAAGCGCATCACCGATTTAGAGGCCGATATTGCAATCATTAAAAGCAAATTGCTGAATGAGTAGGAATGGAACTGGAATGGAAGCAAATGGAACGCTTCGTTTTTTTGAGGCCAAAGCGGCAAAACGGCTGAAACCCGCTACAGTTGTGCATTTTTCGCACTTTTTTATTTCTCTATTTTAGGACACTTCGTTTTAACCCCCATACAGTGCTGCTACTTGGCGACTGTTGCGTCGCACTCTTGTACGCCTTGTACGCTACTGATCAGAGAAAGGATCATGAAGAACACCAAGAACAACAATGATAACTGTACTTGTGGTCTTTGTGCAAACCTTGCATCCGTTGTGTTCCTAATAAGACGAAGAAGTTTCTGAACGTGCAAGTGTGCGACGCAACAGACGCCAAACAGAAAAGTAAAAGCTGGTCTCATAAAACCAGCTTTTACCTTTATTAGAACAGAATAAAATAAATTTTCACCAACCTAAGTTTTCCATTGAGAGGGTAAGTGCTTTAAAACTTATTCTTCCACATCATACTCTCCACTGGTCTGTTGGGCTGATTACTATACTTAGCATTGCCCTTTTGGTTGTATTTCACTTCAATTTCGCCATCAACAGGGAAGTAAATAAGTTGTCCCACCGGCATGCCGGCATATACCTTCACCGGTTGCTTCACCGAAATCTCCAGTGTCCAGTTGCCGCAAAAACCCACATCGCCTTTTCCGGCGGTGGCGTGAATGTCAATACCCAAACGGCCGGTTGAAGACTTTCCCTCCAGGAACGGAACATGCGCATGTGTTTCGGTGTATTCCATGGTAACGCCCAGGTAGAAAATATGCGGGTACAGCACAAAGCCGTCTTCCGGAATTTCAAAGGTCTCAATTTCGTT
>SEBV01000128.1 GCA_004172865.1 Gammaproteobacteria bacterium | reverse complement strand
TGATAATCAATTGGTGAAGTCCAGCGAGAGGAACATGTTGCAGAAAAAACTGGAACAAATTAATTGTATCATTGGATTGCAGTGCATTGCCGGGTGTTTTAACGCGTTGGATTTCTTCCTGCATCAACTCATTAAAGTTGCGTGGTAAGAGCTGCTGGTAGCAGGCAACGGTGTTTTTACCAATTACAAGTGTCGTCATCTTCTCTGCACCAAGGTGGTACGAGACAATGGCAGTTTTATCATCCAATAATTTCGTTTGCAGAGTTTTAATGGGAGGAATGCCGGATGTTTTTAAAACAGCGTTTGGTTGAAGTTCTTCCTGCACCTTGCTTAACGCAATCTCCTGGTCGCGAATAGAAGAGCTGATTGCTGCTAACTGTACGCTATCCGTTACCTGTGAAGCCCGGATAGCCAAACGGGTGATTTCTGTCTTAATCTGTCGCTCTTTCTCTAATTGCGGCGAATTGTTATCTGCCGCTTCGCTGTTGATTTGCCGGTTTAGTGCCAGCACCGCAGCCTTATTCTGCTGGTCAAAGGCATACAAAAGTTCAAGATAAGCCGCATCTTTTGTTTTGGTATAAAGTTCAAATGCAATATCAATGGGTTTGCCATGCACCGCGTACTTGATCTTGGTAAGAAAAAGACGGGCCTCATCGCTTTCGTATGTGCGTTCAACATAGTCAATAAGTTCAAATGCCGACCGGTAAGCATCTAACTCCTGAACAGCCGCCGAAAGGTTCTTTGTTGTTTCATACAGCCGGTGCCAGGCATCGGCCTTTGCTTTTAAAACGTTGAACAAATTAATGTAGGAGAAAACGCCGGAAAACTGATGCGGATTGGCCGCAAGCGCAGTATCGGCAAACGTAGGGTAGAACTGGTGAATGGCCTGTTGGTAAAAACGTATCGCATCGGTGTCTTTACCATTCCGGAGATGAAGGTCGCCTTTGTTTTTCAACACTAAACCGTAGCCAACCTTGTCGGTATTTTGTCCCAGCGCCTGGAAGGCAGTTGTTGCTTTTTGATAATAAAACGCAGCGGAATCATACTGGTTAAGATTAAAGAATGCCTCACCAATGCTGTTGTACAACCGCACTACTTTGTTGTTCTGGTAATGAACCTTGCGGAAATAACCGATGGCCTTACCCGCGGCACCTAAAGCTAAATTCAGGGAGCCGATATTATGATTGATTTCATTCAGATTGATCTTCTTCGGTAAAAGCGATAAATAAATTTCATTTGCCTTATCGTATTCCTCCAGCCGCATGTGCAACTGTGCAAGGTTGATTTTGTAGTTGACAAAAAGTTCGTTGTAATAAGGATTGGTTACGGGTAGCAGCAACAA
>SEBV01000127.1 GCA_004172865.1 Gammaproteobacteria bacterium | reverse complement strand
GTTTTCCTGATCCTGTTGGGTGTTTTATCGGCAGCATTTGGATTGAAAGGATTTTTAATTGAGAATGGCTTTATTGATGGTGGAGTGATGGGTATTTCGCTTTTAACGAACAGACAGACAAAGGTTTCACTGTCGCTGCTGATCATCCTGTTTAATCTGCCGTTTCTTTTTCTGGGATACAAACAAATCAGCAAAGCATTTAGCATCAAAAGTGTGCTGGCAATCACATTACTGGCCGCTGCTGTGGCTTTTATTCCCTATCCAAAAGTTACGTCCGACAAAGTGCTGGTAGCAGTTTTTGGTGGCTTCTTCCTGGGAGGAGGTATTGGCCTGGCCATTCGCGGCGGCAGCGTGATCGATGGAACAGAAGTGCTGGCCATTTATCTCAGTCGAAAGTTTAGCTTAACCGTAGGCGACTTCATTTTAATCTTCAACATTGTCATCTTTTCCATTGCAGCTTACCTGTTATCTATTGAGGCAGCCCTTTATTCTATTCTCACCTATCTCGCCGCATCGAAAACAGTGGATTTTATTTTAGAAGGCATTGAAGAATATACCGGCGTCACCATTATCTCTACGCACAGCCAGCAGATCATGCACATGATTCAAAACAAACTGGAAAGAGGGCTGACGGTTTACACTGGCCGGAAAGGCTTCGGAAAAAGCGGCTTAAGCAATCAGAACGTTGACATCATCTTTACCGTCATCACCCGTTTGGAGATCAATCGTCTCACTTCTGAAGTCAACCGCATTGACCCGCGGGCTTTCATCGTAATGCAAAGCATTAAGGACACAAAAGGCGGCATGGTGAGGAAAATAAAATTGAAAGAAAAATAATACCGCCCTTAGTTTTAGCCCATGAACACCCGGAAACTTTATACGACTTACAAAACCAAGATGCAACGCATTGCCGACCTGAATGCAGCCAATGCGGTTCTGCAATGGGACCAGGAAACCTACCTTCCCAAAAGCGGCGCACATTTCAGGGGACAACAAATCAGCACGCTGTCAGAAGTTGCCCACCAATTTTTTAGTGAAGAATCCTTAGGCGAACTGTTGAACGAATTGCTAACCAAAGATGACCTGTCCGCAGCCGAAAAACGAAACGTAGAACGGACACGTGAAGACTATCTGAAAAACAAAAAATACACATCGGCTTTTGTGCGGGCTATGTCCGAACAGGTCAACAAGACCTTTCACTCCTGGCTAGAAGCCCGAAGCCAAAATTCTTTTGCCATTTACGAAAAGGATCTGGATGCACTGGTAAAGTTGAAGAAGGAAGAAGCGGAGTTATTAGGTTATACAATTCATCCCTACAATGCGTTGTTGAATGAGTATGAAAAGGGTGC
>SEBV01000126.1 GCA_004172865.1 Gammaproteobacteria bacterium | reverse complement strand
CAGCCTCATCTAGGACAGAAATCAAGTGACTCCTCACTCTGTCAACTATTGCATCATCTGGGCAATTGGCGATCAATCTTCGTACGTCCAAGTACTTCGCTGGGCACCCTCCCAATACTTGCCACACTGCGTTATCCAGATGAAACCTCTTCAGCTTTCCGATGAAATCCTGGAACTCCGGAATAGACTCGATCATCTCCCTCGACATCGGCTCCACCGAAAGCACGACTTGCCTATTGGTTGTCAGCAGCTCTGGAGGAAGAGAGTGCGGTGACCCATCCACTACTACCCTCAGCCCATACTCGTCGGCAAGGGCGCGCACAGCGGAAGGAACATCGGCATACTGTTGCCCCGCTAGTCGTTCTGGAACTCGAATAATAACTATAGGGAGGCGCTTGAACATGAGGCCGTAGAAGAAAAGTACTCGTTGAGTATTGGTCGACAATTTGAAAAAGGGTACATTGATGCCCGTGACTCCCATGAGAACCTGATCGACGATAGCATCTTTGTCGGCACCAGACTTTGTCTAATAATTACACAGAAGAGAGAATATTCATAATGAGCAATGGACTATTGATGAAGAAGGTGTTCAATTTACGGTCATCTTGATCAACCATGAAATCAAGAAAAAGAAGTACTGTAGTGAACATTGTACAAATAAATGTTATTTTAAACAGAAATACATTTGAGCAATACATTTGCGTAGTTAGAAATCCAGAAATGATGTATGTTGAGCTTATTCCTGAAACAAACAGTATAACATACATAAAATTATGCAACATGAATGCACGATACCAAAGTTGTAAAAACCTCCTTATCAGATGGATGGAAGATGACAAAATTCTATCATATACAGAATTTGGTCTCTATCCCAATTTGAAGAAGTGTCCAGCAAATGTCTTCAATATGTTTTGTGGTTTTGAGATACATAAAATACACAAGGAGATATCAAAATCCAAACTTAAAGAATTGGTTCAACCAATATTGGATCATTTAGGTGACGTAGATACTTTAACTGTAAATCCTAAAGGTATCAGACCATTTCAAGTATTAAACTTCGCTACTTACTATTTTATGTCAAATAGAGATACACCACTCAAAATTGAGATAGGCGATAGACGTTACTGTGTAGCGAAAATGTTGAATACTTATAAATGCAATATCGCATATTGCCAAAAATTAACTGATTATATAGAGCAACCTGATGTTTTGAGTGCTTGGTATGACTATCTTATGAATGTACAGTACGAGTCAAAAGTAATTGAAAATTTGATCTTTCCTTCTTTCTTCTTTTTTGTAGCCCTGTTATCCGCGGCACTCCTATATATAAATCAAGCGTTACTTCCTTCATATTGACAT
>SEBV01000125.1 GCA_004172865.1 Gammaproteobacteria bacterium | reverse complement strand
CCTGCCATCACTAAAAAAGATACAGAACTGATCATCTTTGGCGAAAGCAGCGACCGCATTGTTTACAATCTTGCCAATTGCTGCAAACCCATTCCAGGCGATGATGTGTTTGGCTTTGTTACTACTGGTAAAGGATTAACCATTCATCGTACCAATTGTCCGAATGCCACAAAACTTTTGTCAAACTATGGCCACCGCATTGTGAAAACCAAATGGGCGAAGAACAAGGAGATTTCTTTCCTTACCGGTTTGCGCATTATCGGAATGGATGACGTGGGTGTGGTAAATAAGATCACCAACATCATCAGCGGCGATCTGCGCATTAACATCTCAGCCATCACGATTGAATCAAAAGAAGGCTTGTTTGAAGGAACGATTAGGCTATTCGTTCACGACAAAGAGGAGTTGGATGAGTTGGTCAATAAATTGAAGTCGCTGAATGGCATTCATTCCGTTGAGCGGTTTGAAACTGAGCAGCCTAACTAATCAGAGTCCGTATTGGTCAATAAGATACACTAACGCTGCCATGTTGATAGCGCCCAATTGAAGTTCGCGTTTGTTCACGGCTTCAAACACATCGTTGCGTGCATGGTGATAGTCAAAATAGCGTTGCGGATCAGGTGTTAAACCGGCAAGCGCCGTTCCAAATGTTCTTCCCAATGGACCAATATCGGCACCGCCTCCTCCACGGTTGATAACAGCAGGACTGTACGGTTGTAACAAGGATTTCCAGCTTAATACTTTTTGATATTGCGCATCGCTACCGGTGAACCCAAAACCCAAAGGTGTAAAGCCGCCGTTATCGCTTTCCAGCGCAAATAGATGCTTTTCGTTTTTTGCCTTTGCTTCATCCGCATACTGCTTTCCGCCACGACCACCATTTTCTTCATTGGCAAACAATACAAAACGTATGGTTCGCTTTGGCTGATAGCCCAAGGCCTTAAACGTTCTTAGTATTTCAATTGTTTGCACACAGCCGGCGCCATCATCATGCGCACCTTCGCCGGGGTCCCAACTATCCAGGTGCCCGCCGATCGTCATAAATTCATTTGGGAATTCAGTTCCTTTTATCTCGCCAATTACGTTATGACCAATTGTATCGGGCAAAAAGTGGCCGTGTGTAGTCAGTGTTACCAATAGTTTGGACTCTCTTAATGCATTGCTTAACCAATCCGCATCCTGCAAGCCAATGGCAACAGCGGGAATTTTCGGAAACGAGTCGTTGTAAACGGTTGAACCCGTGTGCGGGTTGTTATCGGTGCTGTTCGACATACTTCTGACAATTACGGCTACAGCACCATATTTAGCGGCACGGCTTGGACCTTGTCCGCGGTAAATACCGGCATCGCGGTAGGCATT
>SEBV01000124.1 GCA_004172865.1 Gammaproteobacteria bacterium | reverse complement strand
ATCGTCAAGCGGTAAAATATTTTTTGTGAACTGCACAATGCGGCTATCGGTTAGCAACGCATGCTGTTGAATTTTGCTGTGCAGCACCAGGCCTTGTAAATTGGTACAGCGGCTTAACGCCACATACACTTGCCCGGGAGCAAAGGCTTTACCGGCATCAATGATGGCTTTGTCAAACGTAAGCCCCTGGCTTTTGTGAATGGTAATGGCCCAGGCCAATCGCAAGGGATATTGCGAGAAAGAGCCCAGCACATCTTCGCTCACATTGCGTGTTGTTCTGTCCAATGTGTAACGAATGTTTTCCCACTTTTCTTTTGTTACCTCAATGGCATCCGGGTCGTCTTTGCATTGCACCAGTATCTTGTCTTTCTCCAGTTCTGTTACCACGCCAATCTTCCCGTTGAAATAACGCTTGCCTTTATCGGCAAGATCATTCTTAATAAACATTACTTGTGCGCCAATTTTTAGCTGCAGGGTTTCTTCAGCAGGAAAAGCTGTAGCGGGAAAATCACCATCTACTTCAGCTTTGTAAGTAAACATCTCGCCGGGCAACCGCACCAGTTCTCCGGTATTAATTTCTCTTGCTTTTTCATTGTGCGTGGTCAGCAGGATATAACCTTCTGTTTTCTCTCCAAAAAATTCGGGTTGGTAACGCTGGTGCAAAGCCTCCAGGCTTTGTGCATCCATCTCATTGTTCCGCACTTTGTTGAGCAAGCGAATAAACTGCTCTTCACTTTGCCGGTAAATTTTGGTGAACTCGATATACACTGGCGGCTCGTCTTTTACGGCATGACTGTGAAAAAAATAAGGGCTTTGGTAATAGTCACGAAGCATGCTCCATTCCTGTTCTTTCACCACTGGCGGCAACTGATACATATCACCAATGAACAACACCTGCACGCCGCCAAATTTTTCCAAATGACGGTTGCGAAAATGCCGCAGTATCAAATCAATGGCATCCAGCACATCGGCACGCACCATACTGATTTCATCAATTACCAGCAGTTCCAGCTCCTGCAGAATTTTTCGTCGGTCGCTGTTCAGCCGAAGACGGCCAAGCAAGGTGTGTTTGTTGTTGGCATCCTCACCGTTTACGGTAAAGCCGCTTGTTTCGGGAACAAAAGGCGAAAACGGCAACTGAAAAAAAGAATGAATGGTAACACCTCCGGCATTAATAGCCGCTACACCCGTTGGTGCAACAATGGCCATTTGTTTTGGACAATTCTCACGGAGGTACTTTAAAAAAGTCGTCTTGCCCGTACCGGCTTTCCCAGTCAGAAAAATGTTTCGCGACGTGTAATTCACCAATTCGTTGGCTAAAGAAAACAAGGCGTTTGTGCTGTCGTGCTGCATGAAAAATCAGGTCCG
>SEBV01000123.1 GCA_004172865.1 Gammaproteobacteria bacterium | reverse complement strand
GATCCTTACGCTTCGTTAAGCGACAAAAAAATAATGAGCGACGGATGGTTTGTGCCTTCAATGCCCGACATCAATCAAGACAATCCCTTCTTTGCCAATTTCCTGATTCAGCACGCCATGTGGAGCACAGAAGAATTTGGTTTGGATGGCTGGCGCATTGATACATACGCTTACAACGATTTAGCTTTTATGAACCGGTGCAACAAAGCCCTGTTGGATGAATATCCGCAACTTCACATGTTCGGTGAAACGTGGATTCATGGCGTGGTGAACCAGGCTTACTTTACAGAAAACAAACTGAATATTCCTTTTAAAAGCAATCTGCCGGGTGTTACCGATTTTCAAACGCATTTGTATGGCATTCTCCCGGCGCTGAATGAAAATTTCGGTTGGACGGAAGGCGTTACCAAGCTCTATACCACGCTTGCGCAAGACGTGATTTACAAAGACCCAATGAAGAATGTCAACTTCCTCGACAACCATGATAAAACAAGGTTCTTTTCTGAAATTGGAGAGGACTTTGCAAAATTTAAAATGGGTATTGGCTGGCTGCTTACAACACGTGGAATTCCGCAACTATACTATGGCACAGAAGTACTAATGAAAGGAGTGGCTAACCCTGACGGTTGGGTAAGGCTCGACTTTCCCGGCGGATGGAGTGGCGACAAGCAAAACAAGTTTGAAAAAGCTGGCCGCACGGCGCAGGAAGAAGAGGCTTTCCACTGGACTAAAACGATTGCCAATTATCGCAAGGCTTCATCTGCACTACGCACTGGTAAATTGGTGCAATATGTTCCGCAAGATTGGGTTTATACGTACTTCCGAACCGACAGCAAAAGCACTGTGATGGTTGTCATGAATACAAGCAGTGATGAAAAGACGATAAAGCCAGCAAGGTTTGTTGAAAACACGGTCGGTTTTACTAAGGCAAAAAGTATCACGGCCAATTGGATCGGCGACTTAACTGCAGCAGAGTGGAAGGTGCCGGGAAAAACAATCTTGATATTGGAATTGGTGAAATAAACGACCCCGTACCGGTTCATTTAGAGAGTAATAAGGTAAATATCATTACTTCTGTAATAAACGAAAAACGCAATCATTTCTGTTGCGTTTTTCCATTTTAACTTAACAAGCGAATGGTTCTTGCTTGACAAATTCTGCTACAGCAGAAAATTTAGCCGCATCGAACTTCCATACTTACCCCAGTTCTTGAGTACTGCATCCAATTGCGTCATCATTTGTGTGCGGCTGACCTTTTTTCCTTTCGCAGCCGGCTTCACCGTTGCCGTATTAATGCCATTCACTTCCACTTTCGTTGCAAACCAGGTGGCATGTAACCGCGGAACCCCAACACCAAGGATCATCCCCGGTAACCCGTG
>SEBV01000122.1 GCA_004172865.1 Gammaproteobacteria bacterium | reverse complement strand
TATTCGCCAATCTTTCTTCAGGTTACAAAACACCAAGCTTGTACCAGTTGTTCTCCGAATATGGAAACAAAGAACTGGAACCGGAAACATCGCTGAATGTAGAAGCAGGTGCGCAGGTATTTACCAAAGATGGCAAGGGAAATTTGCGGGCAACATATTTTAATCGCCGCGTGAAAGACGCCATTGCTTTCTTTTACAACGCAACCACCTTTCAATCTTATTATATCAACCAGGATCAGCAAAAAGATTATGGAATTGAACTTGATGGAAGCCTGAACCTGACCGACAACATTCAATTGCGAGCATTTTACAGTTATGTAGATGGAAAGATCACAACAAAGCAAGGCGGGAAAGACACCACTTACTTCAACCTGTTGCGCCGTCCGAAGAGCACCGTTAATATTTTTCTGGGCACACAGGTAACAAAGGCACTTTATGCATCGGTAAACCTGAATTCCGTTGGCGAGCGGGCGGATGTGTATTTCGATCCGGTGACCTTTGCAGCAAAACCAATTAAGCTGAAGACCTACACGCTGGTAAGAAACATTACTGACATCAGTCAATGCAGGAACAAACCGTGTTTCCATGCATGGTGTTCGCCGCGAGTTACTTCAACGGCAGGCCGCTGCTATCGGTCTGCCGTTGCAAACCATCGAACTCCCGGAGATGCCGGGAATGCAGGCTTACGAAACCACTGTACGAAACCAACATCGCCGGTTAAAAGAAGCAGGTTTTACACATGGCATCTTTGGTGATCTTTTCCTGGAAGATTTAAAACGCTACCGGGAGAGTTTACTTGCACAAGATGGCCTGCAATGCTTGTTTCCGCTTTGGAAGATGGACAGCCATCAATTGATTCAACAATTTATACATGCGGGGTTCAAAGCCATTGTTGTTTGCGTGAATGGTTCGCTGCTTGACAAGACGTTTTGCGGACGAATGCTGGATGAAAGCTTCTTAAACGATTTACCTTCTGGTGTTGATCCCTGCGGGGAGAACGGCGAGTATCACAGCTTTGTTTTTGACGGGCCCATATTTCGGCAACCCATTTCTTTTTTAAAAGGAGAAATAGTTTTCAAAGAATACAAAGCGCCATCACTTCAATCAGATCCTGATCAGCAGGATGATTGCATTACAAAGCCAAAACAGGAGGTCGGGTTTTTCTTTCAGGATCTCATCGCAAGCTAAAATTCCGAGCCATTATTTTTGCACAAACCCAAAGCCATGGATTTTAACCTGAAGGATTATCTGACTGTCACGTTTACGCTGTTTGCTGTGATCGATATCATTGGCACCATTCCGGTGCTGATCTCCATGAAAAGTAAGCTGGGAGCCATTCACGAAGCAAGGGTCACGCTGATCTCCGGTGCGTTGATGGTTTTATTCCTGTACCTCGGCAAACCTTTTTTAAATCTTTTAGGGCTGGAAGTTGAATCCTTTGCTGTGGGTGGTTCCATTGTTATTTTTTTCCTGGGGCTGGAAATGATCCTGGGTATTGAATTATTCAAGAGCGAAAAGGATATGCGTGCCGCTACCGTTGTTCCCATTGCGTTCCCGCTTATTGCCGGTTCGGGTACGCTAACCACAATCATCTCACTGAAGGCCGTTTATGCCTATTCAACAATGTTGTTTGGCATTCTTACCAACCTCCTTTTTATTTTCATCGTACTAAAATCACTCCGCCTGCTGGAAAGAGCATTAGGGCCTGCAGGATTGATTGCCGTGCGAAAATTTTTTGGCGTAATATTGCTCGCCATTGCGGTAAAAATCTTTGCTACCAATGCACATGGACTGATCAAATAGCGATTAGTAACCGCTTCAATTGATAAGAATTTGGCCTCGTAGTACAATGGATAGTATAAGGGTCTCCGAAGCCCTGGATCCGCGTTCGATTCGCGGCGAGGCTACGTTTAAGAAGCCGTAATTAATTATCAA
>SEBV01000121.1 GCA_004172865.1 Gammaproteobacteria bacterium | reverse complement strand
GCATGAATTTTAAAAATAAAGCCGCTGAACTTGTCTTCATTCACCGCTACCTTGCGTTTGCTGGTTTCGCGGTCTTTTGGTTGTGGAGCAATCCGGATAAACGTGTCCAGCATTTCCTTCACGCCAAAGTTGTTGATGGCCGACCCAAAGAAAACCGGAGCAATGTTCCCCGCCAAATAGGTATCAACGTTTAGTTCGCCGTAAACGCCATCAATGAGTTCCACATCTTCCCGCAATATTTCGGCATCACGATCACCCAATTTGTCTTCTAATACGTTTGCCGAAAGATCGGCAATGGAAATCGTATCGTCATCCATTGCTTTCGTTCCCGGGGTGAACAGGCGCAGGCTTTTGTTATGCAGATCGTAAACACCTTTAAAGTCCTTTCCCTGGTTAATGGGCCAGGTCATCGGGTGAAGCGAAATGGATAATTCTTTTTCAATTTCTTCTAAAAGATCAAAACGATTCTTTCCGTCGCGGTCCATTTTATTGATGAAAACAATCACCGGCGTTTTGCGCATGCTGATCACTTCCATTAACCGGCGGGTTTGTTCCTCAACCCCGTTTACACTATCCACCACAAGAATTACACTGTCAACAGCCGTCAGCGTACGATAGGTATCTTCTGCAAAATCCTTGTGACCGGGTGTATCCAGCAGGTTAATCAATGTTCCGTCATATTCAAAACTCATGACCGAAGTTGCCACAGAGATCCCCCGTTGGCGTTCGATCTCCATAAAGTCAGAGGTTGCGGCTTTCTTGATCTTATTACTTTTGACCGCACCTGCAACCTGAATAGCGCCACCAAAAAGCAGGAACTTTTCCGTTAATGTTGTTTTGCCGGCATCGGGGTGAGAAATGATAGCGAATGTTCGCCTTTTCTGTATTTCGTTTTGATACTTCATGTGTCAATGGGCAATTAGCAATCAGCAATCAGAGAACAGCGTTTTTTGAACCAGAAGCCAGTGCTACTATTTGGCGTCTGTTGCGTCGCACTCTTGTACGTTTTTCCCGCTATTGAGCAGTGACTCCTTACGTGCTGTCTTTTAACAATTGTTTTTGCGGGTGCAAAGTTAACAGGATAGCCCTAGAATATTGCTGCTCTTTTGTTTAGCGTAGGTTATAAAGTGTGAGTTTTCAAGAGTTATTATAGTTCCACATTATTTGTTAAGGAAAAGAAAACCTCAGCTCGTTTGGCGGTGTTTTGTAGAATTTAAGCCCCGGCGGTAAAGCAGCAATGGCCTTCTATTATTTCAATTTAAAGCTGCAAACTGTTCAAACGATAGCAATATGGTTTTTGGTACTGTTTTTTATCTACCACAAGCAGAACAATTCAGTTTTTATGTCACAAGATCTGAGAAACGAGCAAGGAAGTGAAAGGGACATAAGCCGGACTGCAACTGATGG
>SEBV01000120.1 GCA_004172865.1 Gammaproteobacteria bacterium | reverse complement strand
GACGCAGCGCTGGAAGCGAAAGAAGCCTGGGCTAATATGGCTTGGGAAGACCGTGCTGGTATCTTCCTTAAAGCAGCTGAGTTAATCTCAACGAAATACCGTTATCACATGAACGGTACAACTATGCTTGGACAAAGCAAAAGTGTGTACCAGGCTGAAATTGACAGCGCCTGCGAACTAATTGACTTCCTGCGGTTCAATGTTCATTTCCTAAGTGAAATTTATAAACAGCAACCCATCAGTGCTCCGGGAATGCACAATCGTTTGGAGTACCGTCCGCTGGAAGGTTTTGTATTGGCCATCACCCCATTCAACTTCACGGCAATTGGCGGCAACCTGCCAACCAGTGCAGCCCTTTGTGGGAATGTAGTCGTTTGGAAACCGGCGCATACGCAAGTGTATTCGGCGCAAATGTTTATGCGAATTTTGAAAGAAGCTGGACTGCCCGACGGCGTTATCAACCTGATTTATGTTGATGGCCCAACGCTTGGTAAAGTTTGTTTTGCACACCGCGATTTTGCTGGTGTTCATTTTACTGGTTCTACTGGTGTGTTTAACCAGATGTGGAAGTCAATTGGTGAAAATGTTGCATCTTATAAAAGCTATCCGCGCATTGTTGGGGAAACAGGCGGAAAGGACTTTGTAATAGCGCACAGCTCAGCTGATCCACAGGTGGTTGCAACGGCTTTACTCCGTGGCGCCTTTGAATACCAAGGACAAAAATGTTCTGCAGCATCAAGGGCATACATTCCCACTAATATAGCCGATGAAGTGAAGCAGTTGCTGGTTGCCGGTGTCAGCTCGTTTAAAGTGGGCAGTGTGGAAGACTTTGGAAACTTCATTAACGCGGTGATCGACGAGAAAAGCTTCAACCGCATTGCGAAATACATTGATGATGCAAAGTCATCGAAAGACGCAACAATTCTAGTTGGAGGAACGTACGATAAATCAGAAGGCTTTTTTATTCATCCAACCATCATTGAAGCGAAAGATCCAAAATATGTTTCGATGTGCGAAGAAATCTTTGGGCCAGTTCTGACGATTCATATTTATGATGCGGACAAGTTTGGCGAAACGCTACACCTAGTTGATGAAACATCACCTTACGCATTAACCGGTGCCGTTATTGCCCGCGACCGATTTGCTGTGGAACTGGCAACCGAGCGTTTACGCAATGCCGCCGGCAACTTCTATATCAACGACAAACCAACTGGTGCCGTGGTTGGACAACAACCATTTGGTGGCGCAAGAGCAAGTGGTACAAACGATAAAGCGGGTTCAATGCTCAATCTTTACCGTTGGTTAAGTGCAAGAACTATTAAAGAAACATTTGTTCCCGCAACAGATTACCGCTACCCGTTTTTGAAGGGGGAGAGTGAGGGAATTTAATTGTGTTAAATACGCTTTAAAGAGGCTGCAAAGATTTGCGGCCTCTT
>SEBV01000119.1 GCA_004172865.1 Gammaproteobacteria bacterium | reverse complement strand
GCCTTCAACAATTCTTTTTTCGTAATTGTGGCAATACGAAAGGGATTTCGACCGTCTATATACGTTGGGCGTTGTCTGGCCGTTACAACTATGTTAGATAAGTTTTCATTCTTGCTGAGCGTAATTTGAATGTCTTGCAAGCCATTAACAGAAACCGTGTCTATTTTGAAGCCTGTATAGCTGACCACTAACTTGTCAGTTGCATTGTTTTTGGGAAGAAGGAATTCGCCATGAGGATTGGAGACTGTTCCTTCGGTAGTTCCTGCCCAGGAAATGCTGGCACCAGCTAAGGACATTGTTTCTCCATTAATGGTTGCGATAACAATACCTCTAATGTCATTTGAGGTGGCCGTTGTATCTGCCATTTCCATTTGCTTGTCATCAGCCATTTCGCGGTAATGGCAACACTCGGGAAGGGCTTTATAAACCTGATCCTTTGCTTTCTTTTTTTCCGTATCATGGCCAACAGCCGCCACGGATTCTTGAAGCTGGTCTTCAGATATAATAGAGGGGACATAGGTTACAGTAACCATTTTAGAATCCACGTCCCAAGACGCAGACTGAACACCATTAATTTTTAATGATTTTTGAATGCGTTGCTGGCATTGAACACAGACACCGTAAACCCTAAAGGAAATGGTAGTGTCTTGCTTGCCTGACTGAGCGGATAGTGACATCCAACTAAAAACGCTTAGCGCAACAAGGCTAAAATATTTTCTGAGATGCATAAAATTATTTGATTGTTTTAAACACGAGGTTTCTTCTTGACTATGAGAAAAGTATCAAGCAACAATCAAATTCTATACGTACAATATAAATGAGCAAGCTCCTTTTTTAGAGGTGGTGGAGCAAAGACTTCGGGTAAAAGCTTTTTGGTTTCAAAGGGAGAAGAAAGGAAAAAATATGGCTTTGCTGCCTTGATAGCAATAGAAAAGGAAGCTGGAAATAAAATCTTGGAGGCAGATTGTTCAGATGAAACTTTCAGGTTTACTTCTTTATCATCACAACATTTCTTGTTTGCAATTTTACTTCCATTATCACCAGCACAATGTTTTGTTGCAGGTGGTACTAAATCAATCTTCTTCAGCTTGCCGCAACAGTATTGAAAATGCACAGTCATTCCTGTTGAGGAAAGACCGTACACCAAGAGTATCACTATTGCCAGCAATTTTTTCATCTTTAGCAAAGGTAGTTACAGAAATGATATTTAAATAAATGAGGAAAGCTTTAACATAAACCGCTTATTGGAGGGTGATAAACATGACTACGCTCATAGCTATCATCAGTGCGTCTTCTATGATTGTTATGGTACTCATGGGTAAGTTGAAAACATCTCCTAGGCAAGCACATTTAATCTTCCTTTTATTCAATACACTTTGCAGAACGCCAATGATGCTTACTGTCATCACAACAAACGTTACTCCGTTGGTAAGCAA
>SEBV01000118.1 GCA_004172865.1 Gammaproteobacteria bacterium | reverse complement strand
GCCTTCAACAATTCTTTTTTCGTAATTGTGGCAATACGAAAGGGATTTCGACCGTCTATATACGTTGGGCGTTGTCTGGCCGTTACAACTATGTTAGATAAGTTTTCATTCTTGCTGAGGGTAATTTGAATGTCCTGCAGGCCATTAACAGAAACCGTGTCTGTTTTGAAGCCTGTATAGCTGACCACTAACTTGTCAGTTGCATTGTTTTTAGGAAGAAGGAATTCGCCATGAGGATTGGAAACTGTTCCCTCGGACGTTCCTGCCCAGGAAATGCTGGCACCAGCTAAGGGCATTGTTTCTCCATTAATGGTGGCGATGACAATACCCCTAATATCATTAGAGTTAACAGTAGTATCAGCCATTCCCATCTGCTTGTCATCAGCCATTTCGCGGTAATGGCAACACTCGGGAAGGGCTTTATAAACCGCGTCTTTTGCTTTTCTTTTTTCAGTATCATGGCCAACCGATGCCACTGTTTCTTCTAGCTGGTCTTCAGATATTATAGAGGGGACATATGTTACTGTAACCATTTTAGAATCCACGTCCCAGGACGCAGACTGAACCCCTTTAATTTTTAATGATTTTTGAATGCGTTGCTTGCATTGAACACAGACACCAGAAACTTTAAAGGAAATGGTAGTGTCTTGCTTGCCTGACTGAGCGGATAGTGACATCCAAGCAAAAACGCTTAGCGCAACAAGGCTGAAATATTTTTTGAGCGGCATAAAATGATTTGATTGTTTTGAACATGAGTTTTCTACTCCACTATGAGAAAAGTACCATGCAACAATCAAATTCTATAAGTACAATATAAATGAGTAAGCTCCTTTTTTAGAGGTGGTGGGGCAAAGACTTCAGGTAATAACTTTTTGGTTTCAAAGGGAGAAGAAAGGAAAAAATATGGCTGTGCTGCCTTGATAGCAATAGAAAAGGAAGCTGGAAATAAAATCTTGGAGGCAGATTGTTCAGATGAAATTTTCAGGTTTACTTCTTTATCATCACAACACTTCTTGTTTGCTATTTTACTTCCATTATCACCAGCACAATGTTTTGTTGCAGGTGGTACTAAATCAACTTTCTTCAGCTTGCCGCAACAGTATTGAAAATGCACGGTCATTCCTGTTGAGGAAAGACCATACACCAAGAGTATCACTATTGCCAGCAATTTTTTCATCTTTAGCAAAGGTAGTTACAGAAATGATATTTAAATAAATGAGGAAGGCTTTAACATAAACCGCTTATTGGAGGGTGATAAACATGACTACGCTCATAGCTATCATCAGTGCGTCTTCTATGATTGTTATGGTACTCATAGGTAAGTTGAAAACATCTCCTAGGCAAGCACATTTAATCTTCCTTTTATTCAATACACTTTGCAGAACGCCAATGATGCTTACTGTCATCACAACAAACGTTACTCCGTTGGTAAGCAA
>SEBV01000117.1 GCA_004172865.1 Gammaproteobacteria bacterium | reverse complement strand
AACGAAGCAAAACTTGCATTGGTACCTTTTTACGCTTTTGGGGCGGAGAAAAGCAGCACATGGTACCGGCTCAGTGTGGGATGTTGCAAAAAAGAAGAAATAGAAACGATGTTGGGTAAACTCCGAACTGCAATCAGTAAGCTGTATTAATTCTTGTTATTTAGAAACACAAAAGGTTTCTCTTTATTACTTCGAAGGTAGTTTTTGATGGCTAGCGATTTGCGCACCACTTTGTATTTACACAGATCAAGCAACTCATGGGCAGTTACAAGATTGTCCAATCTTTCTACGGAGAAGAGTAAACCATGCAACCATGATACCTCCCGCTCGATAGCCTGGGGGTTTTTCAACTCTTGTTTGAAGAGCACCAGTAAATCACGATTTGAGTTGTTCATATAAACAACAATTTAGCAAGCGTTAATAACCTACAAATCCTTTTTTCTGAGGGCAACCGCATGATCCTTTTTTAGAAGATGAGCAACCCGTAGCAAACAAAGTAACTACGATTAATAACAACGCTGAGATTTTGATAAGACTTTTCATGCTTTTTCTAGTTCCAAATTAAACTATTTTCACCAATATTTATTGTTGTCCTATATGAACGGTGAAAATATTAACATTGAGCCGCATCGATTGAGGGTGTTGTTATCTCCCCTGGATTGGGGGCTGGGTCATTCAACCCGTATAATTACTATTGTAAAAATGCTGCAAAGCCAAGGTGTTGAGGTACTAATTGCAGCAGAATCTGCTTCCGCTAGCCTTTTAAGTAAAGAATTTCCAGAAATAAAGATTATCGCCCTGAAAGGCTATCGAATAAAATACAGTTCGGCAAAAGGAGATTTCCTGCTTACACTGGTTCGCCAACTGCCATCTGTTCTAAAGACAATCCGCTACGAACGCCGCTGGCTTAAGGAAGTTGTTGAAACCCATCATATTGACGCTACCATTTCAGATAATCGTTTTGGTTTTTTAAAAAGCGGCACGCCATCCGTTTATATTACACACCAGTTATTGATAAAAACGGGCCATGGGTGGCTTGACCGAATTGCGCAAAAGATCCATTATCGTTACATCAATCGCTTTAATCGATGCTGGGTGCCGGATGTTGAAAAAGGACCTTCATTGGCAGGTAAATTATCCCACCCAGCTCGTTTTCCTCAAGCGGAAGTTAAATACATTGGACCCCTGTCGCGGTTTAAGAAAGGTCCACTCGTCCCTATCCATATAGATCTACTGGTAATACTGTCGGGTCCAGAACCACAACGGACAATCTGGGAAGATATGCTCCTCAAACAAATTCCCAATTTTCCATACAGAGTAACCCTTGTAAGAGGATTGCCGGGGAGCAACGCTCAACTACCCGCTGCAGTTAATTTAAAAGTATATCATCATTTACCTTCAACCGAATTAGAGCAACAAATCAATAAAGCTGGTATT
>SEBV01000001.1 GCA_004172865.1 Gammaproteobacteria bacterium | reverse complement strand
CCACTGCAAGCAGTAAGCTTGGCTAACTCGAACGTCAGTAATTAAGCAGCTGGAACGATGCTTACGTATTGACGGCCAAAAGCGCCTTTAATTTCAAACTTAACATGACCATCAGCCTTGGCGAACAAGGTGTGGTCTTTGCCGAGACCAACATTCACGCCAGCGTGAAATTTGGTGCCGCGTTGACGAACAATAATGCTGCCTGCTGGGATCAATTGACCACCAAAGGCTTTAACACCAAGACGTTTCGCTTCTGAATCGCGACCGTTACGGGTACTACCGCCAGCTTTCTTGTGAGCCATTTTCTAGTCTCCTAATAAATTGAAGGGCGCTTTAATGAGAGCCCTGAGGATTAGCCGTTAATCGCAGTGATTTTAACTTCGGTATACCATTGACGGTGACCTTGACGCTTCATAGAGTGCTTACGACGACGGAATTTAACAATCTTCACTTTGTCAGCACGGCCTTGAGCGATAACTTCAGCAGTAACAGTAGCGCCAGCTACAACAGGAGCACCAATCTTGATGTCTTCACCGTTTGCAACAAGGTAAACCTTGTCGAAGCTTACTGAACCGCCGGTGGCGAATTCGATTTTTTCGAGTTTAAGGGTTTCACCTACCACTACGCGATGTTGTTTACCACCGCTTTCAAAAATTGCATACAAACTCATTTACTTGCTCCAATGAACATTCGGACGACACGAAGTAGCTTGGCGATATGCGTAGGCGTTTGTGACTAGCGTCGTATACCTGTTTTCAGGGACGCGGATTGTATGCTAAATCGTCACGCGCGTGCAAGAAATATAGTTGCCAGACACGCGAATTACTCTTTATATCGACTCGGCAAAGTTCGCAGCCAGGTTTGCGCATTGGCTAAGGGAAGCGGCTTGGATAATAGGAAGCCTTGCAGGTAATCCACTCCCAAGGCCAGCAAAAGGTCTTCTTGCTGAATGGTTTCGACTCCTTCGGCGACTATTTGAAAACCGAGGCCGCGGGCCATGGTTACGATTGAAAACAGTAACTTGCGCGCGTCATCATCCACTTCAGTAATAAAGCTGCGGTCGATTTTTATAGTGTGAACCGGCAAACGGCGTAAATAGGCGAGCGACGAATAGCCAGTACCGAAGTCATCAATCGCAATGCTGACGCCCAATGCACGCACGGACTCCAGCACTGAGCAGATGTAATTCATATCTTGCGCGAACATGCTTTCGGTGATTTCTATTTCCAGACGGTTCGCCGCCAAACCTGAGTGTTGTAGCGCGAGTTCAATATCCCGCAATAAATCGCCCGCGAGAATTTGATGAATGGATACGTTCACGCAAACCACACAATTACCCTGCCAGGTTGTTGCAGCGCGGCAGGCGGACAGTAAAACCCAGCGCCCCAAAGGAACGATTAAGCCGCGCTCTTCAGCGATAGGAATAAAAGTGACGGGTGAAACCTGACCAAACTCGGCGTCTTGCCACCGCAATAAGGCCTCCATTTTATAAGGAAGCGATGTACTTGCAGGCACCAGCGGCTGGAACACGAGGTTGAGCAAACTGGCTTCAATAGCGTGATGTAAAGCTTGTCCCAATCGGTGACGCTCTTTCAACGATGAGTCCAATACCGGATTAAATACTTTTACGCCACCAACGCCCAACTTGCGCAAACCATGTTTTGCTGCTGCAGATTGGTAAAACATCAACTCACTATTAATCGCTAAATCGGGGTAACGCGTAACGCCAATCAAGGCGTCTGCGCAGATAGCACCGCCGTCGGTTGCGATTGGCTTTTGCAGCACGTTATGAACAAGCGCAGCATGATTACTCCAGAATTGATCGGTACCTGCTTCAGTGTCCGAATGACCAGTAGCGACGAAAAATTCGGCACCGCCCCAGCAGGCAATCAAAGCATGTGACGGCATAAATGCGCGCAAGCGATCCGCTATTGCCAATAAAACCTGATCGCTAACCAAAGCGCCTTGCAGCTCAATAACATCGAAATTCAAAACCTCTATTGCCATCATGCCGACTACTTTTTGTCGAGTGCGCGCATCATTTAGCAGCTCGCGTAATCGGCTATCAAAACTGGTGCGATTGAGAAGACCGGTCAGAGAATCACTGTTTGCAATTTTATCGAGTTCAAGGGCGTAGCGTTCTTTCAAGGCGGTTTCGTTTTGCAAAGCATTCACCTTGCGGGAAACGCGCGCTTCAAGATCACTTTTCACCTGAATCAGTTCGTCGCGCTGGGCAAACACGCCAGCGATTTTGCGGTTGCTATCTTGCAGCGCCATCAGGGAGCCGAGAAAACTATCGTTGGAAACCCGTGAAAATCCGGTGAGCCCTATGAATAAAATGATGCCCAATCCGGCTACGACCAAATCATCAATACCGCCGAGCAAGCTAAACATCACAACCAAGGGGCCAATTAAAAGGACAAGAAGAATACGGCTGATCTGCGGGATAAGCGCCAATACATTCACGCTACCGGCGGCAATAGTAGACATGACCAACGAGATAACCAAACGCTGTGAGATAGTTGCCGAATAAAAATAATGAATGGAAAAACACGCCCATAACACGCCCGCAGCCAGCGAACCCAAGCCGAAAAGCCAAATATGAAGTTGTGGATTTTGAACAGGCTGCACCGCATATTTTCGCCACCAGACGAGATTCGCCAAACGCAAGCCGCTAACCAATTGCATGGCGCCCCACCAGCCCCATAAAAAAATGGACGAATTTTGCAGATGATCGTAGAAATAAAGTGCCAGTGCCGAGGTTGCGACAAACGTAAAAATCAAGACGTTGGGAAGCTGCTTGTACATAACGACAAGCTTGTGTTGCTCAATGATCTCTTGCGAAACCGGTGCGCCGGTCGCGGTTAACATATCTTCTGCCATAAACTTGTCCATTGATTAATCAATCATCCATAAGCTCAAACCCGACATAAATCTTAGCCGCTATTTCACCCAACCGTTTTGTTTTAACCAAAGCTCCAGCGCCTGCGGCCAACTGGAAATCGTGCCCTGACCTTGTGTCATACCAACGCCGTGAATACTGCTTTGGTAAATATGCAATTCCGACTGCTTATTGAATTTCTGCACTTCGTTAAAAAACATGAGACTGTTAGCGACCGGAACCGATTGATCCGCAACGCCGTGAAACAGAAATATCGGAGGCACATTTGCGGTCACTTGATATTGCAGCGAATTCTCGTGAAGTAGTGAGGGAGTTGGGTTCTCACCCAACAAGGCTGCACGCGAACCCGCGTGCGCACTTTCACCTTCAAGAGTGATAACGGGATAGCCCAATACCGCAAAATCCGGGCGCGCACTAACGTCTGCCAAAGGATCATTTTTGTCTGCGGCAAAATCAGATCGAGTAGCAACGCTAGCGGCCAAATGCCCACCGGCAGAGAAACCAGTAATGCCGATTTTATGGGCATCCAAATTCCAATCTTTGGCTTTGCTACGCACCAGTCGTACTGCGCGCAAGCCATCCAGCAATGGTGCGGGGAAACCGTATTCTTTCATGCGATATTTCACTACAAACGCGGTCACACCACGGGCGTTTAACCAGCGTGCAAGATCGTAGCCTTCATTATCGATAGCCAATCGCACATAGCCGCCGCCGGGAAAAATTATCGCCGCGGTGCCATTGGCGATTTTCGGATCTGGCCAAAAAGGCGTGATACTGGGGTTATCGACGTAATAAGTGCGTTGATCTTTGATGATCTCGCGATCTGGCGTCACCAAAGGTTTTTCCGCCCACAAATACAAAGGCGCTTGCGGCAATTGAGTCACAGCAAAGACTCCAGAAGCAGAGAAAGACAATAGGAAAGAGATCAATAGAAAGGCAAGCAACCGGCCACTTAGCTGGATGCGCGGGGATTTAAACATAAGTCTCTCACCGTAAATACTATTTTTTATGATGTTTTAATGCGTGATGCAGCCCTTTAGGACTGCATCACGCTAGCTAGCGCGTTTAGTGAAGATTATAAAAGGATAAGAACGTGCAATTGAATAGAAAGTACAACCCGACAAAGAACTCACGCAACTAAAAAATTGTAAGCTAATGTAAGGCCGGTTCCTGATGCTCCCACCAATGATTATGTAGCCATTCAACTTGCGTGGGGTCGGCCGCACGCAACAAAATTTGGCCTGCTGCCAGCTCGTAAGGTAAAAGGGTTTCTTTGACGGCATCCCAAAATTGCCGACTATCCTCCGCAACATAGGTGCTGACCAGATTCACCTCATCACCCAGCATTTGCTCCGCCGTTAGTTCCAGTGCAACCCAATCCTCAACTTGATAGTGGAGCCCCTGACTGAGAGCAGTCGCGGGATCATCATTTACCAGCAGATGACCAGGTGTATCCGTTTGATACGCATTAAACAAATAAGAACTCGATTGATTTTTCATAGCCGCTTCTCCAAAGATATTTATACCCAGTAAGCAGTACAGCCTCTATAATCACCGCCTCTTTACGATTCCAACCTCATTAATGTCTATTGAAGTATAGACCGCACCACTAAACACAAGAGAGTCAAATGCAAGAGCAATACATTCCCGCGCAAGTCGAAGCTGATGCCCAAGCACATTGGGAAACGAATCAAAGCTTCAAAGTTATTGAGGACCGCAGCAAAGAAAAGTTCTATTGCCTCGCCATGTTTCCTTACCCAAGCGGTAAATTACACATGGGCCATGTCCGCAATTACACCATCACTGACGTAATCGCCCGCTACCAACGTATGCAGGGTAAGAATGTATTGCATCCCATGGGTTGGGATGCGTTTGGCCTACCGGCTGAAAATGCCGCTATTAAACACAACACTGCACCCGCCGCCTGGACTTATTCCAACACTGATCATATGCGCGGCCAGCTGAAACAACTCGGCTTCGGTTTCGATTGGTCGCGCGAAGTGACGACCTGTAAACCTGAATACTACAAATGGGAACAATGGTTCTTTACACGTTTGTACGAGAAAGGTTTGGTGTATAAAAAATTATCGACTGTAAATTGGGACCCAATCGATCAAACGGTTTTGGCTAACGAACAAGTTATCGATGGCCGCGGTTGGCGCTCCGGCGCTTTGGTTGAGCGCAAAGAAATTCCGCAGTGGTTTATCAAAATCACCGATTACGCCGAAGAGCTAATCGACGATTTGGACAAGCTGCCAAATTGGCCCGAACAAGTTAAAACTATGCAGCGCAACTGGATCGGCAAAAGTCGTGGTCTGGATATGCATTTTGAATTGGCCGCACCTGTTGGCGAATTTACCGGTTTTGATGTTTACACCACCCGTCCCGATACCATTATGGGCGTGACCTATGTGAGCCTGGCGGCGGAACATCCCATCGCCAAACACATTGCAGAGAAAAACCCGGCGCTTGCCCAATTTATTGCCGACTGCAAAGTGCAATCCGTAGCTGAAGCCGATATGGCGACTATGGAAAAGCGCGGAATGGATACTGGCATCAAGGCCTTGCACCCAATCACTGGCGAGCCAGTTGCCGTTTGGGTCGCCAACTATGTATTGATGGATTATGGCTCAGGCGCAGTAATGGCTGTGCCCGCGCACGACGAACGCGATTTTGAATTTGCAAAAAAATATAACCTGCCGATTTCACAAGTTATCGCACCTGCTAATGGCGATGCGATTGACCTGAATAAAGCGGCTTACACCGAAAAAGGTGTATTGGTAAATTCCGGCGAATACGACGGTTTAGACTTTGCGGCCGCTTTCGACGCTATCGCCAGCACCTTGGAAATGGCCGACAAAGGCAAGGTAAAAACCAACTACCGCCTGCGCGATTGGGGCGTATCCCGTCAACGTTATTGGGGCGCGCCAATTCCCATGTACAACTTACCCGAAGGCGGTGAGATTGCGGTTCCAGCGCACAAGCTTCCAGTGTTGTTGCCTGAAGATGTAATTATGAACGGCGTGCAATCGCCCATCAAAGCTGATGTCGAATGGCGTAAAGCTGAATTAGACGGCCGCGCGGTCGATAAAGAAACCGACACCTTCGATACCTTTATGGAATCGAGCTGGTACTACGCGCGCTACACCTGCCCCAACTTTGAAGGCGGCATGTTGAATAAAGAAGCTGCTGATTATTGGCTTCCTGTTGACCAATATGTTGGCGGCATCGAACACGCGATTTTGCATTTGCTGTATGCACGCTTCTTCCACAAATTAATGCGCGATGAAGGCTTGGTTTCTTGCGATGAACCTTTCGAACGCTTGCTTTGCCAAGGCATGGTGTTGAAAGACGGCACCAAGATGAGTAAATCCAAAGGCAACACCGTTGACCCGGAAGAATTGATCAATCAATACGGCGCCGATACCGTTCGCCTCTTCTCCATGTTCGCCGCACCACCAGAGCAAAGCATGGAATGGAGCGATGCCGGTGTTGCTGGTGGCAATCGTTTCTTGCATCGTTTGTGGCGTGCAGTTGAAGGCCACATCAACGCGGGAACACCGGGCACATTGGATGCTGCAAATTTGCCGCAAGCCCAAAAAGATTTACGCCGTAAAACGCACGAAACCATTCAAAAAGTGAGCGATGATTTTGGCCGTCGCCAAACCTTTAACACTGCCATCGCTGCAACTATGGAATTGTTAAACGAAGTCAGCAAATTATCTGACCGCGCCAATCCACAAGGTTTAGCTGTTGAACGTGAAGCCTTGGAAGCGGCGATTTTATTGCTTGCGCCAATCGTTCCACACATTACGCATTCATTGTGGAAAGCTTTAGGTCATAAAGATATTCCATTGAACGCACCATGGCCGAGACTCGACGAAAGCGCGCTCGTGCGCTCAAGCGTGGAAGTGGTTGTGCAAGTTAACGGTAAAGTGCGCGGCAAGCTCGACGCGGCCATTGATTCACCGAAAGAACTTTTAGAACAACAAGCGCTCGCACAAGAAAACGTACAAAAATTTCTTGAAGGCGTAACTGTTCGCAAAGTAATCGTAATACCTAACAAGCTTGTTAATATAGTCGCAAATTAACGGCAGCCTTGCGGCGACTTTTTAGTCGCCGCAAAAATCAACGCGGTAAATTTATGAAAAAAATAACCACCTGTTTATTCATCATGTTATTCATTAACGCTTGCGGCTGGCACGTTCGCGGCGCGATTGAATTGCCCAAAAATTTAACCAATTTGTATGTTAACGCGGTGGATAGTAAAGGTGCGCTCATCACCGAATTGCGTCAGCTATTAAAAACCAATCGCGTATCTTTGGTGGAAGATGAGAGTCAGGCTAACTACTCGTTGAATATCGTAGAAGAAACCAAAGATCGCAGAAGTTCCGGTGTTGGTGGCGATGCACTGAGTAGCTCTTATGACATAACACTTAAAGCTGACTACGAAATTCATCTGAGAAATTCTAACGAAATTACCAAAGCATCTGCGATAAGTGTGCGTAGCTTTAACTACAATACCGCTGCAATTAATAGCGCCACGCAACAAGAAATTTTGTTGGACCAGGAAATGCGCCGCGATTTAACGCAACAAATGTTACGTCGTTTAAACGCAGTCGTTACCAGCAACAACAATGGAACTTTGAAAACGAACTCTTCAAGTTCAGCATCAGCTTCATCTATTCCTAGCGATACCCAAAATGGCAAAACTGCGCCCTGAACAACTGAGCGCAGCGCTCAATAAAAGTTTAGCGCCAATTTATATTGTCACTGGCGAAGAACCTTTATTAATTCAGGAAACCTGCGATGCCATTCGCGCCGCCGCGCGCAAAGCAGGTTTTGTTGAGCGCGATTTGTATCACGCCGATAATCATTTTGATTGGAGCCAGGTGTTAGCATCCGCAAATAGCATGTCGTTATTTGCCGATAAAAAAATTATTGAAGTGCGCGTTCCCAGCGGCAAGCCTGGCGATAAAGGCGGAAAAGTTTTACAGGAATACGCGCAATCACCCTCCCCCGATAATCTGTTATTGGTCATCACCGAAAAAGTCGATAGCGCCACGCAAAAATCAAAATGGTTTAGCGCCCTCGAAGCGCAAGGCGTACACATCCAACATTGGCCGGTAACCTCAGAAAATTTATCCCATTGGATTGGCGCGCGCTTAAAACAAGTTGGCTTGCAAGCAGATAGCAACGCAATTGATTTATTGGCATCGCGCATAGAAGGTAATTTGCTTGCGGCGGTTCAGGAAATTGAAAAATTAAAATTGCTCGCACCGACCAATGTGATCAGCATGGAGTTAATGGCAAGCGTCGTTGCCGATAGCGCACGTTACGATGTATTCGGTTTATCCGACAAAGCCTTGCATGGCGATGCCCGCGCTGCCGTTAAAACCTTGCACGGTTTGAAATCAGAAGGTACCGAAGCCATCGCCGTATTGTGGGCACTCACTCGTGACATCCGCAGCCTGGTGCAAATTTCCCTCATGACCAGTCAAGGAAAGAACTTTGACTGGGCCGCCAAACAAGCTGGTGTTTGGGATAAAAAGCAGCCATTGTTTCGCGGCGCATTGAACCGAATAAAGCCAGCGCAACTACAACAGTTATTACGCAAAGCCAATGGCATTGATAAAGCCGTAAAAGGAATGCGCAACGCAGAGCCCTGGGATGAACTATTGGATCTCGTACTCAATTTATCAGGCGTGCAAAGCTTGCATCCCGCCAATGAAAAACTAAGCTTAAGAATCTAAATACTACTTATAAAAATCGTCACGGACGGCGAATACACAAAAACAACAGCCCCAAAAACATCCTCTGTCAGGCTTTTACAAAGTCAGGCAATCCATTACAAAAAATTTGCGAGAATAACGATGAAACTGTTGCAACTAACAAGTCTTATATGCGGCTCAATCCTGACATTAGCCGTTCAATTTAGCCTGGCGGATGAAGCCAAACTTTCCGGCACGACACCTGCCCCACGCACGATTGAATATTCGTGGATGTCGGTAGATACCTGGAACAAAATGCAGGCTGAAGACGTGGCTGTTGCCGAAAAAGGCGGCGTGGATTTATTGTTCGTAGGCGATTCAATTACTGCTGGCTGGAATTGGGATATCTGGCAAAAGAATTTTGCACAATATAATCCTGCCAATTTTGGCGTGGGTGGCGACCATACCGGCAACTTATTGTGGCGCTTACAACACGGCGATAAAGGCAACTTAAAACCCAAACTAGTTGTGCTGTTAATTGGCGTTAATAATTTTGGTCACCTCAATGAAACGCCAGCACAAGTGTTTGATGGAATTAAAGCGGTTGTTAAAACTCTGCGCGAAAATTATCCCAAAGCAAAAATTTTGGTGAATGGCGTTTTTCCTTTTGAAGAATCTGCCGCTAGCCCAAAACGCGCGCAGGTAAAAGAAGTAAATGCGTTGGTTGCCAAACTCGACGACCACAAGCATGTATTCGTAAAAGATTACGGCGCATTATTTTTGCAAGCTGACGGCAGCATTTCAAAAGAAATCATGGGCGATTTTTTACATCCCACGGCCAAAGGCTACCAAATTTGGGTAGACGCTATGCTTCCTGATATTCAAAAATTATTAAAATAAGGTGAGTTTATGCGTATTTTTTTTGCTACAACCGCCGCCGCAATTTTATTATTCAATAGCGCATTTACCGCTGCAGAAACACAGGAGCCAGCATTGAGTTCTATTGCTGCTACAGATTCACATATCCTCAACATGGGACGCATTGAAAAAAGCGCTGATGGCAGCGCTCGTTTTGGTTTCCCCGGTGTAAGTTTTTTTGTTGGCTTCGAAGGCAAAACCTTATCGCTGGAAGCACAAAGTAGCGGCGACCAAAGCTACATTGAAGCTATAGTGGACAAAGGTGAACCGAAAATTATCAAACTATCGTCAAGCACACAGACCATAAATCTTGTGCAAGATAGCAGCATTAAAAAACACAGCGTGGAAATTATTCATCGCTCGGAAACCTGGCATGGCATAGTGAGTATAAAAAAATTCACTACCGACGGAAAATTTCTTCAGCCACCTGTTTTGCCAACACGAAAAATTCTCGTGCTGGGCGATTCAGTGACGTGCAGCGAAGCAATTGATCGTGTCGATGGAGGAAAAAAAGATACGAGCTGGTGGAACCCGCGCCTGTCTTATGGAATGCTCACCGCCAAAGCACTTAAAGCCCAAGTAAATTTAGTGTGCATGGGTGGACGCGGTTTAATTCGCAGTTGGAATGGAAAAACCGATGAACATAATTTGCCGGACTTTTATCAATTCTCCATCGCGACCGATAATAATCCGCTGATTTGGGATCACGCCCAATATGATCCAGATTTAATCGTAAGTGCTATTGGCACCAACGATTTCAGCTTAGGAATCCCCGAAAAAGAAATTTACGTGAGAACTTATGTAAAACTTCTGCTTACCTTGCTGAACAATCATAAACACGCGCAAATTGTATTAACTGAAGGTGCGATTTTGGATGGCGATAAAAAAGCGGCGTTAATAGATTATCTCGCTGAAGCGGTAAAACGTGTGGATGACAAACGCGTGCATATCGCAAAATCGAATCATTACCCCGGCGATAAAACTGATGCGCACCCCACTAAAGAACAACATGCGGCTATGGCAAAAGATTTAACGCCACAGTTGAAAGCTATTATGAAATGGTAGGGATCTGTCTTAATCGTTAAATAAAAAAATGGCGCTCAATGAGCGCCATTTTTTTATCAACCTATCGAGAAGCTAAATACAATTATTAAACGGCGTGCTCTGGCCCTAACGGCTTAAACATCAAAATCAATTTCGGCAAAAGTGTTAGGGTACCAATAATTGCCGTGAACATTGCAAACGACGTTAACACACCGAAATAAATTGAAGGGATAAATTGCGACAACGCGAGAATCGAGAAGCCAATAACAATGGTTGCCGACGAATAAAACATAGCGCGGCCGATTGACGCATGGGAGCGATGCATGGATTCAATATAATTTCCGCATGCCGCAAATTCTTCTTTGAAGCGATAAATATATTGAATTGACTGATCCACACCAACGCCGACAACAATCGCCGCGATAGTAGTTGTCATCATATCCATAGGAATTCCCGCCAAGCCCATTCCGCCCAACACAATTCCCGCCGCTAAAATATTGGGGAAGATTGCAATTAATGCGATGCTAAATGAACGGAACAAGGCGAGCATCATCAATACAATTGAAATAAACACCACAAAGATAGTTTTAATTTGCGATTCAAATAAACTCGCCAACATATTGTTGTAAAGCGTAAGCATGCCGGTGAAATGCACTTGATCAGGCTGCAGTTTTACATCGTTAATTGCATAACGACCAATACGCTCAACTAATTCTGCGCGGCGCAAATTCGGCGTAGTTTCTTTCACACGCAAGGTGATGCGAGCTTGTTGTTTTTCATCAGACAAATAAGGCGCAATTAAAATATCCTGAATATCTCTAGATAAAGCATTGCGCATTACGCCCAATTCAAAATCATTTAATTTCCCGCCGTTAATATCGTGAGCAACTTGATAAGTGATGGCGAGCGATTGCACTTTGCCAACTTCAGGTAAAGATTCGAGATAATCGTGCAACTGTTTGATTTGATCCAATCCGCCGGTAGTGAACCAATAACTATTCACACGTTTAGCTTTTGGTTCACCGCCTGGTGTTGGGGCTTCACCAAATGGATCGTCTTCACCTGCGGCTTTATTATCTGAACCTGTAGCATCTGCTGCTTTGTTATCAGCTTCAGCAAATGGATCTTCTTCCTGCGTAGCTGATGCATCGCTAGATGCTGCTGGCTCAGCAGCTTTAGGTGCATCTAAAATAATTTCCAGCGTCGCAGTGCCGCCTAATTGTTTATCAATAACGGATAAGCCACGGTAGATTTCGCTGTCGGAATGGAAATAATCGATAAACCGATTTTCAACTTCAAGCTTACTTAAACCGTAAACAGAAACCACTACAGCCAAAACAGTAACGCCGAGAACGGTGCCGCCGTGAAATTCAGCAATGCGCGAAAAGGGTAAAGTTAATTTTGCAGATTTATCGCCGCGATCTTTTGGTTCACCTTTTTTCAACAACATTAAACCGGCAGGCACAACTACAAAAGATAAAATAAAGGCGACGGTTAAACCTATGGTCATCATCCAACCAAAATCAATTACCGGGCGAATGCCGCTCATCACCAAGGACATAAACGCAACTATAGTTGTTAAGGCAGAAAACAGGCAGGGTTCTACCATTGCTCTTACAGTCGCCATTACCAAGTCGGCTTGTTCCCATTCAGGATGTTTAGCATGAATTTCACGGTAGCGCACTACCACATAAATGGTAAATGCGAAGGCCATAATTAGCAGGAGCGCAACAAAGTTAGAAGAAATAACCGTGAGTCGCCAATCAATCCAACTTAACCAACCAAGCATTAGGGCAACTGATGTTAAGCACGTGAGCAATGGCAAAATAATAAAACGCCATTGGCGGAAAATAATCGCGAGTACCAAAATAATAAATACAACGAGAACTGCACCGAACACAACCAAATCACTTTTAATATAAGTGAGCATGTCAGACGTAATCATGGTCACGCCGCCTAAAAATATTTCGGCGTTGCCGCGATATTTTTCTGCAATTCCACGAACTACTTCTACGCGTTGGCTATCAACCGCTGCGGCTTCGGTGCGAAGTTTTAAATATTCTGCTGATACTTGTTTGAGTTCAGCTTGTTCTTCTTTGGTTAAAGATTCTGCATCACGTTTTGCTCGCAAGGCATCGCGCTTGCGAACTAATTCAATCGAATGATTATTTACATCCAGATTCATTAGAAGCGCCGTGGTCTTACCGTCAGGGCTCAACAACATATTGCGATAGATCGGGCTGGTTAAAAACTCTTGCTTGGCTTGCGCGCGATCCACGTCAGGTGTTAATAATGTACGTGTTGATTTTTGTTGATCTGCGAGCGAACGCATTGGACTGTAAATCAAAGGAACATCGATCATGGAATTAACGCTTTGTACGCCTTCCACTTTCGCAAGTTCATCGCGCAAATTTTTCAGGGTATTAATCGATTCATCGGAAAACATATCTGCTTTCGGCGAATAAGTAACAACTAAAAAATCGCCACGTTGGTAGCGCTGATTAATTTCGCGAAAATAATCGATGGTAGTGTCGTGCTCAAGCGTGAGCGAATCGGCAGATGCATCCAATTTAAAATTGGGCATTCCCAATATGGCGACAACAGTGAGAATAAATAGGCCCACTAATATAGTGGCTGGGCGTTTGATAATTGTGGCTTGATAAAATGACGATATTTTATTTTGCACGGTTTGCAACATGAGGGAAAAACCTTTTCAATTTGCTTGAGATGTTTGTTACGTATCTGCCAGACGCCAGAGTAACAAGGCCAGCAACTGCTGAGACAGGAAAAACTGGATGCTATTATGCGCGAGCAAGGCGCTGATGAGAATCCTTATTACCCCTCGCATCGCAAGGGGTGACAATTATCAGCTCAACACATGAATAGAATATTAACGGCCGTTAATCAGAATCCGCTTTGATGCTGGCTTTGTGACCATCTATATGACCCAAAGGTTTCTCCGGCCACAACATATCGCGCACGCGAACCTTTAATTCTTTCGCTTCCGGAAAACCATTATCGCGTTTGCGCTCCCAAATTAATTCACCGTTTAACCAAACTTCAAACACACCGCCGGTTCCGGGTTTGAGAGTGACTTCGTGAAGATCGCCATCAAAGGTCGAGAGCAGTTCCTGCGCGAGCCACGCGGAACGCAACATCCAGCGACACTGGTTGCAGTAATGAATAGTTACTTTATTCGCCACATCCGTAGATTCTGGCGACAAGTCAGTCGAAATGGTCATAAACAAACCTAATATGAGTTGATACAATCGGGGGTATTATATGTCGTCGAATTTGGTTAGCGGAAATCATCAATGCTCAAACTCCATTTTAAGGATAACCGTCAAGCCGCTTTTTGGGTAACGGAAAAGCTTTATTCGATTGGGTCAGCCACTGATAATCAACTCGTCATCCACGACGCTAGCGTGGACCCAATACATGCGAAACTTTTTTCAGAAGCCGATAAATATATCCTTAAAGACAATAACAGTAGTACTGGCTGTTTTATCAACGGCCAACGCATCACCCTAAAAGAAATTCTTCCGGGCGATATTATCCGTTTAGGTAAAACTGAAATAATTGTTTTAGATCCGCGCCGCTTGCAGGAAGGCGATGCCCAAAACAGTGCTCCCTGGCGCTTGGTGTCGGATGGCAGTTGGTTACCGGGAAAAACCTTTGTGATCCCCGCCGAGCGCTCGGTGACCATTGGCCGCACCGAACAATGTGATATTACGATCCCGGGAACTCATTTATCTCGTCGCCATACTGAGCTATGTATTCAGGGCGATAAGATGTTTATCAAAGATTTGGGTTCAGCCAACGGCACCTTCCTTAATGACAAAAGTATCACCGAAGCGTTTGCGAATGATGGTGACCGACTGCGACTCGATGTTTATACCTTTCGATTGGTCGCCCCCAATACTGAAGCTCATAAAACCAGAATTCGCGCCTCTATAGATGCAATCAGTAAACCCATCGAACGCAAACAAACCAGCAGCGAACCCAAGCGCTGGAAAACTCGCCCAACCTCTCCCGGCAACCGTATAGAACCAGCTTTAGAAGAACACGCTCCGCGAAAGTGGAAATGGATTTTATTCGGCGTAATCCTCCTTGTATTAGCGGTGATTGGCAGCAAATTCTTGTGGTAGAATCTGCGCCGCCTATTTTTTACTACACCTATATGACAACCTCCATCAGGAACCCAACATGAGCTTTGAAAAAATACCAGCGGGCAAAAGTCTGCCAGATGATTTTAACGTTGTTATCGAAATTCCTTTAAACAGCGGAATTAAATATGAAATCGATAAAGATGCTGATGCACTTTTTGTTGATCGCCTGGTAAGTACTTCAATGCACTACCCTGCAAACTACGGCTATATCCCACAAACGTTGTGCGGCGATGGCGATGCAGCAGACGTATTAGTGCTTTTCCCAGAACCTGTACAAGCTGGTTCAGTCATCCGTTGCCGCCCAATCGGCGTATTAAAGATGACCGATGAAGCCGGTGAAGATGCAAAAATCCTTGCCGTTCCGCACGACAAATTGACCAAACTCTACAGCCACGTAAAAACCCTGCAAGATTTGCCTGAGATTTTGTTACAGCAAATCGGCCATTTCTTTGAGCATTACAAAGATTTGGAAAAAGGTAAGTGGGTAAAGGTTGAAGGCTGGGGCGATTTGGAAGCAGCACGCAAAGAAATTCTTGATGCCGTAGAGCGTTACAACGCCGCTAAGTAATAAGTAGTAAACAACGGCCACATTGTGGTCGTTGTTGTTTTAAGTTTCGGGTGAGAGCGAAACCAAAACCAGATTTACAAGAAATAGATTTATAAAACAGATACAGGGAAAAAGTGTCTGCAAAAAAACCAGAGGCAGTGAGTAACAAAAGTTACCACCTAGACAACAGCACATATAAATAATAGGTATTTAAATGACCTCCGCTCCTGTCAAACATCCATTGCTATGGGTACCCACTGGTTATTTTACGATGGCTCTTGCCTACATGACGCTAACCAGCGTCAGCGCCATCATGTTCAAAAATTTGGGCCTCGATAATGGTACAGCCGCAGAATATGCAAGTTACTTAATTCTCGCCTACACCATAAAGCCGCTTTTTGCTCCCTTTGTGGAGATGTACAAAACCAAAAAATTCTTTGTACTTTGCGCACAAATCACTGTGGGCTTGGGCTTTCTCGGCGTAGCACTTGCCATGAGTTTGCCCAACTACATGATTATTCTCATGAGCCTGTTTTTCGTATTGTCATTTGTGGGCGCGACCCAGGACATTGCGTCGGACGGCGTTTACGTTACCTCACTGGATAGCAAAACGCAGTCGCTCTACTGCGGCGTGCAAAGCTTGAGCTGGAACGTCGGCCCTATTGTTGCCATGGGTGGACTGGTTTACCTGAGCGGTAAATTACATACCGACTATTTTCACCACGATGCAGCAGTTTTCGGTCCCGACTGGATCGACTCCTGGCGCATTATCTTTTTCATCGTAGCCGCAATCACTGTCGTCATGGCGTTCTGGCACATGCGCGTTATGCCCGATGGCGCCCGCGCCGAGAACACACCGAAGTCAGCCAAAGAAGCGCTGCTGATTTTGTGGGATTCATTCGTTACGCTACTGCAGAAGAAAGATATCTGGATCATGCTGGCGTTCGCATTCCTGTTCCGTCTGAGTATTGGATTTCTGGAAAAGATTGGCCCTTTCTTTATGGTTGACCCCGCGACTAAAGGCGGCCTGGGACTCTCTAACGAACAGCTCGGTGTTATTTATGGCACCTATGGTTTGATTGCGGTAGTTGTGGGCTCATTGTTAGGCGGGATGTTTGTAGCGCGCCGCGGTCTAAAACCTACGTTATTTTTATTGTGCTGCGCGATTAACATTCCCAACGTAACCTTCCTGATCATGAGCATCTACTTACCTACTGATCCGCTTTTAATTACTGCGGGCGTTGCAGTTGAGAAGTTCTTTTTCGGTTTCGGCTCAGTTGGCTTCATGATCTATCTGATGCAACAACTCGCACCGGGCAAATACACCACCACCCACTATGCGTTTGGTACGGGCCTAATGGGACTTTGTATGATGGTGACTGGCGCCTTGAGCGGACACTTGCAGGAATACCTTGGTTACGTTCACTACTTTATCTTTGTGATGGTCGCTACCATCCCGTCCTTTCTTGTGTGTTGGTATGCGCCCTTCAACATCAAAGAAGACAGAGCATAATAATCTAGCTCATCGACCAAAACGGCTGCACCTGCAGCCGTTTTTATTTGTCCCCACCACGTTCCACCTTTTGTTTTTTCCTGATACTCGTTACCCCATTTTCCCAATCTACACACCACCTGCACCATTTTACGTAATGACAAAGTGATGCCTTTACGTAAGGTAACAGCTTCTTGAACCAAGGCACCAGCTTAGGTAATTCGCGCAAACTGGTGCGACCCACAGTGAGTTCCAGCCGATTATGTGTTGACGGGCTAGCTTCGGCTGCCGGGTCAAACGAGTCTAATAACCAATAAAGGTACTCATCATGTTAAAAATCCTAAATGTCATTCGCTGGTCAACTGTATTTGCAGCAAGTCTGTTTGTCGCAAGCGTTAGCGCCAAGCCATACAAAGCAGCAGAAATTTACTCCAACCAAACCTATCACTACGGTCGCTATGAGGTACGCATGAAGGTCGCTAAGGGCAGCGGCGTGCTCTCAACATTCTTTACCTATAAAAACGGTTCAGAAATTGGCAATACGTTTTGGGAAGAAATAGACATCGAAGTTTTCGGTAAAAATAACGCCACTCAATGGCAAAGCAATGTGATTATCGGCTCTAACCGCCCCACCACGAAAACTGAAGGAGTGCATACAGCGCCAGTATCATTAGGCGATGGTTATCACACCTACGTATTGGAATGGACACCAAATTACATCGCCTGGTTTGTAGATGGTGGCGAAGTTCGTCGCATTACCGGCGGACAATTTGTTACCAGTCTCACTAGTAATCAAGACATTCGCTTTAACGTTTGGGCCGCCAATATCGCTGAATGGGTAGGCGCATTTGATGCGAACGTATTGCCTGTGTACCAATTCGTTAACTATATCGAATACAAACCTTACAGCGCTTCCACCAACAGCTTTACCACTACTGGCAGCTGGCGCGACGACTTCAACAGCTTCGATACTGGTCGCTGGAGCAAAGCCAACTGGACATTCACTGAAAACTACGCCGACTTTGATACCAACAATGTCGTAGTAAAAGATGGAACTCTGGTTCTTGCACTGACTCGTGAAGGCGCAACTGGCTTTACCGGTACAGTTCCTGTAGATGGCGGCACAACTACAACGCCGGCTCCGAGCGTGTACATCGAAGCGGAAAATTTTAACGAAGTGGGCGGAAGCGTAACTGTGTCCGGCGGGGTAGTTGGCTACATCGACGCTGGCGACTGGTTCAAATATACCAACGTTAATATCCCCGCAACCGGCACCTACAAAGTTGAATATCGCGTTGCGTCTGCACTGACTACTGCACAATTCACCTTGGACAAAAACGGCGTTGGCTTGGGAACCATCAGCGTGCCTAACACCGGCGGATGGGGAACTTACACAACGATATCTCACAACATTAATTTGACCGCAGGCGTACAGAATTTGGCAATTTACGCTAATTCAGGCGGATTCAATATTGATTGGCTAAAGCTGACAAAAATCTAATATCTAAAAAAGAAAGCCACAAAAAGATAGCTGTAAAAACGCAGAAATTCCTAACGAACGTTAAGAAAAGCAGATTTGAGGAATAGAGAGCTACAAAGATCCCGAATCAAGAAGTGAATTGCACGCACTTCTGTTTTGCACGGCGACAATTGTCGCCGTTTTTTTTGATAAAAATTATCTACTGGTAGAGTCAAACAAACAAAAAGTGAACTGGCTATTCGCTCTTTGCATTCACTACACTTGCGGTATCACTAACAGATTTTTGTTTACGATATTCGGCAGCAGACATACCTGTGTATCGTTTAAAAAATCTATGGAAGGCAGACTTACTGTTAAAGCCTGACTCCAATAAAATATCCAGAATCGTCATTTCAGCGTATGCAGGGTCGAGCAGCATTTCCTGCGCGCGTTTAACGCGATAAGAATTTACGAACTCAAAAAAATTAGTATTGAAGTGCTTATTAATAATGGCTGAAACTTCGCGATAGTGAATACCCACATGCTTCGCAAACTCTTCGATGTTTAAATTTTGCTTCAAATACAATTGTTGTCCATCCATACCATTTTGAATACGCGCAATAAGTTCAGGCGCAGGCTCATCAACAGCCACAGCAACTTTTTCTTTTACGATATTTTTGGGTTCCAACAACTGATGCGCGTACAACAAACTGTACACAAAAAGTGCATTGACCAAGATAAACGTAATGTAATTATCCAGAATGCCGAAGCTATCCGCAGTATTAGTACCCGCTGTTTGGCCAATAATATGTACTGCTAGCGACCACGACCAATTGATTGCAAAACCCAGTGTTAACAGCATTAACCATTGCGGGCCATCCAAACTCAAACTTGAGTAAAACTCCTTTAGTTGCTTCTTATAGTGGCTAGCTACCCACACAGCGCTTATTGCATAAACTACCGGCAGCATTTTCAAGTAGTGCCAAAAATCATTAACCAGTGAAATACTAAATGCGGTTTGTGTTGGTGATGTAAAACGTAAACGCTCACTATCTAACGCACCCACTAACAACAACCCAATCACTACAATAAAATTAATAAAATGCAGCCACTGGCGCGATTCAAACCGAAAATTTTCACGGGTAATACTGACGACATATAAATAAAGAAAGACACTCTTGCCTACCAACGCAAAGCTAATTCCCCAAGCCACTGATGCTTTCGCAAAAGCGGATTCAATATGAAGATAATTATTCCACAACAATAAATTACAAAGTGCACTTACGCCTACGCAAATAAAAAATAGCGATAATAAACGTGAGGCGATGACTTTTTGTTTCGACAGCAATAATTGAAAAATAACCAGCAACAAACACACGGAAAGTGTAAGCACAAGAATCAAATCGTGGAAATTAAAAATAGGTGTTTTCATAAGCGATTATACCGGCTCCTGGAAAAGCCATGAATTACAAGGCGACTTTATTTTTTTATCTGCGCTTTTTATTTTCTCTGTTCAGTTTAATTATTCGCGCAATTAATAGTCGCTATTGTAATGGATAATTATTTTATATTTTAAGTAAATAACTTAGTCGGCCAAACTAAGACCGCTGATATCAGGCACGACAATATTTATTTTAGGTTTTAATTGACCAAGATCTGCGCCCACAGGTGCGAGCCCCACATCCAAATCAGAAATGACCGGAATAAGGACTTCTGCTTTTTCGGACGCTGCTATTAAATCCTCGCCTAAATCTGCCAGCGTCCAATCTTCAAGCTCCAACTCCAATAATGGCAACTCCATCTTTTCATCCGCACGCACTAAATCTGCTCCTACTTCTGCCACTTCAAAATCGGGAGCAACAACTACGGCCCGCGGCGCTAGTGCTTGTTCGCTTATGTCTAAAATATTTCCAGCCTCTGGAGGACGCAAACTAATTGCACTTGTATCAATGGTTATGGCTTTTTCTGCGGCCTTTTCTGAAGGCTGTAATAGATAGGCGCCAACAGGTGCCAAGCTCCAATTTGATTGGGTGGCTGCCTGAGTCGCAGGATTAAGCGCGGCTTCGCGTGCAGCCTCTTCACGTCGAGTAACCTCCTGTTCAGCCGCTACTTTGTCGGCTTCAGCTTGTATCTCCAAACGCTGCGCCAAGGTTAACGCAGGTGCGGCAGTTTTCATTACTGTCTGCTCAGGAGGGGCGGGCTTAGTAGCACCACCAGGCGCGATGTCCACCTGGGCACCAGCTTTACCTAGGGCTTCTTTATATTTTTCAGCGCTCGCTTTATCCAAACCGCGCTTGAGAGGAACCGGGCGGCCACTGAAAAGCGCTTCAATTTTTGCCGAGTCAGCTTTGAATAATTGCTGCAGCCGAACTTTTACATCGGCTAACTGATGACCGAAAACTATGTCGCCACGAAATATGATGTCGAATTCTTGATCGCTCATGATATTGTTAATCCACTCACAAATTTTTCAGTTTCATAGCCCGCCGCCAATAAGAGTCGAAGGACATTTTTTGCTCACATAGTTTTTGTGTCAAACAAAAATCATCATATGTTCCAAAAACCAAGGTATATGTTCCAAAAAAGTATCACAACAAAGTGGCAACCCCAAAATATCAAACCATACTTCAATGATAGCTGTTATTACTGGTTAAGTATTTTAAAGGAGTTTTAGACGTTATGAATGTTTTGTATCAACGTAAGATTGTAGTTGATGGACAATTAACTGAAGCCTCAAGCGTGCAAACAAAAGTAGAACAAGATATTGCGTTTTTACAGCATCGAATTAACTTGATGAAAAAACAAAAAATTCCGAATTCTGTTGTTATTGAAACCTACGAAGCCATGTTAAAAAGCCGCCAGTCTGTGCTGGCGTGGCTTCATGACGGCAAAAGTGATGACGAAAATTTTGTTTAGAAATTTTGTGTAGCCAGTCTGTCATGCAGGTTTAGCTGCAGACTCAAGGATTAGAGCAATAAGATCATCCATACTCGTAAAAACTTCAGCACCCAAATTACGCATTTCCCCAACCAAGCTATTCGCAATACCCTCATCGTCCGGTGGACAATAAGCCAAAGGACGCATACCTGCGGCTTTGGCTGCAATAACGCCGGTTAATGAGTCCTCTACAACAATAGCATCGCTAGCTGGAACTCCCATGGTTTTAGCCGCGTATAAAAATAAATCTGGCGCTGGTTTTCCGCGGGCTACATCTTCAAAACTAAATATATTGCCTTCAACATATTTTAATAAATTAGTTTTTACCAAAGTAACCGCCATCTTTTCATGCCTACCGTTGGACGCTACACAAAAAGGTATTTTTTTATCTTGTAATTGTTTTAAAACATTCTCAACGCCAGTCACCGGAAATAAACGGTTTTCGCAGGCAACCAAGGTTTGTAATTGCACGCGACGCCAAAAATTTCTGCCGCGCTCGTCGCGCTCTGCTTGAGGTAAATCCTGCCAATTTAATTTTTCCGTTAATTCCTCTGTGATCATACTGATGCAATCGGGAACTGATTTTCCGCGATAAGCTTCAAGCGAATAATGTGGGCTCACATGAATATCGTAATCTTCCGCGAGGCATTCAGAAAAAACTTGCGCAGATAAAATTTCGCTATCTACCAAAACACCATCACAATCAAAAATAACTAACATAAATTAATTTACCCTACAGAATTATTGATAACAGATTTATTGTCGATTGCTGGATAAGGAGCAGCCAACAATAATAAAAACCCGACTACTAAAAAGCCAATTAATGCACACATACCAGTGCGTGCGGAATCAGTTAGTACCGTAATAGTTGCCACGGCAGCGGGTGCTAAAAATGAAGTTGCGCGACCAGACAATGCGTATAAACCGAAGAACCGCCCTGCCTCTTCAAGACTGACACTACGCGCTAAATAGGAACGAGAAGATGCTTGTGCGGGGCCAAACACCAAGCCAATTAATAAGCCGTAAACGATATAAGCTTTTTCAGCTGCAGTCGCAAACAAACCACCGTTATCTAGCGTTGATAATTGCAGCAATCCAAATAATGTATAGCCAGGGCCAGTAGAAACAATTCCAATTGTAGAAATTATTAAACACACCAGACTGATAGAAACAACTTTTTTCGAGCCAATAAAAGTGTCTAATTTACCCGCAAAATAACATCCGAATATGGCTACAACTAAGAGCAAAATTCCGTAGATTCCCATTTCAACGGTTTTCCAACCGAACATACCCGCGGCGAAGGTTCCACCCAAGGCTAACAAACCATTAACACCGTCTTGATAAATCATACGCGCGGCTAAAAATTTTAAAATTGCCACGCGATGTTTTAATTCTTTTAGTGTTCCCAGTAATTCATTCAAGCCGGTTTTGACGGCTTGTTTTAAGGGTAATCCAGAGGGAGCATCGGGTGTAAATAAAAACATCGGAATTAAAAAAATAAAATACCAGCAGGCTGCGAGCGGGCCGGTAATTCTTGCATCTTCACCAAGCGCAGGATCCAAACCAAACAGCGGCGATAATCCAATTAATGTCTTACCCGTGGTGGGGCTTCCCGCCAACAATAAGAGAACGATAAATAATGCTACTAAACCGCCGGCATAACCTAAACCCCATGCAGTATTTGAAATGCGGCCAACATCTTCTTTGCTCACTAAGCGCGGCATCATGGAGTCATTAAATACAATTGAAAATTCTGCGGCTACGGTTGCCAATATTACGCAAAGCATAGGCAACCATAATTCAGAACCAGGTGCTGCCAGCCATAAAAAAGTGAGCGCAGTAACTTTAATAAGCGCAAAAAATCCAATCCACTTTTTACGCGAACCGGATGCATCGGCAATCGCTCCTAACACTGGCGATAAGAGCGCAATTATGATGCCGGAAATGGTGACAGTATAACCCCACGCGGCCTGCCCCATATTCGGGTCTTCAACTAAACGCGATACAAAATAGGGACCAAAAATAAAGGTCAGCACAACCGTAAAAAAAGGCTGCGCGGCCCAATCATAAAACATCCAACCAATAATGCCGCGTTTGTTAACAGGTGGAGTCAATAAAGAATCGCTCAACATAAGCTCCAGATTTTGTTATTGATAAGGTTTTATATAATTATCAAAAATATCGGTGAGATTTTTCAAAATACTTTCTTTCAACTCTATATCGGTTGCCTGGATTTTTTCACGCAGAATATTTTCGCTGAGCTGAGCTGCAAATAATCCAGCAAGTGGAGCGTAACTTAAATGCCAGGGCTCTGGTGATATGCTTCCCACACCGGCGATATAAGGACGAAAAAACTTCTGCGGATTTTGCTGTAAATCTTGCGAGAGCCACGCATGAAATTCTGCAAATGGACCGCCATTTTCTGTTTCTTCTACAGTTAATTGCAATTGATAGGAATCGTCAATGCGCGACGCATCATAGACATCTATATCTGTTCCCCAATGATGCCGCGATGCGCCCGGCAATGCAGACCATCGTAAAATTGCATAAACTTTTTCATCATCGTTCAGATTATTTAAATCAATTACTTGCCCAAATTCGTCGAGAACTGGACGTAAACCATTTGCCTTTCCATTCCAAATTAATAATTGCCGTTCAAAACTGCGAAAGCCACTGGCAATTTGCAGATCAAAACCTGCTGCTGCCGCACGCGCAATTATTTCCATTAGTGAATTTAAAACTTGCGGATGAATTTTAATTTGTTGCTGCGGAAGACTTATTAAATGCTCATCACTGATACCGAAAAGGTCAAAACTTTGTAATAAATCTGGAATAACATCCGTCTTTACGAAATTTTGCACGGCATCTTTCATATTTACACCTTTTTTAAGCCATAAACTGGCGTTCAAGGACACAAAGTAATTGCACTGGATTACGAACAGGTTACTATAAGGACGCGCTACAAACGGAAATTTTTAGGCAGCGGGAACAATAATCATAACTTAATAAGCGGAGCGGGATCTTCATGACGACAAGTCACAGTGAGTTACTCCAATTAAAAAACCTCGGTATGGCCTCAGTGAATATTCTTCACGCGGTCGGAATCAATACTTTTGCTGATCTTCGCCGTGTTGGCGCAGTTGAAGCTTACCTTCGAATAAAAGCACGCGATATCAATGTCTCCAAAGTAATGCTCTACGCCCTGCAAGGCGCATTGCTGAATGTTCATTGGAACGATCTTGAGCCTGAAATGAAACTGCAGTTAGTGGCCGAAGCCGAGCAAGGCTTCAGTAATGGTCACGGTCAGCAGGTTTACGCTTAATTCAGGCATTCGCTAAATAGTCAGTCTGAGCCATCGTCGGCAGATTTTCCTCGGTAACCAGCTACACTTAGAAAATAAGTGTACTGTTTACCGAGGATGCTATGCATTTGCCCACCAAACAATCTGACATCATCACCGACATTGCGATTAAATCTCGCAGTTTGACTGAGCTTTTTCTGCAAAACTTGTTGCCATCCGGCAAACCCGTTGAACTTACTGTCAGTAACGATGTGTTTGAAGGCCAGCCCACTACTCGCTTATTTCTTGTTACCGAAGGTCAGGTATTTTATCGCGTGCGCGGCAAATTGGTTGCGGTATTAGAAGAAGGGGATTTGATTGGGCTGACGCGTTCATTAAACCTAAACGAAGGTTTGTTCAGTTGTATTGAGGACGTACAACTTGTGCCTTATGACCGCGATGAACTTATCGCACACGTTCATGCTGACGCTAAATTGCAGAAAAACTGGACGCATTATCTAGTATGCAATATCGCCTTTTTCCAAAATTCGCTCGCGCAGGAAATCCGCGCGGAATTTCAACCGCAAGCCGGCTTTGTACATTTCAGCGAAGGCGAAACCATTATTCGCCAAGGCGACCCAGCCGATAAGGTTTATACCTTGCTAGATGGCAGCGCCGATGCCATTTGTGACGGCGTGAAAGTTGGCGACGTAAATGCAAATGAAATTTTTGGAGCACTTGCAGTATTTACTCGCCAGCCGCGTATTGCATCTGTCATTGCAACTTCAGATTGCACCGTATTGGCAGTTCGCAAAGAAGAATTTATTGACCTCATCGATCATCAGCCACAGATTTGTTTGGGTTTAATTGAAGAGATGGCCACTAAGATTAATCAATTGAATAATCAACTCCTCGCCAGACAATAAGACCCGTCACTCAAAAGAATACTTGGTTAGGAATCGAGTATTCTTTTCATTTCTAAACATCTTAATACATTGAATTTCACCAAATTGAACATATATATGGGCTAGATTGTCTGAAAGCAGTCCACCTATTTTCAATCGAGGAGATTTCATCGTGCTACGTATTGGCTTGTTTTTGTTAACCAACTTGGCCGTCATGCTTGTTGCGGGCGTCGTCATCAACCTTCTGGGCGTGGGTAGATTCATTAGCCAAGGCCAGTTAAACCTGCAAAGCTTGTTAATATTTTGTGCGGTTTTTGGTTTTACCGGCTCGTTTATCTCCTTATTAATCTCCAAGTGGATGGCAAAACGCTCCATGGGCGTTGAGCTTATTGTTAGTCCACGCAACGCTGATGAACGCTGGTTAATGGAAACCGTTGCGGATTTATCCCAAAAAGCTGGCATTAAGATGCCTGAAGTGGGTATTTTCCCTGCGCCAGAATCTAATGCATTCGCTACCGGCTGGAATCGTAACGACGCTTTAGTTGCAGTGAGCTTAGGATTATTACAACGCTTTGAGCGCGATGAAGTGCGTGCAGTACTCGCCCACGAAATTGGCCACGTCGCTAACGGTGACATGATTACGCTCAGCCTGATTCAAGGCATAGTGAACACTTTCGTGATGTTCTTTGCACGTATCGTCGGCTTCGCCATCGACAAAGCACTGCAGGGTAACAACGAACGCAGCAACGGCGTAGGCATGGGTTATTACATAGGTACATTTGTGGCGGAAATTATTTTCGGGATTTTGGCTTCTATGATTGTTGCTGCTTTTTCTCGTTACCGTGAATACCGTGCGGACGAAGCTGGCGCAAATCTGGCCGACCGCAATGCAATGATTCGTGCGCTCCAACGTTTACAAGCTGAGAGCGGACAAGGTGCTGAAACATCCTTGCCTGCCAGCATGCAAGCTTTTGGTATCGCTGGTGGAATGGGTCGTTTTTTTGCCAGCCATCCACCACTTGCAGATCGCATTCAAGCTTTGCGTAACGGCCACAATAGTCCGGAAGCTTTGCGCCAAAGCCTTTCTTAATCAATACCATGTCCAACAAAAGAGGCTTTTAAGCCTCTTTTTTTAACGGTTATATCTCTTAATAAAAACAATTTTTAGGGGAATTATTGGAAATGTTAGCAAGAAAAAATTTCATCACTAAATGGTTAAGTAGTTTGGCATTAGGTCTTGCAACGCTTGCATCTGCCGCGCACGCCGCCGTTGAATTTGCGACGGATGACGAACGCAACAGCATGCAAGTATTTGAGCAGGCACGTCCTAGCGTGGTGTTTGTGACCAACGAGCAACTAGCGCGCGACCCACGCTCATTCGATATTATGAGTGTACCCGCCGGTTCCGGGACGGGGTTTGTATGGAGTGCAGACGGCTATATAGTTACCAATTACCATGTGGTTGAAGGTGCGAACAAGGTAATGATCACCTTGCAAGACCAAACCTCATGGCCCGCAAAAGTGATCGGCCTTGCACCTGAACGCGATCTTGCTGTATTAAAAATTATCGCGCCCAATGAAAAACTTCTTGCATTGAGTTTGGGTGATTCGAGTCAGCTTACTGTCGGCAGAAAAGTTCTCGCCATCGGCAATCCTTTTGGTCTAGACGCTACTCTCACTACCGGCGTTGTCAGTGCATTGGGCCGTGAAATTGAATCGCCCAATCAACGTAAAATTGGCAACGTTATTCAAACGGATGCCGCCATCAACCCCGGCAATTCCGGCGGACCGTTACTGAATTCGCAAGGTCAATTGGTTGGCGTAAATACCATGATTTATAGCCCGAGTGGTGCAAGCGCGGGCATTGGTTTTGCGATTCCCGTTAACACCGTAAAAGATGTAGTGCCGCAGTTGATTAAGAATGGGAAAATTATTCGCCCCGTAATTGGTTTTGAATCTGCACCCGAGCAATGGGCACTGCAAAGCGGCATCGAAGGTTTACCAATTTTACGCGTATTTAATAATTCACCAGCGCAACAAGCGGGTTTGCAAGGTGTAACTCGCAATAACTGGGGCCAGCTTGTATTAGGCGATGTGGTTGTGGCGATTGATGGCAAACTTACGCCTAATAACGATGCGTACATGAGTATTCTGGAAAGCCACAAACCTGGTGACACCGTGGAAATACAATTGGTACGCGATGGCAAAGTGATTAAGCGCTCGCTCACGCTTGCACCACCGCCCGTCAGTAAGCCTTAATTATTTTCTGGATTTTATATGCTGCGGACAGAATTAAATATCAACGATATTCTCGACAACAGCAGCAAAGGTTTTGAGGTAAATAATCAAAAATATTTTGCGGTAAAAACGCGAAATAAAATTTACGTCTACAAAAATGCATGTCCGCATATTGGCATTCCACTTGAATGGGTTGAAGACCAATTTTTGGATAGCAGCCACAGCATGATTCAGTGCGCCAATCACGGCGCACTTTTTGTTATTGAGAATGGCGCCTGCGTTACGGGCCCATGTAATGGGAAAAAACTGATTGCTATTAACTTCGATGTGATTGACGGATTTATTTGCCTACAGCAACCCAATTGATTTACCAGTACGTTCGCGCTTTACACAACGACAACAACCAAATGGGCATAGCAGAAGGCATATTAAATGCCGCTCAGTAAACATCCGTAAATAAACTTACCTAGAGTATGCCGTTCATTTAGATTCAGCACTTTACTCGCACACAGGATTACCTCATGAACAACTTCAGTTTTCACAATCCAACTAATATTATTTTCGGCGAAGGCCAAATCAGTGCGCTTGCTGATTTACTTCCAGCGAACGCACGTATTTTATTAACTTATGGCGGTGGCTCAATCAAAAAAAATGGCGTTTACGATCAAGTAATCAAAGCACTTGAAGGCAAAACGTTTTTTGAATTTTCTGGCATAGAACCAAATCCGCATTATGAAACTTGCCAAAAAGCTATAGCACTTATCAAAGAAAAAAATATCGATTTTTTACTTGCAGTCGGCGGCGGTAGCGTTGTTGATGCAACCAAATTAATTGCTGCAGGCGTTAACTTTAACGGTGAGCCGTGGGATATTTTAGAAAAACACGCAACTTTCACCAGCGCCCTACCCATCGGCTGCATATTAACGCTGCCCGCAACCGGCACCGAAAGCAATGGCAACTCGGTAATTACCAAAGCGGCCACGCAAGAAAAACTGGCCTTCGGTAGCCCACTGGTTTATCCACAATTTGCAATCCTCGACCCAACTACAACTTACTCATTACCAACACGCCAAATTTCAAACGGCGTTGTGGACGCGTTCGTGCACATCATGGAACAGTATTTAACTTATCCCGTAAATGCAAAAGTTCAGGATCGTTTTGCCGAAGGTTTGCTTTTAACGCTAATTGAAGAGGGCCCAAAAGTTTTAGCACAACCAAAAGATTACGCCATTCGCGCAAATGTTATGTGGGCAGCCACTATGGCATTGAATGGTTTAATCGGCGTAGGCGTTCCGCAAGATTGGGCAACCCATTGCATCGGCCACGAACTAACAGCACTACACGGCCTCGACCACGCGCAAACATTGGCAATTGTTTTGCCATCGCTGATGAATCAACAACGCGAACAAAAACGCGGAAAATTAATTCAATATGGCAAACGCGTTTGGAATCTATCCAACGACAATGAAGATGAAATAATCGATGCAGCTATCGCCGCCACCAAAAATTTCTTCGAGCAAATGGGCGTACCTACAACGTTCAAAGGTTACGGATTAGATGGTAGTTCGATTCCTGTTTTAGTCGACAACGTAATTCGCCACAACCCGAATCCGCTGGGTGAAAAGCAAGATATTACGGCAGAGATAACACGTAAAATTTTGGATGCGGCGGCGTAGTTTTTATTATTCGGTTCAACTCGTTCCCAAGCGCCTGCTTGGGAACGAGATAAAACTCACACCATTACCTGAAATAAAATAAACCAAATAGAAATTAAATTTTTACTACAAGTTTTTTGTTTAAAACAATTCGATTTAATTCCGGCTTTATCTCCGCACCGTAAGCAATTACTTCAACACCTTCTGCAATTGCTTCACGTAACGTCTTCCCATAAAGTGGATCAATAGCGTCCGCGGGTTCCACCCATTTAATACCAGTGTGTTGCACGCAATACAGTAAAACGGCGCGATGTCCATCGCGTACCATTTGCATCAATTCGCGCAAATGTTTGGTGCCGCGTTCACTCACAGCGTCTGGAAATAACCCGTGGCCTTTGGCTTCCATAAGAGTGACATTTTTAACTTCTAAAAAACATTTCTCATTAGCTCGCTCCAACAAAAAATCTATGCGGGATTTTTCATTGCCGTAAACAACTTCGCGGCGAGTAATGTCGTAACCTTGCACTTCGCCGATAACGCCAGCGCAAATTGCATCCGCCACCAAATTATTTGAGCGCGATGTATTTATGCCTGCGAGATCGCCACTTGGCGTGGTGACAATTTCCAAGGTATTGGGATATTTACGGGCGGCGCTTTCAGATGTTGAATACCAGCACGGGCTCATGTGTGAAATGCAATTTTTCATCGACCCGGTATTTGGACAGTGCACGGTAATGGTTTCACCGATGGGTAAAATAATATCCGCCAAAAAGCGCTTATAGCGTTGGATTAACTGTGCGGGAAATAACTGAAGCGGTTTGGGTTCTGGAGGCATACTTGATCAACGAGAATAATGAGAAGGAAAGGCGGAGCCCAAAGTAACAATTGCGCAGGATTGAACCACATTTCGAGCGTTTTTGGGCGATCTTTGGCGGTTATAAAGCATGTGGCGAAAAATCGCTGGCACCCTGTTTTATTATCTGGTAGCTTGCCTCCCCTTCAAATTCTCTGTGGTTGCACCATGCTGCCCCACGTGCCGAGACTAGCGCCGCTAGCCGGTTTTTCAAGAACGAGATAATTAGCACTACGAGGCGCTACAGCTATGGCGAAAAAAACTCCTTCAACTGAAACTTTTGCTCTACGTCCATTTACTCCTTATGAGGAGAAAAAAGGCGAGGAGTATATGAATGACAACCAGAAGCAACACTTCCGCAACCTGTTGCTCAACTGGCGCTCCGAGTTGATGGAAGAGGTTGATCGCACCGTATCTCATATGAAAGATGAGGCCGCGAACTTCCCCGATCCAGCCGACCGCGCCAGCCAGGAAGAAGAATTTAGCCTGGAATTGCGTACCCGTGACCGCGAGCGCAAGCTCATCAAGAAAATCGACAGCACCCTTGAGTTGATTGAGAACGATGATTACGGCTACTGCAATGCCTGTGGTGTTGAGATTGGTATCCGTCGCCTTGAAGCGCGCCCAACCGCAACGCTCTGCGTGGATTGCAAAACTCTTGCAGAAATCAAAGAAAAACAAATCGGCGGCTAAGCGCGCAGGTTTCAGTAACAAATCAGGCGGCGAGGGAAACCTCGCCGTTTTTATATGTCCTCAGTAAATAATTCCTCTCAACATAATCAGGCCTATATTGGCCGCTTCGCGCCCTCGCCCACCGGCCCTTTACATTTTGGTTCGCTCGTCAGCGCTATCGCCAGCTATTTGGATGCACATCACCACAATGGCAAATGGCTGGTTCGCATGGAAGATCTTGACCCGCCTCGCGAACAAACGGGCGCTGCCAATGAAATTCTGCGTTGCCTGCAAGATTACGGTCTAGAGTGGGATGGCGATGTGGTTTACCAAAGTCAGCGCTGGGATATTTATGAAGATTACCTCTATCGTTTGCGTCAACAGAATCTCATTTACCCCTGCGATTGCACTCGGCAAGACTTACAAACAATGGGCGGTATTTACAACGGACGCTGCCGAACACGAACTGTTGATACCCGAAAACCTCACGCACAACGCCTGAAACTTTACGATCTGCCAGAACAATTTTCTTTTCCAGATGAACTGCGCTTCAACGATCTGATTCAAGGCGAACAACAGCAAAACCTGCGCACCCAAGCTGGCGATCAAATTCTAAAACGCAAAGATAATTTGTATGCGTACCAACTTGCCGTCGTCGTAGACGATATCGAGCAAGGAATCACGCACATCATTCGCGGCAGCGATTTGTTAGAAGTCAGCGCCCGCCAAATTCTGCTATTTGAACTTCTCGACGCGCCGGTTCCGCACTATGGTCACGTGACTCTGGCAAGCCAAGCCAATGGACAAAAACTTAGCAAACAAAATCTCGCGCCCGCGCTCGATTCAAAAAATGCCAGCGCGAATATTTGGCAAGCACTCGCATTTTTACAGCAAAATCCACCACCGGAACTTTATGGCGCCACACCTGCCGAATTGCTCGCCTGGGCGAAAATACACTGGCAGCGTTCGGCCATTAAAGGTTTGAGTGCAATCTACTCACCAGCAAACATCCGCCCAGAAATAATCACGAATAACAGCTAAAAGCGTTATAGTTGCGCTATAAACGTCAAACAATGAAGCCATCATGAATCATCAACGTCTTATCATTCTGCTGTTGCTTATCGCCTATTTATTTTCGCCGTCCCTATTTACCTGGATTATCAGCCCTAATGGTGTGTGGTATCGCCCCTACATTTTTTGGATGGGCTTGGTACTGGTGACCTTTATTTTTCAATGGCGTCGCAAAAAACCGCAGAACCTCGAATAACATTTTTTGAATTGCACCTATGACTTTTGATTTCAGCCAGGTTGCCCTGATCGGCATCAGCTACCTCTTGTTACTTTTCGGGATCGCCTATATCACCGAACGCGGGTGGATTCCCGAACGAATTACCACCCATCCCGTTACCTATATTTTTTCCCTCGGAATTTTTGCCAGCGCCTGGGCGTTTTACGGTGTGGTCGACCTCGCCTTCCAATTCGGTTACGGCGCGCTCGCTTACTATCTTGGCACTGGCGCCTTATTTTTATTTGCGCCCGTTGCGCTTGCCCCACTCGCCGAGTTAGCGCGGCGCCATCAGGTACATTCACTGGCGGATTTGTTGGTGTTTCGCTACCACAGTAATGCCGTAGGTGCGCTTACTACACTCTGCATGCTACTGGGGATTTTGCCGTTAATGGCGCTGCAGATTCAGGCGATTGCCGACACCATGCACATTCTCGTGGTCAGCGGAAGCGGTAATCCATCGCTCACGGTGGCTGATAACGGTCTCACCTTTAAAGATGTAATGGCGCTTTGCTACTGCGCCATACTCGCGCTTTTTACGATTTTATTTGGCTCCAATCGCGATCAGCATCGCGGCCTTATTACCGCCATGGCATTTGAAAGCCTGCTTAAAGTCTGCGCGATGTTTGCGGTAGGAATGGTATCGGTGTTTGGCGTATTTCACGGTATCGACGGTCTCAATGAATGGCTTGCGGATCACCCCGAAAATCTCGCGTTGCTGCATACACCAATTCAGGATGGATCATCCCATACACTGCTTCTAGTATTCGTCGCTACCGCTGTGACCATGCCACACATTTTCCATTTGGGCTTGGCGGAAAATCCCCTGATGCGCAACTCGCGCACGGTTACTTGGGCCTTCCCTCTGTTCTTGCTGTTTATGGCGCTGCCCATATTCCCGATTTTGTGGGCCGGCTCGGAACTCGCGGTTCCTCTTGATCCGCAATATTTCACCTTGGGCGTACCGATTCTGTTTAACTCGCCCGCGTTAACCATTTTTGCATTTATCGGTGGATTATCCGCAGCAACCGGCGCGATGATTATTATAACCCTGGCGCTGGCGACCATGGTGATGAACCATTGGCTGCTGCCAAGTTTGCGACTCGCCGCCCGCAATGATCTTTATCGCCAACTCTTGTGGTTGCGCAGAATTTTGATTGCCGCGATTTTCTTTGGCGGCTATCTGTTTTATTGGGTACTCAACAATCGCTACAGCCTTACCGATTTGGCGTTCGCCGCTTTTATCGAAACCCTGCAATTCTTGCCCGGTACTTTTGCGATTGTGTTTTGGAGCCCGGGAAATCGCCGCGGTATGATCGCCGGATTGTCAGTTGGTACAGTGATCTGGTTTTTTGGACTCTTGCTACCAATCATCACCGGCATGAAAGTTCTGCACATTCCCTTTTCCGAGTTTTACATTCCGGTCGGGAATGAATATTGGAATAGCATTACGCTCTTTTCACTGGGCTTGAACACGGCGATTTTTATCGCTGTGTCGCTGATAACGGAGCAATCGGAAGAAGAACATTACAGCGCGGATTTATGTGCTGCCGATGAACTTAGTCATCCTGTTCGCCAAGCGCTGGATGTACACTCTGCTGCTGAATTTAAAGATCGCCTTGCCAAACCGCTCGGCAAAGTAACCGCCAGCCGTGAAGTCGATCATGCACTTAAGCAATTGGACCTAAGCAATAATGAGCGTCGCCCTTACGCTCTGCGCCGCCTGCGCGACCAACTTGAAGGCAACTTGTCTGCATTGATGGGTATTCACGTTGCCAGTGAAATTATGGATAGCCATCTTCCCTACAAAGTGGCCGACGTGCGCGAAACGCTGGATATTAATCTGATCGAAAATCGCCTCGCACAGTATCAAAACCACCTTACGGGTATGGCCGCAGAGCTGAACAACTTGCGCCTTTATCATCGCAAAACCTTGCAAGAATTACCTATGGCGGTGTGCTCATTGGGACCAGATACGGAAATCCTCATGTGGAACCACGCCATGGCCGGGCTGACTCACACACCGAGCGAACAAGTGACCGGTTCTTATTTGGAAGATATCGCCGAACCCTGGCGAACCCTGCTTACGGACTTTAGCAAGAGCCGTGAAATGCATTACTACCGTCGCGAAATCGAACTCGAAGGCCATCCCCATTGGATCAGCTTGCATAAAGCAACCATTGAGGGGCCAATTACCGAAGGCGTTTACGATCAGGTAATGATGCTGGAAGACGTAACTGAAACCCAATTATTGGAGCAGGAGCTGGTACACAGTGAGCGCTTGGCATCGGTTGGGCGATTGGCCGCAGGTGTGGCTCACGAAATTGGCAACCCGATTACGGGTATCGCCTGTCTAGCGCAGAATTTGCGTTACGATTCGGACAATCCTGAAGTGCTGGAAACTGCCGAACAAATTCTCAGCCAGACAGATCGCGTTACGCGAATCGTGCAATCTTTAGTGGGTTTCTCGCACACCGGCCACACCGCCAAGAGCGAATTCCAGGCCGTTATTTTGCGCGACTGTGCTCATGAGGCGATTAGCCTGTTATCCCTCCAAAAAGATAAGCAGCAAGTACAATTTATTAACGAAATTCCTAAAAATGCCATTGTAGCTGGCGATACTCAGCGTATGATTCAGGTGTTCATTAACCTGCTCTCCAACGCGCGCGATGCCAGCCCCGAAAATGGCCGCGTGCTACTCGCCAGCAATGAAGATGAATACTCCATCGATATCACGGTTACGGATGAAGGCAGCGGTATTCCGCCCGACATTCAGGATCGAATTCTGGAGCCCTTTTTTACCACCAAGGAACCCGGCGAAGGTACAGGCTTAGGACTGGCAATGGTCTATAGTATTGTGGAAGATCATGGCGGCCTATTGGATATCGTCAGCCCGGTGGACACACAGCGGAATCGCGGAGCACAATTCATCGTCAAATTGCCGCGCCATGTTGATTCTTTAGTCGATATTTAAGGTAGGATAGCCATCCTGGTTTTTAGGCTAATTGGATAGCCTTCCAAGTTTTTAGGTCAGAGCGCGTGCAGCCGCTGACCTGAGTGTACTGATAACCGTTTAGACAAGTCGAAAGCTATGAGTAAGATTCTTATTGTTGAAGATGAAACCATCATTCGCAATGCATTGCGCAAGCTGTTAGAGCGCAACCAGTATGAAGTGAGTGAAGCTCCATCGGTAAAGGAAGCTACATCCAAATTTAGCCTCAAGGATTTCGACCTCATTATCAGTGACCTCCGACTGCCGGGTGCACCAGGCACAGACCTCATTAAACTTGCTGGCGAAACGCCGGTACTGATTATGACCAGCTACGCAAGCCTGCGTTCAGCGGTCGATTCAATGCGTATGGGCGCTGTCGATTACGTTGCCAAACCCTTCGACCACGATGAAATGGTCAACGCGGTTAAACGTGTTATCGGCAAAGCCAAAGCCGCCAATAAAGTTGCCACTCAAGGTCTTACTGCTAGCAAAGCCATTGCCGGGATGATTGGCAGCAGCGATGTAATGCAGGATCTTTATAACCGCATCCACAAAGTTGCTCCTACCGCCGCCACTGTGTTGATCCACGGTGAAACAGGTACCGGTAAAGAATTAGTTGCTCGTGCACTGCACGAAGAAAGCCAACGCAATAACCACCTGATGATCTCGGTAAACTGCGCCGCCATTCCAGAAACCCTGATCGAGTCTGAACTCTTTGGCCACGAAAAAGGCGCATTCACCGGTGCCGCAAGCAACCGTGAAGGCCTGGTTGCTGCTGCAGATGGCGGAACTCTGTTTTTAGATGAAATCGGCGAATTGCCGCTTGAAGCTCAAGCTCGCTTGCTGCGCGTTTTGCAGGAAGGTGAAGTGCGTCCGCTGGGTTCAGTTGAATCGCGCAAGGTGGATGTACGCTTGGTCGCCGCAACCCACCGCGACCTGCGCAAACTGGCTAAAGAAGGCAAATTCCGCGAAGACTTATATTTCCGCATCAACGTTGTTCAGTTGACACTGCCGCCCCTACGCGAGCGCGGGCGCGACATCATCAATATCGCTGAATCGCTTTTACAACGTTACTGCACCCAGTTCGGCAAACCTCAACTCAAACTTTCTGCAGACGCTGTTGATGCCATCATGGCCTATGCTTGGCCAGGCAATGTACGCGAACTCGAAAACGCCATGCAGAGAGCTGTCATTCTTTGTGAAGATAGTAACGAGATCAGTTCATTGTTGTTATCGATTGAATCAGATTCTCCATCTCAAAATACGCTCGAAACTGGCGATATGATTTTCGGACAGACCCGAACTCTTGCTGGCAATCCTATTCAGCGGCCAACCAAGGAAGCTTCAGAAGATTTGTCATTGGAAGACTACTTCCAACGCTTTGTGATTGAACATCAGGACTCTATGAGCGAGACAGAATTGGCTCGTAAACTGGGTGTAAGTCGTAAGTGTTTATGGGAACGTCGTCAGCGTCTGGGAATTCCACGCACGAAAAATAGCGCCTCAAGTCTCGCCAAATAGCATCTCATTCAGAGATTGCTCTATCGAAAAATATCAATTTATAACTATTTTCAGCGTCCCACTTTTAGTTTTAGCCGACAACTAAAAGTGGTGGCGTTACGCTTTTGCATGTTTTTTGATCAGAAAGTTGATCTAGATGCCACTCCGTTACCCCCATCTACGAAACTGTTACCGCACGCAAAAGTGTTACCGGACACAACCCTCGGTAACAAAGTTCCATAATTTTGTAACCCTTAGAAATAACAAAAAGTTATAAAAACACACCCAAAAACATCAACCGATTGATTCATAAGGAAAATTTTTTATTGGCATAGGAAGTGCTCTATGTCGAGCACTAAAAACAATAAATAATAATTAAAAAAGCGTAAAAATAATAACAACAAGAAATAATAAGAAACTGAAATTTACTAATAACAACAAGAAACAATAAGAAACTGAAAACTTAATAACAACAAAAAACAATAATAAGCAGAAACATAAAAATAACGATACGTGGATTGAGCAAGACCAGCGCTAGAAGACAAGAGCAATAAGATACTAAAATAAAGCGGAATACCAATTAGGCAGAGGATGGGATAGCAAGAGAGTTAGAGATGGGCACGGAAGCACCCCATTTAATTGCCTTAATGAGCACCTCTGTTGTGCTACCCTCCCAACGGGAAAGCCAAAAGCTTTCCCGTTTTGCTTTCCTCTCTACCCGATTTCCTATCCACCTAATCAATACGTTCAATTCAATTGTTATTGTAAAGACCAGCCACCTATAAATAAGTTCAGAGACGCCAATAGGCACTTGAGTTTCCTCTGTCAGACTGCATCTGCTACACTCGCGCCCACTAATTTGTACCATAATCAAATTTCGTCTACGTCGTCATCCAATCTGCACGAAAAAAACTATGCTGAAACGTCTGTTCAACTTTATCTCCTCGCGCCAAGCTGCCTCTGCTACAAGCGGCCCGGTGGTGATACCTCGCGATCAGCACAATATTTCGCGCAAAAATATAAGCCCCGCAGCTATCAAGATTATTAAGCAAATCGAAGAAGCAGGTTTTAAGGCCTATCTGGTCGGCGGCGGTGTACGGGATTTGCTACTCGGTAACCATCCCAAAGATTTCGATATAGCAACCGATGCCAAGCCAGAGGAAGTAAAACGCATCTTCCGCAGCGCGCGCATTATCGGTCGCCGCTTCCAGATTGTTCACGTGCGTATTGGCCGTGAAATATTTGAAGTGACTACCTTTCGCGGCCATCACGAAGATGTTGCCCACGCGAAATCCAAAACTGACGAAGGCATGTTGTTGCGGGATAACGTCTACGGTACTATCGAAACCGATGCTGCTCGTCGTGATTTCACCGTCAACGCGCTCTACTACACCATCCGCGACTTCTCTGTGCATGACTACTGTAACGGTCTGGAAGACATTAAAAATCGCACCTTGCGCATTATCGGCGACCCTGCAACGCGTTACAAAGAAGATCCTGTGCGCATGCTGCGCGCCGTACGCTTTGCGGCTAAATTGGGATTCAAGATCGAACCTAATACTGCTCAACCGATTCGCGAGTTAAGCGTTTTACTTGGCAATATCTCTGAAGCCCGTCTGTTTGAAGAAGTACTCAAGTTATTTTTAGGTGGATCAGCGACAGCGACCTTTCATCTGCTGAGCGAATACGATTTGCTGAAACAACTTTTCCCCGGTGCGGATGCCGCCATTAAATCTGGCGACACCTTGGGCGCAGCGCTTATTGAGCGCTCCATGATTAACACCGACAAACGCATTCGCGCTGAAAAAACGGTAACGCCTGCGTTTATCTATGCCGCGCTGCTCTGGCCAGCGCTACAGCAAGAACAAGCGCGTCTCGCCGAGAAGATGCCGCCACAAGCCGCTTATCTCGAAGCTTGCCAACGCGTAATCAGTCAACAGCTGGCTCGCACCTCAATTCCAAAACGCTTCTTGATTCCCATGCGCGAAATTTGGGATCTGCAATCGCGTTTACCCGGTCGTCAGGGAATGCGTGCTTTGCGTTTGCTCGATCACCCGCGCTTCCGTGCCGCTTACGACTTTTTGCTCATGCGCGAAGATGCTGGCGAGAAATTAAATGGCTTGGGAAGTTGGTGGACCAGCTTCCAAAGTGCTAGCGATGAAAATCGCGAGCAAATGGTAAAAGACCTAGGCAAGCAAAACGCCACTAGTCGTCCACGCCGTCGCCGTCCGCGCAAACCGACCGATGGAACAGTTTCAAACACTACGCCCGATATCGAATAAGCATGCTTGCCTACATCGGTCTTGGCAGTAACTTGGATAACCCGCGTGCGCATGTTGAACAAGCCTTCACTGAGCTTGGTGAAATTCCCAATACCCAATTAGTTAAGCGCTCAAAGATTTACTGTAGTCGTGCAGTTGGGCCTGGCGATCAGCCTGATTACATCAATGCGGCCGCTTTGCTAAACACCGAGTTATCGCCGCTCGAATTGCTGGATGCATTGCAAACCTTAGAACACAGCCACAAACGCGTCCGTATTGAGCATTGGGGACCACGCACGCTGGATCTGGATATACTGCTGCTCGATGACCAGATAATCACTAGCGAGCGTCTCACGGTGCCGCATCCCTATCTGGCCCAACGCAGCTTTGTGCTTTATCCTTTGGCGGACCTTGCCCCGGAGCTGACATTGCCCGACGGCAAACATTTGCAAGAACTTATGGCTCAATGTCCGCGCGATGGGCTTGAAGAACTAAACCAATAACTGAGTTATTCCCCACAAACCAGGAGCTTGCTGTGAACCCTGTTTTTGAAGACTTGTCATTGGATTTAACGAACACCAGCCTGCCGCGTTACATCGCCGTTGAAGGCTGTATTGGTGTCGGCAAGACCACACTCGCTCGCAATATTGCCAAGCTCTTCAATTACGATATGTTGCTGGAGCAGCCAGAAGACAATCCATTTCTGGAGCGTTTTTACAAAGACCCAAAATCCACCGCCTTACCCACCCAATTATTCTTTTTATTCCAACGCGCGAATCAACTCCAAAGCCTGCGCCAAAACGATATGTTTGAGCCGGTGCGTATTGCGGATTTCTTGATTGAGAAAGATCAATTGTTTGCGCGAGTGACGCTCGACGATGACGAACTCAATATCTATCGTCAGGTGTATGACAAGCTTTTGATTGACGCTCCGCGTCCCGATTTGGTGATTTATTTACAAGCACCTTTGGACGTATTGGCAGACCGAATTCGTCAGCGCGGCATTTCCAGCGAGCAACACATCAGCAACGATTATCTTAAAGCGCTTAACGATGCTTACACCGAATTTTTCCATTACTACGATGGTGCGCCATTACTTATCGTCAACGCTAAAGATTTAAATCTCGCGCAAAACCGAGAGCACTTTAAGCAGTTGGTGGAATATATTCTTACCATTAAAAGTGGACGCCATTACTACAATCCAACTCCCATGCTTTAAACGAAAGTTGTCAGCGTGAGTTGTGATATTTTCAAACCGCATTTTTGCTCATTTAATTTGCTCATTTAAAAAGACGACTTGAATATGCCCTACGGAACCATTTCACACAGCACACCTACCACTAATAGCGCGCTCACCAAAGCCGTTACGACGACGACTTTGCACAAGCTCAAAGGTAGCGGCGAAAAGTTTGTGGTGATTTCGCTCTACGATGCGCACATGGCCAATATGGCGCAGCGTTGCGGCGTAGAAGTTGTGTTGGTGGGCGATTCATTAGGGATGACTGTTCTCGGTTACGACAGCACTTTGCCAGTGACTATGGAACACATGATTTATCACGTGGAAGCGGTAGCGCGCGGCAATAAAAAATCGCTCATTATGGGCGACTTACCTTTTATGACTTACGCCACGCCTGAAGATGCGATGCGCAATTGCGCGCGCATCATGCAAGCCGGTGCGCACATGGTAAAACTAGAGGGCGGAGAATGGCTTGCCGATACAGTTCGCATGTTGTCTGAACGCGGAGTGCCAGTGTGCGCGCATTTGGGATTAACGCCGCAATCCGTTAATAAATTTGGCGGCTTTCGCGTGCAAGGCCGCGATCAATTACAAGCCGATAAAATTCTGGCAGATGCAAAACTTCTCGAAGCCGCTGGTGCAGATTTGGTGTTATTGGAATGCGTGCCCGCTTCGCTCGCTGCCAAAATTACCGCCGAGCTTTCGGTGCCCGTTATCGGCATAGGCGCGGGTAAAGATACGGATGCGCAAGTATTGGTGATTAACGATATTTTAGGACTCACCGAGCAGCCGCCAAAATTCTCTAAAAACTTTTTGCTGGAAACCAACGATATTGCCGGTGCCATGCAAAAATATGTTGCCGATGTAAAAGCCGGAATTTTCCCTGGCGAAGAAAATACTTTCAACTAAGCTAGTCAATTAGTACAAAAAAATTCAAATCAAAAAACTGTCGAATGGATTCGTCACTCGGTCAATACTAAAAAATTTGCCATTAGCAAATATAAATTTAAAAACCAACCGCTGAGTGATTTATGAAAATCCAATTACATTTTCTATGCGCGAAATATTTAAAATATTGCCTTTCAAGTCTGTTGTTATTAAGCATCTCAAGCTTCGCTGCCACAGGCGAAGAACATACTAAAAACCCCGTTCCCAATACACCGGAATGGCGTGCCTACATTGAAAAATCCAACAAATTACAAAAACTCGACCAAGCTAAAATTGCAGCGGAAGTAAAAGCACTCGGCCTCAATAAAGCGACACTTCCCGAACACATCAATCAATTTGGATTCGACCCTAAGCAGACTGATGATTGGTTTAAAAGTGAAGAAGGCGAGCGCATTTTAAATAATATTCTCTCTTTCCAAACGCCATCAGGCGGATGGTCAAAACGTACTGACATGGCAAAAGGCCCGCGTCAGAAAGGCCAGGCATTTGGTGTTGAAGCAGATTACATTCCCACCTTCGATAACGATGCCACTAGCACGCAATTACAATTACTTGCCCGAGCTTATTCGCTAACACAAAAGAAAATTTATTCCGATGCGTTTGAACGCGGCGTGCAGTTAATTTTGGATGCGCAGTACCCCAATGGTGGCTGGCCGCAAAATTATCCCTTGGTAAGCGGCTATCACGATCACATTACTTACAACGATAATCTTATGAAAGATTTAATGGAGTTGTTGTATGACATTGGCCAGGGCAAAAATGAATATGCGTTTACATCGCAAAAAACACGCGAGCTTGCGCAGCAAAGTTTTGCGAAAGGATTGGATTGCATTAAGAAAACCCAGGTTGTCACCAACGGACAATTAACTATTTGGGGGGCGCAACATGACCGTGTAACGCTTGCGCCCGCGAAAGCGCGCAACTTTGAAATGATTTCGCTTTCTACTTCAGAAAGTGCTTCGCTCATTAATTTTTTGATGGATATAAAATCTCCCGATACCGACACCATTAAAGCTATTCATGCCGCAGCGAAATGGTTGGATGATAATAAAATTGTTGGGCAGCGTTGGGCCCATAATGATGTGGCGCCGCAAGCTGATCCGCAGGCACCACCGATGTGGGCGAGATTTTATGAAATTGGTACCAACAAACCTGTGTTCGGTGATCGCGATAGTTCAATTCATTACACGGTGAGCGAAATATCAGAAGAGCGACGCAATGGTTATGGATGGTACAACACGGCGGGGAATAAAGTGTTGCTGAAATATAAAAAATGGGCTGAGAAATACCCGCTAAAAAATTAACGCTTCAAAATCAACTAAAAATGCCCGCACTCTGCGGGCATTTTTAGTTGGCGGTAATTATTAGCTGCCATCACTCGACCACACTTTCATCGTTTGCGCTGAAAGCAATTTACAGCCTTTGCTGGTGCTCACATAAGTTCGCATAAATTGGTAACGCGATGTACGCCAGGTTTTACCATCGGCGTTCCATTTGTCCACGCTGCTTAAACCGCGCAACACAACCGTGTTTTTTAACACATGTGCATTCAATTCGCTGGTCGTTCTTGCCTTGGGAATTTCTTGTGGATTTTTTGCGCGAGCGATGATGACCGATTTATTTTCAATTGCAGAGGCAAGATTGTGAACCCAGACGAAATCATCCGCTAAAAGATTTTGCAAAAAATCCGCATCACCAATTCGAGTTGCTTCCTCATAACGAGTGTCTAGCGCAATTAACTTTTTCACTGGCAAACAGCTTTGTGCGCTCGCATCAATTGCAACAAAACCAAATAATAACAGCAGTAGATTTTTCATAGATCGTCGCCAAATTTTAAACATAAAAAAACCGGTGCTGAAACAGCACCGGCCAAGACCATACTAGAGTACAAAATAAAAGGGAATTCCAACTGGGTAACAATTAAACCCACTGATGCCAACGTGCAACTCAATGCATCCATCAGTTTTTTAAGTATTGGTGCTGATCAAAAAATTTCCAGTTTAAAAATATGATTTTTTACATTAATTTGAGATAAACCGCACAAACTCATTTAAAAACGCTATAAAGATCTGCAAACACGCTCGATTTCAACGAAGTGGTAATGAAACGGCGTCGTTAATCAAGGTTTCCAAACGCGCTGCTGTCGCTGAGCGCAATACGAATTCATCTAACAATTTACGCAGCTTGCTCAGCTTTGCGCGGGCCGCGCGAAACTCAACAGTGATTGGCTCATAAACCAAATCGTGATCCAACACACTTAGTTTGCCAATTTCAGATAATTCGGAATGCACGGCGCTGATGATGTCGTAGAAAAAGTCTTTTCGCTCAATGGTGCTGGCTTCCCAATAGGCTTCATCCAAACCTGCTGATAAGCCTTCGAGAATTTTTACCGCTTTAGCAATACTATCGTTGGACATGATTCACCTTTTAAATGTTCGCCATTAGGAATTTCCTGAGTATAGAAGAAAATCCCAAATACGCCGCCCGCGCACGTTGGACTAGCTCACATGCATGGCCTCGACTAAGATAGCGGCCTTGGTCGAGAGCACCCCGATGCCTATTACGAATTTCAGCCTGTTTTTCTCCATTACTTTTATTGTGTCTGCGAGCCCGGGGCCGGTAATGCTGTCTTGCATGACTAATGGTGGACGTTTGGGCATGCGTAAGGCGATGGCGGGAATGTTGGGCGCATGCGCTGGCAATTTAGTGTTGGTGGCGCTGTCGGCGCTGGGTTTGGGACTTATCGTCAGCCAAAACGATTTGTTATTTAATATCGTAAAATGGGGCGGCGCGGGCTACTTAGCGTTTTTAGGTGTGCAGATAATTCGCACTCCCATAAACATCGGCCAGGTTGAAACTGACACCAAAATATATTCTGCCAAATCCGTGGGCTGGAATTCGTTTTTCATCGCGATTAGCAACCCTAAAGGTTTGATTTATTTCGGCGCGCTCTTTCCGCAATTTATTAACTATCACCAACCTTTAGTGCCGCAGTTTTTGGTTCTCACCCTTACTTTTTTGATTACCGATTTTTTGTGGATGTTTGCCTACGCTATTGCTGGCAATAAAATTATGCGCTGGCTTAAAGCACCCAAACATCAACTGTGGTTTAACACGATTTCAGGTCTTATATTAATTGCCGCCGGGATTTTTATGGCGCTTTCAGGAAAAGCTTAATGAACAAAAAATTATTATTTATCGGCGTTACCTCGTTAATTTCTATCGCTATCGATCAATACACAAAAGTTCTCGCCACTAAGCATTTGTTTGGCCATGAAGAACTCAGTTGGTGGAACGATTTTTTTGTACTGACCTACTCCATTAATCACGGCGCATTTTTAGGATTGGGAAATACTTTGCCCGAGGGCATACGCAATTTAATTTTCAGTGGGCTAGTTGGCGTATTTTTAATTGGTTTTAGTATTTATGCATTGCGCGACAAAACCATGAATGATATTCAAAACCTTGCCTGTGGATTAGTGTTGAGCGGCGGCTTCAGTAATCTCTATGACCGCATCACTAATAACGGCGGCGTAGTGGATTTTATGAATATGGGAATTGGCGGTTTGCGCACCGGTATTTTTAATGTTGCGGATATGGCCATTATGGCTGGCGTATTTTTGTTGGTGATTTACTCATATAAAAACGACACAAAAAATTAGTTATTTTTCTCCACAATTCCTAGCGATTTTTAAATTTAGTTGCGCAGCGCTTGTGATCTAGATCTCATTCGCTGGCGCACTGGATCGCAAACCAACGTACGCCTTATAAATATCAATCGCACTCGTACTCCTACACGCAGATCAGAACGTAGGTTTTGTAGCTGCAATCAATACTCGCACGACTTTTCGGCGCGATTTTCATGTATTTTTCCCGTTTTCTCCCATGTTTAACCAATAACCAAAACTGAGACGATACCCGCAAGCGCTTACTTCACTATAGGCTAGCTCTACAAACCACATAATTAATAAACAGGTTTTGTACCGAGCCGCTTAACGTGAAATTTCTTTCCGTAATTTCATTATCTCCACGTCCTTAAACTGATGCACATCCCTCAAAGCGGCCTCGCGATGACCTGTGCTATTCCTGTTCTATTGGAGAAACTCAATGAACATCTTAATAAACCTGATAGCTATGCGGTTCGCTGCAAGTAATACAATGTGTAAACGGCTTTGGCTGTTGCTTTCTATTTTCACCCTGAACGTGTTTATGATTGGCTCAGCAAGCGCGCAAGCGCCTGTAGCTACCGACTTCCAGCGCACGGTAATTGCGACGGGGCTGGATTTATCAACGGCATTTGAAATTTCTAAAGATGGCCGCGTTTTTATTGTCAGCAAATGCGGCAAGTTTTTCGGTTGGAAACTTAGCGGCCCGGCCAACACCAACCCGACTTCAATAGTGCCGAACGTGCGCTGTGAATTTGAAGATGGTTTGTTGAGCATTGCGCTTGACCCCAACTTCACCACCAACGGCTATGTATTCCTGCAATACACCTCACCTGGCAGCAAAACGCGCGTATCTCGCTTTGTTGTAAAAGCAGATAACTCACTGGATACCGCTTCAGAAAAAATTGTACTGGAATGGATTACTGGCCGCGAAGCCAACGGCCATATGGGCGGCTCGCTCAAGTTCGATAAGAACGGCAATTTGTTCATCACCACCGGTGATAACAATGCGGCAACCGGTTATTTCTCTGCCGGTGCCCAAGAGACTTCGGGCAATACCAATGACTTGCGCGGTAAAGTGTTGCGCATCACCCCCACGGCAGCGGGTGGCTACACCATTCCTGCAGGCAACCTCTTCCCGCAGGATTCAACCCATCGCGGTGAAATTTACGGTATGGGTTTTCGCAATCCCTATCGTTTGAATATCGATCCTTTAACTAACATCACCTACGTTGGCGATATTGGCCCAGATGCTTCAGCTGCTAGCGCAGAAGGCCCAATGGGTATGGATGAACTCAATGAATTGAAAGAACCCGGCAACTACGGTTGGCCCTATGTGCTCGGTTTTAACGAACCTTATGCGGGTTACAACGCGCTTAACAACACCAATAACTACGCGACCAACACCGGTGCTAAAACCCTTCCACCTAACAAACCAGCGATTTGGACGATTCTGCACCGCGCTACTATGGCGGGCCCGGTTTACCGTATTAATGATGCGATAAAAAATGAATTTAAATTGCCGGCTTATTTTGATGGCCGCTTGATTTATTGGGATTTTAACAGCAGTAAATTCTTCACCATTAAAGTGGCTGATCAAACCAGACCTTCAATTCCAGAAGATTTACCGCTCAATACCACCAACTTCCAGGGCGCTAACGACGCCGAGTTCGACCCAAGCACACAACAACTCTACGTGTTGCAATGGGGTTCAGGTTGCTGCGATCACGAACCCTTCAATAACGGTTCGCTCTATCGTTTTGATTACATTGGCGACCGCGACAGCGGGCCAAACCTTGCCCTGGGCGCAACTGTCACTGGTAACTCAGTAAACGGTAACCTTCCATCGAATATTGTGGATGGTAGCGAGACAACTCGTTGGGAAACTGCCGCTACTGATCCACAAGTACTGAATATCGCCCTGCGTGCAGCGACAGATATTGCGAGCATCAAGATCAAGTGGGAAGCCGCTTACAGCTCGAAATACACCATCGAAGCCTCTACAACCGCGAACGGCCCATGGGATTTGTTAGTAGATGAAAAAGCCGGTACCGGTGCGACCGAGTTGCGTATGATCAACTCCACCAAAAAGTACCAGTACATTCGCTTTACCGGTTTGGCACGCGCCAGTGCTTACGGCCATTCAATTTATGAATTCGAAGTTTACGCGGCCAAGGCGACCACGCCGGAAGAGCCACTGACTGAATTCGCTTACTTGAATATGCCCAAAACTCTGGACGCAGCTTTCACCGGCGTACCCAAGTTGTTATCGCAAACCGGTGCATTTACCAGCCTTACCAATGCTAACTTTGTGCCTTCGGCCAACTTGATTCCCTTTGCACCTATCAGCCAACTCTGGTCTGATCGCGCAGTAAAATCACGCTGGATCTCCATTCCCAAATCCAAAAAAATCAATTGGAGCGCGAAAGACAACTGGACTTACCCACAAGGTACAGTTGCGGTTAAACACTTTGCCTTGCCAGTGGATGCGAAAAATCCCGCCACCGTTAAGCCGCTGGAGACACGTTTGATCGTTACCAAAGCTGACGGCAAAGTCTACGGCGTAACCTATAAATGGCGCGCAGATGGTACTGATGCAGATTTGTTAACCACAGGTGCAACGCAAGATTTCACCATTACCAATGCGGACAATACCACGAGCAAACAAACCTGGACTTACCCAAGCCCATCAGATTGCCTGGCCTGCCACAACGCGGAGTCATCGCAAATCCTCGGTCTGAGCACGCGCCAACTCAACAGTAACTACACCTACCCCGGTAACGTTACTGAAAATCAACTGGTGCATTTCAACAATCTCGCGCTCTTCACGCCTGCTCTCAACAACGCGCAAGTCGGTACTTACGACAAGCTTGCTGCATTGAGTGATACCAGTGCGGATTTGGAAAAACGCGTGAAATCCTATCTCGATGCTAACTGTGCGCACTGCCACGGCACCGGCAACGGCGCGTCGCAATGGGATGCGCGCTACAACACGCCACTGGCGCAAATGAAGATTGTGGATGCGCTTACTACCGGTATTCGTGAGTACGATAAGGACTACGGCATTCTCAACGCCAAGGTAGTTGCGTCTGGTAAAGCGACTGAATCCATCCTCTATATTCGCGACAAGAGCATCAATACCAACGACCGTATGCCACCGATTGGCCGTTCTTTGGAACACAGCGAATACATAACGCTGCTGAGCCAATGGATTGCCGGCTTGGGCGGCACGACGCAACCGACCGAAAAAATACTGCTCTCCAAAGGCAAGCCAGTCACTGTGTCTTCCTTTGAAGGTGATTTGACGGGGAATAAAGCGGTTGATGGTGACCCAACCACTCGTTGGGGCAGCGCCTTTGCCGATCCACAAACTTTTGAGATTGACCTGCAAGCAGCCTACAACATCAGCGAAGTAATGCTGCAGTGGGAAGCGGCTTACGGCAAAGTCTACAAGGTTGATGGCTCGCTTGATCGCACCACCTGGACCAATCTGGTGACGCAAAATAACGGCACCGGCGGTATTGAAATCCACGACAAAGTTACCGGCAAATATCGCTACATTCGTTTGACCGGCACTACGCGAGCGACTGGTTACGGTTATTCATTGTTTGAATTTGAAGTATGGGGCAGCAGCGATGTGGTGGGCACTCCAACGCCAACCATCAGCGTGTCTACGCCAACGGCAGGCCAGCAATATAACCAGGGCACCGCAGTTAGTTTACAAGTAGCAGTGTCTGACTCAACCTGGTTTACCGCTGGCAACAGCTATAAATACACGCTGGATAATGCGGCTGCAGTTACCGTCGCCAATGGCAATGCCGTAACCCTCGGTACGCCAGCAGTTGGCACTCACAACCTCAGCTTGCAGCTTTACAAAGCGGGTGCAGCAGTTGGTACGGCGGTTACACGTTCGTTTACGGTAAATGCTGTGGCTGCAGCGCCAATTTCGGTTGGCAAACCAGTCACCAGTTCAGCGATTACCGGAACCAACGTTGCGGCCAATGCGACAGACAACAATCCCAATACCCGTTGGGAAAGTGCGTTGGCGGACAACCAATACATTCAAATCGACCTAGGCTCGAAGATGAATATCAGCCAGGTGGTATTGAATTGGGAAGGTGCTTACGGCAAGGGTTACAACATTCAGGTATCGGATACCGGTGCTGCACCCTGGACGCAACTCTATACAACGACTACCGGCGATGGTGGCATAGACACCCTGACCGTCAGCGGTCAAGGTCGTTATGTGCGCTTGAATTGCGTAACTCGTGCGACGCAATGGGGCTTCTCCTTGTGGGAATTCACTGTGCTTGGCAGTGCGATTGGCAGCTCAACGCCAACGATTGCGATCACAGCGCCCACAGCTAACCAGTCGTTTACATCGGGCACGGCAGTTAATCTGCAAGTTGCCGTTAGCGATTCAGCCTGGTTCACCGCTGGCAATAGCTACACCTACAAGCTGGATAACGGGACTGCCGTAAAAGCGACTAACGCCAACGCGGTTAATCTTGGAACCCCAGCAGTCGGTACTCATACAGTTACCGCAACCCTGTACAACGCTGCGAATGCGGTAGTCGGTACAGCTGTCACCACCACGTTCAGTGTGGCCGCAGCAGGTACACCGACGATCAGCATCACAACGCCAACGGCGAGTCAGGAATATAACTCTGGCACCAACGTAAGCCTGCAAGTCGCCATTAGCGATGCCGCCTGGTTTACCGCGGGCAATAGCTACAGCTATAAACTGAATAGCGGTACGGCGGTAAAAGTCACCAATGCGAATGCGGTCAACCTCGGTGCACCAGCAGTGGGTACTCACACCGTAACGGCAACCTTGTACAACGCCGCCAACGCCGTAGTAGGCACAGCTGCCAGCCGTACTTTCACCGTGAAAACCGGCGGTACTACACCGGTTACGCCAAGCCCTGCAAAGTTGACTCCGGTATCGGCGTCGGCGTCTACGATTCTTGGTGCTAATACGGCGGCGGCGGCGATTGATGGAAACACCACCACTCGCTGGGAAAGTGCGGCTGCCGATCCACAATATCTGCAACTGGATATGGGTAAGAGCTTCTATTTCACCAAAGTTCTGCTGAATTGGGAACCGGCTTACGCCAAGGCCTACACCATCGATGTATCTGAAAACGGTACTGATTGGACCAACGCCTACACTAACAACAACGGCATTGGCGGGATTGAAACCATCACATTGGATGGCCAACGCGGTCGTTACATCCGCATGCGCGGAACTGTACGGGCAACGACTTACGGCTATTCACTGTTTGAGTTTGAAACCTATGGCATTGCGGTGGATACCAATCCCGCGTTGATCAGTTTTGTAGCGCCAGCAGCCGATGCTGTTATCGCCAAAACCACCAACGTAAGCCTGCAAGTGGCTATCTCTGACACCAGCTGGGTTCCAAACGGCAGTTACAACTATTACCTCGACTACAACGCACCGGTAAAAGTGAATAACCTCAATGCCATCAACCTCGGCTTGTTAGCGACTGGGCCGCACACCCTGAAAGTGAGTCTGGTAAATAGCAGCGGTGTTGAAGTCAGCGTGCCGAAAACCCGTAAGTTCCGCGTCAGCTGTGGTACCAGCTGCCCGAGCATACTGATTTTCTCGAAAACTTCTGGCTTCCGTCACGATTCAATCCCAGCCGGTATCGCCATGCTGCAAAAAATCGCTGCTGAAAATGGCTACACAGTGGCGGCTTCTGAGGATGCAAGCTTGTTCACTACCGCCAATTTGGCGAAGTACTCAACGGTTGTGTTTATGAACACCACTGGCGATATCTTCGATGCCAATCAAAAAGCCGCATTCCAGGCTTACATTGAAAACGGCGGCGGTTGGGTAGGTACTCACTCAGCAGCGGATACCGAGCACAACTGGCCCTGGTACACCGGAACACTCTTGGCGGGCGGTGAATTTATTCACCACGGCGATGGTATTCCACGGGCGAAAGTGAAAATCGAGCAACAAACCAATAGCTTGGTAAATCACATTGGCGCCGAATGGTGGTTGAGCGATGAGTGGTATTTCTGGAAAACCGATCCACGCAACGTACCGACAGTACAAGTGCTCGGGACTCTGGATCGCACCAGTTACACCTCGAATTACCCGGTCGCGGATCACCCGGTGATTTACACCAGCACCATCGGTAAAGGCCGTACTTTCTATACCGCCGTTGGACACGTGGACGCGAATTTCTCGGACCCGAATATGACCGAGATGATCCGCAAAGCCATTGAATGGACTTCTAATAAATAACTTCTAACAAGTAACTCCTTGTAATCCTAAGCTCCCTTTGTCTGCGCTGGAAACAGCGCAGACTTTTTTTTGTAAGAGACCATTTTTTGTAAAGAGACCATCATGAAACTTATAAAACATTTTCCCATTGCCGTACTGCCTGCAGCCTTGGCAATCGCATCATTATCTGTGTATGCAGACCAATCCGCAGAACAAGTAATTGTGACCGGCACCTACAACCCAACGCCGGTTGAGCAAATTTCATCAGCCGTAAGCGTGCTTGATCGCGCCGATATCGCCTCGCTCAACAAAACCAATTTGGCCGATCTACTGCAAACTGTTCCCGGTATTTTAGTGGAGCGCCAGGGCGGCCCTGGCGGTTTGGCAGTAGCATCCATTCGCGGCGGCGACTCTAATTACACCGTGGTGATGATTGACGGTGTAGCCATGAACGACCCCGGCAATAGCCGTGGCGGCGCTTTTGATTTGGGCAGCATTAATCCCGATTCGATTGAACGGATTGAAATTGTGCGTGGCCCGCAATCGGCAATTTACGGCGCGAATGCAGTAGCGGGCGTAATTAATATCATCAGCTTGCGGCCCGCGAATGGACATCAGCAAATGCTCACCGCATCTGGCGGCGCAGACGGTTATCAACAAGCAGGCTTTAGCGCGCTCGGCGCAACTGACACCACCGATTATTCATTCCAGGCACGCACCCGCGACAGCGGCGAACCAGTGCAAGGCAGCGAAGCAAAAGATAGCGAAGTCAATTTGCGTTTGGGCTGGAAACCGTCGGACGCACACCGCATTACCGCCAGCCTGCGTTATTTCGATGGCAAACGCAGCAGCTACCCCGAGCAAAGCGGAGGCCCCGAATTCGCACAATCCCCCCTACTCGATCACACCGACTTTACCGATAAGAGCGGCGCACTCGGCTGGCAATATCAAATCGCCGACCAATGGAAAAGTAATCTACAAGCAACTCTTTATCGCCGCAGCGAAGACTACACATCGCCGGGAATCGCACCCTATAACGCCATTCCGCCTAACGGCGCAAACACCGAATTTGAACGCAAGCAAATAACCTGGGTTAATACCCTTGGTCAGGAAGGAAAATTATGGGCGAATGTGGGACTGGAACATCTCAACGAAAAAGGCGATAGCAAAGGTTATCTGGATTTCGGTTTCGTGATGCCGACGGATTTCGCCCTTGAACGCGCCACCAATAGCTTATTTGTAAACTTGAACGCGCAAGTGAATGAAAAACTCTTGCTACAAGCCAGCACGCGCAATGATGATAACGATGATTTCGGCAATAGAACTTCATCCAAAATCGGGCTGCGCTATGAGCTAGATGAGGCAATTATTTTTCACACTAACATCGGCAATGGCTACAAATTACCGAGCTTCTACGCCCTCGGTCATCCACTCGTCGGCAACCCGAATTTGAAGCCCGAACGCGTTAAGAGTTGGGATGCAGGCATTACCTGGCAAGCCAGCGAACAACTATCCACCAGCGTCGATTATTTTCAAAATACCTATCGCGATTTTATCGATTTCGATGCGGAGCTTTTCACCAACGTCAATCGCGAACAAATCGACACCAGCGGCGTGGAATGGCAAGCGAACTGGCACAGCACCAATAACCGCTTCCGCATAAACGCCAACGCGACTTACACAGATATCGATATAAAAAATAGCGCGTCTGTATTAACGGGCCGACCAAAATGGCACGCCGGTGTAGCTGCAATGTGGCAAATTAACGACCAATGGCGCAGCAGTCTGGACTATCAACAATTCGCCGACCAATACGCCACCAGCCAACACACTGGCGATGCAACACTTGAAACGCTGAACGGATACGAACGCATAGACGCTACTATTTTCTGGGCACTAAACAATTCACTCACACTGAATTTCACGCTAGAAAATGTACTCGATAAAACCGCCCACACCGCCGTCGGCTTCCCCACCCCGGGATTATTATGGCGAGCAGGATTACGTTGGAGTTTTGGTCAGTAATTTTTCTTATCGCAATAAAAAGCCCCGAGCGTTTAGGCACTCGGGGCTTTTTTTTAAATCATTCATTAGATTGTTATTGCGATTTGCTGCGTACCAAACGTAGCGGCAAGCGATCACCGCGAAAGCCGTTGTAATAATAAGAAGCACCCGTTTCAAAATGTACGGTTTGCCCATGCTCGGGATAATTTTTATAAGCGGATGCCGACCAATAAGGTTTCGGCAAAGTTAGCGGGAAAAAAATTATATCAATAGCGGGATTCGCGCCAGTAACAACCAGCGTTTTTAATTCATCTATATTAGGTACACGCCAATCATTAAAGCCGCATAATTTTTCTTTATTGGTTGCATCGAGCAATGTATTCCAATCGTCAAAAAATATCGCACCACTTTGCTCAGCACCGCGACCGCCCCAACGATAAGTATTATTTTTATCGTGAACGCTATCATCATCGGTTTTTAATTCCCATACCAGACCGGTTTGGTTATCAATAACACAGCGCGCTGCATTTACTTTATCACCCGCCGCTTTGCCTTTTGCATTGAGTTTTGTGTAATGCGCAGTTTTACTATCCACTGATTTTTCTGCAGCGAAAACTAATCCGGAATTTGTTGAGAGAATAAAAGTAATAGATAGGAAAATTATTTTACTGGCAGACTTCATAGAGGTTGCTCGGGAAATAGTTTTTATTATTTGAAGCTTGGTATTAATTATTTAAGCGAATCCTTTCGCAATCAATTTGAAGAAAAATTTACTTCTGCAATGAATCTCGAACTTGTGCTAAGGTCTTAGCCAATTCTGTTCCCGCCTGGGAATAACGTATTCCCTGTTGTGCGAACTGCATAGCCAGTTGTGTGTTCGCTAACTGCACATAACTTTGCGCGAGAACTAAATAAACTTCTGGAGAGCGGCGATCAATACGTAACGCGCGCTCTGCTGTAGCAATTGCCGCTTGATAATTTTTTGCTTGATACTGCGCGCGCGCCTGGCTAACCAAACTCGCTGTAGCATTACTTGTAGCAACTGGCGCAGGCGCTTGGGTTTGTGGAACAACCGGCGGTGGAGCCACCGGCTCAACAGGCTTTTCAGGTTCTTTCACTTCGGGCGTTACTGGCTCAGATTTTTCAATCACTGGTGGCGCTGACTCGGTTCTGGAATGCGTTGCACAACCAACCAATTGCGTGAATATAAAAATTAAACCTGCACATAAAAAAAATCTTTTCACGATATTTCCTAAAAAATGAATTTGCTCGATCTGTTAAATTTTAAAGTGTTAATTGTTTATCTCTATTTTTACAATTAACGGAAAATCTTCTGCCACCAGTGTTGCTCGTCGACACCTTCTCTAATTTTACATTCTACAGATTCTTTTGGTTTGTAGTCGTTGTGCAATGGCAGCCACATGGCGCCTTCACATTGTTCTGCGCTTAGCAAACCGGTATTTGCATCAAGCCAATCATAGCTCACGCCTTCGGGGGCTTGTTGATTTACGCCTTGGGTTGGTAGTTGTCGCATTAAATCAGCCCATACTTGTAGGGCGCCACTTGCGCCGCTTAGCGGTGTTTTGGAGTTGTCATCTTTACCAACCCAAACCACAGCTAAATGCTCGCCACTGAAACCGGCAAACCAGCTATCGCGCTGATCATTGGTTGTGCCTGTTTTGCCTGCGAGCGGTAATGATTCCGGGAAAGAATTATAAACGCTGCGACCGGTACCTTCGCGCAAAACGGCTTGTAATGCGTGTTGTAATTCAAATGTACTTTGCACAGAAAAACGTTGATCCAATTCTAGAGGATAACGTTTAAGTGGCTGGCCTTCTGCATTTAATACTTCGCGAATGGCGTGCAACTGTGTGTGTACGCCTTCAGCGGCGAGCGTGTGATACATATTGGTAACTTCAATAGGTGACATATCCACCGCGCCGATTAATATGGATGGCACTTGTGGAATCTCGCCATCGTAGCCCGCCGCTTTTACTGTTTTCACAACCGCTTTAACAGTAAGTTGCATACCTAAACGCACAGTTGCCTGGTTTTCAGAATTTGCGAGGGCACGATAAAGCGGCATATTGCCGTGACTTAAATTATCGGCGTTTTTTGGTTCCCACAATTTTCCATCACCACCTTTTATGCTAACGGGATCATCGCTAATTAGCGTTGCCAAATTATAAGTCTGCGGTTGTTCGAGCGCCGTTAGATACACAAATGGTTTCATCAAGGAACCAATTTGGCGGTGGGCATCGAGCGCGCGATTCAATCCGGGGAAGCGCGGATTTTTATCGCCAATTAGCGCAAGAATTTCGCCGCTGCCAACAGAAGTGACAACCATACTGACTTGCAAATCTTTTATTTTGTATTGTTTTTCAATTTGCGCGATGCGTGTTGCCACAGATTTTTCAGCAAGGCGCTGAACCATAGGTGCAATAGTCGTAAAAATACGCAGGCCTTCTTTGCGCAAATCATCGTCTTGATAATCTTGTTTTAATTGGCGCTTTACGAGATCAACAAACGCAGGGTAATTAATTAAACTCGCGTCCGTTTCTGCAGCTAAACCTAAAGGCGATGCTTGCGCTTCTTTAAATTGTTTGTCGTCAATTAAACCTTCGGTGTGCATTACATTTAATACTAAATTGCGACGAGTTTTTGCGCGCTCCGGATTGCGCCAGGGATTGTAGTAAGATGCACCTTTAACAAGCCCAACTAGCAAAGCAACTTCTTGCGCATTTAGTTCATGCAAAGGTTGACGGAAATAATGTTGCGATGCCAATCCAAAACCGTGAATCTCGCGCGATCCACTTCTGCCTAAATAAACTTCGTTAACATATGTTTCTAAAATTTCTGATTTGCTGTAATGCAATTCCAACAGCAGCGACATAATCGCTTCAGGAATTTTGCGCGTTAAACTTTGTTCGGAGGTGAGATAAAAATTCTTTACCAATTGTTGCGTGAGCGTGCTTCCGCCCTGCACCACTTCACCTTCGCGCGCATTCACCCACATTGCACGCAAAATCGCTTCAGGCGATACGCCGTGATGCTCAAGAAAATGTTTGTCTTCAACCGCCAATAAAGTTTCGCCTAACAACGGAGGAAGCTGATCTAATTTTACTAATACACGGTCCTCAATATTGTTAGGATAAATGCCGCCGATTTCTTCAGGCTCCATCCGCACCAGCGGCAGAGCAACACCTTTTTCGTCCATTAAGGATGCAATTTTGCCGGAATCAATTCTCAGCACAAATTTCTGCGAGCCTTCTTTTTTATCCCAAAAATCAAAACCGCGAGTGAGCACTTCATAGGTCACTTCCTGCGCACTTGCGGCGCGGCGCGACACTTGGCCGGAAGCAGTAACGCTCGGCGTGGTGCGATAGCCCAAGGCTTCCAATTCTTTTTCAAATAACACCGGCGTTAGCGGCAGGCCTTCATACAATTCGAGCGGACGCGAATAAACGCGCGCAGGTAACGACCATTTTTTGCCTTCGAATTTTTCACGCACGACTTTATCAAGGTACAGGCTCCAAATGCCTAAAACCAAGGCAACCACTACGGCAAAACCGAGCACAATCCACAACAGGAGCATCCAGTTAAAATGGAAAGATCCGCCACCGGATTTTTTTCCACGACTCATAAAACGACGTTTGGTCATTAATTACATCCAAAAAGAGGATAAATACGAAATTGTGGGCATTTTACGGGTTAGATAAGGCTTTATCGAGTGAAACCTTTTTTGCATAATGCTCGCCCTGTTAATCGGTCATATTTTTTGCTTTAGGCAATCACACTTTATTCTCCAAACACTTATTCTCAAGTCCATCACATTTTACTTCCCTAAGGTTTATTCATGAGCAAGCAATATCACATTTACGGCATAGGCAACGCCTTGGTCGATACTGAAATCAGCGTAAGCAATGCCGACCTCGCAGCCATGAAAGTCGATAAAGGTGTTATGACTTTAGTGGACGAAGCGCGCCAGAGCGAACTCATCAGTTATTTGGCCGATCACCTGGTTGCATCGCACAAAGCCAGCGGCGGTTCTGCGGCTAATACCATTATCGCAGCCAGCTACTTCGGCTGTAACAATGTTTACTCCTGCAAAGTGGCCGACGATGAGCTTGGCCACTTTTACATTAACGACATAAAAGCCGCCGGTGTCAGTTATCCAGCGCACGTGAACTTGCAGCAAGGCGTCACTGGTAAATGTTTGGTGATGATTACACCTGACGCTGAACGCACAATGAATACCTTTTTAGGAATCAGCGAACACTTGTCGGTTGATGAGCTGGATGTAGCGGCCATCGCGCAATCACATTTCGTTTACATTGAAGGTTATTTAGTAACCTCACCCACGGGCCGTGCGGCCGCCATTGTTCTGCGTGAACATGCGGAAGCGAATAACACACGCACAGCACTGAGTTTATCTGACCCGGCTATGGTGCAGTTTTTCCGTGACGGTTTATTGGAAATGATTGGCGGCGGTGTGGATATTTTATTCTGCAATAGCGATGAAGCGATTGGCTTTACCCAAACTGAAAATCTCGAAGCTGCCGCTGAAGCCCTAAAAAAATTCAGCAAACATTTTGTGATTACCCGTGGCAGCCAAGGCGCGCTGGTTTTTGATGGCAACGAATTTATTGAAATTGCCGGTAACAAAATAACTGCTGTAGATACTAACGGCGCAGGTGATATGTTTGCGGGTGCATTTTTGTATGCCGTGGCACAAGGTAAGGATTATAAAACCGCGGGGGATTTTGCAAGTTTGGCAGCAGCCAAAGTGGTTTCGCAATTTGGGCCACGCTTGAAAGCAGAACAACACGCCGAGTTAAAAAATCGATTTTTTGACTAGGTTTTAGTTAGGATTTTTGCCGAACAATTTATATGGCCGCAAGGATGCGGCCAATGCAAATCAAATGAATTAAATCAACAGAATCAAAACTGCTGCACCAAGCGATCTGCTGCTATTCGGTGGCGCGCCATAATTTCGTGAATATCCACATCTACCATCACACCATTTTTTACTTTCCATTCACCGGCGACCATAACGTGATCTGCTTTGGTAGCGCCGCATAAAATTAATGCTGCAACTGCGTCGCCGTAACCGGAGAATCGCGGTTCATCCAAACTATAAAGCGCTATGTCTGCCTGCTTGCCGACGGCAATTTCACCTAATTCTTTACGATGCAATAAAGTCGCGCTGCCGCGGGTTGCCATGGTGAGTGCGTCGTGGTGCGAAAATTTTGCAGAGCCGTAACGCAATTTTTGTAACAACATTGCCTGACGAACTTCCTGAATCATATTGGAACCGTCATTAGATGCAGAACCATCCACACCCAAACCAACTCGCGCACCGGCGCTGCGCAAATCCAGCGTACGGCACATGCCGGATGCCAACAACATATTCGATGATGGACAATGACAAATACCGGTACATGCGTGACCAAGACGCTTTACTTCATCATCATTAAAATGAATTCCGTGCGCGAGCCAGGTACGGTCATTGAGCCAGCCTACATCTTCAAGATAATCGACGGGACGCATACCAAATTTTTCGAGACAAAAATCATTTTCGTCTTCAGTTTCACCGAGATGTGTATGTAGAAGCACATTTTTTTGTTGCGATAACTTTGCAGTTTCACGCATTAAATCCGGCGTTACCGAAAACGGTGAGCAAGGTGCTAGTGCTATTTGACAGAAAGATTCTTCTGAAGAATCGTGATACGTATTAATTAAACGTTCGCTTTCACCGAGAATTTTTTCATCAGTTTCCACCACCGAATCTGGCGGTAAACCACCTTTGGATTGGCCCAAGCTCATAGAGCCGCGTGTTAAAGTTACGCGATTGCCAATGGTTTTTGCTGCAGCAACTTGAGCATCAATCGCGTGCGGCATAATGCTGCTGAATACGTAATGATGATCTGCAGCCGTCGTGCAACCGGATAACAGCAATTCACTTAAAGCTAATTGCGTGGATGCAAAAATTGCATCGTCATTCAAATTCGCCCACACAGGGTAAAGCGCTTGCAGCCAGGGAAATAATTCTTTGTTCAACGCGTTCGGTAAAGCGCGCGTTAGCGTTTGATAAAAATGGTGATGGCAATTAATTAAGCCCGGCAAAATTACGTGGGCCGATGCATCAAAGGTTTGTTGATATTGCGTAATGGGCGTGTTGCCCGCAGCAACTAGCTCAACAATAATATTGTCACAAATAACCATGCCGTTGCTGGCATCTTGCGAATTGCCGGTCCAACATGCGAGTGGATTTTTAATCCATGTGCATTTACCTTTTTTAGAAACGGTTTCTTTCACTCTATCATTTTCAAACGCAATCATTTTTTCACTTCTTTCAGACCAACTTCTTTAACAACACCAGTTTTAATATCCACTTCTTTAAGATTAGTTTCTTTAACAGCAGTTATCGTCTGCGCTTGATCTGCTAATTGCGGAGGAACAAGACCGCAGCCACTTAAAATCATTTTGCTCAAGAAGTTGGAGATATCACGAATCATATCCGGCTCGTATTCAGCACGATTCATCACCGTTAAAATTTTTACATCGAAGTCGGCGTAGTGTTGTGTTGACGACCAAATTAAAAATATCAAATGCATAGGATCAACATTCGCCATTCGGCCCTGTTCAATCCATTGTTCAATGACTTGTACTTTACGTCTCACCCATTGGCGCATTTCAGTGCGAATGTAACCTTTCAAATGCGGTGCGCCTTGAATCATTTCCATGGCGTACAATTTTGATGCGCGCGGATGTGTGTACGACAACTCAACTTTTTTGCGAATAAATTGATCGAGCACAGTGGCAGGGTCATCTTCTACCGTAATAACATCGAGCTGGTCGTTCCATAAATGAATAATGTTATCGAGCACCGCCACGTATAAATTAGATTTACTTTTAAAGTAATAATGCACATTGGCTTTGGGAATTGCCGCGCGATCAGCGATAGCTTGAATGCTGGTGCCGCGATAACCGTGCAACACAAATTCTTCTTCAGCGGCGCTGATGATATTGTTTAAATTTCTGTCGCGAATTTTTCCGGCTTTGTATTTTCCGGTTGGCGTTTCGGTAGGATCAAAATCCGCCGCTTTTTCAATTAAACTTTTTTCTGGCAATTTATTTGCTTTCATTATTATGTCTCATGCTGGAAGCTCCTTCTGGGTTTACGATCAGGTTTTACTATCAGGTAAATATCAGGTTAACTGCCGCAATGTTTTTTGCATTGCGGCTCTAACATTTTTCATTTCATTTATTTCATTTATTTCATTTATTTCATTTATTTAGGCACGTTGCCTTCAATACCTTTTACATACCAATCGATTTTAGGCAACTCGGCGTCCGTCAGTGCTTTTCCTTGAGCGACTGCAAGTGTGCCGTCCTGTTTGTAAATTGGGCCTTGGTAAACATCGCGTTTGCCCGCAATAATTTCTGCTTTGTATTGTTCAACTTTCGCAACAACTGGTTTTGGCACTACAGGGTTGATTGGCGATAGCGCAACAACGCCTTCTTTCAAACCATCCCACACTGCATCCGCTTTCCAGGTTCCGTTAATTACCGCCTGAATTTTTGTGCGGTAGATACTTTCCCAATGTTGTACCGAAGAGGTTAAATGAATTTTTGGGCCATAAGCGCTCATGTCTGAATTAAAGCCAACGGCATACACATTTTTTGCAGCCGCCGCTTGAACCACTGCAGCAGAATCTGTGTGCATGGTGAGTACATCTGCACCTTGCAGCATTAAACTTTCTGCCGCTTCACGTTCTTTGGCTGGGTCGTGCCAGCTGTTTACCCAAACCACTTTCATTTTTATGGCAGGATTAGTCGCTTGCGCGCCGAGCATGTAAGCGTTGATGCCGCGAATCACTTCCGGGATGGGAAACGCGCCTACATAACCGATAGTTCCACTTTTACTCATAGCGCCTGCAACCATACCTGCAAGGTAACGACCTTGATAATCGCGCGCTTGGTAATTGCCCATATTGTTTTCAATTTTGTAACCGGTGGCGTGTTCAAATTTTACTTTGGGATACATCTTCGCAACTTTAATTGTTGGGTTCATGTAACCAAATGATGTCGTAAAAATTAAATCGTAACCGTGTGATGCCATATTGCGGATAACGCGTTCAGCATCCGCACCTTCGGCAACGCTTTCTACAAAAGTGGTTTCGATTTTATCACCAAATTCTTTTTGTACAATTTTTCTAGCTTCATCGTGTTGGTAAGTCCAACCTGCGTCGCCGATGGGGCTTACATAAACAAAACCAACTTTGAGCGGCGCGGCATTTACCGCAGTTGCGCAACAGAAAATCGTTGCAGCGGCAAGCTTAAATAGGTGACCAAGGCGCATTATGTATTCCTCGTAAATTATTAAATGAATTCAAAATTAAAAATAATTCTTCAGCAAATCCGCAACACTAGCGCTGCGGATAATAGGGTTGGCCGAGTGAGCGCGGCGCAAAATTTCCCTGGCCTTGTTTGCGCGTCATCATCATTACCAACACTAGAATCGTGACGATATAAGGCAACATAGCGAGCAAGTTTGGCGATATTTCGTAACCATAACCTTGCAATAATAAATGCAAAATACTCGCGAAACCAAACAGCCACGCACCCAACAAAATTCGCTCGGTACGCCAGCTTGCGAAGACAACTAATGCGAGCGCGATCCACCCGCGGCCGGCCGCAATTCCTTCAGACCACATGGGCGTATAGGCGAGCGATAAATACACGCCCGCCAAGCCCGCCATTGCGCCACCAAACATAATTGCGCAATAACGCACGAGCAAAACTTTGTAACCCAATGCGTGCGCAACTTCTGGATTTTCACCCACGGCGCGAATAATTAAGCCCCAGCGCGTGTAACGCATGACGACGAAAATTCCGGCAAATAAAACGAAGGCGAGGTAAACCAAAATATCCTGCGCAAAAAGTGCTTTGCCGATCAACGGAATCTTGGATAGCAGCGGAATTTCCAGCGGCGCTAAACCAATTAACGATTGGCCCACATAACCCGCGCCTACAAACGCGCTTAGCCCCGTTCCGAAAATCGTAAGCGCAAGGCCAGTGGCCACCTGGTTTGCAATTAAGGTTAAGGCGATAAAACCGAATATCAGCGACACCAATGCTCCGCCGATGACGCCGGCAAGTATTCCAAACCCCATATTGTGCGATGTGTAAGCGACGATAAAACCGCACACGGCGCCCACCAAAATCATGCCCTCCTGGCCGAGGTTGAGTACGCCAGCGCGCTCAGACATCATCGCGCCCAAAGCTACTAACAGGAGCGGCGTGCCCGTGCGAACCATGGCAAAAAGTACATTTTCGAGTAAATGAATATCCATAAAATCAAACCTACTGGGAAACCGGTGGCGTGGAAACAGCTGCAGCAATTGCCGGATGTTTACCTAAAGTGCGATTACTAAAGACAACGCGATAGCCAATCAATAAATCGCACGCGAGCAAATAAAATAACAACATGCCCTGAAATAATCCGGTGATGGATTTGGGCAATTCCAATTCCATTTGCGACATCTCGCCACCTAAATAAGTGAGGCCGAGCAAGAAGCTCGCGAGCAAAATTCCGAGCGGATGCATGCGCCCCATAAACACGACAATGATCGCCGCGTAACCATAACCGAGCGACAAAGTTGAAATCAGTTGGCCAACCGGGCCGTTAATTTCAGATACCGCTGCCAAGCCCGCCATGGCTCCGCTAAACAACAACACAAACCAGATAAGCGCATTACTTTTAAAACCGGCGAAGCGTGCAGCGTTACGATTTTCACCCATCACCCGCAATTGAAAACCGAGCAGTGTGCGACCCAATAAAACCCAAATCACTACCAACATGAAGAGCGCAATTAGAATCGCGATAGTCACGCGATAATCATCGAATAAAACGGGCAACATCGTCTGGGCAGCAAAGAGTGCCGACTCCGGAAAATTCATGCCATTGGGATCTTTGAGCGGGCCATGCACACCCCACAACAAAAGATTTACCGCAATATAATTCAGCATAATCGTGGTGAGAATTTCGTTGGCACCGAAGCGTGTTAACAATAAAGCCGCAATCGCTGCCCACGCCATGCCCGCCAAAGCGCCGCTGATAATTACCGTAGGCAAGACCCAAAAACCTTGGGATTCTGCGAGCTGCAAGGAAACCGCGCCGCCAATCATGGCTGCAAAAACAAATTGCCCCTCTGCACCTATATTCCAGATTTTGGCTTTGAAACACAGCGTTAAACCTATAGCGCAGAGCAACAGCGGCGTAACTTTCACCACCAATTCGGAAAGGCCGTACAGCTCGCTTACAGGCGCGATAAAAAAGATATACAAACTATGCAGCGGCGCGCGGCCCAGCAAAGCAAACATCAATGCACCGGATAACAGTGTTAATAAAAGCGCGAGCAAGGGCGATGCGTAGAGCATCACCTTTGAATCATGAAGGCGTTTTTCAATGCGCATGAGCTGCCTCCACATTTATGTTGGATGAATTCGTTTGCGTCGCTACCGCATCAAACTCCCCCGTCATCCATTGCCCTAAAATCGCTAGCGGCACTTCTGCTTTCGCTCGAATAGGCGATAACTGCCCACCACAAATTGCACCGAGTTTATCGGCCAGTAAATAAAGCTCATCCAAATCTTCACTGATAATCAGAATCGCCGCACCGGAATCGCGCAAGGCGATAAGTTGTTGATGGATTAAATTCGCCGCGCCTACATCTACACCCCAGGTCGGGTGAAAGCACACCAGCACTTTGGGATTCTGCGCAACTTCGCGCCCGATAATAAATTTCTGCAGATTACCGCCCGACAAACTGCGCGCCGTTGCTTCCGGCCCAGTGGCCTTAACTTTGTATTGCGCGATGATTTCCGCCGCACGTTTACGCAACCCGCCCCAACTCACCCAGTTAATACCGGGCTTAACGCCGTGAGTAACGTAGCCAGTTAGTAAATCATTTTCGATGAGCGTCATATTCGCCACGGCGCCGCGCCCGATTCGATCTGCTGGCACCACGCCTAATCCCAATTTGCGTCTGGCTTGAACGCCCAATTTGGCGATGGATTTGCCATCGAAAGATAATTCACCGCTGTCGGGGAAAAGTTCGCCGTTAATTAAATCTACCAATTCGTCCTGACCGTTTCCGGCTACACCGGCTAGGCCGAGAATTTCGCCCGCGTTTAGAGTGAGTGCTATATCGCGCAAATGAATTCCAAAAGTATCGCGGGGTTTTACATCGATTTTATTAAGCGTTAAGCGCGTTGCACCGGCATTGCCCGCTGGCATGCTGTCTTGCAGTTCCAACTCATCACCCAACATTAAACGCGCCATTTGGCTCGCGGATGTTTCAGAAGGAATGCAGGTGCCCGTTACCTTGCCCCCTCGTAAAATGGTGGCGCGGTCGCAGAGCGCATTAACTTCGTGCAATTTGTGAGAGATAAATAAAATGCTGCACCCTTTGCGGGCGAGTTTTTTTAGCACCTGAATGAGTTGATCAACTTCTGGTGGCGTTAATACCGCCGTGGGCTCATCCAGAATCAGTAATTGAATGTCTTGCAAGAGACAACGAATAATCTCAACACGTTGTTGCTCACCGACTGAAAGCGTATGAACTAAACGATCTGGGTTAATCGCCAAGCCGTATTCTTCGCCCACGGCAACAATGCGCTCGCGTAACAAAGCCATGGTGCCGTATTCGGCGGGCGTTAAATAAAGGGCGATATTTTCAGTAACGGTGAGCGTTTCAAATAAGGAAAAGTGCTGGAACACCATGCCCATGCCTAATTGGCGTGCCTGAGCTGGGCCACTAATAACAACTTCGCGATCATTCCACGTCATTTGGCCGGAGTCAGGTTTCACCACGCCATAAATCATTTTCATTAAGGTGCTTTTACCGGCACCGTTCTCGCCTAATAAAGCATGGATCTCACCCGGCTCTACCTTCAGGCTGACTGCATCGTTTGCAATACAGCCGGGATAGGCTTTGGTAACAGAAAGCAGTTCCAGACGCATAGATTCTTCTCGATCCTGTCATTAACCAACATTAACGAACATCAACAAACAACAACGAATTTCATAAAACAAAGTTAATTAGCGGCTTTAAAAATAATCGGCAAAACAAACCTGACTAATTAGACAAAAAAGATAGAAAAGATTTAGCAATTGTTATGCCACAGGCGGGATGAGCTTATCGCGATGAAAAACTTTTAGAAAAAATTGTCTGTTTGGCCAGTCTTTTGCTTTATCGATATCAGATGACCTTAAAAACCAGCGATGAAATCCTGGTAATACGCAGTCGAAATAGTGAGCCGGAGAGAAGTTAGTGCAGTTTGTATTGAATAACAATTTGGTAGATCTGGAAAATATCGCGCCCGATATGACGCTCCTGCGCTACCTGCGTAGCGAGCAACATTTAAATGGCGCCAAAGAAGGTTGCGCTTCTGGCGACTGTGGCGCCTGCACTGTATTAGTCGGCCATAAAAGCCCTAACGGCGTGGCTTACACGGCAGTTAATAGTTGCATTTGCGCGCTCGGCAGCTTGCAAAATCAATACGTTATCACAGTAGAAGGTCTTCAAGATGCAGACTCAACCGGGTCTTTGCATCCCGTTCAGGAAGCCATGGTGACCTGCCACGGTTCGCAATGCGGCTTCTGTACACCCGGTTTTGTGATGTCACTCGCGGCGCTGCATGGCAATGCAGAAGACTTACAAAATGCATCAGATGAAGAACTTCGCCCTAAAATCCTGGATGCAATTTCTGGCAATCTATGCCGCTGCACCGGCTACCGTCCAATTATTGATGCGGGAATTCAAGCGCTTAAAATTCCTGCCCAAACGGTCAATATTGTGCAAGAGTGGCGGCCCAATGCACCTTTAGCGAGCAAACCTGCACTCACTCAGGCCGACGATTTTTATTGGCAGCCTGCAACAGAAACACAATTGCAATCTCTACTCAGAGGTTACCCCGACGCCCGTCTTATTGCCGGGGGAACCGATTTGATGCTGGAAGTTACCCAGCTCTATAAAAGTTTGCCGCAACTCATCGATCTCAATGCGATTCAAAGTTTAAAAAATCTGGATGTTAGCGATACCCATGTAACTATCGGCGCAGCGGTTATTTACAGCGATGTGGAAACCGCACTGGCAAGACTCTCGCCCGAATTTGTGAAGTTGCTAGGTCGTCTGGGCTCACGCCAAATTCGCAACCGCGGAACTTTGGGAGGCAATATTTGCAATGCATCGCCCATCGCCGATTGCCCGCCTTATTTGTTGGCGCTAGATGCTGAACTTATCATCGGCAATAGCGCAGGCGAATATCGTCGCGAATTTCTCACCGATTTTTATCTTGATTACAAACGCACCACCCTCGCTCGCGGCGAATATCTCGCGCAGATTGTCATTGAGCGCAGTGCACTGGCGCAGCCACTGAAATTATTCAAAATCACTAAACGCTACGAAGACGATATCTCCGCCGTTATGGGCGCATTTCGTTGCGATGCAAATAAACGACTCTCCATTGCCTTCGGTGGTATGGCTGCGACGCCCAAGCGCGCGCGCCTCACCGAGGCTTTTTTACACCAGCATGCAGACCAACTCGATGATGAGCTTATCGAACAAGCCTGCGGCATTCTCGCCAGCGAATTTTCACCACTGAGCGATGTTCGCGCCTCCTCCGCCTATCGCATGGCGATGGCTTGTAGCCTGCTCAAAAAAGCCTGTTATGCACTGCTTTTGAATGCTGAGCTGAGTCAGGGAGTCTTTGACCATGCGTAGAGGTGAATATGCGTAAAATTAATCTCGAACCCCACGCACGCGAAGCTTTCAAAGAAGGCGGCGTTGGCCACTCGGTTGCCCATGAATCTGCCATCAAACATGTGTGCGGCACCGCCGAATATGTGGACGACTTGCCCGCGCCAGCCAACATGGTTTTTGTCGCCGTCGGCCAATCAACTCAAGCCCACGCGCGCATTACGCGCGTTGATCTCTCCCGCGTTAAAACCGCAGCGGGTGTTGTCGATGTCATCGTACAAGCAGACATTCCCGGCAAAGTAGACGTCGGCCCGGTTTACGGTGGTGATCCTCTGCTCGCTGGCGATATCGTTGAATTTATCGGCCAGGCTATTTTTGCGGTGGCGGCCACCAGCTTTGAAGCGGCGCAACGCGCGGTCGCCTTAGCTGAAATCGACTACGAACCTTTACCCGCATTGCTCACAATTCAAGACTCGCTCGACGCCAATATTTTTGTGTTGCCGCAGCATCAATTACTTATGGGCGAACCGGACGCAGCAATTGCACACGCACAACATAAGTTGAGCGGCGAAATTTACGTGCGTGGCCAGGAACATTTTTATCTCGAAGGCCAAATTAGCCAGGCGAATGTTAACGAAGACGGTGGCGTTCACATTATCTGCTCCACGCAACATCCCACTGAAGTACAAAAGCTGGTCGCCGAAGTACTTGGTGTGCAGCTGCATTTAGTCGTTGCCGAAGTACGACGCATGGGCGGCGGTTTTGGTGGCAAAGAAACCCAAGCTGCACCGCTCGCCTGTATGGCCGCAATTTTTGCAAAACGTTTAAAACGCCCGGTGCGCTATCGCATGGCGCGCCGCGATGACATGATTCAGACCGGCAAGCGCCACGATTTTTTAAATCGCTGGCAAGCAGGTTTTGATAATGATGGCCGCCTTGAAGGGGTAACCATGGTTCTCGCTGGCAAGTGCGGCTATTCGCCCGATTTATCCGATGGCATAGTCGACCGCGCCATGTTCCATGCGGACAACGCCTACTTTTTAAATAACACACGAATCCTTGGTTTACGCTGCAAAACTCACACAGTTTCCAATACAGCATTTCGCGGCTTTGGCGGCCCGAAAGGTATGATGGCAGTTGAAACTTTAATGGATGATATAGCTCGCCATTTAGGAAAAGATCCGCTCGACGTGCGCAAAGTAAATCTCTACCAACCGGGACGCGATGAAACACCTTACGGCCAAAAAGTTGAGCAGCACCAACTCGCAGAAATTATCGAGCGCTTGGAAAAAAATTCCGACTACCGTGCGCGCAGAAATTCGATCACTGAATTTAATCGCACCAATAAATTTGTTAAAAAAGGTATTGCTCTTACGCCCGTTAAATTTGGAATTTCATTTACCGCAAAACATTTAAACCAGGCTGGTGCGCTCTTGCATATCTACACCGATGGCAGCATGCAAATCAGCCACGGCGGTACAGAAATGGGCCAAGGGCTCTACACCAAAATTCGTCAAATTGTGGCCAGCGCTTTTGGTGTTTCCAGCGATCGCGTCATTGTAACCTCAACACGTACCGACAAAGTTCCAAACACATCGCCGACTGCAGCATCGTCCGGCACCGATTTAAATGGCATGGCCGCAAAAGATGCTTGCGATAAAATCAAAGCAGATTTAATTGCATTTGCGATGGAGCACTATCAATTAACCGCAGACCAAATTCGCTTCGCGGAAGATCAGGTTTATCTTGGCGATGAATCTATTAGCTTTGAAACTTTTATTAAATTCGCTTACCTGAATCGCGTTGCACTTTCGGCTACCGGTTTTTATCGCACACCAAAAATTTCTTACAACCGCGAAACCGCGAAAGGCCAACCATTTTTATATTTCGCCAATGGCGCCGCAGCGTCTGAAGTTATTATCGACACGCTCACCGGTGAATATCGCGTAACACGCGTGGATATTTTGCATGACGTGGGTAAATCACTAAATCCCGCCATTGATATCGGCCAAATTGAAGGCGCATTTATTCAAGGCATGGGCTGGCTGACTACAGAAGAATTACTGTGGGATAACAAAGGCCGTGTGATCTCCAATAGTCCCGCAAATTACAAAATTCCCACCGCATTCGACGTGCCGGAAATTTTTAACGTTGAGTTATTTGATCAAGCTAACAATGAAAACACTATTCATCTTTCCAAAGCCGTTGGCGAACCGCCGCTAATGTTGGCTATTTCCGTGTGGGCTGCATTGCGTGATGCCTGCGCAAGCACAACCCATTATCGTTCTAGTCCACGATTGGATACGCCTGCAACACCAGAGCGGATTTACTGGGCACTTGAGGATTGCAAAAAATTTAACGAATCGGTCGATAATCGCGCGGAGGAAATTACTGCATGAAAAACTCCCCGAAAGATTTTAAGAAAAGTTTCGCTAAAAGCTTTGTCGAAACAAAAATGTTGACTTGGTCTGACGCTATTCAACATTGCGAAAAAATCGGCAACGGCTACGTTATTGCAACAATTATCAACACCCAAGGATCAACACCGCGCGATGGCGGCTCAAAAATAGTGATTGATAGCACACATACCTACGACACCATTGGCGGCGGCCAACTTGAATTTTTAATTGTGCAACAGGCGCGCGAACTGATTACCAAAAACCAAGCCTGTCAAATATTAAAACCCTTTCCGCTCGCCGCGGAAGCGGCGCAATGCTGCGGTGGAAATGTCACGGTTATGTTCGAGTGTTTCGCTGCAAGCGATTGGCAAATTGCACTCTTTGGTGCAGGTCATGTTTGCCAGGCGTTGATGACGATTCTCGGCGGTTTGCCGTGCAAAGTAAGAGTGATCGACAACCGTACTGAATTATTTACTTATCCAATTCCAAGCAACTGTGCCTACGAATATCACATTAATCCAGTAGATGCTGTTGCAATCTTACCTGCGAATTCATGGGCAATTATTTTCACACACGATCACAGTCTGGATTTTAATTTGTGCAGCGAATTTCTCGCGACCAATCAATATCGTTACCTAGGATTAATCGGTTCAGAAACAAAAGCACTACGTTTTAGAAAACGTTTAGCGCTCGCAGGCTTCGATGAACACTTAATTGCAGAAATGCACAGCCCTATCGGCTTGCCAGATGTCAAAGGTAAATTTCCGATGGAGGTTGCCGTGTCTATAGCCGCTCAATTGCAAAGCCTTCATTACGCTGAAGCAAAACCCAAGGCTAACTCAACCAGCTGGCGTGAAATTAAAACCATTTTGCAAAGCAGCAAAAAAGTAAGCGTCGTAGAAACTATTGCGCAAGAAGTGCAGATTGAAGAAGTAGTACAAAAAGTATGACATTGAACGAATTTAATCAGCTCACCGTTGCTGATGCTATTACCGAACTTCATGCATGTTGTCATTGCACGGCATGGGCAGAAACTGTTGAAAAATTACGACCATTTACCGCAATCGAAAAATTACTCTATGCCGCCAAAACCTTATGGCAACAGGCAACAGAGACACATATTTTAGAAGCATTTAGCGGCCACGCGCGCATTGGCGATATAGAAGTTCTTCGTTCGCGCTATGCCGGAAAAGCCACCGCCGAACAAGGCCAGGTAATGCAAGCCAGCGAAGAAGTGTTGAAAGAACTGCATCAATTAAATATCGAATACGAATCACGCTATGGTTTTATTTTTATCGTATGCGCCACCGGAAAATCGGCCGAAGACATGCTCGCGTTATTAAAAGCACGTATTAATAACGGTCGCGCTATTGAATTACTTAACGGAGCAGCAGCTCAAGGTGAAATTACCCAATTACGTTTGAAAAAGCTTTTTGCGGAATCAATTTAAGACGCCGCAATTTGAAAGACAGGCATTTAAAATGCAAGGTAATTAAACGGAAGACAATTAAAAGAAAGAAATTTTTACAAGACCATTTATCGCTATCTTAAAACAAAATATATGAGGCACGTCATGACTAAAACTGCCGTTACTACACACGTACTAGATCTGGAAAGTGGAACGCCTGCCGCAGGTATGCAAGTATTTTTATTCAGCACGCCAAGCGCTGCGCCAATGGCGAGCGCCATTACCGATGTAGATGGACGCGTTGTCATTTGGGATGCGCCCATCACCTTAAATTATGGTGTTTATCGTTTACGTTTTTCAGCAGGCAATTGGTTAATGCAGCATGGGCGCAGTGTTTTTTATCCGGAAATTACGATTACGTTTAACGTAACGGATACGAGCGCGCATTACCACATTCCGCTACTGCTCAATGCCTACGGTTATTCAACCTACCGAGGCAGTTAAATTTGTAAAACGGCGATTAATATTTAATTGATTGCCATTATTTTTGCCAGATCTACTTTTCTTGCTTTTGTTGCTATTCAAAAGTAGTAGATCTATTCGTTCGAGCTTTTCATTTTAACTATGGTTTACGCGTTAAGGATTTTTATGAGTTTGTTAGGCCTTCAGGCATTTCGCGCACGCATATTGCACTTTACCGATATGCCGGATGCAGTCACTCAGGCTGGCGTAGAATATTTTGAAGATGGCGTATTACTGCTTGAAAATGGCCGCGTTAAAAAAGTAGCCAGTGCTCAAGCTTTTGCAGATGATGGTTTCGATTTACGTGAATGTGAGCATTTTCCAGAGCATTTAATTATGCCGGGGTTTATAGATAGCCATGTTCACTACCCGCAAACAGATGTTATTGCCTCTTACGGTAATCAACTTCTGGATTGGCTAAACCAATTTACTTTTCCCACTGAATTGCAATTTGCAGAACCGGAATTCGCAGCAATCGCTGCTGAACAATTTTTACAATTATTGTTAGAAAACGGCACGACCACAGCGATGGTGTACACCACCGTTTTTGCGCAATCAACTGAAGCATTTTTTTCCGCAGCCGCGAAAAAAAATCTACGCATGATTGCCGGCAAAGTCATGATGGACCGCAATGCGCCCGCGGGTTTATTGGATACGCCTGAATCAAGCGAACACGACAATCGTCAAATAATTGAACGCTGGCATCAACAAGGCCGTTTGCACTACGCCTTAACACCGCGCTTCGCGCCTACAAGTTCACCGGAACAATTAGCGGTTACCGGAAAATTATATCGCGATTATTCCGATTTATATTTGCAAACTCATTTATCCGAAAACCATCAGGAAATTGCCTGGATTAAACAATTATTTCCAAACGCGCGCGATTATCTGGATGTATACGACAGCTTTGGTTTACTCGGCCCGCGCAGTATTTTCGGTCACGGAATTCATTTAAGTGATGTTGAATTAAATCGTCTTGCAGAAACACAATCTGGCATAGCATTTTGCCCCACCTCAAATCTATTTTTGGGTAGCGGCTTATTAGATGTTGCGCGCATCGAAGCCGCAAAAATTCCGCTCAGCATTGCAACTGATGTTGGCGGCGGCACCAGTTTCTCACTGCTGCGTACACTCGCAGAAGCCTACAAAATTTTGCAATTGCAAGGACAAAAACTTCATCCACTTAAAGGGCTCTACATGGCAACACTTGGAAATGCACGCGCATTGCATTTGGATTCCCACATCGGAAATTTCGCTCCCGGAAAGGAGGCCGACTTCGTAGTACTTAATTTATCACCCACACCTTTGCAACTTTCTCGTCACAAAAAAACCAGCTGTCTGGCAGATACGCTCTTTGCATTAATGACACTCGGCGATGAACACAATATCGCGCGCACCTACATCATGGGCAAGCTGGCATTTAGTCGTAGCGCTCGTGCCCAGGGAGACTTGCAATGGCTGATTTAATTCTGGAATGGCTGAACCTGGCATTTCGCTGGTTCCATGTGGTTGCCGCTATCGCATGGATAGGCGCATCGTTTTATTTTATTTGGCTCGATTTAAGTTTGCGTGAACCGCCGGAATGGAAAAAAGAAAAAGGTGTTAAAGGTGATTTGTGGGCAATTCACGGCGGCGGCATCTATGAAGTTGCAAAATATCAGGTGCGCCCTGAAGTTATGCCACAAAAATTACATTGGTTTAAATGGGAAGCTTACAGCACCTGGTTGAGCGGAAGCTGTCTATTAATTTTGATGTACTACTTTCAGGCGCAATCTTATTTAGTAGGTTACCAAACCTGGATTCAATCGCCCGGCACTGCGATTGTTGCAAGTATCTTATTTATTGCATGCGCACAAATTATTTATGAAATTTTGTTGCGAACACCGCTGGTTAAAAAAGGTTTGGTATTTGCAATTGCGTTGCTCTGCGTCATCACTTTTGCAAGCTGGCTCGCGCACCATTTATTTTCAGCACGCGCTGCGTTTTTACACGTAGGTGCAATGATTGCGACCTGGATGGCAGGCAATGTTGTATGGGGAATTATGCCGGCGCAACGAAAATTTGTTGCAGCTGTCAGTGCGCATGAGCCGCCGCCCATAAAAGAAATGCTTTTTGCAAAACTGCGTTCAACTCATAACAACTATTTAACCTTGCCCGTTATTTTTTGCATGATCAGCAATCACTATTCTTTTGTGTATGGTCATCCTTATTCATGGCTCGGTTTGGTAGCCATTGGTAGTTTGCTCGCGTGGGGTCGTCACTTCTTTAATCTCAAACATCTTGGTTTGAAAAAGCCGAGCATTTTAATCAGTAGCTTTTTAGGCTTGGTTTTAGTTGCAATCATTATGACATGCACGAATAAATCGCCATCGCAAACTACAGACGAACACGCTGATTTAACAACGCCAACAGTTGCAACCCAACAAAACGCAGAGCAAGAAAAAATTCAACAGCAACAGCAGGCGTTACAAATTGTTGGTGTGCACTGCGCAGGCTGCCATTCACAGCATCCAACCCAGGTTGGTTTTCCCGCTCCACCGGCGGGTTTAATTATTAATGACCTCGCACAATTGAACCTCGTAAAAATTCGCGCACTACCTGCACTTAAATCAGGTTACATGCCGCTCGGCAACCTTCACCAAATGAGCGAGCTGGAACGTAAAACGTTAATCACCTGGATGGAGTCTCAATGAGTGCTTATGTAATTGTGGATATCGATGTGCACAACAAAGAAAAATATCCCGAATATCTCGCCAAAATTACGCCGACAGTTAAAGCCTGCGGCGGACGTTATTTAGTGCGTGGTGCTGAAACAGAAGTAGTGAGCGGCAGCTGGCAACCCAAGAGACTTGTCGTCATGGAGTTCCCCACTAAAGCTATTGCACAACATTGGGCGACTTGTGCTGAATATGCGCCAATACATGCGCTACGCAATGAATACGCTTATGCAAATATGATTATTGTTGCAGGTAGCGTGGATTTTTAATTAACGATTTCAATTAAAAGATATTTTTAAAATAGAAATAATTACGGGAGAAAAAATGAATTTATTAAAATATTGTAGTTATGTTTTATTAAGCACTGTACTTGCGCTCAATTTATCGAGCTGTAGTGAAACAAAAGTCAAATCAGCCATCGATAAATCAGCCGCAACATATTCTGAACAAACGTTAAGTATCGATAACGGCACTTATAAAGTCCCAGGCATTTTAGTCAGACCCAGCGGCATTCCGTTCTCGCAAAAAATCCCTGTCGTCGTTTTATTGCACGGCACAGCGTCGCAAAAAAATGAAGTTGGCGGTTTGTATCAACGTCTTGCCATTTATTTAGCGCAAAAAGGTTATGCGTCTTTACGTATTGATTTTGCAGGCACTGGCGATAGTCCGGTAGATTATCGCTTTTACAACCTCACCAGTGCGCAAGCAGATACAACTGCCGCACTAAATTATTTGGAAGTACAGCCCGAGTTTGATCATACCCGCATGGGTTTGATTGGCTTTAGCCAAGGCGGATTAATTGCGCAATTGGTTGCTGAGCAAGACCCTCGCATTAAGGCAATGGTTACCTGGTCGTCCGTAGGCGGCAATGGCATAGATATTTTCAAATTTATGTTTGATGAGTATTACGCCGAAGCACAAAAGAATGGCTATGCGGTGGTGAAATTTCCGTGGCGTGCGCAGCCATTAAATTTCGGTCTGCAATGGTTTAATGAAATAAAAGCTAATACCAGCTTGGACAATCTGAAAAACTACAACGGAAAACTACTCGCTATTGCTGGTAGTAACGACGTTCTGGTTCCCAACGAATCATCCAGAAAAATTATTAAAGCTGCGAGATCAACCGATGCAACCTTGGTAGTTATCAAAGGTGCTGATCATATGTTTAATGTTCTTGGTGACAGCAACGCAAATGGTTTGGCGACGGATCAAAGCACCGCTGAAAATATGTTAATAACCACGGCGGAGTGGCTAAAAAGAAAATTGTAAAACCACCTAGCGATTCATTTTTTAACGCATCTTTCGTTAAACAACATGAGTTTATAAAATCACATGCCTTTATAAAACCATAGATCGGAGTATTGCTATGCAAGCGTTTATTGAAAATATGCCCAAGGCCGAGCTGCACGTACATCTGGAAGGAACACTTGAACCGGAATTAAGTTTTGAGCTAGCCCAGAAAAACCAGATTGAAATGGCTTATAAAACGCCTGAAGAAATAATTGCCGCTTACGATTTTTATGACCTTCCCTCCTTTCTCACAATTTATTACGGCGCTATGAAAGTGTTACGTGAAGAAGAGGATTTTTATCAGCTTACCTGGAATTACCTCAGCAAAGCCCGCAGCCAAAATACCCTTTACGCCGAATTGTTTTTTGACCCACAAGCCCACACAAGTCGCGGTGTCGATTTTGAAACTGTGATCACCGGCATTCACAAAGCACAACTTGATGCCGAAAAGAAACTGGGAATTCAAAGCCAGCTGATTATGTGTTTTTTGCGCGACCTCAGTGCCGAGTCGGCCATGGAACATTTAGAAATGGCAAAACCCTATCGCGATTGGCTTGTAGGTGTTGGGCTGGATTCGGATGAAAAAAATAATCCGCCCTTAAAATTTGAAGCAGTTTTTAAAGCAGCGCGTGCCATAGGCTTAAAACTGACAATGCATTGCGATGTCAACCAACAGAATACGCTGAAACATATCGGCCAATGTCTGGATGATATTCTCGTTGATCGAATCGACCACGGCGTAAATTCATTGGAAGACGACGCTTTATGTGAAGCCATAAAAGCACGCGGGCTTGGCTTAACTGTTTGCCCGGTATCCAATCGCTTTGTGGTGCAATCTTTAACATCCAATGAAATTCGCACCATGCTCAACAAAGGCATGCTCGCCACCATTAATTCAGATGACCCAGCTTACTTTCGTGCCTACCTCAACGAGAATTTAATTGAGCTACAAAAAGAAGGAAATTTTAGCGAAGAAGAAATTACCACACTGGTGGGCAATGCCTTTCGCGTTGCATGGTTACCTGAAGCGCAAAAAAATCATTACTTAATATTACTCAAAAATTATATAGCGAGCCAAACATCACATTGATGAAGCTACGCAATCAACCAGAGAAATTTTTATCATGGAAAATAGTCAACTCAGAAAGTTTGCAATTTATCTATCCAGTTTATTCGCGTTAACGCTAATAGCCAGCGCCGCCCAAGCACTGGAAAAACCACGTTATTACGAACCGAGCGATACTATTGTTATTCTCGGCGCAGTGCCGCAAGAAATTCCTGTATTAACTGACGCCTTGGAAAAACCTGAAAAGAAAGAATTGTGGGGCATCCCCTACTGGCAAGGAAAATTGCACGGCACACCCGTTGTTATCGCCATTACCGGAATTGGAAAAACATTTACCGGCATGACTACGACTTTATTTATTAAAGAATTTAAACCGCGTTTAGTATTGATGACCGGCACAGGCGCGCGCATTAATCAAAGTTTAAAAACGGGCGATGTTATTGTGGCGACGCACACTTACGAGCACGACTACGGCAGCCTCACCAGTAAAGATATGGTGTATCGCCCTATGAATAGCCCGGACAACGGCAAAGAAGTTATCAATGATTTTAAACCTACTGCCGAACTGCTCGCACTCGCTAAAAAAGCGATGGATTCTTACGAGCCACAAACCATCACCGCTAATGATGCAACCTACAAAAATAGTGTGCGTTATGGCGTAGTGTCATCGTCAGATTTATTTGGCGTGCCGCAAGTTCGAATCGATTCGCTCCGCAATAATTTCAAAACTGACATTATGGAAATGGAATCTGCACCACTAGGCCATGTATGCGAAACACTCGGCGTTCCCTATTTAATTGTGCGCGCCGGTAGCAATGTTGCACAGGAAGCACCGAATGATGATTACCTTCGCCTTGGTCCAATCGCCGCGCGCGAAGCCGCTAAATTTTCATTGCATTTAGTTAAGTTTTTGTAATTTTAATTCATCTTAAACAGTGCCGATAATTTCTATTTGTGCTTTTAGTTTTGCAGTCTGGAGCAGATTAATGATTAAGTTTTTAAACAGCGCAGTTTTCGCGCTAGCCAGTTTATTGCTAATACAAAGTGCCCATGCGGCAATTCCCGTTAAAGTCGTTGTGGTAAGCATGTTTGAAAATGGTGAACCCACCGGCGACAAAGCCGGTGAATTTCAGCTGTGGATTGAACGCCAAAAATTAAACACCATTATCCCTTTCCCTCTCGGCGCTTATGATTTACGCATGAATGATTCCGGTGTTCTCGCCATTTGTACAGGTGGCGGCGTTACCAATGCGACTTCATCCATCATGGCGCTCGGCACAGATCCACGTTTTGATTTAACCAAAGCCTACTGGGTAATTGCTGGTATTGGCGGTGGCGACCCGCTCGACGTTTCACTCGGAACCGGAGTATGGGCAAAACACGTTGTTGATGGTGATTTACTTTATGAAATTGATGGGCGCGAAATTCCAAAAAATTGGAAATACGGATTAATTCCACTCGGTGCTTACGAACCAAATCAGGAAGCAACCGGCTGGACAGTGGATACTATTGTGTATCATCTCAACGCAAAATTTGTGGATTGGGCATTTGCGATGACAAAAGATAATCCAATTGCAGATACAGCTTCTTACAAAAAATTTCGCGCGGAATACAAAGGTTTCCCTCAAGCTCAGCGTCCACCTTTTGTCGTCATTGGCGATACCATTGGCTCAAGCACTTATTGGCATGGCGAATTATTAAATAATTGGGCAAATGATTGGATGCATTTGCAAGCGGGCAAAGACAGTAATTTTATGACCACGAATATGGAAGACAATGGTTCACTCACTGCTCTGCATCGTTTAGCGAAAGCAAAACTAGTTGATACCAATCGCGTATTGGTGTTGCGCACCGTAAGTAATTTCACTATGCCTCCGCCCGGAAAAACTGCTGCGTGGAGCACTACTGCGGAATATCCCGATGATGGTTTACCTGCAATTGAAGCGGCTTATAGCTTGGGAAATAAAGTGGTTTAGGAGTTGTTGCGCGGTTGGGACAAGTACCAAACTACAATTCCTGTTGCGAAATAAATAATTTCATTTTAATTTATTTTCTCGTTACCAACATTGGATTGATAACGAGAAGAAACAGCTTAGTTGGAAATTTTATGAAAAAAATTATCATCACTTTTTTGCTGCTCAGCGTAAGTTTTTGCACCCAGGCCAAACCCATCATTTTTGACACCGACATGGCTATAGACGATTGGGCCGCGTTACTTTATTTATTGCGTTACAAAAGTGCCGACGTTGTTGCTGTTACTATTTCGGCGTCCGGCGAAGCACATTGCGATGCAGCAAAAGAAAATGCAGCATCGCTCTTAGACCTTCCTAAAAAAGTAAAACGCGATATTCCCGTTGCCTGTGGCGACGATTATCCGTTGGACGGTTACTTTGTTTTTCCACAAGCCTGGCGAACTGATTCCGATAAATTGTCGGGTGTAATCATCGCAAAAAGTAAACGCCTGCCAAGCAGTAAGCATGCTGCCGATGTAATTCATGAGAGCATAATCGCCGCGGATGAACCCGTAATCATTGTTGCAACTGGCCCGTTAACCAATATCGCACAATGGCTGGAGCGCTACCCGGAAGATAAAAGTAAACTTTCACAACTCGTTATCATGGGCGGCACAGTGGATGCGCCTGGGAATATTATCGTTCCAATGTTTACACCCGGCCACCCGAATAAAACGGCTGAGTGGAATTTTTTTGTTGATCCGCTTGCAGCAGACAAGGTGTTTTCTGCAGCGCTACCAATAACTTTAGTCGGTTTGGATATTACCAATACTGTGCGTGTCACCAAAAAAGTTGCTGAGGAATTTAAAGAGACAACCACCACTCCACCGGCGATATTTTGGGGATTGGTGCTGGAAAAAAATGATTGGTTTATTGATAGCGGCGAATATTATTTTTGGGATACGCTCGCCGCCATGATCGCGGTTGAACCTGACCTTTGTGAAGGTGATATGCAACAACTCAAAGTCATGTATCAAACTACCGATACACCTTGGCAGCAAACCACAGACAACAACATGCCCAAAAAACGTTGGGATGGAAAACCAAGAAATCATTTGAATGCAGCCACTGCAGGCACATTGGTAAAGGATGAAAATGCTCCGAGCATTAAAGTGTGCAGGGAAACCCAACCGGAAAAAATCTTTCGCAAGTTTAAGGACGTTTTAAATCGATAGAGATATGATATTTTAAGCGAGTAAAGTCAACTTCAATTTATGGACATTGAGTGGCGCATTATGAAAATCATCTCGATTAATATCGCAAAGCCCGAAAGATTAAAAATTCCGGATACCGACATTCAAACCGGCATCTATAAAAAACCCATACACACCAAAGTAAGGGTTACAAAATTTGGAATTGAAGGCGACACCATCGTCGACCAAAACGTTCACGGCGGCTTGGATCAAGCCGTTTATATTTATAGCAAGGAAGACTATGAATGGTGGTCGCAACAAATCGGAAAAGAAATAGCACCGGGGACATTCGGTGAAAATTTAACAATTAGCGGATTCGATGTAGATGATTTTGTTGTTGGCGACAGATTACAAATTAACAACGTCTTGCTAGAAATTTCCGCACCCCGCACACCCTGCTTTAAATTAGCCGCCGTAATGAACGATGCCACCTTCGGCAGGCAATTCGCAAAAGCTGCAAAGCCCGGCGCCTACGCCCGCGTTCTAACTGAAGGCGAACTTGAAATCGGCAACACCATCACTCTAGTCAAAACCGAATTACATTACCCAACCGTAAAAGAAATATTTATCGCATGGCACTCAAAAAATCCATCGCTAGATATTTTTACAAGAGCTCTGCAAGCTCCACTTGCCATTGTACATAGAGGGAAAATTCAGCAATGGGTTGATAATGCGCTTCTTGATTGATGTAATGCAAAAGGCCTTAAAAAAAGAGGAACAACTTATAAATAAAAAGCCCAACCAAAGTTGGGCCTCAATCAAATCAATTTTTTATTTCCACTCTTCACTCAACTCACAAATCCCATTCCAGCAAAATAACGATGAAATGCATTTACTTCAATTGCAAATACACCATCGCTGCCTAAGGGAATAGTGCGCAACCAATCGACATCGCGAGCTTGATAATTACCTGTAGTAGTGCTCGGACCCGAGCCTTCGAAGTACCCCCAAGGGTTGCGAACGATAAGATAATCTACAGGTGTAGCTCCTTTAACGGGAATGAGGTCAAGCAGATCTGATCTCGAATAATCATACTTTGCATATGCGACATCCCGGTCGGCAAGCGCAAATAATGGATGGGGAATTGGTGGAACAGTTATCGGAATTTCCGGGAGCGTTAAGTGCGAGGAAATGTTGACTCTATCTAAACGGAATTCATAACGACGCATGCTGCCGAGTATTGAATAAGCATGTCCCGCAACAATGTTGGCATCATGATAAGCCACATCGCCCTCTGCACCGCTCCCGTGTGTCCAAGCTGTTATGGGCGATGTAGTTCGCCCGTTAAGTGAATGGCTTTGAACTGTGGCTAATACCTGCGCTGCCGTAAAATTACTATGCCACATATAAGTTGGCGACAAACCTGTCAATTGGGCGGATGCACCAACCGGATCGCCACCGGCAATATTGGGGATAGACGGATAATCAGACACTTCTCCCAAGCGCATTTTTGCGTAAGCTTTTTCATAAATTGCCGGCCAGGTCTCACCTGATTCTTTTGATGAGCAAAATGCGGTTGATCCACTTCCATTGCGTGTCAAAATTTTATCGGTCACTTCAATGTTTTGCGGTTGGCCGTTGTTGTAAAAAGTAATGCGATGTTTGAATGATTCGTTATCACTACCGGTCGCTCGCGCTGCATCGGTGATGGTGAAGGGACGTGACCAGGCAACTGAAGACAGCGCAGCAATTAAATAACAATCTCCAACGGCCCCCTGAATTGGATCAAAAAATTCTGCAGCTTCATTATAAAAGCGGCCAGTGTCTGTCCACGACATATTATCGGGATGATAGCCAAGATGAAATTTGGGATAGAGAATGTCGATAAGTTCCTTATCGAACAAATTGCTTAAGCGAACTTCACGCGCGAGTTTGCTTTCTTCCAGTTCCAAAACGATGCGACCAAAGCGCCCTGCTGCAACAGCTCTTACCGGAATGTCTGCTAGTTGTTGATCACCAAAAGCAGCTACCAATTCAGCAAGATTCGAAACAGATTCTCTTTTTTTCTTGCCATAGATATCGCTAACAGTCGATTGAGAAAGCTGTGGTTGTATGCGAGAAACTTTTCCTTCTTTGTTTCGTTTTTGGTCTATGTATAAAGGCGATCCATTATCTGGATCAAATAAATCTTCATAAGGCGTTTGAAATATTTCTTCTAAAAGTGCGGGACGATTTGGTACTGATTGCCAATCTATTTTGCGTCGTACAATCAATTCCGCAAGTGCATAAGGGCTGGGTACACCAGTGTGGGGGATATTCTGGATCATGATAAATTTCCTTTTGTTTAATACCATTGATAAAAGAATTAAAAAATATGCTCTCCATCCCCCATTTAGAGGGAATTGATTATCGACAATAATTTCTACGCAAACTAAAGAAGATAATTAGCTATTTAATACCTCGCGCGCAAAGTCTTCACGAGGTACTAATCACATAAATGTGGTGATAAATTCACAATATTCTTGTAGTGGCTGACATATTTATACGTCATCAACAATTGTATTCCCCCACAAAAACAGATAGGGTAAATCCGCTTTTACAGGGAGAACTTTAGATTTCAACCCACAAATAAAAATATAACGACATCACTCCGTACAAACTCCAACAAGAGACGACATATTATGAAAAACTTCGAAAATCACTTTCGCCTTAGCCATTTGGCTTTTGGCGCGATATTGGCATTTGGCTTAGTGGGCTGCAGCAAAACTGCACACACACCAGTCGCACCGGAAACTAAAACTGTTACAGCGCCCGTGGTGGTACCCAAGGCATCCGTTGCACACAGCCCATTTGGCAAATTGCCGGATGGTACAAGCATTGAACAATACACTTTGAAAAATGCATCGGGCGCAGAAGTTCGCGTGATTAATTACGGCGGGATTATCACAGCAATCAAAGTACCTGATCGTAATGGCAAACTGGACGATGTAGTGTTGGGCTATGACAACTTCGAACCCTACATTAAAAACCCAACTTTTTTTGGTCCCATCGTTGGCCGTTTTGCGAATCGTATCGCTAAAGGAAAATTTAAACTCGAAGGCAAAACTTACGATAAACTTTTTATCAACAATAAACCTAATACCTTGCATGGCGGCGCAAAAGGTTTTGATAAAGTTGTGTGGCAAGCAGAAAGTTTTGAGAAGGCCGGTGCTGCAGGTGTAATGCTAACCTACGTTAGCCCTGATGGAGAAGAAGGCTACCCAGGAACGCTCACTACTCACGTCACTTATACATTTAATGACACCAACGAATTGTCAGTTGATTATTCAGCAACTACCGATAAAGCGACTGTAGTGAATTTTACTAACCACAGTTATTTTAATCTTGGCGGTGATGGCTCTGGTAACGTACTCAACCAACAATTATTAATTAATGCAGATCGTTATACCAAGACAGATGCAAACGGAATTCCAACCGGAAAATTAGTTGATGTTGCTGGCACCAATCTCGATTTCCGCACGCCAATTGCGATTGGTACACATATGGAAGCCGAACATAAAGTTGGCTTAGGTTACGATTATAATTTTGTTATTAATCGCGGCACTGCTTCTGATAAAGATCTCGTGCTAGCGGCACGCGCGCAAGATCCAAAAAGTGGTCGCATATTAGAGGTGCGTACTACTGAACCCGGCGTGCAGCTTTATACAGCGAACCATATGGATGGAACACTTGTCGGAAAATCTGGACACGTTTACATCAAACACAACGCATTTTGCTTAGAGACGCAGCACTTTCCAGATTCACCCAACCAACCGGCGTTCCCAACAACGACATTAAAACCGGGCGAAACATTTCACTCCCAAACGGTGTATGCATTTAGCGCGAAATAATTTTTGTTAGTTTTCGGAGGCAGGGATGCCTCACATCAAAACATAGCAACAACAACCGATATGGATGTGCAACCTTGCAAATTATCATTGCAAACGAAAGCCATTTTGAAATTCTTTTAGAGCTATTTAAGGAGCTGGATGATTACCATTACCCATTAGCGCCTGATCGAATTCGAAAATATAGCGAAAGATCTAGATCCGAAGAACAACTTAGAGCTTATATTGAAGGAGAGGATCGCATTTTGTTTCTCGCTAAAATGGAGAATGAGTATGTCGGTTTTATAAATATTAGAACGGAATTTATAAATGGAAATCATCTTCAGAGAAAGAGAAAACTTTGTCTTCTGGATAATGCCTATGTAAAGGAACCTTATAGGAAACAAGGAGTATCATCAAAATTACTAGATTCGGTTCGAACTTGGTGTAGAGAAAGAAATATTTCGAAAATTGAGCTTCAGGTTTTTAGTTCTAACAGTACTGCCGTGGCTTTTTACACAGCAATGGGATTTGAAGTTTTTACATACAGAATGGAACTGAATGTAGATATTAAATAAATGGTTTCAGGATTTTAAAGTCTGCTTTTATAGCGGCACGATTTTTTAGCATAGCTACTCCCAAGCTAGAGCTTGGGAGCGATAAAATTCGGATGCTAATGATTATTTTTTCTGAAATTGACTAACATTCGTTGCTCTTGCAATCGTATCTGCAATCTCACTGCCTTTGCCTTCCAAAATTTCTTGTGGTGTTAAGCCGCATAATTCGTGTGGAAAAACCAGCCAACGATCAGTGGCGTGGATATAAAAATCTGGCTTTAAATCCGTTACGTTGCGGGTTGGTTTGTACCAGGGGCAGGCAACTTTAATTACGTTCGGAGTATTACGACGTGATTTTCGTTTTATTTCGTCGATGATGGCTTTGATAGAGCGGCCGGAGTCGAACACATCATCTACGATTAATAATTCCTGATCAGCGTCTACATTTTTTATGATGTAGTCCAAGCCGTGTACACGAATATCTTTGCTTTGCTGATCGATTCCATAATAAGACGATGTGCGAATCGCAATGTGATCTGTGGGCACGCCAACTAATTCTAAATATTCTTGCACTGCAATTCCCACCGGCGAACCGCCGCGCCATACGCCGACGATAAAATGTGGTCGGAAACCGCGTTGATAAATTTGCTCGCCTAATTTAAATGAATCTAATAAAAGTTCATTGGCGGTAATAAAATGTTTATCCATATTTCAAACCCAAACGATTTTTTTTGTGTGAATTATTGTGTAAGTTTTTGCAGTGTTCTACTGAGTGCATCGATTGCGAGAGCAACGTCTTCTACCATTACGGATTCATCGGGGTGATGACTCACGCCGCCTTTGCAGCGCACAAAATACATGGCGACATCAGTTATGTCTGCAATCGCCATCGCATCGTGCCCCGCGCCACTCATTAAACGTACTGGTTCCAATTCCATATCAACAAGCACTTGCGATTGCAGGTCTTGCAACCAATGTGCGCAACCGACGGCTGATGCGTTGTGGATCTCAGTCCAATGGGCAGTGAGTTCGCGTTCGGCGCACAACCACGCGAATTCTTGTTGAATTTTGTCGAGCGCTTGATCGCGAAGAATATCATCACCGGAGCGAATATCTAGCGAAAAACGCGCGCGGCCGGGAATTACGTTAACAGCACCAGGGCCACATTCGATTTGGCCGACCGTTGCAACTACGCCTAATTGAATGGCGATTTTTTCAATTAAAATGACTGCATTGGCTGCACCGAGTAATGCGTCTCTACGCATATGCATGGGCACTGTGCCCGCATGACCGGCGTAGCCTTCAACATCAATTTTAAAACGGCGCGCGCCAGCAACTGATGTAACTATTCCGAGTGGATAATCGCCATCTTCCAACACTGGGCCTTGTTCGATATGCACTTCAAGATAAGCAAGTAAATCATCACGTGCGCGCGTTGCGGTGGCGATAAGTTCGGGCTGTAAACCGAATTGTAGAAATGCATCCGCGAGGCTAACGCCATTGCGATCTTTTAATAGCCACCATTCTTGCTGCCAGGTTCCTGCAACGGCGCGGCTACCTAATAATGTGCTACCAAAACGTGTGCCTTCTTCATCCGCAAAGCCGACAATTTCTATGGCAAAAGACAATTTACTATTTCGTTCGTGAAGTTGTTGTACAGATGCGATGGCGACTAATACGCCCAGGATTCCATCGTAAGCTCCTGCGTTTGGAATTGAATCTAAATGCGAGCCGAGCAATAAAGTTTTTGCATTTTCAGTTGCGGCTTCGTAACGGCCCCATAAATTTCCTGCGGCATCTACCCAGGTTTTCATGCCTGCGGTTTGCATCCAACCCGCTACAACTTCATTGCAGCGTTTGTGTTCCGGGGTTAGATAAAATCGGCTGATTTTATTAGGTTCAGTGCTGATAGCAGCGAGTTGATCGCACCAGTTCATTACTTGGGCGGCGAGAGTTTCGTTGTCGGATGCTAGTTGGGTTTTCATAGCTGACTCTTGATTTTACGAATTAGTATTTGCCTGCGGCACGCCTCACTTTTCTTTGCTTCGCCAAAAGAAAAGTAAGCAAAAGAAAGGCGACCCATCTCGTTCGTGTTTCCTGCGCGTTTCGGTAAATTGCCGTCGTTCCGGGGCGACATCCATGTCGCATCGTCACTCAAACGCACATCCTGTGCGTTTTCCGGCAATTTCCCTCCAATGCTCGGCGAACTCGCATGGGATTAACTTGGTGCCACCTGAAGTCTTTTACAAAAAAATTTAAATAATACGTTTAAGTTGGAACCAATAGAAAAATAAAATTTCAATGTGGCATCGAACGGGCCCCATGTGAATTTCCCGAGCATCGCAAGGCGCGCGAGCAAAATAGGCAGGACGCCTATTTTAGTTCTGATAATACAGGGATGTATTATCAGAACGGCTCGTTAGCGAATGAGAAGCGCAGGATCAGAAATTCGCTGGGTCGCCTTTCTTTGGTTACTTTCTTTGGCGAAGCAAAGAAAGTGACACCTGCGGCAGGCAAACAATCTCACAAAAAAATTAATCTTGAAAATTTATTGCGTAACTTTCCAAATCGTTAATAAAGCTTTGTTTCTCTTGATCACTAATAAAACTCGCCGTAAAACTATTGTGCGCCAAATGCACTGCTTGCGCTCTCGTCATAGGAAACGCATCAGCCAACGCAAAAAAGTTATCATTCAAATAACCACCAAAATAAGTCGGGTCATCTGAATTCACCATTACTCGCAAGCCTGTATCTAACAACGTAAAAATATTATGCTGCGACATATTGTCGTACACACACAGGCGCACATTTGAAAGCGGGCACACGGTTAATGGAATTTGCGTTTCACGCAAATACTCCACAAGTTTTGGATCTTCATCGCAGCGAACACCGTGATCTATGCGATCTACTTTTAGCAAATTAATCGCTTCCCAAATATATTCCGGTGGGCCTTCTTCGCCAGCGTGAGCGACTGCGCGATAACCTTCTGCGCGAGCGCGATCAAAAACGGCGGTGAATTTACTCGGTGGATGGCCAAGCTCTGAACTATCCAAACCTACAGCGATAATTTTATCTTTCCACGGCAAAGATTCTTCCAGCGTTTTCATGGCGCTTTCTGCGCTGAGATGACGTAAAAAATCCATCACTAATTTTGAGTTTATGCCCCAGTCTTTTTTTGCATCTGCCATTGCGCGCAAAATTCCGCTGATGACGGTATCAAATGAAATTCCGCGGTCAGTGTGCGATTGCGGATCAAACGACAACTCGGTGTGGCGAATATTATCGGCTTTGCACTTTAGAAAATAATCGCGTGTTAAATCGTAAAAATCTTGTTCGTGTTTTAAAACCGACGCGCCTTGGTATAACAAATCCAAAAAGCTTTGCAGATTGGTAAAGTTATAGGCCGCTTCAATTTCTTCTACATTTTTGTAAGGCAGATTTATCTGATTGCGTTGACCCAAGGAGAACATCATGGCGGGCGATAAGGCGCCGTCGAGATGCATATGCAATTCGGCTTTAGGCATGCCCGCTAAAAAATCGCGGCTCGCGATTTTCTCTCCGTGTGGAAGCTGGCTGAAATCAGGATGAGTTAGCGCTAACGTCATAGACCCTCCTCGCTGTAAATTTTCATCGCCAAATCTATACCGGCATTTGCAGTTTGCGAGTGGCCTGCGCGATGTAAAACCGTTTCAAGTGCGGCGAGGGTTTGCAAAACTGCCGCTTTGCGCGCGTTATAACCCATGGTGCCAATGCGCCAAATTTTTCCGTGCAGTGGCCCGAAAGAGGTTCCGATTTCAATTCCGAAATCATTAAGCATTGAACTGCGAACCGCTTCGCCTGCAACACCATCGGGAATATAAACGCCAACAACATTGTGCATTTTATGGCTTAAGTCGCCAAAGAGCTTTAAATTCATCGCCGCTAAACTTTCTGTCATGGCGCGGCCATGAATTCGATGGCGTTCGATAGAATTTTCAACGCCTTCTTCCAATAAAATTCGCGCGCATTCACGCGCACCATACAACATGGTCGTGGCTTCGGTGTGATGATTGAGTCGCTCTTCGCCCCAGTAATCCATAATCATGCCGAGGTCAAAATAATTAGATGCAATGCGACGACCGCTGCCATCAACATGACTTGCGTTGCGAATTCCCGCTTCAATGTGGCGACGTTTACGAATAGCCGTCACTGCTTTATCGCTCAAGCTTAATGGCGCGCTTCCCGATGGGCCGCCTAAACATTTTTGCAAACCAACGGAGACGGCATCCAATTTCCAGTCGTCGGTTAGAAAAGGATTTCCACCAATGGATGCAGTTGCATCTGAATAAAATAATACGCCGTGACGTTCGCAAATTTCGCCGAGATCTTCGAGCGGTTGTAGCATGGTGGTTGAGGTATCGCCCTGCACTATGGCGAGAACTTTTGGTTGCACATTTTTAATGGCGGCTTCAATTTCTTCCGGCGTAAAAACGTCGCCCCAGGCTTTTTCGATTTTGTGGACATCGGCTCCGCAGCGCTCAGCAATTTCGCACAGCAAATGTCCGAAGCGACCAAAAATTGGAACCAGAACTTTATCGCCCGGTTCGAGCAATGAAATTAAAACGGCTTCAATTCCCGCGCGCGATGTTCCATCAACTAGAAAAGTCCATTGGTTCTTGGTTTTGAATACACCGCGATAGAGCGCCATAGTGTCGTTCATACATTGCGTCATGGCGGGGTCGTACTGGCCAACCAATTGCGCCGACATTGCGCGCAATACTCGCGGGTCAACCGTGATCGGCCCCGGGCCCATTAACAAACGAGTCGGCGGCGAAAAGGGACGCAGGAGTGCGGGATTTACGGCGTAATCGTCAGACTTAAACTCACTCATATTGGTGTCACTCTTTTTCAAAATACTCTTTTAAAATACTTTTTTTAAAACCCTAAGGCTTGCATTAGCATGCGACCGCCGCTGATAAAAAGAAAAACAGCGAATACTCGCTTCAGCATAACCGAATCCAGCCGCGAACCGATCCACGCACCTGTGGGCGCTAGCAAAACGGTGAGCGGCACTATGCAGAGAAAACCAGGCCAGTTGACCATGCCGATCATACCTTGGGGTGCATCTGCCGGTGTGTGTGCTAACAACATGGCGGCTGACCCTGGCAAGGCGATGAGCATTCCAAATACCGACGCTGTGCCCACGGCGCGATGGGGCGAATAGTTGCACGCGGTGAGCAAGGGAACGCCGACTGTACCGCCGCCGACGCCCATAATCACCGAGAAAAATCCGATAAAACCGGCCATTAGGCCCTGACCTTTCATGCTCGGCAGTTGCTGGGCGATGGGCGCTGCTTTTGCGCGAAATAACATATTGATGGCGACTAACACCGCAACCACACCGAAGATCATACTCGCGGCAGTACCCTTCGCGTGTAGTGCAAAAGTGCTGCCCAGTACAACGCCGATTAACATAAAAGGCCACCAACGTTTCACCAACAGCCAATCCACATTACCGCGTTTGTGATGCGCGCGGATGGACGAAATACTGGTCGGCACAATCGTTAATAGTGAAGTTGCCGTCGCCACTAACATGGCGGTCGCGGGGCTAACGCCTGCGGCCTGCAATACAAAATACAACACTGGCACTATGACGATGCCGCCGCCAACACCAAGTAAACCCGCGAGAATTCCGGCAAAGGCACCGGTGATAATCATGGCGATAATGGTTGGCAGCCATTGGCTCCAGAATTCGTTCATAGATCGCCGACCTCGCCCACTAAACCTGCTCCGTCGCTGCGTGGATCACTTGCAGCCACCGCATTGCCATCCGCAAAGCTGACGATAGCGCCCGCATGCCCCATAAGCTCGCTGCGTGCGGGAACGGATTTAAGTGAATGCCAACGTGCGCGCAACTCAGCACCTATGGTCAGGCCCGCGGGACTCGCTTGCTCTAACAAATCTTGCTCCATTTTCAAGTCGTGATTGTTATCGCCCCACGTGCGACCCAGCAGCCACCGGCCACGGCTGATGGCTTCGTCGATAGGCAAGCCATCATACAAATAACGGGTTAGCAACGCAGCCTGAGTTTGTGGCTGGCCTTCGCCACCCATGGTGCCGTAGCTGATGCGTCGACCATCGTTCAACACGGCGAACGCGGGATTAAGGGTGTGAAAAGGTTTGAAGCCCGGTGTTAAAACGTTGCGGCTTGCAGGATCGAGACTGAAACTTACGCCGCGATTATTCCACACTAAACCCAGGCCTGGGATGACCACGCCCGAACCGAATTCCCAATAAAGACTTTGGATAAAACTGACCATGGTGCCGTCTTTATCCACGCAGCCCATCCACACAGTATCGCCAACTTCAGCAACATGCGGCCAAGGCAACGCCTCTTCGCGAACTTGTGCGGCGAGTTTGTCGATGTGTGCATCACTTAATAAATCCGACCAGTTCGCGCTTAAGCGGCGTGGATCGCTGACTTCGCGGTCGCGCACGATAAACGCTTGTTTAGTCGCTTCGATCAAAGCATGAATGCGTTCTGCCTGATCCCACTCAGGCTGCATAATGCGGTCGTAAATAGCGAGAATCAGTAGCGACGCTATGCCTTGCGTGGGCGCGGGCAAATTATAAAAAGCGCCAAAGCGCGTATTGATTGAAAGCGGTTTTACTTCCTGTGCCGCGTAAGATTGCAAATCCGCCAAACGAATGGGGCTGCCAGATTCAGCTAGCGCGACGGCGATTTGCGCCGCTAAACGCCCGCGAAATGCGCCTTGTAAACCATCTGAAGCCAAGCCTTCCATAAAGGTGGCCAGGTCAGGATTGGTAAAGTTTTCGCCCGCAATTAAGGGGCGACCCTTGGGCATAAATACGCGTTGGTATTCGGTAAACCCAGCAAACTCAGGCTCAACTTTGCGACTCGCGGCGGCCAGGCTTTCTGTTACGGTGATGCCTGTTTTTGCCAAATCTACGGAAGGCGCAAGCAATTCAGCAAGCGGCAAAAGCTCTTGGGATTCCGCCGCAATTTCGCGAGCTTTTTGCCAACCACTCAAAGTGCCGCCGAGGGTAACAGCGGCCAAAGCACCACGACTTGGTATCTGCTTAAAATCTTGCTGCGTGTACCAATCAATACTGGCGAGTTGCGCTGCATTACCGCAGGCATCTATAGCGCGCGGGGCTTCGCCGGGTTTGTGGATAATCCAAAAACCGTCGCCAGCGAGGCTATTCATATGGGGATATAAAACCGTAATCGCAGCGGCGGCGGCGATCATTGCATCAACTGCGCAACCGCCCTGTTCCAACACTTTCAAACCGATTTCGCCGGCTTGGTAATGAGGCGCGGTAAAGGCAATTTTGCTAGCGTGACTCATAGTTTTACCGCCGCAGTTTCAGCGCTTTCGATGTAATTCAAACTTGCGGCGTAATTCAAACGTGCGGCGATATGTAATAAATCGAGATCAAAACCTTTGGGCCCGAGCAGCGAAATTCCGAAGGGCGCATCATTTTCCTGTAATACCGGCAAATGAATTTGCGGCAAACCTGCCAAGCCCGCAGCGGCCGTTAAGCCCATCAATTGGCTGCGATAATCATCCATCCACTCAGCACTTGCACCTAACAATGGTGCTGGCCCCGGGGTTGTTGGCAGTAGCAATAAATCGACTCCTTCAAACCAATAGGCAATCTCTTGTTGTAACTTTAGTCGCTCGGCTTCAGCGGCGCTTTGTTGTTCGGCGGTTAATTGGCTGGCCCATTCAAAACGTGCGTGAATATCGGGCGCAAAGGTGGGTTTATGTTGGGTAATCCAATCGCCGTGAGTACGCCAAATATCTCGGCCTTGCAGGATGCGAAAACATTGGCTGGCGCGAGCAAACCAAATTTCATCCACACTTAAACGTTTGGTTTTCTGCAAAAAATTTTGCTGCGTTAACCACGCGTCGCAACCTTCATCCCATAAATAAGTTTGGTTGACCTCGGGCGCGAGCACACCAATTTTTAAGCATTTGGTTTGGGCCCAAACTGAAGTCGTTTTAGGTAATAAAACTTCACCAACTTTCAGCAGCAAATCCGCCGATTGCGTAAGCCAGCCTACTGTATCGAACAGCGGCGCAAGCGGAACCATATGTTCGCAGCTAATTAATCCGTGGGTCGTGCGAATGCCAAATAACCCGTTGTAACTGGCAGGCACACGAATGGAGCCGCCGGTGTCAGTTCCCAAGCCGATATCAATTTCACCAGCAGCAACCGCCGCCGCCGAACCGCTACTTGAACCGCCGGGCAAACGCTCAGGTGTTTTGGGATTTACCGGCGCGCCGTAGTGAATATTTAAACCATTGAGGCTGTAAGCGAGTTCGTCGGTTTGCGTTTTACCGATAAGGTTTGCTCCAGCGCTTAGCAACTCCGCCACAACGGGCGATGACTGTTCGGGAACGCTATGACTTGCTAACCAATCAGGATTGCCAGCCCCGGTTGGAAGGCCGGCGATATGAAATAAATCTTTTACTCCCAGCCGCAATCCGACGAGGCTGCCTGTGGAATTTTGTGGCGCTTTATAGCTACCGCGCCATGCGAAGACGCGTTGGTCGAGCTGCATTTGGACTCATCTTTTTCTGGGTGGAATTTTAAAAAAACGAAATAAACTTAAATGTACTCACTTAATCGTTTTTTTCAGAAGGGAGTCGTCATCCCTTAAGGATCCAGTGGCATTAAAAAATCTAAGTCAAAGACGCTAGATCCCTAAGGGATAACGATTCCCAAATAAATTCGATAAGTGTAAAAACGGGCAATATTCTTACAAAGCTTTTACTACCACCTCGATTATTTCCCCGCTGCTGGAATTGTATCTTTGTACTTATCCCAATGGCCAAGAATTTCATTCATCACAGTTGACCCTACTATGTACGCAGATTCAAGTGCGGCATCCAACCCGGCGTAACCTTCATTTTCTGCAAGCAAATTTTCTGCTGCCGTAACGCCCGGTGGTGGCATGGTGTAATTACTGCCGGTGCGCAAAACCATGACGCGATTTTTATCGACCTTGCCGATATTCGATAAATAACTTAGCGATAAAAATGTGCCAGTCTCTTCCATCGCCGAGGTGACAAATTCGCCTTTGCCATCGGTCCAATATTTGGTCCATTTGTTGGCCCAGTCATTCAAGATGGCGCCGTGCCAAAAGGTCATGGCCGCTAGTTGATCGCCTTTCAACACAAAAGGTTTACGTTGCGCATTAGGGTGATTTACATAACGCGAACGCGTTGCTTCCAAACTTTCGATATCGGGTAATTGAATATCTTTCGTTAATTGAAATGCCCACTCGGTTAATTCGTGGTTCACTTCATACATTTCGCCGGTGGGAGCTGGTTTGTTTGGGTCGTAAGGTTTTTTGGTGTAACGCGCAAAATATCCGGTTTCCCAATCAGCTGGTTTTTCGCGTGCATCAATTTCGTGAGCTAAATCGCCATCCACTAAATAATCTGCCCATGCTGCAGAACCGATTGAAGCATCTTCGGGATCTATACCTGCAATACCAGCAACCAACCAATAGGTTTTACTAAAATCAAAACGCGGGTCCATTCCTAGCGCCATCAACGCGGCAGTTGAATGTGCTGTACCAATACCGGTAACGATTCCCATCACACCAGTTTTTTCATTCATATAAATATCGTGGAACGAATTTGGAAACGGAAAACGCGTATCCAAATGTTGACGCTCTTTCCACAATTGAAATTCGCCGGCTTTGTCGCCTTCGTCTTTACCAATTTCGAACATGGTGATGACAACAAATTTTACAGGAATAGGCGCTGCTTTCTTTTCGGTTTCAGGTTTGCATGCACTCAACCAGATTGCACTAAAAGAAATTATGAGGAATTTTACTAATCTGGAATTGGACATCAGAGATCCCGTTTATCAAAAAAATTTATAAAAATTACAACTCAATTTATCTGTTGTTTTTAAAGCGCGCTTTAAAAAAGCCACCAAGCACTGCGATTCAGGCTATTAAGTGTTCAGCAAGAATTGCAGTGCTGGCGGCAAAGGAGGACGAGAAGACGAACGGTAAAGCAAGCACAACAAAAACATTTACAACATAAAAACATTAACCACTACATTCTTAGTTAGACCGCTGTAGCCATTAATAAAAATTCATTATCAACTTCATGTGCAAAGATATGGATCATGAAGGATTAGGGTGTTGTACAGGGGCACCACATCGCGGAACCCCTATACAATCTTCATCAAACAACAAACATTTACATCAAAGCAATTAGAACTTCATTCCTAACTTCGCCACGAAACTGCGTGGTAATTCTGGCAATACGATGGTGCTACCAAAAAGATCCGGGAAGTTAGAACGGAAGTAACGTTCGTCTGTTAAGTTTTTACCTTGCAAACTCAAACTCCAGGTATCGGTAGCGTAAGTAATACCGGCGTTGAAGAGTGTGTAAGCTGGCAATTTAATTGCTTTAGAGAAACCTGAGTAAGTGGATTCAGCATGAACACTACTTGCCGTTACACTAAAACCATTTCCAAAATTGTAAGCACCTGTAAGGCTAACCATATTTTTTGGAATACCGGATTTTTCTGAAGCGCTATCATCACCAACCAAGGTCAAACCTTGCATTACATAACCGTAGAACAATGAAGGATCAGTTACACCAGTCAAGTCACCGGCACCCGCAAAACCAAATTGCGTTCCGCTTTTTCTTGCCGTTAAGTTAAGAATTTCTAAGTGAGTAAATGCAGTAGTAACAGTGAAGTTTTCACTCAACAAGAAACGACCTTCCAACTCATAACCTTTACTTTCAGTGGTGTTGTTACTCACTTGGTCTTGCGCAGAATAGTTGGTACGAGTTTGATCAAAGTAATCTGCAGTGAAGAATAAACGCTCTTTAAAGTAGCTGCCTTTCACACCAATTTCTTTCAAGGTTGAATCAGCAATCGCATCGCCACTGGCAATTAAAGAAGGAGCAATTTCTGAACCTTGGCCCATTACGATGGTTGCTTGTTTAGATCTGGTTACATAGGGAATTAAACCGAATGGTGTGGTGTAGGACAAACTTGCAGTCCATGACACACCGTGGTCGTCATCACTCGCGGCTGAAGCTGATGTTGGATCTTCCAACTTCGCAGCAACAGAATGGCTTTCCATATCCAGGTAGTCATAACGAGCGCCTAACAACAAACCAATTTTTTCAGCGATGGTATAGTCTGCCAAAAATGCCAAACCGTAGTCTGTGAAATTACCCACTAAGTAATTTGAATAATCAGAATCGGTAACAGTCGCCAATAATTTGCGGTCAATTGCAGATGATGGCTTGGTTAAATCGCGACGGTCAAAATATTCGTAATTGAAATCATCACCTTGTTGAAAGTCGGTGTAGCGATAGCTTGGCGAAAATTGGTAATTCGCTTTCAACCAATCGGCATGGTCAGCTTTAAGTGCAAATACCACTTGGTCTTCAAACGCGTAGGTATCTACAAACTGTGAGAAACCGTAAGCGTTTTCATTAATGTTTTTTAACTTTTCATAAAAAGCTTTGTTGGTAACAGAAAAGTCTTCGTTGAACTCATGCTTCACATCGAAATATAAAGTAGTGACTTTAGTTTTCAACTGATCTTCTTCGGCAACTAATGTTTGATTGCCTTTTAATTTCGCGGTGCCAGGATTTTGCAACGCCCAAGCTGGATCTAAACTGCCATTGGTTGCAGTTGACATAGGTACAAAGAAATTACTTTTTGTAAAAGTATCTTTCCATGCACTGTATTCTGCTATGGAGTTGTAACCATCACCGCTGGTGTCTACTGATGTTGGTGATCCCGTAATATAAGTACCGTTATCAATTAAATCCTGTGTGAGACGGTTCCAACCTGCAACCTGGTTGCCGTCGAATTCTTGATACATTCCACCGAATTCAATTTTGGTTGAATCAGAAATATCGAGATCAAAGGACGCTTGCAAAATATTTTGGTCGGTACCGGAATTGTCGTAGTAACTACCAGAATTTTCTGTCTCAGCGTAAATGTAATAACCTAAATCTTTATCGCCAATTTTTCCTGGGCCGCCAACTTCAGCAGTCAATACATTCTTATCCCAGCTACCACGTGTGAAAGTAATCTGACCTTCAGGTGCATTCAAAAATTTACCTGATTCTTCTACACGTGCAGACTTGGGTTCGAAGTTGAGGTAACCACCGATTTTAGAAGGGCCGTAAATTGGTGACGCCGGGCCACGCACAATATCGATACTGTCGGAAGCACCGATTGGCGTTGGGTAGTTACCAGGGTTGTTCACACGACGCATACCACGGAAGTAAACTTCACCGGGGGTACCGCGCACATCCAACGAACCTGCAACACCAAAGAAGGATTGGGTAAACGCACCAGGAGACACCAACACCAAATCGTCGATGTCAGTAATGTTGTAACTTTCCATCATTTTCGAACTAACAGTAGTTACGCTGCGTGGTGTTTCGAGAATGGATTTATCAAAACCGAAAACTGATTTCGCTTTCTCATTCATCAAACCCATTTTGTCTGCAGTAACAACCACTTCATCTATCGCAGCTGCATCTTCGGCGAAGGCACTTGACGCGGCCATCGCACAACCAAGGCTAATTGCCAGGGCAAGTTTCTTACGTGTAAAACAATCATGTATGGTCATAGCCTGTGAACTCCGAGTGTGTCTAATAATAAGTGCCTAACAACTGAGCTGGAGTTTGCAAGCGGTATGCCATTTCCTGTCTAAATGGTTACGTTTTTACGAAGGCAAATTAAATTATGTTATTTATCATCAAGTTAGGAGGTATGAAGCGGGGTTAAAACCCTTATCCATCCAGCCAAAAAGCATTTTTAGGTGAGCTGGATAAGGTTATAAAATCTGAATTATCGATGCAAAATAATGCGCCATGCACCACGAGTTGAACCAATATGTCGCATGGCGCAATTTCCGTTTAAGAGTTAGTTATACGAACACATTGAATAATGCTTGCACGTAAAACTGTAAGAAACTGGTTTTGAATTTTTAAAACTGTTTGCACCACTGCTCGCAAAACCTTGCTCAAATTTATTGATGCGAGCATTGTAGGTTTTTAACAATTGCGCTTTCACATCATCTTCCATAAATCCATATTGCAGCGAATTTCTGCTGAGCAAAAGTATTTCATCCCACGACAAATTAAATTCTTTTACGGCGACAAAAAACTCGTCGGTAAGATTCGAATCCCACATACCACGATCATCGGTCGAGAGCGCAACCGGAACACCAATGCGTAAATATTCTGGAAATGGATGCTTGGAATAATCGCTTACATATTCGAGCATTAAATTAGAAATTAAATTTATTTCAATCATGTAAGGGCCGTGACGCAATTGACGCATTAAATCTTCATCGGTAATTAAATCTACGCCATGACCGATACGATCTGCACCCATCATTAAAGTATTGCGAATATGTGTGCTTGGTTCATCTACCTCGCCAGCGTGAATAGATAAACGCACGTTATTGTATTTGTGGCGCAACTCGCGCAGTGTTTTTACAAAACGTAATGGATGGCCTTTGTCGTTGTCTTCACGACCTACCATATTGACTGCCACATAAAGGTCGCGATGCTTGGAAACAAGCTCGTAAGCATCGATGAGTTGCTGCTCAGCATTGGGCAGGAAACGCAGTATAGATTCCTGCATACGCACGGTAACGCCAGTGGCTTTTGCATCTGGTTGGGCAAGTCGCTTACGAAATATTTCAATGGCGGTATCGTTTGGAATAGGGTTTCCTTCGGGATCAGAATAGCCGCTACCGTCCATCATCGTTTCTAAATAAATCAATCCTTCATCGCCAAAGGCTTTCATGTTTTGGTAGAGCATTTCAGCCATCATGTAAGGGCTGTCGGTTAATTGATCCATACGTTGCCAATGAGTTTGGAAAAATTCATCGCGCCCTTCATAGGGCTTGTCCAATCGTAAACTTTCAAGCCATGCGGTTTTTTCTTCTGCCGTTAATAAATTTAATGATTTGTATTCCGATTTTTCACACTCAGGTAATTTGTTAAAATTGGATTCGAGGATCGTATTAAATAAAAGATAATAAGGGCGACGACCAAACTCATTAACACCGTAAGGTTTGCAATTATTAATTTTTACTTTGGTGTAAAAACGGTAACCGTATTTTGCTTGGCCCAACGCAAGGTCATACCACCAGCCCGATAAAACTGCGCCGCTAATATGATTATGTAAATCGCCACCTTTGGGCATGGCATATAAAAATTTGTAAAGTTCGTCATTGGTCGCAGTGGCTTTAAATTTTTCAAACCAATCATTATTGGTAACTGCAGATGCATTTATCGCGGTACCAAAAATGCACAGGCTTATTAACCATGGCAATGCAAAACGTACTCTTAAAGACGAAAAAAAAGACATAGGAAGCCCACACTGTAAAGAAGTATTAATAAGGAAGAGGGATAGTGACCATGAACCCAATGCAATAGTGATACCAGCCGCTAGACCTTTAACTACCGGCCAATAACTTGTCCAAATGGTCGAGATTTGTTTATTGATGGTGCAGCCAACCTATTTTTGCCCAGTAATATTGCGGATTTACAGCAAATTTACCGTCGCACACAACCTTGGGCGGTGGCACAGAATTTGTAACATTTATGAAAGTATTGAAACTGCAATGACAACTATTCTTACTACTCTTGTGTTCATCACATAACCTTAAGATTTCAAAGATCGGGCAATAATTTTTATGAGCGATGCAAAAGTACCTTCCACCTACCCACGTGACATGATTGGTTACGGCGCAAACCCTCCCCATGCTAATTGGCCTGGCGGCGCACGGATTGCGGTGCAATTTGTCATTAACTATGAAGAAGGTGCCGAGAACTGTGTGCTGCATGGCGATGCTGCATCCGAAACCTTTCTTTCAGAAATCATCGGCGCACGCGCATTTGAAGCGCGCCATATGAGTATGGAATCGCTTTATGAATATGGCAGCCGCGCTGGTTTTTGGCGGTTGCATCGCCTATTCCAAAAGTATCAATTACCGGCAACTGTTTATGGCGTGGCTATGGCGCTGGAGCGCAACCCGGAAGTGGTTGCTGCGATGTTGCAAGCGGACTGGGAAATTGCGAGCCACGGATACCGCTGGATTGATCATCAATTTATGGCGCCCGCAGTTGAGCGCGAGCAAATCCGCAAAGCCATAGAAATTCACAAACGCGTAACGGGTTCGCGACCATTAGGTTGGTACACGGGGCGCGATAGCCCTAACACTCGAGCACTGGTCATCGAACAAGGCGGCTTTCTTTATGATTCAGATTCTTACGCCGACGATTTGCCCTACTGGACGCACGACTACGGCAAGCCGCACCTGATTATTCCCTACACGCTCGACAGCAACGATATGCGTTTTGCTGCGCCGCAAGGTTTTAACAGCGGCGACCAGTTTTATACCTATTTAAAAGATTGTTTCGATGCACTTTATGCCGAAGGTGAAACTGCACCCAAGATGATGAATATTGGATTGCATTGCCGCATTATCGGCAGACCAGGACGCATTCAATCTCTCGAACGTTTTATGCAATATATTTTGAGCCATCAGGATGTGTGGATATGCCGACGCGACGCAATTGCGCAGCATTGGCATAAAGAACATTACCCAAAAAATTAATTGCATTCCCTCTACAAAATCACTTCGTTTAACAGTTAACAAAAGGTATAAGCAATTGAAAATTGCACATTTGGGCTTTGAAAATCGAAAAATTATTTACAAAAAATTGTGCGTATTTTTTGCAGTGATGTTAGTAAGTAATTTATCTCTGGCGCAATCGTGTCAAATACTCACCGAGCCAGATACCAATTATGATTTTGATGTTACCAAAGATCCTTTTGGTATTAATAAAACCGGCAATAACGATTACTTCAAATTAGCGCTTAGCTGGTCACCAGATTATTGCCAAAAAATTCAGAATGATATCGCCAAGTTAAACAGCGACGGAAAATCTGCTGAGGCAAAACAACTTGAGCAACATAATAAGTTGCAATGCTTTAGCAACAACCAATTTAAATGGGTTGTGCATGGGCTTTGGGCATCATCTTGCGATGGGATATCCCTAGCTGAATGCAAAGATCTCACAGACATTAAAAAGCATCCGCGTTTTTGCAAAGGCGATCTTGCACAATTACCTTATAAGGAAATCAAACCTTTTTTATGCATGACACCCAGCGCCGAACTTTTACAAGGCGAATGGGAAAAACATGGCGCCTGCGATTTTTCCTCACCGGTAAAATATTTTAAAAAAGCCCATGTATTATTTTCCGCGTTAAAAACACCGACGGAGAAGCTTGATCAAGCCGAGCTTGCGCGCTGGATGGACATACACAACCCCAAGCTCGCGCACAAAAAACTCGGTTTTTACGGGATAGAAATGTATGTGTGTTACAACAAAAAATTCGAGCCTATTGATTGTCCACAAAAAGTTGAAAAAGCGAAAAGCGAAGTCAAAACACAAAATGAAAGCAATGAACGGCTCAACTCAGTTGTGTGGATGCAAACCTCTGCAGAATATCGCGTGCTCGCAGCAAGCGCTTATCAACAAGCTCATAACGCCATTGATATTGCATTTCGACAAAAAAACTGGACGGCAGCTACAGAACAAAAAGGTAATTACACCACGCTTCCACCCGCAATTATTCTGGACATAGATGAAACTGTTTTAGATAATATTCCCTATCAAGCCCAACTTATTAAAACTCGTAGCGAATACGATCCCACGTCTTGGGCGCTATGGACTAAATCGCAAGCCTCAAAAGCTGTGCCGGGAGCAAGCGAATTTTTAAAATATGTGGCGAACAAAGGTATCACCATTTTTTATGTAACCAATCGCGATGCAACGCAAGAAACTGATACACGCGCAAATCTCGAAAAGCTTGGAATGCCGTTATCAAACACTATTGATACCGTATTAACTAAAAATGAAAATGGTTGGAACACATCGGACAAAAGTTCACGACGCTTATTTATTGCAGAAAAATTTAGAATTCTTGCATTGATAGGCGATGACTTTGGTGATTTTGTAGCAGGAGCTTATACAACGCCGGAAGAGCGAGTAAAAATAGCGGATGGCTTTACTGATTATTGGGGGACTAAGTGGTTTTTAATTCCCAACCCAATTTACGGGTCATGGGAAACTGCCCTCTACGATCACAATTACAAAACGTCTGGTGCAGAAATAACTGCAACCAAAATTAAAAAGCTCGTTACACCTTAAGAAAGATTCCAATTACAAACTTTTGAATATTAATGGATAAAAAATGCGCGCTTTTTAGCGCGCATTTTCTAATTCTGCTAAATTAGTTTTCGCCTCCCTGATAAATACTATTGATTTGCGTTGTAACACCTTTTGAATCTTTAATCTCACCAACCGCTGTATAACCGGTAGGATCTTGTATCTGCGCATCAGTTAGATGATGATCAATTTTGATTTCAGCGTAGCCGCTTCCAAATTCATCTTCCAGATTAAAATTAGCCGCAGTCACGGTGCCGGAATATTGCCCAAGCACCACCGCATTTTTATCCTTTATCGAAAAATTATAGGTCAACGGGAAATCAGTTCCAACATACAACACATATAAACTTACCTGAGTTAATGAATCACTTGTTGGGTAAACATAGGCAATAGGCTTGGAAGTAAATATCAGATCTTTCATCACCGCCGCAGAACTATTGTCCGAGACTTCAGATAGATCAGCCGTGCCATTCACGTTCACCGAGAAATCAGTTGCTACACTTTGATCGCCAAATGCATAGGAATAAGCATCAATCACCTGATATTTTTTCTTACATTCCAATGACAATTGGTAGTGACCATCTGCATCGGTAGAGGCAAAACCAGGCATTGCTGTGCCAGCGGTAGAATCTGCACCGATAACATAATGTTTCGCTAAAGGTAAACCGGATGCATTTACCACTCGTCCATCCACTTTACACATTTCAGGAATAATTAAATTCACAACTACTGGCGGAGCACTCATGTTGCAGGTGGTAGATAATTTAACGGGCACTTCTGTATAGCCAGAATAAAAGGAAGAATTAAAAGTGTAAGCAGTCGCCGTTAAATCAGTGCCGCCATCCAAAGAAATAGCTTCAATATGCACACGACCATTTGCATCACTTACAAAACTTTCAGCAGAAAAGCTGCGTGAATCGTCGTCATCAGTGAGATATAAAGTACTGCCAACAACAGGCTTATTAGAATCGTTATGCAATTCTAAATCGGCGCAAAGTTTAATGGGCTGGGTGAATATCAACGGATAATCCAAATTCCACCAATTGCTCAAGAAAATTTCATTAGTGGCTTCAATTTCCAGTACATAAGTATGTTGCGAACAATCAAATACTTTTTGATCCGCAGCAATTAAAACTCCATTCTCATCAAACAAAGTTCCGTAACCCAACAAATCCCACAAACCATTCGTTGTGTTGTAGGTATACACAGGAACTTGAAAACCAGCTTGAGTCGCGTTGGCATCACCTAATTGCGATAGGGATAAACAGGAGTCGGTTGGAATTTTGCGATTAATAATAACTGGCTCTGAAGCTACACCCGTTTTTTGCGAGTTTTGTTTTGCAAACTGCATGGGGGAAATAGCTTGGCCAGATTGTTTTTCCGCAAGCAAGCGAGAGTCACGCGTCTTCTGCGCAATTTTTTTCAAGCTAACACCAGCGTCGGTTTTTACATCTGTGTAATTAAACGCAACGGACAATAATTTATTGCCGGTACTATCTTGGTAGGCACCCGGAAAACTTTGTGCTTCCGTCGGGTTATTTGGGTTAAATGCCTGCATACTCACATCGACACTGGATGTGCCTGCAGGTAATGCTGTTTGCGGAATCGATACACTTAAGTCTGCAATTCCACCAGTGCTGCCGCTAACAATTTCTTCATTGCCATCCGAATTATTAACACTGACGTTATAGCCTTCAAGAGTCTTGCCAGAGATTGACGTGACTTCTGTTGAGTTAATGGTAAGTTCCTGTAATTTTTTTAATGTCGCCGTTAAGTCTACGTTCGATGAAAATTCAACGCGTCGCGCGAAATCACTGAAGCCAGGTTTTGATACTATAACGACAATTGTCTTGGCATCATTTGCCGTAATTTCTGCCGTAAAAGGCACACCTTTTTCTGGCGTAGCTGAAAGCGTATCAATTAATTTTGGTGAACTTGTCGCAAGCACGTCACCTTTAGCATTTAGTAACGACAAACTCACTGTGACTGACTCTGCTGAATCTAAAGACAGGTCGCTGTCGTTACTATCTTTTAAAAATACATTGCCTGAAATCAGCGCAGTTGTTTTTGTAGACACAACTGAAGAGGCAGAAGAGCTATTTCCCGAGGAAGATAGTGGAGACGAAGCCGCCGATGATAGTGAAGACGATAAAGACGACGTCGTAGCTACAGATGACGAACTAACTGAAGAAGGTATTTCATTGGGTGGCGATTTTGATTCACCTCCACCACCGCATCCAGTTAGGCCCACTGACAATCCAAAAATAAGCAAATAACCAAGTGTATCTTTCATATGAATGATCCTTTTATCTGTCGCGTTGCACGACCAGTTGATAAAGTAAAAAGCCGAATGTTCTAAAGTAAACTGGAACGACTGCGAATCTAAAGCAAAAAAATTAACCTTAGATGAACGAGAGATGATAACGGCTGATGAGGATATTGAAAGGAAAAATTTGAGACAAATTACCACTTTTTGAAAATTCGGGAACCGCACTTCATTAATTCAAATTTTGCTGCCATTTTTTAAAGCGTTGATTGGCGTAAAAAGCCAAGTGCTCCGCTTTGTATTTTGCCAAACTTACTTTTGCCCAGGGCAAATAAAAGCCTAGAGTGATTGCACATAAAAGTAAATTTTTCAATAAAAGTTCAGCGTAACTGCGAAGGCTCCAGCTAGACACAAAATAACCAAGTTTGCTACTAACGCCATTCCATTGCAAATTTACTAAAGTCACACGCCAATGGATGTAAACCGTAATTAACGCAATAATTACTACTGACAGTAAAATATAAACTGGCAATTGCGCTCGCCAATGCAGACATGCAAGCACTAAACACTGGGCAACCAACAACGGCACTAATAGAGTCAGATATTTTTTAGGAGCAGAGGTAAAACCAAATTCATAGTCGCCCAGATATTTTTTTTGAAAACGATACTGTTGTATCTTAAATAGCACGTAGGGAGCTAAAAAACCCCCACTGAAAATCAACAAAATGGGCCATATGAGCAATGCCATATAAGCATCTCGAATAGCTGACTCTTGACGAAAGAAAATATGGCGATATGAGGAATGTTTATGCTCAAAGTAATTTCGCTTGAGGCAATAAAAAGGCAGAACCAATAAAAAAGCGAAAATCCCGATAAAGAACAGAGATGTCGACAATAGAAAACTATAAGCCAATACGAACAAACATGCAGTGATCGCCAACTGCGCTAAATATATTCTGAGTGGGTGAGCTTTGTAATAAAACTCGGTGTGATCCAATTGTGTGTGCTGATAAAAATAACGCATTGATCGCACCTGCGCCCAAGGCAGCAGAATTCCTGCGCTCAAAACACTCACCAATATATTTACCAACCATATTTTGCAATAGCCGAAGCCAGTGCCGCTAAATACAAATGGTATCCGCCTTGTATGTTCACCGTATAAAAACTCTACGGGTTGATGCATAGCGCAGGCATCGCTAGCAGTCTCGCCATTATCTATCGTAGGGATAGGAGCAGCGATTACTTCCGGCTCAATATTAAGTTTTTCGGCGATTACACCTATGGCTAATAAACGCACTACAAAGATGTTGGCAAGGCGTTCATTAGCGCGGTGTTTTAAGGTGATGTTTTTAGATTTAAAAATGCGCTCGACCTTAGCCGCATCTAATTTGAATAAACTGGCAAACTGGCTTTTAACCAATTCAGGATCAACGCCTGGACGAACACCACGAAATACAATATCAAACTGTGGTGCAGACATGGCACTCACCTAAAACCAATTTAACAATCACGCTATTTATTACGCTCTTTAATAATCTCAGGTTGTTGCTTGAATTTTTTTGTACGTTCATCGGTCTCGGGATGCGAGGCAAAATAACCTGAAATTTTTGAATGGAAAAACCCGGCTTTATAATCCGCAATAAGTGTGTCGCATTCTTCGCGGTGAGCTTCTACATCAAGCCATGGTATTTCGTCATCCGAATCTTCTTTAACATTATTTTCATCAGCCAATTTCACATCAGGATCTTTGTCCGACGCCTCAGATGACTCGGCAGATGATGTAGAAGAGCTTTCGGACGAAGTCGAATGCGAAAACTTCTCCAGATAATAATCTTTCAACTTACTACGACCAAGCAACTGACTGCATTCTGCGTGATAGGTTAACCGTTCCATAAGGTCAACAAAGTGATGTCGCTCGATATTGTTTGCATCTAAAAACACAAGGGAATTATTGTCAGCTTCTCGTTCAAAATTACGTGAATAAGACATATTGGTGATGACCACCGGCAAGGTTGCCAACAAATTCGACGCAGCCGATAAATCACCGGTGATCATGGCAACACCAAAAGTAATTACCGAACCCTGAATTACAGAACGCAACGCGTGACGATATTTTACATGGCCAATTTCATGAGCAAGTACGGATAATAATTCATCATTATTTTTTGCAAGGCGGACGATCTCGTCAGTAAATAATACCGTGCCGTCCGGTAAAGCAAATGCATTCGCACCTATGATTCCACCACGGCGAAAAATAACATTGATATGCAAGTCCTTATTTTCTTCTATTGCAGGCTCAAAATACTTAAGTAAATCTGCCTGTGTTTTTTCATCCAATTTAGTAGGATTTAGTTGGGTTTTGTCCAGAAGTTGCAAAGTTTCTGTGGCCGCGCGATCCATTAATCCTGCGGGCAGATGAAATGCAACATAACGCGATGCTGCAGGTAAGCCATAAACTGCCATTACCCAAGTAAAACTAATTAATAACACCAATGTCAGTGCCACGAAATAGCTGTGGGTTTCTAATTTATGGGCGAGGTTGTACCAAAAATTGGGACGATATTGCTGTAACCATTGATCAATAATTTCATGCTGCCGCGTTTCAAGCTTTTCACCATCCGGGAAATAAATGTAACGCGGCGTATTACCAATACGCGATGAAATTCGTAGAGCAGAAAATGGAGCGTTCACAATTACCGACTGATCGTTCACATTGATGACACTGATTGCTCCAGTGTCATCAACCTGAACCTCAACTGGAATTGATGCAGAGGTTTTACCGTCAAACCAAATTCCTTGCAGCACTCGCATTTTCTCCATGAATTAAATACTGATATCAATATCAAAAATATCGTGAACACCTTCAGCAAGTGAGCTGGACTGTTCCAATTTTTTAGCGATAAAGCTATCCAAATTACCTTCGGCAATAAATGTGGTGTGGTTTGCTTTGTAGTTAGCTGCGCGAACTTTTGCAAAAGGGATAAACAAACCCAGCGTGATTAAAATACCGAGTGTATTTGTCAACAATAGCCCAGCGTATGAGGGAATTGACCAATTCGATGAAAAAGAATGCTTGTTCAGGCGCGTATTATTCCAATGCAGATTTGTTAGAGTAACTATCACATAAGCGACAACTGCCAGATAGTAAGCAAGATAAGCAAACATCGCTGGGATAATCGAGATCAGCGCTTTTGGATCAGAGGTTGCGCCACCAGAAGCTAGAGCAAAAATGGAACCACCTACTATTATGCCAATCGCTACGATAAACACTACAGTCGCACCAATTAAAACTAGCAGCATTTTGTAATATTCTTTTATATGCACATCAAAAACAAAAGGCTCTGTACCATAAGAATGGTTGTTAGTGATGTATTGCGATTGTCTTTTCCAGGAAAATGGAAACAGTAGGCCCAGTGTAAAAATCCCCGCCAATGGCCAAAGGATAAATGCTTTTACCGCACCCCAAATGGTGCCACTAAAATTAAACGAAATATTACGATAACTGCTGTAGCGTGCATTAAATCGCAATGAATTTACAATAATTATTGGCAAGAATATTAAAAATACAATGGTGGCAATAACGGACGCAATAGGAGAAATATGGTTTGCAAAAATCAGTGCGCCATAAAGAATTACTGCAATAACACGACCTTTCAGAATTTTTATAGGATTAGCAGTGTATTCAAAGGTGTTGTTAGCAAGCTGCGTATTGCCGTAAAAATATTGTTTGTTACGTACTTTAGCCCAGGCAGAATAAATACCCAGAGTAACAATACTCAACAAAATATTGACGATCCAGATTTTAAAATATTCCACTCCTTTGCCAGAAAAAATAAAGGGATGACGTTGCGACCCATCGAACTGATCTGAGACTGGCGCAACTCTAACTGACTCAGCAATTGGCTCTAACGCCAATGTAGGCGATTGAGCCACCTCATTTTCTTGCGCTACTTCTTCATAGCTACCAGATTCAACCGTTGGGGAATATTCGACATTAATTGCTTCTACTGCAGAATCCACACCGATTGCGGCAAGGCGCGCGCGGTATTTATCAGCTATTTCTTGCGATAGTTTTGTTTTTAAAACGGTGCGTTCTGCAGCAAAGAGTCTTTCGACTTTTTCAGCATCCAACGAAAACAAGCTAGCAAAATCAGCTTTCGCTTTTTCTGCATCGAAGCCTGCGAGCACTCCTTTAAGAACGATTTCAAATTGCGGACTAGACATATGAACTCCATGTAGATTTTAGGGGTTGTGTTTTTATAGAAAGAAATAAGATCCTAGCAAAGTTTTTACAAAAGGTCGTTTTTATTTTTTATTGCACACAGGGCATTGTTTATCTTTCATCAACTTTAGCTCTCGCCACTGTGTATAACGAGCATCGAATACCAACAATTTGCCAGCGATTGTTTGGCCGAACCCTACAACAAACTTGATTGTTTCCAATGCTTGTAAGCTACCTATAACACCCACCAGTGGCGATAAAACTCCGTTAGCTGCGCAAGTAGTGTCTTCTGTCGAATCGTCATCGTACAAACAGCGATAGCATGCGCAATTTGAATCGCGGTTATCGAACACAGCGAGCTGACCTTCCAAACGAATGGCCGCACCTGAAACCAAAGGAATTTTCGCGTTTACACAAGCGGCATTTACGGCAAAACGCGTAGTGAAATTATCACAGCAATCGACAACCACATCGACACCTGCAATCTGTATCGCAAGTGTGTCAGCATCTAGCGGTTGTGTAATGCTGGTAATTTTTATATCGGGATTTAATGCTTGCAAGGTTTGCGCGGCGGATTCAACTTTTGTTTGGCCGATGCGATCTGTCGTGTGCGCAATTTGCCGTTGAAGATTACTGAGATCAACAGTATCAAAATCAGCGAGAATTAAATGACCGACGCCCGCTGCTGCTAAATACATCGCAACCGGCGAACCCAAACCGCCCAAACCGATAATTAGCACGCTAGCCGTTAATAATTTTTCCTGCCCTTCGATGTCGATATCGGCGAGCATAATTTGACGCGAGTAACGAAGGAGTTGTTGGTCATTCATAACAATATTACGCTCTGTTCAATACAGAAAAGTTAATTCACTTTTTGCCCAATAGTCACACGTTCATTTCGGCCAAAATCACGAAAGGTATTTATATTATCAAAATGATTTGCGGCAAATAAATTCCGTACGGCTTCACCCTGATCATAACCATGTTCTACCAATAACCAACCGGAAGACATTAAATAATGTGGAGCTTGCGCGATAATAAATTCCAAATCGGCCAAGCCTTTGTTATCAGCGACAAGCGCAGACAAAGGTTCAAAACGAACATCGCCTTCACTAAGATGCTCGTCGTTGAGGTCAATATAGGGGGGATTGCTAACAATAACATCAAACGCAGTTTCATTTGCTAACGCTGCAAACCAATCACTCTGCTGAATTTTTACATTCTGCAAATTAAGTTGCACACGATTTTTTTCAGCCAACTCTACCGCGGCCAATTCTTTATCAACACCAACGCATCGCCAGGATTTTTTTTCATGAGCGAGCGCAAGAACAATGGCGCCTGTGCCTGTACCTAAATCTAATAACCGACGGGATTGGCTCGCGTCATCTTCCGCAAATAAACCTAAAGTTGCTTCAACTAAAAGTTCGGTATCTGGCCGTGGAATAAGAGTGAAATTATTTACCATTATTGGTAGTGACCAAAATTCCCGCTGGCCAATTATGTGGGCAACGGGTTCACCCGTTAAACGGCGCACGAAAAATTCGTTGAAAGTTTGGGCTTGCTTTGCAGAGAGCTCTTGATCTGGCCAAGTAAATAAATAGGTTCGATTTTTTTGGAGAATATGAGTGAGAAAAATTTCGATATCGAGACGTGGGCTATCACTTACGCCAGCAAGTTGTGAGAATTGTTTTAGGCAGTTAGCGATTGTGGTTAATTGCATTTCAAATCCAGCTTAACTAGGGAGTCGTCATCCTCGCGTAGCGGGAATCCAGTTTTTGCTTTTTATTCTCGTTCACAAGCTTCGGCTTGGGAACGAGAATAAAAATCACGTAACAGCAAAACAAATAGATCAAATAAACTGCTATGCATTACCAAACAGGAGCTTGGGAACGAGAAGTAAATGGTTTGCCTGCTTCGTTCTCACCATGAATGAACTATACAAAAACCATTAATCCGAAATCGCCGCCAATTGATCCGCTTGGTATTCATTTGAAAGCGGTTGAATAATTCCCGCCAAATCGCCTTGCATTACGGCATCCAATGAATAAAGCGTTAAGTTGATGCGATGATCTGTTACGCGACCTTGCGGATAATTGTAGGTGCGAATGCGTTCAGATCGATCACCACTGCCGACTAAATTGCGGCGTTCATCGGCCATGGATTTATGCGCGGCTTCTTCTTGCATGGCTTTTAATCGCGATGCCAATACACTCAAAGCACGCGCGCGGTTTTTATGTTGCGAACGTTCGTCCTGACATTCAACTACAAGGCCAGTTGGGATATGCACAATGCGTATAGCCGAATCGGTTTTGTTAACGTGCTGACCGCCCGCGCCGGACGAACGGAAAGTATCAATACGCAAATCAGCTTTGTTGATATTAATTTCTTCCATCTCGTCCGCTTCGGGCATAACCGCAACTGTGCATGCGGAGGTATGAATGCGGCCTTGGGTTTCGGTAGCGGGAACACGTTGTACACGATGCGCACCCGATTCAAATTTTAATTTTGAATACACACCCTGCCCGGTTACTAAAGTAATAATTTCTTTGAAGCCACCGTGTTCACCGTCGCTTTGGCTCATAACTTCTACACGCCACCCCTGGGTTTCGGCGTATTTGGTGTACATGCGGAATAAATCGCCGGAGAAAATGGCAGCTTCATCGCCACCGGTGCCCGCGCGAATTTCGAGGTAGCAGTTTTTTTCGTCGTTGGGATCTTTCGGCAATAACAAACGCTGCAATTCAAGCTGGGTTGGATCGAGTTGAGCTTCGCAATCGCGCAATTCTTCTTCCGCCATTTCTTTCATATCGGCATCGCCACTGGCGATAAGATTTTTTGCTTCTGCGATATCATCCAATAATTGCTGGTATTTTTTGTAGCCAACAACAACAGGCTCTAATTCTGAATATTCTTTGGAAAGCTCGCGAAATTTATTTTGATTATTGATAACGTCTGCTTCAGACAAAAGCGCGCTCACTTCTTCGTAGCGCTCTTTGAGTCGGTCTAATTTTTCTAAAATTGATGCTTTCATTGGTTTTCCGTTAAGAGTCTTTTATTAAAGAACCTGAAAAAAATATAAAGGAAGGCGCAGCGCTAGGGTAAGTTTGCCATTAAGAAAATTAAGGGCACCGGCGCAAAATAAAATTAATGTCGCTAGAGTTCTTCTAATTCATTCGGTTGTAAATCAAATAACGCCTGAGCCAATTGCACCACTTGTGTTTGGCCGCTAGCGCTGGCCTCTTTCAAGTGCGTGGTTGGTGAATGAATTAATTTGTTCGTTAAATTGCGCGCGAGCTGTTGTAAAACTTGCTCGGGATTTCCACCCGTTACTAATGCAGTGAGTGCTTTTTGTAATTCTGCATCGCGCAGGCTTTCAGCTTTTTTGCGATAAGCTTTTATGGTTGAAAGTGCGTTGAGTGAGCGCTGCTGGCGGCGGTAAAGTTCAACGCCTTCGTCAATAATTTCTTCAGCTTTATCAGCAGCAGCAACCCGTGATTTTTTGTTTTCATCGATCACCGCGTGCAAGTCATCTACCGTGTACAAATAGACATCATCCAACTCGCCGACTTGCTCTTCAATATCGCGCGGTACGGCGATATCCAACATAAACATGGGTTTATGTTTGCGTTTTTTTAATGCGCTTTCCACCGCGCCTTTTCCCAGCAAAGGCAACTGGCTTGCGGTAGATGAAATGACAATATCAGCGCGATGCAAATGCTCGGGAATATCCGCCAGTAAAATCGCTTCGCCGTTAAATTCCCTTGCTAAGCGTTGAGCGCGATCCAACGTGCGGTTGGCGACTATGATGCGATGAATTCCATGCTGCACTAAATGCCGAGCAACCAATTCGATGGTTTCACCTGCTCCAATTAATAAAGCCGTGTCTTGTTTTAAATCCGAGAAAATTTGTTGCGCCAAACTCACTGCAGCATAAGCAACCGACACCGGGTTTTCACCAATCGCAGTTTCAGTGCGGACGCGCTTTGCGATACTAAACACGTGTTGAAAAGTCGCATGCAATTCACCGCCGATAGTTCCCGCCTCGCAGGCGACTGCATAGGCAGATTTCATTTGACCGAGGATTTGTGGCTCGCCGAGTACGAGTGAATCCAAACCGCCAGCCACTTTCATCATATGGCGGATAGCTTCATCGCCTTGATGGCAGTAAAAACAATTGGCTAATTCATCCGACTTTATATTGGTATGTGAAAGCAGCCATTCGTTTAATTTTGCTAACTCACGTTCACTTTTCGCATAAATTTCGGTGCGATTGCAGGTGGACAAAATGGCAACTTCAGCCAACCCAGCTTGCGCTACCGCCGAACGCAACGACTCCTCGACCGCTTCCGGTGCAAAGGCCATGCGTTCGCGTACCGAGAGCGAAGCAGTGGTGTGGTTAATGCCAAATGCAAGTAAAGTCATAAAGGATCAAAATCGGTGCGATTATCGCAAAGGGCGGTATTGTCCGACTAGCGGTTGAGTATGACAAGGGGGAATTGTCCGCCAGCCATAAAAACCCGCTACATGGTTGTGCATAGCCATCAAGATCAGAAGCAATCCCGATGACAAATGATGAGGTGGTGGCGACGCTATTGAATTTCCGTATCTTTCGCAAAAAGTTCTTTCAATTCTTTGCGGCCCTCTTCGACAACCTTCATCAATGCCTCCACATCGTTTTGTACCGGAGTAGATTTCAACAGCATTTGCTCATCGTGGGCGCGGAAAATATCGATAGTGTGTTGCGATTGACCTTCGGTAAAACCTAGCTCGACCAAAGTGTACATGGCCGCTAACAGGCTGGACTCATAGATTTCGCGGACGGGTCTGGTCACCCCCAATTCGGCCAGTTTGTACACATGCGAACGGTCGCGGGCGCGGACTATAAGCGCGACTTGCGGGAACATCTCTTTCACTTGGCGAACGATATTGAGCGAATCCTCGATTTTATCGACAGCGACAACGAGCACCTTGGCATCGCGAATACCGGCAGCCTCCAGCAAATCCAGCCGCGCCGGGTCGCCGTAATAGCTCTCAACCCCGAACTGTTTAAGGAATTCGATGTAGTCGGAGTTTTTGTCCAAGGCGTTGTAAGGAATGTTGTTGGCAGTGAGAATACGGCCAATAATCTGCCCAAACCGACCAAAGCCCGCGATTATCACTTCAGGTTTATGATCGCTCGGTTTCTTAAGTTCAGTCACTGATTCCTGATGCCGCTCCATATCCTGCAAGGCTTTTTCCTGCAGCGTTGTGCGCTTCAAAATGCGCTCAAACAAAATCACCAGCGGGCCGGTAAGCGCCATAGAAATCCCCACCACCAGCACTACATAATTGGCAACGCCTACGGGAAGGAAATTCAGTTCATCGGCAGATGCCATCAACACAAACGCGAATTCGCCACCTTGGGCCAGCATAACGCCTAGAAAAAGACCTTCGCGGAATGAAAATTTTCGGGCCTTGAGGATCAAAGCAACCACGCCGATTTTTACTGCCATCAACAACAACGCCAGGAATACAACGAACAAGGTGTGCGCAAACAGCAATTTGAGATTGAGCGACATGCCCACGGCGATAAAGAATAACCCGAGCAACAGGCCTTTAAAGGGTTCAATATCAGCCGCTAATTGATGGCGATAACTGGATTGTGCGAGCAGCAATCCTGCTAAAAATGCGCCCAAACTCATGGACAAGCCGACGACTTCCATCAACAGCGAAACGCCTAATACAATCAACAGACCAGCAGCCGTTAGAATTTCGCGGCTGCCGTATTTGGCGGCGAGTTTGAGCAAAGGATTGAATAAAACCCGCGCGGCGACAATCACGCCCAGCACGGTTAATACACCTACCCACCAAGGCAATCGCTCGCCATGCTCGTTCGCCACCGGCGCCCAACTGGCTAGTAATAATAGAATCGGGATTACCGCCATGTCCTGAAACAAGAGCATTGAAAAACCTTTACGACCCAAAGGCAAGCCCATCACTTTCTGTTCTTCCATCAAGGGAATCGCAAACGCGGTAGACGACAGCGCAAGTGTCAGGCCGATGATAAAACCCTGCTGCCACGTCAGCGTAAAAACTGCCACCAATATTACAGCGATGATCAATGCACTCAGCAACATTTGAGCGCCGCCTAGCAAGCCAACCTCCAAACGCATCTTCCACAATTGATCGGGATTAAGCTCAAGGCCGATAACGAACAGCAGCATAACTACGCCCAGTTCGGATAAATGCAACGCGGCTTGGGGCTCATAAATCAACCCGAGAACTTGCGGGCCAATAACCACTCCGGCCACTAGATAACCGAGGATGGCACCAAGCCCCAAACGGCGAAAAAATGGCACGGCAATCACCGCGGCGAGCAAATAATAAATAGCGTGAAGCAGGTTTTGATGTTCTTCCACTGAATGACTCCCAAAATCGTGTGGGGTGAGAATATATCACTCGCACTAAATTGCGTGGATGTTTATGATGAGCAGCCCGCTGCAGCATGCCAGGAATCAGCGATTTCAGCCTTTTTGCCACCGAATATCCCATGACATTGCGCCCTTTTACATTGCTTACCTCGCTGCTTGGCTACGCAATTTTTTGCAGCCACAGCACCAAGCTTTATGCGCAAACGGCCGCTCCCGTACCGCCACCCAAACCTATCGAACGCAAATTTTCGGCGGATGCACTCTACTCGCTTCTCACCGCCGAAATTGCCGGCAGCCGTCAACAATACGATGTCGCGCTTACAAATTATGTGCAGCAAGCCAAAATCACCCGAGACCCACAAGTAGCTGCCCGCGCGACCATGATTGCGCGCTACCTTGGCGCTACTCAAACTGGGTTGGATATGTCGCTGCTGTGGGCGGAAAAAGCGCCTAAAGATAAAGAAGCGCTGGCAAATGCGTCCCTTGCATTGATGCAAGCCGGGCGTTTGTTGGAAGCTTTTGAGATGTCCAAGCGCCTCTACAATCAAGGCGGCGAACCCCTGTTTCAAAATATCGCCGCCAGCGCAGAGACTTTGACCAAACCGCAGCGCGACCGCTTGTTGCAAGGCTTTAAAAACCTGCTGCCGCGCTACACGCACGATGAGCAAGTGCTGGTGGGAATTGGTTTGTTGCTGCAACAACAAAACAATTTCGATGAAGCTATGACCTATGCGCAGAATGCACTCAAGGCTTATCCCCGCAGTATTCCAGCGGCAATCCTCGAAGCGAATTTGTTGCACGAATTAAAGCGCGACCGCGAAGCTATCGCCAAAATGGCAGATTTGCTGACCTTTTACCCGGACAATATCAGCCTGCGCAATCAGTACGCTAATATCCTTACCCATTACGATTTGGCGCTGGCGCAGCAACAGTTTGCGATTATCGCCAAGCAGCAACCCAAAAATGCGGATGCTATTTTGTCGCTGGGCATCATCGCCATGGAACGCAAAGATTACAAAGCCGCTAACCGGGCTTTTGAAAAATTGTTGGATACCGAAACCCACACGTCTACAGCGCATTATTATTTAGGTCGATTGGCCGAAGCTCAGGAAAATTGGCAAGAGGCGATTTTTAACTATTTGCAGGTTGAACGCGGCAACGACTTTTTATCAGCGACTATCAGCTTGTTGGATATTTTTATCCGTCAGGGCGACTTTATTAGCGCGCAACAACATATGAACCGCGTTCGCACTCGTTTCCCCGATCAATCCGAAAGCCTATATTTGCTACATTCGCAGGCGTTGATTAAACACAATTATCTGGCCGAAGGTGAAAAGGTGCTCAACGAAGCGCTTGCGAGCCTCGGCAATAACAGCAAACTGTTTTATGCGCGCGCCATGTTGTACATCCAACGCAACCAAAAAGCGGATGCGGAGCGCGATCTGCGCCGCATTTTGCAATTTGAACCTAATAACATAGTTGCGCTCAACTCATTAGGTTACATGCTGACCGACGACCCGCTCTCGTATCGCGAAGCCGAAGAAGTGCTGACCAAAGCCCACAACTTGAAGCCGGATGATCCGGTAATTATCGACAGCCTCGGCTGGCTTCATTATCGCCAGGGCAAATATGTAGAGGCAATTCGCGAACTGCGCCAGGCTTACACGAGCTATCAGGAACCAGCGGTGGCGGCGCATCTTGGTGAAGCTTTGTGGGTGACCGGCGCTCAGGAAGAGGCCCGCCAAATCTGGCAGGAGGGTATGAAACAAGCGCCGGATGACAGCACAATCACCTCCACCATGAAACGGCTTAAAGCCGAATAATTTACGGATCATTCATGCGCGTTTTTCAAACTTCATGGCTGCAACTCATATTTATCGCCCTAGTCTTGAGTGGATGTGCGCATCAAGCGCCAAAAGCACCGCTTATTAGTCAGGATTGGGCAAACCATAAAGCCCAGGTGGACGCTATTGATAATTGGCAAGCTATCGGCAAACTTGCTGTGAAAGTACCTAACGATGGTGGTAACGCCAGTCTTAAGTGGCAGCAAATTGGTCGCGCCTACCACATCGACCTCAGCGGTCCTTTTGGTTCAGGAAAACTCACGATTGATGGCCAACCGAATAGTGTCACCCTCACTGAAGCGGACCAACCGCCAAAAACGGCCAAGACCGCTGAAGAGTTGATCCGCAAAAATTCCGGCTGGAATATTCCTGTCACCCAACTGGCATTCTGGGTACGCGGCCTGCCCGATCCCAATAGTAAAGTCACGCACTTCACGCCCAATGCCCAAGGCTTGATTGGTGAACTTGAACAACTCGGGTGGAAAGTCACTTATGGCGATTATCTTGCCACCAGCAAAGATGGCTTAGCCATGCCAGGGCGCATAGTTGCTGAATATAAGGATGTTCGATTAACGCTCGCTGTGCGCGAATGGCTGTTCGAACCTGAAACCAAGAATTGATTATGTCGAAAACCTTAAGTCTGTTATCGCCTGCCAAACTCAACCTGTTTTTGCATATTACTGGCCGCCGCGCCGATGGCTATCACAATCTGCAAACCCTGTTTCAGCTAATAAACTATGGCGATACTCTGGAATTTATCCTTCGCGATGATGGTCGCGTCACGCTACAACCGGGCATTTCCGGCGTACCTTTTGAAGATAACCTGATCATCAAAGCAGTTCGCAGCTTGCGAAAGCAAACCGGCACGACCCTTGGTGTTGATATCCGCCTTGAAAAACGCCTGCCTATGGGCGGTGGAATCGGCGGCGGCAGCAGTAACGCAGCCACAACGTTGGTGGCACTTAACCACCTCTGGCAATGCGGATTATCCAGCATTCAACTACAACAACTTGGTTTGGCACTTGGGGCCGACGTTCCGGTGTTCGTAAATGCCCAAACGGCGTGGGCGGAAGGTGTCGGCGAAGCGCTCCAACCCATTGAAATGCCTGCAAATTGGTTCTTAGTTGTGCAACCTGATTGCCACGTATCCACGCAGCAGGTTTTTTCACATAAAGATTTGACAAGAGACTCGCCTGCCATTAAAGTGGCGGCCTTTCTTGAACAGGGTGGCCAAAACGCCTGTCAGGCCTTGGTTAGAAGCCTTTATCCACAAGTTGATGAAGCACTAAACTGGTTTACAGAACACGGCTACTCAGCAAAGTTAACCGGAACCGGAGCCTGCGTTTTTTCGCAGTTCGCAACGGCAGAAGCAGCGCAAAATGTGTTGCAACGTTTACCCAAACATCTGCCCGGTTTTGTAGCGCAAGGCATTAATCAATCGCCGCTCTACAGATTACTTCCAGGTTCAAATTGAAAGCATAGTAGCTTTAAAAAAATAGGGGCGTCGCCAAGTGGTAAGGCAGCGGGTTTTGATCCCGCCATTCGTAGGTTCGAGTCCTTCCGCCCCTGCCATTTTTCAGGTTCATTGTTTAGCGTAAAACGCTGCTTAAATTGAAACATCAACAATGACACCATCATCTATATTCATCTATCCTTGTTCAGCAATCGAAACCGATATGGTGGGTTTTACCTGGGGTCTCCCAAGGTTAAAAAACTCTGATTCGTATCTTGCGAACAACGTCGGCACTAGCATCCACACAATCACTGGCAATCACAAAGGTATCTGACGTGACTGACTTTATGGTCTTTACCGGTAACGCTAATCCTGATCTGGCTAAAAAAATCGCTAATGAACTCGGTATGACACTGGGTGATGCGTCGGTAGATCAGTTCTCCGATGGCGAGATTGCCGTTGAATTAAATGTAAACGTTCGTGGTCGCGATGTGTTTGTGGTGCAGCCTACCTGCGCACCTACTAACGACAACTTGATGGAATTAATCGTGATGGTCGATGCTCTGCGTCGGGCATCCGCTGGCCGTATCACCGCAGTGGTACCCTACTTCGGTTATGCCCGCCAGGATCGTCGCGTGCGTTCAGCGCGTGTGCCTATTACTGCCAAAGTTGTAGCAGACATGATGGTTGGTGTAGGTGTTGACCGTGTATTAACAGTTGACCTGCACGCAGAACAAATTCAAGGCTTCTTCGATGTACCCGTAGATAACGTTTACGGTTCACCCGTTTTACTCGAAGACATTGAACAACAAAAATTTGAAAACCTGATTGTGGTTTCACCGGATATCGGCGGCGTGGTTCGTGCCCGTGCGGTAGCCAAGCAATTAGGCATTGATTTGGCGATTATCGATAAACGTCGCCCACGCGCCAATGTTGCAGAAGTGATGCATATTATCGGTGAAATCGATGGTCGCACCTGTTTGCTGGTCGACGATATGGTCGATACCGCTGGTACCTTGTGCAGTGCCGCTAAAGCCTTGAAAGACCAAGGCGCGAAACGCGTAATTGCCTATGCAACTCACCCGGTGTTGTCGGGCAAGGCAGTAGAGAATTTGAATAACTCAGTGTTGGATGAATTGGTCGTTACCGACTCCATTCCATTGAGCGATGCGATAAAGAACTGTACCAAAGTGCGTCAGCTGACTTTATCCAGAATGCTCGCGGAAGCTATGCGCCGCTTGAGCAATGAAGAATCTCTGAGTGCGATGTTTAGATAAATCGGCTTGGAACCACTGCTCTCATTACTATTGAATGAGAGCAATTAACCCCTGTTAGGTTCTGGTCGCGGATCTAACAGACATGAGACACATGCACGACTACTGCGCTCGACATAACCGCGTTAAAAATTGTTAAAAAATGCTCATTTACTACATGTAAACTCCGCTTTTTTAACAATTTTGCCTTGTTCTGCCATCGCTCGCTACGCCGTGCAAATGTCTCAATAACCGAGGAAGTAACCATGTCTCAAGAAGACTTTAAATTAGATGCAACAGCCCGTAACGATTTAGGGAAAGGTGCGAGCCGCCGCCTACGTCGTTTGGCTGGCCAAGTACCAGGTGTTGTGTACGGTGGCACTGTTGCACCAGTTAGCGTAAGCGTGTCTCACAATGAATTGTTGAAGCACTTGGAACACGAAGCGTTTTACTCACACATCATCAGCTTGAATGTTGATGGCGTTGCGCAAGACGTGATCCTGAAAGATTTGCAACGTCACCCAGCTAAACCATTGGTTTTGCACGCTGACTTTTTGCGTATCGACAAAACTACTCGCTTGACTACTCATGTACCGCTGCACTTCATTAACGAAGCAACCAGCAAAGGCGTGAAAATTCAAGGTGGTAAAGTTATTCATAACCTTACTCAAATCGAAGTTTCAACCTTGCCACACAACCTGCCAGAATTTATCGAAGTTGATTTGGGCAACGCTGAAATCGGCACCATCATCCACATTTCTGATCTTAAATTGCCAAGCGGCGTGACTTCTGTTGCTCTTGCTCACGGCGCAGATCACGATTTGGCTGTTGCTACCATCGTTAAGCCGAAAGGTACAACTGAAGAAGCTGCTGCTGAGTAATCCTTACTAGCAGAATCTTATAGTTGCATGAGAGGGGCAGAGGATTTATCTTCTGCCCCTTTTTTTATGCATAGCTATTACCAGTCACGAGATACCTCAAAATGACCAACACCACTATTCAACTTATCGTCGGCCTGGGTAATCCCGGCAGCGAATATGATCGCACTCGCCATAACGCGGGAGCCGATTTTGTGTTTGAACTGGCGCGGCAAACGGGGGCTAATCTCGTAGCTGATAACAAATATTTTGGGCTCACTGCACGCATTAATTACCAAGGGCAGGATTTGCGTTTGCTCATCCCTACCACCTACATGAACCGCAGCGGACAATCCGTCGGCTCTATGGCGAATTTTTTCAAGATAGAACCCGCTGCAGTGTTGGTCGCTCACGATGAACTCGATCTCGCTCCGGGAATTGCACGCTTTAAACACGGCGGCGGCCACGGCGGTCATAATGGTTTGCGCGATATCATCAGCGCCTTCGGCAATAATCAAAACTTCCCGCGTTTGCGCCTTGGAATTGGTCACCCTGGTTCAGCACCGCTGGTCGCTAACTTTGTATTGAAACGCGCCCCGCAAAGCGAACAACAACTCACTGACGACGCCATCTATCGCGCAACTAAATGCCTGCCGGAAGCCGTAAAAGGCGATTGGAATACGGCGATGAAAAATCTGCATACCGAACCGAAAAAATAGCGCTTAGTGTTGCCAAGTCTCGCTTTATTAACAAATTTGCGATCACGAGTTGAATAAAATTCCTTTCGATCGGCGACTTTGTTAGCATCGCGCGCCAACATCCCTCTCTCTGTCGAAATAACACGATAATTAAAACAAGAACGGGACAACTTTGATTCGGTCGCGCTACTAAAATAATCAACCCGCTGCCACTTGATCGGAAAAATAAAAATGTCGCTGTTCACGACTACAGGCCTCTTACCTGCACTCTTGGTAACGCTTATAGCTCTAGCCTCTGCGCGCCTGTTGGTTAGAGATACATCCGCTACCGATAACCACGAATTCGCCAGTATCGACGGAATTCGCGGCTTTTTGGCACTTTTTGTCTTTCTGCATCACTCAGTTTATTGGTTTAACTATTCCCATCTCAAAGGTTGGAACGGCAGCGACTCTGGCCTATACAACAACTTTGGGGATACCAGCGTTTGCCTGTTTTTTATGTTGAGCGGATTTTTGTTCTTTAATAAATTATTGGAAGGTCGCACGCGCGAAATCGATTGGTTGAAATTATTCTGTTCACGATTTTTACGGCTTACTCCACTTTACATCACGCTGGTCGGCGTAATCGTGGCCATCATCGCCATAGAAAGTAGTTTTATCCAACTTGAAGATACAAAAACCTTGCGCAGCAATATTATTTCCTGGCTGCTGTTTACCATCCCCGGCCACCCAGATATTAATGCCCACGGCAATACTCACCTGATGGTTGCCGGTGTTATTTGGACGTTGCCCTACGAATGGTTTTTCTACTTTTGTTTACCCGCACTCGGGTTATTAGTCGGCGCGAAAGGCAAAGCTAATTCCGGTATTTGGTTGATATTAAGCGTGGCTTGCATCCTCAGTTTCTCTCTTTGGCAACTGGACTCAACGCTTTTGTTTGGATTTGCAGGTGGCGGCTTCGCAGCATTCGTTGCGCGCACACCTTGGCTACGACAATTGCACCGCGGCAAGGGCACCAATTGGGTTTTACTAGCAGGATTGGTGATTGCCTACACCGTATTCGACACCGGCAACTTTTATTACACTCGCTTGCTGATTTTGACCGTGTGTATGTCGTTTATCGCCTGCGGCGCGAACCTGTTCGGCATACTTAGTAGCCGCGCCGCTCGCTCGCTGAGCACCGTGAGTTACGGAATTTACCTAATGCACGGCCTCACCCTCTACCTGGTATTGAATTATGGCCTCGGTAGTCAAATCGCCCAGCACCTGAGCAATTTCCACTATTGGCTGGTGATCTTTGTCTGTACGCCGATTTTAGTTGGGGTTTCAACCTTGTCCTGGTATTGGATTGAATGGCCTGCCATCAAATCGGTGTCGCGCCTTACCAACGCATTACGCAATTTCCATTCAGCCAAATCCAACGCAGCACCCTCAATTAGTATTCACGGCAGGTCAGATTCTGAGGAGAAAAACAATGTTTAATTTCCTCAAAACTCCGGCGTGGCCGCTGCTAATTTTTGTACTGGCGGCGTCAATTCGCATCCTCTGGATTGGCGATATGCCGGGCGGACTCAATCAGGATGAAGCCTCTACTGGCTACGATGCCTGGGCACTGTTGAAAGAAGGTATCGACCGCCATGGCGTCAGTTGGCCGGTGCATTTTATCGCCTGGGGCAGCGGCCAGAATGCGCTTTACGCGTATTTATCCATGCCGTTTATCGCCATTTTTGGGCTCACAGTAACCAGCATTCGTCTCGCTGCCGCATGCATGGGAATTCTATCTGTCTGGATTTTTTGGCGATTGGGCAAGCGTTCCGGAACCCATATGGGGCTTTGGGCGTTGCTGATAATCGCCACTAGTCCGTGGCATATCATGGCGTCGCGCTGGGCGCTGGAATCCAATGCTGCGCCTGCGATTGTCCTCTTCGCGACCTATTGTTTTGCGCGCGCGCGCGATGATTACCGCTGGCTGCCGTTTGGTTCTGCATTGTTGGCATCGTCGGTTTACGCCTACGGGACTGCCTACTTTTTCTCGCCGATTTTTATGTTGTGCGCGTGGATTTTTGTTGGCTATAAACGTCAGTTTGCCATCAAACCATTCGCGTTGAGTGCGCTGGCAGCATTCGTAGTCGCACTGCCGATTATGGTATTTATCGTCAATAACAGCGTGGGTACCGGGCATATCCATTGGGGACCAATCACGATTCCTAAATACCCGAGCGAAGCGCGCTACAGCGGTATTTTCTTGCCACTCGCGCCGGGCGGTTGGGCTGAAATTCCCAACAACGCCATTCAAGTTATTCGTTTGTTATTGGGTAGCCAGGACGATGGTTTGCCATGGAACGCCACCACCACCTGGGGTGTGCAATATTGGATACTCACACCCTTTTTAATGCTGGGGATTTTGTATTCCGTTCGCGAAAAATCCCTGACTGATCGCCTGATGCTGGCGTGGTTGCTGTGCGCGCTGTTTACCGGTTTCTGCACATCAGCCAATATCAATCGCGTAAATCTTATTTGGCTGCCCTCGCTATGGCTGTCCGGGCGCGGCTTGTGGTTGCTATCGTCGAGAACCACGCTAAATAGTCTTGCACAGATAGGTATCTTTTCACTGGGAGTGCTTTTCTCCATTCACTATTTCACCTCTTGGCAGGAGCGCATTGGCAACAGTTTTTTCCTTGGTTTGGGCGAGGCCATACAAGCCACACTCAAGGTTGCACCCAAAGATGCGCCGATAATCATTACGGGCAATAGTGTCTACACCTCCACGTTATTTTTCGCCACGCCCAGCCCAAAAGAATATGTCGCTACGGTAGGAATTCCTGACCCGACATCCCCTTTCCAAACTGTGGAAAATTTCGGGCGCTTTAAATTCGGCATTCACCCCGAAGAACTTAGTAAACAGTCCTATTGGGTTGCGCATATTTCCGAGTTGGCGAAATTTGACCTGCTGGCTTATGACATCAAAACCTTCGGCAATTACGCTGCGATAACCCGTAAAGACACTCAAACGCTCATGTGCTATAGGCCCTTGGAAGTTTGGCAATTAACCGGACATCAGGATCTCAGTACAGTCGCGATTGATCGCGAAGTCGATAGTACTGAAACCGGTTTGCCGATTGCCGACCAGCGTTTTACGCGCGGTTTTGGTATTCATGGCGATAGCGACTGGAGCCTTACACTCAATGAGCCTGCCGAAAGTTTGGAGATAGGTATGGGCCTGGCATCCAGCGGCGGCTGCTCCGAAGGCCTGCGATTCAAAATTTTGCTGGACGATAAAGAAGCTTTTGATAGCCACACGATGAAACCAGGCCAAGTGAAATTCACTACTGTTCCGCTTCAACACGCAAAGAAAATCAGCTTTATTACCGAAGCCGGAATGTCCAACCGCTGTGACCATGGTTTGTGGCTTACGCCAGTGGTGAAACGCTGTCCCAATAAGTAATTGGAGCAAAAATCCATAAAAAAACCGGCCTCTTCAACCGGTTTTTTTGGTTTTAAGATTGGAGAACTGATTACATCACCGAGTTTGCAATATGCTCCCGCAACCAGATATGCGCGGGGTCGCGATGCAAACGTTCATGCCACACCATCGTCATTTCGTAGCCTGGAACTTCAATTGGTGGCTCTTGGATAGTCAACCCGGAGACATTGCCAGCCAAACGCGCGGGCACCATGGCGACAAGATCTGTAGTGGTTAACACTGCCGTCAAAAACAAAAAGTGCGGAACTGACAATACAACTTTTCGCTCAACGCCAGCTTCGGCCAATACTTTATCCGTCACCCCGAAAAAGCCGCCGCCGTCCGGTGACACAACTACATGTTCCAGCTCGCAAAATTGCGCGAGTGAAGGAGGTAATTGCAACGCGGGATGACCTGCACGGCCCGCCAAAACATAGCGTTCTGTAAATAAAGTGCGGCTATGTAATTCAAGTGGCGATCCTTCACGAGTACGGAATGCCAGATCGACTTCACCCTGCTCTGCCTGCTTCGTTAATCGCGATGGAACAACTTGAGTGATTGCCAGACGTGTACTTGGTGCTGCTAACCGTAAACCTGCTAAAGACGGCAAGATAATCGTAGATTCAGCATAATCGGATGCCGCAACTCGCCAGGTTTGAGTAGCGGAAGCAGGATGAAATGGCTCAATCGACGAGACCGCGCCCATCAAAGCTTCCAGCGCTCGTTTTAGCGGTTCGCGCAACTCGTCCGCTCTCGCCGTTGGCCGCATTCCCCGTGGCCCTGGTAGCAGTAATGGATCGCCAAATGCCTCTCGCAATTTTGCCAGATGAACGCTTACCGACGGCTGCGAAAGATTCAATCGCTCAGCGGCGCGAGTCACATTAAGCTCTGTTAAAAGCACATCCAGCGTGACCAGCAAATTCAGGTCGAGTCGATTGAAATTGACCATAGACTAACCTCCGATATTAACCTCAGCAATACCTTATATTGCCACAATTCATTTTCAGTATACCTAGCTAAAACCTAAAGTGAGCCAACTAATCATCTAGAGACACTTTATGAATGTACTTATTGTTTACGCTCACCCTGAACCTAAATCACTCAATGGCGCCTTGAAGGATTTTGCCGTTAAACGACTTGAAGCAGCCGGACACAAGGTTCAGGTGTCGGATCTCTATGCTATGCAATGGAAATCCCAAGTGGATGCTGGTGACAACACGGCCCCTACTCTCGGCGAACCTTTTAAACCATCGCGCGACTCAAAAATCGCTTTCGCCAATCACACCCAAAGCGCGGATATCGCCCTGGAACAGGAAAAATTGCTTTGGGCGGATGCAGTCATTCTGCAATTTCCCTTGTGGTGGTTTTCCATGCCCGCGATTCTAAAAGGTTGGGTAGATCGCGTTTACGCCTACGGCTTTGCGTACGGCGTAGGCGAACATTCCGACAAGTTTTGGGGTGAGCGCTACGGCCAAGGTACGCTTTCAGGCAAACGCGCCATGCTGATGGTAACTACGGGCGGCTGGGAGTCTCATTACGGGCCGCGCGGTATTAACGGGCCGATCAACGACATCTTGTTTCCGATTCAGCACGGCATTCTCTACTACCCCGGCTTTACGGTGTTGCCGCCCTTCGTAAATTATAGGACCGATAAAACTGATGCGGCCGCTTTCTCGCGAATCTGCGATGCTCTGGCGCAGCGACTTGACGATCTTTGGACGACTGAGCCAATCGCATTTCGCAAGCAAAATGGCGGGGATTACGAAATACCGGTGCTCAGCTTACGGCCTGAAATAGCGCCGGAATTGACTGGCTTTAGCGCGCATATTGTGCAGAAATGATGTTAAAAATCCGAAAAAAAACGGCTCACAAGTGAGCCGTTTTTTTAAGAGTAAACGTCAGGAAAAATTAATTTCCAATCGGTTCAGCACCACCATTCGCATAGTATTGGTTAATGGATAAACCGCTCGAACCCAGCGGCGTATCGTGATCCAAACTTACGAATTTGCCGTTGAGTTGCCACAGCGAAGGTTTAACCAGATTGTATTTGGCATCGTCCCACGTCGCCCAATCGTAACCGAGCAAACCACCGGTATCGCCAGAGTTGGGGTTCAGGCACCAGAAGGTGTGATGGATTTTCTTTTGGATGATCAGGTTGCGCAAATAAGTCATCCACGCCTGATTTCTGCCCGCATCCATAAACCCACCCCACTCGCCAATCAACAGCGGCGCAATGCCTTTGTCGTGGATGTAAAGCCAGTTGTCGTACCAGGCATCCTTGATTAGCGTATCCATGGTGAAGCCAGCATAGAACCAGGATTGGTCGTAAACCGATGGGCCGTAGTCATGCGGTGAGTACATGATTTGGCTTTGATGGCCCGGTACAGTCACCGGATAATCCGTCACCCCGCGCAAACTTCCGCCCCACCAGGTGCTGTAGTACTGATGCACATCACGTGAAGTCCAGGACACGCCGGGCATTGGGTAAGCTTCCACACCTTCCACCAAAATCAGCACTTTCGGGTTGATCGCCAAAATGCGGGTAGCCGCTTCCTGGGCAACGCGTTTCCAGTTGTTGGGTGAGCTGGAATTATCCCAAACGGCGAATTCGGTTTCTTGATAAGGCTTGCCGTGCGGCTCGTTTTTCAAGTCGAAAGCTACCAAGGTATCGTTAGTTTTGTAGCGTTCGGCGATCCAGGTCCAGGCATCGTAGAAATCCGCCTCGGTGAATTTGCCGTGCGTCCACAATGGATACACATGACCGGAGTTATCCGCTTCTGCCGAGTGCATATCTAGCAATACCTTGATGCCGTTTTGGTTCGCCAATTCGAGCGTGCGCTCAAAGATTTGCAGCGACGTTAAGCCCAGCAATTCGGGGTTCGCGTACGTATTGACGTTCGGCGTTTTGAATACACCGGCTTTCCATTCCAGAATCAATTCCACCGAAATAGGCACGCGCAGTGTGTTTATGCCGTGATCGGCGATGGACTTCATCAAGGTTGGGAAATGCGCGCTCCACAAACCATGGAAAACTCGCTCGGTACAGTTGAATCCAAACCAGTTAACACCGGTCATCCACACCGCGCGACCGTTGGCATCAACCACTTTGTTGTTCTCCACATGCAACCAATCCGAGCCTGCAGGCACGCTGGTCACCGAGCTTGAACTACTTTTTACGGAAGAGCTGGAGCTGCTACTTCTGACTGATGAACTCGAACTACTTTTCACCGAAGAACTGGTAGCAACAGCTGAACTAACTGAAGAAAAACTGCTTTTGCTGGAAGACGACAACACCACAGAGCTGGATGAGCTACTTCTAACAGAGCTGGACACAAGGCTAGACGAACTAGACTTTACTGAACTCGACGCACTGGATTTCACCGAGCTAGCTGAAGTGCTGGCAACCGATGAACTTACTACGGACGAACTCGATACTGATGACGTAGCCCCGCCACAAATACTGCCGGTAATAACCGGGATTTCTGCCGTACTGCCGCCTTTAGTGCCCTGAAAACCAAACTCAACGGTTTGCCCCACACCCATGGCACCATTCCAATTCAAATTGGTCGCCGCATAAGGATTAGCGCCAGTGACGGCGGCATTCCAGCTATTGGTGACACGGTCGCCTGCACCATATTGCCAGGCGACGCTCCATCCATTCACTGCTGACGTACCGCTATTAGTAACTCTAATCGCACCGGTAAAACCTGTGCTCCATTCATTAGTAACCACATATTGGCAACTTGCCGCTGCCGTTGTCGCCACTGTCGATAAACCCAAAATCATACCGAGCAAGGCCGTACTGCGTTTGGCGCAAGTGGCCAAGCGCGAGCCTTGCTCTTTTATCGCAAAAGATCGGTTAAACATATAAAACTCCTGAACGGGGGTGCATCGCAATCTCGGCTGACCGAAGGAGCCGTGCCGCAACGGCGATACAGATAGTTATTGATTATTATTAAGCCGCGACAAAACATCACGGCCTTGTTGCACAGGCAATATCAGGAGCGGGGATTAATGGCGAGCAAGATGAGCAGACGGTAGAGGCCTGAGCACAACACCTGACAACGCATGTCCAAACCCCGCGCCCGGCAATCGCCAAGCACTTTCATAGGCACGCACACAGCCAAAAAGCCTGCGTAAGCACCGGGGTAAAATCCATAACAGCGTTGTGGCTTCTCTCGTAGCCTCTCGTCTTGGTCCATGAATGCGAGAACTGGGAAAATCTGGCACAGCGAAACTGCGCGCAAAATACTTTGGCAACATTTTTATAGTGGTTGAGCTGCCTGAAAGTCACGCGATGATACGCGGGTTTGCCCCTTACAAATAACTAATAATTCACACTAAAAACAACCCGTCTTATAAAAAATCTCTGCGACGCACTTTTTTGGCTGCGGATTTTCCTGTGCTAATTTCGATAAACCCCGCCAAGCATGTATAATCGCGCGCTTTCAATTCCACTCTCTTCATATTTCATAGCGGATCAGCATCATGGGTTTCAATTGCGGTATCGTCGGCCTTCCCAACGTCGGCAAATCAACACTGTTTAACGCACTCACCAACGCTGGTATCAGTGCTGAAAACTTCCCTTTCTGCACTATTGAACCCAATGCCGGGATCGTGACCGTTCCCGATCCACGTCAGGACAAACTTGCTGAAATCGTTAAGCCAGAAAAGGTGGTTGCGACGACTATGGAATTTATCGATATCGCCGGGATTGTGGCCGGTGCATCGCGCGGTGAAGGTCTGGGCAACAAATTTCTCGCTAATATCCGTGAGACCGACGCTATTGCCCACGTAGTACGCTGCTTCGACGATGACAATGTTATCCACGTTGCCAATGCGGTAAATCCTGCGGCGGATATTGAAATCATTAATACCGAATTAGCGCTGGCAGATTTGGAAGCGGTTGATAAAGCGCTGCACCGCTACGCAAAATCGGCGAAAGGTCAGGACAAACATGCGATGGCGATGAAAGTCGTGTTGGAGAAAATCCAACCACATTTGAATGAAGCAAAACCGCTGCGCTCATTCGCGTTGGATAAAGAAGAAATTGCACTGCTGAAAGAAATTAATTTGCTCACGCTCAAACCCACCATGTATATCGCCAACGTTGCGGAAGATGGTTTTGAAAATAATCCACATTTGGACGTTGTGCGCAAAATCGCTGCTGATGAAAAATCTGTAGTAGTGCCGATTTGTAATAAACTCGAAGCTGACATCGCTGAGCTAGAAGGCGATGACAAAAAAGAATTTCTGGATGAAATGGGAATGGAAGAGCCAGGCTTGAATCGCGTAATTCGCGCAGGCTATCAATTACTTGGTTTGCAAACTTATTTCACCGCCGGCGTAAAAGAAGTACGCGCCTGGACAATTCCCGTTGGCGCAACTGCACCGCAAGCAGCAGGTGTAATCCACACCGATTTTGAAAAAGGTTTTATTCGCGCGGAAACTATCGCCTATGACGACTTTGTTCAATTCAAAGGCGAACAAGGTGCAAAAACGGCGGGCAAATCGCGTAAAGAAGGTAAAGAATATGTCGTGAAAGATGGCGACGTAATGCACTTCTTGTTTAACGTGTAAACGCAAAAAAAAGCCGCACTTGATGCGGCTTTTTTGTAGGTGTTTATTGTGAAGTAAATTATTTTTTGGTTATCACTTTGAATTTAATCGACCCCGCACTCGCCCAAATAAAAAACTATAAACGTTTTTGGTACAGCCAAATTTTATCCTTTATGGCAAACCAGATTGTGATGATGGCTTTAGGTTGGCATTTGTACACACTAACCCACAGCCCGCTCAGCCTCGGCTATTTAGGTTTAGTACTATTTCTACCGCAAGTTTTTTTGGTGTTGATTGTCGGGCAAGTCGCCGACCGATTTAATCGCCGCAAAATTATTCTCACCACGCAATGTCTTGAAGCCATTATCTCGCTAACATTGTGCGCGAGCGTGTTATTGAAAATTGAATCGTCTCATTGGATTTTTATCGCCGCGTTTTGTATTGGCAGCGTGCGCGCATTTCAAGGGCCTGCGTTACAGGCGCTACTGCCTAATCTCGTCGGTTTGGATTTATTACCTAAAGCGATTGCCTTGGGTTCTGCATCGCGTCAATTCGCCACCATCGCTGGCCCTGCCTTGGGCGGACTATTATTTTTAGGCGGAACCACCTTTGTATACGCTAGCAGCGGTCTATTTTTTATTATCGCTTTCACTCAAATTTTTGCGATTCGCTTCTCGCAGCAAGCGCAACTACAAGCGCCCGTCACAAGAGAGTTTTTATTTGCCGGAATAAAATTTATTTGGCAACGCAAAGTTGTTCTCGGCGCAATTTCGTTGGATCTATTTTCAGTATTACTCGGCGGCGCCACTGCACTACTGCCCATCTATGCCGAACAAATTTTGCATGTAGGCGCAGTAGGTTTAGGTTTTTTACGTGGCGGCCCCGCCATAGGCGCGTTGATTCTTGCGATTTATTTAGCGCGCTATCCGCTGCAAAAAAATGCGGGCCGGATAATGTTTATGTGCGTGGGAATTTTTGGCGTAACCACAATCGTATTTGGTTTATCAGAATGGTTTTTGGTATCGCTCATTGCGCTGGTTGTAATGGGCGCTGCAGATATGGTGAGCGTTGTTATTCGGTCTACCCTTGTTCAATTGCAAACGCCTAACGAAATGCGTGGGCGCGTGGGCGCGGTGAATTCAATTTTTATCGGTGCGTCCAATCAATTGGGGGAATTTGAATCGGGTGTATCCGCAGAATTACTGGGCGTTGTTCCTGCAGTTGTCGTGGGTGGTATCGGCACTTTGGTTATAGTCGCCATTTGGCTAAAACTATTTCCAGAGCTTTACGATTGGGGAAAAGCCAAACACGAGGACGAGAAATAATTACATCGAAATACAAAGTGAAATCTAAACCTGGTAGATAACTAAATCTCATGCATAAAAAAAGCTCCCTGAAGGAGCCTTTTTTATTAGCTGGATGCATTCAACAAAGAATTATCTTTGTCTACGTGCCAAGCCCAAACCTAACAAACCAAGAGACAGCAGCAGCAAGCTGCCTGGCTCTGGAACGCTTGAGGTTTTAACAGTTAAGGTTGAGCTTCCAATCCAGAAGTCACCCAAAATGCTTGTTACAGTAACGTCCAATTGACCTAATGAATTCAACAGGCCGATTGAGGTGATGCCAAGACTGTCAGACCAGTTAGAAACTGGGTTGTAAGCCAAAGCGCCGTCTTCAAAATCAATTACACCGATAACGATGGTAGCCAACTCAAAACCATCAAGCCATGAGCTTGAGTCATCTTTAAGTTGGATGGTGATGTCGGCACTTTGAGCCGAACCCAATACAAAACCGTTGTCCAAAATAGAATGGGTCCAGGTTACTGAATCCAGAAAATTAAGTTTTTGATCAACGTTTACAACGTCAGTAATAACTCCCGCAAAACTCACACTGCTTACCAACAACAAGGTTGCGGCCGCAATTTTTTTAATCCATTGAATCTTCATATTACATACCACTTAGATAATTAAAAAACGTAGAAAAAATGTTTTTTTTCGCTCGACGAATCACTAAAAGCAAAAGCAATGCCAAAACCCTGCAACCCTTGTATATCATAGTGATGCACATCACATAACTTGAACAAACCTGCAAAAGTGTAAGATTTTTCGACACAAAATCACTGTTTTTTGACTACCACTGTCGCGCCGATTTAACTTTACGGCGCTTCAGATAACACAGCTATTTGAATATTCGAGCAGCCCAAACGCCTAAACCAGCGGCGACACTCCCGAAGTGATCGCCATCCACAATGTGGATCTGACGCCCAAATAAACTGCGAATTAGTGCTTGGATAAGAGGAGATTTAGCGCTACCACCGGTCATGTAAACAACCTCAGGCGAACGACCAGCTTGCCTAACCGCCTCTTCTACTAACGAGGATATTTTCTGCAGCAGCGGCAGACTCACATCCGAAAATTGCTCGCTGGTGAGTGTCACCAAAAGATTGGTTTCGATAAAGCTCAAATCAACATCGCTGCTTGGATGGGACGAAAGCGCAATTTTCCCGCCTTCAGCCTGGCGCACCACCGCAAAGTTATGCTTGCCCTCGCGCATCTTGATAAACCGATTCAGCAACTGCGGCTCGGTAGTTTCGCGCGTAAGTTTTTCAAGAAGAATATTGGTCTTCTGATCATAGAAATCCGTTTGCGCGCCTATGTCGTTAATCGCCATGGCATTTACGAATGGCATGACCGGCATTGGTAAACCAGTAGTGAGTGGCGAACCTATACCAAACTCAGGCATCAAGAGTTTTTGCGCAAATTGGATATCAAAGTCATTGCCGCCGATTCGCTCGCCGGTGTGGCCTAGAAAATCCTGCTCACGATTTTGTTGTTGGAGGCGTGTTGGCCCCATTAGCACCATCGAGCAATCTGTTGTACCGCCGCCCACATCCACGACCAACACACATTTATCTTCCGTCAGCCGCGTTTCGAAATCGAAACCTGCCGCTAAAGGTTCAAACAGGAATTCAATATCTTTAAAACCAACTCGCTTGCCAGCCGCCGTTAAAATTTGCTGCGCCTGTTGATTGCTGTGTTGCGCGTTAATTCCCTGAAAATTTACCGGGCGACCAATTACCGCTTGGGTAATAGTTTCGCCAAGATGCTGCTCAGCGCGAATTTTCACGTTAAGCATCATAGCGGCGACAACATCTTCAAAAAAATCTACCGATTGCTGACGCAAACCACTCGCACCCAAAAACGATTTCGGCGATTTAATAAAATAGCCTTCGCTTGGCGCGGCTATGTAATGCTCGATAGCATCTTCACCGAAAAATAAACCTTCATTCACATTGTTTAGTGAATGCTCATTTTTTCCAGCGCGGGATTGGCTTAATAATGCGGAGCGACTTTTTGCGAAGATTAATTTATTTTCATCGTCTGGCAATTGCTGCCAAATAGCTTCGGCGATAAAACTTCGCTCAAACGCGTAAAGTGTTGATGGCGTAAATGGATTTTGGTTATACAGCGGAATTAGGCGCGCCTGATTATTTTCCAGATACGCCATTGCACAGTTGGATGTGCCGTAATCGAAGCCCACAAACATAATCGTTCTCGGTAATATTGTGGGCGACACATTAACATAATGGGCTATTAAATTTGAGTGCAATCCGAAACTGCAGATTGCACTCGCCACAAATATTATTGCTTTTGACCTTTACTTTTTGCCATCTGCTGAATTTCGATAAGATTTTTTTGCGCGGTTACGCTGCCTAATGCAAGTGCTTTTTTAGACAACTCCGCCGCTTCTGCAAAACGCCCCTGACGTTTATACACAATTGATAAATTGTTCAGCACGCGCTGTTGAGACTGCACGCTGGGCAACTTATCCAATTCATTAACGCCTTTTAGTAAAGTCACTTCCGCATCCTTAAAGCGACCCGTCTCCATCAGAAACCAACCGTAGGAATTATAAATCGTATATTCATTTAAAGGTTTCCCCGCTGCACTCAAGCGTTCCTTTTGTGCAATCGCCTGACGAAACCAGGTATCTGAATCCTGAATATCATTGGGTTGTTTAGATGCACTCTGAGCGCGCTCACCAAACGATAAGGCGAGCTGATAAATGGCTCGATAATATTCCGGCTCGCGTTTTATCAGCGGTTTTAACAGATCAATCGCCGCATCGTATTTACGATCCAGGCGCAATGCTTTTGCGTTATCGACAATTTGGGAATCTGCAGTTTTATATTGCGGTTGAATGGGATCATCGGCATGCGCTGCGTGCGACATAAAAAAACTGACGAAAAAAATAATGATAAATCTGGATAAAATTTTATGGCGCATCATTTCTACCTCCACCGGCGTCCACGCTATTTTTTGCACCGGCAACATCTTTGTCTGCAATTAATTTAATCAGCGTATTTTCGTAACTGAATTTAATTGAATCACCAGGTTTGAGTTCAATGTCCACTTCACCATGTTCCCCCATAGATAAATCTTTTCCACCAATCGATACCGTCGGTGGCGGCAAATTATCAATCATAGGTTTGGAGGGCGAAATATGTATACTGATTCCCGCCGGATGCAGCAGTTTAAAACCTTCAATACCGGATGCTAAGATCGAGCAGCCCAAGGCGAAGCCCATAAACTTGTAGGCACCTTTTTTATTTTCGCGGATGAGTAAAAAGGAACTGTAGAGCGTGAATCCAATTAGGCCCATTGCGCCTAGCTGGACTAATTTTACGAGCATTTCTTCCATTACCAATCTCCATCAATGTTTACTGCAAGCTTTCGCAAACCTTACGAACGCGTAGAACAGATTATTATTTGTGTAGATTTATCATGTTTCCATTAATTCAGCTATAACATTGTGAATTGTTCACAGGAATTTCCAAACGATTTTTTAATCGCCATTATTTAAGCGACAGAAAAAATAAGCCGCAACAAGTGCGGCTTATTTTTAAAAAGTAGAAATCTACGAAATGAAAAACTATAAAGTATTTTTTCGGTTTAACTCAGTTGCAATAATCGATAATTGTTTAACGATTTCTTTATTGGTAATGGCATTTTCCTGCTGCGCCTTCGCAATTCGTTTTATCGATAGGACGGCGATGACTATCAATACGAAAACAACGATATAAACAATCCAGCAAAAAGTAAAACACCTACTTGAGTTAAAGATCCCATAGTTAATCCTTTAAATTAATTTACCACTGAAGCGAACACATCAAAATAAGTTGGGAAAGTTTTAGCCGTGCATTTAGGGTCGTTAATACGAACCGGCACACCACCAAAAGTGGCGAGCGAAAAACACATCGCCATGCGGTGATCATCGTAAGTATCAATCGCCGCGTTGGGAATTAATTTTTCTACTGGCGTAATGCGTAACCAATCTTCGCCCTCTTCCACAATCGCGCCAAGTTTACGCAACTCAGTTGCCATCGCCGAAATGCGATCCGTTTCTTTCACTCGCCAGCTGGCAATGTTGGTGAGGCGTGACGGGCCATCGCAAAAAAGTGCAACTACTGCGAGCGTCATGGCTGCATCGGGAATGTGATTAAAATCACGATCAAATGCTTTCAGCGGTAAGGACGGCGCAGAAGCCTCAATCCAGTTTTCGCCTTTAGTAATGGTCACGCCAATTTCTTCGAGCGCATCCGCAAAGGCGACATCACCTTGAATACTGCTCGCGCCCACACCTTGCACCCGCACCGGGCCGCCGCCAATAGCACCAGCGGCCAAAAAATACGACGCAGAAGAAGCATCGCCTTCCACAAATAATGTACCTGGGGATTTATAACCTACTGCAGGAACGGTAAAACGCTCCCAACCATCGCGCACAACCTGTACGCCAAATTGCGCCATAAGCTTGAGCGTGATTTCAATGTAAGGCTTGGAGATAAGCTCGCTCACTAATTCGATATGCGTTTCTTTGCCCGTTTCTTTACCGACAATCGGCAGCGCCATTAACAGCGCCGTGAGGAATTGGCTGGAAACATCGCCACGAATTTTGATAACGCCATCGGCAACGATATTGGCGGGCTTAATCAATAGCGGAGGAAAACCTTCTTCACCGAGATAACTAATATCCGCGCCGATTTGGCGAAGCGCATCCACCAAATCACCGATAGGACGCTCATGCATGCGCGCAACGCCGTGTAACTTGTAAGTACCACCGCTCAACGCCAACGCCGCCGTTAAAGGGCGAAAGGCCGTGCCAGCATTCCCCAGGAACAAGTCGCCTTCTTTATTAGGGAAGCTGCCGCCCGTGCCCACGATGGAATAATCGTTCTCGCCGATTTTAGTAACACCCACACCCAAGCTATTCAGCGCCTCAAGCATACGGTCAGTATCGTCCGACTTCAGCAAGTCGCGAATGTCAGTCGTACCGGACGCCAAGGCCGCCAAAAGTAGCGTGCGATTGGAAATGCTTTTAGAACCGGGTAAATGAACAACGCCTTTGGCCTTGCTGGCAGGATGTAAATCGAGAAATTCCATCGTGAACCTTTAACGAATCTGGGTTGAAAGTAGAGATTTGAATAGGCAAACCGGTGCCTGAAAATGCCCGCGCACTATACCATTAACCAACCTCAGGATTTCCAGCCATGCGCGCCACGCCCACAAAAAACTCTTACGTTCAGGGTTGACATTGAGTACCCCAATCGCCAGAATACGCGCCCTTGACTATGGCTAGATAGCTCAGCCGGTTAGAGCACAGCACTCATAATGCTGGGGTCGGCGGTTCAAGTCCGCCTCTAGCTACCATATTCAAAAAGGCTCACAAACGCAGGTTTGTGGGCCTTTTTTTATGCCTTCAAAAAAATCTATATTGCAAAAAATTGATTTCCGAAAAAGGCTTTACGTAAATACGAGCTATAGTTGATGATCGAACTATTATGTAGAGAAGATAAACTTTATGGTGAAGAAAACCTTTGACGGTAGCAAGGTAGTCACGGGATGGAATAAAGAAGTTGGAAAGAATCAACTATTGGGCGCCAGGTATTACAATTTTTATAGCTTTAACTTGCGCACGCTTAATTAGCGATTTGATTGATGGAAAGTAGCAGCGGAATATCTGCAATATGTAACTCAAGAAATGCAGAAAAAGTAGATGCAGAAGCAAAAATAAATGCTCAACGCCGAGATGCAGAAGCAAAAAATAAAGCTGTGAGAGATGCTGAAATAGCCCGTCAACAAGAAAACTACCAAGCTGAACAACAACGAATTGCAATAGCAAACAGAATAAAAGCTGAAGTGCAGTTGAAGCGCAAAAAAAGCGAATGGAAACTTGCCAGTTTTGGATTAGTGAATTCCAAAAAACAAAATCAGAAACTGATAAAAATCATAGAAATAATTCTTGCAGAGATGCGGGAATGAATTTTAATTAAAAGAATATTGATTGAAGCTACAGAAACAAAGTTGTGGTTTTATGGAACACTTTTGCTCAGCAAAACCATAAAACTGCCGCTTAAAAATTGCTCAACAAACGAAGGTTGCGGTGCTGGAACGACTTGTTAAGGATTTGTGCGAGTACATTCATACTCGTCACATCCAAGATACTTACCTAATCGGTAAGCCCCTTCTTTTGTTCTGTCACCTAAGAGCAACACTTTTCAAACAAACGCTTAAGATTACTTGATAAGTGTCGCATGGGGCCACTTGTATATTAAAATCTATCTTTACAACCAATAAGAATGAAAATTAATCAGCTGATAGTTACGTAAAAACAAAATTCAAATATTTTTGATAACTTTTCCTTTAATTCAAGGCAATAAATTCCCCTGAAATAAATCTTCGTGATAATTATCAAATATTTTAGGTCTAATTTTACTACCATTAAACATTTTTATCATTTCTGAAATATCAGACGAAAATTCTTTGGGCGTCCGGTAGAGATAAGTCCAACAACTAAATGAATTAGTTCCTACATCACGCGATTGTTGCTGAGCAAATCTTGCTATATCTACAGCACTAGATACATTTCCCATCACCCAATAGGACATTGCCAAACATTGTTTGAAATTCGGATTTTCAAGAGTGAAATCACTAGCTTTAACTCTATCAAGAAAACTCGCAAAAAGAGCTTTATTCGGTAATTTATTCTTGCCCCAATCCGCCATCGCATAATTAAAGGAATCTGCTCGCCCCATGGGACTTCGCATAAACATATTCGATTCAAGCAATGCTATTGCCTCAAAAAATCTTCCTTGAGATATATATAGTAAAGTTAAAAGCCCTTCCACCTCCTGATAAAGATCAGGACTCCAAATATTCACATTTTTATTTAGGGAATTGAATATTGCTTTTTCAGCATATACTTTCTTACTATTATCAACTAAGAAATGAAATTCAATAATCGCTTTTAAATCTTCAGGTGACAAGGACAAAAAAGCAGGCGTATTAGTAATTTCCCCAAGCATTGAGGAATCAGCCCTATTAATTAAATTAATCGCAAGACTAACTTCGTTGAAACTTACTTTGGTTAATTTAAAAAATTCCCATATAGCCTGAAGCGCAGTTATAGAGTTGCCAAGCACCAAATTTAATTTGGCTTGCCTTAAATATCCGCTTGGCTCTCGATAACCATTGCCAATAGCCCCATCAATAAATGTCAACGCACTTTCGTATTCACCAAGCTGTTCTTTATATTGACTCACTAAAATTAATAATTGCGAATCAGAACCATGCTTTTCGCCAATACGCTCTATGCGTTCAGTGATAACAGATTGAGGTAAGCTATCCATTCCCTTATCTCTTATCAAGGCAGTCAAGAAAGTCACAGCGCCTTCTTTATCCTCGGGATTTTCTTGAATAATAGCCTTTGTTAGAGATCTGTATTCACCTGCTAAACGTGTCGACGGACGCTTGACAGTAAAAATCTCTTGATTTAAAAGAGTCAAACTATTGTAGCGATGTATTATATGTAGATCTTTATACCCTAACTGAGTCTTAAATTTAACGAGCCGATCTGCTAATATCCTATTCTCGTCATCTAAATCTGGCACATTCGACGTCACAAAATGTTTAGTTATCTGAGACGTCAATAATCTATTTTTATTTTCATTTTCAACCTGATCAACTACTTTTTTTAAGCCGATAAGATTTTGCTCATTTGGAAAAAATAAAAACACAACCGCATTTGGCAATTGTCTTGTACAAATCCCTCCAATATCTGTATGACCTGTTCTAGAATCTATAAACAAGTAATCTGGAGCATATTCCTGCTGAATCTGCGCCTTAAGATCTTCAAATAAAAAATATCCTTCGCTATTACGATATAAATCTCTCCAGTTAATTTCAGCTAACCTAGTGGCATAATTTTCATCCTGAATACCAGCAGGCATCAACCATAAATTACCCTCATCCGTAATACTAGATTTGCAATTTATCACATAATTAGAAATTTCAGGCGAGATACTAGTATTAAGATAGTCATGAACGTAATCAACAATACCACTGGACGTCACTTGCTGATCACATATACCAAAAGTATTAAGCCCAGGCGCCTCTAAATCAAAATCTATTAAAAAAACTTTACGGCCATTTGAGGCCAACTCTAACGCAATATTCATAAGAGCCATCGAACGACCGACGCCACCTTTGAACGAAAAAAAAGTTACTGTATACATATTACAGAGAAAAAGCGGCAGCTCGCGCTTCCATAAATGGATTGATAACAATAGTTCTAAACTGATAAGAACCTTTAGACGCTTTGTCTTTAATGAAAACGCCGTGTTTTTCAAAAGTAAATCTCAGCAATTTATCATTCGCTTTGGTTTGAAAGCATTGGCAATTTTCCCATCTAGTCAGGGACGCCTGCCCAAGTGCAGTTTCAGCAGCTAATTTAGCGACAGACCAACCCAAATCATTGCGCATAGATTTAAGTTCAACCGATGTCAATAAATTAAGATGCTTACAAATAGTGTCATGCCGAATATCTTCTGCTCTGCTGTCCGTATATTCAAATTCACAGCTTTTACATACAAAAACAGGAACCTGAGCATACAAAACAATTGCATCGTCACCATCACCATATTCGATTGGCATACGCTTTGTAGTTTCAGTTACAGCCATCTCACCGCAACATTCACATAATATATTCAATTTTGTCTCGTTCATTACATGCCCTCCATATAACTATAGTGGAAGCTTCTTCCTATGATCTTATCTCTACCAAAATGAACTTTTATGTAGAGCAACGGCTTTCCTTCTTCTAAAACGCGTAAAATCACTACAGCTTTGACACCTTTCGGCTTATCTAATTCCTTAAATATGGCTTCACAAGTAGGGTTTTCAAGTAAGTCAGCAATGAAATTCCATGCAGAGTCATCGGTAAAATAAAATCCAGTTTTCGGGTTATTCACTTTATGAGGCGACCAATCTGTTGGAATGCTTTGAGAAAATTCGGTTACGCGAGAGTTTTTATAGCGTGCTTTAGACGCCAATGACCTCCTAAAATCCATACTTGGCACATCTTGAGTGCTCATTTCCTTCTCCTTACCATCATATGACAGATAAAGAGAAGAATCCTTAATCTATTAATCATTATTATAGTTCACTGTAGCATCATATGAGGGCATATGTTAAATAAATAAAACTTATTAAGCATTATATTAGAACTTATAAAACTCGGGTGGAATCTAGCCCACTGCACATAAATAATGCAAATTTTGTACGCTATTACAGTAAACAGTCTTTGAAAACCGTTAAATCACCACTTTTTCGCTAAACACATGGTACAGCATGGTTGAGCATGGACTTAACTCGTTGAATTATATAGATTATGTTTTTTTGTGGTCAAGTTAACAGAACTCATAATGCCGGGATCGGAAGTTCAAATGCACTGCAGCCAATCGATTCAGAAACTAGCAAAAGGATGTTTGGACTTTTTACATACCGCTAATAAATTAAATCAATAAAGTTCGCACCCCTAAATTCTTTGACTAAAGCGAACTGGACTATAAAGAACACTTGATCGTACGTAGGTACCTCCAAAACGAAAAAAATAAATTAAAAGTTTATTAAATTTAAATAACGAACAAAAAAAATAATTATTTAATTATCAGGAAAAATAAATTTCCCATAAAAATAAAATGATCATTTACCATAAACGATTGAATAATCAATAACGCTTAAAATCTCTCTCGAATATTCAACCTTATGAATTCAATAATTTTTAATTGTTTAACCCAATATCAATACAATATGGCGCCCCAATTAAATACGTCAAATTAATATTCTCCCCGCAATAGTGCAAGACAGCACAAATTAACCCCACTCCACCGAACATGTATTAAACTCATTAATATAACCAAAAAGTGAAACCACGCGATTTATCTTTGTATTTCGATATGTTTGTGCCTTAATATAAACCACATTTTTCATTGCAAAATATAGCCATCAGGAAGACTTTGATGCTTACCCCCATTTTCAACTTGAACGACATAGTACTTATAGTAACGATTGGATTGAGCTTTATTCTTGCTTTATTTCAGCCTGTGCTGCCGGTTAAAAACCTGGTAACGAAAAAATTATTGGCAATATTATTTATCAGTTTAACGCTGAGCCATATCTGCATTATGTTGATATGGAATACTTACTTACATCTCTCCGAATTTTTTATAAAAGTGGTGCCCTACATTTATATTGCGTCGCTCATTTTAAAAGGGCCGGCGCTTTATTTGTATGTGAGAAGCATTACTGAAGAAAAATTTAGGCTAAATAAATTTCATTTTATACATGCAGTGCCGATTGTTCTTTCAATGTTATTCTTGGCTTTTTTTGGAATTGATTTGAATGATATGCGCTACTCTAACACGCACATGCCACGCACCCTTGAGTTGGCAACAAATACAATTTGGTACGTTATTAAAATTAGTCCTTTGGTGTATTTTATATCGGCACTGGTGACTGTTATTAATTATCGTAAACGGCTGAAAGAACATTATTCGGTAATCAATGAGCCAGCGTTTAATTGGCTCTACTACTTAACATTAGGATTTGTATTCACGGGTGCCTGGACTCTGGCGATTAGCCTCATCACTTTTATTTTCCTTTTCCCGCTTGGAATTACCGACAATTATTTAAGCTTTTTACTGGTTGTCGCGCTCTTTTATTACAGTATTTCCCATGCGCAATCACTCACCAAGACCAAAGAGAACATTCCCTCGCAAGCTGATTTACCGGCGTCCGACAAGCCGCTGGATTCGACCATTAAGAAAATTATGGATGGTATTGAGAAGGATAAATTATTTCTTCATCACACACTGAATATCGAGCATTTTTCCAAGAAAATAGATGTGCCCTACAGAGTGGTTTCCTATGCGATAAATAAGGAGTTTGGGACTAACTTCTTTGAGTTTATAAATCACCACAGGATCGAAGAGGCCAAAAGATTACTCTCTGATAAGGCTTACGAAAAACTCACGGTGATGGAAATTCTTCTGGAATCTGGCTTCAATAGTAAGTCTTCATTCCAACGTTTTTTTAAAAGATTGACGGGCGTATCGCCCACAGAATTTAGAAAAAACGCACTTGGAATTGATAGCCCAGATGAAACGGCATGACATGTAGGTGACTATAGTTTTATTCAAATGTGATACCTGAGGCGAGCAATATTTGTTTAGCCTCATCTAAAAATTCGTCATATAGCTTCCATTGACCAACAGATGTGTCTGATATTGGTTTCCTGACTTGAACCGAGCTTGCAGTTGCTACCGGGTTTTTATTGTTTTCTATTAGCAAGCAAGCTGGATCCCACTCCAACCCGCAAAACTCCAGTAATTTCTTGACTTCCGTTTCAGGGCTACTCACTAAGTTTTCATAATTGATAACGTAAAAGTTTTTTGGATATTTAGCGGCCCAAAAATTCATCAATTTTTTAAAACCAACGTAATAGTGTGCGGCAGAAGCGAGACTTAGCGAATAAGCATAAGTCACATCGTGAAAGCTAAACAGCTGACGATAATTACTGACAATAGTGTCAAGCGGATTGCGGTCGAGACAAATAACTTTTGCCTCCGGTAATGCATTGATAATAAACCCGGCATAAAGCGCATTTAATGGAAGCTTGTCCACCAAAAACTCTTTGCCTTTATTAAGGTGCTGGGTGTTTTGAATATAGGTTTTGCCAACCAACTCATAATCCAGCTTATCTGCGGACGCAATTAGCGCCTTATCAACCAAAGTGCCGGATTGATTATTGAGTAATGATTTCACAATAACGGGAATGGAATGCAATTCTCCCGCAGTCGCCGCTTTACTATGACTTGAAATTATTCGTTCGACCAGCGTTGTTCCCGAACGCGGCATGCCCACTACAAAAATTGAACCTTTGTGCGAATAACCTGATGCGCTGTTTAATTCTTTCTTGGCAAAATGATTTTCGAGAGCAGCAAAAGTTTGTGCGTCATCAGGAAATTGATAGTTAATATTGTTAAGTTTACGTTGCTTGCCCGCTGTTAACGCAGAAAACGATTCGGGGTAGCGCTTAACAGCCTCTAACTCTTTTGAAAGTGCATGACTGATGTAAAGATAATCATCGTCATTCGTAATGCCGTGCAATAAAAACTTGAGAGTACCGACGTGATTATTTTCAAGCGTAATTCCGCCAAGGCTAGTGAGCGCGGCATGAGCTTTGTAGAAGGTAAAATTCAGGGAGATCGCCTGCTCAAAGGCTCTGCGAGCGCCCTCGAAGTCCCCACAAAACTTTAAGGTAGAACCAAGATTAAAATAAATTCCCGGATTACTCTTTTCAATATCAGTCGCACGTAAAAACCATTTGGATGCTTCTTCATGCAAACTCAAACGGCCGTAAACAATCCCTAAGGTATCCGCTGACATTGCATTATGATTTTCCATTTTTGCAGCGTGTTCAGCCAATAGAAATGCATTATTCATTTCACCTTGAATTGCATGGGATTTTGCCAGCGCTGCAAAATACTCTGAATTTTGTGCATCAAGCGAACAAGCTTTTTCAAGCAGCTCTTGTTCTTTGCGATGGTTTTTATATTCACCTGCAATACGCGCTAGCAAAAAATAGGCATCTACAAAGTTTTTGTCGCTGGACAATATCGACATAAGCGAGTGATAGGCATGTTCATATTGCCCTTGATGAATGGCAATTTGCGCAGCTTGATATAAATCATCGTTTTTGTTTGGCATTACTGATCCGCAGTCGAATGGCGATAAAACCTGATTAATTTTCCACACTGTAAATGTAGTACTGAAACGAAAATCGTGGAGAAAATTTTCCAGCAAGATTTTCATCTTACTGGAAAATTTTTCGGTTGCTAGTAAAGACCATTTAGTTAGTAAAAAATAAGATCGTCGAATGAAACCGAACCTGGGCCGGGATTATGATAAACAAAAACATTAAGTTTTACGGTACCGCTTACAATGGTTACTGGTGCCTCCATATAACTCCAGCTTAAGGATGAGACCGGACCAACGGAGGTATGGCCGCCGGGAATGCGCGCACCGTTTGCATCCAAACAATCCACACCGAAATAAGCGCCCTCACCCACCACACTCACTTTCGCCCACGCGCCAACTGTTAAAGTCGACTGACCTGAATAGACAACTTCTTGCGCTCCGCCGCCATCTGCTGCGGAAATTTTAAGTGACGCGCTGCCTGTGTGTGAGTCAGTACTATCAAGCGTCAGGCCGCCCCAATCATTCCAATTTGTGAGGCCATTTTCAAATCCAGAATTATTCAACAAATTAACAGCAGCGACAGATGATGAACTCGCGCTGCTGGCTTGTGAACTACTTGATGAGCTACTTGCAGAACTGGCAACACTTGAACTGGCTTCTGAGCTGCTGCTCGATTCGCTGCTTATGGCGCTGCTATTCGTTGAGTTTACAGAACTTAAACTTTGCATTGCACTGCTTACTGCAGAACTATTTGCTGAAGAACTATTTGCTGAAGAACTGGTAGTGCCGCCACAACTTGCATCCAAGGTTATTGACGCTGAATTAGCGGAAAAGCTGGTTGGGTTAGCGGTGTCGTAACTAATAACGCGAGCGGTGTAATTACCGAGTTCTGCGCTAGTGATATTTGCGATGGTGAGTGATGCAGTTTCAGTGCCTGAAATATGTTCACCATCCACCAAACAATTGACGTCTTTCATCCAACAATATTTTTTATTGGTGGCGGAGCTGGCAACGGTCAATGTTTTTGTATCACCAATACAGGCGGTTTGGCTTACTGGACTCAATGTAATGTGATTGGGTTTATTCGCATAGACAATGGGAAAATAATTGTATAAAAACCAGGTGCCACCCATAACTTCCAAATTGGATTTCCACGATGCGTTTAATGCGTTGTACGCGGTTATCCAGGATGCAAACGCTTGGTCATTGGGATGACTAGTCAACCACGGCCCCATAAAATAACCTGAAGGATCGCCGGTGTTAGTTGGGCCTTCATTGGAAAAAATCGGTGCGATACGAACCTTACGACTTGCTGTTGATAAATACTGCAAACGTTCGATTCCGTAATTAATAATTTCAACATCATCTTTGCGATAAAAATGTATCAGCACGCGATCAACTGCATTACCAATGCGCGCACCTTCGGTCGCATTATTTAACCAGCCGATGTAATACTCGGTTTCCATGTTGTTAGCGAGCGCGAGGGCTTTAAAGCTATCCAAAATATTAATGACATTATTGAGTGCCGACGCGCGATCTGTTTCGTTCCAGAATTCCAATTCCAGATTGAGAACATCAATACGTTCGTTAGCAGCATGAGCATTGTTGTAAGCAACAATATTATTTGCCCCTATTGTGTCACCGAGGGCAGCGCCAATTTGTTTTATACCGTATTGCGTTCGCGCGCGATTAATCAACGATGCAAGTTGAGTTGCACGCGCAGAGTTTGCGACTAATCTATTTAAATCATAAAAAATAAAATAATTAACACCGTTATCGCGCGCAAACTCTAAGAGTTTAGTTTCTTGTGTGGCGTCGCCCAGCAGCGAGCCAGAATTTCCATTGCCTAAAGAAATATAGTTTCCCGAGATCGCAAAATTAGTAGTTACAGTTACTGAGCTAGCGGCTGAAGAAATTGTCGAGCTAGCGACCGAAGATAAACTTGAAAGACCAACACTGCTTTCACTGGATAGGGTTGAACTGGTAGACGTTGAATTTGTAGATGTTGAACTCGTTGAAATAGAACTGGAAGATGTTGTCGGGCTGGTGCCGTTTGAAGAACCGCCCCCGCAAGCGACAAGACAACCCATAAAACTTAAAAGCACAAGGTGGGATATTGTGTTACGCATAAAAATTCACATTATGTTGATTATCGGTTAACGATCTAAATTCTCTTAAGATTACGAATCAGTAATCTTAAGAGTTAATATCTATCGCACTGTTGAATCATGAAAAAATTCAACGATGTAATTTATACAAATAATTTCTTTACTTAAGGCGTACCAAACACTTCAAGTTCATACAACGAATAACCCCACGCAGGCAAAGCTTTAACAGTACCGTTAATTCTGAGATAACGACCCGTTCCGGTAAGCGCAGTTTGGTCATTGATGAGTGCGGTGTTGTTGGTAACTGAGCGCAAAGTTGTCCAACTTGTACCGTTGGATGAAATTAAAATTTGATAATTTTTGGCGTAGGCGGCATCCCAGGTTAATTTGACGCGATTGACGTTGTAGCTCGCACCTAAATCCACTTGAATCCATTGATCACCCGAGTAAGCGCTGGCCCAACGAGTCGCAGTGGTATTACCGTCTACTATTTTGGAAGGCTCGTAACCGGCGGCAATAAATGAAGACGCTGTTACGGTTTTATTGAGTGCGAGATTTGTAGTGCCGCTGCCGCAACTTGTACTCTGTGTTAAGGATGCAGTGGTAGCTGCAAAGCTGGTTGGATTGCTCGTGTCATAACTAATAACGCGAGCGGTGTAATTTCCAAAATCAGTGCTGGTGATATTTGAAATCGTAAGCGTTGCGGTTTTGGTGCCGGAAAGATTTCCACCATCGGATAAACATTTTCCATCTTTCATCCAGCAATAATTTTTATTGGTGGCCGAACTTGCGACGCTAAATGTTTTTGTATTTCCAACGCACGCCGTTTGGCTTACTGGGTTTGAGGTAATGTGATTGGGTTTGTTGGTATAAATAGTGGGAAAATAATTATATAAAAACCAGGTTCCACCCATGACTTCAAGATTGGATTTCCAGGTTGCATTTAATGCGTTGTAGGCTGTGATCCAGGATTTAAAGGCTTGATCGTTGGGATGGGTATTTAACCAAGGGCCCATAAAATAACTGGTTGGGTCGCCGGTATTGGTTGGGCCTTCATTAGAAAAAATCGGTGCGATGCGTACCTTGCGACTTGCGGTAGCCAAATACTGCAAACGTTCTATGCCGTAATTAATAATATCGACATCATCCTGACGATAAAAATGTACGAGAACCCGATCAACAGCATTGCCAATCCGCGCACCTTCGGTCGCATTGTTTAGCCAGCCGATGTAATACTCGGTTTCCATATTGTTAGCTTGTGCGAGTGATTTAAAACTATCCAAAATATTGACGACATTATTTAATGCTGATGCGCGATCCGCTGCGTTCCAGAATTCTGATTCCAAATTTAGAACGTCGATACGCTCGTTAGCGGTGTGTGCATTGTTGTAGGCAACAATATTATTTGCACCCGTGGTATCGCCCAACGCAGCGCCAATCTGTTGCACGCCGTATTGCGTTCGCGCGCGATTAATCAGCGATGCTACTTGTGTTGCGCGTGTGGAATTAGCAACCAATGCATTCAAGTCATACAAAATTAAATAATTAATGCCGTTGTTGCGCGCGAACGACAGTAATGAATTTTCCTGCGCAGTATCACCCAGCAAAGCACCAGCTTGACCTTGGCCGAGGGAAACATAAGTTCCGTTAATCGTGTTGCAATTTCCACCCACATAAGTGCTGGCAGCCAATGCTATTTGACAAAAAAGTGATGCGATAATTGAAAATATAAAAAACACAGACTTCAAAGTTTTATTACTGTTATTAGTTTTCACGTTGACCTCTCATGACTTGAGTTAATAAATCGGAGTGAATAAATCGGAATGAATAATGTTTATATTTACGAAACGCGAGCATGGGTAAAAAAGCCCAATTAAAAATTGGGCAAGAGGGGAAGTAAAACGGGAATATTTAAGGTGCGCTAAAGTTTCGCGCGAATACCAAAGGTATAAAGTGCACCAGTATCTTCAAAGCCGATAAACTGGTTTTCATAACGACCGTACTTGTGCACCGTTTCGCTCAGCACATTACTGCCTTCAACGAAAATGGAAACTTTGTCGTTAACTTTGTAACTTGCACTGACATCGACTGCGCCATAAGCATCGTAATTAACGGGCTCATTGCTTGGGCCGTTAAATATTTTGCCGAGGTTAGCGGTGCGATAGTTGTAAGCAACACGAACTTCTACCGCATTTTTATCGTAAAACGCGGTGAGATTTCCGGTGTCACTAATACCAGGCATTGCGAAGGTTTCGGTTGAACCGAGGGATTTTAAATTTGCATCGCTATGAACAAAGGTGTAGTTCGCAGAGACACCAAATCCGCTTTGGAAAACGTGCGTCACATTAATTTCCGCACCTTCAATCATTGCTGATTTGCCATTCTGTGGACGCGTAACCTGGAAGGTTCTCCACTCAGGATCTTCCACCGCAACATTCGCAAATTCTTCAGGAAGACTTTTGCTAACGATGAAGTTTTTGATGTCCTTTTTGTACAGCGCCAAGGCAATTAAATTAGATTCGCCATAATAATATTCAAATGACAAATCGAGGTTGGTTGAAACAAAGGGTTTTAAATTTGGATTATTACCGCGTGCAGTTCGTGTTGAGACCGTTGTGGTTCCGTAAGAAATATACGGAGCCAATGCGCTCAAGGTTGGACGCGTTAAGGTTTGGCTTGCAGCGCCGCGCACTACAAAATTATCGGTAACAGAAAGCTTGCCGCTAATCGATGGCAACCAATTGTCATAGCTGTTATCAATCGCTACGGCTGTACCTGCAGCATCCGCAAAGTTTTGCAGCAACCAAGGTGATGGCGGTCTGCCCGGCTCAGCTTCTTCACGCACTAAACTTGTTAAAACTTGCGTGGTGCCCGACGAGGTTAATTCCGTTGAGGTGTAACGCACGCCGCCCGATACCGTAAGTGGCATTGAGTAAACTTCAGTTTCTTTCACGCCTTCCAAATAAAACGACGTAACGTCTTCTTCAATTTTGTAAGAGTCGTTGGACTTAACTGCATCGTAGCTGCTGTTGTTCGCAAGGAATGCTTCGCGCGATGCAACTCCCGACGGTGTATTAGCTCTGGTTCTTGCGTCTACGTTGGCGATATCCGTGGCCCATTTTCTGTAGGCGACCGGATCGATTTTATAAACGTCGCCATTCAATCCGCCAAACACATTACCGGGATGAATAACGCCAGTGACGATACTGTTGTAATCAATTTCCTGGCCCGTCGCCAAGCCGTGATACATGCGGCGAATAAGCGCTGGGGTTTGCCAGAACTCAGTGGTCTTTTCAGCAACCGCGTAGTTCGCACCGAAGTTCACCGTGTTGATAAATGAATCAGTTGGATTCCAAACAAAATCAACTTTGGCTTCCTGGTTTTCAGCTTTGTTGTAAATACCATCGTCTGAGCTGATGCGCATGCGCAAATCTTTCATATTTGCACTGCCCATTTCGGGCGTGATAGCAGCAGGGTCAGCGTAGTCGAGCTTCGGAATGCCATTGGTCGAGGTCACGATATACCCGGGGCGATCCAAAAATTCCAGGATATACATGTGATCCAAACCGCGGTTATCCAACAAGGCTGATGACGCGGAAAGATCTGCCGTCATCTTAAGATCGTCGGTTATCTGCCAGGCCGCATTCAGGCCGCCGATGGTCGACGTAGTTGGGCGCTCTCTGGTTTCTAAGGCATGGGCATAACCGGTAATGTTGTAGCCTGCGTCGTAACCCTGATTAATGACTGAGTAATAATTGTGGCTATCCACTTTGTTAACGGGCGATAGTGTTGGTGCCCACAGGTATGAGCCAGTCCAATATTCAGAATCAGACGTTTTGTATTTTGAGCGGATCACATCGGCAGTAATTAACAAATTTTCAGTGGCCTGAAATTGCACGACGAGGTTGCCGCCAACGCGCTTACGCTCTTCATAAGTCACGCCGCTGTATAAGTTTTGGATACGATAAGTTTGTTCTGCCAAAGCATCGCCTGAGTAAGCGTAACCGCCCGCCCAACCTAAAGATGGCTGAGTGAAGTTCAGGAAGCTTTCGTAGTCAGTATCGACAATGTGTTCGTTGCTTACGGTGTATTTAGCGCTGGAACGTTTTTGATAGGTCAGCGAACCGAGGATGCCGATTTTTTTATCGTTAAAGGTGTTGCTGAAAATAAGCGAACCCTGCGGACTGGTATCGCCACTGTTCTTTTCGTAAACGCCTTTCACGCTACCGGCAACATGGAGACCGTCGAAGTTGAAGGGGCGTGCAGTAACTATGTTTACAGTCCCGCCCATGCCGCCTTCTTTCAAGCCGGGGTTGGAGGTTTTGAATACATCAACCGTGCGAATTAATTCTGACGCGAGCGTATCAAAACTGAATGCGCGGTCTTCGTTTTCGCTGGCGGCAGAACGGCCGTTAATCAGTACGGATGTAAAATCTGAGCCAAGCCCGCGAATACTGACAAAGCGACCCTCGCCACCAGCTCGGTCAATCGCCACGCCGGGAACACGTTGCAATGAGTCGGCGATGTTATTGTCTGGAAATTTGCCCAAGTCTTCAGCGGCAATACTGTCGGATACGAGCAACGATTTACGTTTCATATCTATGCTGCGATTCAAGCTCGCCGCTATACCTGTAACGATTACTTCTTCGACGCCGTCGTCGGCAGCCTGGGCATAGGTGTGACTCGAAACAATCGCAGAAGCGATTGCTGTGCAAACAGCCAAGGATAATTTGGATCTGTTAAACATGTAGAATTCCTCTCTCGGGAGTGTGTGTACTCATTTGGCTAACCCACAATAAAAATCGTAATGGTCAAATATCGCTCTCAACTCAATACAGCTACAGAATTGCAAAGCCCCAAACCCGGTGCGCTTCACTTTGATCAAAGCGCTAACATGGCCCGATTCATTATCGGGAGCTAAAGTGATCCACACATAACCCTTTGTTTTTACTAAAATTAAAATATTTCCTCACTAAAATGGCTTTTAAGTCCTCATTATCCACGCAAAAAACTGGTAGAAAATTTTGTGGTATGGAGATACGGACTAATTTACGTAACTTTTCATCTAAACCTTAGTCAACGGGTGCGATTTCCGGTTGGGGAAGTACGACTTTCGGCACTTGAAGTCCTAAAGTCGGACGAGCGGCAAGATTGTGTAGGAAAATTTTTGATTAAATTGAATCGACTTGTTGATGATTCAAAAAAGCCCGGCATAACCGGGCTTTAATACAACTCGCGAATCACCAATCGATAACTTACAAGTTCGTCGCGCGGCTATAAACGTTACCTTGTTTACTGCGCAGGCTCACTTTGCTGTTCGCGGGTACTTTTACTTGTTCACTGTAGGGGCGCCAGGTTGAACCGCCATCAATACTGTATTCAATCTCCAGACCCTGTTGCGCCGAGTTCGCGAACAAGAGTCCATCATTAACAACACCCCCAGGTGGTGGAATATAAAACGCTGAACCGGAGAGCGCTAACTTGGGCAAAACGCGCTGCGTTAATACATTTGTAAAAACCGACCAGTCGTGTTCGCGCTCTGTTTTTGATGGACGATCTGCCTCCCAAGTCGCTTTATGCCAAGCCCGTTCAGCCAGAGCCATAATTCGTGGATAAACCATTTGCTCCAACTGCTCGGGAGTGCGAATTGCCTCGGTCCAAACCGCACCTTGCATACCCAAAATGTTGTCGGGTTTAGTTAGCGGGATCATTTTGCGACCCACCAAGGCTTCAAGATTGGTGATTGGTTTTCCTTCAGCGGTTTTGTCGGCATTCGCGTAGTAATTATCCGGCATAAATTCAAACACCTTGCGGGTATCGCTGTAACGCGTCGCCCAATAAGCGCCGCGCTCCTCCGGGTTTGCTTCGTAAGGATGATCGAAATACAAATGCGAAGACGGCACCAGCACAACTTTGTAACCATTATTCGCCAAGCGATAAGCGCGATCCGCAAGGCCTGCTTCCCAAATGTTGTCCCACGCCATACCCACAACTTGCTCATTCGCGAATTGCTTGCGGTTGAAAACGGTGAGCGGGTCATACATCAAACCATCTTCCCAACCTGCTAACGCCATGCCTCGGTTGCTGGTAATTTTAGAAACTTTCTCTACAAAATAAGGCTTGAGATCGGTCACACCAACCAAACCGGCTTGGCCAGATGCAAACAGCGCTTGGCAGACGGGCGATTTTTGCCATGCGCCCTTGCCGACTTCATCACCACCCATATGAAAAGTCGCTAAATTCAGCCCGGCTTTACGATACATCTGCTGAATTTCGTAAACCACTTTATCCACAAAAACATAGGTAGAAGGAAGGCACACATTAATGGCGTTGTCTTTGTAAGTTTGCACTGACATATATTGCGATTGGTCATTCGGGTCTGAGAGCAAGTATTGTTCTGCATCGCTCTTTTTGCCTTCAGCCAGCAAGCGTTTGTAACGTGCTTGCATGGATTTGATAGCGGCGCGGGCATGGCCGGGCATATCGACTTCGGGGATAACATCCACATGGCGGACTGCGGCGTATTTCAGGATTTCTATGAAATCGTCAGTGGTATAAAATCCGTTTCCATTGCCGGTTTTAAAAGGCCCGGTGCCAAGCTGGGTGATCAAACACTTCTGTTCAGTTAAATCAAAACAGCGATTTGCACCTATTTCGGTAAGCTCTGGCAAGCCGGGAATTTCGATTCGCCAGCCTTCATCTTCCGTTAAATGCATGTGCAATTTATTGAGTTTGTAGTGCGACATTTGATCGATCAAACGCAACGTCGCGGCCTTGCCGTGGAAATTCCGGGCCATATCGTAATGCATGCCGCGCCATTTATAACGCGGTGAATCGGTGATTGTAAGGCGTGGTAATTCGTACTGACTGGCGCGCGGTGCAGTCATTAAATTAAGCAGGCTTTGCAATCCGTAGAACACTCCAGCGTTATCGCCACCTTTAATGACGATTTTCTTTTCGTCGATAACCAGCTCGTAGCCTTCAGATTCAATGCTTGCATCGGAAAGCAGGACAATTGCTTTTCCGCTTACTGATTCGGTATCCGGCGCGGACTTTAAAGCTATGCCTGCCGCGTCGAGTTCATTCTGAAAATAGGTTGCTTCAGAAGCTAAAAGCCCCGCATAGCGAATTTCCCAACTTGCATCTAACAGGGTTACGCCAGATTTAATTTTTGTAGAAACAGGCTTGGGAATAATGCGGCTGACAACTTCCTGAGCCGGGATTTTGGTTTGCGCTACCGAACCATTATCTTTGTAGCGAGACTGGGCGGTCGCTACTACATACAAGTCTTTTGTTTCCTTTCCAAAGCGTTGCTGCTGTTGGGGTGTGACAAAGGGTTCAACAAAATTTTCGAACGTTTCGGTGTCCGTATTCGCAAACAAAGCTGGTGTTAAACCGTCTGCTGTAATAAAGGCGCGCGGCATAAAATCATTCTGGGTCACAACCCAATGGCTTGCGTCAGTGATAATTTCCAATACCGCGCCCTTATCCAAACCTGGGAAAGCCTTGGTAGGAACGATTTCAGTCAAGTCCCCAATCACCCGATTAATACGGATTGGCGCTTTTTCGGAAACACTAAATTTCCGCATGCCGTGAAAATAAATACGCCAGGTCGATTCACCTGCAGGCAGGGAAACATCCGATTTATTGGAAAGTGTCATCCTGACTTTTGTTTTATCGCCAGCGTCATCGAAATTGCTTATCACACCGAATTTAAAATTTGTGTTTTTGGCAAAGTCGGAAAGCTGCTGCTGAGTTAAGGGTTTTTGCGCAGCGCCAGAAGCGGCTGCGGCAAATGGGGCGGCACATAAAAAATACGAAAAAAATAACCATAACATTAGGTGAATGCATTTCTTCATCATCAGAGACTCGTTCTAATTATTTAAAGCACCCGGCAGCACGCATTTTCTGGCAAGACCGAATATGGAAACCGACACAGACTCGCGCCTGCCGATTCAATCCAATAATCACATTATTCGAAACAGGCTTCGCTCCACTTTGTGCGCAAGTGAAAATGAATCTGGCCCGATATAGGTCGTTAAAATGGGCCCGAATTGATAAAGGTGCGCTTTCGCGAAGTGCTGGTACGTTTATACACCCGAATCAAATCTAGACGTCCTGTTTTTCTCCATCGGAGTTCGAATGCAGATACATGATGGTGATAGAAGAGAAACTAAAGGAGGGAATCATCAATAAACAAAATGGCCACACCCTAAATGAAAACGCGGAATTTTCAGCCCCGAGGGAGGTGAAAATTCCGCGCGATAAAACTAACGAGGAAATAATTAAGGCTTTTTGTAACTAATGCGGTAAATCGCGTTGGCCGTATCGTCTGACACCAGCAGCGAACCATCTGGCAGAACCAACACATCTACCGGGCGGCCCCAGGCATTTTCTTTATCGAGCCAGCCTTCGGCGAAAACTTTGTACTCAGGTTTTTGGCCGTCTTTAGACGCATCCACACTCACAATTTTATAGCCGACTTTTTTGGTGCGATTCCACGAGCCATGTTGGGCGATAAAGATTTGATTGCGATATTCCGCAGGGAAAGAATTACCCGTGTAAAAACGCAAACCCAAACCTGCCGAGTGCGCCTGGAATTTCACTTCTGGCGGCGTGAACTCATCGCACTTACGCTCGCTGCCGAATTCGGGGTCGGTAATATCGCCACCGTGACAATAAGGGTAACCAAAATGCTGGCCCGCTTTTGCCGCGCGATTCAATTCTTCGGGCGGAATATCGTCGCCCAACATATCGCGACCATTATCGGTGAACCACAGCTCGCCGGTTTTTGGATTCCAATCAAAACCTACAGTGTTGCGAATACCGCGCGCAAAAATTTCCGGCTTGGCGTTAGGCGTATCCACATTAATGCGTGTGATGCTCGCGTAAGGGTCGCCCGGCTCACAAATATTGCAAGGCGCGCCTATGGGCACGTACAACAATCCATCCGGGCCAAAGCGAATAAATTTCCAGCCGTGATGGGTATCGCTTGGATATTGCGTAGTAATAACGACGGGTTTTGGCGGGTTATCCAACTGAGCCTCAATATTGTCGTAACGCAAAATGCGATTGATTTCGGCTACGTACAGAGCGCCTTTACGAAAGGCAATGCCGTTAGGCTGATTTAGCCCCGTCGCAATGGTGATAATTTTTTGCGCTTTGGTGCCATCGTGTTTAATGGCGTACACCTTTCCCTGGGTACGCGTGCTGACAAATAATGTTTGGGCATCGCCCAGCGAGAGCGAACGTGCGTTCACAACATCTTCTGCAAACACACTGATTTCAAAACCCGGCGGTAATTTTATTTTTTCGATGGGTAATGCCGCCGATGCTGACACCGCTCCCAGCAAAGATGCCACGAGCAAGCCCGATATAAAGATCTGTAACTGACGCATTATTTGCATTCTCGTGACTCCCAATAATGATTTGTAAATTTATTTTTCTACCTATTCACTTGCAACAGGCCCTATTCCGTTAACTTGAATTATGGCGGCAGCAAACACTATGACGGTTTCTTCGTTATTAAACCCAACCCACCAAGTGCCGGATCTTACTACAAAAAAACAGGCGTAATTATGAACATGAATTTTGCTGAAATTACCCAATTGCTTCAGCTCAATTTATTAGGTTTACCAATAGGCAATCATTCGCCCGGCGCTGACTACCGTGACCCAACACAGCAGCGACACCAAACCAAAACTGGCTAACGCCAACTTCGCTCGACCTTGCGGCTCATGAACCCTACGCAATTTCCACGCAGGAACAAAACGAATTACCGCCGCATTGATCAACGCCAACAATAAAGCGCCGAATTTAATAACCAGAAATGGATTGCCAATATATTCACTGGCATTTACCGAGAGCATACACAAGCCGCTAATAACTGCGCCGACAAAACCGGTCACTGCAATCGGCAAAGTTGTTGCGCTAAGATCGGCCAAATTTATATGACGCCGCCAACCCAGCAAACGCAAATCCAACATCAGCATCGCTCCAAACACAGCGGCAATGCTGAATATATGCACGAGATTAATAAGCGCGTAACTCCAGCTACCAAGATCGCGTATCGCCATTCCCAGCGCAGATTTTTCAGCAGTAATCAGTACAGCATCCAAAAGCACAGAACTTACTCGCGGTCGGGATAAACGTTAAATACTTTGCCTTGATAAGTAACGCGCTCGGTTTTAATTTCAAAGCGTTTCGGGTCACTACTGCGATGCCCGCTCACCGTAACTTCGGCACCAAGGGGAATGCTATCTTCTTTCAATCCTGCTTTTTCGGTGCGCGCTGGCGGCGCTAAGGTGATATCCCAAACTTGGCCTTGCGCTCGTATCTGCAAATTCGCGTGCGGCCCCGCAAGGCTCACTGCCTTTACGACGGTGCCGGTTAAATCAAGTTGTTTTTCGTCATTACCTGCCCAACCATGATGCGCCCAACCCGCATCAGCAATAAATGCAGCCGCCAAACCAATCACAACCGTTTTAATAGAAAATTTCGATGACATATTCGCAACCTCCACAAATAAACATTTAAGGAAATTAACAAGCAGCAAACTTTATGCCGCGAATTTGTTTGAAAAGTAACAGTGTTTTGCAGAAAAAAGAGTAAATGGCGCCAATCGAAAAAATCATTGCGCAAAAGCAAACATGATTTTTTGATGTGAACGAATTAAAACACGGAAAGCATTTTTGGTGTGTTAAGTAATGTCAAAAGAATCGTTGATAAAAATTAGAAAATTCTATGAGAATTAGCGGGAATATGCTCAACAAAATGACAGTAAATTTTTGAAAAATCTGCCGCAGATGCACACTCGCATCTGCGGCATTATTTTATTTCTCCGCTGTGTAACCTAGCTGCACGGATTCAACTTCAAGACTGTTGGCATCGTCGCTACCGGTTTCCCCTTGATTGGGATAAACCCGCAGCTCAAGTCGCTCGATATTTTCAACCTGGATCTTACTATTAGCGCGGGCTTTCGGGCCTTCACGCCAGTAATTCCACAAGCCGGGAAATGGCGTTGGAATTAATAAGCTTTTTGCAAACGTCAGAGATTCCAATGGAATACGTTGTGTGGCCCACTCTTTCTGTGCAACAACGTTGCCGCGCCAACTTGAGCCATCTTTTTCAATTAAATAAATTTCCAGCGTTTTGCGATTACTATTAGTTGCGCGCACGCGAACATCAATCGTTTTTGCTTGTGCGGCGAGTTTTTCACGTGCAGAAATTTTGTCGCCAATATAAAGTCCGCCTGCATAATGCGCTGGCATTTCGCCATTCGCGAAAGGCTGCACACGTAGAGATAAAGCGTTTTGACTCGTGCTCTCGCCCGCAACTAATTTATGAAAAACCGTACGCTCTTTTTCGCTCAAACGCACAAAGGAAAGCGAAGAAATATCCTGCTTTGGATTAAAAATAGTGAGATCGATTTGCGCAGAGTTAATGCTAAAAGTCCACGGGTTTTCCGCTGCAAACGGCCACAATCCCGGCTGCCCTGCGAATGCACCCGGGAAACTTGTGGCTCGGCCATTTTCAGTGAGCGTGACAACATATTCGTAATTGCCCACCGGCAAATGATTAGCAGGAAGACTCGCGCTGTAGTCGTAACCGCGAATACGTTTCATGGCGATAGGTTTATCAAAATTTCCGCCGACGGCGCGAATATAAAGTGAAAGATTTTCGGGAAGATTTTTACTCGCCAGGCGAACATTAATTTGCACGTGCTGATCATTTATAAATTCGCTCGGTGCCAAGGTTTGAATTAAATCCGGGTAAGTTTTGGGCGCATTGATGTGATATTCCTTAAAACCAACGCGATTAATTGTTGCGGGCAAACTATCAGAATTCACGTCAGTTTTTTTAGTTAGTAACCACACTCCGGGCGCCGCATTTATCACACTGTTTTTAGCAACCTGTTTATTGCCACTACTACCCGCAGGCAGCGTTAAAGGTTCTGCATTAAAGCGCGCACCTAAATCCGGCAATTTAATTGTCATGGGCCAGGATTTGAAATAAAGGCGCGACACAATTTTGTCGAGACGCGGTTGCGCGAAGGGATCGCTCACCAATATCTCATCGGGATAAACTTCTAACCGCCAAATACCATCGCGAACTTTATCCAGAAAATAAGCGCCGGTGCCTTCGTAGTTGATAATTGACGAAGAACCAAAACCGACAAGGCGCGATAATTCCGCGGGTTTGCGCGGTGCAACTTTGGTATCACCCGCGTTAATAAATGCATCGGGCGCGTTCAACAAACTTGAATCAGTGGCGTAATCCACGCTGAAATCACCGAATTCAGTGTTTTCTGGATAATTGCCATATTGCTGTAATCGCGGCAAGCGGCGCATGGCCTCGCCCGCGATTACAGCGCTGACGGCTTGGCGCGGTGTATGTACGAGATTAATAAAATGTGTTTGCCAACCAAGATTGTAAGGTGCAGTTTCGAGCATGTCGTAGGCGAAGACAGCGGCAAACTGTGCGCCCACACTGCGATAGGTACGCGCCATTGCGGGAAAAAGATAACCAGTATTTAAATCGCCCTGATCAAATTCGTAAACAATTCGCGGCTTGTTTGAAATCTTGGAATTGAGCAGATCGGGATACTTATCCACGCTCTGCAAAAAATTGCCCTGTTGCGTATGACCGGAAACCAAGCCGCTGGGATACCAACCAAAACTCACACCCTGCACTTTCGATTCGGCCAGCGAATCCAGAATTTTGAAGTCCTGCGAATAATTGTGAAACGTTATTTGCTCGCTGCCGGTTTTGCGCACAGCATCCACCAAAGTATTGATATAGCCGACCGATTGCTGAAGATTTTCCGGGTGATGGATAGGCTCATTAATCATTTCCACAAACAAAATATTCGGTTCGTCTTTGAGCGCTTTTTTACTGTAAGGATTAACGTGGTTGAGAAGCTGCTGAACGTAATTACTCTCAGCGGCAATCGCCTTGGGTTCAGTGCCCAGAATATCGCGGGGATAAAGCGACGAAAAACCGGCGGGCTTGTAACTGTCATCGCCGAATTTGTCAGCATAAGCCGGGTTATAAGTGTGGATGGGCGTTAGCAACATTTGAATGCCGCGCTCGCTCGCTTTGCTCACCAAATAATCCATCAAATCCGACTGCTTATTTTCAACCAAGTTGCCAAGACCATCCGCATTTTCCCAATCGCCCCATGAACACAAGCGCATAGCGTCCCAACCCATACGCGCAAAATGGCCCATGTCGGCATCAATCAAGGCCTTATGATCCGCTCCAACCATCTCGGCCATGCGATAGTCGCTGCCGGAAAACGCGCAGTAATTAGCACCGAACAGGCGAACCTCTTCTTTACTGGCCTGCCAACGGATGACGCCTTCCGAGTCTAGATAAATAGGTTGAGCACTGGCGACTGTGTAAGCGCTGGCAGCGAATAGGCATACACCGAGCATTGAGGTGAATTTTGATCTCATGGCAATCTCTCTATTTAATTTTATTTATTATCTTAATTATAATATAAATAATTTCAGAGACTACTAAGTTTTGTAAAGCTTTTAGAAAATCACGCAAAAACCTAAATGCGTTTGCTTAATGGGGAAGTGATAAAACCGCAGGCCATTTGCGTGACCTGCGGTGTCAGGCGGAGACTAGTTAAACGTGTAGTTCAAACTAAGGGTGTAGTTACGCGGTGTGCCGTAGCGGTATGAGCTGAAGTAACCTACTTGTGAGTAGTATTTTTCGTTGGTCACGTTAGCTGCGTTGAACTGTACGTTGAGGTCATCAGTAATGGCGTAGCGAGCCAAAAGGCTAACCAATCCATAAGCATCCTGATTGAGTCTGCCAGCGACACCCACCGGGTTAATACCTGCTGAGTAGGTTTCGTTTTGCCAGTTCACACCGCCACCGATCAACAATTTCTCCAGCGCACCATCAAATTGGTAGGAGGTAAACAGTTTGATTTGCTTGGTAGCAATGTCAGTGTTCAGGTCGTGGCCTTTTGCATCTTCAATAGAAAATTGCGAATAGCCTGCGCTGATGTTCCAACCATCGACGGGCTGACCGACCACTTCAATCTCAAAGCCTTTACTCTCTGCACCCTTTGCGCCTACGTAGGCATAGAGTTGGTCTGGTGTACCGACAAAACTGGTGTCGAGTTGGGCAAGGTTATCCTGCTTGATGTTGAAATAGGCAACCGTTGTTTGCAGGCGATCATCCAGGAAACGGCTCTTTAAGCCGATTTCAGAACTCTTACCCACTTGTGGATCAAGGAATTCCCCGGCAGCATTGCGATTGCTTTGCGGCTTGAAGATTTCGGTGTAGCTAACGTATACGCGGTGCGCATCGGTCACATCGTAAAGCGCGCCGGCGTAAGGAATAAATTCATCTTTATTGCCGTAATCAACATCGCCGCTCCAGTCAAAACCAGTACGTAACCAAGTTGCTACACGTCCACCCAAAATAAACTTCAACTTGTCAGTGGCGGAAAGGCGTGTGGCGGCGTAGTAACCACGTTGCTCAGTTTCGATGTCTTGAGATTGGACACGTACATCTGACCAAGTTGGTTCAGCTAGACCACCGAACTCATAGAAGTTGCCTACATCAACACAATCGTAGCCGTAGCAAGAGTTACCGCCCAAGGGAACCTGGGTGAATGTTTCCGCTGACTGATCGGCACGCAGGGCACCTACGACAAAATCGTGAGTTTGGTTAAACAGGTCGAAGTTACCTTTTAACTGGATATCATAACTATCTTGTTTCGACTCGCCGTTACTGCGGTAGCGTTGAGCAACCAAACCAGTGCCGGTTGTTTTGTCCAATGTGCCGTAAACGTAAAGTAAACGCGCTTCAGTCTCGTAGTGCAATTTGTTGTAGTTGGCGAGCAACTCCCAACCATTGTCGAAGGTATGATTGATGCTGGCGAAGTAATTGGTATTGGTTGATTCCCAACGGTTCCAATCCATCGCGGTGGTTTTGGAAACGTCCCAATCTGGTCTGGTGCCATCCGAAAAGAAGGCTGGCAATACGCCCCACACGGTAGATTTCGGGTTGTTGTTCTGATAACTCGCACCTACACGAACCAATGTTGAGTCTGTCAAATCACCTTCCAATACACCGTAAAAAGTACTTTTATCGTCTTGGTAGTAATCAACGAAAGAATCACCACCTAAATAGCGGCCTACCACGCGACCACGCAAAGTACCGCTGTCATTTAAACCGGTAGATACGTCTGCCGATATAGTTCTTTTGTCCCAGCTGCCTGTGGCTACATCCACAAAACCAGTCAACTCTGTACTGGTAGCATGTTTGCGCACCAGATTGATCGAAGCAGAAGGATCGCCCACACCGGTCATTAAACCGGTAGCGCCACGTACAAATTCAATGCGGTCATAAATAACAGTGTCAGCTACCGTCTCGCCCGAATCGCCACCTAAACTCCAAGAGGTAGGCACGCCATCAATTTGATAACTGTCAATTTTGAAACCGCGCGAGTAGAAGTCATTGCGCACATTGTCCACTTCTGCAGATGAGACACCAACGGCATTGTTCACCGCTTCTAAAACGGAAGTAATGTTCTGATCTTGCATGCGCTCATGAGTCAAAATCGACACTGATTGTGGTGTCTCTTGCAGAGTTAAACCCAAACCAGTTGCGGTATCCAGAGTCTTGGTTTGGCCGACACTGTACTTGCCGGTAATCACAACTTCATCGGAAGCATCATTAGCACTTTCAGCAAAGGCTGAATATGAGTTGAGGCCCAAAAGTATGGCGGCAGAGAGAGGTAAGAGTTTGAATTTCACGAAAGCACTCCAAAGATGGTGTATGTGTCAAAGACTGAAGCGCCATTATAATTCAAATAACAATAATTATCATTGGTGAATTGATATTTTATGTGAACACTCTCTTGTTGGTTGCTGATGGGCGCAAGTCGTATGGATGAACAGTCCCCAAATAGCAAAAGCGGCAATACTGGCAGTAGCGTTTTGAAGTGAACCGATTTGTCAGTTACGACCTTAATGACAAATAAATTGTTATTAGATGCCAAGGTAGAAAACCTGTTCGATAAGTAATTTAAAAAAATAAAAATGCCAGAAAATGACTGATGGAATTTTTGTCTGAGGTGACTTTTATCCAACTTACCATTTAATTTTATTTTCTTCTTTTACTTCAGATCACCCAGCTTTTTAATCTCATCATTTTTGCAAATTGCTCAGAAATTTAGCAAAAGTACAAGACTGTACGAAACTCACTATGCATGCGATTATCGCCGCTCTGCATTAAGGTCTTCGGTGAGTTACATGGATATTCATTCGCTATATTCAACTGCTTTATCACACCAACCCATTGAAATATGTGCAGTCGTCGTATTTCAAATATGGTCTTGCGTGTTGATACTTTGCTTAAGAGCAAACGCAATGAAAGCAGATCATTCACAAATTGGGTTGAGCGATTCAGCGCAAAGCGAAAACGTATGAACATTGAAAATAACCATGAATATATTTCTGTAATTTTTGAGCAATTAGCCGAAAGTGAAAATACGTTGGTTGCGATTGAGTTTGAAAACTGCACGTTTAAAAACTGCAATTTTTCTGAAGCGGTCTTTCAGAAATGTAAATTTTTGGAGTGCACGTTTACGCAATGCAACCTCAGCAATGTAAATCTTGCCTATAGCAAATTTTCCGATGTAACTTTTGATCAAAGTAAATTAATTGGTATCAATTGGACCAAAGCCGATTGGCCAAGATTGAATTTCTTTACCTCATTAAAATTTAACGAATGCATTATGAATGACGCTTCGTTTTTTGGTTTAAGTCTAAATGAATTGGTTTTGGAAAACTGCAAAGCCCATGATGTTGATTTCAGAAATGGTAGTTTCAACGACGCCAAATTTAGAAATACAGATTTCACGGACAGCCTGTTCGCGAAATCTAATCTGAAAGGCGCTGATTTTCAAGATGCGATAAATTACGACATTAATATTTTTGAAAACGATATTAGCAGAGCTATTTTTAGCAGAGATGAAGCCGTGAGATTGCTAATCAACAGCGTGGATATAGAGCTCGTTGACTAATCAATACATGCAAAAAATAGCAATAATAAGGTTCGCTGCCGAACCATTTTTTCAGGACTCTGTTGTTACAGTAAATGCTGACTAATTTTTCGATCACCGAATCGAGTATAAACAGGAGGTATTTATGAACTGGGTAGCTGATAATGCGACTTTGGTAGCGATAGGATTATTTATCTTCTTTGGAATATTTGTAGCTGCTTTTTTTATACGAAATCAAAGTGCGAAAATTGATGAAGAAGCACTTGCGGAAAAGAATATTAGAGAAAGTACTGTCGGCATTAAAACATCTAAAAAACTATAAGCTGAATCTACTATTCACGACTCAAAAAAATAGCCCAGTCAATAAATTGCTGGGCTATTAATTATTTCCTAAAATTACCTTGTAGCTATTAATGCATTTGTTAACGCATTTGTGTGTAGTTTACCGGTATCCATTCGTAGGATTTTTTCTCTTTCAGCAAATGACCCAATCCTGGGAATTGTAGGTGCGCTGCGCCTACCAACGCACCATCCTTTGCAACTTCAGTAAATATTTTTTCACGCGCTGCTATCGCATCTTTTTGATTAGTATCAAATTCAATTGCCACTTCCGGGTGTTCAAACTGAACTCCGGCAACGTGAATCAGATCGCCAATTAAAAATAATTTTTGTTCCTTACTTTGCACCACATAAATGGTATGACCCGCTGTGTGCCCGTAGCTTGATACGGCGCTGATGCCCGAAGTTAATTCAGTATTGCCATTGAAAGGCACAAATTTTTTCGCGGTGATGTAAGGCGTAAGCGAAGCTATAGCACCTTGATACATTCCTTTAGCATCGGGCGCAGCGGCATCCAAATTTTTCTGGCTCAACCAAAAATCTGCATCGCGCTGATCCGCATGAATTGTAGCGTTAGGGAAAACCAGCGTTCCGTTTGAAGAAAGCCCGCCAACGTGATCGGGGTGGAAATGGGTGATGTAAATATCATCGATCTGCGATGGCTCGTAACCAGATGCTTTAAGGTTTGCAATCAACTTGCCTAAGGTAGGCCCGAACAAACCGCCTGCGCCTGTATCAATCAACACCAGTTTGGTACCGGTGTTAATGAGATAGGTATTGACCGATGTTTCTACCGGCGTCATCAAAAAAACTTTTGATAGTGCAAGGTTGGTAACGGGTACAGGCTCTTTCAACAATTTCTCTATTGGTAAATCTACAGTGCCGTCGCTCACGGCAGTGACCTCAAACGCGCCGAGCATAATTCTAAAAAAACCGGGCGCAGGTGTTTTCACCATGGGTGCAGCGGCCATTGCTGCACCGCTTGCTAAAAATCCAAAGGTACTGGCAGATGCCAGCGCTGCAGCGAGAGCTAACTTTTTAAATGTGAGAATCGACATAGGTTTTTCCTTAGGCTCAATTGCCCGTTATGGTTGGTAGAAAAATTGTATTTCGTTGCGCCAAACAGCACAATAAGAAAAACTGCAAACCATCTTTGCGTTTCACGCAAAAAAGGAATCCAATGTTATGCTTGACGCCATACGCATCTATCTCGCGGTTGCCAGTACGGGCAATCTCTCAAAAGTCGCCAAAGTGGAAGGCGTTGCAGTGTCTTCTATCTCGCGGAAAATTGATGCCCTTGAAGCAGAATTAGGTTTCAAATTATTTAACCGCAGTTCGCGCATGATTATGCTCACGGATGCCGGCGAACAATTTTTACCGCGCGCGCAAAATATTTTGCTGGAATTGGATGACGCTAAAAATGCAATTTCTGCTCTCAATAAAGATCCCAAAGGCGTGCTCAGTGTAACTGCTCCGGCGTCTTTCGGTCGCCTCTACGTTGCGCCCGCAGTGGTGACATTTCTCAAGCGTTATCCGCTGATGGAAATTGAATTAAATATTAGCGATGAAATTATTGATTTGTCTGCACGGAGAATTGATGTCGCGATTCGAATTGGAAAATTACCGGATAGTGATTTGGTAGCGACGCGCCTCGCACCATTTTATCGAATTGCCTGCGCGAGCCCCGACTATATAAAACGCCATAACAAACCCGCATCGCCACAAGAATTATTACAACACAATTGCCTCACCGTTGAAGATACAGTGCGCACCGTTCCCGGTTTATGGAGTTTTCCTAATACCAATAAAGGAATGCCATTGCCCGTGCGCGGAAACTTTCGCTCCAACGATACCAATTCACTTTTGCTCGCCGCTATTGCAGGAGTTGGTGTGGTTCATTTGGCGAGTTGGCTAGTCAGCGACATGATTGTTTCAGGGCAACTCATGCCTTTATTCACTGAAACACTTATAGCTGACGAAAAAATATCATCCGCCATTCACGCCGTACGCATGCCAGGTAGATCACACGCAACCAAAGCGCAATTATTTATTGCGCATCTTAAAAACGAATTTGGCGAGCCTGCCTATTGGGATAAAGTTTTGTTTACGAACTAGTTATTCAATTACTTTTCAAATTACTATCGCAACCTGAAAATAATTTAAGCGCTCATGTCATTATTTTTAGTGGCGCGAAAATAAATTTTCACATTAATATCTACAATAAAAACGAAATAGCTTTCGCTTCGAAATTAATCAAAAAAATGCAAAATTTTTAATTCACAAATAAAAAATAATTCACCAGCAATTTAATTTTTGATTTCAATAAAATTTATTTTTCTAATTTTGCTTTCTTGCACACTAGCGCACTAACTCACCTGAATTAAAAAAACAATCGACAAATTCCGTACTCAAGCAACATATTGTTATATGCATTGCGACCATATAGTTTTATTGACAATATACATATTGTTTAATTGACAATATGTTGCCATCTCTATAAATAAGCAGGGTTCGATGTAGCCACGCCGTTTTTAACAATAACAGCAACGCAGTATGGCGCTCGAATAAAAAACGCCTGTTCGCAATGAAACAGGATGCCTTCCAATGAGCCCCTCCTCTATATGCAGTATTGGTTTCGAGGCTATATACGGAGATTAATAATGAAACTACAAATCGTGCAATCCATCCAACGTTCGTGCTTTTCTTTAACGGGAGGTCGATTCCAATGAACCTCTTAAACTTCAAGAAACTGTCAGCCACCGGTAAGGGATTGGTATCGGCGGTAATCGGCGTAGCCGCACTTTATGCCACGGCATCCAGCGCACAAACGCTATCTTCCAACTCGACGGGTACCAATAACGGATTTTATTACTCGTTCTGGAAAGATTCGGGCAATGCCACCATGACTTTGCAAGCTGGCGGACGCTATACGTCGCAGTGGACCAACGGCACCAATAACTGGGTTGGCGGCAAAGGCTGGAAGCCGGGGAACAGCACAAGGACAGTTAGTTATTCTGGTAATTACGGTGGCAGTAACAGCCAAAATACTTATCTCGCGCTTTACGGTTGGACAAGAAGCCCGTTGATTGAGTATTACGTAATTGAAAGTTACGGCTCTTACAATCCCGCCACTTGTAGTGGTGGGACTGACTATGGCAGCTTCCAAAGTGATGGCGCGACGTACAATGTTCGTCGCTGCCAACGCGTTAACCAGCCGTCAATTGATGGAAATAGCAGCACCTTCTATCAATACTTTAGCGTGAGGAATCCCAAGAAAGGATTCGGCAATATTTCCGGCACCATTACCTTTGCCAATCATGCAAATTTTTGGGCAAGCAAAGGTTTAACGCTTGGCGCGCATGATTATCAAATATTGGCGACTGAAGGCTACCAAAGCACTGGCAGCTCAGACCTGACCGTAAGTGAAGGGACTAGCGGTGGCGGCACCAGCAGCACGGCGGCGACCAGCTCTTCACGTAGTTCATCCAGCGTTAGCAGTACGGGTGGCGGAACGGGCAGTGGCGGTAGCGGAGTAACGGTTCGTGCTCGCGGTATTGCTGGCTCAGAACACATAAACCTTAAAGTTGGCGGCGCTACTGTTGGAAGCTGGAACCTGACTACTAGTTACCAAAACTATGTGTATAGCGGAACTGCGTCTGGCGATATCCAGGTTCAATACGATAACGATGCTACAGGTCGCGATGTTCAAGTCGATTATATTCAGGTGAACGGGGAAACTCGCCAAGCTGAAGATATGAACTACAACACTGCCCTCTACGCGAACGGTTCATGCGGTGGCGGTGGCAACAGCGAGTTAATGCACTGTAACGGCGTGATTGGATTTGGTGCCACAACGGATTGCTTTAGCGGTACCTGCAGCGGCAATACTGGTGGAAACACCGGCGGCGGTAGCAGCAGTAGCACCGGTGGAAACACTGGCGGCGGTGGCACTACAAGCTGTAGTGGTTATGTCGGCATCACCTTCGATGACGGCCCTACGTCAAACACCACTACGCTAACCAACCTGCTCAAGCAAAACGGTCTGACTCCGGTAACCTGGTTCAACCAAGGCAACAATGTCGCCAGCAATTCATCGCTGTTAGCAACTGAACGTACTGTCGGTGAAGTTCAAAACCATAGTTACACTCACTCGCATATGACCAGCTGGACTTACCAACAGGTTTATGATGAATTGAACCGCACCAATCAGGCAATTCAAAACACCGGCGCTCCAAAACCGACCTTGTTCCGTCCACCTTATGGTGAAACCAATTCAACTATCCAACAGGCAGCAACTGCTCTCGGCCTGAAAATAGTGACTTGGGATGTGGACTCACAAGACTGGAACGGCGCAAGTGCAGCGGCTATCGCAAACGCAAATAACCAACTACAAAACGGCCAGGTTATTTTGATGCACGATGGCAGCTACACCAATACCAATAGTGCTATCGCTCAGATTGCTGCGAACCTCAAAGCTAAAAATCTCTGCCCCGGAAGAATCGACCCAACGACCGGCCGTGCAGTTGCACCAAGCGGATCAACTGGCGGTGGCAACACTGGCGGCGGAACTAGCAGCAGTAGCAGCAGCGTTGGTGGAAACACTGGTGGCGGCACCAATTGCAAATGTAACTGGTACGGCACTCTCTACCCAAGCTGCCAAAACACAGCCAGCGGTTGGGGCTGGGAAAACTCGCAAAGTTGCATCACCACCAGCACTTGCAACAGCCAGTCAACCGGCGGTGGCGGTCTAGTGTGTAACTAAAATAAATTTCAGTTTTAAATAAGTTGATTTATAAAATAAAAAGGGGCAGATAATCTGCCCTTTTTTATTACCAAGAAACTATCAATCGTGAGGTCGGAAACTCTCGTAATTCGCAATATAATCATCAATATTTTCAGTCAGCATCTTTTTAAACTGATCCGTAAAATAATTAATTGCGTTTTCACGATCACGTTTCATATCGGCGGCGTTAGCTGAAGCAACCGCAACATTGTATGCACAAAATCTTGCCGTTCCGTACTGCAGCGAAGCAGAGACTTTTCCTATGGTTGAACCATTAACTTGTTCATTGGCCATGTCAATTATTTTATCCGCCCGCGCCCAAAACTCTGGTTCTATTTCACTTTTTTTCATACGCTTTTCCAGTTTATTAAATCGATCTTAAGTTTTTAATTTTTAAGCGTAATTTTATTGCGGTGATTATAAACCACCCACCAAATCTAGAAAATTACCTGTCGAAAACGAAGCTTTCTCAGAGGCAAGCCAATATATCGCTTCTGCAACTTCAGACGGTTGCCCGCCCCGCTTCATCGGCACATTATGTTTGAGTCTATCAACACGATTAGGCTCGCCGCCATCAGCATGCATATCGGTATAAATTAATCCCGGGCGAACACAATTAACTCGAATACCTTCCGTCGCAACTTCCAAAGAAAGTCCTTTTGTTAAAGTATCAATCGCGCCTTTCGAGGCAGCGTAATCAATATATTCATTCGGCGAACCGCTCCTGGCTGCACCCGAAGACACATTTACAATGGCGCCGCCTAACCCACCGTGACGAACCGACATTCTTTTTACCGCTTCGCGACAACATAAAAAATAACCAGTCACGTTAGTAGCCAATATCGAATTAATTCTCTCAGCCGTTAAATCTTCAAGCCGACATTGTGTTTTTAAAATTCCAGCATTGTTAACCAGAACAGATAGGCGACCGAGCTTTTCATCAACGGTGTTAAACAGCCTTACAACATCAGCCTCATTTGAAACATCCGCTTGAATACTTATACATCTGCCGCCAGCGTCGGTGATTTCTTTAACCGTATTTAATGCCGCCGTTGCATTTGATTTGTAATTAATACAAACCGCGTATCCATTTTGTGTAAATAATTTAGCCGTAGCCGCGCCTATTCCTCTACTACCGCCAGTGATAACTGCAATCTTTTTTGTTTCCATTATAGTTTTCCTTTTGAGCTTTACGATAATTACTGCGAGATCGCCAAAGTGCATTTAGATTTTTCTAGTGATCTCTCCTAGAGCTTTAACAAAATGAATTCTCTCTCGTTCAGAGTCACCAAAAAATTCCACTTCTTTTATTTTGTAACTATTTTTTATTAGCAACCGCAACATCGATGGAAATCTGTTCATGGATTTAACTGAAATACATTTAAAACCTGAACTTTTGACCCAATTCTCTTGAAAGATCAGTAACTCCTGAGCAACTCCGGCATGTCGATAAGTTGGAACTACACCGCCAAGCCAACTGTAATATTCAGTATTATTTTTTGGATGCCCAATTTTAAATCCAACTAATAACTCTTCAACTTCAGCAACAAGAATAAGATACTCGCCCGACAACTTATCTTTCATTTCTTGCAGGGATAAATATCTATCAAGCTCAGGAATATTTAGAAATACTTCGTAAGCTTCTTCGACCGTACCTACTCTGATCATTTTGCTATCTCTAGGTCGAATATCCCGACTCAATTTTTAAAGTCATAAAAAGCAAGAGAAAAAAATTAAAACGAGGACATATTATTTTATAGCAATATGAATTTCGATTTCATTTTGATTTCTGTAGAACTCGAAGTCTGTTGTGTAGGCTCTAGTATGTGCGCATTTTTCACTTGAAAAATAATCCCAAACTTGCAGCCAAATTTCAAAAATAATCTGCGGAACCTGACCACTTCCTGAAAACACGAGATAATCCCCCTCCTGTATCGTCACTTCTTCAAGCGTTACAGCAGAAGATTCCACATTGTCAGCTCCAACCAAAACTGAGTAGTTATCCTGCACATCCGATTCATAATCATAATAAACCCCATAAACCCTGGCGCCCGCTCGATAATTAACTACAACGGTACTATCAAACTTATGAACCAATGGTGCGATTTTTCCAGTATTTGGATTCATCTCATTTTCATTATTTGTTCTTACACTTAAACCGAATATGGTTTTGTTATTGATACGAACGACTTTCATAGCGCGCCTTATACAATTTACCAATCTTAGTTCTCGATAATATACGCACTTACATGCTTTTGCAGCTCGGCAAAAAACATAGTAAATTCTGATTCATAAAGATCGTAATGCTGCTCAAGTATTGCGACTGCGCTACCCAAGTCGGCGGGTTTTCGCAATCTTAAATCAATTCGCTGCAATGCAATCTTAATTCCAGAAATATCTTTGTAGCTCTCAAAAATATTATGCTCGAATATCCTTTTAAATTTATAGAGAATTTCATCGGGAATATTTTCCTTCATGCTACTCAAATCGCGGTATATATTTCTGGAGAACTCACCTAAACCTTCAGACGAATAAAGTGCCCAATTTTTTGCTAAAAAATGATCGTAAAATACATCCGTTAAAATACCGCCATAACGTTTGTAGTTGGCTGGCATACGGCTAATACCGTTTTTTACAATGGGGTGTGAATCAGTGAATGCATCAATAGCTTTATGGCAGCTTATGCCTTCTTGAAAAGGCGCAGAAAATTTCTTCAACTCTGTAATTGAAACTAAATCGGGCAATATATTACCAACAAGAAATTCTATGTTTTGTTTGGACAAATATGCATGCGCTAGCCAGTTCATTTTAAAAAGGACTCAAAAGTGATATTTTTAAAGTTAAGAGCGAGCAGTTAAAAATTAAAACAACATAATGAAAAATTTAACCTAACGTAAATAACTTAACCAAATCAAATTAAGAAATAGGCTATTACTTTAATAATCCCAATACTTTGCATACATTCCTGCAGAAAACCAACACCAAATGCAGTAGCACCTTTTAAGCTATTAAATGGAAGATTCAAAAAAACTATTATAGACAAGTAAATACCATACGATTATGCAATTATTATGTCCAAGTAATGACTCCAATCAACGTTAGAAATGGAACAGTAATAATACCTAATCCTACAACTAAACCTAGCGCATGCCTTAATTTAAACCCTGGCTTTAAGTATGCAATATTGGGATTAGATGGGTTGAAATATACATTTTCTCCTCTATTCCCTAGAGTTATCTCCTGCAAATATTTTTCAGCCTCATGCTTGGTCTGATGAAACGGAATATTAAATTCGTGACATATAAGTTCATATTTAATCTTATTTACTTCGTATTCGAGCTTAAGATTTACATTATAGTGCTCGGCTGAATCACTTGAACCACTCGAGTGTATGATATCTGCTTTTTTCACAGAAAATCTTGTTTTTGGCCAGCCTTTACTTTTAATGGAAAAGTAAGAATCAACTACGATATCTTTTACGACAATCAAACCTATCATGATCAATAAAATCCAAACACTGCAAATGGCCAATTTATTTTGAGTTAATATGGCTACAACTACTGTAGGGAAAGCTAACGAAAACCATATAAAAAACATTTTGTATGCGTTGGTAGAGTTCATATAATGTTCACAATTTTAGGCTAATTGGTGATCTTAAAATGCATTTTGAAAATTTTTTTTCACAGCAATTTATAAATACGCCATTCACAAAACTTCCAAATGGAGCCACGTGGCGCACGTATAATTTGGAAACATACTGTTATGCTAATTGGATAAGCCAGTCTGAAAAAACTATTTTCGGAATTTTTTATATTCAAATCATTTTCTCGAGCTATTCAGCTCAATAATTATTAGCCAAACATAGGTCCCACTAGTTTCAACATCGGTGAGAATTGAAAATAGCTTTTTTCAGGTTCGACTTCAACATTAAGGCACTTGCGTAAAAACTCATCACACCATTCGGTAATTTGCTTGTGATAATAGGGTGACGAACTAGATGAGCACCCCACTTCAGCATTTAAATAGCGGCATCTCGTTTAAAAGATATTTTTATTGCCCTAAAATTTATTCGTAATTCGTTTTTAAAAGACACAACAGCTTATTACCCCCAACTATATAGTCCCCATAGCAATATTTCCAATCTAACGCTAATGTGCTTATTTTAGAATCCTAAAGTCTCACTTCAGAGGAAATTACCGTGAGTGACTCGTTACACGATTTATTTAATCGGCTTCCACAAATTGGGAAGATTCGGTGGATTGGCATTCGGCCTGCGCGTAAGGCACCGATGATTGAGCGTGCGGATGTTGAAGCGATTGCAGGGCGCGGTTTGGCGGGAGACCGCTACGCGAGTAAGAATGGCAAGCGGCAGGTGACTTTAATTCAGGGTGAGCACTTGTTGGCGATTGCGTCTATGTTGGGACGCGAAAGTGTTGCGCCTGAATTGTTGCGGCGTAATTTAGTGGTGACAGGGATTAATTTATTAGCCTTAAAAGATAAGCAATTTCGTGTGGGTTCTGCGTTATTGGAATATACGGGTTTGTGTCACCCTTGTTCGGCGATGGAGGCGACTTTTGGTGCGGGTGGTTACAATGCGGTGCGTGGGCACGGTGGTATTACCGCGCGAATTCTTGAGAGCGGAATTATTGCAGTGGGTGATGCGGTGACGTTTGTACCGCATCACTCAGATTGATTTTTAAAATTAAACTAATTTATTGACCGCGCTGTTTTGCTTCTTCATAGGCCTTGGTCGCTGCGTTTGCTGAATTCGCTTTTTGTTGTGCGGTACCAGCGCCAGGCGCATTAAAATCCACTGCATTTTGTGTTTGTTCTACTTGTGGTTGCTCCGTAATTATTAGCGATTCACTTATTTGTTTTGCGCTGGATGAACGCGCAACAGAACGAACTGTAGTTTCATTAGTTTGCGTATTCGCAGGCGCATCTATTTTTTGTGTTTGCTGTTGTGATGGTGCAGGTTGGTTTTGCGATGACGGAGTTACATATGGATTATCATCGGTTCTTGTAAAATAAATCACGCTGCCAATGAACACTATTAGCGCGCCGATTATTAAATATTTATTCATAGTGTTTTTCTCTTCTGTGTTATTTCTTTTATATTTTTATACTGTATTTTATTTTTCCACTCTTTAAAAACTACATGCAATCAAAAGATTTAAGCTGTAAGTTTTAAAAATAGCTAGTCGAAAGTAAAAAACCGCTCCATTTGCATGGAAGCGGTTTTTATTTTTTGATGGCTAATTCATACAATAATTAACCGCCAATTATTAATAAACTTCAAAATTCCACAAGGAGTAGCCGTAACCTGTACCACGGGTAACGCCTTGTACGCGCACGTAACGGCCGCTGCCTGACACCGCATTATCATCAATTCCGCCGTCGCCATTGGTAATTGATTTTATGGTTGTCCAGGTCACAGCGTCGTTAGACACTTGAATGTTGTAGGCTTTGCCGTAAGCAGATTCCCACAGCAGACTAACGCGGCTGATTGAAGTAACTGCGCCGAGGTCGACGTAGATCCACTGAGCATCGGTAAATTGGCTGGCCCAACGGGTGTTGCTGTTGCCATCTACTGCGAAAGTAGCGGCAACACCGTCACCTTCGTTGGATGATGCAACCGCAGGCTTGTTGAGTGCTTTGTTACCCACTACTGCTGGGGTTCCATAAACTTCAAACTCCCACAATGAGTAACCGTATCCTGTACCGCGAAGCGTGCCATTCAAGCGCACGTAGCGGCCAGTGCCCGTTACATTCAAGGTTTCAACGCCGCCAGCACCGGTGGTGGTGCCGTAGGCTTTGGTCCAGGTTACATTGTCTGCAGATACTTGAATCTCATAGCTTTTGCCGTAAGCGCCTTCCCACTTCAAGATTACTTTGTTGAGGTCATAGCTCGCGCCGAGATCTACGGAAATCCATTGTGCATCGCTAAATGCGCTTGCCCAACGAGTGCCTGCATTGCCATCAAAGGCGAAGTTTGCAGCGGTGGTGTCGCCTTCTTTAGTCGATGCTGTAGCCGGGCGATTCAACGCCAGGTTAGCGCCAGCTGCTACCGAAGAACTGCTACTTGCAGAACTCTTGGATGAAGATGCAACAGACGCACTGCTTACAGATGACTTAGACGAAGAAGCAACCGACGCTGAACTCACACTGGATTTCGAGCTTGCGCTTGATACTGAGCTTACGCCAGCCGCAGGAGTCCATACTTCAAAATCCCACAATGAATAGCCGTAGCCAGTGCCGCGGGCGATGCCGAACACGCGTACGTAACGACCATTACCAGACACATTCAAGGTTTCTTTACCGCCAACCGAAGTAGTGGTTGAGTAAACTTTTGTCCAGGTTGTGCCGTCGTTTGAAGTCTGAATTTCGTAGCTTTTGCCGTAGGCAGACTCCCAGTTCAACACCACTTTGCTGAACGCGGTTACTGCGCCGAGGTCTACAGAAATCCATTGCGCATCAGTCGCCTGGCTTGCCCAACGGGTGTTGCTATTGCCATCTACCGCGAAGGAAGCGGCCCATGCATCACCTTCATTTGAAGATGCAGTAGCAGGGCGATTCAACGCAACATTGGTGTTCGGCAAATAAATCACGCTGCTGCTGGAAGAGCTTTTCACAGAGGATGCAGAACTTGCCACGCTGCTTGAAGAACTCTTAACAGACGAGCTAGCCGCGCTGCTAACTGAACTCTTCACAGACGAAGAGCTGGCAACACTGCTAACTGAACTCTTCACAGAACTTGCCACAGAAGAACTCGCCACTGATACAACCGAGCTTGAAGAACTTTTCGCAGATGAGCTGCTTGAGCTTGTTGGCTGAGTCCCGGTAGTGAAATTAATCCAGTTCAAGTTGGCTGATTGATTGAATACCAAGCGCACTTTGTGTGAGCCCGCAGTCAATGCCAAGGTACCGTTAACCGTAGTCCAAGCTTGCAAACTGCCAGTCGCTGGAACATTGATAGTCGCTTTTTGTACGCCATCAACCAATACACTGATCGACGCTGCACTCAAGGCGGCTACACGAGTTGCGATGTTGTAAGTCGTTGCCGTACTCACCACATTGTATTCAACCCAATCGCCCGCTTTGGCATCGCTCAAGTTCAGGAAGCCATTTACGTCCTGAGTTTGTTCAACGCGAATACCGTAAGTGTGCGAATAGGTTTCTTCGGTGCGTGGTGCGTTAATGGTTGCGTATCGCTCTGCTTCAACCAATTTAGGCAAGGTATGCACATTAGTCGCATCGCCGTGAACGGGCAGATTCAGGTAAATATCACCTAAATCAGTGAGCACGCCAGATTGACGGTAATCGAGCAAACTGTTGTATGGATGGCCGTTGGAGCGACCAATAAACCAGGCGTAACGCGCTACATCTTTGTCGTTCTCAAGATAATCCACCACTTGAGTCAACATGCGTTGTTGCGTTTCAACCGTAGTGCTTGGTTCCCATGCGCAGAATTCAGTTAACCAAATTGGTTTACCGAATTTTTTGAATTGATTGACGTACCATTGAATGCCGCCAACATCGGGCATATAAGCGTGGATTGAAATGGCATCAATACGGCAGCTTGGGCAGATTTTGATGAAATCTTCCAGATAAGTCCAAGGTGTGTAGTAAGGGTTGCCCGCTGGGTCTGCAACGCAATTGCCGCAGAAGTTCAAGGCCACACTCACGATTTTCAAACCGTAATCATTGGCAATTTTTTCTACGCGCGGCCACTGTGCAGCAACTTCGGTAGGCGTCATGTTTGCTTGATCTTTAAATTGCGGTTCGTTGAACGCCAACAGATATTTCACATCAGGATGGGAGGCGATGTAAGCGCGCAGTGCCACTTCATCGTAACCACCATTCCAAGTCATCGGCACGTATTCAACGCCGTAATTCTTGTATACGTCCTGGATCGCCAGGTCTGGCTTGATGCCCCAGTTGTACCACCAGCTAATGCCTTTCGACATGATCGAAATATCTTCAACGGAATGGCTGCCGTAGCCTACGCCGCGCTTGCTGCTTTTGGCTTTGCCGAAATTGTCGTCAACAAAAATAACGGTTTTGGCAACTGAGGTTAATTTGCCATCGCTCACCGTCAACACAACATTGTACGAACCACCTTGGGTAAAGGTGTGCGTTGGCTTGTTGCCTGTGCCGGTGGTGCCATCCCCAAAATTCCATGCGTAGGTTAAGGCATCGCCATTTACGTCATTGGATTTTGTAGCATCCAACACAACCGTTAACGGACCTGTTCCGCCCATAACCGATGGCTGAAGTACTGCGGTTGGCGCACGGTTTACGACTTGGCCGTTGGTGCCTGGGTCTTTCGCCAAAGTACCGCCGGTGAGGTATACATCGTCGATAGCCAGGCTGTTGATTTCAGTGGTGCCCAAGACTTGAAGCAGCTGTCTTACGTCAAACAAGTCGATGTCTTTAGCGAGGCTGGAAATTGGGATAACAATCTCATGCCATTGACCATCGCGAGCAAAACCGTAAGGGTCGCCGCCCGCGGTGAAGTTAATCCATTTTTGGCCAATATCGTTCACGTTGCCGCTTTTGAAGCCGATTTTGAACGGAACTGTATCGGTAGTTTTCATGGAGAAATGCAGCGCCGCATTGGCATTATCAAACGCCGTCAGGTTGAAACCTTCCCGCGCTGTTAAGCCCATGCCGTACCAGCCTTGACCAGTAGACTTCAAATTCAATGAAGAACTACCTTCAAGAATATTGCCTGGTTGCAAAGTCAAAGTATTCGACCATAAGAACAAATCGCCATTTACGCCAAAGCTAAATTCACCGGCAGTTTTGTGCGCGGCATTTTCGGTGTAAATCCCGAAGCTGCCTTGCTCGGGAGCGGGAAGTTTGATGCTTTCGGAGAAGTAAATATTGTCGAACGCGATGGTGGTTGCCGCGGCGGGAGCATCACCGGAAATACTGAAGAGTGTTTTGATGCTGTTGAAATCAACATTGCCAAACTTGCTCAATGGAATCGCAACACTGTGCCAATTGCCATCGCGCACCAAACCGTATTGATCGCCGCCATCCACCAAATCGACATCACCGCCACCGCCTGCACTACTGGCAACGTGAACCGTCATTTTCATGGTCGATGCAGTTTTAATATCTACGTGCAAATAGCCGTGGGTGTAATTGTGCAAATCATAATCTTTATGCAGCAACCCCATGCCCCACCAACTGCCGGGCTGGATTGAATAACCCAAAGCACTGCTGCCTTCTGACGGCACAGTCGCCACCGAAGTCATGTTGTTCCAAATATAAAGATTGGTGCGGTCGCCCCAGTTCAGCTCGTCTAACACCGGGGTAGTTTCGGTGCTGATACCAAAGTTGCCGCTGTACACTTTATCGCTCGGCAAATGCAGTTCGGTGTTCGCGTTTTTGTAGAGGCGAACATAATCGACATACATTTTGCCCGGCAGCGGAGCAGTGATTAGGTTGGGATCAGAAATACCAACATAACTACCACCAACTGCCAGGTTTAAGAGGATAAATCCTGGCTCACGGAATTCGCTTTTATTCGCGCCGCTGATATCCATAGTGAAGTAAGGCGTGTTATCCACAGAAATCGTGATAGTCGTAGGCGTCCAGTCCAACTTGTAGAGGTGATAATCATCGTAAAAGTTGGTCGGTAATTGCGTAACCGCAAAGGAATCTGCCTGAGAACCAGCACCGGTTTCTTCCCACCAATGGAGCGCACCTGAAATAGCTTTATTGGCGGTGCCCGCGTTTTGGAAGGCGATAGCGCCTGCTTCAAGAATGTCTGTCTCACCAGATTTTGGCCAGCCATCGATACCAATGCTTGATCCTAACATCCAGAATGCGGGCCAAAGACCATTGCCAGCCTGAGGCAACTTAATGCGCGCCTCCAGAGTTCCGTACTTGAATGACAAGCGGCCCTGAGTGAGCAAGCGTGCAGAGGTAAATTCTTTATCGTTAAATTTTTCGCGTTTTGCCTGAAGTATCAGGCTGCCGTTTTCCACATAGGCATTACTGGAGTCTGCAGTGTAATACTGCAACTCATTGTTTCCATTGCCGGTTCCACCGGTATTAAACGTCCATATGGATTTATCGAGGCGGTCACCATTGAACTCGTCTGACCAAAGAGGAGCTGCTTGAGCGAACACACTTGCGCTGGTAAGGCTCAACCCTAAAAGGGCAAGCCTTTGCAATAAAGCTTTGCGGGGCTTAATCATTTTCTCACCTGCAATAAGTTATGGTTATTTGATTTGCACTGTTGAACTAGAGCTGCATGAACTCTAATAAGCCCCACCATAATCTTGAAAATGCAAGCACCCGTCGTTCGCTTTAAGGGGCCGAACCGCATTTATTTTAGGTATGAGTTATTTTTTCAGATCCTACGCCCTGAAAAATTGCGTTGTAGAAGTTGGGATGGGAAAAGAAGTATCAATCGACAGATTTAAATGCCGACGTCAGCTTCATGACTAAGCTGTTAAGAATTAAATACGATGGATGGAAAGGAGCATCACATGAGTATGATCAATCGACAATTACCAAAGTGCCACAGCACCTTCGTAAGTCAGTTTGATTCCGGCAATCAACAAAAAGCCATAACTCACCCAATAGAACACTTGGTCTGAAACACGATTGTGGAGATAAATACCTAGCTGCACCCCCAAAGGTGCGAGCGGTAATAGTACGAGGGACGTCAAAAAAGACTCGGCGTTGATTTGTCCTAAGTAGGCATAAGGAATAAGTTTGATGAAATTGATGATGGCGAAAAACAAAATCGTGGTGCCAACCAAGGTCGTTTTGGGCAAGTGCTGCGGTAGAAGATAAATCGCCACTGGTGGGCCACCCGCATGGGCGATGTAACTTACGTAACCGGCTACCGTGCCCCAAAAAGTACCGCGTACCGGGCTGGCATTTTGTTGCTGAATGGATTCAAGAAAATGCTTGCCCCAGAGGTAATGGCAAACGAAATAAATCGACAACAAGCCGACGATCAAGCGCACCATGTCGGCATTAGTCATCTCAAATGTGAGTGCGCCTGCGATGGTTCCGAGCACTGCGCCGGGCATTAGAATCTTGAGATTTAATTTGTCCCAAGTGCCGCGAAAACTCCAGAGACTGACGGCATCCATACCGCACAAAATCGGCAGCAGAATTGCCGCTGCAAGACGCGGGTCGATCATCAAGGAAAGCAACGGCACCGCCAGCGTACCCAAACCGCCGCCAAAACCGCCTTTAGACATGCCCACCAAAATTACCACCGGAATGGCTAAGGCATAAAAAGATAAATCAGTAATCATGGATTAACTTCATAAGAAAGAATGAGGATGCGACTCAGCCGAAATGTTTATCCGCCACAAAGGCGTCGTGTAAACGCTCTTGTCCGAAAGTGGACATGGGGCCGTGGCCGGGAATAAATTGCACATCGTCACCCAGCGGCCACAACTTTGTGCGAATGGAATTCACCAGCTGATCATAGTTGCCGCGCGGGAAATCCGAGCGCCCGATAGCGCCTTTAAATAACACATCGCCCACCAGCGCAAGTTTGGTTTCCGGGTGAAAGAAAATAATGTGGCCGGGCGTATGGCCTGGGCAGTGGCGAATCTCCAAGTGAACATTTCCGAAACTTACCTGATCGCCATCCTTGAAAAAAAGATCGGGGTGAAAATTTTGCGGCGTACTAAAACCCATCATTTGCGCTTGTTGCGGCAGCATATTGATCCAAAACATGTCGTCGAGATGCGGCCCCTCAATAGGAATTGGCGCAGAATCTTCAGAGATTTTTGTGGCGCGTACCAAAGCTTCGGTGCCGCCAACGTGATCAAGATGGCCGTGGGTGAGCAAAATTTTAACCAGATTAAGTTTGCGTTCGATAAGCACGCTTAAAATTCGCTCAATATTTCCGCCCGGATCTACCACCGCCGCTTCGTTGGTTTCATCGCACCATAATAGTGTGCAATTTTGTTGATAATGCGTAACCGGAATTATTTGATATTGAAGCATTTTTAGCTGAACCTGTGTCGTTTATATAAAGAGCGCTTGCGCGGACTTTTTGATAAGATGCTCCATTCTAACACCGCACTCAAAAATAGTTTTTAAACGAGCCGTGCCGATATGAACGACAAATTATTTATTAAATTGCAACATCTGGTTCCACAACATGCGCTCTCACGCTTTGTGGGCGGCATTGCAAATAGCAATAATAGTTTTATTAAAAATACATTTATTAAATGGTTTATTAAACGCTACAACGTCGACATGACAATTGCCGCTGAAGAAAATCCCACGGCCTATAGCAATTTTAATAATTTTTTCACCCGCGCGTTAAAACCCGGTGTGCGCCCCATTTGCGGTGAACCGCCCGCGATTGTTTGCCCAGCCGACGGTGCAATTAGCCAGCTCGGAAAAATCGTAAATGGTCGCATTTTTCAAGCCAAAGGTCAGGATTATTCCACGCAAGAATTACTCGGTGGCGACAGCGCACTTGCACAAGAATTTGCAGATGGCGATTTCGCGACGATTTATTTATCGCCAAAAGATTATCATCGTGTACACATGCCTTATGGTGGAAAATTACGTTGCATGGTTTCCATTCCCGGCGATTTATTTTCGGTAAATACCGTCACCGCAGAAAATGTACCGCGCTTATTCTCGCGCAACGAACGCGTAGCCGCAATTTTTGATACCGACATTGGCCCTATGGCCGTTGTATTAGTGGGCGCAATGATTGTGGCGGGAATCGAAACCGTATGGGACGGCGAAGTCGCACCCATGGGTAGCCGCGAAATAGAAACCTCGAATTATCCTTATCAAAATATTACGCTGGAGAAAGGCGCAGAAATGGGCCGTTTTAAATTGGGGTCAACTGCCGTTATTTTATTTGCAAAAGATAAAGTGAAATGGGAAACCCAATTTGTTGCAGGAACTACCACGCGTCTCGGCGTTAAACTTGCCGCTAAAAAATAATCTTTATACTGATAAGCGAGAATAAAAAAAAGGCTTCCAAGGAAGCCTTTTTTTATTGATCAAGATTACGGATTATTAAATGAAATTTATTCTTTAGTCTCTAATTTTTTGCGCATTTTAATATTAATCATTTCAACACATAACGAGAATGCCATCGCAAAGTAAATGTAACCTTTGGGTACGTGCACCGCAAAGCCTTCCAAAATCAAGGTCACGCCGACGATCACCAAAAATGCGAGTGCAAGAATTTTTATCGTCGGATGTCTTTCCACAAATTCGCCAATGGATTTTGCAGCAAACATCATCACGCCTACCGCAATAATAATGGCGATTGCCATTAATGAAACCTGACTAACTAAACCAACAGCAGTAATTACGGAATCCAACGAGAAGACGATATCGAGAATGGCGATTTGAATTAAAATAACAAAGAAGTTCGAGCTTCCCGCTTTGATAACCGATTGCTCTTCTTCACCTACAACACTCTGATGAATTTCTATCGTGGCTTTATAGAGCAAAAATAAACCACCGCCGATAAGAATTAAATCGCGCCCGGAAATATCGTATCCAAAAGGGCTTATAAACGGGTGCGTAAGGCCCATCACCCACGACAGGGAAAACAGCAATGCCAAGCGCGTTAACATCGCCAACGCCAAACCGCCGGTGCGACCCAAAGCGCGTTGCTTTTCGGGTAAGCGGGCGACCAAAATCGACAGGAAAATAATATTATCAATACCGAGCACAATTTCCAGTGCGGTTAAGGTTGCCAGGGCAACCCAGGCTTCGGGGCTTGCTATCCATTCAAACATTGTAAAAATCTCTATCAAATAAATTTAGGAAACTACAGTGCCGCAGCAAAACTTTATGATTATTGCTCAAACAAGCTGTTGTTCAGGTTCATTAGGTAGCGAATTGTACCCTGTAGATGCCAATCATAGGCAATCAGTTTTGACCATTGACCGGTAATCGGCGCCAAATTTGACCGTCGTTTTATTGCAAGCAAAAACATCCGCTCTGATTAAGAAATCAGAGCGGATGTTTGAATATGGCGAAAACTGAAGAGTAGCGACGAGAAGGAATGGGAAGCAGATTGTCGAAAGTATATTAATGCTTTTCAGCACCCAACTGACTATTGCTTACAAATGCAACATAACGGCCGTCCGGTGACCAAGAGGGAACGTTGATGGTGCCCTGCCCGCCATAGAGATATGCAACGATCTTGGGCTCACCGCCGCTAATTGGCAACATGCGCAAATAAACCTGTTGGCAGTAGGGATGCAAATCCGATGGAACATCGGGCAAATATGACAAAAATAAAATATGTTTTCCGTCCGGCGAAATATGCGGAAACCAATCGTTAAAATTATCGTGCGTAATTTGTTTCGGATTTTTTCCATCCGCATCCATTCGCCATAAATGCATAGCGCCGCTGCGATTGGAATTAAAATAAATATATTTTCCGTCGGGCGAATATTCGGAGCCGTCATCCATGCTGTTGTTATTGGTCAACTGCAATTCTTCGCCGCTGCCATCACTATTTCCCCGATAAATTTCATATTGGTCGTTGCGTCTTGAGGTATACAAAATGTAGCGTCCGTCCGGCGACCAGCCATGCAAATAAGATGGCGTTTTAAACGTTAGTCGTTGGGGCTCACCTCCGTTAATGGGTAATTTATAAACCGACCAATTGTCGGCAATATCTTTATCCATATGTGTGATGCCGAGAATTTTACTTTTATAAGACACTATGTGGTCGTTATTATTTTTGGCTTCAAAACCAGTATTAAATAAGGATATTTTTTTCGTCGGCAAATACAGGCGATAGACGCGGCCAGATGAGTTGTAAATAATAGTATCACCGTCTGAGGTCCAATTAGGCGCTTCAATTCCGGCCGCCGTTTCGTAAATAACTTTACGTTCACCGGTCGTTACATCGAGAATTTCAAGGCGACTTCCCAGAAAATGATAGTAGGGAATAAAGTCTTTCCATACTGGAATTACCCAGCGTAAATTTCGCAATTCAAGCGGTGCTTTATCATTTGCTGAAAATTCCCGGTAAACACCAACATTCAAAGATTGAATTTTAGGCAGCGAATAATGTGCGATTAATTTTAATGGACGGCCATAATTTGCTGCTGAAAATTTTATTTCAGTACCCGATTGTTCAACTTGAAAAATATCAGGATTTTTAACATAGCCATCGCGATCCAGATGGATCTTTTTTGGGCTCTGGGTTTCAACAATTAAATTTGATTGCGAATCAAATTTGGTTTTCAATGAAAACGAATCATCCAACGCATCTATCTGCAAACCGAAATTAACAAACTGCTCACCACTTTTGGGATTCTTAGATTGCAAGGTAAGAATAAAATCGCCATACATTTTACGATAGGCAAACCCTGTCGTTGTATTAGCCGATTTTTGCGAGGAAATATTTTTCCAAATATGAGCTGCTTGATTAGGATCAATAGTCAATTCACCCTGATCGCCTTTAATGCCATCAAAGATTGTTGTGTTATTTTGTTGTGATTCAAATGAGCTGGCAAATACCTGCAATGTGATTGCAGCACCTAAAAACAACACATATTGAAACATCGAACGATAAAACCAAACCATGAAAAAACCCTAGTGAGCCGCAGTGCTAATACTCGTTGCAGTCTGCTACTCAATAGCACTGGAAAACGAGCTTATTTTAATAACTTTACAATGGGCGCGCAGCATAACTCTGTCGGTTAGTTAACCTGTCCGAGAGCATAAAAAAGCCGCCATCAGCTGAGCTGACAGCGGCTTGAATATTATAAAAACTTACATTAACCTTTTAAGCGACTTAGTAAACCCAGCAAGCCAGTTTTTTCGGTTTTCATCAAATACTGATCGCGAATAGCTGAAATATCCACATCATAACTGCCTGGTTCAAGATCGCGGGCAATTTCAATTTTTTCAATTTCGTAACGCGTTTTTTTGCCAGAATCCAACAGCGCTTGTTTGCGTTTATCGTCTTCAGAAAGATCCAGTAATACGGATTCAGAAAGCTCTTGTTTGAGCGAATCCAGTACTACCATTACTTTAGGTTTTAAACGGCGCTCAAAGTTTTGCTCTACCACAACCGCAACTTCACCAGTGCTTAGCTCAACCAAAGTTCCAGTGGGATATAAACCAATCGCGCGAATAAATTCTACGACTAATTCTTCCTGAAATTGAATATTGCGCAGCTCATACAAACGTGCTACAGCCTTTGAAGGCGCTATAGGATGACGCGAACCACGCGGGTTAGTTACGTGATCGTAAAAAGTCACAATGCCTGCGATTTTCCCCAATAATGGAATCTTATCGCCCACTAAATGTTGTGGATAACCGCTGCCGTTTAAACGCTCGCAATGAGTTTTCACAACGCTGATTACGCGCGGCTCGACGCCGTGAGTTTTCCGTAAAATTTCACAACCAAGCTCGACGAAGGATTCGTAAATATGCTCTTCTTCGGGGCTACGCTCGACTTTGACAAGCAGTTCTTGATTGAGCATTACCTTACCAACATCTTTTAATAAAACACCGAGTGCAAGCACATCGAGATCGCGTTTGGGCAAGCCGATGTGACGACCAAATAAAATCGCCCAAACCGATGAACGCACGGCGTGGCTGTAGGTGTATTCGTCTTTTTCCTGTACGCGCGACAACCAGGTAAATGCATCGGGATTGCGTAACACGCTATCCACCATTTCACTGGCAACCTTTTTGGTTTCACCCAAGGAGATATTTTCAAGTTGCTTGTTTTCGAGCATCTCGATCACTTCAACCACAGCACCGTAAACTTTTTGGTGCAACTGCTTGGCTTTCTTCACTTCCTTTTGTAGCGGTTGAATTTCGCGATACAAGTTGCGTTGGATTTTAAGCGGAGCAATCGGCTCATTAAGAACGGCATTATCGCGCTCGCGACCAATAACCTTGGTTTTGCCGAGCTTGGTGTCCATCTTTTTGAGGTTGGCGGCGATAGGGCCTCTACCGCGTTCGACATCTATGTACACGTAGTTACACAGGCTTTTTAACTGATTTACTTCTTGCAGATCACGTAGATAGAAACCTTGCAGTGGAAAAGGTGTTTGCGACCATGGACGATCCAAACCGGACACATACATGCCCAGGCTCAGTTCGTTTACATCAACCTTTACTTGCTTGATACCCACAGCTACGCCTCGCGTCTAAATTTTTAAAATGCAATTCCGTTTAACGAAACCTGGCTATATTCGAACACTCGTGAAGATGAGTGTAATGAAGAATAGCCGAACAAACTAGAGCCGATTGGCGTAAAAATCTCCCAAGGGAGGTTAAGCACGTATGAGCGGCACAATTATTGGTGATATTGGCCTGACAATTCATGTACAGCGTTGATAAAAGCACCAGCATGAGCAGGATCTACTTCTGGGGTGATGCCGTGACCAAGGTTAAAGACATGTCCCGATCCTTTTCCATACGCAGCAAGGATAGTGCCGACTTCAGTGCGAATACGCTCTGGCGATGCATAAAGAATGGTTGGGTCCATATTGCCCTGCAAAGCAACCTTGTCGCCAACTCTAGTACGCGCCGCCGCAATATCAGTAGTCCAATCCAAACCTAAGGCGGTGGCGCCTGTTGCGGCCAAAGATTCCAACCATTGACCGCCACCTTTAGTGAATAGAATCACCGGAACTTGACGACCTTCATGCTCGCGAATCAATCCATTCACGATTTTTTGCATATAGTTCAATGAGAACTCTTGGTACGCAGCGTGCGACAGAGCGCCACCCCAAGTATCAAAAATCTGTACAGCTTGCGCACCAGCTTGGATTTGCGCATTAAGGTAAACCGTTACCGAATCAGCCAAAACGCTAAGCAATTGATGCATCAACTGCGGCTGGTTGTAGAGCATTTCTTTGGCGCGTCGAAAATCTTTACTTGAACCGCCTTCGATCATGTAAGTCGCCAATGTCCATGGGCTACCCGAAAAGCCAATCAAGGGCACACGGCCATTTAATTCACGACGAATAGTTTTTACCGCATTAACTACGTAAGGCAAATCTTGCTCGGGTTTGATAATCGATAGAGCATTAATGTCAGCCTCGGTGCGAACAGGTTTTCGGAATTTTGGGCCTTCACCAGCTTCAAAATACAGGCCTAAACCCATGGCGTCAGGAATGGTGAGAATATCGGAGAAGAGAATAGCCGCATCAAGACCGGGGTAGCGATCCAACGGTTGTAAAGTGACTTCACAAGCCATGTCAGGATTAGTGCATAAGCCCATAAAATCGCCCGCACGTTCACGGCTGGCACGGTATTCAGGCAAATAGCGGCCGGCTTGGCGCATCATCCATACCGGAGTAACGTCAACAGGTTGCTTTAGAAGCGCGCGTAAAAAACGATCGTTTTTAAGCTCGGTCATAGGTCAATCTCTCATCTCACGCCGTGCAGCCGGCTCAATTCATATTTGGCAGATAAAATTAGCCCCGCAATAAGCGGGGCCAATGATTTTGTGACGCGGATATTACAGGAGTTTTACGGTTTACACCTGCAAGTAATCCAGAATACCTTCAGCAGCTTCGCGACCTTCCCATATGGCAGTTACCACCAAATCAGAACCGCGCACCATATCACCACCCGCAAATACTTTAGGGTTGGTGGTTTGGAATTTAAATTGCTGTTGTTCTGGAGCGTGAACACCGCCCCACTCGTTCACTTTCACACCATTAGTTTCAAACCATGGTTGAGGATTTGGACGGAAACCGAAAGCGATGAGCACTACGTCGGCAGGCAGAATCTCTTCTGAACCTTCAACCACGACAGGGCTGCGACGGCCTTTTTCATCTGGCTCGCCAAGTTCAGTGGTGACTACTTTTACGCCTTCAACTTTGCCATTACCAACCACTGCAACTGGTTGACGGTTGAACAGGAACTCAACGCCTTCTTCGCGCGCGTTTAATACTTCGCGCTTGGAACCAGGCATGTTTTCTTCATCGCGGCGATAAGCGCAAGCCACTGAATCAGCGCCTTGGCGAATCGAGGTACGGTTACAGTCCATCGCTGTGTCACCACCACCGAGAACCACAACTTTTTTGCCTTTTACGCTGATGAAATCTGCAGCATCTTTTTCGAAACCGAGATTGCGGTTTACGTTGGCAACCAGAAATGGCAAGGCATCGTAAACACCCGGCAAATCTTCACCCGGGAAACCACCTTTCATATAGGTGTAGGTGCCCATGCCCATGAATACGGCGTCGTACTCACATAGCAAATCTTCCATGCTGATGTCTTTTCCGATCTCAGTATTCAAGCGGAATTCGATACCCATTTCAGTAAAGATTTCGCGGCGACGCGACAGCACCGATTTTTCGAGCTTGAATTCAGGAATACCGAAGGTCAGCAATCCGCCAATTTCTGGATACTTATCGAATACAACTGGCTTAACGCCGTTGCGAATTAGTACGTCTGCACAGCCGATACCTGCTGGGCCAGCGCCGATAATCGCAACTTTTTTGTTGGTCCAGACCACTTTAGACATGTCTGGCTTCCAGCCCATAGCAAAAGCGGTGTCGGTAATATACTTCTCTGCATTGCCGATGGTTACGGCGCCAAAACCATCGTTAAGCGTACAAGCACCCTCGCACAGACGATCTTGCGGACATACGCGGCCGCACACTTCTGGCAAAGAGTTGGTTTGATGGCTCAACTCAGCTGCTTCAAAAATGTTGCCCTCAGAAATCAGCTTTAACCAGTTGGGAATGAAGTTATGCACGGGGCACTTCCACTCACAATAGGGGTTGCCGCATTCAAGACAGCGATGCGATTGGCCCTCAACCTCTTCTTTAGCGAAGGGTTGATAGATTTCCACAAACTTGTGTCGGCGAGTTTTCATGTCTTTCTTGGTAGGGTCTTGGCGGCCCACATCGAGAAATTGAAAATCGTTATTTAAACGTGCAGTCATGATATTTCTCCTCTCGCCTTATTCGCCGCGCTTGCGGAAACTGACGAGCAGTCCACCTAAAGCGGCTGCTTTAGGTTTCACGAGCCAGAATTTGCCGATGTAATCATCGAAATTATCAAGCAGGTTTTGACCCCACTCGCTTTCGGTCTCTTGTACGAACTCTTCAATTACAGTACGTAAATGATGGCGATGAGCTTCCAAAGCCTCGGTATTGATGCGATGAATATCTACCAACTCGTGGTTGTAGCGATCCACAAAATCGTTAGCTTCATCCAACACATAAGCGAAACCACCAGTCATACCTGCGCCGAAGTTAACACCGGTTTGGCCCAGTACCGTCACCACACCGCCCGTCATATATTCACAGCAGTGATCGCCAGCGCCTTCAACAACAACATGAGCACCGGAGTTACGCACACCGCAACGTTCACCTGCAGTGCCCGCCGCAAATAATTTACCGCCAGTAGCACCGTACAAACAGGTATTACCCATGATACTCGTGTTATTGGATTTAAAGCTGGAAACACGCGGTGAACGTAAAACCAGTTTGCCACCGGCCATACCTTTACCGACATAGTCGTTGGCATCGCCTTCCAAATACATTTCCAAACCGCCAGCGTTCCACACACCGAAGCTCTGCCCAGCAATACCGGTCAACTTCAGTTTGATCGGTGCTGAAGCCATGCCGTTATTGCCGTAGCGCTTGGCGATTTCACCGCTGATACGCGCACCGATTGAACGGTCACAGTTAGTGATGCGGAATTCAAATTCGCCACCGGTTTTGCCTTCAATCGCTGGCAAAAGCACACGCATAATCGCTTCAGCTGTTTCGCCTTTATCGAACGGCTCGTTGCGGGTAACCGCACACAATTGTGGTTTGGATGCCAAATAATCATCGCTATAAATGATCGGACTTAAATCCAGTTGCTTTTGTTTGGCAGTTTCGCCTTCGAGGATTTTCAACAAATCCACGCGACCAACCAACTCGCCTAAAGTGCGCACGCCGAGACGCGCCATCCACTCACGGGTTTCTTCAGCCACGAACTTGAAGAAGTTCATCGCCATTTCCACCGTGCCGATGTAATGGTCTTTACGCAATTTATCTTGTTGGGTAGCAACACCGGTTGCACAGTTGTTCAAGTGGCAAATACGCAGGTATTTACAGCCGAGCGCGACCATTGGACCGGTACCGAAACCGAAGCTTTCAGCACCCAACATCGCCGCTTTCACAACATCCAAACCGGTCTTCAAACCACCATCTGTTTGCACGCGAACTTTATCGCGCAGGTCGTTTGCACGTAACGTTTGATGGGTTTCGGACAAACCTAATTCCCACGGTGAACCCGCGTATTTAATAGATGTTAATGGACTCGCAGCGGTACCGCCGTCGTAACCAGAAATCGTAATCAAATCCGCATAGGCCTTAGCTACACCCGCAGCGATAGTGCCGACGCCGGGACGAGATACCAGCTTCACCGAAACCAAAGCCTCAGGGTTGACTTGCTTCAAGTCGAAAATCAACTGAGCCAAATCTTCGATTGAGTAAATATCGTGGTGCGGCGGCGGGGAAATCAAAGTCACGCCGGGAACCGAGTGGCGCAAGCGCGCGATCAACGCGTTCACTTTACCGCCAGGCAACTGACCGCCCTCACCTGGTTTTGCACCTTGGGCAACTTTAATCTGCAGAACTTCGGCATTTACCAAATAAGCAGGCGTTACACCGAAACGGCCAGACGCAACTTGCTTGATTTTGGAAGACTTGATAGTACCGTAACGCGCCGGGTCTTCACCACCTTCACCCGAGTTCGAGCGACCGCCCAAGCGGTTCATAGCTTCAGCCAAGGACTCATGTGCTTCAGGCGACAAAGCACCAAGCGACATACCCGCCGAGTCAAAACGCTTAATAATGTTTTCAATCGATTCAACTTCCGAGAGAGGAACCGGCTTGCAGGCATCTTCACGAATTGCCAACAAATCGCGCAACATAGAAACCGGGCGCTTGTTCACCAAATCCGCGTAGTTGCGCCACATTGCATAGTTGCCGCTTTGAACAGCCTTTTGCAGGGTTTGCACTACATCCGGGTTGAATGCGTGATATTCAGAGTTGTGTACATACTTAAGCAAACCGCCCTGAACGATTGGCTTACGCTCAACCCAGGCAGTTTGGGCGAGAATTTTTTGATCGACTTCCAGTTCTTCAAACCGCGCGCCGCCAATACGTGAAGGCGTGCTATCAAAGCACATGGAAACCACTTCTTCAGACAAACCAATCGCTTCAAACAATTGCGCACTGCGATAAGACGTAACGGTCGAAATCCCCATTTTTGAGAGGATTTTAAGCAAACCCTTATCGATGCCTTTACGATAACTTTTATAGGCTGAATCCACATCAACCAGCAATTCACCAGTTTCGATCAAATCATTGAGCACGTAATAGCTTAGGAACGGATACACAGCAGTCGCACCGTAAGCTATAAGCGCGGCGATTTGATGTGGATCACGTGCAGTGCCAGTTTCGACAATAATATTGGCGTCGCAACGTAAACCTACATTGGTCAAATGCTGGTTAACTGCACCAACCGCCAAAAGCGCGTGAATTGGCAAAAGCCCTTTTTGGAAATTACTATCGCTCAACACCACGAGCACTTTGCCAGACTTCACAGCTGCCGCGACGTCATCGCAAAGCTTCGTCAAGGCCGCTTTCAGATTGGTGGTTTCTGGATCGTAATGTAAGGAGAAGCTTGCAACTTCATAGCCAGCACGATTCAAGCTGAGCAAGCCACGAAACTTGGCTGGCGACAAAACAGGCGAACTCAAAATCACGCGATCTGCATGCTCTGGAGTTTCATCGTAAACCGGTAATTCGCGGCCAAGACAAGTCTCAAGCGACATCACAATCGCTTCACGCAATGGGTCGATTGGCGGGTTGGTTACTTGCGCAAACTGTTGGCGGAAGTAATCGTATAGCGAACGCTGCTGGCGCGACAGAACCGCCATAGGCGTATCGTCGCCCATGGAACCAACGGCTTCTTGACCGCCTTCTGCGAGTGGACGCAATAACTGATCGCGCTCTTCAAAAGACACTTGATACATTTTCATCGCAGCTTTCAAGGCAATGCCTTGTAAGCCATTTTCTTTTGCATCGGCCGCTAAAGTTGATTCAACGCGTAAAGCGCGTTCTTTCAGCCATTGTTTATAAGGCTGAGTTGACTTGAGCTGGTTATCGACATCCTGAGTATTGTGCAGCTCACCGGTCAAGGTATCGATAGACATGATTTGACCTGGGCCAAGACGGCCTTTGGCAACTACATCTGCAGGATCGTAGTTATACACGCCAACTTCGGAGGCTACGGTGATGATGTCATCTTTAGTGATAACCCAACGCGATGGACGCAGACCATTACGGTCAAGCGTACAAACGGCGTAACGACCGTCGGTAATTACCAAGCCAGCGGGGCCGTCCCACGGTTCGATATGCATGGAATTGTATTCATAGAACGCGCGCAGATCAGGGTCCATGTTTTCAACATTTTGCCAGGCAGGCGGAACCAACATACGGATCGCACGGTGAAGCTCCATACCACCCAACACCAGGATTTCCAACATGTTATCCAAGCTGGATGAGTCAGAGCCGGTGCGATTTACCAAAGGTTTAATGCTTAGCAAATCAGGTAATAGAGGAGTAACGAATTTTGGCGTACGCGCAACTGACCAGTTACGATTGCCTACAACGGTATTGATTTCACCGTTGTGCGCCAGCATGCGGAACGGTTGCGCCAAGGGCCACTGCGGCATAGTGTTGGTCGAGAACCGTTGGTGGAATACACAGATCGCAGTTTCCAAACGAGGATCGGCCAAGTCAGCAAAAAACTGAGGCAGATCAACGGGCATCATCAATCCTTTATAGGAGAGGATACCGGTGCTCAAACTCGCAATGTAAAAGGATTTATCGTCCGTTAGACGTAGCTCGGTTTTACGGCGCGCCATAAACAACTTGGCATTAACCTGCTCTAACGGTAGATCGCTGCTGTTAACGAATAAATGATTGAAGGTAGGCAGCGATCTCATCGCAATAGGGCCAAGGCAGCTTGGATCTACCGGCACTTCACGCCAGCCAGCCACAATCAAACCTTGGTTAGTCAATTCTTCAGCGAGAATCGCGCGCGCGCGATCAGCCTTTTCAGCCTCACGGCTTAACATAATGGCACCTACGCCATAAATAGCAGTGAGCTCAGCGTTACAAGTCTCTTTAGCAACAGCACGTAAAAAACTGTCAGGCTTTTGAATCAATAATCCGCAGCCGTCACCTGTTTTACCATCAGAGTTAATACCACCGCGATGGGTCATGCAGGTCAGCGCTTCAATCGCCGTTGTGAGCAAACGATGGCTAGTCTTGCCCTTTAAGTGGGCAATCAAACCAAAACCGCAGTTATCTTTGAACTCGTCTAGCTGGTAGAGGCCAGTGGTCATAGGCTGAATCTCAATAAATCGATCAATATCAAGGAATATGATAAGTTTTTGCGCGTAAGGCTTTGTTTTAATACAAAAGACGCGCCATGTCACATCCCAGACAAAAAAGCCCCTGAAGTCTAGGGGCTATTGGCAAATGGGCGCAGGATATTACCCGCTTAGCTATGAATTGGCAAGTAAACTGACGCCAGCCAGACCTGCAGTAATAAAGCATTATTATCGGCGTTTTACGTCATATAATGGACAAATAGCCTCCATAAAAAACTAGAATCACCGACAACAACATCAGCTAAGCTACTAAAAATGCTAAAGAATGCACATTTACCGCGTCCATCCGACTTATGGCGCTACTTTTATGATGAGAAGCCTTTATCATTCGCCAGATATGAGCTAACGTAAGATACCGACAATAAAGATTTAGCTCCAAAAACGTTAAGAATTCAATCACCCAGATTTCAGTATGCTGCCCTCGGGCACCTCTCGGTAAATTAGGAAGACACCATGCAAACAAAAACAACGTTTCAATTCCTTGGCGCCATGCTCGTAAGTGTCATATTGACAGGCTGCGGAGGGGGAGATGGTTCGGCGCTGGACAACTTAGCGAATGGTGGCTCAAGTGGAAGTAGTTCCAGCGCTGTAAATGCTGATACTTTGCAATCAATAGAGTTCAAGGACGCCGTTCCTGCTGTAATTAACCTTATAGGCACAGGCGGTACCGAATCCTCTTTAGTGCGTTTCCGCTTATTAGGTCAGACCGGTCAACCTATTTCAGGAATAGATGTTAATTTTTCACTCACATCGGTAGTTGGTGGACTGAAGCTATCTCAAGATAGTGGCAGAAGTGATAAAGATGGGTACGTATCCACAAGCGTTAACTCAGGAAATATATCAACGAGTATTCGCGTTACGGCCACAGTTAAGGACAGCCCGCAGATTACTACGGTATCTAGCGAGTTAGTAATCGCAACTGGCCTGCCTGATCAGAAAAGCATGTCAATGGCTCTCGAAAAGTTTAATCCTGCAGGATGGGACTATAACGGGGTTACATCTAAAGTCACTATGTTACTCGCTGACGCTTACAACAATCCAGCTCCTGACGGCACTACGGTGTATTTTACAACAGAAGGTGGCTCCATCACCCCCAGCTGCACTACTGTTGGAGGCGGATGTGTAGTTTCTTGGACAAGCCAAAATCCTAGACCACCAAGAAACAGCCTTGACTACTCTATCAATCGAATTTTATGCCTGGGGCCTTTTACAGCACCAGATACTCAATATATTTGTGAAGCAGAGCGCGCGGGCAGAAGCACTATACTCGCAACAGCAATCGGCAACGAAAGCTTCAAAGACACAAACGGTAATGGGGTTTATGATCCGGGAGTCGATATATTTGCGGTCTTAGGTGATGACACTAATGAAGGAGATTCGCCCGAATTAGCAAAAGCAAAAGCAAATAAATGTAAACGTAACGTACCAAACTCATCCTTTGAATTCTTAACTCTACAGTGCGATGACTTGGCCGAAGCCTATTTAGATATCAACGAAAATGGTATTCGTGATGCAGGCATTAATCCTGAACACTTCATTAATTTTATAACAGATACGACTAATGACACAAAAGATGACAAAGATCCGAATTTCGGCACCAATTACACACAAAATAACGGAATATATAATGGTGCTTTTTGTCAGCAAAAAGATGAAAATGCAAATCCTAAAAAATGCTCTCGCGATCCTGTAACAATCCGCAAACAGCACTTGGTAATCATGTCAAGTGATTCTGTTTTACTTGAGAATGGATTCCTACCTGCAATATCAAGCCCCGAATATTCAGGCTACACACATGCTGTTGCTGACATTAATGGAAATCCTTTACCTGTGGGAAGTACAATCACAATAGGAGCGGATCCAGCTATAAAAGTTGCCAACCAATATGACTGGACACCTATCATTGCTCCATCAGGAGCATCAGTGAAAATCACAATTGCAATTGATGGGGGAACAAAGGAACTTATCTATACAGCAAAATAATTTTTGATAAACGCTTCACTCAATATTAAAAAAATCGCGCTTAAAGCGCGATTTTTTTAACCAAATCTACTACCGTTGCCTTATCTCCTGATGAATCGTTTTCAGATCTCGCGGCCAAGGAGCAGCCTTAAGCTGTAACTCAGGAAGAAGCTGCGCCGCTTGGCGCGCTTTAGCTGAATTTGGATAATGTCCGGAAACTACAACAAACCAATCTTTCCCCTTACGTAAACTTCTAAATAAAAGCAGATCTTTTTTATTGCTTTGATTTGAGATAAATTCAAGCGCTGCCTTCTCATTACTTAAACCGACGATTTGTAAGGTAAATTCGGAAGCATCCCATGATAGAATTGTTCTTTCTTGCGCACTAAAGCTCTCAGATTCTTTCGTTTTTACTGACACACTAGTTTCGACAGCTTTAGCTACAGCTTTCACCGGATCGCTGGAAACCGCAGCCTTTTTGACTTCCGCAACAACGCTACTAGCGCTATTTTGCTTTTTTAAAGATTGACTGTGAAATTCATTGGTTTGCGCTAAGGGTACAACGCTTTGTTTTACAACTTGCGCCGACTGAGATTTTTCAGGCGCTATTTCAACTTGCGCTATGGATGCAGAGGAAGATGCAATTGCGCTTCCTGTCTTCGCATTTTTATTCTCAACTGATAGCGATGCCGTAATAGCTGCAGCACTTGACGGCGCTACGCCTATTGATTGCGATTGCGAAGAATTAACAGAAGATTCAAGTTGTGTAGCTACAGGTATAGAAACGGATTCTGTAGATTGCGCGTCATCTTTCTTTGACGAGCTGTCACCAAAATATAAATAACCTACAAACAATCCACCTACTAAAATTGAGGTCAATACAATATGGGGGACAAGCAAATTAGACTTAACAGACTTATTATTACTTGGCGTTGAAACAGATGCTAATAAGTTTTCGTGCGCGTGATCGTGAAGCGGAAGTAGCTGGCCTTGGGATTGACGCCACCAAGGCTCAACTTTAGCTTCAGTAAAAATCTCTGGGCCAAGATAATCTGACATTTCCATTCGAAAATTTAAGTAGTCTACCGCATCTGCCAACGAAAACTTTTCTAAAAAGAAATCTGTCAATATAATATCGGGGGCATTGATATTGCTCATGCGCCCCAACAGATGCGGTTCTGCGAACATTACAATATGCAAGCGAGACTCAAAATTTTCCTGCAATATATTTACGACTTCTAAAACAACCTCGTCGGCTAAGTGATGTGCGTTATCAATAATTAAAACTACAAGTCCATCCTGCTCAGGTGTTTTTTTACAAAAATCTATAAACTCTTCGTAAGTGCTTAAATCAAATTGTGAAAGTATGTCAGACACCAACGAGTTTATATCACTCGTGATTTGCCCCTCGATGAAACTAATATCATCAGCATCATCAAGCGCATCAATCAAAGCCTGAGCCATGCGAGTTTTCCCAACACTATAATCACCAGTTACAACCAATAAGTTATGACTAAATTGGCAGAGGTGAAGTAGTTGTTCAAGAATTTGACGGCGTTGAGCGCCCTGATAAAACGGGAAATGCGGATCGTCTACAAAAGGATCTACAGATAATCCGTAGCGCTGACGATAATCGAACCCAAGTTGGGATTCAGAATTCGATGCGATTTTGTTATTTGCATCATCTAATAAATGATCATCAGAGTCTGCGGAAAAAGAAGGCTCAGTTCTCATATTAATTGTCTCTTAAAATAATTAACGACAAGCGGCAAAAGTTTCCATTAACAAATCTTTGTCTATATCGCTCGTCACTGTTGCTTGCCCCAAGGCAGTTAGCAAAACCAAGCGAAGACGTCCGTCCAGAACTTTTTTATCGACACCCATGAGGTCAACAAATTGCTCGGAAGTCATATCTGCAGGCGCTTTTATTGGCAAGTTTGCTCGAACTAATAAATCGGTAACGCGACTAAAGTCTGCATCAGAAAGATCACCACGTCGCTTCGATAAATCGGCGGCCATAACCATTCCAGTCGCTACTGCTTCACCATGCAACCAGTTACCGTAACCTTGTGCAGTTTCTATCGCGTGCCCGAAGGTATGACCAAAGTTAAGAATTGCGCGAATACCACTTTCATGCTCATCTTGCGCAACAACATCTGCTTTATTTTTACATGATCTTAATACCGCGTATGTCAGCGCGGCTTTATCGCCACGAACTAGCAATTCAATATTTTTTTCAAGCCACACAAAAAAATCGTAATCAGAAATTAAACCGTATTTAATAATTTCGGCCAAACCAGCTGACACCTCGCGAGCAGGCAAAGTTTCAAGCAACGAAATATCAGCAATTACGGCTTGGGGCTGATAGAACGCGCCAATCATATTTTTACCCAAAGCATGATTGACGCCGGTCTTACCACCAACAGAGGAATCCACCATCGACAAAAGTGTCGTGGGTATTTGGATGAAGTTGACGCCGCGTTGATAACAAGCCGCTGCAAATCCGGTCATATCACCGACAACTCCACCGCCAAGTGCGATTAGCGTCGTGGTGCGATTGTGTTTTCCAGACAACAATGCGGTGAAAATTTTATCTAGGGTGGATAGATGTTTGTGAGCCTCGCCGTCAGGTAAAACGACACTGCTCACCTGAAAGTCATTCAAGATGTGTTTTAATTTTTCCAAATAAATAGGTGCGACAGTTTCATTGGTAACAATACAAACTTGTCGACCATGAATATAAGGAACAAAAAGTTGTGGGTCGGAAAGTAAATCTGAACCAATAAATATGGGATAACTACGCTCACCTAGAGCAACAGAAAGGGTTTCCATAGCAGGACTCGTTCAAAAATTTAGCGCTACTGTAACATAGGCTGCTTAATTTTTTTGTCGAAATCATGGCGAATATTTGTCAGTTAGCAGACTTAACCAAAGCAGAAATTTCTTGTGCAACTAATTTTGGAGATCGCTTATCAGTGTTGATAACAAAGTCGGCCGCCCCTGTGTAGAGAGGGTCACGTAAAGCCACCAAATCAATTATTTTTTGGCGGGGATTTTCAACTTGCAGAAGAGGACGCTTTTTATCCCGAGCGGTACGTTCCACCAACTGTTCTATAGATGCTGTAAGATAACATACATAACCCGAGGATTTCATTATATCCCGGTTTTGTTTCCGCAAAATAATACCGCCTCCGGTAGCGATTACTGCATCCTTGCTTCTAGATAACTCTTCCAAAACGGCAGACTCACGATCTCTGAATCCCTCTTCACCTTCCATATCAAAAATCCAGGGAATATCAGCACCAGTTCGATCTTCGATTACTTTATCACTATCACGAAAGCTCAAATGAAGTTCGGCCGCGAGAACGCGGCCTATAGTAGATTTGCCAGCCCCCATGGGGCCGACAAGGTAAATATTTCTTTTTTGCATTAGTTAGTCAGTTTATCTGCGATGATTTTTGGAGTGATGAATATTAATAATTCTGTCTTATTTTCGGAGTCGACGGTATGTTTAAACAGTCTACCCAAGTAAGGAATATCACCCAAAACTGGAACCTTTATATCGGTTTTATTTGAATCAATGCCAAACACACCACCTAACACTACTGTCTCTCCATTTGGCACCAAGACTTTAGTTTCTAAACGATTGATGTCGATTGTAAGGCTGCCCGTTGCCGTCACATCACCAATAGAGTCTTTGCTAATTGACAAGTCCATTATTACATGGTTATCCGGGGTAATTTGAGGGGTAACTTCTAACATTAATACTGCCTCTCTGAAACCTGTGCTAGTTGCGCCACTTGCTGAGCTTTCAAGAAACGGGATTTGCTTACCAGATTTGATCATCGCTTTTTGTTTATCGCTGGTAATCACCTTAGGTTGGGCGACGATTTCGGCATAACCTGCGTTTTCTAAGGCAGATAGCTCTAAATCAAGAAAACCATTGTCCGTTAGTATTCCGGCCGCAATGCTACCAGCGGGATTAATAACCCCCAAATCAACAATATGATCATTAGTCATATCAGTGGATTTACCGGGTTGTCCAGTTAAAACTTCATATGGGCTTCCCGGCTCGCTTTTTAAACCATCTAAAGATCCAGCAGCTTCAGTAATTGAACTTATATTCCCATTGCTATTTCTAGTAACCCCATACGTGATTCCTCCCCAACGAACCCCGAGCTCACGGCGAAAATTAGAGTTCGCAATGACCAAGCGCGCTTCAATCATTACTTGACGAATCGGTATGTCAATCTGATCCACTAGCTTCTTAAATGCTTCAATACGATCCGCTGTGTCGGTAACTATAATAGAGTTAGTGCGCTCATCGACAATTGCCTGACCGCGATCAGATAAGACACTTCCAGTAGACTTACTGCCGCCCCCGCCCCCGCTATCGCCGCCACTTCCACCTTTACCACGGAACAACTCAAACATTTCTTTTGCATTAGCGTAACGTACACGTAAATATTCAGTTCTTAAAGGAGCAAGTTCTTCTAGTTGCTTTTTGGTAGAAAGCTCTTGACGCTCACGCTCAGCAATTTCCGCTGCAGGTGCAACCATCATCACATTGCCTTCAAGACGCTTATCTAAACCTTTAGTTTTTAAAACTAAGGCTAACGCCTGATCCCAAGGGACATTTTCAAGACGTAAGGTGATTCGCCCCTGAACAGTGTCACTCGCCACAAGGTTTAAATTTGTAAAATCGGCAATAATTTGCAGGACAGCGCGCACTTCAATATCTTGAAAATTGAATGAAAGCTTGTCACCACTGAACTGAAAATCTTGCTTTTTATCTTTTTTCTCTTGCTCCGTAAGCGGCTTAACACTCAATACATATTCATTATCAGTTTGATAAGCCATGTAATCAAACTCGCCTTTAGCAGCAATATTTAGAACGGAGCTATTTCCCTCTTGCGACGCGTTGACGGTAGTAACTGGAGTCGCGAAATCAACGACATCCAAACGACGACGCAACTCCGCCGGGATGGCTACATTTGCAAAAGATAACTTAACACCTGCACCAGTGCTTGCCAGTTCTGCACTGACGTGAGGATCAGATAAACTGATAATTATTCTGCCCTCCCCCGCTTGTCCTCGACGAAAATCAATATTTGAAATTAATGGTTGGCCGAGCTTAATCGTAGTAGGAGCAACCCGCTTATTCGAAACATCCAAGGTTTTAGCTTCAGTATTTTTTCCTGCAGAATTACCACTTTTATTCGCACCAACCTCAACCACGAAAGAATTGCCTTCTTTACGAGTTGTGTAAGACGTTAATTCATTTAAATTTAATATCAACCGAGTGCGGCCTTCGGTAGTCAACAACATGGCACTTTGACCATTGTCGAACGCAAGAGGAAAACGTCTCTCCTTAAGCTCGCTGACCGAATCAGGAAAATCCAGCACAATGCGCGCGGGCTTCTCGATGGTGTAACCTTTAGGATCAGGTGGCGTATCACTAAATTGAACGCGAACCTCAAAGCGTTCGCCAGGAAGCTCGGCGGTATTGAAAGCACTTATACTATTGGCCCATGTGATAGGCGATAACAAGCAAAGCGCTAGTAACATTGTGTTGCGCATATTTAACCCCAATAAGAACAGAATACGCATGAATTATTATTCCTTTGCTACTAACTTGATAATTCTGGGACGTTCGACCCAACCATTTGAACCGTCAGCAACGATTTCCATTATTTCTAATTGCACTTTATCTGCAGAAACAATTTTCCCGTAATTTTTGCCCATATAATTACCGATAGTTACGGGAGTAACTTTGCCCTGACCATCATCAATTAATGCCCAAAGCTTCCCGCCTCTTGATAAGGTTCCAACCATATTTAAGCTCGCGACGTTAAAACCTTCGAGGTATTCTTTTTCACGATTCAAATCCGGCTCAACAGTGCGCCCACCTTTCGTTTCTTTTTCAACGGCTGCAGGGCGATCAAAGGGACTACGAAGAGTCATTGCACTGTAAGAAAACGGCTGATAAACCTCAAAGGGCGGTAAAGGGTCTATTTGGCCTTGTGGCCTGCGTTTCGCCTCGGCCATAAAATCACGTAAATCTTTTTGATCTGCCGATGAGCTACAAGCTGACAACACAAAAATAAATACACTTAACTCCGCCCATAACAGGATAGCTTTCATTTCTACTTCTCCTGCACTTTATATTTATAGGTTTTGGCAGATATCTGCATATTTAGCAATCCGCTATCTTTTTCTTTTTTCCTTGCAATAGTGTAATCATGCAAAGTAACAATACGTGGCATTGCGGCAATTCCACTGATAAAGCCGCCCATATCGTGGTAACCACCATCAACATTTATTTTAAAAGGTACCTCAATATAAAACTCGGCAGATTTCTCACTTTCCATAGTGGTTGCATTAATAGTTAAACCACTTTCTCTGCCTCTCGCGCCTATGTCATCCAGCAACCCTGGCACTTGAGTGTCACTAGGCAGACGACTTAGCAAAGATTCAAATGTTTTATTCATTTCATCCATTTGAGCTCTGTAAGCATCCAAGTTTGCAGCTTCAAAACTTTTTGTTTCATAAGCTTTACGCAGTGTCAACTCTTTAGCTTTAACTCCGTCCAACTGATCATGTAAGTCACTAATTTTTACATAATAGGTCAACGAAAAAATAACAATCACGAGCAGAATTAAAACAAATACTTTTGCAGGTACAGGCCAAACACCAATTTTTTCAAAATCAATATTGTTAACATCAAAATTTTTGATTTGCTCGAGCGTATCATTAATAGCCATGATTATTTGCCTCCCGAATTTGCTGCCGCTGAAGGCGTAGCATTCTTATTATCAGCTTTTTGCTTATTGTTTGGGTCGAGGCCGGGTTCATTCGGTGAAGATGTATTTACAGTCATTTTAAATGACTGCGCTTGCTCGCCTTCAGCAGGTACTGCAATTACAGATGTTAACGTAGGCCCTGCAAACCAATCGGAAGCTTCGAGATTTCGCATAAACGTCGCTACACGATTGTAGGATTCAGCCACACCTTCGATGCTGACAACATTGCCAGCTCGGGCGACCAAATTCACAAAAACACCATCCGGAATTGAGCGGGCAAAATCATCAAAATATCTTACGATTAATGGGCGAGTGCCTTGCAAATCCTGAATAATTTTTATTCTTGCTAACAAGTCATCACGAACTTTTTTGAGGTCTGCAATTTCTTTAACTTGCTTATCAAGAACTGCAATTTCGCTTTCCAATAAATGATTGCGAGCTTCCTGATTTTCTATCGATGACTCAACGCTAACCACCCATAAATAGGCAATTAATCCCGACAGAATTACCACACCACCGATGATGGCCAGGAATTGTTCTTTCTTCTCTTTGCGATAGGCCTCACGCCACGGCAATAAGTTAATCTTTGCCATTAATCAAAACTCCTCATCGCAAGGCCAGTCACAATCATGAGCGATGGCGCATCATTAGCCAGAGATACTGCGTTCACACGTGAGGATACCGACATACGTGCAAATGGATTTGCTACAACAGTTTGCGTGCCTAATTTTTCTTCGATTAAACCAACCAGACCTTCGAGCGATGCCACACCGCCAGCGAGAATGATGTAATCAACGTCGTTATATTGACTTGCCGAGAAAAAAAACTGCAGCGAACGAGTTACTTGCTGTACTACTGCTTCCTTAAACGGAGCCAAAACTTCCGATTCGTAATCATCAGGCAAGCCGCCTTGTTTTTTAGCAAGCCCGGCTTCTTCACGAGATAATCCGTAGCGACGCTGAATTTCTTCCGTCAGTTGTTTGCCACCGAAAAGTTGCTCACGCGTATATACGGTTTTACCGTCAACCAATACGCTGAGCGTAGTCATGGTTGCGCCTATATCGATAATCGCAACAACTTGCCCTTCCTGATCTTCAAGCTGCTCTGAAATCAATTCAAAAGCGCGCTCCATGCTGTAGGCTTCGATGTCGACTTTTTCAGGAATCAACTCTGACAATTGCAAAACGCTTGCACGCATTTCGACGTTTTCACGACGACATGCAGCCAGCAGTACTTCTACTTGATCTGGATTACGGGGCGATATTCCCTGGACTTCAAAATCAATTGCAACTTCTTCCAGAGGGAAAGGAATATACTGATCCGCTTCAAGCGAGATCTGGGTTTCCATGGCGTCATCACTTAAACCGGCTGGCAGATCAATCATTTTAGTGATTACTGCAGAGCCGGCGACAGCGACAGCGGCGTACTTGAGCTTGGTTTTGGATTGTTTGACCATGGCGCGAATGACTTCAGCCACCGCTTCCTGATCATTGATATTTTTTTCGACTACCGCATTTGGCGGCAGGGGCTTAACTGCGTAAGTCTCCACACGATAGCGATCACCGTGGCGACTTAACTCCAATAACTTTACCGAAGTTGAGCTGATATCCAACCCAATCACCGGTCTCGCTTTCTTTTCGAGGAAGTTTAAAATGCCCATTTTTCTATCTATATCCGTAACTTAGACGTTGTTTATGTTATAGCACTTTAACTTAAGCCTGCAACAAGCAGATGAATATGTAAACAGGTAAAAAGCTCGTATAATGCCGGCCAATTGCCACTACTTCGCTAACCTATTAATTCTCTTAGTAAAAATGTTAAATAAAAAAACTTTATTCAGTATTATATTTTGGTTGTTACTTGCAGGCATAAGCGTTACCGCGGTTACATTTGCTGGGCTTTATTTATATTTGAGCCCTAAATTGCCGCCGGTTGATAGCTTACGACAAGTGAAACTTCAGACACCTTTAAGGGTCTATTCAAGCGACGGCAAACTCATTGGAGAGTTTGGAGAACAACGTCGCACCCCTTTGAAATACAACCAAATTCCGCCGCTTTACCTCAAGGCATTACTCGCTGCAGAAGACGCCGAATTCTTCGAGCATCATGGCGTTTCTCTTCGCGGCATGTTGCGCGCAGCTTCACAAATATTAAAATCCGGCGAGATTCAGTCCGGCGGCAGCACACTCACGCAACAACTTGCCCGCGATTTTTTCCTCTCCCGCAAACAAGTATTTTCTCGAAAATTCAATGAGATCTTACTTTCTTTGCAAATTGAGCAGGAGTTCACAAAAGAAGAAATCCTTGAACTCTTTAACAACAAGATGTTCTTCGGAAATCGCGCTTATGGCCTGCAGGCCGCAGCCCAGATCTACTACGGTAAAGACGTTCAGGAATTAACCATAGCACAGGATGCAATGATCGTCGGAGTTCTTAAGGCTCCTTCTGCATATAACCCTGTTGCTAACCCAAAACGATCCATGGCGCGTCGCAACTGGATTATCGGGCGCATGTACGAATTGCAGTTTATCGATAAGGCGGCATACGACGTCGCCATTCGCGAACCCAATACCGCATCAATCCATGGCAGTGGCCAGGAAACCCAAGCGCCATATATTTCCGAGATGGCGCGTAAAGAAGCTGTAGATCGTTTTGGCGACAATGCTTACACCGACGGTTACAAAGTCTTTACCACAGTCGATAGCGCTATGCAGGCGACAGCGCAGTCATCTGTCGTAAATGGTTTGATGAATTATGACGAACGCCATGGCTACCGTGGACCGGAACGTCATCTGGAAGCATCAACCGATCCGGAATTGGAAGATTGGCAGGATCACTTGCAAGCTATGGCCGTGCTAGGCGGTCTTGAGCCTATGGCGGTAGTGGAAGTTGCGGACAAAAAAGTAACCTTGCTGCAAAGTAATGGCGAAAAACTGGAATTGGATTGGCAGCATGGCTTGTCAGACAAGCGTCCTTATATTTCTGAAGATAGCCGCGGCGCATTACCCAAATCAGCCAAAGACTTTTTGCATGTAGGCGATGTGGTGCGTATCGGCAAAGATAAAGATGGTCAACCGCGTCTTGCACAAGTACCCGAAGCCCAAAGCGCTCTGGTGTCGCTCGACCCTATGAGTGGTGCGGTGCGCGCACTGGTGGGCGGATTTGACTTTAACCAGAGCCATTTTAACCGCGTTATGCAAGGTGCCCGCCAGCCCGGATCGAGCTTTAAACCTTTGGTCTACACCTGTGCGCTTGAGCATGGTTTCACACCAGCTACTATGATTAACGATGCTCCCATCGTGATTCGCAACGAATATACCGGCGTAATTTGGCGGCCTGAAAATGACGAAGGTGAATTTGATGGGCCGATTAGTTTGCGCAAAGCACTCTACAAATCCAAAAACCTGGTTTCAATCCGCATATTGAAAAGTCTAGGCGTAGACACGGTGATCGATAGCCTTGAGCGTTTTGGATTCAACAAAAAAGAATTCCCACATGAGTTGGCACTGGCCTTGGGCGCACATGCATTGACGCCCATGCAGATGGCAACGGCCTATGCTTCGTTTGCCAACGGTGGCTACAAAATTGACCCTTACTTGATCAGCCGCATCGAAAACGGTCGCGGTGAAGTGGTTTTCGAAGCGCACCCAAAACGCGTGTGCAAAACTTGCCCGGATATTAAAGCCGAAGAAAATCCTGATGAACCAAGTCCCACTACCGGTGAGTCGATTGCAGAGGAACAGCGTGCGCCACGAATTATTGATGCGCGCATCGCCTATATAATGGATTCGATTCTTAAAGACGTGGTCGATAAAGGTACCGGCATTTCCGCCAAAGTGCTGGGCAGAACTGATCTGGGCGGAAAAACCGGTACTACCAATGGCCCGCGCGACCTATGGTTTTCAGGCTACAACCCAAACTTGATTACGACCGTGTGGGTGGGCATTGATAAAAATACACCTCTAGGTAGAAGAGAGTTTGGCTCAACTGCCGCCTTACCGATCTGGATTGATTTTATGCGTACGGCATTGGAAGGAATGCCAAACCAAATCGCCCGTCAACCAGATGGCATAGTGACGGTGCGAATTAATACGGAAACTGGCAAGCCTGCGCAACCCGGCGACACCAATACTATCTTTGAGATCTTTGCAGCTGAATTGTCTTCATCTACGCCCAAAGGACTTGGCGATGAGCGTCCTGCGGCTGAAACCTTGCCTGAGGGCGTACTTTAATAGTGAAAGCTGCAGGGTGCTTATTGCATCCTGCGGCTATTTCAGTAATTCGAGATTTCCCGCAATCCGCGGTTGAATAATCAAGGATTTATAAGGCTTTCGAGCCGATGCCTTAGCATTTTTACCAGAATCCTCGTTGCCACTGCGCTCAGTCACCCAACCTCTAACTTCCACTTGCACACCCTTCCAGGATGCCCAGTTTTGCACGGGGAAATTTTTCAAATCCGTGGGCGAAATCTTAATAACTAGCGGCCCATCCAATTCAAGCCAAACCGATTGCTCCTTACGCACGCTAACTACACGGCCACCAATACGTTTGAAGCCCGTATCTTTCAGTGTTAAATGAGATGCGGGAACGGGCTTCCATTGCGAATTGCCCCAAACTCCCAGATTTTTGCGCCGCGCTATAGCTTCCTGATGATGTAAACAGTCGTTCAAACTTAGGTTGGGCGGAATGGCAACATGAAATCCCAAGCCTTGTCGCAACAGAAACGCCGAAAGACTATTACCCTTTGAATCATAGACATGAGCCAAGGTGCGCTCATAACGATCTACGCGTTGGACGTCATAAAACAATCGGACTTGCTTATTCGTACTAAAAAAACTTTCAGCTGCCTTACGTGCTTCTTCACCCAAGGCTTGGCCGGATTTTTCTTTGCCATGATCTATCTCAGGCGCATTCAGCCCCAAAATTCTTACGTGGCGACCATCTTTGAGTTTGACGGTATCACCGTCGTAAACGCGGTCAATCACTGCCACTTCACCCGCACCCGCAGGCATGCAGTCCGCTTGCGAATCGATAGCACATAAACTTGTCAGCCCAAAAAGCAAAACGCCGAGGGTTTGCACACTCGGCGTTTTTACTTTCAGGCCCGGAAACTTGACCAGGCGCATCACCATTCGCTTACTTTTTAGCGCCGATACGGCTGCCGAAACGCTTGGTGAATTTGTCGATACGGCCACCGGTATCAACGATTTTTTGCTTGCCAGTGTAGAACGGGTGGCATTCGCTGCACACGTCTACGTGGAAATCGTTTTTACCCAAAGTTGAAGCGGTAACGAAGTTGTTGCCACAACTGCAGCTCACAGTTACGGGAACGTAATTTGGATGAATTTCTGGTTTCATGGTATTTCTGCCTGTGTATTGTGTGCCGCCACCCGAACGTAAGCCGAGCACCGCACAACGGTTAAGGGATTGCTCTTTTTAAAGAGGGCGCGATCCTAACAGAATTCAGTGTCAAAGCAAGTGAAAACCGTTTTGAGGTGTTTTATTTAGCGCAAATATTCATCAATCACAGGCACTGCAACCAACCTCCATTAAAAATCCGGATTCATTCATCGCGCAGATAGGCTATTCTGCTCGACCGTTTTGACACCGTATATTCATCGCTATGCCAATATCCATCGTGCTAGAAATCGCCCTGCCGACACCTCTGCGGCGTCGCTTCGATTATTTGCCGCCAGTTGATATGAGCGAAAGCGAGCTGCATAAGCTGACCAAGGGCGTATTGGTGCGAGTACCTTTTGGAAGTCAGGAAATGACGGGCGTTTTGCTGCAGACCAAAACATCCAGTGATACCGATGTTAATAAGTTGCGCCCGGCCCTTGCGATCAACGGCTCAACCCCGGCCTTTGACAGCGACTTAGTAGATTTTATTTTATGGGCCGCCGACTACTACCAATGCCCGCAAGGCGAAGCGTTAAGCACGGCGCTGCCGGTATTGTTGCGTCAAGGCGAGGCAGCCGAAGAACGCCACGAAATCTGCTGGCAACTTACCACTGAAGGTAAAGGTTTACCGGTTGGCGCACTGAAACGTGCCCCAAAACAAGCGTTGTTATTAGATGCACTTCAGCAAACCAACAAATTAACTCGCAGTGATATAGCGGCGCTGGAGATACCAGCCAATATCATCAAGACCTTGGCCGATAAAGGTATTATCGAAAAAACTATTGCGGACACTTCATCGCCCGAAGCGCCAACCAACATTTTCCGCCAGCAGCCGTTGAGCTTAAGTAACGAGCAGCAAATCGCCCTTGACCAAATTGTGTTTAATCAATTTCAGGTAAGTCTACTAGATGGCGCCACTGGCAGCGGCAAAACTGAAATTTACTTGCAGGCGATTGCGAAGGTTTTAGAGCAAGGGAAACAAGCGCTAGTGCTGGTGCCCGAGATTGGCCTTACGCCGCAAACTATCGCCCGCTTTCAGCGTCGATTTGCCGTCGAAGTGGCGACACTCCACTCCGGCTTAAATGATCGCGAACGCCTAGATGCCTGGCTCGCCGCGCGCTCGGGCAAAGCACAGATTCTCATCGGCACTCGCTCGGCGATTTTCACTCCCATGCCCAAACTCGGCATTGTTATTGTCGATGAAGAGCATGACGGCTCCTTCAAGCAGCAAGATGGCTTCCGTTATTCGGCGCGCGATTTAGCGGTAGTGCGAGCCAACCGACTCAATATTCCGCTGATTCTTGGTTCGGCAACTGCATCGCTCGAATCGCTCAACAATGCCCAACAAGGTCGTTATCAGCATCTGCATTTACATCGACGCGCTGGCAATGCCAAACCGCCGGAAATCCAGCTTCAGGATATTCGCGGGCAAAGTCTGCATGAGGGTTTTTCACAGGAAACAAAAATCGCCATAGGCGCAGAGATAGCAGCGGGCAATCAGGTATTGGTATTTCTCAATCGCCGTGGTTATGCGCCTACCTTGGAGTGTCACGATTGCGGCTGGCTGGCCAATTGCCCGCATTGCGACTTGCGAATGACAGTGCACCAAACGCCGCGTCATCTGCACTGCCATCACTGCGGTCACCAACGAGCGCTGCCGCGTCAATGTCCGAGTTGTAAAAGCAGCAAGTTACAGCCGCTTGGCCAAGGTACAGAACGCAGTGAAATCGCGTTGCGTGAATGGTTTCCTAACACACCGGTGATTCGTGTCGACCGCGACTCCACTCGCGCTAAAAATGCGATGGATAAGATTCTGAGCGAAGTTCACCAAGGCGAACCTTGCATTCTTATCGGCACCCAAATGCTAGCCAAAGGCCACCATTTTGCGGATGTGACCTTGGTGGTAATCATCGACGCAGATGCAGGCCTCTTCAGTACAGACTTCCGCGGCCCCGAACGTATGGGACAACTTTTATTGCAAGTTTCCGGGCGCGCAGGCCGTGAGGAGAAACTTGGGCGAGTGATTTTGCAAAGCCTCCACACTGATCACCCGCTGGTGCAAACTTTGTTTTATCAGGGCTACAAAGCTTTTGCCGACTTGATTTTGCAGGAACGTTTAATCACCGAACTACCGCCCTATCGCTACCTTGCGCTGCTGCGTGCCGAGAGCAAACGCCCGGAACTCGCTCTGGAATTTTTAAAACTGGCGCGCGCGGAAGCTCAGCAAATATTTGCATCCAGCCCAAGCCTGAATTATTTGGGCCCATTGCCATCCATGATTGAAAAACGCGGAGATCGTTTTCGCTTTCAACTCCAATTCAACAGTGCCCAGCGCAAGCCGCTGCAACACTTACTGACGCAACTGGTATCTATCCTAGACAGCAACGCTCTTAGCAAGCGCGTGCGTTGGGCGGTGGACGTAGACCCCTCCGAGATGGGCTAATGGAAGAAAGCAAAAGATAATTGTTGCGCCATATGTTAAGTAGCGCCTAGAAAATCAGAGTCACGATGCGTAGGCTAGATGCAATTTTATTGGATCAATTTTCGCCCAATCGCACGTAAACCACACCGACGCAGACCGGACTATGCATCAACCCGTTACCCATACCAATCTAAAAGCCTATCAACCGCCGCCGGGCTTTCTGGCGAGATGGAGACACCGCTTGATTAAACTCGCTGTTTTTGGCTTGGTCGCTTATTGTTTGGCTATAGCTTTTATCTGGATGCGTCAGGAAAAATTGCTGTTTCATCCTGAACCATCGACGCCTAATTTCAAATATGACTTGGCCTACACCTCGGAAGTGTTTATCGATGTTCCCGGCGCTAAATTGCATGCACTCTACTTACATCAACCCGCAGAACAAAGCCTTGGGATAGTGCTGTTTTTACACGGCAATGCTGGCAATTTGGAAACCTGGTTCACCCATGCTGAGTTTTGGCTCGAGACTGGATACGACGTGCTTATGCCCGACTACCGCGGCTTTGGTAAAAGTACGGGGAAGATAGAAAGCGAAGCGCAGTTAAATGACGATGTATTGCGCGCATGGAATTTTGTTGCGCCTAATTATCAAGGCAAAAAACACGTTATTTATGGGCGCTCACTTGGTACCGGTCTAGCAACAAAACTTGCCAATGAAGTATCTCCGGATCTGCTTGTACTCGTGTCCGCCTATACCAGCATGACTGCCATCGCGCATGAATATTATCCCTGGGTACCGAGCGCGGTCTTGCGTTATCCCTTAGCCACCGATCAACTCTTACCGCAACTCAACACCAAAACACTTTTGCTGCATGGCACTGTGGATAAACTTATACCTATTGAACACAGTCGTCAGTTACAAAAACTTAATCCGAATGCTCGATTAGTTGAGATTCAAGGCGCTGGACATGGCGACATCCACAACTTCAGTACTTACCTTTCCACACTAAAAGAAGCCTTGGGATCGCTCTGATGGTAAATAACGGGATTAGTGACTCACTGGCGCATTCCCATTACAATCGCGCAAACTTTTGGATGGCCGTAATATTCTGGCGATCCTGACAGGCCCATTTATAAGGCCCTTTCTAAAGACTATAGATTCGCATGAGTAAAGATTTCGCCAAACGTAATGCCGCTCCCAACCGTCGCGCCTCTGCTCCAAGCGGAAAGCAAGTACCTGCTTGGGTGTGGTTTATAATCGGCGCAATTTGTGGCGCTTTCGCCATGACGCTGGGGTTTACCCTGCACACCCCAAAACCCGTTTCAGATCCAAATGCAGAAGCTGCAAAACCTGCAGAAACTGAATCCAAAACACCCAAGCCGCGCTTCGATTTTTACAAGCTCTTGCAAGAAAGCGAGCAAATTGTTCCCGCCACCGAAACCATGGGCGAAGCTGAAAAAGCACCGGAAAATCCTGCCAATAATATTGAATATATTTTGCAAGTTGGATCATTCCCCAATCAGCCTGAAGCCGATAAATTACGCGCACAATTAATCCTCTTAAATTTGGATGCGCACATAGAATCTGTAGAAATTCACAAAGGCGAAATTTGGCACCGTGTAGTTGTCGGACCTTTTGGCTCGCAGGAAAAATTGGCAAGCGCGCGCTCATCGCTAGTCGCAAACCAATATACGGCGCTGGTGCTGAAGCGCGCGAAAAACAGCAAAAAATAAAATCACAAAGCTCAACAAATGCACTTAATTTGTTGAGCTTTAGTTTCCGCTTGAAATCCCCCGTAGTGCCCCCACTTCTGTTACTCAAGTCAGCCCATTCTGTAAGGACTTTTTGTGACTACTATTCTTTGTGTTCGCCGCGATGGCCAAGTGGTTATTGGTGGTGATGGTCAAGTTTCGCTTGGCAATACCGTAATGAAAGGCAATGCGCGTAAAGTTCGTCGCTTGTATAAAAACCAAGTGATTGCCGGCTTCGCAGGCGGTACTGCAGATGCATTCACTTTATTTGAACGCTTTGAAGCAAAGCTCGAAGCACACAATGGTCAACTAACTCGCGCGGCCGTAGAGCTCGCTAAAGATTGGCGAACCGATCGCAGCTTGCGACGATTGGAAGCATTGCTTGCCGTCGCTGATAAAGAAGCCTCATTAATTATCACCGGCAATGGCGATGTTATTCAGCCCGAAGACGATTTAATTGCGATAGGTTCCGGCGGCAATTATGCACAGGCTGCCGCGCGTGCATTGTTGGAAAACTCTGATTTAGACGCGCGCGCTATTGTCGAAAAAGGTTTGAAAATCGCGGGCGATATTTGTGTATTTACTAACAATAATCTCACGATTGAAGTATTGGATTATTAATTTTTCTCCAATGCTCGGTGAAGCATCAAGGGTTTAATTCGTTACCAACAATTTTATATTTAAGAGTTTTTTATGTCCTCCATGACTCCGCGCGAAATCGTGCATGAATTAGATAAACATATTGTTGGCCAGCAAGATGCAAAACGCGCTGTTGCAATTGCGTTGCGTAACCGTTGGCGTCGCATGCAAGTTGCTGAAGAAATGCGTGGTGAAATTACACCAAAAAATATTTTGATGATTGGCCCAACCGGCGTTGGTAAAACTGAAATTGCGCGTCGCTTGGCAAAACTTGCTAACGCGCCTTTTATTAAAGTTGAAGCCACAAAATTTACTGAAGTGGGTTATGTTGGCCGCGATGTAGAATCCATTATTCGCGATCTTATGGATGTGGCGATTAAGCTGCGTCGTGAACAAGCGATGAAAGGCGTAGAGTTTCGCGCTGCAGAAGCCGCTGAAGATCGTATTCTGGATGTATTGCTACCGCCTGCGCGCGATATCGCTGGAGAAGAAGCAAAACATGAATCAGCAACGCGTCAAATTTTTCGCAAAAAATTACGTGAAGGTGAACTTGACACCAAAGAAATTGAAATAGAAGTTGCCGCTGCCACCGTGGGCGTAGAAATTATGGCACCGCCGGGCATGGAGGACATGACCAATCAATTGCAAAATATGTTTTCATCGCTTGGTCGCGAAAAAACTAAAAAGGTAAAACTGACAGTTAAAAAAGCGTTCAAGCATGTGCAAGATGAAGAGGCGGCAAAACTGGTTAGTGAAGAAGATATAAAGACCCAAGCGATTGAAGCCGTCGAACAAAACGGTATTGTGTTTATCGATGAAATTGACAAAGTTGCACGTCGTGGAAATGTTAGCGGTGCAGATGTTTCACGCGAAGGTGTTCAGCGTGACTTGTTGCCGCTAATCGAAGGCTGCACTGTCTCCACCAAACACGGCACCATCAAAACCGATCACATTTTATTTATCACCTCCGGCGCATTTCATTTAAGCAAACCGTCAGATTTAATTCCAGAATTACAAGGTCGCTTGCCGATTCGCGTTGAACTACAAGCATTAACACCGGATGATTTTGAGCGCATTCTCACCGAGCCAACTGCCTCGCTCACTGAGCAGCAAATTGCGCTTTTAAAAACAGAAGATGTCGATGTTGTTTTCACTAAAGATGGTATACGTCGCATTGCTGAAACGGCATTTGAAGTCAACGAGCGCACTGAAAATATTGGCGCACGTCGACTACACACTATTCTTGAACGATTGTTAGAAGATATTTCTTTTGATGCTGGCAACGACAACAAGCACATTGAAATTAATGCGGCTTATGTTGAAGCACACTTAGGTGAGCTGGCGAAGAATGAAGATTTAAGCCGATATATTCTGTAAAAACATAAACAGATTGGGTCACGCCCGGCGTGATCCATCTAAAATCCTTGTCGCGATAATACTATGCAAAAAAATCCCACCAAAATTCAATTACACAAACAGTCACAGCAATTGGAATTGCATTTTGGTGCTGAACAATTTTTATTACCTGCAGAATTTTTGCGCGTTCACTCACCTAGCGCAGAAGTAATGGGCCACGGCCCCAATCAAGCAGTATTGCAATTTGGGAAGAAAGATGTTGCCATCACAAACATAGAGCGTGCCGGAAACTACGCGATTAAATTATTCTTTAATGATGGTCATGATTCTGGAATTTATACCTGGAGTTATTTACACGAACTTGGAACAACTCAGGAAAAATTGTGGCAAGACTATTTGGATGCACTTCAGTTTGCGGGCAAAACGCGAGAGAAAGACACCAGCATTGTTAAGTTTGTTTAGAATTTACACTTCCAATTTTTAAATTTGAAAGTGTAAATTAAAAACCACTAAAACTTAATCAGCTACCGCTAGGCAACCACAGTAACAAACCTACCCCCAATACAATGCGATAAGTTGCAAATGCTGTGAAGCGATGTGTTTGAATATATTTCAGTAACCATTTAACGGCGATAAAAGCAGTTATAGTAGACACTACAAACCCAACAGCTAAATCCGTCCAGTTTTCATGAACACCTAGTTCAGTAGCTTTAAACGCCCCATACAATTTATTAGCGCTGGCCGCATACATCGTTGGAATGCCAATTAAAAATGCAAACTCAGTTGCTGCAGCGCGATTACTAGTGCCTGTTAACATCGCTGCAAAAATGGTGGCACCTGAACGCGAAGTACCCGGAAATATAGCCGCAACAATTTGTGCGATACCAACAATAATAGCCACGGGCCAAGTGATAACAGAAGAGTCTGGCTTTTTCGCTGCGAGCCATTCTGCAACAATAATCCAGAAGCCTCCGATAATTAATGCCCATGCAATTGGCGTAACTTCCTCCGGCAATTTAAAGTTCAGCTTTGCCAATATCGCACCGAGAACTGCGGTTATCAGAAATGCTACGCTTAACTTCAGTGCGTAATCTTTGTTTTCGGGAAGATGAATATTTACCAATAGTTGCCAAATGCGCTGCCAATAAATTACGGTAACCGCCAATATGGCACCGGCTTGAATAACAATATTGAAAACATCTGAACGCTCACCTAAACCCAATTTCTCAGCAATCAATAAATGACCGGTGCTGGAAATGGGAAGAAATTCTGTAATACCTTCGATAATGCCGAGCAAAATAACTTGTAAAAAATTTTCCATAGCGATCCCAAAAAATTAAACAAACATCTTTAAAAAAACGCGGTCATACTATCTACATATCCTTTAAACGGCAATTAATGCAGGATAGGTTTTTCCAATATTCCCAGCATAATTTGCATTACCATCTAATAGGAATATGATTGCAGTTTAAATATCGACTAATTCCTACAACGGAGAGATATAGATGCGTCAACTACTTAAACACTTTCGGCAACTCGGTATTTTTACCGCTGCGATATTGCTAATCTCCGCTTGCGCAACGTCGAGCAAAGTAACGCAAGACTTTAAAGCCGGAACAGATTTTCATTCTTACAAAACATTTAGCTGGCATAACTTTTCATCAGACGTTCCCGCGAGCGATCAAATAGCAATTCAGCATGAAGTGGAGCAACAATTAAGCCAACAAGGTTTTCAATTAGTATCAGGCGCAGCAGATTTAATATTGGATTTGAACATCATTAAACACGCGGCGTCTTCATCATCTACTGGAGTTGGTTTATCTATAGGATTACCTATCGGAAGACATGGCGGATTGGGCCTAGGAACTAACAAATTGCTCGGAAAGGATACTAATGTCGTAGCGCTAATTATTCTGGACGTCACCGCACAGTCAACTAACGAGGTATTGTGGCGAGGGTCGGCCGAAGATGTTCCGCTTGATAATTTTTCAGTACGCAATAAGGACCAATTAGCCACAGTAATAGGCAAGCTGGTGAAGCAGTTTCCACCAAAATAATCCGTATTTCAGTTTGAATTCCAATAAAAAAGGCCTTGTTTCCCTAGGAGACAAGGCCTTTTGTGCATCAGAGCCACTACTGTTGCTTGATACGATTCACGATAGAGGTCGTTGAGCAATTTTCAAAAAATCGTAATACCTTAACGTTTCCGCCATTATCCTTGACGATTTCTCCTCCAACAATTTGATCTACCAAGTAGTCTCCGCCTTTGACCAAAACGTCAGGCTTGATACGGTGTAAAAGTCTTTCTGGAGTATCGTCATCAAAACTAACTACCCAATCAACCGACTCCAAGCCTGCTAACACTGCCATGCGTCTATCCACAGGATTAATAGGACGACCTTGGCCTTTAAGGCGTTTAACGGAGGCATCACTATTGAGCGCTACTACCAATCTATCGCCCTGTTTGCGAGCTTCATCTAAATAGCCGACATGACCAGCATGAATAATATCGAAGCAGCCATTGGTAAATACGATACGCTCGCCATGAGCCCGGGCCCATTCGACAGCCTGTATCAAGGTGTCTTCATTTACGATGCCACGCTCAAAAACCTGTTCACTGTGGATGGCACGACGAAGCTCAGGCTCGGTAACTACAGCAGCTCCCAGTTTTCCAACCACAATTCCGGCGGCTAAGTTAGCGAGCGCAACTGCGTCTGGCAAATTGTGACCAGCACCTAGCGCAGCTGCCACCACAGCAATTACGGTATCGCCAGCGCCTGTTACGTCATAAACTTCGCGTGCACGCGCAGGCAAATGAATAGGAGTTTGATGGGGACGCAATAGCGTCATACCCATTTCACCGCGTGTAACTAATAATGCATCTATGTTGAGCTTCGCAATTAGCTGCAGTCCTTTTTTGACTACGTCTTGCTCGCCATCACAATGACCCACGACTGCTTCAAACTCGGCGATATTCGGCGTTAGTAAACTAGCGCCTTGGTACCGTGAAAAATCACCACCTTTGGGGTCAACCAACACCGGGACACCAGCAGCTTTGGCACGTTTGATTAAGGCCTGACAGTCTTGCAACGTACCTTTGGCATAATCGGAAAGAATCAGAATTTTGGCTTTGGGAAGTAAGGGCGCGATTTTTTCATCAAAGCTATCGCTATCTTCTACGCCAAAAGTTTCTTCAAAATCCATGCGCAAAAGTTGTTGATGCCGACTCATTACCCGCAATTTAGTGATAGTAGGTTTGCTAGTGGAAACCTGGAAATCAGAAGTAACGTTAGCAGCATCAAGGCGATTTTTGAGCAAAATAGCTGCGGGATCTTTGCCCACAACCCCAACCAGTGACACTTTTCCGCCGAGCGCAGAAATATTGAGTGCTACGTTGCCAGCGCCACCCGGACGCTCCTCTTCGAGCGATACATTGACAATAGGAACCGGCGCTTCCGGTGAGACGCGATGACTGGAACCGTGCCAGTAGCGATCAAGCATTACATCCCCAACAATAAGGACATGGGAATTACCAAATAAGGGCATGGTCAAGCGCATAACAAAATCTCCTGTAAAAACTACTACTCCGAAGAGTCCATCTCATCATGAAACTGGGCTGCATACAACTTGGCATAGGCACCGTTTCGTTCAAGTAAATCTTTATGCTTACCTTGCTCTACTATCTTTCCGTTCTCCATAACAACTATTCGATCCGCATGTTCAATAGTAGAAAGACGGTGCGCAATGACAAAAGTAGTGCGTCCCTTCATAAACTGTTCCATGGCCGCCTGAATGTAACGTTCTGATTCGTTATCCAACGCAGACGTTGCTTCATCCAAAACTAATATAGGCGAATTCTTTAGAATCGCACGTGCGATGACTAACCGTTGCCGCTGGCCGCCAGATAAGCGTGCACCGCCCTCGCCAATTTGGGTATCAAAACCTTGCGGTAATTTTTCGATAAATTCTGATGCGTAAGCTAAATCGGCAGCGCGTTTGATTTCATCAAACGTCGATTTATCCGCGCGACCGTAAGCGATATTGTCGGCAATACTGCCTTCAAATAAGGTGACTTGCTGACTAACAAATGCAATTTGATCGCGCAAACTCGCAAGTTTGTAATCAGTGATGGGTACATCGTCAATCGCGATATTACCGCTCTCCAAATTATAAAACCGAGGTAGTAAATTTACTAACGAAGACTTACCACTGCCAGACTGTCCAACCAGCGCAACAATTTCACCTGGCGCCACTGTTAAATCTATGGATTTTAGAGCAAGACCTTCTGACTCCTGATTTGGATAAGAAAAACAAACTTTATTAAAACTCACAGCTCCTTTCACGCGGGCAATATTAACCGCTCCTTTATCGTCTTCTGAAGGCTGATCAATTAATTCGAATACACTATCAGCTGCAGCAACGCCTTTAAGAATTAAAGGAGATACATCACCTAGTTTACGAATAGGATTCAGAATTGCGCCAACGGCAGTTAAATAAGCAACAAATGTGGCTGGATTTTTTAGATCAACGTAGGTCAATGCTGCATAAATTAAACCTGCCATTGCTAGTGCCACCATAATCTGAATCATTGGTGTACTTGCAGCCGAGGTCAAAATTATTTTCATATTGTGTAAATAATTTTTTTGGCTTACCGCATCAAAACGATTTTTTTCATAGGTCTCTCCGCCAAAAGTACGCATGACTCTCACACCGTTAATCATCTCACTCGTAACATGGGTAATATCGCCTACAGAATCCTGAACTTTATGGGTGAGACGGCGCATACGCTTGCCAACAACTGTAACCAATATGCCAATAAATGGAGTAATAACCATAAAGGCCATAGTCAGTTTCCAATTCAGCGTTATTAATGTATACGCAAAGAAAATAACCATGGTTCCTTGCTGCAATAAAACTCGAAATGCATCTGTTAATGCACCAGCAACACCATTAACGTTGTAGGTGATAATAGAAATTAACTGCCCGGAATTACGTGAATCAAATACATGCTGAGGTAAGGAGGTTATGTGCCCGAAAACATCTTTTCGCAACTGATGGATAACGCCAAGCGATACTTTTGCTAAACAGTATGTACCAATGAAAGCACCTAGGCTTCGCATAATGGTAAAACCAATAACCTGTAAAGGAATTACAATTCGCGCATCAGAATCATTGGGCGTAACATTTTTTATCAAAGTTTCTAACAAATGAATGAATTGTGACGAATAGTACGCAGAAAGTGCGTAACCTAAAATGCTCAGTAAAAAAACGCCAATGTAAGGTTTTACATAAACGAGCAAACGTAAATAAATACGTGCCGACGATATAGTTAATTTTTTTTGGCTAGCTGACATTCATTTACTCAACACAATTAACATAATTTTTATCAACGCGTTCGATTCCACAGCTCAGCGTATTTCGCAAACGTAGATTGCGATAACAACAGCGCTAATAAAAAACCCTGCTTGCCGTCTAAAAATCCTAAACGAAAAATATACATCCGAAGGAAGCATGCGAAGGCATGTAAGCTTGCGCTGGTCAGCGAGGTTTTGCGGCCCGCTTGTGCTCGCTGCAATGCCCATTCTTCGGCATAGTGTGCGGCTTTTTGTTGTTGATGGCGAATCGAGTCGTATAAGTAATGTAACAAATTTCCTGCTAACTTTTTCTCAGCTAATTTTTGATTATTCACCAAACGTTCGTGTACACGAGTTGCATCATAAATTGCGCGATTGCGTGGATACAAACGTGGCACCCAATCGGGATGCATTCCTGAGTGTTTAATAAATCGGCCAAAACACCAACACAATCTATTTACAAACCAAATTGCTGGCGGCTGCTGTACTGCTGTCAAAATACTTTGTTGTAATTCCGGTGTAACACGTTCATCGGCATCGATCATAAAAATCCAATCGCCGCTTGCAAAACTGGCAGCACGCTCGCGTTGAACACCAAATCCCTGCCAATCGGTATTGATAAATACTTTTGCAGAAAATTCTTTAGCGATAGCAAGCGTGCTATCACTGCTGCCAGAATCCAGCACAATAATTTCGTCGGCCCAAGCCAATGACTTCAAACAATCGGATAATTTTTTAGCTTCGTTTTTTACAATTAAGACAGCCGAAATGCTGGGCATTACTGCAAACCTCTAAGGGGAATGTAGTTAGCCATCATCCACTGCTCTCCGAGCTTTTTCTGTAACGTTTTGTTCTGGCGAGAATGTGCGCGCAATTTTAACCAACAATGTTTCGCTGAAAGTGACAAAAACTCGCCATAGGATTTCGTGGAGTTTCGGATGTTGAAGAAAAATAAAAAAGAATCTAATCGCATCAGGTACCGAATCCTTCAACACTAAAACGAAGGGGCTTACGCCCCCTTGTCTTGCAACCTATTATTTTGCGACTGGTGCTAACCATTGAGTGTGGCTAGCGAGTTCGCCGCGCACTGCTTTGAAATATAAATCTTGTAACTTGGTCGTTATAGGACCACGACGACCTTCGCCGATTTGACGTCCATCCAATTCGCGAATGGGCAGTACTTCTGCCGCCGTGCCAGTGAAAAATGCTTCGTCAGCGATATAAACTTCATCGCGCGTTAAACGTTTTTCTTTGATGGTGTAACCACAATCAGCCGCCAATTGGAAAATCGTGTTGCGAGTGATGCCATCCAAACATGAAGTCAATTCAGGCGTGTAGATAATGCCGTCGCGAACGAGGAAGAAGTTTTCACCGCTGCCTTCCGCGACGTAACCTTCGGCATCCAACAACAAAGCTTCTTCACAACCGCAATCCAAGGCTTCTTGTAACGCCAACAATGAATTGATGTAGTGACCGTTAGCTTTTGCCTTACACATGGAAATATTCACATGGTGGCGTGTGTAACTTGAGGTGCGAACCTTGATACCTATATCACGCGCTTCTGGCGACATATACGAAGGCCAATTCCAGGCCGCAACCATGATATGTGCTTTCAAGTTATCTGCACGTAAACCCATGCCTTCTGAACCGTAAAACGCCATCGGGCGCAAATATGCTTCAGTCAGGCCGTTTTCACGCACAACTTGTTTTTGCGCTTGGTTGATAGTTTCTTTATCGAATGGAAGCTTCATACGCATGATGTGCGCAGAGCGAAACAGGCGATCAGTATGTTCTTGCAGGCGGAAAATACTGGTTCCCAAAGATGGGCTGTTATAGGCACGAACGCCTTCGAAAACGCCCATACCATAATGCAAGGTATGGGTTAACACATGAACCTTGGCATCGCGCCACGGAATCAATTCACCATCTAACCAAATTACGCCATCACGATCGGCAAACGACATAGCCAACTCCTAAAAATATATGATCAATGAGCCTGCCGCGCGGTGCGCCGCAGCTCGAAATGTTGTGTATTGCCAGAGATTCAATCGACTTCGATGAGTTGGTGCCAGAGTCGGCTGACCTGTTCACGCTCGTTGTCGAATGGATGTTCACCAGCCAAAACCGCTTCTTGCTGTTGCAGTGCAAGGCGGTGCCCGGTGGATCGATAGGCTTTGTAAGCGGCGATCAATTGGGCGACGGAAGTGGCATCGAGTAAGCCGGCCTCTTCCAATGATCCAAGTATGCGAATGTTATCCGTGTATTGGACGATCTTGGGCGCTTGATATGCCCAAGCCAAGGCCGCGTATTGAACCATAAATTCAATATCCACGATACCTCCGGCATCCTGTTTCAAATTAAATAATGCGGTATTTTCGCGCTTTGATTTGCCTTCGCTGCCCAATTGCTCGCGCATTTTGCGGCGCATATCGTTCACATCGTGGCGCAACTTGGGTAAATCCCTTTCTTGGTGCAAAATCGCCAGGCGAACTTGCTCAAATTGCTCACCAAGATCTGCCGCTCCCGCCACCACACGCGCACGAACCAGCGCTTGATGCTCCCACGTCCAGGCTTCATTTTTTTGATATTTTTCGAAGGCCGCGAGCGAGCTAACCAACATGCCCGAATTACCAGATGGGCGCAGGCGCATGTCCACCTCGTACAACTTACCCGATGCAGTTTGGGTATTAAGAATATGAATAATCCGCTGCCCTAGACGCGTGTAAAAAACGGTATTGTCGATAGCGCCTTTACCGTCCATCGCAGGCAACCCGGCGGTTTGCAGATTTGCTTCACTGTTATGGATAAATACCAAATCCAGATCAGATCCATGCCCAAGTTCAATACCGCCCAGCTTTCCGTAACCGACAATCACAAAATCCGGCGCTTCGGCAGCGACACCTTCCGCATTCAGCGGGCGACCATGGCGAGCAATCATGTGCTCCCAACTCAACTGCAGCACGTGTTCCAAAATCACTTCGGCGATAAAGGTTAAATAATCGCTCACCTTCATCAATGGCAAAGTTTCAGACACTTCACTAGCGGCAACTCGCAATGCATGAGCGGAGCGGAAGTATCGCAAAACTTCCATATGGCCTTCCAAATCCTCCCACTCCAAACGTAAAACTTCGCGGCGCAATTCGTCGCGCAGCAATTCTTTATCGGGCGGCGCGTATAAACTTTCCGGCGTTAATAATTCATCGAGCAGCGCGGGATAATGCGCGAGCTGGTCAGCGATCCACGGACTCGCTGCACACAGCTTTACGAGTTGTTGCAACGCCGTAGGATTTTCAACAAGTAAAACGAGATAAGCACTGCGGCGCGCGATAGATTCCACCAGCGGCACAATACGCTTTAAGGTTTCAACGAGAGAAACCGCCAACTCACCCTGTTCGGCTTTTTCAGCCAGCACTAATAATAAACGCGGAATAAATGCATCCAAGCGTGTACGACTGCTGGCCTGCATGCTTACAACGGAACGACCTTCACGGATTTGACGAAGCGCTTTTATCAAGTCTTCCACGTCATCCATGAGTTCGCCATCAATTAATAACTGGCTATTTTCAGGCTTCACCGAACTTAAAGGAGAGCTGATTTCCCACATGCCCTGCCACTGTGCGAGCACTTTATTGTCGAGACTCTGCTTGTTTTCAGGGTCAGCAATGACCGCTTTAAATTCGTGATTTACCGTATCCCGATATCTTTTTAATACTGCAGAAAACTCATTCCAGCTTTCAAAACCCATCGCCCAAGCCAAACGCAATTGACCTAATTCATCCGTTGGTAAAGCTTGGGTTTGGCGATCTTGATAACCTTGAATAGCGTGCTCGGTGTTACGTAAAAATTCGTAGGCTTCACTTAAAGCGGAACCTGCGCCTTTCGGCAAATAATGCTCTTCTTCCAAAATAGGCAATAAGGTCATTACTTGGCGCTTGCGCAAACGGGCATCGCGACCGCCGCGAATTAATTGAAAAACTTGCACCACAAATTCAACTTCGCGGATGCCGCCCTCGCCTAATTTCACATCCAGATTCATACCTTTGCGCTGGACCTGCCGAGCGATTAAACCCTTCATTTCACGCAGCGATTCAATTGCACTGAAATCAATATATTGGCGATAGGTAAATGGCCGTAGCATAGTGCGCAAATATTTTCGCTCGCGTTTAATATAATCAATGCCATCTACGGTTTCGCTGGATGCAGCCGCAACCGTGCGCGCTTTAATCATGGCGTAGCGTTCCCAGTCACGGCCTTGAGTTTGATAATAATCTTCCATGCCCGCAAAATTTTGTACAAGTGCTCCGCTTTGCCCATGTGGACGCAAACGCATATCCACCCGAAACACAAAACCATCTGCAGTTACAGTATCTAAACTTTTAATTAATTTTTGACCGAGCTTAACAAAAAATTCCTGATTGCTAACCGAACGCGTTTCATGATTTGTTGAGCCGGATTCAGGATAGGTAAAAATCAAATCAATATCGGAAGAAACATTTAATTCACGCGCGCCTAATTTCCCCATGCCCAACACTAAAAATGGTTGTGGGAAATTCGATTCATTGCCAATCGGCGTGCCGTACATTTTTTCCAATTGGCGATAATGATAATTCGCCGTGGTTTGAATAGCAGAGTCGGCAAAGCGTGATAATTCGCCCGTTATTTGTTGCATGCTCGCACAGCGATTTAAATCGCGCCAGATAATTCGAATCATGGCTTTGTTGCGCGACTGGCGCAGCGTTTTATCTAATTCTGCATCGTTAGTCGATGCAGCAATTGCAGCCTCAAAGTCAACCAAACTATCATCGCCCATGGGCTGAAAGAGCACACCGCTTTGAACTAATTCAATAAGAAAACCGGGATGGATTGCGCAGGTTTTTGCAATAAATTCACTTGCGGAAAATGCGCGAGTTAGCTGCACATTAAATGTGGCGGGGTCAATAAAGTTTGCCAGCAAACTTTCAAGGGCTGGCAATTCTTGCTTGAGACGATTCTGTTCGAATTGCTCCCAATAACGATTGGCAGCAAAGTGTAACGCCTGCGGAACACGAGTAAGATCAAACATATGAAAGCTACCTAGATAACAGTAGCCCTAGTTTAGCGCGCACAAACACGGCTGTCGTGATTTTTAAGACAACTTCTTTTGCCTGCTTCAACCCTACGGTTGAATGCCTTTACCGGTAGCAGCCCAATAAATTCCGCCGAATAAATGATTAAGGTAATTGGGATCTTTGTACATTTCTACGTTGTGCCCGAGCGCCGTTACAAATACGCGACCTTTTTCATGTTGATGATACCAACTCACCGGATGATTTTTACCCATTCCGGTTGCAACCTGTCCCGGCCAGATTTTTGTAGGATCGTAACTGGTTTCATCAACATTTAAGATGGGATTAATTTTTACTGAATGCGGATTGGTAAACTCATACCACTCATCACTCCACAACCAATGGTCAGGCAAACCAAAAGTGGCGGGGAATTTTTTATCTGCAATATTAACAACCGCTGTTTGTAACATGGGATGAATTTTGAATGAGCGTCCCACCAATTGTTCATACCAAGGCCACACATTGGGCGCTGTAATAATGGCGCGGTGCACAACAACGGCGTTGCCACCAGCACGCATATAATCTTCAAATTTTTTACGTTGTTGTTCGTTCAGCTCTTCGCCCGGCGTATTTAAAAACATCACTGCCGCGTATTGGTTTAAATCGCCTTCAAATGTTTGCGGCTGATTAGTCCACACCAGTTCAAATGCGTGCAATTTAGCAAGCTTTTCCAAACTGTCGCGCGCAACTGGAATATATTCGTAATGATATTTATTGGGAATGGCCAGCACGAGCAATTTAAATTGGTTGTCGGCAAAGCTGCAGTTTGCCGCAAACATTAAAATGCCGACCAACAAGAGAACAGATTTTTTCATGATGTGAGCTACCTGCGTTTAGATCAGGCAACTCTACCGTTTTTAAAACTTGCTTCAAGGCCCTTTACTTAATTTATTAGTTGCTAGCGCACAAATACTGCAGTGGTAAATGCAGGCACCGTAAAACCTTTGGTATTAGCACTACTCGTTTTCACTAATGAATCTGAACCCTTAGCTTGAACCGGGTGCAGCCTAAATTGTTTAGCATCTGCGTAAGTAAAAGTTTGTTTTACTGCGCCATTATTAAAGACCACAATGATTTGCTGTGTGGATGGATCAAGATTGTTGTTGACGTCAGTATTGTCGATTTTCATAACCACTAAACCGGGCTGATGTTTTTCGCCAGAGTTGGGGAAGCTCACACGCTTAATAATGTCATCGGCAGTTCGCAACCGGAATAGCGGCGAGCTGCTGCGAATTTTTATAAAATCCAAAAATAGATTATTACTCAATGCGATTTGCGCAGGCGTTGTGTGATCGCGTCCTTCAGATTTTTTCAGCACATCCGCAATTAATGGCCAATTGTCTTTATCTTTTACGGCAGGCGGCAAACCTACATCGTAGTTGTTAGATTGCTTGGAAAAATCTACTGCGTTAAACCAATCGCCATAATCGTAACTATCGCGCAGAAAAGATTTTGAGCGTAAAAATTCGCAGCCCATATGCAAGAACGGAATGCCTTGTGCCAGTAATGGATAAGAAAGTGAAAGCGCTTGCATGCGCACACGATCTGCGCTGGAAACTGAATAGGCGATGCGATATTGATTGTTGTCCCACAAGGTTTGGTTGTCGTGTTTGGACACGTAATTAATCGTATCCGCAGGGTCTTTTGCATAACCCGCCGGACTTCCGTTGTAATCCACTCCGCTACCAACAACCTCTTTACCGACAGCATTTTTTAAGGGGAATGCCGCTAAATTTCCGGCCAAACCAATTTGAATTTGGTCAATATAATTTAAATATTTTGCTTTGTTATTATCAGCTGACTGCGATTCATTTGGTACAACAAACAAACCATTGCCGATACCTTGATTGATGCGCAAATTTTTTCCGCTATCCATACTTGAACCGCCACGCACTGCATCTCGCAACCTATCGGTGTAGGTTCCGATTCCAGTTCCACCTAATTCAAGTTGAGTGGATTGCACAAAACGTTTGTTATTTTCAACTTCGCCAAAATTCCAACCTTCACCGTAAAAATAAGTGTCAGGATCAATTTTGCGCACGGCGTCGCGCGCTTTTAACATGACAGCTTTGGGTTGATGCCCCATTAAATCGAAACGGAAACCGTTAATGCGATAATCCCGCGCCCACACCACGAGAGAATCTGTCATTAATTTCGCCATCATCACATGTTCAGTGGCGGTATTATTGCAACAGGTAGATTGTTCAATGGCGCCAGTGACAGGATGCAAGCGGTGATAATAATTCGGCACTATTTTATCAAGCACCGATTTTTCGTTTAAACCCGCGGCGAACGTATGGTTGTAAACCACATCCATAATGACTTTAAAACCCATGTTATGCAGCTGCGCAATCATTTCACGGAATTCAATAATTCGCGCACTGCCTTCAGGATTAATGGCGTAAGACGATTGCGGCACTGTGTAATGAAAAGGATCATAACCCCAGTTGTAATTGTCCTGTTCACGCAATGATTCGATAATCGCTTGTGCATCGCCGCTGCGCGAATTGAGGCTTTCCAACAAGCTACGCAAGCTTTGCTTTGGATTAATATCTTTTGTACAGGCAGGATTTTTTGGACTGAGTCGACAGACTTTTTCCAGGTTATCATCCAACGAAATAGTTTTTTCTGGATCAGGATTTACCGTAGCAAAATCGAATGTCGGCATTAGGTGAATTACATTTAAACCTGCTTCACGCAACTCTTTTAAGTGTTTAACGCCGTTGCTGTTCTTTTCTAAAAATGCAGCGTATTTTCCGCGAACATTTTCATTTTTAATACTGGTATCACTCGCACTAAAATCGCGAATATGCAGCTCATACAAAATATTATCTACCGGAGCATCAACACGCGGGCTAGCTTGGTCACGCCAATTGGATGGCTGTGTTTTCGCATCATTCAAATCGATAACTTGCGAATAAAAACCATCAGTTGACAAACTATGTGAGTAAGGATCGCTCACAACCAAGGTTTCAACCTTTTTGGTGGTAGGCTGATAAACCGTGACTTCAAATTGATAATAAGCAAACGCTAAATCAGCACCGCCCCTTGCTACCCACGCACCCGTCGCGCCATATTCTTGCATAATTAATTTCGCTGGCGTCAGCGGTTTTTTATTTGCGTCGAACAATAAAACATTCACTGTTTTTGCAGTAGGAGACCAGACTTTAAATTGCACACCGTCTGCTAGAACGCTCGCACCAAAATCAGAAATTTCATCCGCATCCTGAGCACCAGCGGTGTAGAGCGCATCAATAATTCCTGCGGTTTGAATACTTGAACTCGCCAGTAGCGCGCCTTGTTTATCGTATTGATTTAGTAACAACTCGCCCTTGAGCAAAGTTTTGATAGCATCCGCCGGTAAATTTATGGACGCTGCAGAAAAATCGTTTAGATGTGGAAAACCTTGCACGGTTTGCTTGGCATTTTCAGTTATCGGAATAAGTTTTTTAAATGAAGTGACGAAGTTAGGTTGAATCGCCAACCGCGTTGCGTTGGACTGCTTGATAAAAAGTATGGTGCCTGGCTCAACCCAATGTGCTGCAGAATCCATAAGCGGTTTGTCAGTTGTGGCAAATGTCATAGTTGCATAGCCAAATAAAAAGAGGGTGAAAACCTGAAGAACTTTATTCATAGCAAAACCGTAGATTGAGTTGTTTTTATGGCAACCCAAGTTACAGACTCTTCAGCGCAATCTAAATATCCAATCCAATGAATTCGATTGCAACGCAAAATCTAAAAGATTTTCAAACCGGCCGAAATGGCGCATAAATTAATAAAAGTTGCACTATCTGTCTTGATCGCGCGAAAAAAACATTTCTAAAAGTCATACAACTTATTGAAGTTAAAGGACTTGGACACATAGCAAATCAAATCACTTTTTTAAGCGCGATATGTTTTTACCCGCCTATACTGCATCAAAGTCCTTGAATATGCTGGGATAAAGTTAAAAAGACTATAATTATCAAGGCTTTCTATCGCAATAAATGATCATACAATACTTGACAAAATGGCATCTAATGACGAATATAAGATTATAAATATGATATATACCATATTTACATAAAACTATAATCTTATAAAACAGGAAGCAGAGCCATGAAATACACAACTCCATCCACCTACGCGTCCAAAGCGAGCCTACTGTTCGCGCTGGGCGTAATCAGTTTGATTCCAACGGTAAATGCGCAAGAAGCAGCGGTAGAACCAGAAGAGATCGTCATTACCGGTATGCGCGCATCGCTTGAGAAAGCCATTGCCGTAAAACAAGAAAACACCCATGTGATGGAAGCTCTATCCATGGATGACATCAACGCTACGCCCGCTATTACCGTTGCCGAAGCATTAGTTCGCTTGCCTGGTGTAAACGGCGCGCGCGACCGCGGCAACGAAAGCCAGGCAGCCATTCGTGGCCTTGGCCCACGCATGGTGTTGGGTACAGTAAATGGCCGTGAAGTCGCGAGCCCTGAACCTGGCCGCGCAATTCGTTACGAACAATATCCATCTGAAGTGGTATCGGGTGTCGAAGTTTATAAAACTCAATCTGCGGACTTAGTTGAAGGCGGCATCGCCGGCACCATCAATTTAAAAACCATTTCACCACTTTCTTACAACGGCCCTGAAGTAGTTGTTCGCGGTGGCTTGCAACAAAACGAAAGCGGTAAAGATATTCCTGATTACAACCCACTAGGCAATCGTTACAGCGCATCGTTCGTGCATAAGTTTAACGATGAATTTGCAATAGCAGCTGGCTTCTCCAAGCAGAAGCAAAAGAACGCCTACGCATCATTGCAAGGCTGGGGCTTTAGTGACGGTGCGCTGGATTTAACCGGCACCGGCGTAGTGGGAACCACACCTTGGGGTGTCGCGGGCGAAGTTAAAAAGCTCGAACAAAATCGCGATGGTTTGTACACCTCCCTAGAGTGGAAACCTAGCGATGACCTCGATATCCAATACGATATTCTCTACACAAAATTTGCGATGGATGAGCAACAAAACCAAACCTGGGCGCAAGACATAGGTACTAACCCATGGGATCCGGATTGGGGCATTAACGACAACAACAAAGACGGTATTGCTGACAATCGTCTCACCAATGTTGTGCTGAAAGGTAACCGAGCTGTTGCCGGCACGATCAATGGCTGGGAAGGTACAATTCGCCACGTTATTGCAGGCTATTCACAAGAAAACACTGGCTTGACCCAAGGCTTAAAATTCAACTACACCGGTATCGAAAACTGGACGATTGATGCGGACATTTCTAATTCCAGAGCAAGACGTAAAAACTACTGGAATGCGATTTATCTCGATCAATATGCTGAAACCTTTAGCTACGACTTACGTGGAACTCCGTCGATTACTGCACCTGCTGACTCACCCTTGCAGACTCCGGAACATGCGTCTTACAGCTGGATAAACAATGTTAACGAAGGTTCAAATCTGGAAGATGATTTGACCAGCGGTAAATTTGATTTCAAACGCGATTTAGATGTGGGCGATTTTAAAAGTGTAAGTTTTGGCGTACGTAGCGCTAAACGCGAGAAAGAAGTTATTTGGACTGATTATGTAATGCCAAGAACTGATGCTAGTGATCAAAACACCGCGGTTAGTTTTCCAACTGATTTCTTGAGTTCTTACACCCTCGGCGCGTTCGACACTATTCCGTTTTTAAACGCATCGTCTTACGCAGCAACCGCTAAATTAATTTACGGTGGTGATCACCGCGAATTGGCGCAAGTTAATGTTGGTCGCTACTGGAAAGTGGACGAAAAAAATAACGCGGCTTACATTAAATTTGATTTCGCTGGTGATTTGTTTGGCCTCAACTACGACGCCAACGCTGGCGTGCGTTATGTGAAAATTGAAACCCAAAGTTATGAATATAACGACGGCTTAGCAAACAATATTAATGACGGCCGCTCAATTGATGAGGATTATTCAAAAGCACTACCAAGCGCAAGTTTGAACCTTGATCTTGCAGACGGACATAAACTTCGTATTGGTGCTGCTCGCGCAATTTCTCGCCCACCATTGGATGAGTTGCGTGCAGGTGCTTATATCAGTTCGATTAACGCAGGCGCAGGCGGTAGCGCAGGCAATCCATTACTTAAACCCTTTACTGCAGATCAACTCGACGTATCTTACGAATGGTATTTTGCGCCTGAATCACTCGCAGCAATCAGCGCTTATTACAAAGATATTGATAGCTACATAGGCAATGCAACAGTCGGTACATTTCAAAATTCAAATGGTGTTGATTTCGATATCTATGGACCTGTTAACGGCAAAGGTGGTTTCGTAAGAGGTTTTGAAGCAACCTTCCAAACACCATTTACATTCTTACCCGTTGAAGGCTTCGGTGTTTATTCAAACTACGCATTTGCTGAATCTAACATCCATGAATTCGCACCTGCAGCAAATCCATTACCCATGGCCGGCTTGGCAAGAGACAGCGCCACGCTCGACTTGTGGTACAGCAAAAACGGTGTGGATGCGCGTTTAGGCTGGAAATATCACTCGGCTTACACCAGTGCTTTCTCATGGGATAGCTCTGAGTTAACCACCACCAAATCAGAATTAAGTTTAGGGTTCAGCTTGGCTTACGACATCAACGAACACTGGAACGTTCGCTTTCAAGCGTACAACTTAACTAACGAGCCGCTGCGTTTGTATCAAAACAATGAAGCCGTTAACTTAAAACGTTATGACGATTATGGCCGCAGCTATTTGATAGATTTCACCTGGAAGCTTTAATTTTTTGTTAGAAATTTTAATCATTTTTCTGTTGAAAACTGTTTGAGTTACTCCTTAAATTCGCGGCTACTTCGGTAGCCGCCTTTTTTTGCTTAATGTGGTTTTGTTAACTATACCTATCCAACGCCACACAAAAAAAATTCGGAGACTAGATGAAAAAATTATTCGCAATCTCTAGCATCGCATTAATGTCATTTTTTATTACCGCAGCAAACGCCGAAGATAGTTCATCACCAAAAGCTACAACTTTTTTTACCGGCGCAGATTTATCTTACGTAAACGAAATGGAAGATTGCGGTGGTATCTATCGTGATCGCGGCAAAACAAAAGATCCTTTTGAAATCTTTGCAAGTTACGGTACCGATATAGTTCGTGTTCGCTTGTGGCACAACGCAACCTGGACTAAATATTCCAACTTTGAAGATGTAGCAAAAACGATTAAACGCGCAAAGCAAAACAAAATGCGCGTGCTATTGGACTTCCATTATTCCGATACCTGGACTGACCCACAGCGCCAGGAAATTCCCGCTGCATGGAAAGATATTGAAAGCACTCCTGAACTCGCCAAAGCGCTTTACGATTACACACAAGACACTTTGCAAAAATTAAGTGCGCTGGACTTAGTGCCCAATATGGTTCAGGTGGGCAACGAAACCAACGTAGAAATTATGCAGCCAAAGGATAAAACCACAGGCGAGCACATGAATTGGGAGCGCAACGCCGCGCTACTCAATAGTGGTATAAAAGCTGTGCGTGATTTCAGTGAAACCAACAAAAAGAAAATCGCCATCGTTTTACATATCGCTCAACCAGAAAATGGTTTGTGGTGGTTCCCTGAAGCGGCAAAACACGGCATCACTGATTTCGACGTGATGGGTTTGTCGTATTATCCCCAATGGTCGAAATATAAGGTTACCGCTGTCGACGGAAACCCTGGCATTGGCGACGCCATTCGCGAATTAACAACATCACAAGGCAAACCGGTCATGGTCGTCGAAACTGGTTACGCATGGACCATGGAAAATTTCGACAAAGCCGACAATGTTATGTGGAAAGATTCGGTACTTCCGCAGTACCCCGCTACACCAAATGGCCAGTTGGATTATTTACTCGCACTGAGCAAATCCATTCGGGATGCTGGCGGCCTCGGTTTAATTTATTGGGAACCCGCGTGGATCACCACCAAATGCAAAACCCAATGGGGCACAGGCTCGCATTGGGAAAATGGCGCCTTCTTCGATGCCAGCAAGGAAAATACAACGCTACCGGCATTTAATTTTTTTAGAGAAGCGAAAAAGTAGATTTATTTAGCAATCGTGTTAGCTGCTCGAATTTTTAAAATAATTCAATGCGAACAAGAAGGGAGTCGTCATCCTCGCGTAGCGGGGATGACGAGTTCCACATAAAAATTAACTGTAAGAATTAATCTCTTTTTTGTGAGAAATAATTATGAAAAACACATCACCACATTTTTTAAAAATAGGCCTCGCAATCGCGCTAACAAGTTTATTGAGCGCCTGCCATCACGAAACAAAACAAACTCCCTTGGCGAGCGAAAATTTATTAAATAGCGATTGGCAATTTATTCGTGCCGACGCACCAGCGCCAGATTTAGCAACGGCGACTGCAAACGGAAAATGGGAACCCGTAAAATTACCGCACACAACTCGCATTGAAGAGCTTGTGGTTAAAAACCAATGGCAAGGTGACGCATGGTATAAAAAAACTATTACTGCCGACCCGGCATGGCAGCATAAACCCGTATTTATCCGCTTTGAAGCGGCGATGAATGCTGCAGAAGTATTTTTAAACGGTAAAAAAATCGGCAGCCATCTCGGGGGCTATTTACCCTTTACTGTTAATCTTTCCAGCGATCTAAAATTCGATGCACCCAACGAATTGGTTGTGCATTTGAACAATCGCGATAGCGCTGTGACCGGCCCAAAACCTCTAAAAGATTTGGACTTTAATACTTACGGCGGTTTGTACCGAAACGTTTATTTCGTCGTAAAAAATGAGCTTTATATTAGCGACGCTATTACCGCGAGTAAAACCGCAGGTGGTGGGATTTTTGTAACCTATCCTGAAGTTACCGACGCTAAAGCAACGGTCAATGTTAAAACCAACTTGGTCAACAGCAGCTCGAATGAGAAAAGCTTTCACGTTATCCAAAAATTATTAGACGGCGAAAAACTTATCGCAGAAGCGAAAAGCGCTGTGCAGAAAATTGCTACTCAAACCACGCAGGATGTTGAAAGCCAATTAAATGTGAGCAACCCATTATTATGGTCGCCGCAAACTCCGCATCTCTACAACTTAGTCACACAGGTATTTGATGGCGATAACTTAGTTGAGGAAGAAAGCACGCGCATTGGTATTCGCGAATTTACCTTTACCGCAGATCACCAATTATTAATTAATGGAAAGAAAACATTTTTGCGCGGTGTGAATCGCCATCAGGAACATCCTTACGTCGGCTACGCCACTTCTGACGCAGCAGATTATCGCGATGCAGTGCGCATGAAAGCAGCGGGTTTTGATTATGTACGCCTTTCACATTATCCGCATTCACCCGCATTTATGGCGGCCGCCGATGAATTAGGTTTAGTGCTGTTGGATTCGGTTTTAGGTTGGCAATATTTTTCTGAAGATGCCGCCTTTCAAGCGCAAGTGCAACAAACTTGTCGCGATTTAATTCGCCGCGACCGCAACCACGCTTCTGTTCTCGCATGGGAATGTTCGCTTAACGAATCATGGATGACCGAACCCTTTATTGATTCGCTCACTAAAATTGTTCACGAAGAATATCCCGGCAAAAATGTTTACTCAGCGGGCTGGCAAGAATATGGTTACGATATTTATTTGCAAGCGCGTCAACATCGTTTGCAACATTATGTAACGCCTACCAAGCCTTACAATGTGAGCGAATACGGCGACTGGGAATACTACGCAATGAATGCCGGCTTAAACCAAACCGCCTGGGGAAATTTATTACAAGCTGACCGTTCCAGCCGCCAATTATTAGGCGATGGCGAAAAACGTTTATTGCAACAAGCTTCAAATATTCAGGAAGCCCATAATGATAATTTTACAACACCCGCGTTTGCAGACGGCTACTGGGTAATGTTTGATTACAATCGCGGTTACTCACCGGATTTGGAATCGTCTGGCATTATGAGTATTGAGCGTTTGCCAAAATACAGTTATTTCTTTTATCAAAGCCAGCGCGATATTAGCGAGAAATCCGACAAGTTTGGGAGCGGCCCAATGGTATTTATTGCCAGCGAATGGAATGATAAATCTGCACTCAATGTTCGCGTATTTAGTAATGCGGACGAAGTAGAATTATTTTTAAACGGTGAATCGCTCGGCAAACAAAAACCTGACGCCAACGCAACCACTGACCATTTAAAACATCCACCATTTACCTTTGCAGTAAAACAATTTGCTGCAGGTGAATTGAAAGCCGTTGCTTATGTAGGCGATAAATCTGCCGCTGAATATAAAGTGGTTACCGCAGGCAAACCAACGCAACTGAGCGTGAGTGTGGATAGCAGCGGGAAAGCGCCGCAAGCTGGTGTTAAGGATGTTGTATTTGTGCGCGCACAACTACGCGATGCGAACAACAACCCCACTCACGATAATAATATCGCCGTTAATTTCAGTGTTAAAGGCGCCGCAAAAATCGTGAGCCCGGTGGAAATAAATACGATTGATGGCATTGCCAGCGCATTAATTGAAATTGGCGACAACCTACATGGCGTAAGTATCAGCGCGCAAGCTAAGGATTTAACGGCAGGCGAATTGGCTTTGTAAGTTCAATTATCATGTAACTCACAAAACCAGCGATTTATAAACGTAAAAGGCTGATTTGCAGTGCAAATCAGCCTTTTTTATTGCCTAAGGTTTATGATTTTAGGTAACCTGCGCGCCGCAACACGCGTCCTAGCATCCACCACACAAAGACTGAAACGCGCGACTTAATTTCGGAGCGAATCCAGATAGCTTTCGGAGCAAATCAAAACCTCTATGGATGACATTTACAATCAGGCCGCTGTCGCTGAATTTACGACGGCATTGACCGATCTCGGTAGAGAAAAAACAGCGCAAGCCGCACTGAAAAAATCTTTCGTGCGCTATGAAAATCTTATAGCAACTTCAACCGATGCATCCTTAACCAAACCTGCCTGCAAAGCGGGCTGCGCCTATTGTTGCCATTACAAAGTAGAAGTGCGTGCGCACGAAATGTTTTTGATTAAAGATCATTTGCAAAAGAACTGGGCTCCCCTGCAGATCAAAAACTTGCTCAATGAAGCAGAAGAAAATGCAAAAATTATTCGAAATTTAACGCCCGAACAACACCTCACCACCAATATAAAATGCGTTTTCCTGGTGGATAACCAATGCAGTATTTATTCGGTGCGCCCATTCAAGTGCAGAAATTTTCACGCGACTAATGCTATCGCCTGCGAAGAATCTTTTAATGATCCTGCAAATCTTTCCATCGAAAATAGCTTTGTGGAATCCATAGCCATGTTTGGCAATGCTCACTCGCAGGGATTTGAAGGTGCAGTACAAAATTCAGGATTGGATTCGCGAGCTTATGATTTCACGACTGCATTACTGGAAGTTTTTGCGGAACCCAATACGCTAAAACGTTTTACCAAAGGCAAGAAAACTTTTATAAAAGCCATTGAGGTGGACGATTAAATTTAATTACTTTTATTTTTAGCCGCGTACATAGCGTCATCTGCATAGCGCAATAATTGCTTCTCATCGCTGCCATGCAATGGAAAACTCGAAATGCCAATACTCGGTAAAATATGGACTTTTTCGCCCATTAAATCGAAAGCGGCACCGAATGCATTGCGTATATTTTCTGCCAGTTCGATGCTTTTCTCCGGGAAATTAATATTTTCTAACAACACCACAAATTCATCACCACCCATGCGCGCAACTGTGTCGCTATCGCGTACGCACTGCTCAAGGCGACGCGCTACTTTTTCCAGCAACAAATCACCCATCGCATGACCGAATGCATCATTGACGGCTTTAAATTTTTCCAAATCGAGATAGAAAATCGACAATGGACTTCCACTGCGGGCTGCTCTGGTCAGTGCCGATTGCAAACGGTCATGGAATAATCTGCGATTGGGTAATTGCGTAAGCTGATCGTAAAGTGCGAGGCTTTGTAAACGCTCAATGATTTGTTTTCGCTCAATCGCGGTGGCAACTTGTGTGGATACAAATTGCAAAAGCTCCTGATCTTTTTCGGTGTAATGCGCATTGCCGCAGTAACTTTGTACCACCAAAGCGCCGATGGTATTTTTGCGCGACTTAAGTGGTACGCCGAGCCAGGTGTGAACGTAATTTTTTGGTATTGGTAAGTCGTACGTAATATTTTCGTCAGTGCTACTAAATAATAACGGCTGACCGTTTTGAATGACGTATGCCCACGGCGTGTTGGAATCAATTTTCTGCGGCTGCAGTTGCGGTACGAGTTCGTTGACGTGATAAGGAAAACTAACTTGATCTCGCTCCTGATCGTAGAGCGCAATAGAAAAGTTTATCGCAGGTAAGAGCCCGCTAATAATGCAGTGAATCGATTTATACAAAGCCTGCAAATCATCCGCCGCGTGCGCCGCTTCCGAAATGGCATAGAGCGCTGCTTGAAGAACCTCGGTGCGCTTTCGGCCGGTAATATCGCGCGCTACGGCAACCCGACATTGATCCGCCTCTGACCACCGCGCAGACCACATGATATGAACGATTTCACCATCTTTTCGCACATAGCGGTTTTCAAATTGGGGCTGTGCTTCACCGGCAACAATTCGCTTAACCGTCTGCAGAGTTATTTCCCGGTCTTCGGGAAATACCAAGTCAATCATTTGCAGGCCGATCAGCTCTTCCTGGCGGTAACCGAAAATTCGCTCGCACCCGGCACTTACATAAATAAATCGCCCGTCGCTATCTACCACGCAAATAGCGTCGAGCAATAAATCCATATATTTGCCAAGGGAGGCGTAGGTTGGTGCTGTCATCAAACTTCTCTACTGCGGGTCTGGCAAGACACCCGAAAAGGTTGCAATGGGCTAGATAATCGATCAGTTTTGCATGTGAAGGAGAGTTATCATATAAAACGATTAATCTGGCACGAAAATCAACATTCCGCAATCAGCTTTACTTTGTCTTTCAAACTCTAGTCCATTTCTGGCGCCACTGCTGGATTACAGCCATTAATTTATCGCGACCATAAATAAAAAAAGCCAACCAACCGTGCGGCTGATTGGCTTTGAATGGCAATGATGAATTATTTAAATGCATCCCACGCAGCAGTTGCTTTGCCATTGGCATCCATAGCGCCCATGGTGTAGCCACTCCAACCTGGACGCGCTTCTGGCTCCCAGTAAAAGATGCCGATGCCTTTACCACCCGTTACCTGACCGACTTTGGTCACCATATCTTTCACGATGGTCTGCGCAGATGAGTTATCCCAGGGCACTCCGATCTCGCTAATCATTACCTCTTTACCATAACGGCTTACCATATCGTTGAGATTCGTTAAGCAAGACGCGTTGATCGTTTGCCAAGTGGAGCCCGATACGTTGGTGGGATAATCGGAGAAGCCCAGCACATCGAACTTGGCACCATTGGCGACCAAGCCATCGAACAACCAGCGGTTGTCAGCATTTTTAAAACAGTTCGCCAAATGCACAACAACTTTTGCGTTGGGAAAAATACTCTTGGATGCGTTGTAGCCCGTATTGGTTAACCACGCATAATTCTTCATATTGGTCGACGCTTTACCGTCATTCCACAACATGCCATTGCTGGTTTCGTTGCCCACTTGCACCCAAAGCGGCGTCACGCCTGCGTCTTTCACCGCCTGCAACACAAAAGTCGTGTGGTTATAGACTGCATCCATCAATTGCGTAAAGGAGTAGCTGGCCCAAGCTGCGGGCTTGGTTTGCTGGCCTGGGTCTGCCCAGCTGTCGCTGTAGTGGAAGTCGATCATCACACTTAAACCAGCCGCTTTAGCGCGCTTGGCTTTAGCGACAACGTCCTGCGTTGAGTTGTACCAACCTTGCGCCGGGTTAACCCACACACGCAAACGCGCAGCAGTCATACCCTGTTCTTTCATAATCGCGAAGATGTCTTTTTGTACACCACTTCGGTTGTAGTACTTGTAACCGTTGGCTTCGATCTCGGAGGTCCAGCTGACATCCGCACCTTTAACCACAGCAGCTGATGACAAGGAAGATGATAGTAATAGACCCGCTGCGGCCATTAAGCGCGCGCTCATTGATAGTTTCATGTTTATACCTTTATTTTTATGTTTTTAGGCGTATGCCTGATGAGTTGATGACTGAGCCAAACTCAAGGGCTGATTGACTCAGCTGATCGGCCTCCGGCCATTACTGCATCCACATCTTATTTATAATATATATAAGTTAAAATGACAACTTAAAAAAGACTTGGGATGAGAAAACTGCACTTCTCACGGGGTAATGAAGTGAAAACTGTAAATCGGGTTATTCCATCGTTATAAAAGTCAGCCGATGCTGTTAACCTGCGCGCCTTTGTTGATATATCAACAATTCATGCATGATCAACATATTCAGGTTTCGCTTTTTATGGACTTTCAATACCCCTACGCACTTGCAGGCCTGTTCGTCGGCTTCGTTGTCGGCCTCACTGGAGTAGGCGGCGGCTCACTAATGACACCTATTTTGCTGCACTTTGGCATTTCACCCGCAAGCGCAGTAGGTACAGACCTACTCTACGCCGCAATCACCAAATCCGGCGGCGTCCACGTCCATCATAAAAAACGCAATATTGATTGGCGCATTACTGTTGTACTCGCGCTCGGCAGCGTTCCCGCATCCTTGCTAACCTTGTGGTTGCTGCATTCCAGCGGGCTCGATACCGCCACCGTTAATAAGATGATTAGAACTTCACTCGGTTGGGCGATGTTATTCACGGCACTGGCAATTTTGTTTAAACAAAAAATTATGGATTACAGCCATCGCAATGATATATGGCTTACGCGCATGACACGCAAGCAGCAGGAAGTAGCAACCTTTATTACCGGTTTAATTTTAGGTGCGGTGGTAACGCTTACATCCATCGGTGCCGGCGCCTTGGGCACGGTAGTTTTATTTCTACTCTATCCCTTATTGCCTACCGTAAAACTCGTGGGAACTGAAATTGCGCATGCTGTGCCGCTCACACTTGTAGCTGGCATTGGGCACGCAAGTTTCGGCAATGTGGATTGGGGGCTGTTGTTAAATTTATTAATGGGTTCCTTGCCAGGAATTTACATTGGCAGCCATTTGGCAAATCGTGCATCGGATAAATATTTGCGCCCGGCGCTGGCCATGATGATGATTTATGCGGGGACTAAATTAGTATTCTGATTAAAATTTTTAAATAAAAAAGGCGACTAATTGAGTCGCCTTTTTTATTTCAGATTGAATACTTTTCTTAGGCAATGCGTTGCACATCCACCGACACAAACAATTGTGGCGAATGACCACCGCCAAAAATAACGCCTTTAAGTGGCGTTACGTCTGAATAGTCCCTCCCCCAAGCAGTAGTAATATGTTGCTCGCCAGTGACTTTGTTGTTGGTGGGATCAAACTCAAACCAACCTTCGCCCGGCGAGTAAACCGCAAACCAGGCGTGCGTTGCATCGGCGCCGATTAATTTTTCTTCGCCTGGCGGCGGTAACGTTTCGAGATAACCGCTTACGTAACGCGCGGGGTAACCGAGCGAACGCAAACAGCCAATCGCAAAATGCGCAAAGTCCTGACACACGCCACGCTTGTGTTTAAACACATCAGCGAGTGGAGTTGCTATGTCTGAAAATTCGGGGTCGTATGTAAAATCAGTAAAAATTCGTTGGGTTAATTCCATCACCGCTGACAGAAACGGACGATCATCGCTAAAGGATGCGGCCGCATACTCAGCGAGATAAGGTTGCGCCTGCACCATCAGCGAATCCAACATAAATTCGCGCGCATTAACACAATCGATAGTTTTGGTATTTTCGAGCAAATATTTTACGTAGCTGCAGGGGTTACCGAAATCCAAATTAATATTAGCTTCGATATCTTTCACTTCAATATTACTGGTAATACTCAGCTCTAATTCGCGGTGATCTTTTTCAATGGAAAATTGTAAAAACTGATTGCCGAAACAATCGGTGCGCGTGTTGTGCGTGGTTGCCATGGGCGATATTTTTATATCAATTCCGTCCACCTGTTGCGTAGCAGTATTGCGCGGCAACACATAAGCAACGTTGTAGCAATTGCTCACTGACAGCGCGTACTTATAGGAAGTTGTATGGCGAACGGTATATTTCATAAAAACTGATTACTCACGAATATTTTTTCAAAGCAAATCTTTATTCAAGGCTGGTCTTTTTATTTACAGCTGATCTTTTACTTACAGCTGATCTTGCCATTCAGTATTTTTTACTAACAATTGAGGGCCTTGGGCGTGATCGAAATAACGCTGGCTGATGGCTTTGGCAGCGCTGCCAATTAGATATTGTACGCGCGCCAGAATTTGATCCAGATCTTGCCGCACGCCATTTTCTGCTTTGGCTAATTGCTTGATGTCGCTCAATTTGAGCGCGGTAGTGGCTTCCAATAAAAATTTATTTTCGGCACTCAGCGTTTCTTTGTTGCCGGGCAAATCGGCAAAGTGCATTGCCAATTCTTCAACCTGGAAAATCAATGAACGTGGATTATTGGCATTGAGCAATAACATCTCCAAACCATTTTCAACATTTACACCACTTTGATAACGACGACGATAAGAAATTAACGCCTCGCCACACAAGAGCGCGGTTTCAACCAACACTTCCTGTTCAATTTCTTCAAACTTGCTCGTTAACATTGAACGCAAACCGCTAATAATTTGCAGCGCGCGCTCCATACGGCGACCCATTTCCATAAAGTGCCAACCGTTGCCACGAATCATGCTTTCATGCATTAAACCCGCAAACGCGAGCAGCGCTGTCACCAAAGGTGCTAATGCTTCCTCCGGCGCAGAGAGTGCAGCGGGCTTCAAATTGGTTTTTAAGATATCAAGCTCATCGCCAATATTATTGATAATGCGCTGGGTATCATTTGAAAGTTGTTCTTTAACTTGTTCGGCGGATTTAATCATGGCGATTAAATTATTTGCGACGCTACCCATGCGATTTTGATCCAAAATAATGGAAATCATTTCGGGTTCGGGATTATTCAATAAGGCTGTATCAATTCGCGTAAAACCGGGATAAGTAGAGGTAACATCGGTAATGGCTTTTAGCAGGGTTTTGCATACCGCATCTGGCAACGCCTCAGTTTTATTTAATTGAACAAACACGGTGCGCAATAAACGCAAACCAGATTCGGCGCGCTCTGCGTAGCGGCCCATCCAAAATAAATTTTCTACTACACGGCTCGGCAGCTCGCCCACATTTTCTTGCAGTTGCTGAGTTTCAGGAGTGCGCAGTGTTACTAATTTTTCAGGCTCGGAAGCTAATACCCAAGTATCTTTTGAAACAGAGCCACGCTGGTTGGAAATGATTTTTTTATCTTCATCCAAATTAACACGTGTTAAACCGCCCGGTAAAACGGCGTAGGACGTTTCGCTCGCAACCGCAAAGGTTCTTAAAATCGAGGCACGCGGTAAAAATTGTCCTTGATGCCAGGTTGGTGTTTTTGCACTGGGAATATATTCCTGCGCTGCAAATTGATAAGGATGTTTGCGAATACGATTTTGCCACGCCTGCAATTTAGTATCGTCTAACTCTGCGCCGTAAACTTCGTAGAGGCCAGGTTTACGATAAGTCGGTTTGATTAACAAATTTCTTAAATTTGCACACACATATTCCAAATCATTTTTATTGCCGCACCACCAGGTTTTTACAGATTCCATTTGCAAATCGCGGCCCATCAAGGCGCGCGAAATTTCTGGCAAGTAACGTAGCAGTGCGGGGTTTTCCAATACGCTGGAACCTAATGGATTTGCGATAGCAACATTGCCCATGCGCACCACTTCCAATAAACCTGGAACACCTAATTGTGAATTGCCTTTTAATTCAACAGGATCGCAATAAACATCGTCCACACGACGCAAAATAACATCGACGCGTTTTAAACCTTCGAGCGATTTCATCCACACGTAACCATTACGCACAGTGAGGTCACTACCTTGCACCAATTGAAAACCTAAATAGTTTGCGAGATAAGCGTGTTCAAAATAAGTTTCGTTGTACGCGCCCGGTGTTAATACAACAATGCGAGCGATGCCGCCGTTGGGATTTAATTCGTGTAATTTTTGACGCAGGCGCGCAAAAAATAATGACAAACGATGCACGTGGCTATCACGAAATAAACTGGGGAAAACGCGGTTCATTACCGTGCGATTTTCTAACGCATAGCCCGCACCTGATGGCGCTTGAGTACGGTCGGCCATGACTTTCATTTTGCCATCGGGCCCGCGCACTAAATCTACGCCGTGCAAAATTAATTGGTGATCGCCTTGCATTTTTACGTGGTGACAAGGGCGCAAATAACCGGAGTGCGAAAATAATAATTCCGGCGGAATAATTCCCTGCTGAACTAATTTTCGGTCGCCATAAATATCCAACAAAATGGCATTAAATAACTCAGCGCGTTCGATTAATGCAGATTCAGTTTGGCTCCATTCTTCGCTGCTAATTAAGAGCGGAACAGGATTGAGTTGCCAGGTTTGGTTTGCGTTGGGTTCGTCGTAAATTTTATAGGTTGCGCCGTCGTCACGCAGGATGCGGCGAACTTTTTTCTGGCGCTCTTCAATGGCTTCAGCGCCGAGGCTGTGCAAGCTCTCTATCAAATATTTCCAATGCGAACGAATTTCACCGCCATCGGTAAAAGCCTCGTCTATACCAGGTTTTGAAGACTGGTATTGAGATTGCGACTGACTAGGAACGTGATTTTCCATCTGCGCGGAATATAAGGTCATGAAGGTTAAATTCTATTGTGGAATGAGATGCCATCATTTTAGCTCTTTTTAAACTCCAATGTTTCATTTAGGGGCAGCGAGACAAATTATTCTAAGCGTTACAACAAAATCGATTTATTCACCTCATTTCCAGACACTTGTCTGAAAATGAGATTTATTCGCACAATTATTTCCGCAAATCCAAGGTATGTGGATATTCATCTGCCGGCTCTTCTGGCGGTGGTGCCATAGGTCTTGGTGGATGTTTATGCTCAAAGAATTCGCGCAAAATTTTCCCGGCCGGTGAAACCGGTAAAGCTCCAGGGGTGTGATTGAAATCGAAGAAGCGATTGCCACGACGGGATTCGGCCTCATTCGCATTCACCGGGAAACGGTCATAACTGCGACCGCCGGGGTGGCTAACATGGTAAGTACAACCACCAATACTTTTGCCATTCCAGGTATCAATCAAATCGAACACCAACGGCGAATGAATTCCAATAGTGGGATGCAAAGCAGACGGCGGTTGCCACGCGCGATAACGCACACCACCAACATATTCACCGTGCTTCGCCGTTGCATTCAAACAAACGCGACGCCCATTACACGCGAGCACATAACGCCCCGGTGTGAGACCGCTGACTTTAACTTGCAAACGTTCGATGGAAGAATCCACATAACGCGATGTACCAAAACTGGAAACTTCTTCGCCCAACACATGCCATGGCTCAATCGCCCAACGCAGTTCAATTTGAATATCATCGAGCTGTACGCGGCCATAATGCGGGAAACGAAATTCTTCAAAAGCTGCGAGCCATTCCAATTGAAATGGATAACCGTGATCATTTAAATCCTGCACCACTGACCGCATATCTTCCCACACATAATGCGGCAACATAAATTTATCGTGCAGCGAAGTGCCCCAACGCACTAGCGGCTTTTTGTAGGGCTCTTTCCAGAAACGACTGATGAGTGAACGCAACAATAAAATTTGCACCAGCGACATACGCGCGTGCGGCGGCATTTCAAAACCACGGAATTCTAAAATTCCCTGACGGCCACTTGCAGTGCCGGGCGCATAAAGTTTATCGATACAAAATTCAGCACGATGCGTATTGCCGGTAATGTCAATTAATAAATTGCGCATTAATCTGTCGGTCAACCAGGGTTGATCAACAAGCCCCTCGGGCATTTCCTTGAATGCAATTTCCAACTCGTACAACATCTCATCGCGGCCTTCATCAACACGCGGTGATTGACTGGTTGGCCCCACAAATAACCCTGAAAACAAATAGGAAAGCGCAGGATGATGCTGCCAAAAAGTAACAAGACTGCGTAACAAATCCGGGCGACGCAGGAACGGACTATCTGCAGGCGTTGACCCACCAAATGTTACGTGATTGCCGCCACCAGTTCCCGAGTGGCGACCATCCAACATAAATTTTTCGGTGCCCAAACGCGTTTGACGCGCGTCTTCATAAAGAGCTTCGGTATTGTTTACCATTTCCGGCCAGGAATTTACCGGATGAATATTCACTTCAATAACACCGGGGTCTGGCGTAATCAAAAATTTCTTGATGCGATAATCTTTCGGTGGTTCGTAACCTTCCAATACCACGGGCATGTCGAGTTCTTTTGCAACATCTTCAATCGCTTCAATAAGTGCAACGTAATGTTCCAAATAAGTAACCGGCGGCATAAAAATATGCATACGGCCTTCGCGCGCTTCAAAACACATTGCCGTGCGAATCACATAACCCGCTTCAAGATAATTTTCTTTGGCTTCTTCAGGCGTTTTTGCAACTTGTTCAGAAATGATTTGAACATTGGCTTGCTGCTGATCACCATTTCTTTTCGATGCAAATTTTTGCACCAAAATTTCCAGCGAATTTAAACGCACCGATTGATGACTTTTGCCCGCTGCTTTTAACGGCGGCTTCTCTTCAATAGGATCAGATTCCGGTTGGTAGCGGTCATATTCTTTTTCGGGGAAACCCACTGAGTTCAGCGGTAAACGTAGCCCCAAAGGCGAATCGCCAGGAATTAACATCAACTCGCCAGTGCGCAATTTCCAACCACCGGTTTGCCATTGTTTGTATTGGTAATTCCATTCAATGGGTAACACAAAACCGGTTTCAACATTCAAGCCGCGCGTTAATAATTTCGCGAGACGGCGACGTTCCAAATCATCTTTCAAATCAGCTTTGAGCGGATTAACGCCTATAGGTAATTGTTGTTCTGCCCACAAGTAATAGAGGACATCTTCATACGCAGGAATTAAAAATTCAGCGTTGACGACAATTTTTTTACAAAAAACTTGTGCAAATTTCTTCGCATGCTCTTGAGTGAATGAATAACTTCTATCTACGCGCGCCAAATATTTTTCATCGCGCCATAAAGGTTCACCATCCGTGCGCCAAAAACAGCCGAGCGCCCAACGCGGAACTTCTTCACCGGGATACCACTTGCCTTGCCCGTAATGTAACAAACCAAAGGGCGCAAAAGTTTTGCGCATACGCAACAATAAATCTTTGGCGAGTTTTAATTTATCAACACCGAGCGCGCCGGTATTCCACTGTTCCGATTCCATATCGTCAATGGAGACAAACGTTGGTTCACCGCCCGTGGTTAAACGCACATCTTGTTCATCTAATTTTTTATCGACTGATGCACCTAGTGCATTAATCGTTTCCCACTGTTCTTCTGTGTAAGGTTTGGTTACACGCGGGTCTTCTAAAATACGAAACACTTCATTTGAATATGCGAATTCAACTTCCGTTTTTCCTGTTGCGCCCGTAATCGGCGCTGCAGAAATTGGGTCTGGCGTACACGCCAACGGAATGTGGCCTTCAGTGGCGAGTAAACCTGAGGTTGGGTCTAAACCAATCCAACCTGCACCGGGAACAAAAATTTCTGTCCATGCGTGCAAATCAGTGAAATCTTTTTCGGGGCCGCTGGGGCCATCAAGCGCTTTAATATCTGACGTCAGTTGCACCAAATAACCGGATGCAAAACGCGCGGCGTAACCTAGATGGCGGAAAACTTGCACTAATAACCACGCCGTGTCGCGACATGAACCTTTTGCAAGTGTGAGCGTTTCTTCGCAGGTTTGAATGCCGGGCTCAAGGCGAACACCGTAGCCAATCATGAGTTGTAATTTCTGATTAACTTGCACTAAAAAATCGTTAACGTGCCACGGCTTATCGGTAAGCACACGGTGGCGAATTTCCGCTTTAATATCGTTAACTAATTCTAAAAGTTGCGCGCCGTCTTCGGTTACTTCCAAATAAGGAATTAATTCGCGCTTTAATTGGGTGTCGTATTCAAATGGAATGTATTCCGCATATTCTTCAACGAAGAAATCGAACGGATTAATCGACGTCATTTCGGCAATAACCTCTACCGAAATTTTTAAATTCTCACATTGTTCAGGGAATACCAAACGCGCCTGGAAATTACCAAATGGATCTTGTTGCCAATTGATGAAATGATTTTCGGGTTCGATTTTTAACGAATAACTATGAATTTTTGTACGCGAGTGAGGTGCAGGACGCAAACGCAACACATGAGGATAAAGGGTCGTCAGCCGATCAAATTTATATTCAGTAACATGGTGAATGGCAACGCGTATAGCCATAACAAATATCCTTTATACGATAGCAAAGCAATGAATCAGTAAAAACCACCTAAATAACTCAAAAAATCTATGACGCAAGAATGGCATTTAAAGGTGCGTGTATTTTGTTAATGCGCTCGAAAAGGGCGCATTCGTTTGAGTTAGGTGATTTAACTCTATTTTTATGAACCTGATAGGCTTAAGGCAATAAGTGAACCAAGTGAGGATATAACAGAACTGTGACCATTAGATACCCATTGATTTATATAGAAAAAATGATTGGGGATTTAGTGCATAAATTAGTAACTAAGCGCTTGTTATAGATGAGGTTTGTAGTAGACAGATGTTTACTGAAATAGTGCTGAATAAAAATATTAACTTGCGACCGCTTGCGCGAATGCTACTAAGTCATCATCAAGTGCAGGTATATCAATTCCGTTGGCCGCGTTCAAATACAAGCAACCGCGATAATTTATTTCAAGGTAATTGAAGGTATTGATAAAGACATCTTCATAGCAAGTAGGGCACAGGCCTTCAATGCCGGTGGTAATAAGCGCCGCGTTTAAGCCGCGCAACTTGCGACCTGTTTCCAATTCAATATCCAGCAAATCGGTAATTCTATCCACAAACACTTTTAGCTGCGCGCTCATGGCCCACAAATAACGGCATGGGAATAAATGGGCGAGGCAAAAATCCAAGAATCGTATTTCAGTAGCCATTCAATTAAAGGTAAGAAATCATCGCCGCGATTGTTGTGTTCGTAATCATAAAAAGAAATTTCGTAATCACATACATCAAAAACATCGGCAGATAATTTCTGCGCTACCGCATCAACAACTTGTCGAGTATTGCCTTCTTTGCGCGCAGCGCCGTAAATAATTGCGGTGGTAGCCATAAATATTAATTTGCCTTTTCTGCGGGCGGCGCAACGCGCAAAACTTCTTCAAGCGTAGTTAAACCCGACGCAATTTTTTGCGCGCCCGATAACCGCAAAGTGCGCATTCCCTCTTTCATTGCCTGGCGGCGCATATCAATAATATTGCAATCGCTGGTCACTTTTTCTTTTAAAGTTTCAGATAAGACTAAAATTTCATACAACCCTTGGCGACCTAAATAGCCGGTGTTTCGACACTCCAAACAACCAACCGGACGATAAATTTTTGTAGGTACATTGACTTTCCAGGGCGCGACCAGTTGCTGCCAATCGTCACTACTAATTTGTCCTTCTTCTTTACAGTGCGGACACAGAGTGCGCACCAAACGTTGCGCCATTACGCCGAGCAAAGTGGCATTAATTAAATAGGAGGGAATTCCTAAATCCAACATACGCGCAACCGTTGAAGGTGCGTCATTAGTGTGTACTGTTGATAACACCAAATGCCCGGTAAGCGCAGCTTGAACGGCCATTTGCGCCGTTTCCAAATCGCGAATTTCGCCGACCATAATAATGTCTGGATCTTGCCGCATAAGGCTGCGAATTCCTGCAGCGAAATCCAAACCAATTTTGTGATGCACCTGGGTTTGGTTAAAACTTTCTTCCACCATTTCGATAGGATCTTCAATGGTACTTACGTTAACTTCCGATGTAGAAATTTGGCGCAGCGATGAATAAAGCGTAGTGGTTTTACCGGAGCCTGTCGGGCCTGTAACCAACACAATTCCGTTGGGGCGATCCAACATAGTTCGCCAGCGTGTGTAGTCATCGCCCACTAAACCTAAGTCCGCAAAACTGCGCAATAAAACTTCGGGGTCAAAAATACGCATTACTAATTTTTCGCCAAAAGCAGTTGGCAAAGTGCTCATGCGCAATTCAATTTCACTGCCGTCGTTACGACGAGTTTTGATGCGGCCATCTTGCGGTTTGCGGCGCTCAGAAATATCCATGCGCCCTAACACTTTGAAGCGACTGGTCACTGCGGTTGCAACATTGGCGGGCAATTCGTAAACGTAATGCAAGACACCATCAATACGAAAACGAATGCGCCCTACTTCGCGGCGCGGCTCAATATGAATATCACTCGCGCGTTGGTCGTATGCATATTGCAATAGCCAATCTACAATTTTTACGATGTGCTGATCATTGGCATCAGGGTCAGTCGCCTTCCCCAATTCCACCAACTGTTCAAAGTTGGTAATCGCCGAAGCCGAAGCCCCACCGCTCGCGCCGCTCACCGAACGTGCCAGCGTGTAAAACTCCACCATGTAACGTTCGATGTCTGCCGGATTGGCGATAACTCGTTTAACTCGGCGGCGCGCTACATGTTCAAGTTGCGGCTCCCAACCCGTCACAAAGGGTTGCGTACAGGCGATCACAACTTCTTCCGGCGTCACCTCAATGCACAAAATGCCATGGCGTTTGGCAAAGGCGTATCCCATTATTTCGGTGACTTTCGCCGTATTAATTTTCATGGGATCAATATGAACAAGCGGGTGCTTACTTTTGCTGGAAAGCCATTCTGTGAGCGCATCGCCATCCAGAAATTTTCCAGGACGTTTGCGATCATCCAGCGATTGCGATGCAATATAGGCGACCGGATGCATAATGGATTGTTCACGCGTGCGCGTCGCGCCCAGCAGAATATTAGCATCTTCCTGCAACAAGCGGCCATCTGCGATTAAATCCATCAAAACGCCACGTAAATCCAGCACACGGTCAAAAGCCATAAACCAATTCCTGATATTTTCTTTATTGGGAAGATTGTAGCCAGTCTAGCCTATTACGGACACACAAAAGATCGCAAAATGGCGATCTTAAATCATACAGCGGCCAGAACTCCTGCTTGCATTTTTAAAAGCTTTGGGCGATTGTCGCCATCAGTGAACTGCAAAAAGAGCTTGTCATGACATTCACATTAAAAACCTATGAATCGCAACTCGCCCAACTCGTCGCCTTACCTTCTGTAAGCTGCGCAGTGCCGAGTTGGGATATGGCTAATCTACCCGTGATTGAATTGCTCGCCAGCTGGTTTGGCGATTTGGGATTTAAAACGCAAATTATTCCACTCGCACAACCGGGCAAAGCGAATTTAATTGCAACATTGGGCAGCGGCGATGGCGGTTTGGTGTTGGCGGGCCATAGCGACACGGTTCCTTATGATGCCAATCGCTGGCAAAGTGATCCGTTCAAACTCACTGAAAAAGACGGAAAATTTTTCGGTTTGGGCGCGACTGATATGAAAGGATTTTTCCCGGTGATTCTCGCGGCGGTAAAACCTTTTTTAAACACGCCGCTTAAAAATCCGCTAATTATTTTAGCAACTGCCGATGAAGAAAGTAGCATGAGCGGCGCACGCGCTTTAGCTGCCAGCGGCAAACCTAAAGCGCGTTACGCAGTTATCGGCGAGCCCACCGAATTGGTGCCGATTCGTATGCACAAAGGCATTATGATGGAGTCTATTCGCGTTCGCGGCCAGGCCGGTCATTCATCCAATCCCGCGCTCGGAAAAAATGCGCTGGACGCTATGACGCAGGTGATGAATGAATTAATAAATTTGCGTAACGATTTGCAATTAAAATATCGAAACGCCGGTTTTGATGTGCAAACGCCCACGTTAAATTTGGGCTGTATTCACGGTGGCGATGCCGCCAACAGAATTTGTGGTGAATGCGAATTGCATTTTGATTTGCGTTTGCTGCCGGGGATGGATAACGAAGAATTACGCACTGCGATTCAAAAACGCTTAACGCCGATTGCAGAAACGAGCGGAACCGATATTGTTTTTTCATCGCTCTTCGAAGGTATTGAACCTTTTGACGAACCGGCAGAATCGGAACTGGTTAAGGTATGTGAACAATTAACCGGGCATTCTTCTGCAAGTGTTGCGTTTGCGACTGAAGCACCATTTATGCAGGAACTCGGCATGCAAACCGTTGTACTTGGGCCCGGTTCAATTAATCAGGCGCATCAGCCGGACGAATTTATCAGTATCAATCAAATCGAACCGGCCGTAAAAATTGTGCAAGAGCTTATTAGAAAGTTCTGTCTTTAATCATGGGAAATCTTGTTGTTAATATGTTAAACGTCGCGCTTTGTTCTTACGGCATGTCCGGAAAAGTATTTCATGCTCCGCTAATTTTTGCTGAGCAACATTTAAATTTGCATACGATTCTCCAACGCTCAAGTGACAGTGCTTTGGCTGATTATCCCAACGCGCACATTGCAAAAACCTTTGAAGAAATTTTGGAAAATCCTGAAATCGACGTAGTGGTAGTGAATACGCCCAATGAACATCACTACCCTATGACTAAAGCCGCATTGCTTGCAGGCAAGCATGTGGTGACTGAAAAACCCTTTACGCTTTCGCTGGATGAAGGCAGAGAATTAATTGAACTTGCACAAGCGCAGAAAAAAATTCTCGCTGTATTTCACAACAAGCGTTTGGAAACTGATCACCTCACCGTAGAAAAAATACTGAAAGATGCAGTGCTCGGTCGAGTAGTAGAAATTGAGTGGCATTATGATCGCTATCGCAATGTCATCACACATAAAGCGTGGAAAGAAGATAAATTACCTGGCTCTGGGACATGGTTTGATTTAGGCGTGCATATGCTCGACTCCATGTTAACGCTGCTCGGAAGACCGAAAGCCGTTAATGCCGATATGCGCAGTTTGCGCCGCGCTGAGGGCTCGACGGATTATTTTAATGTGTGTTTTCACTACGATGATATTCGCGTGCTGTTACGTTCAAGTACATTTGTTAGTGAAAAAGGCGCAACCGTTAGTGTGCACGGCGATAAAGGTTCGTTTTTAAAATTTGGGCAAGATGTGCAAGAGCAACAATTGATGAAAGGCATTCGCCCTTATCAAACTGACTGGGCAAATCACGGTGCGGAAAATCTCGGCCTTTTGCACACCCAGCAAGAAAATGGCAGCACGCGCATCGAAATCGAAAGTGAACGCGGTTGCTACGAACTTTTTTATCGCAATATTGCCGATGCAATTCTCGACAAAGATAAGCTGCGATTTCCTGCGCAGCAGGCATTGTTAGCGGTTGAAATGTTGTTGGCGGCTGAAGAAAGTAACAGATTACAAACGACTCTTAATGTTTAGTGCGATACAAACCAACGGAGAGGGAAGTATCATGATTGATCATGCAGTTCGTTTAATTGGAATTTTATTGATGGGTTTTGGTGCGACATCATTGGTAACTAACCTTCACGGTTTTAATGAAATCTGGATTTTCACCATTGGTTTATTGCTAATCATAAACGCAAATTTTTTTACGCTCAAAAGGCGCATACAAATACTCGAAGCTAAATTAGCAAATGAAAAAGTACCGCAAATTGATAGTGCGCCTTGATAACCACATATAGAGAATTATCGTGTCCAACACTCAAGCTTCAACAACCCAAGAATACGTAAAATGGTTTCGACATTCGACGCCTTACATTAATAGACATAGCGATAAAACCTTTGTGTTGATGTTGCCCGGCGAAGCCATTACGCACGCGAACTTTCACAACATAGTGCACGACATTGCATTGCTGTGTAGCCTCGATGTGCGTTTGGTTTTAGTTCACGGCGCACGACCGCAAATTGATGAGCGTTTGCAAGTTGCAGATACCTTTAGCCACTTTCATAAAAATTTGCGGATCACTGACAGCGAAACTCTGAGCTTTGTAATTCAGGCTATCGGCGAAGCGCGCACTATTGTTGAAGCTGCACTTTCTACCAGCCTGCCTAACTCGCCGATGCAAGATGCGGACATGCAAGTGATCAGCGGAAATTTTGTGGTGGCAATGCCTTATGGTGTTATCGATGGCATTGATTTACAACACACCGGAAAAGTGCGCAAGGTGCAAACCAAATCCTTAAACGCGGCGCTCGATTCCGGCGCAGTCGTATTGCTTTCACCTATCGCTTATTCACCCACTGGCGAAATTTTTAATTTGTCATTTAGCGATGTTGCCACTCATGTCGCCAGCGCAATCAAAGCTGATAAATTATTAGCGTTTGTTGAAGGCACGGGTGCGATTGATGCGGATGGAAATTTAATTCGGCAATTATCGTTGCAGGAATGCAAAGAATATCTCACTGAAGAAGGCTCAAATATTAGTTTTGATATGCAGCAAGCCGTCAGCGCTTGTTATTTAAGTTGCCTACAAGGCGTGCAGCGTGCGCAATTAATTAGTTACAGCACCGACGGCGCATTGCTAACAGAATTATTCACGCGTGACGGTGTAGGCACCATGATTTACTCCGGACAATATGAACAATTACGCCAGGCAAGTATTGGCGATGTTGCCGGAATTCTAGGTTTAATTCGTCCGTTAGAAGAGCAAGGAATTCTGGTACGCCGCTCTCGTGAAATTCTTGAAACTGAAATCAATAAATTTCATGTGATGGATAAAGATGGAACCATAGTCGCCTGCGCTGCGCTTTATCCTTACGGAGATATGGCCGAACTTTCGTGCGTAGCAACTCATCCCGATTACCGTAACGGTGGGCGCGCTGCGGCGCTGCTGCAACAAATGGAAACTCAGGCGCGCAAACAAAAAATCAAACAATTATTTTTGTTAACGACACAAACTGCACATTGGTTTATCGAGCAAGGTTTTGTGCAGGGGAAATTGGAAGATTTACCCATCGCAAAACAAGAACTTTATAATTATCAACGTAACTCCAAGATTTTTATTAAGACTTTGGATTAGAAAGTTAAGGGGATGGTGTGGTTTTTTTGCAGCCATCCCCCAGTTCATCCGAGCTACCAGGCCCAATTAAAAACATACAAAATCACAGTCAATTTCCAGCTTCTGCCGAAAACCCTAAACCGATTAAGGTTATTGAGTGCGCCGCTTTTCTGCTAAGATAATTACCCTTCACCTACCCAAAATATGTACCGGCGAGCCCGACTTGCCCGTTTGATTGAGGTTTCTATGCCTGTTTACCGTTCCAAAACCACCACATCCGGCCGCAACATGGCGGGCGCTCGCGCACTTTGGCGCGCTACTGGTATGAAAGATGGCGATTTCGAAAAGCCAATTATCGCCATCGCCAACTCATTTACCCAATTTGTACCGGGCCATGTGCACCTTAAAGACTTAGGGCAATTGGTTGCGCGCGAGATTGAAAAAGTCGGTGGCGTTGCCAAAGAATTCAACACAATCGCGGTGGATGACGGTATCGCCATGGGCCACGATGGCATGCTCTACAGCTTGCCGAGCCGCGACATTATTGCCGACTCGGTGGAATACATGGTCAACGCCCACTGTGCTGACGCGATTGTATGTATCTCCAACTGCGACAAAATCACTCCCGGTATGTTGATGGCCGCCATGCGTCTGAACATTCCCGTGATTTTCGTATCCGGCGGGCCGATGGAAGCCGGTAAAACTAAATTATCCGAGCACAAGCTCGATTTAGTAGACGCCATGGTGATCGCAGTAGACGATAACGCCAGCGACGAAAAAGTGAATGAATATGAGCGCTCCGCTTGCCCAACCTGCGGCTCTTGCTCGGGCATGTTTACTGCTAACTCGATGAACTGTTTGACCGAAGCGCTCGGTTTATCCCTGCCCGGCAACGGTTCCTTGCTGGCAACTCACGCTGATCGCGAACAGCTGTTTTTAGAAGCTGGCCGTCGCATCGTAGAAATTACCAAGCGCCATTATGAAGAAGACGATTACAGCGTCTTGCCCCGCTCTATCGCCAGTTTCGATGCGTTTGAAAACGCCATGGCGCTGGATATCGCCATGGGCGGCTCAACCAATACCATTTTGCATTTGCTGGCAGCGGCGCAAGAAGGCGACGTGCCATTCACCATGTTTGATGTAGACCGCATGAGCCGCAAAGTACCGCAGCTATGCAAAGTCGCGCCCAACACGCCCAAATACCATATGGAAGACGTACACCGCGCAGGTGGCGTCATGAGTATTTTGGCAGAGCTGAACCGCGGCGGCTTGCTACATAATCAATTGCCAACCGTACACAGCAAGACCTTTCAGGAGGCTTTAGATAAGTGGGACATCATCAGCACCTCATCTGAAGCCGTAGCGACTTTTTACAAAGCTGGCCCTGCAGGAATTCCGACGCAAGTCGCTTTTAGCCAGGCAACTCGCTGGCCGACACTGGATGGCGACCGCGCGGAAGGCTGCATTCGCTCTGTTAAACACGCTTACAGCAAAGAAGGCGGCTTAGCCGTACTCAAAGGCAATATCGCTATCGACGGCTGCGTAGTAAAAACCTCAGGCGTAGACGAAAGCTGCTGGGTATTTGAAGGCAAAGCCTATGTAGTGGAAAGCCAGGACAAAGCAGTAGCCGACATTCTCGATGGCAAAGTAAAAGAAGGCGATGTAGTTGTAATTCGCTATGAAGGCCCTAAAGGCGGCCCCGGCATGCAAGAAATGCTCTACCCCACCAGCTATTTGAAATCGAAAGGTTTGGGTAAAGCTTGCGCGCTTTTAACGGATGGCCGTTTCTCTGGCGGTACATCGGGCCTGTCGATTGGCCACGTATCACCTGAAGCCGCTGCTGGCGGCGCGATTGGTTTGGTGCGCACGGGCGATATTATTCGTATTGATATTCCTAACCGCAGCATCAATGTTGTGCTGACTGAGAATGAACTTGATGCACGACGCGCTGAAGAAAATGCGAAAGGTCCGCTGGCTTGGAAGCCGACTGAAGTTCGTCCACGCAAAATTTCTGCATCATTAAAAGCTTATGCGTTGCTGGCAACCAGTGCTGATAAAGGCGCAGTTAGGGATTTAAGTAAGCTGGATTAATCTGAACTTTTAATTCCGTGCTGTAGATTCCGCGTTATAAAGTCAGGGCAAAATTATTGCCCTGATTTTTTCTAAAAAGATCTAAATGTTTTTGCTTATCGTATAGCCCTCAATAGTTGATTATTGAGGCGCTTATGAAGTACTTAAAATTTCCCATCTTACCCTCCTTTATATTTGCAGTGGCAGTAACACTGACTTCTTGCTCCAGTATTTCCGTCAACGATTACAGCAGCAACAAGCCTACCTTTATTCCGCAAGAATTTTTCAATGGTGATTTAACTGCGCACGGTGTTGTTAAAAATCGTTCAGGTAAAGTCACCCGTTACTTTAGCGCCACTATTAAAGCTCACTGGCAAAATGGAATTGGCACACTGGAAGAGAGGTTTATTTTTAACGATGGTGAAATTCAAAACCGCGTTTGGAAATTAACGTCAGAGAAAAATATTACCAATCAATTTACCGCGACAGCTAACGATGTTGTTGGAACGGGTAATGGAAAATTTTCGGGCAATACAGTAAACCTGAATTATGTATTGGAAGTAAAATACAATGACTCAAAAATTAATCTGAGTGTAAAAGATTGGATGTGGTTGCTTGATGAAAAAACGGTTTTGAATGAATCCGAACTAACAAAGTTCGGATTTAAAGTCGGCGGTATTCAGTTGGTGATGACTAAAAATTAAATTCGGTCAAAGACTAAAAATTTATGTTTTAAATTTGCATCACTTTCACCGGGCAATTCGGAGACCAGTTTCCATTGCGTAGGTGAAAGATCGGGAAAATGTGCGTCTCCACCATCTACGTTTACATCGATTTTTGTAAGATATACGCGGTCTGCGATGGGCAGCGCGTGGCGATAAATTTCTGCACCACCAATCACCACAACTTCGTCTGAAATATTATTTTGCTCATTGCGAAACGCTTGACCTATCTCTAGCGCCTCTTCGATATTTTTTGCCACTAACACACCAGCAAAGCTCCAATCTTTTTGGCGAGTTATTACAATATTAGTGCGGCCTGGCAGCGGTTTACCAATGGATTCAAATGTTTTGCGCCCCATAATAATTGGCTTGCCGAGCGTGTGGGATTTAAAATATTTCAAATCCTGCGGCAAATGCCAAGGTAATTCATTCTTGCGGCCAATAACATTGTTGTGCGCAGTTGCAACTATGAGTGAGAGTTTCATAAAAATATTTCTACGCGAAAAGATGACTGGAGTTATAGCCTAACAATGCAATCCATTGCATGATGTGATTCACTAAACAGAAAATGGATATTGAATTGGATCGTAATGTTGATAACCTTTAACTTCAAAATCATCCAGCGTCACCCAGGTTTCTAAATCTTTTAACGATTTAATATCTGGATTAATAATTAATGACGGCGATTCAAAAGGTAGACGCTTTAATTGCACGTCGCGCATTAATGGCAACTGGTCTTCATAAATGTGTGCGTTAACGATTTTATGATAGGCCGTGCCTGCTTTGTGTCCGGTGATTTGCGCTACCAATGCCAGGAGAGTAAAAACCTGAATTTGATTGAAATTTAAACCTAATGGTACATCGCACGAACGTTGGTAACTGGTTAGATAAAGCGTGTCATTGAGCAGCGAAAAAGTATGAGTATGCATGCATGGACGTAAACAACCCACGTCGAATTCTCCGGGATTATAAAACGATAAAATCTCGCCGCGATCATCAATTCCTTTGGAAAGATTGCTCACTATTTTTTGCAGCTGATCAAACGTTTCGCCATTGGGTTTTAACCAGGCGCGACCCTGAACGCCGTAAACACGGCCCATGTCATCCGCGCCTTTGCGCACCGGATTTGCTAGCCATACGGCGTTTTCATTAGCGTTAGCATCCCAAGACTTAGTGCCCAGCGCGCGAAATTGCGCTGCATTATCGTAGCCGCGAATATAGCCAAGCAACTCCGCGATAGCGGCTTTCCAGTAGCTTTTACGAGTCGTGATAATGGGGAATTTATTGCCACCGACATCATAGGAGAGGTCGGCATTAATCAAGGTCAGGCAGCGTTTGCCGGTTCGGTTGTTGGCAATCCAGATGCCTTCATCGACGATGCGTTGCGCCAGGTCTAAATATTGTTTCATTGGTTGGTCTCGGTTTTAAATATTTTGAAGCTCTCATAAGCTCCGACATTAGCACTATCTCAGGTCCTCTCCCTCTTGGGCGGGGGACGCAGCCAAAGGCTGAGGGCGCTCTTTCATTTCGTCCAGCTTGATAGCAATAAGCTTATTTCTCTTTCTTTCGCGGTAATACCCAAATCCAAGCAGCCAAACCCCAAAAATAAACATAGGAGCTGACAACAATTGTCCGCGAGTAATGACATCGAAAACTAACGGAACACCTATATCCGGTTCGCGGAAGTTTTCGACAAGGGTGCGGAAACTTGCGTAGAGCAATAGAAATAATCCGCTTACAGCACCGCGTGGGCGGGGTTTGGCGGAGAACCAAAAGAGTACGATAAACATCACCAAGCCTTCTAGTGTCGCCTGATAAAGCTGGGACGGATGGCGGGCAATACCGATGGGATCTTCCGCCTTTGGAAATACCATGGCCCACTGAACATCAGATACGCGCCCCCAAAGCTCCTGGCCGATAAAATTGCCGATGCGGCCAAAGCCTAAACCAAGGGGCACTATGGGCGCGACAAAATCCATCAGCGCAAAATAGGGAACGCGAATGCGGGTGGAATAAACATACATGGCGATTAACACACCAATCAGCCCGCCGTGGAATGACATTCCGCCTTCCCAAATACGGAACAGCCATAGCGGATCAGACATCCAGCGGTCGAAGTTGTAGAAAATCACATAACCAATTCGCCCACCTAAAATCACACCGAAAGCGCCATAAGTTACCAGATTTTCAACTTCAACTTTGTGGACTGGGGAGTGCGGTTTTCTACTGCGATAAAGCGCGAGCAGCCACGCCGACAAAAATGCCAACATGTACATGATGCCGTACCAATGGACTTCCAAGGGACCGATAGTTTTATCGAACACGTTAAAAGGCCCGAGTGACACAGCTATAGGGTTAAAGTTAGGGAATTCGAGCATAAAAGAAACCGTTACTATTTGGCGCGGACATATTAATGCAGTCTTACAGGACCCCGGGGATAAAAACAGGGCGATATCGCCCTACTCCTCAAAATCATCTGAACCTAATGGGCGGATCAGGCGGGTTACATCAGCGTCATCTAAGGCTTGCTCCAACCGCTCGCGGATTTGATCGGCGTTGCTCATGGTCATCACTTCTTTCAACAAGTCTTTCGCCAAGCCCAAGCTGATTCCGCGAATTACCGATTTTACTTTCGGCAAGTTAGTCGCACTCATCGATAACGAATCAAAGCCCATTGCCATCAGCAAAATGGCCGCGCCCGGGTCGCCCGCTAATTCGCCACAAATACTAACGCTGATACCTTCGGCGTGAGCCTCAGTCACCACGTGTTGCAGCGCGCGCAAGACCGCCGGGTGAAATGCCTGGTATAAATCGGCAACGCGGGCATTGTTGCGGTCAACCGCAAGCAGATATTGGGTAAGGTCGTTGGTACCTATGGATAGGAATTCGGACAGCACCGCCAATTCACGCGCTTGATAAACTGCCGCCGGAACTTCAATCATAGCGCCGACAGGTGGCATTTTGACGTTGTAGCCCTCTTCAACCAGCTCTCTATAAACACGAGTGATCAAAGCTTTTGACGCTTCCATTTCCGGGATATTGGTAATCATCGGCAAGAGGATGCGCAAGTTATTCAGCCCTTCACTGGCTTTGATCATGGCGCGTACTTGCGCCAGGAAAATCTCCGGGTGATCGAGGGTGACGCGAATGCCACGCCAGCCGAGGAAAGGGTTGTCCTCTTCGATAGGAAAATAAGGGAGCGCTTTATCGCCGCCGATATCGAGTGTGCGGATTGTTACTGGCAAAGGCGCAAAGGCTGCCAATTGTTCGCGATAAATTACCCGCTGCTCTTCCTCAGACGGAAAGCGGTCACGCATCAAAAATGGAACTTCGGTACGGTACAGACCTACGCCTTCAGCACCACGCTCAAGCGACCGTACCACGTCAGCCATTAAACCGGTGTTTACCCACAATGGCAGACGGTAGCCATCTTTGGTTTCGCAAGGCAAATCTTTGAGCGCTTCCAGCCCCTTGAAGAGCTCTTGCTCTTCAAGATCAATCGCCATGTAATGCTTGAGGATATGCTCATTCGGGTCGCTATATACGGCGCCGCGATAGCCATCGACAATAATCGGACGGCCATCCATTTGCATAAAGGGCAAATCGACTGCACCCATAACCGTAGGGATATCCATGGCGCGCGCGAGGATAGCTACATGCGAGTTGCTTGATCCCTCGACCGATACCAAACCCACCAGCTTTTCTTTGGGAACTTCACCCAACATAGAAGCAGTGAGTTCTTCACCGATCAAAATAGTGCGATCTGGATAGACGCGTTTCTTACGGTTGGATTCCTGTAGATACGCGAGTACACGACGACCCAAATCCCGCAAATCGGTTGCCCGCTCGCGCAAATAGGGGTCATTCATACTATTAAACGTTTGTTCGTGTTCGAGGATAACCTCGCTCCACGCGAAAGATGCATTCGCACCTTTACGAATACGCTCGGTAACTTCGCCACCGAGGGAAGCATCGTCCAACATCGCCAAATAGGCATCGAAGAGCGCGCGTTCTTCGCGGTTTAATCGCTCTTTGAGCTGCGCACCCAAACCTTTGATATCTTCACGTACAGCCATCAAACAGCGCTGAAAGAATGCAATTTCGGCATCAACATCATCACATGGACGATAAGAAACCGAGCGCAAATCCGCTTCAGGGGCGATAACTAACGCCTCACCAATTGCAATACCCGGAGCACCCGCCACACCTACAAAGCGCGCTTGAGTGGCAACTTCGTTCTTACCACTACTTATACCGCCAGTCGCTTCCGCGTGGGCGATGACACCTGCCAACTGGGCAGACATGGTGACCAGGAAAGCTTCATCGCCTTCGTCAAAACGACGCTGGTCAACCTGCTGAACAACGAGAACGCCGAGTACTTTACGTTGGTGGATAATGGGCACGCCGAGGAATGAGCTGTAGCGCTCCTCACCGGTTTCGGGGAAATATTGATAACTGGGGTGAGCTTCGGCTTGTTCCAGATTGATCGGCTCTTCGCGTACAACAACACGACCAACCAGACCTTCGCCGGCCGAAAGTCGAACCCGGCCAACAGCATTTTGGTTGAGGCCGTCTGTCGCCATCAACACGTAGCCGCCTTCTTCATCGCGCATATAGACAGAACAAACATGAGTGCGCATCGCAGTTTTTACGCTCGACACAATAATGCCCAACGCCGAAGGCAGGTCGCGCGCGGCGTTAACTTCCTGGACAATACTGCGAAGCGAATTCAACATAGATACTTCAAACCTTAATTTGCATTTTTATAATAAGCGCATCGCCTTAGAAGTAAGAAATGCGCTGCTGCAGGCCGGATTATCGGCCTACCAGCATCTCCAATTCCAATTGAGCATGGACTAGAGAAAGTTCTTTAAGTGCCCTGCGGTAAACATCCTTTTTAAACGACACTACCTTGCCCAGTGGGTACCAATAACTTACCCAGCGCCAATCATCGAATTCGGGACGGCCACCATTGTTCATACTGATACGTGAATCTTCACTGCGCAATCTCAGCAAAAACCACTTCTGTTTTTGGCCCACACACAAAGGTTGGGAATTGTGGCGCACCAGGCGATCTGGCAAGCGGTAACGTAACCAGCCGCGCGTGCAACCTACGATTTCTACATCCTGTGGATGAAGCCCAATCTCTTCGTGTAACTCGCGGTAAAGCGCCTGTTCTGCTGACTCACGTTCGTTGATGCCGCCTTGCGGAAATTGCCAGGCATCTTGCCCGCCGACTCGACGCGCCCAGAGCACTTGCCCCAAATCATTCATCAAAATAATGCCCACGTTGGGGCGAAAACCATCGCTATCGATCACGGGAATCATCCCTATAAAATGTTGCGCTGTGAAACAGCTTTTCCGCACTATAACAGGCTTATCCAAAGCCGCAAGCCCTCACCAAAGGCGCGGCGAATAGCAAATCCCGGTTGAGCCGCCGTAACACACTGGTTATGCTAGGCCACCTAAATCCCACCCCTTAATACACCCCCAATTTTCTCAAGAAGGTAACCTGTGCGCCTAGCGATTTTCGATTTAGACAACACTCTTCTCGCTGGCGACAGCGACCACAGCTGGGGCGAATTTCTCGTCGACAAAAAATTGGTGGATGCGCAAGCTTACGCACAAGCCAACGACCGTTTTTATCAACAATACAAAGCCGCCACCTTGGACATTCAGGAATACCTGGGATTTTCACTGGCATTTCTAACGCGCTATTCGTTGGATGAGTTGGCGGCGTTTCATCAAGAATTTATGCACGATTACGTCGAACCCATGATGCAACCGAAAGCCCTGGCACTTTTGCAAAAGCACCGCGCTCAAGGCGATTACCTGTTAATCATAACCGCCACTAACAGCTTCGTGACTCACCCCATCGCCAAACGCTTAGACGTAGACGACATACTCGCCAGCGATGCCGAAATCGTAAATGATCGCTACACCGGAAAAGGCATCGGCACCCCCTGCTTCCAAGGCGGAAAAGTCACTCGCCTGCACGAATGGCTTAAAGACAAGAACTACAATCTGGATGGCGCCTACTTTTATAGCGATTCCATTAATGACTTGCCCTTACTGGAACAAGTGCCAAACCCGGTTGCGGTTGATCCTGATGAGCGCCTGGAGAAAATCGCAAATGAGCGTGGCTGGGAAATTTTGAGTTTGCGGGAATAGCTTAAGTTCGCGATTACAAAAGAAGGAATGACGATGGAAGAAATTTTATTTAAAGCCGCCAAGCAACTTATAGCATCTCGCTACCCTTCAGGCTGGGGCGGTTCCGCCGCGCTCGCGACAGAGAGTGGGAAAATATTAACGAGCGTTGCGCCTGACACAAAAAATGATGCGCTTTCGCTTTGCATGGAAGTTGGGAGTTGTTTGGAAGCGCACAAGTTGAATGAGCGGGTTACGCATTCAATTTGTATTTATCGCGAATCAGAAACATCGAACTTTGTAATTCTAACGCCCTGCGGTATTTGCCAGGAGCGTCTCTCGCATTGGGGCGGAAATGTTTCGGTTGCGGTGAGTAATCCAGAAAACAGGTTAGTATTTAAAAGTTTGCGAGAGTTGATGCCTTTTCATTGGTCGATAGCGAATGGCGAAATACTCTAGAGATTGCTTTGAAATTCGCAAAATCTTTATTCTGTTTTTCTTCCCGTCGTTTTAAAAATTACCGCTAGCAATCCTAACCCCACTAACAACAACGCATAATAATTTGCATCAAAACGCGATGCGGCTTGTTCGGCTGAACCGCAAATTGAGTTTTGTGGATTTTCAATGGCATAAGTCACAACGACTTTTTCACCCGCGACAGCTTTTGCGCAAGACGCTACACATGCATTGCTTGCGCCGCGATATTCTTTGCCTTCAGCATCAAAGGTGTAATAAACCAAACCCGCATTCGCGCAGTTTTTATTGTTGATTGTGCCTTCTACGCGATGAGCAGCATCAACCAGTAATTGTGCTTCGCGCTGAAAATGGTGATTAACACCGGCAGCAATAATAACGGCGGCGATAACTAATAAACTAAAAACTATTCGCAAAATAATTCGGCGTTCAAACTGCATAAATAGTTATCTCTTTTTAAATATTTCTTTTGATAAAAATCTGATCGCACTGAGAAAATCTTCTGTTCGCACCATGCAGCGCGAACAGAAAATTTAATTATGCTAAATAAACGCGCGCAAATACCGCTTTCAAATAATCCGTTTCAGGAATTGCTGGATGCACCGGATGATCTGGCCCCTGCCCGCCCTGCCCGATAATTTGCACGTGGCGATCTAAATGGCGGCCAGCGGCGCGCACAATTTCAACCAACGTATCTTTGCCCAAATGCATTGAGCATGAACCTGCAACCAATAAACCATCACGGCCTAGCAGACGCATGCCGAGTTCATTAATGTGACGGTAAGCCGCTTCACCGGCTTTTTGATCTTTGCGTTTTTTGATGAACGCGGGCGGATCGAGTACAACTACATCGAAGCGCTCCTCTTCAGCGATCAAATGTTTTAACACTTCAATCGCTTTGCCTTCGAAGCAAGTAATTTTGTCTTGCACGTTATTGAGCGCCGCATTTTTTTCTACATAATCCAACGCAGATTCAGATACATCTACGCAATAAACTTCACTCGCACCCGCTACTGCGGCTTGTACGCCCCAGCCGCCGATATAAGAAAACACATCGAGCACACGTTTGCCTTTTACGTATTGTTGTAATTGCGCGCGGTTAACCCGGTGATCGTAAAACCAACCGGTTTTTTGGCCGCCGTGAACCGGTGCCAAAAAGCGCGTGCCGTTTTCAATCAATTCAACTTCCTGCGGAACGCTGCCGTAAACAACCTCTGTATATTCCGGCAAGTTTTCCAACGCGCGTGCGCTGTGGTCGTTAGCAAGCAAGATGCCCTCAGGTTTGAGGACTTGTACGAGCGCATCAATGATGTCGTTCTTCACCAATTCCATGCCCGCACTGGCAATTTGCACCACCAAATAATCGCCAAAACGATCCACCACCAAACCAGGCAGCAAATCAGAATCGCCATACACCAGGCGATAATAAGGCTCACTGAAAGCCAATTCGCGCAACGCGAGTGATTGTTTAAAACGGTGTACCAGCAGGGATTTATTGAGCGGATGTTTTTCATCGCGGTTGATAATGCGCCCGCAAATCAAACTTGTTGGATTCATCAAGGCGATACCCAAAGGCTTGCCGCTCTGGGTGGTCACTAACGCCTGCTGGCCCATTTCAAATTGCTTGAGCGGCGAGCGCGCCACATCCACCTCGTTGCTGTAAATCCACAAATGGCCCAACTTAAGGCGACGATCCGCCTGCGAATTTAAAACAAGTACGGGTAATGTGGAGATTGGCAGAGAATCGTTAGGTTGGGACATGGGGAAATCCAAAAAAGGGAATGGCTAAAAGAGTGTCGCTGAAAAAGCGCGAATTATAGCGGGATTCGCGCCTTAGTATTCAGCTTTATAAGCTTGCGACGTGGGAATGCGTTTGGCGCCATCTTTATATTTAATTATTTAGAATCGAACCGGCTATTTATCTAAGCGAACCGGAATGATTTGTTTGCTGCCGAATTTTTTAACATCGTCTTCAGTAGCACCTTCCTTGCATTCGCCCTTTACCCACAAATTGAATTGCGATGCACTGGAATCAATTTCCAAAAATCCTTCGCGACAGTAGCCCATATGCTCCACTACATATCCCGCATTTTCCAGCAATCGCTTGGGCGTTGAACCGCTGAGCGCGACGCCGCCACGACCACCGCCATCGCCGCCTCCGCCAAAACCGCCGCGCTCAATTCGCACGTTGGGCATCTGGTCGTCTGGCGCTTTGAGGCGATAAACAAACATTTTGCTGGTGTTGGGCAGGATTTCAATTTCAAGCGTTTCGGCCAATTTGCCGTCGGTATAACTGCGCCCTGTTGTGCCACATGCTGCTAGCAGCCCGCTTATACTTATTATGATTACACTTGCGAAGACGGCTGGAAGCCTAAGCGACGCCATATTTTTCTCCTGTTGAAGGCAATTAAATTAATGCGATGAAAGATTGAGGTTAAGAAGCGCGACCATTTGCCGATAACCCCCTTAAGATCAATCGATACGACAACCATTTTGGTTGTGAATTTCATTGTGACGGGAGTTTGTCATGCCAATTCGTTCGCGGCTACTGAGTTCATTAATTATTCTTACTGGGCTATCAATCGGCCTGTCAATCAGTGCGATTACCTATGCGGCTGACACGACTTCAGGCGATGCGGAGTCAGGTAAGCCATTTCCGTTTGATAACCAAAGCGTTCCCTCTGCAAGCGCGTCCGCGCCAGCCGCTAAACCTGTAGCTCCGGTGATTGAATCCAGAGCGGAAGTGCGCCACCTCGGCAATAATCAATGCACAAATGGGGAACATAATGCCTTCCAAAAAACGCTGCTAATCACTGCGTTTGCACGCGCCAATCCAATCAGCTCCAATGCTGGTGATTTGAGTGATGTTGATCATCAGCTACCGCAATTACTCGGCACACAACTAGTTGAAAAACACAACGCTATTGCGCCCGTGCAACTCAATCAAAGCCTACCCAATCCGGCGATCAGTAGTGACAATATGCTTGCGCAGCAAATCCAGAAACTTGCCCGTGACCAGCGCACTCAGCTCGTATTAACCGGCGACGTTCTCGATATGTCCATGGCGCATCCCGAGGCTACCTACAATGCCGGCTTATACAGACGATTTGTAGATGGTTTTTTCGATAGCGTTGGGTTTAAAAATCACTTTGAAAAACGCGACCGTTTATTTAGCTTTCAAGTAAATTTGCGCGATGGATTTACTGGCCAGACATTATTTAGCAAACGTTACGACACTTACGGAGTGTGGGGCTTGAGGCAAAACGTAGGCTTCGGAACCCCACTATTTTGGCAGAGCGATTACGGCAAGCAAGTTAAGGAAGCGGTGAAGTTTGCATCAAGAGAAATCGGTCAGGTCATTCAATGCCAACCCTATATCGCTCAAATTGATTCACGCGCAGGACAAACTCAAATTCTATTGCAAGGCGGCGCCAATAACGGCTTGCGCACCGGCGACACACTCGCGCTTTATCAAATGGTTGTGCAAGGTTCTGAAACGGAATATGACCAACATCAAGTGCGTTTAGTAAACCGAAATGCAGCCATCGAACTGCGCGAAGTTTTCCCGTCGCACAGCGTTGGCGTGGTGAATGGAACTACATTTTTGACAGGTCAGTTTTTAGCGGTTGCGCCCTAGCGATTTTTCATCACAAACTTTTATAATGGCCCTCAACAATAAATGTGCAGTTAGAGACTGCCACAAGGGGCCACTCCATGATTTATTTTTTGAAAAGTATTTGTCTCCTATTCGGCATCACGCTCGTCGCTTTCGCCTCGCTTCAATTTAATGATCCCGATCCCGTCATTTGGGTAAGTTTTTACACGATCTGCGCCCTGGTGCCCTTGTTACTGCTAGTCAATAAATTTTATCGGACTATTTTTTGGATTGCAGTCAGTATTTGTGCTGTTCAATTATTTATAAGTGCGCCCGGTGCCTATCAATATTATTTGCACATGACTGAAGAGCCTTTAATGCAGGGGATGAATGCCGATAAGCCTTATATTGAAGAATGTCGCGAATTTTTAGGCGCGCTGATTGCATTGGCGCTAGTGGTGATAAGTGCTTTGATAGCAAAAGTAACAATAATTAAATAAAAATTTCCGCTTGTTTTATAAGTTAGGGCGAGCTATGGCGCGTGCGCCAATCAATGTGGCGACGCCCAATTTATAAATACATATTTTAAATTTAAGTTCTTAGGTAAGACTCTTTCTAAAGTAACTTTCCATGTGAAGCAACACGGACGCGCTTTTCTCTCGTTGCCAAAAACCTGAACGGCCATATCAGTAGAATACTCAACACCAATGCCGTTAAAACACTGAAACCTATGTCATTGAGCGAAAGTGGTATTCCGGGTTTAAAATTTTCATGCACTTTTTTCAAAGTTTCCCAGCGCGATGGATTGAAGATAAACCACGCGCGTTGATAAATATTTCCTTCTTTAAGCGTAGTAATCGTAGCTGTTAGCTCTTCATACTCACGCATAGTTTCAAGTTTCTGTTCCGCATCGGTACGCACCACCGAATTCGAGTTAGTGCGCAGGTCGTTAATCATCGCATAAACGTCTGGATAATTGTGTTGCGCTGCGTTCTGTTTAAAACCTTCAACTTGTTTGCTGGTTGCGTCGTAATAACCGCTCACGTACTGCAAATAATGATCCGATAAAATGGGCACCTGGAAAAATACTAGCAGCAAAATACCAAATAAAATTTTGTCCAGAATATTGATGATGAAGTTCATAGCTATCTCGTGAAATTGTGTTTAACTTTTCAATATTCAGGACACTACTCAATAAACGTCAATATATCAATCCGTAAACTGCAACTTAGCCAATCTCGCATACAGTGGGCTTTCAGTTAGTAATTGAGTGTGCGTGCCTTCGGCAACTATTTGCCCAGCCTCCATAACGATAATTCTATCGGCGGCTTGCACCGTCGCTAGACGATGTGCAATAACTAACGTTGTGCGATTGTGTGCGGCGTTATCGAGGGCGTGCTGGACTTGGCGTTCGCTTTCAGCATCGAGGGCGCTGGTGGCTTCATCTAATAATAAAATCGGTGGATTGCTTAAAATTGCGCGTGCGATAGAAATCCGCTGACGCTGCCCGCCGGATAAGCGTACGCCGCGTTCGCCGAGAAAAGTATCGTAGCCTTCGGGTAATGCTTCGATAAAATCATTGGCAGCCGCCATAGTCGCAGCGTGTTTTACTTCTTCGAAGGTCGCGTCGGGGTGACCATAGCGAATATTGTCGATCACGCTGCCCGCGAAAATAATAGTTTCTTGCAACACAACACTGAATGGTTGGCGAGCGTCATTGAACGTGAGATCACGCAAATCAACTCCATTAAAACGAACTGCACCAGATTGTGGATCGTAAAAGCGAAACAACAATTGAAATAAAGTTGTTTTACCTGCACCAGACGGACCAACTAAAGCAACGTGTTCGCCGTGACGAATTTTTAATGAAAAGTTTTTTAATGCGAGCGTATCGGGGCGAGATGGATAGGAAAAATTTACATTTTCGAATTCAATACCATCACCACCTTGCGGTAATTTTTTTGGTTGCGTTGTTTCAACAACGGGCGATTCGATATGCAACAATTCCATCAAACGTTCCGTAGCACCTGCCGCGCGCTGTAATTCACCCCACACTTCTGTAATAGCGCCAATTGCACCTGCTGTTACCACGGCGTACATAATAAATTGCGATAATTCACCGCCTGTCATTTGGCCCGCAATAACGGCTTTTGCACCGAGCCACAATACAAAGGAAATTGCGGCGAACACCAATACAATGACAACAACCGTTAGAAAGGAGCGTGCACGAATACGCGATAACGCAGTTTCAAATGCGGTTTCTACTGATACATTAAAGCGAGAACTTTCGCGTGTTTCTTGTGTGTAGGATTGCACGGTAGGCATTGCGTTTAATACTTCGCCTGCAAGGGCGCTTGAGTCGGCAACGCGGTCTTGACTATCGCGTGATAATTTTCGCACACGGCGACCAAATATTAAAATCGGTGCAATCACTAACACGAGCGTTACTAAAATATAACCGGCGAGTAATGGGCTGGTAATAATGAGCATGACAATGCCGCCCACCAACATAAATAAATTACGCAAACCCATGGATAAGCTTGTGCCGACGACTGTTTGAATTAAGGTTGTATCTGTAGTTAAACGCGAAAGCACTTCACCGGTTTTGGTGATTTCAAAAAATTGCGGGCTCATGCGTAAAATATGTGAATAAATTGCGCTACGAATATCTGCTGTTACGCGTTCACCTAACCAGGAGACAAAATAAAATCGCAATGCCGTGGCTATCGCCAATATTACCGATAAACCAAAGAGCGCAATAAAATAGCGATCAATATGTTCGCTCTGCCCGGATGAAAAACCTAAATCAATTAAATAGCGAAAAGCTACGGGCAATGCCAAGGTTGCACCCGCAGCAACTGCCAAGGCTAAAAATGTCCACACCCAACGCAGCCAATAAATTTTCAAAAAAGGAATTAAATCCAGTAACGGACTTAACCGTTTTGGAATTGGTTGTGGTGTGGATTGTTCGCTTAATTCAGACATCAATTTTTCCTGAGCATAAATAAATTAAATAGTGAGCTGTAGAGAATAAAATGTGCAGAGGCAATTTAAATTCCGCTAATAATTCTTTGCGCGATACCAACAATAGCGCCAATAGCTAAGACACCAAATGCCAGCAAGCTAATTCCATAACCAGCGCTACGGGCAGCAGCTGAGCGAACATAACTGACTGCATAATAAACACGTCCAAAAATCCATACCGCTCCGATAATTCCCGTCCACAAAGGGCTCACATAAATATTAAATAACCATAAGGCAGGTAGAAATAACACCAGATTTTCCAGCGTATTCATTTGCACACGGAACACCCGTTCAAAGTCATCATTGCCGGTAGTGGCTGGCGCTTTAATATGGTATTTGGTTCGCGCGTGCCCCACGGCAAAAATGGTTCCGAGAAATAGTAGTAACGAAAATAAGGTGATGATTGCGGCAAAATGTAGCGCCATAGAAGTACCCGATCTGAAATTAAACCTGTGGAGTCAATGGGGGCTGCAAAAACTAAAACAATGATTTAGATCAGCCATGACCGTTTTCCGTTGATTTCAGTGACTTTTGTCAACGAGTATCCTCAATATAGAGGCTATTTTTCACAAAATTTTACGAACACTTGATTGGAAATAACTTATGCTTGCAGCCAGAGCCACACTGGTTTCGCTCGAATAGCACGCCAGTTCACTACGGACAGTTTAAGCGGAGTAGCTTTTATGAGGAGTAACTTTTATGAATAGACAAGAAGATACTAAAAGCTGTTGCCCTGGTGTTTATCACGCCGAAGATGTAATGGACGTTAAAGACGCGGATAATATTTTGAAAGCGGCCGCGCTATTTTTGTTTTTGTTCGCTGCTATCAGCCAATGGTTTTTAGGTTACTACGCTGCTGACTATTACGACGATTCACCAACCTTAAATGGTTTGCAGCTTGGCCATGTGAAAGCCAGTCGATTGGAAATACCGAATAAAAATTTTATGGATTTTAATTTTATTTGTACCGACAGCTTAATTAAATTTGATCTCAAAAAATAAAGGCGCAGCTAGCGCCTTTATTTTTCCATTAGACAATATCTGCTTTTCTTAATCGGCTTTTATGAATTCCATACGCAAAATAAATAATAAGGCCAACCGCTAACCACAATACAAAACGCAAATGGGTTTGCCACGGCAAAAAGCCAATTAATGCCAAACACGAAATCACGCCTAATACTGGCAATATAATTCCACCCGGCATAGTAAAAGGCCGTTTTAAATCAGGGTGAGTTTTGCGCAGCGAAATTACGCCCACACACACCAATACAAATGCCGTGAGCGTTCCGATATTTACCAATTCGGCTAATGCATTCAACGGAATAAAGCCGGCCATGACCGCTATTATGGTGCCGCAGATGACAGTGTTTTTTACGGGAGTTTGCGTTTTGGGATTTACTGCGGAGAAGAAGGGAGAGACTAAACCATCGCGAGACATTGCGGTAAGAATTCGCGTGAGCGCGTAATACAATACCAACATTACCGTTGTTAGCCCTGCAATAACGCCTGTCGCAACTAGCGAAGATGCCCAATTAATTCCTATTCGCTCCAAGCCAAATGCAACCGGTGATGACACATTTAATTCTTTATACGAAACAATCCCCGTTAATATTCCTGCGACCAGAATATAAATTACTGTACAAAAAATTAAAGAGGCGAGAATACCGATGGGAACATCACGTTGCGGGCTATTTGACTCTTCTGTCGCGGTAGATACTGCATCGAACCCGACATACGCAAAAAATACGACGGAAGCACCGGCAAGAATACCGATAGGTTTACCAGCTTCATCATGGGAGAACCAACCGAATGGAATAAATGGACTCCAGTTTTCAGGATTGACGTGAAAAATTGCAACTGATAAAAAAATCACGATGGCTAATAATTTTACAAACACCATTCCGGTATTTAATTTTGCACTTTGTTTTACGCCGATGATTAACATGATCATCAATACAAACACTATGGCAAATGCCGGTAAATTGATAATGCCACCAGCAGGAAGGCCGGTTGTGGCATCTACGGCGAATGGCCCTTTAGTGAGCGCTGCGGGCAAACCTAAACCAATTCCGTGTAACGCATTATTGAAATATCCCGACCAGCCATTAGCAACTGCCGCCACCGAAACGCCGTACTCCAAAATTAAATCCCAGCCAATTATCCACGCAACGAATTCACCGAAAGCTGCATAAGAATACCCATAGGCACTGCCAGCGCCACCCACACTGGATGCCAATTCCGCATAGGCAAGCGCGGCAAAAGCGCATGCAAACCCTGCAATAACGAATGACACAATTACGGCGGGGCCAGAAGTTGTTGCAGCGGCTACACCCGTCAATACAAAAATACCTGTACCTATAATGGCGCCAATTCCCATCAAGGTTAAATCAAATGCACTTAAACAGCGCCTTAAGCCGATGTTATCCACATCATCAACTACAGCTTTTTTGCGCAGCAATGCATTTATAAAAGAACCTTGGGGCATTTTATTCTCCGGTTTTTATTCAAATTGAAATATTAACTAGCTCGTTATTCGTTTTTATAGAAAGACTTGTTTATTTTTGAACTGAGCAACACTTGTGCCATAGATTTTGCAAACTTTTTATTATTTTGCTTCTACAATGATGACAGATTGTTGATTCATTTGACGAGTCGTTATTATTCTCGCGCCACACAAATTTTTTCACAGCGTGATTCAATTTGGTGCTGTCGGGCACGTTTACAATCTACTTCATCTGCAGTTGCCCGAATCACGGCTTGAACGAAATGGAAATCAAGATGACAGCAAGAAAAAGTACGCGTCAATTTTCGCTGCATATTTGGCTAGCGCTGAGCCTTATCATCGCGCTTGTTATTATTTTTGTGCTTTATGTTGAGTCGGAAAAAGAAGTAGATCGCGCTAATGATCTCCGCCACCAATCTTTGCTGCTCGCCAACGAACTGCGTCAATCATCGGATGATTTAACCCGCATGGCGCGCAGCTATGTAGCCACTGCCAATCCCATCTACAAACAATATTACCAAGACATACTCGCCATTCGCGATGGCAAAAAACCACGGCCTGCTGCTTATCCCAACATTTACTGGGAAATGCTACTAACCAACCAACAATCAATCGAAACCAACGGACCTACCGTCGCCCTATTAGAGCTGATGCGGCAGGCGCAATTCAGTACTCATGAACTGCAATTGTTGGCCGATGCAAAAGCGCGTTCAGATGCATTGAGTATTACCGAATTGCGCGCCATCGGCTTTATGGATGCAAATTCGTCCGACCTCGAAAGCGCACGCAAGCTTGCGTTGCCGCTGTTATTTGGTAGCAATTACGACAAAGCGAAAGCAGCGACCTTGACGCCCATTAACCGTTTTTTTGATTCAATGAATAAGCGCACGCGCGATGCGGTTGAGCACGCCGAAAACCGGGCCACAATTATGCGCTTCACCCTGATAGGTTTTGGGGTTTGTTTAATTCTTACCTTGTTAAATATCAGCCTGCTTTTGCGCTCCATATTAGGTGGCTCGGTAACCGAGGTTTATTACCAAATTTCTCGCATCGGCAAAGGCGATTTTAATTCGCCCATTCATTTAACGGATCAACGAAAGAGCAGCATTCTGGCCTGGCTCGCAGAAACTCAAACGAATCTTCGCAATATTCAGCAAGAACAATTTCGTGCGGCGGACGCACAACAGGAAAGTGACGCCCGCTACCGAAAATTATTCGACAGTTCGCAAATGGGCATCATTATTTTTCGCGCTGATCCCAATAGTACTTTTGTGGATGCCAACACCAACTTTTGCCAAATGCTGGGTTACGACCGCGACGAATTGCTCACGCTTCGCCCTGCCGATGTCGTTGCACCCAACGAAGTCGAAAAAATTAATCCCGCTATTGATGCAATTGAAACCAAGGAAGAACTCTTCGGTGAATGGCAATTGCGCCGCAAGGATAACTCGATCTTTACCGCCGAAGTTTTTTCTACGCTCATGCGCGACGGCACCATGATGTCCATAGTGCGCGATATTTCAGCGCGCAGACTTGCGGAAGATAAACTGCGCCGCAGCGAAGAAAACCTTGCTATCACCTTAGAATCCATCGGCGACGCCGTTATCGCCACCGATGCGCAAGGCCGCATCACTCGCATGAATGCTACCGCCGAACGCATGACGAGCTGGTCGCTGGAAGAGGCCATTGGGCATCCACTCACAGATGTTTTCCACATTATTCACGCCGATACTCGCGAAGCATCTATTAACCCAGTGCAATTGGTGATGGAAGGTGGGCACGTTGTCGGCCTCGCAAACCACACATCGCTCGTTGCGCGAGACGGCCGTGAATACCAGATCTCCGATAGTGCAGCGCCAATCCGCGACGCCTCGGGCGCTATAGTCGGTGTGGTGTTGGTATTCAGCGATGTGAGCGAGCATTACCAAGCGATAGAAGCGCTGCGCAAAGCTGACGATAGATTCCGCACCACCTTCAAACTTATTCCGCATCCGTTAACGCTGCAGACCAAAGACGGATTATTAATTGATTGCAGCGATGCATTTTGCGAAGCATCGGGTTTTAGCCGCGAAGAAATCATCGGGCAAGATACGCAAAACATGAACTTATGGGCGGTTCCAGAAGAACGCAATGCCATGCGCGAGCAGCTTTTAAAATTTGGCCGCGTCGATGATTTTGAGTTTTTAATGCGCCGCCGCAACGGCGAACTTAGAAACGTAGAATTTTCTGCTCGCTTTCTCGACACCGAATCCGAGCCGATCCTGCTTGCCGTTGCTCATGACATCACCCAGCGCAAACAAGCTGAAGCGGCGGTGCTACAAAAAGAGCGCTTTATCGCTACTCTCGCTCACAATATGCCAGGCATGGTGTCGCACTGGACAAAAGATTTACGCTGCAATTTTGCTAACAAAGAATACTTAGGCTGGTTTGGAAAAACCGCTGAACAGGTTTATCAATTGCGTCCCCAGGAAATTATGGGCGAAGCGCAATTCAAGCAGAACGAGCCGATGATGCGTGCCGCTTTAGAGGGAATTTCTCAAAGTTTTGAGCGCGAACTGACCAGCCCATCCGGCGCCAGCGTTTGCGTCTGGACGCAATATATCCCCGACAAAAAAGACGACAATATTGAAGGACTGTTCGTGGTGGATGTCGATATCACCAAACGCAAAAAAGCCGAAGTCGCTTTGCAGGAATCCGTGCAACATACCCAAGCCATTTTGGACAATATGTTCGATGGCGTAATTACGATTAACGCCCAAGGTTTAATGGAATCTTTCAATAAAGCGGCGAGTTCAATTTTTGGCTATACGCCTGAAGAAGTGATTGGCCGCAACCTCGCGATGCTAATGCCGGGCATTCCAGATCACCAACATGACCGCTACCTCGAACATTATTTAGAAACCAGCGAGAGCCATGTCATAGGCACGCTGCTGGAAGCGGAAGGCCAACGTAAAGATGGCAGCCAATTTCCGATGAGTTTGTCCGTATCCAAAACGACTCATAATGGTCAGGCTACTTTTATTAGTTTGATTCGCGACATCAGCCAGCAACGTCAGGATGAAGAAGAGATTTACCGCCTGGCATTTTACGATCCGCTCACCAATCTGCCCAACCGCCGTTTATTGTTCGACCGCTTACAGCAAGCAATTCTCACCTCGTGCCGCACCGATCAACACGGCGCGCTTATGTTTTTGGATCTGGATCATTTCAAGCAACTCAACGACAGCCTTGGGCATGATGTTGGCGATATTTTACTGCAGCAAGTCGCCGCACGTTTACAGGCATGCATACGCGAAGGCGACAGTATTGCGCGTATGGGCGGCGATGAATTTGTGATGCTGATTGAAGCTCTGAGCATTTATCCCAACGAAGCGGCTGCGCAGGCTGAAGCAATCGCCCACAAGATTTTGGCGGCTCTTGCAAAGCCCTACATTTTGCGCGAACACACTTATGTAATTACGCCGAGCATCGGCATAGTGGTGTTTTTGCATCAACTTGAAACTTTGGATGAGTTACTTAAAAAAGCCGATGTCGCAATGTATCAGGCAAAAACGGCGGGTCGTAATAACGCGCGCTTTTTTGATCCGACCATGCAAGCCGCAGCATCAGTTCGTGTCTCATTGGAAAAAAGTTTGCGCGTCGCGCTGGAGCGCAAAGAATTTCTTTTACATTATCAATTACAGGTGAATGGCAAAGGCAAACCCACTGGCGTTGAGGCGCTTGTGCGTTGGAATCACGGTGAACACGGAATGGTATCGCCCGCTGCATTTATTCCACTCGCAGAAGAAACCGGCATGATTTTACCCTTGGGCCAATGGGTGCTCGAAGTTGCCTGCGCGCAACTCGTAAGTTGGGCGAAAACAACTGCAACGGCTCACTGGACTATGGCAGTTAACGTAAGCGCGTCGCAATTTGCGCAGCCAGATTTTGTCGCCAATGTAGATCGTGCTTTGAAAAAAACTGGCGCAAATCCGCATTTGCTAAAACTTGAACTCACCGAAAGTATGTTGGTGAAAGATGTTGAAGATGTGATTGTAAAAATGGTGGAAATTAAAGCGCTCGGCGTCACTTTTTCGCTGGACGATTTCGGCACCGGCTACTCATCGTTGTCTTACCTAAAACGCCTACCGCTGGATCAACTTAAAATTGACCAGTCGTTCGTACGCGATTTGCTTACCGATCCCAACGACGCCGCTATTGCACGAACTGTCGTCGCATTAGGTCACAGCTTGAATTTAAAAGTTATCGCCGAAGGTGTTGAAACACTGGAGCAAAAAAATGCTTTGGCAGAAATGGGTTGCGATGCTTATCAGGGCTACTATTTTGCGCGTCCTGTGCCTATCGAGAGTTTAGCTGCAACTATTAAAAAAATTCCGATATAACTTTAATAAAAGTTAAGGTAAATCTTACACACAGTTTCGAATTTAGGAACACAAGCAATTACCAAAGTGCATCATAAGCAGGCGAAGGTTTGCGAATCGCTTTGCGGAACTCGTGAGGCTCAACGGATTCCACCCAACTATTACTCTTGTAAATATTATGGCCCATACCTAAGCGCTCGTTAGGAATTGCAAAACCCAAGGCCGCGAGCGTGGTAGGGAATATATCAACGTGTGTCATTTTTTTGCTAGGAAGCTGTACACCGTCCGGGCGACGAATAAGAAAAAATATTTCTGGCTCCTTTTCCGCTGTAAATTTATTTTTAATCATATGCCCCGCCATGATGGGATGATCGCCCATCATCACTACCACCGTATTCTTACTAAAAGATTGCGTATTAAGCCACTTCAAAAATTCCCCAACCTCGTTAACGCTACAATCAAAAATCGAATCAATATCTTTCGTAAAACCTTTTTTCTGACAGGATGAAGATAATGCGCCGTGCGGCCCATGAGTATTGACTGTGTTAAGCGCAACATAAAACGGTTTACCGGTATCAGCCAGCTTATTAATTTTTTGTTTGGTGTAATCGTAAAGCACCGTATCCGGCACGCCCCACCAATCTGGAATTTGGGTTTTAGGAAATACAGTTTCTATATTGGTAGAACCATGTACATCGGTAAAACCGTGGGTGCTGAAAAAAGTTTCCTTTGCCAGCAAACGCAGGGTTAGCACTATCGATGTAAAGTGTTTGGTAATTTGCCTCACGTAAAATATCCGCCATGCACACCGTATTTTGCAAAGGGTGCGGCGTTTTATTTAAATTATTTTTCCCCACAAAACCATGCAGCATTTGCGGTACACCGCATTGACTGCTGATCATAGCCGCAAGCGTCCATTGTGTTCCCGGCAACATATACCATTGTTTAGGTGCGCCATAAGTTGCGCTGTATTTTCCGAGGGGCGTATTGGCGCCAACCCGATATTTTTCCAGGGACTCAACGTAGATAAACACGAGATTGAGTTTGGTTTGCGGCGCAGCTAAATGTTTGGGAGCTGGCTGCCCGTAGACTTGATACCAATCACCGGTGAAATCTGACGATTCAAAATACTCTCTCAGTTTTAAAACATCGTAAAGAAAATAAACGGTAACCAAAATGCCAAAGCAACTCATCCACAATAAAATTTTATGAACAAAAAATCGCTTGGCGAACGGGATTGAAAGAATGCCATAAGCAACTGCACCTGCTACTAAAGGTCTGAATACCAGCTCTAAAACGGCAGAGTGAATAAGTTTTACGGGAACACCAGTCGTTGAATCTGAGCCAAGGTGAAACAACATTTGGTCCAGCGATATATCGCCAAAATTGCGCGCGATCCACACCACCAAACGATAAAAAAACACCGCGAAACCTATTAAAAGCGCTAACTTAAATTTGTAGCCGCGAGGAAATTGATAGCGATAGGAAGTTGTATGTTTAGCGAGACGCGAAATACTGTTTTTTGTAAATAGAGCGATGGGCTCGGCTATTGACATGAAGAATCCTTAGCAAATATCAAAGTGTTAACGTGACTATCAATATTTATCGCGAGATGCAGTATTAGAAACAGCGTAAAACTGAGACACAGCTAGAGAGCAACTTACTCCGGTGAAGCTGGGATCGAACAAAATCAGTTTTATTTTTTAATCTTCATAGAAAATACTCAGCAAAAATTACGCCGAGAAAATTTTCTCACTACGCAGAGAAGCTATTCGGAATAATTGATTATGAAGTGTGAAGAAAGTTCACAGGATTTAGCGAGGAATTAACACAATGGGATTAGGTTAGATTTTTACAGAAAATAAACGCACCACTTTCGAACAAAAACGTTTCTTTTTGCACAATCGCATACAGTGTTGGAGCACATTTTACTAACCGAGCAACATCAAACTATTGACGAAGACCAAAAGATTTTTGAAATTAAACGCGAACGTTATCGAAGGGAAATTTGAAGATATGAGATGGGAAAATAATAAGTGGCGCACAGCAATTGAAAGTCCTTTTAGTTTTCTTGTAGCTAGTTACCCTCGATTAAACCAAAACTTCTTGCAGGTTTTTGACAGGAATTACCGCAAAACAATCCACATGATCGCCCTCTATCATGGTGCCAATGGATTTTTTTAAGGGAACGTGCCGCGGAATAAACTCGAATAAATTGCTTCGCTCAGCATAGTGACGCACGCGGTGACTCACTAAAATTTCACCCACATCAGCAGCAGCTTCCAAACGCGCCGCCATACTCACCGCAACACCTTCAAGATCTGGAATTTCGGTCACTTCATTGCGAACTACTAATACTTCACCCAGCTCAACGCCAACACGTAATTCGAAACCGGCTGCCATTAACACATTGCGAATCATGCACGCGCAGGATAATCCGGCGGTGGCATTGGTGAAAGTAACCCGCAAAGAGTCGCCTTCCATATTCGGGTAATTGCCCGACCATTTATTGAGGATGGGTTTTACCAAGCCGCGAAACAGTGAAAGCTTTTCAGACAGCTCATCGTCACGCCATTTCGAAAAGCCTTTTAAATCCATAAAAACGATGGTGAGATTTCGGACCTGATCTTTTTCGTGATCGGCAGCCAATTCCAACAAGCGTGGCCACAACTCTTCACGAATAGATGCGATGCGTTCGCGTAACTGTAAATGCAATTGTGAGTCGGTGCGTAATGCGAGCTGCGCAAGTTGGATACGATCCGCTTCATCCTGCAGTTGTGCTTTTAACCGAGTGGGGTTATGACCGCCAACTTCTTCCACCACAAATTTAACGAGGGCTCCACCGGCAACATCGCTGATGGATTTCAAACGTAAAATAATGCCCCAGTTAACTGCTGCTAAATGTTCAATAAATATCGGCAAGGTTGCCAATTCGTGATCAGCAAGGCGATAGGGGTAGCGCAGTTCTATGGTGATGGACTCGCCAAAAATTCTCTCAAATTCGTGGGTGCGATAAATAGTTTTTTCATTGCCCGCTTTATCCCAATAAGCGTGATCGCAAACTATATTGGCAATAACCCAACCGTTGGTGGCGAGATTCCAGAGCTTACTGCCCGTGATATCAGCGCTAGCTAACTTTGCTTTGGTAAAATTCACTTCACGTAAATCACAATTTTGTAAATCAGCATCGGTGAAATCGGCTTTGGTTAAATCAAAGCCTTGTAAATCCAGACCGGTCATTTTAGCTGCTTTTGCTACAACGCCTTTTAAAATTGCGCCTTTAAAATTCGCACGCGTTAAGTCAGCGCCACTAACAACCACGTTGGTTAAATCTGCATTTTCAAAATTTACCGCGGTTAAATTTGAATTACTAAAATCCACTCGCGCTAATTTTTGACCTGAAAGGTTACTGCCAGCGAGCGATACATCGCTCAAAGTGAGGCCGCTAATGTCAAGCCCGCTGAAATCAATATTTTCAAGTTTTGTGTTTTTGGTAATCGCGGTAAGCATGTTGGTATGCAACAACTTTGAGCCGCTCAAATCGCAATGAGTGAGACGAGTTGCAATTAACTTGGCATGAGAAAAATCATTATTTTGAAGCAGCGAGCCTTCCAAATCCGCTGAAATAAAATCTGCATATCGAAACCGGCAATGGGAAATAACAGCGTTGCGCATGGACACTTTGGACAAATCTACGTTATCCAAATCGACATCATTTAATTCGATGCCGTCTAGATTAAGTTTGCCAACTGGAACTGACTTGCGCCATTTATTCCAGGACTGTGCGCCTTTCTTGAGTTCTTGAATGGTGCTCTTATTGTCCATAGCTGATCCGTGTGCCTGCGAATATCTTAAAAATTAATTGTTTATGTTAACCAAATCAGGTGCGCCATGCGCCCCGTGACACCATCGCGACGAAACGAATAAAAGTTATCCGACTGCTCATAGGTGCAGTAGCCGCCGCCATAAATATTGTTGATGCCTAATGACTGCAATTCTGCACGAGCGAGCGCATAAATGTCAGCATAAAAATGTAATGGGCGTGCTGCTGAAATAAAAGCACTTGCGATAGCGTCGGCATGTTGTGGACTGCGCGCGGATTTAAAAAATACTTCGAGCACATCCACTCCCACTTCAAAATGTTTTTGTGAAATGGCGGGGCCGAGATACGCGATAATATCTTCAGGCAAGCCTGCGAATTTTTTTAATCCTTTAGCGCAAATACCTTTAGCAAGACTGCGCCAACCGCAATGCAATATTCCGACTTGAGTGCCTTGCTTGTCACATAAAAAAATCGGCAGGCAATCTGCTGTCATTACCACGCAAGCCTGACCAACTTCATTCGAATAGCACCCATCAGCGGTGCGGACTAAGCTATCGCTTTTTGCATCGACTACTTTGATGCCGTGAATTTGTTCGAGCCATTGCGGGGATTTTTTTAAATCTAATGTTTCACATAATACTGTGCGATTTTTTTCGACACGCGCCGAATTATCGCCAACATGCAATCCAAAGTTATTACTGGCATAAGGCGCAGCACTCACACCACCCTCGCGAGTGGTGATACAAGTGCGCACATTTTTGGGAGCGGGCCAATCTGGAATGATGTGATTGTTATTCATTAGATTTGATTAATCAGGAGATTTACATTTAATTCGCGACGGTGCCTGTGACAACAAATATTACTGGATTACTCATCCCGCTTTTCAATTTCATAACCGCGCTTGAGCGCTTCCAACAGACCTTTAAAATCTTCAGGGATGGGCGCAGTCCATTCGGTATATTCGCCAGTGCCGGGATGTTCCAAACCCAGTTTGGCGGCATGCAACGCCTGACGCGGAAAGGCTTTGAGCGCTTCGACTAAACTGGTATTGGCGCCTTTGGGAATTTTAAAACTTTTACCGTAAGTTTTATCGCCTACCAACGCAAAGCCAATGTGCGCCATGTGTACGCGAATCTGATGCGTACGCCCAGTTTCCAATTTCACTTTAATATGCGTGTGATGCGGGAATCGAGTAGCAACACGATAATGAGTTACCGCGCGTTTGCCGCCCTGGCTCAATACCGCCATTAATTTACGATGAATCGGGTGGCGCCCCATAGGTGCATTCACAGTGCCGCCGCCAGTCATAGCGCCTACCGCAACCGCTTCATATTCGCGGCTCACAGTGCGATCCGCCAATTGCGCGACCAAATCGGTGTGGGCTTCAAGTGTCTTGGCAACGACCATCAAGCCAGTCGTTTCTTTATCAAGACGATGCACAATGCCCGCGCGTGGCAAATTAATCAGCTCAGGGATGTGGTTGAGCAACGCATTTACCAAAGTCCCGGTGTAATTTCCCGCAGCGGGGTGAACGACTAATCCCGCTTGCTTATTGATAATCAATAAGTCGTCATCTTCATGGACGATATCCAGCTGAATTTCTTCCGGCTGCCAATCGCCCTGTGCTTCCAATTCGGCGTTTAAGTCCAGAGTTTCACCGCCAATCACTTTGTCTTTCGACTTACCGATTTTGCCATTAATTTTAAGCTGGCCATCTTTAATCCAACTTTGTAGGCGCGAGCGTGAAAAATCAGGGAACAACTCGGAAGCTGCTTGGTCGAAGCGCAGTCCACTCATAGCGAATGGCACTTGCGCGGTAAGCTCAAAAACATCTTTCATTTACAAGTAAAACCTCAGGTTAACAACGAATGCCGCTTTGGTATCGGCAAGCTCTGTGTTTAAATACGCCACACTTTTTAGATAGCCATATTTTTTAAATCTGCCCTATGCTCTTAAATTTTGGCACAAGAGCCTGGCACTACATTTCTGTCACCCAATAATATTTGAGTTAACTTTTTATGCTTAAGCGATTTCTGCCCCTTGCTCTGTTCGGCTCACTGGCGCTGCTGACCGCCTGCTCCTCCAGTGACAAGAAAGAGGAAAAATTTACCAGCGAAGCGGATCTTTATCACGCCGCCGAAGAACAGTTAGATCATGAGCAGTGGGAAACCGCGGTAAAAAACCTGCAAAAGCTGGAAGAAAACTTCCCTTTCGGCGCTTACGCTGAGCAGGGCCAACTTGAACTCATCTATGCCTATTACAACTTTAGCAAGCCCGACGAAGCCATTGCTACCGCGAACCGCTTTATTCGCCTGCACCCGCAACACCGCAACGTTGACTACGCCTACTACATGATGGGCCTCAGCTCATTCACGAAAGATAAAGGCATGTTCGAGCGCGTTATGCCGACCGATATGACCAAACGCGACCCAGGTGCAGCGCGCGAATCTTTGGCTAACTTCACCCAATTGTTAAATCGTTACCCCGACAGCTCTTACGCTGCCGATGCGAAAAAACGTATGTTGTTCTTACGCAATGTGCTGGCTCGCTACGAGATCCACGTCGCCAACTACTACTTCAAACGTCAAGCCTATGTTGCAGCTGTGAGCCGTGGCCGCTACGTCATTGAAAACTACCCACAAGCGCCTGCAGTTCCAGACGCATTGGCCGTTATGGTACAGGGTTATCACTTCCTCGGCATGCAAGATCGTTCAAATGAATTTGTGGAAGTGCTGCGCACTAACTACCCCAATTTCCCTGCGTTTAATAAATCAGGCGAATTTGATTACGACTACGCCGAACATATAGGCGACCGCAACCTGTTTGGAACCTTGACCCTTGGCTTATTCAGTAAGCAAGACACCATCGGATTTGATACTCGCGAGATCTACGACGCTGAGTACCAAAAACCGCCGCGTGTTAAAAACTAAACGATTGGTAATTTAAAAAGCGGGCTTGTCCCGCTTTTTTTGTGTCTGTTACTTACGTAGGTTGGGCCGTTTACTCCCCCATCTTCCAACCAGATGTAATCGGGTAGCGTCGATCACGGCCAAAGCCGCGTTCGCTAATGCGTATCCCAATCGGTGCCTGACGGCGTTTGTATTCGTTGATATCAACCAAACGCACTGCGCGCTCAACCTGATCTCGCGCAAAACCTTTGGCGATAATCGATTCCGCACTAAAATCATGCCCCACATACAGTGAGAGTATTTGGTCGAGGATGTCATAGGGCGGCAAGCTGTCCTCGTCTTTTTGATCCGGCGCTAACTCTGCGGATGGAGGACGAGTAATAACAGTGTCGGGAATGACTTCTTCGCCCAAGGTATTTCTATATATCGCTAACGCAAACACCAAGGTTTTAGGAACGTCTTTAAGAGCATCGAATCCGCCCGCCATATCGCCGTAGAGCGTGGAATAACCGACCGCCATTTCGCTCTTGTTGCCGGTCGTGAGCACCAAATAGCCCTTCTTATTAGAGATAGCCATCAAGAGCACACCGCGGCAGCGCGCCTGCAAGTTCTCTTCGGTGGTGTCACGTTTTAAGCCATCAAACTCTTCAGCTAACTGCGCCATAAAGGCTTCGTACATTGGTTCAATGCTGATTGAACTATAGCGAACGCCCATACGACGAGCTTGTTCGGCGGCATCGTTCTTACTTAAATCCGAGGTGTAACGAAACGGCATCATCACCGCTTCAACGCGGTCAGCGCCGAGTGCATCTACGGCCATCGCCAGCGTCAACGCCGAATCGATGCCACCGGATAAACCAAGCACCACACCTTTGAAACGATTTTTATTAACGTAGTCGCGCATACCAAGCACTAATGCTTGATAAACAGCTTCATGATTCGATGGAATAGCGGCGAGCGCCTGAGCTGGAACAGTCACGCCCGCTTGAGTAGCCTCAAGCTGCAATGAAAATAATTCTTCTTTATAAGCTGGGGCGCGAAATTGCGTTTGGCCGTTTGCATCCACAACCATGGAGCCGCCGTCGAACACGAGTTCGTCCTGCCCACCCACCAAATTGACGTAAACCACTGGCATGGCACCTTCTTGCGCGCGCGCCGCAACAATCATTTCACGTTGAGTCTGTTTGCCTTGGTGATAAGGTGACGCGTTGAGATTAAGCATCAATTGCGCGCCCACATCACGCGCTTGCGCCATAGGTTCGGGAAACCAGATATCTTCGCAAATGGTGATTGCCGCTAGCGTGCCTTTAAGCATAAATACGCAGGGGCGATTGCCCGCTTCGAAATAGCGCTTCTCGTCGAATACCTGATAATTAGGCAAACATTGTTTAGCGTATTCGGCGATCAATTCGCCATCTTGAATCACGCCTGCCATGTTATATAACGCACCGTCGATGCGTTTTGGATATCCCACAATAATGGCCAAAGGCAACTTAGCCGCCATTATCTCATTCAAGGCACGCTCGATTCGAAGGTCCAGACTTGGACGTAACAGCAGATCTTCAGGGGGATAACCAGTGAGCGTCAGCTCAGGAAAAACGATAGCATCGGCAGACGTTTCATTAAGAGCCCGCTGCGCAAACTGGATAACTTTTTGGGTATTGCCAGGAATATCGCCAACGTAAGTGTTCAATTGCGCCAGCGCGATGGTCAAGGTAGACATGGCAGAAAATCTCTACGTTTTACAGAAATACAAAAATTAAGGATGCGTCACGAAACAGCTAGCCAAGAAAGCAAAAAACCAGCGTAAACTAGCCCGTATTGATGCGCCACGCCAGATCTATGCGCAGCCAGCATAAACTAAGGAACGCGTGTAAAAAGGAGCGCATTGTCGACTAATCCGCCCCTATAAGCAAAGGCAAATAACGAGCGGGCTACGCAGCCTGAGCTTTCAAAAAGCCTGAACAAGACTATTAAAACCTAAAAATATCAACCTAACATTTAAGCCTGTTTAGCGGGCTGAATTCGTATCGGCATACTATGAAATCATTTCAACCTATTTCGGCTAATTACAACCCCTTTGAACTACTCCGGGTGTACACCTTTTATCGCACATTGCTCGGCGTTATTTTGCTGATTATGTTTGAAGGGCAACTGGCCCCAAAAGTATTAGGAATAGATAACCCAGATTTATTTTTATATGCATCCATCGGCTATACCGTATTCAATATCAGCACGCTGTTACTGCTATGGCGCGTTCGATTTTCTCCATCGCAAAAACATTTATTCGCACTATTTCTTATCGAAATCGGCACTGTTGTTGTTCTGATGCACAGCAGCGGTGGCGCTGCCAATGCGCTCGGTTATTTATTGTTAGTGGCAGCCGCAGCGGGAGGAATGTTGCTGCGCGGGCAGATAGCATTTTTTCTCGCAGCGCTCGCGACGATTGCGGTAATTTCTGAAACTGCTTATCGCGCGATTACCGATGCCATTCCGAAAGATTCCAACGCATTTTTTTCTGCGGGTGTTTTAGGCGCGCTTATTTTTATCAGCGCGATTACGTTTCAATATCTCACCAAAAAAATTCTCTCCAGCAATCTTGAAGCGCTATCGCAAGCAAATCATGCCGCACATGTGCAAAAGCTTGCGCAACAAATTGTTGAACGCATGCGCACCGGCATTATGGTGTTGGATAAAAGCAATCAAATCACCATGTTCAATGCCGCTGCGGCAAAACTCCTGAGTCTGGGAAACAATAATTCGCCGCGCTTAAGTGGCTCGCCAGAACTACAAGAAAAGGTTGAACTGTGGCAACGTACTAACAAAAATCCATCACCTATCTTAAAAGCAGATAGCGATGCCAACGATGAAGTAAAGGTTAATTTCGCCAAGCTGGATCAAGAACAAAATTCGCACACGTTGATTTTTCTGGAAGACAATCGCGCAATCACCCAACAAGCGCAGCAATTAAAATTGGCGTCGCTGGGTAGATTAACCGCGAGTATCGCCCATGAAATTCGCAATCCGCTTGCAGCGATCAGTCACGCGAGTCAACTTTTATCGGAAGATAATCATCTTCCGCCCGGCGATAAGCGCTTGGTGGAAATCATTGGTTCGCACACCAAACGCGTAAACCAAATTATCGAAAATATTTTGCAGCTGTCGCGTCGCAGAATTTCCAATCCGCAAACTATTTTATTGGATGAATGGATACCAAAATTTATTAGCGATTATTCAGCCAGCAAAAGTGTTTTAGAAAAACCTTTAATTGATTGTATTGCGGCAGATCCTATTCAAGCGAAATTTGATGTAGGCCAGCTACAACAAGTACTCACCAACTTATGTGATAACGGGTTGCGCTATAGTCACCCGCCGGAAAATTGCCCGCACCTCGTGCTTGAAGCCGGCGTAGAGCCGAGCACTCAACAGCCCTATATTAAAATAATCGATTTCGGCGATGGCATTAGCAAAGAAAACCTCGCCCATTTATTCGAACCATTCTTCACAACCGAAAATACGGGCTCAGGTTTAGGTTTATATATTTGCAAGGAACTATGTGAAAGCAATCAGGCATTAATTTCCTACGAACACACACACGAAGGATTAAGCTGTTTTCATATTCATTTGGCGCATCCTGATAAAACTTTATAGGAAACTTGTATGCGCGAATTTCGCAAAGCTACTGCTGCCGATGCGACAGCGATTGGAGCTTTGTACAAAGAGTTGGTACCAAATGCACCCGTTCATGTCTTACCTGAACGTATCAATGACATCGCATTGGATAAAAACACCTATCTTGTTGTATGCGATGATGAGAACAACATTGTTGCCACCGCGTTAGTTGTGCTCTGTGGTGATGTTATGTTTACCAGGCAACCGTTTGCAATTATTGAAAATGTTATTGTCAGTCATAAATTTCAACGCGCGGGCTTAGGTAAACAGTTAATGCAGCACATCGAAGCCTTTTGTTTGGCCAAAGATTGCTCGAAGATAATGCTATTGAGCGGAAGTGACAATCACAGCGCACATAACTTTTACATCGCTATGGGATACAACCCGAATGTGAAAACAGGTTTTGTAAAATACCGACGACATTTTGAAAATTAATACACCTCAATAAGACGCTATCAACAGGAGAACACCATGACACCTTCTGCATCCGGTATAGGCCTACGTTTCTTATTTGCGCTTCTGCTAGTACTACTAACTTACAACCCAAGTGGTTATTCTTATTTTCATTGGGTGCATCAAAATCTACACACGCTTACGCCTTACATTGCGCTTGCAGGATTGGCCTTAGTGATTGGCTGGGTAATTTATTTAAAAGCGACGTTAAATTCGTTAGGTTTAATTGGCATTTTATTAGCAAGCGCATTTTTCGCGTGCCTGATATGGTTATTTATCTACTGGAAAATACTCGATTTAAATAATACATCGGCCGTTGCATGGTTTGTTGAAATTTTATTAGCTGTGCTACTTGCACTCGGCATGTGCTGGTCACATTTTTCACGCCGCATCAGCGGGCAAATTGATGTTGATGAGATTGAACAGCACTAAAAGAAAAAAAGGCAGATTTAATAACCTGCCTTTTTAGTTCTCAATAATTAGAAACTACTTATTAATTTTATCACTTAATTCCATCAACTTTTTTCAGTCGCTCGAGTCCCTGTCATTTTTTATTGTGCAATTCCCACGTTTCTAATTTCTTTTTTTCACTTTTGCGCAGAAGAACATAAGTTGCGCCAACCCAACCGTGATGTTTTTGCGCAGAGTGAAATGCGAGCACTTGCTCAAACTGCGGCAGCCAATGATTCAAACAACTTTTCAATTGTGCTGGAACACTGCGACCTTCGCCTTTGCCGTGAGTGACGAGTGCGCAGCGAATATCGTGGGTCATGCAATCTTTTATAAATTGATAGACGGCGTTGCGCGCTTGATCCACGGTCATGTGATGTAAATCCAGACGCGCATCGATTTGATATTTCCCTAAACGTAAATTGCGGAACACGCCGGTCTGCACGCCGTCGCGTTTAAATTCTAACTGCGCGAGCGGATCGACAGGTTCGATGTATTCGCCGGATAAAAAGTTTTTATCTTTTTCCAATTCTTGTGTTGCGGATTTACGGCGTTTTTCGGAATTCGTTTTGTCTTGATGCGATTTAATTAAATCGACTTTGGCGTCGACTTTAATCGGCATCACATCTTTCATTTGCTGTGCGAATAAATCGTCGTCAGAGGTTTTGTTAGTCATGAGCGTTGTCTTAAAAATTAGAACTAGTGTGTGAATTGTGGAGGAAATCGCTTGGGAGAAATAGCCCTGCACGATAAATTCTCGTAAATCATCTGCGTATAAATTGCGATGGTAATTCACCGGTAACTTGTTTAAACACGGTGATAAATGCGCTCAAACTTTCGTAGCCCGCTGCCAAAGCGGCTTGTGTAACGGATTCACCCGCAGTTAATAACTTAATGGCAGCCAGAACCCGAGCATGCTGTCGCCATTGCACAATCGTCATGCCGGTTTCCGCACGAAAACGGCGAATCAAGGTTCGTTCAGCCATATGCAACCGCTTCGCCCAATAGCTCACGGGCAAATTTTCAGCAGGATTAGCCGCTAAAAAATCCGTCATCTCGCGTAGTTTTTCGCTTTGTGGCGCAGGTAAATAAAGCTCGTCGGGCACAGCGCTACAAAGTTCATCCTCCATCACCCACCACAAATGCTGAATTTTGCTCGCATCGTTTTTTCTGTCCACCATTTTATGAATCAAGGCGTCGAGAAACTCGTTCGCACGAAAAATACTGATGCGATGTGGCATTGCCCGCGATTCATCGGCGGAAACAAATATAGATACGCCTTCCATTCGGCTGGGGGAATAGAAGCCATGAACAAAATTCGGCGGTATCCAACACACGCGACCAGGCGTCATAACGCGCTCGCCATCGGCAGTTGAGAATACCGTAGTACCAAATCGTTGCAGCAGAATTTGCCCGTGAGCATGACTATGGGCTTCATCGCGATAGTTTTCTTGATCAAAGGTTATGCACTCAATCACGGCGAAGCTCACTTAAAAAATTGGCGGAATCGAGCACAATGCTAGTCATGTATTCGATAGTTTGCCATGAGAGCTGGTTTTAGACTGTGCTCAAAATATTTTCAACATTCATTTCCATCGAGCAACAGATTATGACTGACCACATTCCACACATTGCCATCATAGGTGCCGGGCTCGGCGGTTTGGTGCTTGCACGAGTGCTTCTCGTTCAGGGTGTCGCAGCGACAGTTTACGAGGCGGAAATTTCAGCGGGCGCTCGCACTCAAGGAGGCATGCTGGACATCCACGATTACAATGGGCAGCTCGCGCTTAAAGATGCTGGCTTGTTCGATAAGTTTCTGGAAATCATCCACGCTGGCGGCGAGACATCGCGAGTGATCAATAAAGATGGCAAGGTTTTATACGAAGATGTAGATGATGGTAGTGGCAATCGACCGGAAGTTCCGCGCGGCGAGCTGCGCCGTATTTTGCTTGAGTCTTTACCCTCAGATGCAGTTCGTTGGGGCCATAAAGTTACCGACGTGGCGTCACTCGGCGGCGGTCAACATCAAGTGACTTTTGCCAATGACTCCAGCGTAATTACCGATCTTTTAGTGGGAGCGGATGGTGCCTGGTCAAAGGTTCGCCCGCTTCTTTCCGATGCGAAACCTGAATACGTAGGCACTTCATTTGTCGAGACTTATTTGTTTGATAGCGACATCCAACATAGCGCGAGTGCGGAGGCGGTTGGCGCTGGCGCCATGTATGCGCTCGCGCCAGGTAAAGGCATAGTTGCGCACCGCGAGCCTAATGGCGTATTGCACACCTACGTAGAACTAACCAAATCGAAGGAGTGGTTTGATAGCATCGACTTCGCCGATTCCGCGACCGCCTTGGCGCTAGTCGCCAAAGAGTTCGACGGTTGGTCGCCTGCACTCACTGCGCTTATTATCGATGGTGAAACCAACCCTGTGCTTCGCCCGATTTACAGGCTCCCTGCAAATCACAAATGGGAGCGCGTGACTGGAGTAACGTTGCTGGGCGATGCCGCGCACTTGATGAGCCCATCCGGCGAAGGTGCCAACCTCGCTATGTTTGACGGTGCGGAACTCGCAAAGGCAATCGTAACCAATCCAAACGATATCGAAAAAGCGCTTGCTGCCTATGAAAAAGAGTTGTTTCCTCGCAGCGCAAAAGAGGCCGTTGAATCTGAAATTGTTTTGGAGATGTGTATTGGAAAAAATGCGCCGCAAAGTTTGGTGGATTTTTTTACCAGCGTTTAGCCACTAACTCACCAAAAAAATGGCACCAAAGCACAGCTAATGGAATGGACGAGGCGAAAGTCGTCTACTAATCTGAATATCATATTTATGATCATTCTCTAAGTCGTTGCCTGCATGTTAAATCTCTTTGTTATCGACCCTAATCCAGCCTTGCTGCTGCAGGGCACTTACAACCTATGGATGGTTTGTCTTTCTGTTCTCATCGCCATAGGTTCGTCTTATATTGGCTTGCAAATTGCGGCTATGGCTCGCCGTGCGCCTAAAGGTTTGCATGCTCACGTTGCCCTGCTCACAGGTTCGTTGGCGATGGGTGGTGGCATTTGGTCCATGCACTTTATAGGCATGCTCGCGTTTCGCGTTGGCAACCATGTTCATTACGATCCCCTGATTACACTTGGCTCAATGGTGCCCTCGGTGTTTGCATCCTGGGTTGCGCTTTCTATGCTTGCAAATGAGGCGATCAGTTGGAAGCGATTGTTATTGGGGGGCGTATTAGTCGGCGCCGGAATCGGCACTATGCATTATTCAGGCATGGCCGCGATGCATATGGACATGGTGCTCAGATATGACCCTCGCTGGTTCGGTGCCTCCATTTTAGTAGCGGTGTTACTCGCGATTTTGGCTTTATGGATTCGCTTTGGATTGCGCGAACAGACGTGGCTGAGCCCGCTGCAAAAAAATCTGCTGTCGAGTACGGTGATGGGATTTGCGATTGCCGGCATGCACTACACCGGTATGAAAGCGGCGCGCTTTATCGGCGTGGAAACCAGTACGGGCGACTCCACGGAAAACCACATTTTCCTCGCTTCCATCATCACTGCCATTACTGTGGCGCTGAGTGTCTTTGCGCTTTCAGGCAATTTACTGCTGCGCTATCGCCAACTTTACAGCCAACTGCAAGGCAGTGAATCGCGTTTGCGCGAGCGCGAACAACAGTACCGCAGCCTTATCAGCAATATGCCCGGCATTACATTTCGCTGCGAATTGGCGCCGCCGTGGCACACGCTGTTTGTTAGCGATGCGATACAACGCGTAACGGGCTGGACTGCCGAAGACTTTATGTCGCAGCGGATCAATTTTAGCGATGTTATTCACCCCGATGATATCGCGCGAATCGATAAACAAGCGCATGACGCCGTCCTCAACAAGCACTCGCTGCATTGCGAATACCGCATTATCCACCGCAATGGCGCTGAGTCTTGGGTGTCGGGAACTTCCTGCGGCGTCTATGACGATGCCGGTAAACCTATGTGGATTGACGGGGTGATTATCGACATTACCGAGTCCATTAGGCGTGCCAAAGAATTTGAAGGCGTGGTGGATTCCATCGGGCGGGCACTGGCAATTGCCGAGTTTGATATGGACGGTAATATCATCGCCGTGAATGATAATTTCCTGAACTTGATGGGCTACGAAAAGCAGGAATTGGTCGGCCAACACCACCGCATACTCTGTTCCCGCGAGGAAGCTGAAAGCGATGAATACGAGGTTTTTTGGCGTAATCTGAAACAAGGTAATTTCCAAAGTGGCGAGTTCTGTCGTATCGGTCATAAGGGAAATCAGGTATGGATTCAAGCGGCCTACAACCCGATTTTGGATGTGAGCGGCAAGCCGTGGAAAGTCTTTAAAGTCGCCATCGACCTGACCGACCGCAAAGCCATGGAACAAGATCTGCTAGTTGCCAAAGACCGCGCAGAAGAAGCGGCGGTCGCCAAAGGCATGTTCCTCGCCAATATGAGCCATGAAATTCGCACGCCCATGAACGCGATTATTGGCTTTACCGAACTGCTGATCGACTCGCCGCTCAACCCCATGCAACACAAACATATGCAGACGGTTCGCCAATCCGCGCGCTCATTACTCGGTCTGCTGAACGATATTCTGGACACCGCCAAACTCGAACGCGGCGCGCTGGAACTCGATAAAAGCGTCATCTCGCTCAAGTATTTATGCGAGCAAATCCTCGCTGAGTTGCAGTTGCAGGCGGACAAAAAAGGCCTGGCGCTGAACCTGGAATATCCGCCTGAAACCCACGAACGTTTCGTTGGCGATGAACTGCGTATTCGCCAAATTCTCATCAATATGCTGGGCAACGCCATTAAATTTACCCTGCAGGGCGAAGTGCGTCTCAAGGTCGTGAATTGCAAAAACGGTGTGCTGCTTCAGGTGATCGATACAGGTATCGGCATATCGGCTGACCGTCTCGAACATATCTTCACGCCTTTCACCCAGGCCGATGCCTCCATGGCGCGCCGATTCGGCGGTACCGGTTTGGGTACTACTATCGCCCGGCAACTGACTGAACTCATGGGCGGCACCATCGAGGTGACCAGTACCGAAGGGCAAGGTAGCTGCTTCACCATCTTCCTACCTTTAACGATTGCCAAGGCGGATGAACGCCCGAAAAAAATGACTATCGCGCAGCTTCCGCCGCTTAATGTGTTGATCGCGGACGACGTGCCACAGAACCTTGAAGTGCTTGAGTTAATGCTCACCCGCGATGGCCATCAAGTCACCACCGCGAGCAATGGCCTGACCGCCTGGACGAAATTCCAGCAGGCCAGCTTTGACATTATTTTGATGGATATCCAAATGCCGGAAGTGGATGGTTTGCAAGCCAGCAAAATTATCCGCGACTGGGAAGAATTGCAGAAGCGCACGCCTACGCCGATTATTGCGCTCACCGCCAGCGTCCTTCCGAAAGATCGACAAGACGCCTACAACGCTGGCATGAATGGCTTTGCCTCCAAGCCTATCGACAAAACCGCACTTTATGCCGAGATCGCGCGCTGCCTGAATCTGGATGCACCCACCACGCAAATTCTCGACAGTATCGCTCGTCCGCAATCAACGCCCATGGTTGTAGATACCGCCACCGCCGAAGCGCGCTGGGGCGATAGCGAGCGCCTCTACAAAGCCATCGCCCAATTCTGCGAAGAACTTAAACGCAATCCTTTAGAGCTGGACAGCGACGATAGCCAAGCGCTCGCCCATAGATTCAAAGGTGCCGCCGCGAATCTCGGCCTCAATCAAGTCACACAAATTCTGGCGGATATAGAGCAAAGCCAAACGCCGCAGCCAACACAATTAGCGTCACTAGCATTAGCAATAAGCGAAGTTGAAACGCACATTCGCGCGCGCTTATCCATACAGCCGCAAACAAACATGGGCAATCGTGACGTACCGCTCGCCTTGCTCGAACGTATCGCCATCGCCTGCAAACACTCAACCATTGACGACGACGCCATGGCCCAATTGAAGACGCTGCTCTCCATCGCCGACTGGTCAAAACTGGAAGACATACTCGATCAATTTGATTTCGACGCCGCAACCACTTTGGTCGAACAATGGATGAATACCGCAACTTGGGTAACGAGAGAAACACCATGATCACACATCGCGATAGCCGCCCAACGCTGTTGGTCGTCGATGACGAACCACTCAACCTGCAAGTGCTGCGGCAAATATTGCAGCAAGACTATCAGCTGATTTTTGCCCGCGATGGCGAAAAAGCCTTGGCGCTCGCGCAATCTGAAAAGCCGCATTTAATTTTGCTCGATATTATGATGCCCGGCCTTACGGGATTGGAAACCTGCCAGCGACTTAAACAAAATCCTGTCACTCAAGGCATTCCCGTTATTTTCGTCACCGCACTTGCTGACGACCGCGACGAAACCGAAGGCTTCGCCGTAGGCTGTGTGGATTACATAACCAAGCCCGTGAGCGCACCCATTGTGCTTGCGCGCGTAAAATCCCAATTGTCATTGGTCAGCGCAGAAGTTTTACGTGAAACGCGTTTGCAAGTTATTCAACGCCTTGGTCGAGCCGCCGAATACAAAGACAACGAAACCGGTTTGCACGTAATTCGCATGAGCCACTACGCGCGCGAAATTGCGTTAGCAGCCGGAATGGGCGAAGCCGATGCCGAAGAATTATTTAACGCCGCGCCCATGCACGACGTTGGCAAAATGGGCATCCCCGATGCAGTCCTGCAAAAGCCCGGCAAGCTCACACCCGGCGAATGGGAAATCATGAAACAGCACGTGCAAATCGGTGCAGAAATTATTGGCGACGACGACTCATCCTTGCTCCAACTCGCCAGCAAAATCGCACTTTATCACCACGAAAAATGGGACGGCAGCGGCTACCCCCACGGACTAGCCGGCGAAGCAATTCCATTCGAAGCACGCGTAGTCGCACTCGCCGACGTGTTCGACGCACTCACCAGTAAACGCCCCTACAAAGAACCCTGGACAATTGAAGACACCACCAATTACATCCTCAACGAATCCAATAAACAATTCGATCCAGAATTAGTAATCGCATTTCAAACAGCGCTCCCGAAAATTATTGAGATTCGCGCGGGGTTGCTTGATCCGTGAGAATTTTTTGCTGTTTTGATTAAGTTAAATAAAAAGTGGGCGCAAAAAATCGCCCATTTTTTTTGTTGTCTTGCAGAACAACTCAAGCTCCAACGTAGAAGCGAGAAAAGTTTTATTGATCATGTAGTTATGCCGCAAATGCAAATTAGTTGGAATAAACTCATGTGAATTATATAGTTGGCGCTGTTTAATAAACTGTTATGAAAAAACATGGAGAAACAAATGGCATATGATCGAATGGACTGGCATTACGGCGCCTCTGATTTCCCAAGCGAGCTAGACTCAAAATGCGCTGGAACCCATATCGGAATGTACTTAGCTTGGGCTATACAAAATAATCTTACAGGTTCAATTCATACCAACGAAGCTGTTGAAGCAATTAAAAACCACAAGATGTCAGGTACAGACTTTCTAATCAATCAATGCGACGAAAAATTTTGGGAAGATGACCTAAATGAATTAGGCCAAGAGTTCACAAGGCTCTATTACAAGTCAAATTCCTATTTTAGTGACTACGAGAAATGCTTGGGTGAAAACTATCCTAGCCTCTACCATATTCCCGACACACGCGAAAATTTTGAAAAAGTTTCTAAAATGCTAACTTTGAAATTTAATAGCTGGAAGCCTAAAAAAGACAAAAAATGGTGGGAGTTCTGGAGGTAATATTCATAACAAGCCGCTAAAGCACCGCGCACTACGTGCGCTGGACAGCTTTTAAGTCGCAGTTTTGTGGTTATGCTGCGCAAAAGTATTCCACAAAACCGCAACTTAAAAACTGCCGCTTAGCTCGGCGTTAAATATCCAGGAGAGAAAATGCAATATATAAGCCTTGGACTATCTATTCTCAGCTTGCTCATAGCGGGTGCAGCCTTGTACTTTTCGCAATTACGTAGAGCAAAAATAAAAGTCATTCTTGGTCCAGAAATTGAAATATATCATCATGACTACGAACATGGCATATCTACAGGTTTTATTGTTCCGGTTTCATTTTTAAATGACACTCCATCAACGGGGAATGTAATAAAATCTGCAATTGTTGTAACAAAAAATGGATTTGAAGAAGAGCGGTTCTATATTCAATCATTAAAGTTTGATGTTCTTAATGAAGGATCAGGAAATTGGGAGCATGAAGAAGACGCTAGGCCTATTGTTATTTCTGCCAGAAATGGAACTCATAAAAACATGTGGTGCATGTGGCATGCATTTAATACAAATAAGCTATTCTTGTCCAAGGGCAAATATGAGCTATCGTTTTATTTTTGGGTTTCAGAAAAATCGAAGCCATCAAAAATCACTAAGACTTTCTATGTAAGTGAAGAAATAGAAAAAGTTTTCCATGAACTCCGAAATGGAAAAAAAATTAATAGCATAAAGTTCGTCCTAGAAAAGGAGCTTGAATTTAACAAGCTTATGAATAACGACGAATTTTCCAAATTGTTGTAAAAATTTAACAAGTCGCTCAAGCACCGCCACTTCGTGGCTAAACAGTTTTCAAGTCGCGCTTTTGAGGTTTTGCTGCGCAAAAGTACTCCACAAAATAAAAACTTAAAAACATCGCTTAGCTCGGCGTTACGTTGGACAAAAAAATTAAAAGCTACAGCCATAAATATACTTAAACTTGGAGAATGATAATGAAATCTAAAAAATTAGCAGTTGGTTTTATTTTGAGTGTGCTATGCGCGTTAATTTCATTTGCAGGTTTCATAAACGCTTTAAATTATGGAAGTTCAGCACAAATTGCTGCTTCCGCTGTTGGTTTTATAATTTTTCTCATTCTTCTAATTTTGGCATTCGTGCATAATCATAAGCAGCTATTTGGTGACCGTATAAGGTAGTAGTATTGTTCTTGTTTTCTATTTTGCGTTGTTTTCGCCAATAGAATTTATTTAGTAATTTCAAGTTATTATTTATTTGGTTCTATTTTCTTCGGAAATTTTGGTTTTCGCTTTTATAGAAAAAGAATTTTTTGCAAGATTTAGAAAAATTCAGTTTCATGTAACAAACGCTCAAGCTCCACCCACGTCGTGCGCTGAACAGTTTTTAAGTCACTGTTTAGACAGAGGCGTACCCAAAAAATTCTGTTGGAACGGAAAAAATAAGGATTACCACGCACATAATATTATGCAAAAAAACTCAGTTTCACTTTACATTTTTTTGCCGATCATAATTGCTATTATTTTTATGGTTTCGACTGCCTGGCTTCATTGGCCCTTGTGGCAAAGACCTTTTAGATCAGATTTCTCACCTATATCCTGGCTTTCAAGCACCCAAATTTTTGCTGTAGCGTTTGTGATTGTATGTTTATTAATTGACGATGCACTGAACTGGAAATTGGGTGGTTGGCTATTTATTTCAACATTAAGCATGGCGCTTGATGAGCAATTTCAATTTCATGAATTATGGAAATACTCTTGCGATAGCTGGGTTCAATTATGCAGATTTACCTTAATACGTGAACTACCTATTATTTTAGTGGGCATTTTAGGTTTTCTAACAATGTGCATATTGCATAAAACATTTTATAAACCCTTGGAACGAACACTATTATGGATTGCAGTTGCCATTGGCATACTATCTGTAACAGTTGATCAAATAACATATTTTGGTTTGATATCAGATTTTGAAGAAGGTTTTGAAGTTCTATCGGAAGCATTTTTTCTTGCAGGACTCTTAGCTATTAAAGCATCGCGAAAAAACACCTCACAATAATTATGTTGATGAGAAATGCATATAATATTTTATGTGCATTCCGGTTCTTCAAAATGAGTACCTATATACCACACACCATTAATATTGACGTAAGTAGTATTCCAAGGATACAAGCCATCCTCTTTCACGAGCTGACCTTGCTGTATCACCAAATCGGGAATACCGTCTTGATTTAAATCAATTTCATACTGCACAGTTACCGTTTTTTCACTTTCATTATTTTGAAGTGACGGATAGACAATAGTTTTTGATCGCTTCACCACACTCACTTTCTTTAATAATAAAGGCAGAGCTAAATAAAACTCTATTAAAGGTTCGGAAATGGCGGGATAATCTTTTAAAGCTTTTGCATCGGCAGGAATTAAACCTGTTGGTGCACTACCACAGCTTTCATTTTCTTCAAAGGTCAGTTGAAATTTTTTGCCTTGCATTACCCCTAATAATCCATTCGCAGCAACTGAGTGATATGACACTGTTTTCGACAGTTCAACTGCTACCTCGGCAACATCCCAAAAACCTATAAAACTATTTGAATTTCTATAAGCTTTAACATAACCAGCCTTAGTTACTTGCGCTTTTAATTTTGCATCGTTAACAACAGCTATATTTTCAATATTGGTATTGGTGGAAAATTGTATATCTGTTTCTTTCTTAAAAAGCGATGTTTTTGCAGTATGCGGCTGAAGTAATTTACTTTGACCACTAATATCAAAATCATTTGCCGGTGTCATTTCATTTTTGAAGATTTGCTCATTAGACATGATTACCGGAATAGTTTTAAATTCAACTGCGACCCAATTGCTCATATGAAGTTTCATAGCGTCAAATTCAGGTACGGGATAACGACGAGATTTCAAATCCTCAAGTTCAAGATTCCTTATATTTTCGCTTAACTGACTTTCTAAAAAAAATCCCGCTTCAATCCAATTACTCAGCGTTGGCGTCATCCAAAACCGCATCATGGGGTCTTTTGCTTCGGAAACTTTTTGCGGCAAGATCGCACTACAATCTAAATAACCTATTTCATTATTTTTAGTTTTGACGTGACACCAAGCGTCTTTTTTAGCTGTTTCTGTTTCTTTTTCTCCTAGCATTTCTAATTCTGTATTAATCACCCAGTGCCCAATAATTTTACTGTTTTGATCGGGCCGCTCATAAACAGAAACCCATGAATGTTGAAGCCATTGAGTATTCGGTGATGATATTGCAGAGAGAGGGGAAATAAAAAATACGATGGAAAACAATTTACATCTCATAAAATATCCATTTTTATAAAAATTTTCTCAAAGTTTAGTCAGCTTTCTATTAACGCAATTTTCTATTACCCAAAAAAGAGGCGAATCGTTTCGCCTCTCGCTGCATGATGCTAATTATTTATTCGCTCGATTCTCAATCAACTGCGTTACAACTGATGGATCTGCCAATGTAGAAGTATCGCCCAAAGTGTCGATTTCATTGGCGGCGATTTTGCGCAAAATGCGGCGCATGATTTTACCCGAGCGAGTTTTTGGTAAACCCGGTGCCCATTGGATAATGTCGGGCCGTGCGATTGCACCGATTTCTTTTACAACGAGTGCCAGCAATTCTTTTTTTAATTCATCGCTGGGTTCTTCGCCGTTCATTAAGGTTACATAGGCGTAAATGCCTTGGCCTTTGATGTCGTGCGGGTAGCCAACTACTGCAGCTTCAGCGACTTTTTCGTGGAGCACTAATGCAGATTCAACTTCGGCAGTGCCCATGCGGTGGCCGGATACGTTGAGTACGTCGTCTACGCGTCCAGTGATCCAGTAGTAACCATCTTGATCGCGGCGAGCGCCGTCGCCGGTGAAGTAGTAGCCAGGATAGGTGCTGTAATAGGTTTCGATGCAGCGTTGGTGATCGCCATAGACGCTACGGATTTGACTGGGCCATGCGGATTTGATGACCAAATTGCCCTCGCCTGCGCCGGTAATTTCTTTACCTTCGGCGTCCACCAATGCCGGTTGTACGCCGAAGAATGGAACCGTTGCCGAGCCGGGTTTTAAATCAATCGCACCCGGTAAAGGCGTGAGCATGTGCGCGCCGGTTTCGGTTTGCCACCAGGTATCCATAATCGGGCAATTGCTGTTGCCGATTACGCGGTAATACCACTCCCAGGCTTCGGGATTGATCGGCTCGCCCACGGTGCCGAGTACGCGCAAGCTGGTGCGTGCGGTTTTGGTTACCCAGTCATCGCCTGCGCCCATTAACGCGCGAATAGCGGTGGGTGCGGTGTAGAAAATATTGACTTGGTGTTTGTCGATCACTTGCCAAAAGCGTGAAGCGTCGGGATAAGTCGGAATACCCTCAAACACTAAAGTCGTCGCACCGTTAGTCAGCGGGCCGTAAACGATATAGCTGTGGCCGGTCACCCAGCCCACGTCTGCCGTACACCAGTAGACATCACCTTCCTGATAATCAAACACGTATTTGTGGGTCATGGCCGCTTGCAGCAAATAGCCTGCAGTGGTGTGCAATACGCCTTTGGGTTTGCCAGTGGAACCTGAGGTGTAAAGGATAAATAGCGGATCTTCCGCATCCATGACTTCGGGTTCGCATTCGGTTTTTTGCTTGGCGATAAGGTCGTGGTACCAGTAATCGCGCGCATTATCCCAGCTGATGGAACCGGCAGTGCGGCGCACTACGATGCAGGTGTGAACATCTGGGCAATTTGCCAATGCTTTGTCGGCATTGGCTTTCAGCGGTATGCGTTTGCCACCACGCAAGCCTTCATCGGCAGTGATGACGACTTTGCAGTCGGCATCCAAAATACGGTCTTTCAAAGCTTCTGGAGAAAATCCGCCAAACACGACGGAATGCACGGCGCCGATGCGAGTACAGGCCAACATGGCGTAAGTCGCTTCGGGAATCATCGGCATATAGATACAAACGCGGTCGCCTTTTTTCACGCCGCGAGCGCGCAAGGCGTTGGCTAGCTGGCAAACTTCGTCATGCAGTTCTTGATAGGTAATAAATTGGTCTTCGTCCGGGTCATCGCCTTCCCAAATAATCGCAACTTGTTCAGCGCGCGCTGGCAAATGGCGGTCAATGCAGTTCACGCTCACGTTCAGCTTGCCTTCAATAAACCAGGCGACCTCGCCTTTGGTAAGGTCCGATTCGGTAACTTTCGTCCAGGGTGCTTGCCAGCTTAAAAACTGCTCGGCCTGACCAGCCCAGAAACTGTCGGCATCATTAATTGACTGGTCGTACATGGTTTTGTAGCGTTCAAGGTCAATCGCAGCACTGGTTTTAAAGCTTTCAGGAACGGGGTAAAGATGGACATCTGACATGATTTTTTCTACCTGCATGACTTATTTTGTTATTGGCTTTTATCTTGGTTGATGTTGCTTTGAGCTGCGACAAGCTTGCGATCTAGGCGACCGTTTTGAGCGGTGCCTAGCTTACCAGCTCAGACCAGCAAAGCTCAATGACAACGTTGTCTAATATTGCAGCGTTTTTAGCGATTGTTTCGTTCAAATCATGATTGATACACACCTTAATCGACTAAACGACGCCAATCTTTGAATGTCAGGCAGATAAAATTCTGCCGCGCTTGACAGCTTTATTAGCATCGTCATAGTGTCGGCCTACTATCGATTGAATCAATCGCACTACTAAAGCATGTCAGGAAAACGGGTTAATGAAGTCAGCAACATTTTTATCGGGCGATGGCGAAATGCGAGCGCTCATCCGTGCCTTCGACTGGAGTTCAACGACTTTAGGTAACCCGGAAACCTGGCCCGATTTGCTCAAAATTTCTTTGCGGATAGTGCTGTCATCCAACCACCCGATGTTTATCTGGTGGGGCCCGGACCTGATTCAATTTTACAACGACGCCTACCGAACTACGCTTGGACCGGAGCGCCATCCAAGCGCATTGGGCCAACAGGGCCGCGAATGTTGGGATGAAGCCTGGGATATGCTCGGCCCGCAAATAGAATTTGTAATGACCGGCCAAGGTTCCACCTGGCATGAGAATCAAGTCGTTCCACTAACGCGGAATGGCAAACTTGAAGAAGTGTGGTGGACTTACGGCTACAGCCCGATTGAAGACGATAATGGCATCCATGGCGTTCTCGTTATTTGTAACGACGTGACAGCCGAAAATGAAATCACCGCAAAACTTGCGCAAATCAATAACCAGCTATCCGCCGAAATAACCCAACGCGAACAGATTCAACATCAGCAACACTTCCAACTAGAACTGCTGGACGAACTGAGCAACTTAACCGAGCCCGAGCAAATCGCCGCCGTAGCCTTTCAAATGCTGAGCGATGAGTTGCGCCTCACGCGCATTATGTTCGCGCACATAGACGTGCCCAACGACACTTTCAGTATTGAATACGCATGGAATCAAGCCGACGTATTTAATGCGCAAGGCATGCATGGAGCCTTGAGTAATTTTGGCAAAAATCTCGTTAGTGATTTGCAAAACGGCAAAGCTGTTTCCATCGCCGATCTCGCGCAAGACTCACGCACGGCGGATCATCAGGAAGCTTATAAAAGTTTTGATACGCGCTCCATTCTCGTGGTGCCGATCATCAAAGATAGACAATTTATTGCAACCCTTAGCATTCACAGCAAGCAGCCTACCGAATGGAAAACTCAAGAGGCAAATCTAATCAAGGAAGTTGCCGAGCGTCTTTGGGTTGCGATTGAACGCGCCCGCGTCGATAACTATCGCATTCATGCCCAACGCGCGCTGCTAAAACATCAAACCGAAGAAACGGAGCGCTTGCGATCTTTATTTCAGCAATCCCCCAGCTTTGTGACCATTTTGAGTGGCCCGGAACATCGCTTTGAAATTGCGAACGATGCCTACGTGCGGTTGATCGGCTTCCGCGATTTAGTTGGCAAAACAGTGCGCGATGCCCTGCCCGAACTCAAGGGTCAAGGCTTTTTCGAACTGCTGGATGAGGTATTTGCCACCGGCAAACCGCATGTGTCAAAAGGCCGCGGTGCAAAACTCCAGCGCACGCCAGGGGCGGAGCTTGAAGAAGTATTTATCGACTTTGTGTATCAACCCATTATCAACACCAATGGCATCACCACCGGCATTTTTGTTGAAGGCAATGATGTTAGTGCGCAACATCAAGCCCAACGCAGTCAGGCCTTTTTACTTGAGATGGCTGATCTTCTTAGGCCTTTGTCGAATCCATCGGACATCGTTTATGCCGCCAGCCAGTTACTGGGCGGATATATAGATGCATCACGGGTGGTGTTTGCTGAAATCGTTGAAGAGAGCAAATTCATGATCCGCAAAGAATGGGTTCTTGAAAGTAGTCCCAGCATGTCACATGAACTGGGCCAGTTAGACGACTTTGGCCCGGAAATGGCGCAAGCCTTGCGCAACGGTCAATTTTTCGTTGCAGATGATGTCCTCACAGATGCACGTATGACAGCCCATAAAGCGGCTTACGCAAAGTTTGAAATACGCTCTCATCTTGCAATTCCCCTACATAAAAACGGCCAATTAGTGGCGGTTCTTGGCGTCCACAAAACGGCTCCGCATCATTGGTCAGAAACCTATATTCAGACCGCCAGAGAGATGACTGAGCGCACCTGGGCGGCGCTTGAAAATTCTCAAGCACAAGCCGAATTGGATGTTATCCGTAATCAAAGCAGTTACGTATTTAATACTATGACCGAAGGTTTTGCGGTGGTGGATCGCAACTGGAATATCGTGCAAATGAACGCCGCTGGTCATCGCATCGCAGGTATGAATCCCGATGAAACTATTGGCCGCAGTTATTGGGATATTTTTTCACCTCTGGCAAAAACCGAATGGCTTTCGGTGTACGAGCAAGTAAAAGTAACCGGCAATTCCACCACTGTTGAACAGGCATACGATTATCGCGACGGCGCCAAAGGCTGGCTGGAAATTAGGGCCTATCCGGCACTGGATGGTGGCTTGGCGTTTTTCTTTCGCGACATCAATAAACGTAAAGACTACGAAAACAAACTCAAAGAAGCTGACACGCGCAAAGACGAATTCCTCGCCATGCTCGCTCATGAATTACGCAACCCTTTAGCGCCCGTGAGCGCTGCCGCCGATCTTTTACGACTCACTCATTTGAGCGAAGAGCGGGTAAAACACACCAGCGAAATTATTTCCCGTCAGGTAAAACACATGACGGGTTTGATCGACGATTTGATGGATGTATCGCGCGTAACCCGTGGGCTTATTTCACTTGAAAGTAACACGCTGGATGCAAGCATCATTATCAACAATGCCATTGAGCAGGTGCGCCCGCTGATTGATGCGCGCGGCCACAAACTTTCTGTGCAACTTCCCGCTGCATCTTGTTACGTGAAGGGTGATCAAAAGCGACTTATTCAAGTCATCACTAACTTGCTTACCAACTCGACCAAATATACGCCGGAAGGTGGTCATATTATTTTGACGACGGATATCGACGATCAGGAACTAAAACTTAGTGTAAAAGACAATGGTGTTGGCATGGCTGCCGATATGGTTGGCCGCGTGTTCGACCTTTTTGCACAAGCCGAGCGAACGTCGGATCGCTCCGTGGGCGGGCTCGGAATTGGGCTGGCGCTGGTGAAAAGTTTAGTAACTTTGCATCACGGTACAGTCACCGCACACAGCGACGGAATCGGTAAAGGCAGTGAATTTATAGTCACGCTGCCGCTGGTGACATCACTCTCGTTAGCGCAGGGCGAATCTAATATTCAAAGTATTTGCCCGGCGCTAAAACGCCTACGACTTATGGTGGTGGACGACAATGAAGATGCCGCCGATATGTTGGCGATGCTGCTGGAAATTGCGGGCCACGACGTTGTAGTCGAGAACAGTTCCAGGCGCGCACTTGAACGCGCCTACGTAGAAACTCCCGACGTATTTTTATTGGATATTGGTTTGCCAGATATGGACGGTATTGAACTTGCCCAACGCCTGCGTTCTCATCCAGCAACCAATAATGCAACACTGATTGCGATCACCGGTTACGGCAATGATCAAGATCGCAAAAGCGCAGCAAACGCCGGATTCAATCACCATTTTGTAAAACCGGTGGATACGGAAAAGCTCATCAGTTTATTGGCTGAGTTGAACGACGCCTAATCGTAAACGCCGTTATTTCTTAACGGCGTCGTTTTTCAATTAAATATTTCCAGTAACGTTTCGGAACATGGCGAATATGTAATTTGGTATTTTTTCGTTCTTGGATATTTACCGAATGAAAATAATTTTCCCACAATGCTTGATACATTTTTTCTGCATCGTCTACGATTTCCGGTTTTAAATCGCCGCTATTAAGATTAAAAACTGGATTATCCAACGTCACAAATTGCACTTCAGTTAAATCGTAATAAATTCCGTAATGGCGTTTCGTATCAAATATCACCCAACGCTGATCGGCGTAGCGCCGCTCAAAATGCTCGCCGATTAAGGGCAGCACATTAAAATCCGGCTCAATCGCCGCGTAGAAAATTCCCTCTTTGGCTTTTTGGAAACGCACAAACGCATGCATGCGGTGAATTTCACGGTGCATCATTCGTTCAATTTGCGAAGCTTTTAAAATAAACTCATTGGCAAAATTTTCTAAAATCGAAACATGATTTCGCTGAATCACGGCTGCAATAAAATTGAAAATAAGCATTTCAACCTTGGGCAATTCTGATAGAAATAATTGGTAGACAATCGCCGAGGCTCTATCTTCTGTCCGCACATCAATACCGGTTAACACCCGTGTCGCCAAACCTTCATCAGCCGGAATATGCTGAACATCTTCTAATAAAGTAAATTGGTGATGCTGTTCTTCCACAATAGTTTCTGGAATAGTTTTGCTTCGAAAGGCTTCGAAAACGCAGCTTAATAATCCCTCAAAACTTCCGTCATAAATGTAAGTTGCCATTAACCAAATAAACTAAGTTGTGGCGGTGCTTGCAGCGCTTCGCCCGATAAAATAATGCGTTTAATATCGGACATTTGATAATCCTTACGCGGCACATCTAATCCCGGGCAGCTAATAAAATAACGCGCACGCTTTAATACCACGCCGATTTTTTGCAGGTGATCTGAATGCAGCCATTGGTGAATTCTGGAGCTAACAATTTTCTTTGCAGACTTAACACCAATACCGGGCACGCGCAAAATCATTTCATAATCAGCGCGATTAATATCCACCGGAAATTTTTCGGGGTTGCGCAGCGCATAACTTAATTTCGGGTCTATATCCAATTCCAGATTGGGATTTTTTGCATCGAGAATTTCATCCACTGAAAACTTATAAAAGCGCAGCAGCCAATCCGCTTGGTAAATTCGATTCTCGCGCAGCAACGGCGGCGCCGACAAAAGCGGAACGCGGTTATCGGTTTGAATGGGCACATAGCCGGAGTAGTAAACGCGTTTTAATTTTTGGGTTTTATAAAGATCATCCGCCAGGCGCAAAATTTGGGTATCACTCTCTGGCGATGCACCTACAATTAATTGCGTGCTTTGGCCTGCGGGTAAAAATTGCGGTGTGGATTTGAAATGCAGTTTGTCATCAACATAACGATCTTTTTCGCCCGACAAATAATTCATCGGCGTGATGATGTCGCTGTAATTTTTTTCCGGTGCGACTTTTTGTAAACTTTCATCGGATGGAATTTCAATATTCACACTCAGGCGATCCGCGTAAAGCCCGGCTTCATGCAATAATTCCGGGCTTGCGCCGGGAATCGCTTTTAGATGTATGTAACCATTAAAGTTGTGCACAGTACGCAAGGTTTTGGCGACACGTACTAAACGCTCCATAGTGTAATCCGCATTTTTAAAAATGCCCGAACTTAAAAATAATCCTTCAATATAATTTCGGCGATAAAAATTTATCGTAAGATCGACCACTTCTTCAACCGTAAAGGCCGCGCGTTTTACATCGTTAGTACGCCGGCTAATGCAATAAGCGCAATCGAAAATACAGTGATTGGTAAACAGAATTTTGAGCAGCGAAACGCAGCGACCATCTTCGGTATAACTGTGGCAAATTCCCACGCCATCGGAATTGCCTAAACCTTTTGTGTTATTCGCGCGTTTGCTGCCGCTCGATGAACAGGAAGCATCGTATTTAGCCGCATCCGACAAAATGGTTAACTTTTCCAGGACTTTGCTCATGATTTTGCAGACTCATAAATACTGTATGCATAACCATATCATCAAGGTTTTGATCTGGCAAACGGTACCGCTAAATATTTCCGGCAGGCATAAAAAAAGGCCGCAAAAGCGGCCTTCTTAAACGGATACATCGTTCACTTATTTCAGTGGTTGAGTATCTTTATTTTGCGTAGCAATAGTGTCAGAAGTACGGTTGACCGTATTATCCTCATTCAAATAAACCAACTTGGGCTTATGTTCAGACAACTCTGCATCAGTGAAATAACCGTAAGTGGCGATAATGATGCGATCACCTACACCGACTTTACGCGCAGCCGCACCGTTCATAGAAAACGTGCCTGAACCGGCTTCAGCGAGAATGATGTAGGTGTGGAAACGCTCGCCATTGCTTACGTTGTAAATATCGATTTGTTCAAACTCGCGCATACCGGCCAACTTTACCAGGTCGGCGTCAATCGCACAGGAACCGTCATACCAAAGCTCCGCCTGGGTCACTTTGGCCATGTGTAATTTTGCTTTAAGCATGTGAGTTAACATAAGTAACCTCCAGAAGCCGAAATTCAATTGCTAAGAGTGTAAGGAGATTGCGGCGCAAATCGCTGCAACCATATTCCTTTATCGACTTCCATCGCTGATAGTACTAACCAGCGCCCCAGTGTGAGTGCCGCCTCAGCGCACACTCGGGATCTCAACAACTACCCCGCCCCACTAAAACAAAGCTAAAAACTTTTTCGTTACTCATCTATCCCAAATTTATATTGGTTTAAGATTTCAAAATCAGCCGATCATAATCAGCGTGACTTCCTATCCAAAACCAAAGTAGTCCTTCATCTACTTCTATAGCTAATGCCCGGTAATAGATACCTACTCGAACCGACCAATAGCGCCCAACTTTTTTCAAATGCAATGACGGATATTGAGGATTCTCTTTCAATAAATCGTATTGCTTATCTGCCAACTTTTGTACTGCTAACGGCAATGCTTCGTATGCATCCCAGAAAGATTCGCTGGCAAAATGAATCACAATCTTCTCGCTTTCCCTGACTTATATTCTGCTAACGCCGACTCAGCAGTAGCATCTAATTTTCCGTCTTTTGCATCCTGCTCAATTTGATCATCCCATTTATCCGCATCAAATTTTTCATACCAGGCGCGGAACTGCTTTAACTGGTCTTGCGGCAAACCAAGGATGCCTTGCTCAATATCTTCAACACGCATCATACCACCTCCAATTAAGCCAAAAGACTAGCCCAAAATAAGGGAAACATTATCTATCAAGCGTGCGCCTTGTGTATACATTGCACCGAGAATCGTAATTTCCTTATCGTCGTGCGCTGCGAGTTCAAGCGTGCGGCTGTTGGATATATTCACATAATCCACTTTGAAACCCACTGCCTGTATTTGTTCCTTTGCGGTGTCGATCAGAGCGCTAAAATCGCGGCGGCCCTGGGTTATCTCCTGCTTGATCCAATTCAAACTGCGATTCAACTGCGCCACACGCGGGCGTTCATCAGCAGTAATAAAACCATTGCGTGAACTCATCGCTAAACCATCGTTTTCGCGCACAATTTCACCGGCAACAATTTTTATCGGAATGCACAAGTCTTCCACCATCCGGCGAATAACGGCCAACTGCTGAAAGTCTTTAATACCAAACACCGCTTCATCGGGCTGCACGATATTGAATAACTTGGTAACAACCGTCGTAACACCTTCAAAATGGCCAGGGCGACTTGCGCCGCAGAGCACATCGGTCATGGTCGGCACTATCACGCGAGTTTGCTCGGCCATACCATTGGGATAGATTTCTTTATCATTGGGGCAGAACAAGTAATCACAATTAGCTGCTTCCAGCTTGGCAGAATCAGCGGCCAAGGTGCGTGGGTATTTATCCCAATCTTCATTCAAGCCGAATTGCAGTGGGTTCACGAAAATACTGGTTACGACCACATCACAATTGCGTCGGGCGATTTTCACCAACTCAATATGAGCACTATGTAAATTGCCCATAGTCGGCACAAAACCTATGCGTTTACCGGCCTTGCGTTCAATGGCAAGCGCATCGCGAAGGGATTGGATGTGATGAAAAACTTGCATGCGAATACCTGCTGTGACCAAGCAAAGGAGCATCAAAATGGGCGCGGATAATACACGTTTGACCATTCCAAGTACATTTTTGCTTAAATTTTAGCCTACAAATTCGCGATTTCCCGCTGATCCAAAAATATGACATTTAAAACCGTTTATCTGAGCCGTTTAAAAATCACTTGACGCCTTTAAGCCTCACGAATAATATCTGCCTAAGCAAACATTGTTTAGGCAGAGTTTGTTTAAACAATATTTGAAATGGCAAATTTTGGCGAAGCAGATATTACCCATGAAACACTATGACCCTAACAACTACAGCGCGAAAAATAGCCTTGGCTATTTGCTGAAGACCAATCATGCGTTGATGCATGAATGTGCCGACCGCATTTTTGCGAATCACGATATCAGCTTTATGCAGTGGCTCGCGTTGGTGAAATTGAAAGACGGTTTGGCAGAAACAGCGAGCGATCTATGCCGTGGTTTGTCACACGATAATGGTGCGATAACCCGCATGGTTGATCAGCTGGAAAGTCGCGGCTATGTCGAGCGGCAGCGCAGCTTGCAGGATCGTCGCGTCGTTAAGCTACAAGTTACCGACGCTGGCCGCGCGAAACTTTCAGAACTCACTCCGCCCTTTATCGACAATCTGAACAATACGCTGGACCCATTCAGTGAGGATGAGTTTGCTGAGTTAAACCGTTTATTAACAAAACTCAAAGCGTGTTTTGAACACACCTCGAACTCCCAGAGGGAATCTTCATGAAATTTACCCCACGTGTATCGCAGCTTTCACTCGCATTAGCGGTGAGTGCGGCGATTATTTTATCTGGATGCGTGTCGCCACCCAAAACCGAAACCCAGCTTAAACCGCTGGATTCCATCACCCTTGGGCTTAGCGAAAATCAATCACCACGCGTTGCCGAAGGTTGGTGGAAAGTGTTTGGCGATGATCAACTCAATCGCTTGATCGAGGATTCGCTGGCCAATAGCCCCAGCCTCGGTGAAGCGCTGATTCGTGTACGCGGCGCACAAGCACAAGCTATAGCTGCGGGCGCTTCACTGCGTCCGTCGGTGAGTTTGGATGCTGAAGAGACTCACCAACGCCTGTCCGAAAATTACATTTATCCACCTAAAGAAGCCGGTCTGGGTGTGGCGGGCGGCGATAAAGCCTGGCTCGGTCAAGCCGGAATCAACCTCTCGTGGGATCTGGATTTTTGGGGCCAACAGGCAGATCTGCTCAAGCAAGCGCGCAACACTGTGCTCGCCGCAGAGCTGGATAGTGCAACAGCCCGCTTGGCGCTGTCAGGCGCTATCGCCCAATCCTATGTTGATTTGTATCGCTCTTACGCCTTGACTGATCTTGCGATTCAAACCGAACAGCAACGTCAATCGCTTTACAAATTGACGCAAGGTCGTGTGAACGCCGGGTTGGATACGCAAGTTGAGTTGAAACTCGCGGAAGCCGCTTTACCACAAGCGCGGAATGGTCGTTTGCAGGCGGAAAACCAACGCGATAGCGCCATTCACAATCTGGCAGCCTTGTCGGGTCATGGTGCGGATGCTTACAACAACATCGGCCGTCCGCAAATAGTTCCTGATGCAACCTTACCTTTGCCAACTGAACTCACGCTCGATTTGCTAGCGCGTCGCCCCGATGTATTAGCTGCTAAAGCACGCGTTGAAGCCGCAACCGCTGGTCGCTCCGCTGCCAAAGCAGCGTTTTATCCAGATATCAACCTTAAGGCTTTCGTCGGTTTACAAGCGGTTGGCTTGGATAACCTCGCCAAATCCGGCAGTGCGATTTACGGCGCGGGCCCGGCGTTGCATTTACCGATCTTTGACTCACAACGTTTGAAAGCTGGTTACCTAGGTGCGACGGCAGAGTTGGATGCATCCATCGCCAGTTACAACGATACGGTGCTTAAGGCGATTCGGGATGTAGCCGATTTGTTGAGCCGCAACACATCGCTGCAACAGCAATTGACCCAGACCACGCAATCGCTCAATGCCACTGAAGCGGCCTACAAATTGGCGCAAAACCGTTACAAAGCGGGCCTCAGCTCACAATTGACGCTGCTTAATGCTGAAACCCAATTGCTTAACGTTCGTCGTGACCTGGTGAATTTGAACACCCAATTACTGATCACCCGCGTCACGCTGTTGCTGACTTTCGGCGGCAGTTTTGAGCCCAAATTAGCGTTTAATTCCAGTTCTTATCCTGTTCTTGCTCAGGGAGCCCAACATGAATAACCCTACTCCAACCACCGCTGAAGTACCGGATAACGGCAAACGTAACCAACGCCTCTTGATCGTAGCCGCGCTCGTGGTGATCGGCGTTATCGCCTACACCGCTTATTATTTTCTGCACGGCCAATATTTTGAAGAAACTGACGATGCTTATGTCGCATCTGACATGGTGCAAATCACCAGCGAAGTGGCCGGCACAGTGACTTCTGTACATGTGGATAATACTCAACAAGTGTCGCAAGGCCAGGTCTTGGTTCAACTTGACCCTGCCGATGCACAAATTGCAGTGGCATCCGCCGAAGCTGAATTGGCGCGTACCGTTCGTAACGTTCGCGGCGTATTTTCCAGATCCAGCGGCCTGCGTTCAGTGATCAACGCTCGAAAAATTGCCTTGGATAGCGCCCGTAACGATCTTCAACGTCGCCTGAAAGTGGCCGCCGAAGGTGGTGTTTCAAGCGAGGAGCTACAACATTCACGCGATCAGGTGGCGCAACTTGAAGCTTCTTTGGCGACCAGCACTGAAGAGTTGGAAACCAACAACGCCCAAGTGGAAAACACCACCGTGTCCAACCATCCGCAAGTGTTAGCCGCTGCGGCTGCTTTACGTCAGGCTTCGCTGGCGTTGAAGCGCACTCAAATCACAGCGCCGGTTAGTGGAGCTGTGGCGCGTCGCAATGTGGAATTAGGTAGTCGCATTGCCGCTGGAACACCTCTCTTAGCTGTTGTTCCACTCGATAACGCCTGGGTAGACGCCAACTTCAAGGAAGTTCAGCTCGAGCACATGCGCGTTGGTCAACCAGTAGAAGTTCATTCGGATATGTACGGCAAAGGCGTGACTTACCACGGCAAAATCGCTGGCCTGGGTGCCGGTAGCGGCGCGGCTTTTGCGCTTTTACCTCCGCAGAATGCCTCGGGTAACTGGATCAAGATCGTGCAACGTGTTCCCGTGCGTATCTCGTTGGACCCGAAAGAGCTGGCTGAGCATCCACTGCGTTTAGGTTTATCCATGAAAGTGGATGTTGATCTGCACGATATTAGCGGTTCATTGGTCGCTACCCAAGTTCGTACCGCGCCGCAACAAGTGGTGGCATCGACTGAACAAGATGCAAAAATCGACCTTAAAATTGCCGACATCATTAAACGCAATGGTCGCGAAACCGCCGCGAAACCGGCTGCTAGCGGTGTGCTATGAGTACCGCCGCCAATAATGCACCACGTGTTGGCTTGCCGATGGGGCTGGTCGCAACGGCATTGGCACTCGGCACTTTTATGCAAGTGCTGGACACCACCATCGCCAACGTTTCGATTCCGACCATCGCCGGTAACCTTGGTGTATCACCCGATCAAGGCACTTGGGTAATTACATCATTCGCCGTCGCCAACGGAATTTCGGTTCCACTAACTGGTTGGCTAATGCAACGTTTTGGTGTCGTACGTACATTTGTGGTATCGGTTCTGTTGTTTACACTGGCATCTTTTCTATGTGGTATGGCATGGAGCTTACCGTCGCTCATCGCCTTCCGGGTTTTACAAGGTGCGGTTTCTGGCCCCATGATTCCAGGATCACAAGCGTTGTTGCTAGCGCTATTTCCGCCCCATAAAAAGGGGATGGCATTGGCAGTTTGGTCGATGACGACCTTGGTCGCGCCGATTTGCGGGCCGATTTTGGGTGGATTTATTTCCGACAACTACGCTTGGCAGTGGATTTTCCTGATCAACGTGCCCGTCGGTTTATTCTGTGCTTTTGTATGCTGGGAAGGCATGAAACGCGCCGAAACGCCCACGCGCAAATTGCCGATTGACGGTATAGGTTTAGGCTTGCTGGTGGTTTGGGTTGGCTCATTGCAAATCATGTTGGATAAAGGCAAAGACGCGGATTGGTTTAATTCAGGCTTCATCGTCATCATGGGCTTGGTTGCGTTAGTTGGCTTCATCATTTTTATGATCTGGGAACTGAGCCAAAAGCATCCAATCATCGACTTGACCTTGTTCAAAAATCGCAACTTCAGCATAGGCACGCTGGCGCTTTGTTTAGGCTACGGGATCTTCTTCGGGGCGGTTGTATTGCAACCCCTGTGGATGCAAACCTGGCTCGGCTACAACGCCACCTGGGCGGGGCTAATCGCCGCACCCAGCGGAGTTGTCGCAGTGTTGATCTCGCCATTTGTGGGGAAATACATCAGCAAGTTTGATACGCGGTTGTTCGCACTCTTTGCCTTCTTCATCTTCGGCGTGTCTTACTTTATGCGCGCCGGCTACACGGCGGATGCAAGTTACAGCGCGTACATCATGCCGCTGATGGTGCAAGGTATCGCCATGTCGATATTCTTCATCGCCTTACTTTCCATCATTTTGGACGGCGTACCTCCGCATCAAATCCCGGCGGCATCGGGGCTGTCGAATTTCTTGCGGATCGTCGCAGGCAGTTTCGCCACCTCAATAACGACTACTTTTTGGGATGACCATGCAGCGCTGCATCAAACCCGCTTGGCGGAAACCTCAAGCATCTACGACCCAAGTTTGACCGAACCCTTGCAGCAACTTTCGGCCGCAGGATTAACGCAAACCCAATCAATCGCGGTACTTACGCGAGAACTGGGCAACCAGGCGCATTTGATGTCTGCATTGGACTTCTTCTGGATCGCCGGTTGGTTGTGTTGGGGAATTGCAGGTCTAGTACTTTTCACCCGCCGCCCACAAGGCACCGGCGGACATGCAGTAGCGGCAGATTAGCTGCTGAGCACCAAACGAAAAAGGCGCCCATAAGGCGCCTTTTTAATTTGAAAAGAGTTACGGATAATCCTGACGCGTCGGGCGAATCACCAAATCGCTGATATGAATATGTGCGGGAAGCGATACGGTGTGATAGATAGCATCGGCAACATCTTCGCCAACCAATACAGGACCAAATCGGTCGTGAAAGCCATTTACGGTTTGCTCGCTGTAACCGGCAACGGCTTGGAAACCGGAGAGAACTATGCCCGGCTCCACCAAAGTAACTCGCACGCCCTGACCGCAAATTTCGCGGCGTAAGCCTTCGGCGAGCGAGTGAACCGCAAATTTCGATGAACCGTAAACGGCGCTGAAAGGCGACACACTTCTACCAACTACCGAACCAAGAATGACGATATCTTTGGCTTGCTTGGGAAAATTAAGCTGCTCAGGTTTGGTGAATTCCTTCGCCGCTTTTTGCATTAATTTAAGCGCGCCAGTGATGTTCACTTTTAGTAGATCTTCAAATTCGACCAAGGACGCGTCTTTCACTGAACCGCCCAAACCGCGACCGGCGTTAACCACAACCAAATCAACTGCGCGGCCAAATTTGGTTTGTGCTTCCGTAAATAAATTGTCGATCACTGCTTGATCCCAAGCTTCACCAGCGACAAATGCAAAAGCATCGCCCAGCTCATTTTTTAACGCCTGTAATTTTTCGCCATTGCGACCTGAGCCGATGACTGCATAACCTTCGGCAATAAATTTTTTGGCGGTAGCTTCGCCAATACCGGAGGTTGCGCCGGTGACGATTGCGATACGACTGTAGGTGGCTGTCATAGAAAATTCCTGTTAGTAAAAATGCGAGAAGGAGAAACGCCTGAACTATTAACTGTCAGCTATCGAAAAGGTTCAATGACGTGGGAACGGAAGATTTGACAGGCTGCACCCGAATGACCGCATCGCCAACTGCAATTTGCCCACCCTGAATAATTTTGGCGCACAGGCCGCCGCGTCCCATCATCACTTGCTTGCCTGCAGGACCAAGCACTTCGTTCATACGTGAACATGGATGGCAAAGTGCAGAGGTTTCGAAGATGGCACTACCTATTTGCAAACGCTGAAAGCGTAGCTGGTCCATGTCCAGCCCAGAGATAACTAAATTGCGTCTTAAGAGTGCGGGATCAATCGAGTGAATACCAAGTTCGTCGGCTATTTGCTGGATATATTCACGGCTAATAATCGTGACTTGTCGCGCCGAACCAGGAATTTTCAGGCAGCGATGATCGCCTTCCAACCCTAATGTCTCCAACGCCACTACGTTGCTCACTTGCAAGACTTCGCCCTTGCGTTCGCTGCGCAACCCTATCCATTCAAGCTTGCCTGGCGTTATATATTTTTCAGCAGAAGGAAGAAAATGACTTTCAATGTACATAAGCCCTCGATATACAAGATAGGTAGTCCACTAACAAAGAAGGCGCCGAAGCGCCCTGTTTAATTTACCTCCCATCAATCTTAATTACTGTACTGATGTCTTAACAAAGTTTGCGGTGATGGTGCATTTATCTTTTACAGGTGCCGTTGTGTAGGTAAAGCCATTCAACTTGCCACCACAACCAGATACGCTTTCTAGGGTGTAACCCTGATCTGGCACTAGTGTAAATGTTGCGACGTTACCGAAGAGCGTCATTGGATCGGAATTACTCGCATACGAACTTTCATATTCCACAGATCCACCGACAGATACTTTATAGGCAATCGCCGCAGGCGTTCTATTACTCAGCGTAATTTCCGATCCTTTGGTGCAACTCGCACCAGCGTTGTATTCACACACAACAATTCCCTCATCCGAAACAGAAACCAGCTCAAGTGTTTTTGCGGCACCGTCTCGTGTGTAAAGCAGTTTGCCTTTTGAAATGGTTGTGGGGATGGAAGCTTGCGGGAAACTATTGTCGCTTCGCTCGTTAATTTCTATATTGCCGCCAGCAAAATGCCATACTTTGACACCGGCCCCAGTCTGCTGGAAAAACTCCATCCTGTAGGAAGAAACATCCAACCAATTATCAAAATAACTAGGTGAAGGAACTCTGTTCCAGGTTTCAAGCCGCGTATCCGAGTATGATTTCTCACCCTTAGCGTCATATTCCGTCAGTGTATTTAGCAGATAGTAACTATCATTCGCGCTAGCCAATACTTTAACAACCGTTTTGTGAAAGACCTTGCACGACTTATTAGCAGTTTGGTCGCAATAGGGCAACCAGCGAGAATTATTATCCTGGTAGAAATAGCTTGTCCACGAGCTATCTGCAGCGGAATAATTCCAGGGCGATATACGACTAGACAAGCCTTCAATAATATCGTCATTGGTCAAGGTATAAAGTCTGCCAGCACTTCCTACGTAGGTTCCTCGCAAATCCGCTTTGACCAATGACAATTCCTGTGGTTTTATTAATTTGCCTCCCCATAAGTTACCGACTTGTTGATCTGACGCTGACCAAGACCAATTAATGGCGGTGAAACTATAGCCAGCACCCAAATCATACAGCAGGTAATAATCTGTTAATTTTTCCCCATTCTGAAAAACGGTAAAACCTTTATCCCTAAGAGACCACGTCAAACCTATTTTTGCATTAGTCCCGTCAAGATGGCTCGAATTTACACTGCCATCGCTATTGAGTTTAAAAAGGTCCGCTCCCCCGTCGTCGCCCCGAATCCAATCGCCAACCAGCATTTCTTTTTCCAGGCTCAAACCTTTCGCGACGGATACGAGCTGCACATAGTTGCGCTCAGAAAAATTGCTTTGGATTTTTCCTTCAATATCCAAGAGCACTTTAAGCATTACCATGCTGCCACGCATTGCACTACCATACTGGTCGTCAATATAAATTTCGATAGACTGGGCAAACCAGCTACCAAGCGAATTCATCTGCTGTAGATCGAGCGGCTTATCAAAATGTATATCCAGCTTACCAACGCCCTGTGTCCAGCTAAAACTTTGCGAGCCAAAACGAGTTTTCGCTTCGCCTTTGTTATTGCCATTAAGTATCAGTACCCAATCGGTATTGCCAGCACCTTGGTACACTATATAAGTACCGGTATATGCCAAGCTTTGAGGCATTACTAGGAAGGTATCACTTTTTATCAATCCGATGACCTCTTCGATAAGAGTGGGACTTGAGTTGGTAATACTAGATCTCAACTCATCTACAAGGCTTCCATCCAGCACCAAACCCAGAGTATCTTTGGCGCCTACAGGTAAGCTACCACCCATATCGCTAACTATCTTTATGAGCGCTGCCAGCAAGTATTTTGCGTACTCACTCACGTTTTCCTGATTATTTTTCAAATGTAAATCGTTAGAGGCACTTAGAAAAGGAACACCATAGTTACTCCAACGCCTCACCATTAATGCATATTCCGCTGTTGTAACATTGGTGACATTGACGGAAAAGTTTTCGCTCGAATCCAGCTGTTTATCATTGCCAGCCTGTAGAAGCAGGGTTTTCACGGATGGCAATTGCGATACCAGTTTTAAGGTCGGCTTGCTCGAGCCACCATCTGCCGTAATCAACACCAAATCATTTAGGTGCGCATCATCCACACTCAGGTTAAGTGTGTATTTTCCATTGACATCTGCAGTAGTGGTAAAGGTGAGGTCACGCACAGTCGCTGTTACATTCGCATTCGGTACCACGGCATCAGTTACCAAACCGCTGATCGCCAACGAAGTCTTTTTCGCAGCGACTTTTATTTGTAGATTGGCCTGCGTAGAGGCACCCTGGTTATCGGTCACTGTGATGGTCAATTTAACCGTGGTATCCAAGCTGACATTTGCTGCTGTTACAGCGAGAGTCGCGGATTTGGCATCACCGAGAGTTATAGCCGTATTTGAGTCTGCGGCCCAGCTATAGCTGGCAATTGAACCGTCCGGATCGGATGCTGTAGCTGACAAAGAGATGGTCGCACTGGATTCTATTTGCGATGGACCCGAGATACTGACCGTGGGCGATTGATTGCTTTTTGGCGGTGGCGACGACGATCCGCCGCCTCCGCCACCACCACAGCCTGCTAATAAAATTGCCGATATAAAAATTGCGTGAAGTTTAAATAATTTCATGTCCATGTTTTCCATTTTTAAAATTTATCCAAGGCGATGTGCTGTTTATATTTTTTTAGCAGAGCTGTGTATTAATACCCATCATTCTGAAAATACTCCGGCGCCAGATTATCAAAGCGGGTGTATTTACCGATAAACGCAGCGCGGCAGGTGCCTATCTCACCATTACGTTGTTTGCCGATAATCAATTCCGCCACGCCTTTTTCGGGGCTGTCTTCGTTGTAGTATTCGTCGCGGTAGATAAACAGGATAACGTCGGCGTCCTGCTCGATGGCGCCCGATTCACGCAAGTCGGAGTTCATGGGGCGCTTGTTGGGGCGCTGCTCTACACCGCGGTTTAACTGCGAAAGTGCAATCATCGGGCATTCAAATTCTTTGGCGATACCTTTGAGTGAGCGGGAAATTTCAGAGATTTCCTGTGTACGGCCTTCGCCGCCGCCAGCTACTGTCATCAGCTGTAAGTAATCGACCATGATCATGCCGGGATTGCCGTGTTCGCGGGCGATGCGGCGAATACGGGCGCGCATTTCCTGCGGATTCAAGCCGCCGGTATCGTCGATAAACAAGAGTTTATCTTTCATCTTTTGGACGGCAGATGACAGCTTTGGCCAATCTTCTTCGGTCAGTTTGCCGTTACGCATTTTGCCTTGGTCGATACGACCGAGGGACGACATCATCCGCATGACCAGCGCGTTGGAAGGCATCTCCATACTGAAAACCAGTACGGGTTTCGGCTGGCTAAAAAGTGCTCCCTCTACGAAATTAAGGGCGAGCGCAGTTTTACCCATGGAGGGACGCGCGGCGAGAACAATTAATTCGCCGGGCTGCCAGCCGGAGGTGCGGGTATCCAGATCGGTGATACCGGAAGGCACACCGGTAATATCGCTGCCGGAGCGAAAGAGTTCATCGATGCGCTGGACAGTAGATTTTAAAAGGTCATTTACGCCGACCAAGCCACCTTCTTTCGGGCGGTCTTCAGCGATATCTGCAATGCGTTTTTCAGCGATTTGCAGCAGGTCATCGGAATCCAAACCAGCGGGGTTGAAGCTGGATTTGCTGATTTCCGACGTAGCGGCGATCAACTGACGTAAAGTTGAACGCTCGCGCACGATCTTGGCGTAGGCGACTATATTGGCGGCGCTAGGGGTGTTGTTGGCCATTTCGACCAGATAACCCAAACCGCCGACACGCTCTAATTCGTTGTGCTTGTGTAATTCTTCCGAAAGGGTGATGACATCCAACGGTTCGCCAGCTTCTTGCAGCTTGATCATCATTTGCATGATGAGGCGATGATCTTCGCGGAAAAAGTCTGCTTCGCCGACCACTTCAAGCACCGCATCCAGGCGATTGTTTTCCAGCATCAAACCACCCAGCACCGATTGTTCGGCTTCAACTGAGTGGGGCAAGGTTGATTTTCCGGCGAGTTCGCTGGCTAATTTTCCTTCGAAACTGGAGGCTTCAAACGTGGTATCGGACATAAAAAACGCTTTTTATTGGGGCAAAAAAATGGGCACTAACTGCAACCCTTTTTACAGTGAAAAGGGGTTGTCGATAGTGCCCGATTTTAGCTTGCTTGTCAGCAAAACTGACGCGCAATAACCGTTAATTGAGACCTGCTAATTACTCAGCAATGACGTTCAATTTAACAGCTTGAACCACTTCAGCGTGCAATTGCACGTCGATTTCGTAAGCGCCAGTTTCACGCAATACGCCTTGTGGCAAACGTACTTCAGATTTCGCAACAGAAACACCAGCAGCAGTGATTGCATCAGCGATATCGCGAGTACCGATAGAACCGAATAAACGGCCTTCGTCACCAGCGTTAGCAGCGATAGTCACAGTCAACTCAGCTAATTTCTCAGCACGAGCTGTTGCTTCGCCGATTTTAGTAGCAGCAGCGGCTTCAAGGCCAGCGCGACGCTCTTCGAAATCAGCAATATTTTTTGCAGTAGCAGCAACTGCTTTGCCTTGTGGCAAAAGGTAGTTACGAGCGTAGCCAGACTTAACGGAAACTTTGTCACCGATAGCGCCTAAACGACCTACTTTATCGAGCAGAATAATATCCATCTCTAATTTACCCCTTACTCGTGGCTGTCAGTGTATGGAATCAAAGCCAGGTAACGAGCACGCTTGATAGCAGTAGCCAACTGACGTTGGTATTTAGCTTTAGTGCCAGTGATACGGCTTGGAACAATTTTACCGGTTTCGGTGATGTAAGCTTTCAGCGTTTCAACATCTTTATAGTCGATTTGCTTGGTGCCTTCAGCGGTGAAACGGCAGAATTTACGACGACGGAAAAAACGTGCCATGGTTACACCTCC
>SEBV01000022.1 GCA_004172865.1 Gammaproteobacteria bacterium | reverse complement strand
TTGGCGTATTGCTCACTTTGAATAAGCTCGCCCCGACGGATAGAGGATCGGTCGATGCCCAATTGATGAAGGCGGTCGTATTTTAATTGCGGGTCGTAGTAGTCGTTGATGTTGTCGTAGCCGGTTATTTCGAAGTTTTCGTTTTTAATAAGCTGCTTCGCTAAACTAAAACCGATAAATCCAGCCGCACCGGTAACAAGAATCTTAGTTTTTTCCATTTCTATCGGGCACCCAACGGTTTTATGGCAAAGGTATCTACTACTGAAATGGGCTCTCTTATAATATCAATGTAACTCTCAATAACCTTATTCTCATCAAATTCTGTTTCAGCTAGTCGCCTGCTTTCAGTCCGCATGGCTTCTCTTTCCTCCACAGAAAGTTGAATCATCTTCAAAAGTGCTTCCTCCAATGCTTCCGTGCTTCTGGGCTCAATCATATATCCGTTTTGTCCATCTGCTACCGTTTCCCGACAGCCAACGGAGTTGGTTGTAATGAGAGGCATGCCTTTGCTTAAGCCTTCCAACAGAATTCGCGGTACACCCTCATTGTAAAATGACGGCAGTACCAGCACATCAGCCCTTTCCAACAAACCGTTTACGTTATCTGTTTGTCCGAGCAATTTAATTGTACCTTCTTCATCAAAGCGCTGAAGTTCCTCCAGATGGATGGCAGATGGATTCTTTGCCTTCATTCCCAAGAGCCAGAACTGTACACTGGGATATAAAGCCTTGATTTTTCTGGCCGCTGAAATATATTGGAAAACACCTTTTTCCTTTAACAGGCGGCAAGCCAGCAAAAAAGTTAGCTGTTGCCCAGCAGAAGAAGGTTTTTTCGAAAAAGTAAACTCACTAGTATTTACACCTGAACCTCTTACAAAGCGAACTTTTGATGAATCTAACCTAATGCGATCTCGAAAAAATTGATAGTCATCCCGATTTTGAAAGAACGGAGGGTTTGAATGATTTCACGGATTATACTGGCTTCTTTTAAAACGGCGGTTGACTGTGCATCAAAGTTTTTGATCACAACGGTTTCACAACCCATTTGTTCCACCAAAGCCTTGTATTGATCATCAGCCGAGATGGCTATTACTCTATATCCGTCGCTTAACAGTTTCCGGATCAATGACCGGCGGAAATTGTAAATGCTCCAGAATGTGTTAGAGAAAATACCAACACAACCGCCCATTTTGTTCGCCATAAAGAAGCAAAGTTAAGTGTACCGGACATTCAAAAATTAAACTGCTTTATCATGGGATAGGAGATATTTACAAATACATTACTAAAGAATATAACACATTGCTGGAAGAGGACTACCGTATTCTTTTACCAACTGCATGCCAATAGGGCATTTGGTCACTGATTTTGATATCGATTAGTCCCGCATCTGTCATCATTTTACGGATATCCTCTTGTGAAAAGCGCTGTTCCAGCGTAGTTCCAAAGCGGTCTAGCGCATCGGTACGCATCCAAAAAAAACTGTTTGTTTGATAATGAGAAAGCGGCATTTTTCGAGCCAACGTCTTTAACCCAAAGGCATTCATGGCACGGCCAACTGTTACTACAGGCAAGTAGACAGTGAATGCGATAACATCACATACAAATTTTTTAGACCTCATCGGCAAACGGCTCGTTATTTTTCTAACACCATTTACTAGTTGGAACAAAGTTTTAAAGGCACTCCCTCTATTTTCAAAGTTGTAATAAAGATAGGTATAGAAGTAACCACCAATCTTTATCTTTTTTACACAATCATGAAGAGCTTTTTCGGTATTAGGAATGTGATGTAAGACTCCGATACTCATCCCAAAGTCAAACGTCTCGTCAGGGAAGGGAGTATTTTCAATAGAAGCTTTTGTCAGACGAACGTTTGGTATTGGACCAATTAGTTTATCAGCCGCAAAAATGGCTTCACTAGGGTCAATAGCCTCAATGAATCCAGCTTTTTCAGATAGATATTTTGTCCACCGCCCGGTACCACACCCTAAATCAACTGCATAACTGTTTCTGTTTAGCATTTCATCTGTTACAATGTCAAAATACTTTTTTGCATCAGTATCAATTTCCTTATCGCTGAAACGATGAAATTTTTTCCACTCTTCGCCAAATGATTCAACTACGCTGTGGTCAATGTTCTCATTTCCTTTCTGATAATCAAATACAGCAATTTCACGATGAACGGATTGGACACTTGTCGATGGTGTAAGACTATACTCTTTTTTCATTTCTTATTTTGTTACATGCTGCTAAGCCGCTGCCGCATTTGTGCAAATCTGTCCATTATGGTCCCAAATTATCTGCAAGGCCTTGTAAAATATCAAAAGCTATCATAAAACAGTATCAAATATATCCACTCTGCCTATTCACCCCATTGTCTTTTGCTTTTGTAATTACATTTGGTAAATTTTAGCGAGGCTAATGGAAAATATTACACTGCTGGATTATGTGCTGCTGCCTTTTTATATAATGGTCATCTATTTTATTGCTATTTTCATTCGCAATAAGTACTACACGCACAAACATCCCTGGCGAAAATATTTCCTTACCGGCCTGACTGTAAAAATCATCGGAGCAGTCATCAATGGCATGTTGCATCATTACTATTACGGTGGCGGGGATACATTTAACTTCTTTTACCATTCTCGAATAATAAATACAGCGATGGACGAATCCCTGGTTAAATGGGTCAATCTAATTCTCCATTTGCCGGACTATTATGACATAGATTATTATAAGTATACGTCTCAACTTCCGTGGTACACCGACGAATCATCGTACACGGTTGGGGCTGCGGGAGCATTCTTTGGACTTTTCACGTTTAATACTTATTTGCCTACTGCCGTAATATTCGCTTTCGTTTCTTACAGTGGCGTCTGGGCTATGTTCCGAACATTTGCAAAAATGTACCCACATCTCACTAGGCAAATTGCCATTGCCATACTGTTTATTCCTACAATGGTACTTTGGGGATCGGCCATCTACAAGGATACAATTTGTATTTTTGGTTTGGGATGGCTGACGTACGTAACCTTTCGGTTTATGATTCAGCGGGACTTTAGTGTTCAGAATATCTTCCTTGCTGTCTTTAGTTTTATCCTGATTGCGAAGATTAAAATTTATATCCTTATCGCCTTTCTTCCAGCCTTGGGAATGTGGATATTATTAACCTACACAGAAAAAATGTCTAATACCTCCCTAAGGCGTGCCGTTAAACTAGGAACGATTTTTTTCATTATGGCTATCTCGGTATTTCTCATGAGTGTATACAGTGAACAGTTGGGAGCTTATTCACTTGAAAAACTCGCTGACAAAGCAGAAGAAACAAGGCAATGGATTAGTTATGCTTCTGAATTAACCGACGGCTCTACTTACAGTCTAGGGGATATTGACCCAAACGACCCTACGAGTATGTTGATGAAATTTCCACAAGCTGTCAATGTTACTCTTTTCCGGCCTTACGTTTGGGAGACTAAAAAACTCATCATGGCTTTTTCTGCCTTGGAAGCAATGTTGTTTTTGGCAATTACCCTTAGAGTGTTGATAGCGGTAGGCCTTAAACGCACCTGGAAAGCCATTAATCTTGACGCAACAACACAGTTCTGTCTCATTTTCGCTATCATCTTTGCCTTCGCGGTGGGAGTTACAACTTACAACTTCGGTTCGCTATCCCGTTATAAAATTCCTTGTCTGCCATTTTATATCATGGCTTTGATCTTGATTTTTTACCGCTACAATCCTCCTCAGAAAAAAATTTTACCGCCCTTGTTTTAAGATTATTATGAGCCAAGGATGGATTGATAACACTGCGCATATTGTCGTACACCTTCCTCCAGGCTATAAATGTCATGAATCGCGTCCCGGATGGAGGATGGAGACTTCTGTAGCAACCCTGGTATAGCATCAATGGCCGCTGCAAAATCTTTATCTGAGAAATCGTGTATTATAAATCCGGCATTTGCGTTCTCCACAATTTCTTCGACATCGCCCACGCCGCTGTTACTAATCACAGGAAGACCCATTGCCAACACTTCTCCGAGTTTTGTGGGAGAACTGGAAAGTTTGGAGTAAACCGGTTTGATGAAAGAAACATTGATATCCGAGGCTTTAATAAAAACAGGAACTTCTTTCCGGGTCGCTTCACGAATTATAATTGCAGAAGTTTCGATATCAAGTTCTGCAGCCTTGCTATGAATAACAGACGGCGGTGTAGGTGTTACAAAAAGAAAAACGGCATTTGGATAAGTCTTTTTAGCTTGGTTAAACAACCGAAGCATTTCAGGGAGCATGTACCAAAGCCCAACAGAACCAAGATAACTAAATACCAACGCGTCGTGAGGAATGTTGAGCAATTCACGGCTCTCCTTTTTTTGCGTTGCATCTGTTATAGTAAATAGGTTCATGTCGGCACAACATGGAATAACATGCATAGGCACGTCTCTTTTATAAAAAGGCCACGAAGCAACTTCCTTTCTTCCTGCTTCTGTTAAAGAGATAACATAATCTGCATTTTGCAGATAAGCCTTTTCTTTTCCTTTATAATACCGGTAAACTCGTTTAGTAATTGGATGATCGTCTCTCCAATGGCCGCCATCGCGTTTCTCATCAGCCCAAAAACCACGCATATCAAAGAAGAACTTTGTCCGGAATTTCTGCTTCATATAAAGACCAACGTCCGCAGCAATATAGCTACGGCAATGAACCATTAGAAAGGGGTCTTCTTTGTGAAGTGCTACGGACTTCTTTAACATCCGCATAGCATCATAAAACTTAGCAACCAATGGAGGCTTTACCGTAAAAGAGAGAGGAATCCACCTGATATTTGATTCATCAGTCAAAGCTTTTATGAGTGCTCTATTTTTTTTAAAACGTTCTTTTTTTTCGAAACTTAACACAGTAAACCGGTAGCCATACTTCGTTAAGCCCTTCATGTAAGGCAATATTTGCGACTGACCTAACGGATCAGTTAAGCCATCATAGGTAAGATAGAGAATGTGTTTTGGGCTGCTCACAGGAAATATTTAGTACAATAAAAAGAACTTATAATTTTTTTAGGATGACCCGGACATCTGCCGGCTTTTTGGTAAAATCTGCAGAGAGTGCATCTTTTGCCGCTGCCCAAACCAACTTCATTTTTTTTCCTTTGTCTCCTTTTTGATAAAAGAGAATGTAGTACATCATCCCAGTATTAAACAAGAGGTAATGTAGAAAAGCTTTGAATTTGTTTCTTTTATGTCGGGAGAGATAAACAGGATATTTATTTCGAACAAAATAATAAGCCCGGTCATTTGTTTTTACATCCCATACATCGCGGTAAAAAAAGCCTTTGTTGCGGGGATGAAAATGCCAACTGTCCCGAACCGAAAACATTGGGAACCCACCGATTGACTTTATCCGGAAATAATATTCCATTTCTTCGCCCCAGAGAAAAAGCTCTTCTCTTGGATAACCAACTTTTTGAATAATCTCGCGGTGAAAAAGTGTTCCATTCCACGGCATGATCTCATCCTCTACAAAAGAAGTAGTGATATCATCCAGTGTCTTGTAATTATGAAGTTTAAAAGCAAGGGTTTTTTTATCATCCTTGTCGAGCACAATGGAATTAATGGCTCCAACGAAGCCTGGTTTTGCAGTTAGCATCTTTTCAAGAGCCATTGTATGTGGCAAACCATCATCATCCATCACCCACATCCATTGGTATCCATGCTCATAAGCAGTCTTTAATCCCAGTTTTATTCCCGCTGCAGGCCCAACATTTTCCTTTAGCGTAATCAGGGTTATTCCGGTTTGTTGTGCCAACCATTCTTTCGTATCCTCACCGCTTCCATTGTCAATTACAACAATTGTACGAGGAGGCATTGTTTGTCCTTTTAAAGCAGCAATGCATTCTTTCAATAAGTGCAGCCTGTTATATGTTAATACTACAGCAGCAACATTCGGATCCATAGGAGTTTTTGCTGATATGGCAGGGTTGATTGGTATTATTGTTAATTCATCCACCGGTTATACCACATTTGAAACATCAATAAATACCACACTTTTACATGGTGTTCTGTTCTGCCGCTAAAGAATTCCCTCAGCAAATTTTGAACAGCGTCAACATCAAATAAGTTGTGCTTCTTGAGATTGGCATCATTTAAATTTTCTTTAACTAATTCCCTTAACTCATTTTTCAGCCAAGCTTCTATAGGAATACCAAAACCCATCTTTGGCCTTTCCATGATTTCTTTTGGAATGTGCTTGTGAACAATCTGCTTTAGAATAAACTTCTTTTGCCCTTCATGGTATTTAAACGCTGTAGGTAATTGTGCGGCCCATTCAATAATTTGCTGGTCAAGGAATGGCTCTCTTCCCTCCAGGCTAACGGACATAGTGGCCCTGTCCACTTTCTGAAGGATATCATCTACTAGGTATGTTTTGTAATCAACTGCCATCATGTATAACAACGGCTCATAAAACGTCTGCTTAAGCTCTAAGCTTACATGTTCCGTAGACAACTCCTGCACTGGCTTTGCAAATAGGCTTTGGATTTCTTTTTGGTTGAACACTTCACTTAAATTCTTCAGCATTTCTGAAGGCGAAGGATTGTTCAGCAGATTACGAATCTTGTTATATCGACTATGAAAGTTGTATTTATTACGTAGGTAAGGAATGTTTTCCGAAGGAATAGTGTGCATGGCGGCAGCTGCCATTTTCCGTATGGGTTTTGGAATGGAATGCAAACGTTTTCCATAACGCATCAAATAATCATAACGATTGTAGCCAGCAAAGATCTCGTCGCCTGCATCAGCTGATAAAGCAACTGTTACGTTTTTTCTTGCCAAGCGACTTACTAGAATAGTCGGTATGGCACTACTGTCTGCAAATGGTTCATCGTAAAAATGAGGCAGTTCTGGAATAATTTGCAGCGCTTCTTGTGCAGTACAATAATATTCTGTATGATCGGTGCCAAGGTGCTCTGCTACCTTTTTCGCAAACGGTGCTTCATTAATTGCCTCGTCCGTCATACCAATTGTAAAAGTCTTAATCCTTTCGGTACTATTTTTTTGCAACAATGCTGTTACACAGGAGCTATCATATCCGCCACTTAGAAATACACCAACAGGTACATCGGCTACCATACGCAGTTGAAATGCCTCAGACAAGATCTTTTCTGTTTCCAAAAGAGCTTCAGGCAAGTCAATCTTTAGCTTTGGCTTGTTGTAATAATCGTACACATTCCAATACTGCTTTGTCGTCTTTTCCTCGGTTCTCAGGTTCAACCGTAACAAACTGCCAGGTTGCAGTTTTGCCGTATACTGGTAAATACAATATGGGTGTGATACATAACCATATTGAAGAAACGAAGCAACAGCTGCTACGTTCAATTCTTTTTTAAATGCTTTATGCGCAGTAATGGATTTTAACTCAGAAGAGAAAAGGAAAATACCATCGTGATGGTAATAATAAAACGGTTTCACACCGGCGCGGTCACGGATGAAAATCAGTTCTTCTTTTTTTTCATCGTACAACGCAATGGCAAACATTCCTCTCCATTGGTCGAGGCACTTCTCACCCCATTCCTGCCATGCATGCAGAATCACTTCTGTGTCGGAATGTGTTTTAAACTCATGTCCTAAAGAAATGAGTCGATCGCGGATTTCATTGTAATTATAGATCTCACCATTGAAAATGACATGCAAACCATTATAATGCATTGGCTGGTTTGCACTTTCGCTCAGGTCAATAATAGACAACCGCCGGTGCCCAAGGCCAACCGCAACATCATTCGCCTCAGCAAAAAAGCTTCCTCCACCATCAGGTCCACGATGTTGCAGGCAGGCAGCCATATTTTGCACATCTTGCTCTGTGCTAATCTTTTTAAAATCAGCAAAACCGGCAATACCACACATACAATTTGTTTGAGAAATTAATTTTTGATTCCTTTTACCACCGCCGCCTTAAAGTTGTCGCCATAAGTGATGAAGTTCGCATGAGTTACTTTCATCCCATATTTTTCAAACCACCCTTTCACTGTTTCAATGCGTTGAGGATGATCGTGTTCAGGCGAATACATATCAAAGGTGTCAAGCACAACCCATTCCCTCAATTCTTCTTTTGCGAGATTTGGAGGCAGTGTTCCTTTTATATCGCATACGGGCAAAAAGCGATTCGTAATTTTTCCTAAACCAACTTTATTGAAAAAATTTGTTGTGTTAATCAGCCAGTCAGCATTGCGGTCAATTAAACCCAACAACTTTTCATGGCTCATCTTTTTTGTCCAAGGACGGAGAATGTATTTGGCGTGAATTTTTGTCCACCATCCAACAACAGGGTAAAAATCGACAATCAGCTCACCACCTGATTTCACTTTGTCTATCAAACACTTTACAGACTTTTCGAAATCGGGCGTGTGCTGTAACACGCCAAAGCAAAATACCTTGTCAAACGAATGATTAGGAAAAGGCATATCGTATATACTAGCCTGAAAAAGTTTTAATCTGTCTCCGTGATGCCCATTGTTACGAAAGTTAGCGGAGACGGCGTCGGAATAATCGAAACTATATAAGTTAGCTTTTGTATAATCTAAAACAATTTGTGTAAACCTCCCAGCACCGCTACCTGCTTCTAAAATGTTTTTTCCACTCAAGTCTTCTTTACCCCAATCGGTAACTGCAAAAAACCGCTCCTTGCTCTGTGATGAATTCCTGCTTTCCCGGTCTATCTGAGTTTTTTGAAACTTGTTCCATTGAAAGCCAAAATTGGTTGTGTAGTTGTCATTGGGAACAAACCGTGGAACGCCATTAACGATCGGAAAACGATAATTTTGCTCATCTACTAACGTTTCATTGTCCTTTTGCAAAGGCATTCCATTAAACGGGTTAATTAACGGGACAAACTCCATATCTTCCTTTACAACTGTGTCAGTCTGCTGCATAAAAATTACAAATAGTCTTACCTATACAAATATTGACAAAAATACTAAACGAGCGTTGGCTAAATGATAAAACAGTTCCTGTTAAACTGCTTTTTAAATAAGGCCAGTTAAAGAAGTCAGTCGTAGAGCCTTCATTCGGAAATTAGACTAAACATTGGACGCTTTCTTTTCCTGCGTTAAGATGTCTTTATACGATGATAATTGCTGAAGCGTATCAACAGCATACCATTTACTGGGATACAAGTTACTGCAGTACAAATTTTGGTCTTTAATTAATGTATTCCACACTTGATAAAAATTATCGGCAGACGGAACCAACTTATTTACCTTTTTAGGATGAATGATTTGAATGCCGGAACAATACATATCAGTTGGCTCGTGACGAGACAATCGTTTTACAACATTATTTTCATGAATGATATAATCGCCTTCCAATCCGTTAATTGGCTTCACAGGAACAACCATTACTGGAGGACACCCCTTCGAGAAATATTCTCTGCTGAGCAGCTCAAAGTCCAGTTCGATAACATTATCACAAGTGAGGACAAGCACTGGTTCGTCTAATTCTTTCATTAACGTATTAAAAAGCCACCAGGCATTATCGTGTCCTGTAGTATTGAAAATACCGGTAACACTGTGGTCAACCAAATGCGAGGCCAACATTGAACCTTTGTATCCAACTGTTACATAGATATATGGTATCTTTTCATTTAAATATTTAAGTCCTCGTGCAATTAGAGTAGATCCATTAATAGGGGCCATGGCTTTGGGAACAACATCTGTCAATGGCCCCATTCTTTCCCCTCTCCCGGCTGCCATGATAAGAGCATAGTTAATTTTCATTAGATATCTGGCTTGTTTAAAATGAGTTGTAATAATTCGTCTTCATTCAGGCGCTCTGCGTTTGCCGAAGAAACTTCATCCGTTAACGCATTTTCATATTTCTGGTAAAAATTAATATAATAATATGACCGCCCATTAATTTCTATAGGCTGAACGTGAGGAAGCTCAATTTTTCCAATTAACACTTCGTCCAATTTGTCTCCCGGTCTTTCATTAATCTTTTCATAAGGCACATCGAAATGCTTTGACCATACCTTCAAGATATCCTCCACCTGAGCGGATTTCATTTGCAATGAGAGAATTCCACCTTGAAAACGATCGATGTTTTTAGCAGCTGTTATAACAAGGTCCGCAGCATCATATACTGTAAAAAAGAACCGACGCATGTGCGGCCCAGTCGTTCCAATTTTTTTGTCTACTTGCGCCATTCTTTCCCAAATAGGGAACACCGAACCGGTAGACCATGCAATATTGCCAAAACGAACAGAAACAAACTTAGTTTTTGTACGACCATTCAATGAACTGAACAAACGCTCCATTACCGCTTTTGAGTGACCATAAATATTCCCGACAGGTGGAGCTGCCTTGTCTGTACTGATACCGATTACATTTTCAACCCCACATTCAATTGCTTGTCGCGCAATATTTTCGGATCCAATGATATTTACATCAATACATTCAAAAGGATTTTTCTCCGAAATATCAACAAATTTTGTTGCAGCAGCGTGAATAATTGTATCCGGACGAAACTCATTGAGTACATCACGAATAGACTTTTCATTAGTAATATCAAATGGTACTACTGTGCAGCCCGTTTTAATCTCTGCAAGCATGTTGTTTCCATTATTTCGAGCACCAAGTAAAATCTCGTAATCTGCTTTTAATTTTTGAGCCAAATGCCTTCCTAAAAAACCTGAGCCTCCTGTTATTAAAATCTTTTTCATTTAATTAATAATTTTTTACTGTTAAAGGCATACTTGAAAATGATAAAGGTATGTTTCCAAAACTTGATTGTAAAGAAGATTGAGGGATAAACCTGCAATGATTTAATAAGAAATTTGAAAGCTCCCAATGTCTTTTGCCTAACGGCTAAAAATCCACATAAATACAAATTCATATTGGAAACAAACAGATCTTTATACTTGCCGAAGACTACATTGAATTCTGTCGAACTAATTTGCTTATTGATAAAATACTGAACTCTTTTATAAGTGTCGTCCCATATTTCCAAGTTAGCTGACCGCTCTGGGTGAAGTAATACACCACCGTTAACTTTATCTATCCTATCTAGGTGCTTTGTCTCTGCCAACACACGAATAACAAAATCATAGTCTTCAATTCCAATCATGATCGGCGTCTCGTCGTAATGGATTTTTTTTATCACATCCTGACGATAAAAGACGGCGTTATTCGATACATAATTGCCCATCATAATGCCTTTAATGGGATTTGAGGCATCGGGATAGGTTACTTTATAAATCGGTTTATAATTGTCATCAACCCCTTCAATTTTAAAATGAAAAAATTGAACCTCTTTATTTTTTAAAATATGGTCATTAGCATCTTTAAGACAGTCTATATATAAAATATCATCGGAATCCAATAACGTTATAAACTCGCCTTTCGATTCATCGAATCCCCTGTTCCTGGAATAAGACCTCTCATAATTTCTGCTATTGCAGTAGTATCTTATTTGGTTTTTATCAATAAACCTTTCCAACACCTGAAAAGTGTTGTCAGTTGATTTATTATCAATGACTATAATTTCATAATTTTCATAAGATTGGGTGAGAATACTCTCAATTGCTTTTTCTATGAGATGGCCACGGTTATACGTAGGGATTATAACGGAAAAAAAAGTTGAAGTACTCATGGAAAAAAAATTGGGCGGTACGCTTTTATTGTATCAAAAAGCATCATGCTCGTATGCATTCGGGTCCCAGTTAGAGGGATTTGAAAAATCAAAATCGTTATTAGAAAAAGTTATAAAAGTAGTATCAGGCACCAACGGTCCAAATTTGAATGGATTGACAAGAAACATTTGACGTTTCAGCGATTTGTAGCGTTTGTCCCTCGGCTTTATATAAGAAACAATCCCTTTAAGAGATGTATCTAACCTCAATTCGTGCTTCACGCTATTTATTATTTTCTTTTCAGCCTGTCTATTTACGCCATACCAATCAAACAGGAAGATCTTTCCGTTTTCTTTATAATACACTGCAAATGCACTGAAGGAACCGGCCCCGTCCCTTAAAGCAATTACTTCATATTTACGTAGCGGATTGCTAATTCGCCAATTATAATTTTCAATTCGCTTAACCGAATGAATTTTTGCATGCCGATTGCTGTTTAAGATCAAATCTTTTATGTTATGAATGTCTTCTACATTAACGGCTTCTTTACTTCTTGAACCTTTTACAAGGATGGAAGCAAATAACAACTGCCTAGGAAAAAAGCTTAAGACCGGGTTGAATAAATTACTCCATCCAAACTTTATAAACCCAGGCGTAGATTGAGCGCCGCCAAAACCGTAAATGAATAATTCATTTCTTTCCCTTAAATACTCAAAACAATGAAGAGCGAGCATTTGGAATAAACCTCGCTTACGATGATTCGCATGAGTCATCGTATCGCACGACTGGTAAATTATCTTTTCCTTCCCGTTTATGAAAAACAGTTCCGGAATTACTCCGTAATACGCACCTATCTCTTTTGTTTCATTAGAAATAGCTACAAAGCCGACAAAATGACCAGCAGGGTTATCTAAATATTTCCATTTGAAATAATTAACATCAACACTGATTCCAAAACAATTCTGCATCAAAGGAATTAAGAGGTCAAATTCATTAGGCCCTATTTGGCTGATAGAATAATTTTCATTCCTCATAAGAATTTTTTTAGACGATTTTGAAACAATTCAGTTCGGAGTATAATCCGGTCTAGCGACTCGTTTGGAATGTTTATACGATTAATGATTATAGGCTTAGTATTATAGAACTGATTAATTGAATTAAGTTTTTCATTCATTTCTAAAATGAACTTATACCCATGATTAGAAAAAAGCTGATATGATCTTTCATTTACTTTTCCATTTGGATAGCAAAAGATATTGACCTCGGTACCAAGCTTTTTCCCAATTTCCCTTCCGGCTACAATTGTTTCCTGATACAATTCATTTTCATCACTAATAGTAGACATTACTGCATGAGAATAGGTATGATTACCGATTTCCACATTATTACTAGCACATTCCTTCAGGTCATTCCAATCCATCATCCTCTCCTCGCTTTGGGTATGTAACCGGTTTTCCAGATCTGTAAGTATGCCCTCCCGCTGATGCCCTGTTAAGGTCATCATACGATAGAAGAAATCAAGGTGCATTTTTTTCCAATTTCCTCCAAACGCTTTAAGTTGGTACGAGGTACCGTCGATTTGTAAAACTAAATTTTCAAGATTTTGATCCTTGAGAAAAGTGAAAATATGATTCATTCTTTGTGTCCAGATGACCTTGTTTTCATTTGCGCAATCGAACACAATGTTATGATTCGACGGCAATTGATGCTTTCTCAGAATATCAAGTCCATTTTCAACAAAATCATAGTAACCATCGTCAAATGATAAAACTACTATAGGCTTTTGAGGATTTTTTAGGGTGGGTATTTCATTGAATGAACTTACTATATAATGCTTTTTCAGATAGTTGCACAGCCCGTCAAATACTTCGGGAGCCAATGGGTCCCAGAAGAAATTTCTTTTATTGCTGATTCGATGTAAACTGAGAACAGTAATCGAATTTCTTCCTTTCAATTTATTTAGAACAAAAGGAAACCCGCCTTTATAAAACAGATGATACATGGATTAATTATAGGACTTGCCAGAACAGTTCATCCAACTTGTAACAGCATATTTTTATAAGCATCCGATATTCTGTTTATTTCAAATTGTTCCATAATTGTTTCGTACAGCTTGGCTCCGATCTCCTCTTTGCTTATTTTATGTTGCGCTAAATTTTTCAGAATTTCGACTGCCTCTTCTATTGGGTTGTTTTTATCAATTAAGAACCCGTTTTCTTTATTAACGATATAGTCTTCAAAATCACCTACTTGTTTGCATACTATCACCGGCTTTCTACACAACCCTACTTCCTTTACGGCACTGTTACTTGCTTCCGACATCGATAGGTGTAAAAATGCATCCGCCGCACTTATGTAATCAAATATGTTTTCTTTACGCCCCAATAAGAAAATATGCTGCTGTAAGCCTTTTTCATTAATTAGCACCTCTAATTCCTTTCTCAATGGACCGTTCCCCAAACAAAGAAGTTTACAATCAATCCCTTGTTTTACTAATTTCTCTATCACCTCAAATGCCAGGTTATGGCGTTTAGCAGCACTCAATCTTGCTATTGATAAAACTCTGAATGAAGTAGGATACTGGGCTTTTATTGATTCCACTTGCGTTGTTACAGGTTTCTCATACTGTTGGAAGTTGTATCCGTAATTAATCCTGCGTATCTGTTTTTGGGGAACCCTCTCTTTTTGTTCCCAATGTTTTTGAACAACGGAAGAGGGGGCTACTTTAATTGGAGTGAGCCAATTAGTGAACCGGTTAAGCCATTTTGCTTTGGCATAGCTAAGATGATAATCTTCATCGCTATTATGCCGGACAAAGATGAGCGTGAACTTCATCAATTTGCGGACTATACCAGCTATCAAAGCAGGGATTTGTTGGTGGGCAATAACGACATCAATATTATTTGCTCTTACGAAGGAAAAAAGTTTCCTAATATTAGCACTGTAGAATTGAAGTTTGCCCGCTGAAGGGTCTAAGTTAATGGCATCAGCTTTTACCCCAATATTTTCAACATAATCGTGCAGAAAGCCTCGTTCACAAGTTGTGAGAAAAAAGACTTTGTGACCTTGCTTGACAAGCATTTCCATTACTGATTGCTGCTCAACTGTTCGAAGATTATAGGGGAAATAAACAAGGATATTCACTCTTAGCTACTATTCTAATTATAAAGTTAACGGTACTAGCTTATTTGTCTTTTGGTGAAAGATGGACATCGAACAAGTCATTCTGGATGCAGAATTCGGTTTTCGTCATTTTTGACTTGTTATATACAACATTATAATTACAAGACTCCAGAAAATCATAAATCTCTTCCAATGAATCTCCATTGGACCTTATTCCTTCAGGATGAAGCGCAAGAATTCCAAAAGGTCGCACGCTGGTGAAAAGGTTTTTACAACCTAACAATACCTTGTACTCAAATCCCTCTGCATCAATTTTAATGAAATCAATAGAAGCAAGGTTCTCCTTTTGAAGAAAGTTATCAATGGAAGTTTGCTTCACCGTTACTTTATGCATTGCCCCTCGATCTGTTCGATAGTTAACAAGGCTGTTAGCGTTGTCGCCTTCATTATCAGAGACATAAAAAAATGTTTCGCCGTCTTTATCAGCAATAGCTTCTTTCTGTGGCACTATTCGGTATTGCATTTCATTGACGGCAACAGTTTTTTGCAATAACAAATGGGTTGCAGGTGTCGGTTCAAATGCATATACTCGTCCGGTTTGTCCAATTAGCTGTGCAGCCCTTACCGCAAAAAGACCAATATGGGCTCCAATATCAATCACTACTCCACCGTCTGTGGCTTTTTGTTGTAAAAATGCAAAGTTCTCCGCCTCGTATCCAGCTGGAAAATAGCGGTGATATCTTGTTGGCAGCCTCAAGCGAAAATCGTTGATTTTCACACGAATACCTCGACTAAAAGTCAGTATATCCAATAGCTTATATGCTGTTTCTTTGAATCTTGTCGTCATTGTGATTAAAATCCAGTTCGTAGCAATTGACCTAAATTGTTCTCATGTAATTTTTGAAAGCATTATTGAGATTATAATACTTGCAAACAAAGAAAATCGTTGTTGCGGCCATAACGAAATATACAATCATACTGGTGTATGTAGCCCCAATTGCACCAAAATGTTTAATATTAAAAAAATTGATTCCCAGACTTAGACAAGTTCCAAAAACTGATATGAACATCACGAGCCTGTTTTTCTTGATGTAGAGTAGAAAGGGCAAAAACACATTATAAATGCCCCAAAAGAAAAGCCCAATTGTAAGGTAACACGCATATTCTTTGCCTGCCTGAAATCGTGGGCCAATAAAATATTTGAACAAAATTGGAGTAGCTAAAACAACCGAAATAGTTACGACTGTAATCACACTTATAAATACAAACACTATCTTTTTAATTTCGGCTACATTGGGAACAGGCTCTGATAGTTTCCTGTAAATGGACGGATAAAATGTATTGTTTAAGGCAGAAATACCCAGGGACACAATCATAGCAACCTGGGCCCCCGCGCTGTAAAATCCTACATCACCTATTCCCTGATAATGGTTAATAAATATTCTGTCAGAGTAACCAAGTATAAAAATGGCTAGCCGCTCAGGAACGAATGGCAATCCTATTGTGAAATTCTTTAGCAGCTCTGCTTTCTTAAACTTTCCAGTAAAAAATTTCCACTTTCGAAGTAAATAGACTGTGAAAATCAATACTGATACATAGCTTAGAAAACCGCTGGCCAGCCTTCCCTGCCAATTATAATTTAATACGACTACAAAAAGAAGAGTAAAACTAATTTCAAGAAGGTTTTTTGAAATGGCATATATGGCAAACAGCCGATGCTTTCCCTGGTCTCTGATCAGTGTCAATACAATATCATTTACAACTGAAAGCAGACTGACAAACGGAATGACAATGGTAAAAAAGTAATTGACGTGAACAAACCCTTTTATATATCCAGACAGAAGGAACGTGAGTAGCGTAAATACAATAAAAGAGAGAAATGGGATAGCGATTACGTTTGTAAAATGGTGACGAAATGCCGACGCCTCCATTTTAAAATAATCAATGCCAATTGTGAATTGTGCCCCAATGCCAATAAAAGGGGTAAGGAAAACAATAAATGAAGTATATAAATTAATGATCCCATAATCCACCTCATTCAAGTGATGCGTTAAAACAGAGAAGGTAGCAAATGAGATGGCTGCATTAAAAATAATGGTAAACGCATGGATGGAAAATGATTTGACCTGACTCATGAAAACCGCCACAAGGCTATTAGAAAACTCGTTGGAAAATGTTTATATGCTATGCTATTTGCACAATATCAGTAGCGTTATCTGAAAATACCTTTGTACATATTTAAGATGATTAAGGCCATTACATTATGGCTTCTAACCGTTGGAAGAACGTACGGTATTGTTGTGCAAGATGTATTGTTTACCACTTACTTCGCAAAAGGCTATATTTTCTTCATTAAAATGCAGTCGGGACCCATGCTCACTCATCCATCCTATTTGGCGGCCAGGGTTGCCAACAACCAAAGCATAGGGGGTCACAGGCTCTGTTACTACAGCACCTGCTCCAATAAAGGCATACGCACCAATTTCATTGCCACATATTATGGTAGCATTTGCACCAATGGTAGCTCCTTTGCGTACTATGGTCTGCCTATACTCACTCTTCCGGTTAACTGCACTCCTTGGATTAAGTACATTTGTGAACACCATAGATGGGCCGAGAAAAACGTCGTCTTCGCAGATCACGCCTTCATAAATAGAAACATTGTTTTGGACCTTAACATTGTTTCCTAATATAACATTCGACGAGATAAACACGTTTTGTCCAAGATTACATTCTCTCCCAATTTTACACCCACTCATCAGGTGACTAAAGTGCCAAATTTTGACACCTTCACCAATCTCGCAACCTTCGTCTATGATGGCCGAAGGGTGTACAAAATAGCTGGTCATCGCTTCTTTGCCATTACCTGCTGGAGATATTTACCATAGCCACTCTTCAGTAATGCGTTGGCTTGTTCAGTTAGTTGTTGCTCGTTGATGTAATTCATTCGGTATGCCACTTCCTCAATACAACCAATTTTGGTTCCTTGCCTTTTTTCAATGACCCTTACGAACTCGCTGGCGTCGCTTAATGATTCAAAGGTTCCTGTATCCAGCCACGCAGTGCCTCTGTCAAGAACCGCTACGTGTAGCCTGCCTCTATTAAGGTACTCTTTGTTTACATCGGTAATCTCATATTCGCCTCTAGGTGAAGGCTTTAAGTTTTTGGCAATTTCCACCACTTCATTGTCATAAAAATAAAGCCCAGGAACTGCAAAATTTGATTTAGGCTGCAATGGTTTTTCTTCTATGGAAATCACTTTTTGATCGCCATCGAATTCTACCACACCATATCGTTCAGGATCCGAGACCTCGTATGCAAATACATAACCTCCTTCAATATTATTTAGATCTTGTAACTGTCTGCCTAAGCGGGAGCCATAAAAAATATTATCCCCTAAAACAAGCGCAACCTTATCTCGTCCAATAAACTTTTCTCCAATAACAAAGGCTTGTGCAAGTCCATTAGGAACTTCCTGTATGGCATACTCAAACCGACAACCAACTTGGCTACCGTCTCCTAATAAGCGCTTAAAAGAAGGATTATCTTCCGGTGTTGTAATAATCAGGATTTCATTTATACCTGCCATCATCAATACCGAAAGCGGATAGTACACCATCGGCTTATCATAGATAGGCATTAATTGTTTGGATATGGCTTTGGTTATAGGGTAAAGACGGGTGCCTGATCCGCCTGCCAGGATTATTCCTTTCATTTTACTAGTTGAAGCGCAAGAGTAGTTATTGTTTTTTAAACTTCATAGCATCACTGATGTATTTTCCTCGCAACACGCAATCATCGGTCCAGTAATATTTCCACTCGCCGAAACGGCCTGCCAAAATCAACTTGCCCAATGACTGCTGACCTTTTGTCTCCCAGTTTGTTAATGGCGAATCATCATCCTCTTCCCTAACCAAGCCATGGGTTGAAAGCCAGTCCAATACTGTATTGATAGAAGAACGGTAAGATTGATCGAAAATGACATTTGCAAAAGGGATCCACTGTGTATGTACCCTTTCCACATAATCCTTCGATTTTATTAATTTCATCTGAAGTAATTCTTCTGTCACTTGCCTTTTAATATCTTCAACGGTAACAGTTAGCGGCTTGTACTTGGAAAAATAGACTTCTACTTGTATGCCGCACTTTCCCGAAGGGGCATTGTTTGGTGAAAGCAGATCAGTGAAGTTGATACGAGTGCTGTACATCTCTTCATCATAGATGTACATCCACTGTTCGGAACGTGTTGGCAGGTGTGCTACTTCAAAATTAAGGATGAGCAGTTCGGAGCAACTTAACGCTTTTGCCGCTTCCTGTATACCAACAGGTGCACCACAATAAGTAATAAAATTTGGCAAAGGCAATGTGGAGATGAGCCTCTGGTAAGAATGAATCGAACCATCTTCGAAGCTAATCTCTTTCTTTTCTAGGTTTATACCTTTTACTTTCTTGCCATGATGTAAGTTCATGCCTTTCTCCATTAGCGAAGCATAACGGTGATACCCGCCGTGCGCCGGGTAACGAATAGACGTGATGTAATGCGTGGATACTTCCTGAGGACCTTCGAATCCTTTTTTTACCCCTTCAACGTCAGGATAAAAAACACGGCCGCCTACCCAATCGGTTGTCAGCTCTTCCGACGGAACAGTCCAGTATTTTTTGGTGTATGCTTCGGGAAAATTGTCTGTAAAAGCGTTTCCAAAGGCAGCTACGAGCCATTGCCGGTAATCGGCTATTTCAGGCTTTTCGCTGCTATCTTTTCTTGTTGATAAAAAATCCTGCAGGCATTGTGAACGTAACGGTTCGGGCACCGCCCAAAGGTTACTTTGCGCGGGGTGCGGTATCCAATGTCCTTTATAATAGTTAGTAGGAAAAACAGGATATTCCAGAAAGTCCTGCTCCACGCTTTTGGCAAACAGTTCTTTCACGTATTGGTGTTTGGTGAAGGAAACATGTGGTCCTTCATCCCAGGTAAACCCGTTGATTTGCTGAGAATGAATGTGTCCGCCGCTGTGCTCTTTGGCTTCAAACACCACGCAATTGTCATGACCCAAATGGTAAGAGGTACTGATCCCGGAAAGGCCTGCACCCAGGATAGTAAACTGCGGTTCAGGCATGCTGCTGTATGCTGTTGATATAGTGGTGTAAACTATCTTTCCAGTGCGGCATCACGTTCAATCCCATTTGTGTCAGGTTGAAATTAACCGCTGCTTCATTAGGCGATACTTTGGCCAGTCTTTCAAATGGTTTGTCTGTTGGCTTTACAACGCAATTCAGTCCGTAAGTGGATACAATTTCTTTCACATATTCGTAACGGGTGCAATTTCCTTCTGACACCACGTTGAATGTTCCCACTACTTCTTCGTCGATCAGTTTTTTGATCTGCCTGGCCACATCACTGGTATTGGTTGGGTTACCAGTCTGAAACGGGTCAGAAAACATTTCATCCTTCGACATCGCTTCTATAAAGCGGTTGTACACAAAGTTTTTTTTGTGTTCGGTGGAACCACCAAACAGCCAGCCTGTACGCAACACCAAAAAATCAGCGCACAATTCCTGCACGGCTTTCTCTCCTAAATATTTTGACTTGTGATAGACCGTGGGAGGCATTACCTCATCGTATTCTGCATAAGGTTCTGTTTTTCCAAACCCGTAGTTCCCTGTACTGGAGATATAAATGAATTTATGCGAAAAGCCTTTTGCCGCGTTAATCAGATTCAGCGTTCCGTTATAATTCACTGAATAACATTCCTGCGGTTGACGCTCTGCTTCTTCTACATTGGTATAAGCGGCAGCATGCAAAACAAGGTGCGGCTGCAGCTTTTTCAGGTATGCTTTTGCCGACGCAAAATCTTGAATGTTTAACTCGTTTCGCGAAGCAGCGATAATCTCAAAATCGTCCTTAAGGTATTGCTGCACCGCGGAGCCTAACATGCCGTTGGCGCCGGTAATCAATAAACGTCTCATTGGCTTATCGGTGTTTCAGTGGCCAGGAATAAGGGATGTGATTGTCAAGCGGATCGGCCCTGTGAATCTCGGTTGGGTCATGCGGTATGTCGGTTAGATTAGCAACAATCGCTTCTTTTGTTCCGACTCCCATAAAGCCATTCCATACACCAGGAGGAACTGTAATCATGCTGTGATTATTCTCCCCAGGATACAGCTCCATCAATTCTCCTTTTGTGGGTGAGCCTTCGCGTTCATCGTACAATACAAATTTGATGGTTCCCGAAACCACGTAATAGTTCAGGGTCATGATATCGTGAATATGCCAGGCTTTGATAACGCCAGGATAAACTGTGCTGAAATAAATTTCGCCAAACTTGGTAAACACGGGGGTGTCGTTCCGCATCATGTGCATGATGGTGCCGCGTTCATCGGGAATTCTACGCAGGGGTGTGACTTTTACGCCTTCGATCATGGGTGAATCTTTTTAATATCGTTCATCATTAAGTTGTAAGCAGTGTCTTTTTGCCCGTGGAATTGCTTGTACCATTCTACAGTGTACCGAATAGCTTCGTGCACGGTAAATGAAGGTGTCCAGCCCAATTCTATTTCTGCTTTGGTAATATCCAGTTGCAAAAGGTTCGCTTCATGTGGTGCGCCGTTTTGTAGTGGTGTTTCAAACTTTCCTTCACCCCAAACAGCGAGGGCTTCTTTTACTAGTCCGCCAACGCTTAGCGTTTCGTTCATGCGTGGACCAAAGTTGTAACCGCTCGCATACTTAACCGGCTCATTTGCCTGGCATGCTGCCAAGACCAAATACCCGTGTAAAGGTTCCAGTACATGTTCCCATGGTCGCACAGCAGAAGGGTTGCGCACAGTGATTGTTTCGCCTTTTAATAATGCCCGTATGACATCTGGAACAATGCGGTCCCTTGCCCAGTCGCCACCACCAATGACATTGCCGGCACGGGCAGAGGAGATTGATTTTTGGTGCTTATTATATTCTTTCGGGTTAAAAAAAGAAGAGCGGTATGAATCGATGACGATTTCTGCAGCTGCTTTTGATGCACTGTAGGGGTCGTAACCGCCAAGCTTGTCATCTTCTTTGTAGAAATAATCCTCTTCCTTGTTGTGATACACTTTATCGGTAGTGATAATGACTACCACGCAGGGCTTTTCTAAAAAACGAATGGCGTCTAGTAAATGTGCTGTTCCCATTACATTTACATCAAATGTTTCGATGGGCGCTTCATAAGAATAACGTACTAATGGTTGCGCCGCCAGGTGAAAGACAAAGTCAGGTGCAAAGCTGAGCAACTCCTTTTTCAAGCCCTCTTTGTCGCGTATATCCGCAATCATTGATTGACAAAGCGAGTCGCCGTTGATGGAATTGTATAGATCGTTCTCGTCTTGCGGTGCCAGCGCATAACCTTTTACATGTGCGCCCATGCTGTGCAGCCAGGTAATCAGCCACGAGCCTTTAAAGCCGGTGTGCCCCGTAACGAAAACTTTTTTGTTTTGATAGACAGATTGCAAATTCATCTTACCAGATTTTCCATTTTGCGTGTCCTGTTGACCAATCGGTCTCCAATTCGTTGCGGTCACGTAAGGTATCCATCGGCTTCCAAAAGCCATGGTGCTTGTAGGCAACCATTTCGCCATTGGCGGCAATGGTTTCCATAGGCTCTTTTTCCCAAGTCGTGTCGTCGCCGTCAATGTAATCAATCACAGCCGGCTCGCAAACAAAAAATCCGCCGTTAATCCATGCACCATCGCCTTTTGGCTTTTCCATAAAAGCCTTTACGGTGCTGTCTTCGCCAAACGAAATGGCGCCGAATCTTCCGGAAGGCTGCACCGAAGTAACAGTGCAAAGTTTTTTATGTTGTTGGTGAAACTTCACCAGTTCAGTAATATTCACATCACTTACGCCATCGCCATAGGTTAACATAAAAGGTTCATTGCCAATGTAATCTTTTACGCGGCGAATGCGGCCACCGGTCAGGGTTTGCGCACCAGTTTCCACCAAGGTGATCGTCCAGGGCTCTGCCTGGCTATCGTGCACTTTAACCGAATTTTCTTTGAGGTTAATGGTCACGTCAGATTTGTGGAGGAAATAGTTAGCAAAGTATTCTTTAATGAGATATCCCTTGTAGCCAAGGCAAATGATAAAATCGTGGTAGCCGTGACTAGAATAGATTTTCATGATGTGCCAGAGAATGGGCATGCCGCCAATCTCTACCATTGGTTTGGGCTTGATACCCGTTTCCTCAGAAAGTCTGGTACCTAAGCCACCAGCCAAGAGAACAACTTTCATCGTAAGTTTTGTTTTGTAATAATAAAATAGAAGCTATGCCTGCAAAAAAGCTAAGAAAATAATTTGCGTTTTGTCAAAAGTGAATTCACGACACATTTATCTGCCGGCATACATACCCTCATAATAATGCTGATAAGACCCAGAAGTAACATGTTTAAGCCACTGTTCATTCGATAAGTACCAGTCGATAGTTTGACTTAAGCCTTCTTCGAAGGTCACACTTGGCTTCCAACCGAGTTCTTTGTTGATTTTGCTAGCATCAATAGCATAGCGCCTGTCGTGACCGGGGCGATCTTTTACGTAGGCAATTAGCTTTTCGCTTTCTCCGGCTTCGCGGCCTAATTTCTTATCCATTAGGTTGCAAAGAAGTTTCACCAGATCGATGTTCTTCCACTCATTAAAACCACCGATGTTATACGTATCGCCATTTGCCCCTTCATGAAAAACCAGGTCAATGGCAATTGCATGATCCTTTACAAAAAGCCAGTCACGTGTATATAAGCCATCGCCATAAACGGGTAATGGTTTCTGGTGAATAATATTATTAATAAAAAGCGGAATCAGCTTTTCAGGAAAATGATAAGGGCCGTAATTGTTTGAGCAGTTGGTAATGACGACCGGTAAACCATATGTATCGTGATAGGCCCTTACGAAATGATCAGAAGCAGCTTTCGATGCAGAATAAGGAGAGTGCGGATTATAAGGTGTTTCTTCTGTGAAGAGTCCTTTTTCGCCTAAGGCGCCGTACACTTCATCCGTAGAAACGTGGTAAAAACGTTTGCCTCCAAAATTATTATACCAATGTCTTTTGGCTGTATTCAGCAAGTTTACGGTACCAACTACATTCGTATAAACAAAGTCGAGCGGCGATGAAATGGAACGGTCAACATGCGATTCTGCCGCTAAATGAATAACACTGTCGGGCTTGTAAAGGTCAAACACCCGCTCCAATTCAGTTGTATCTAAAAGATTAACCTTTTCAAACGTGTAATTGGAAAAAGACTCGATATCCTTTAAGTTTTCAAGGTTACCAGCATAGGTTAAGGCATCTAAATTAATAATGTGATAGGTGGGGTACTTTGTCACAAAAAGGCGAACGACATGCGATCCAATAAAGCCTGCCCCGCCTGTGATGATGATGGTTTTGTTGGTACTCATTTAGTTAGTTATGAATAAGCAAAATGATGTTGTTTCCGGTACCATTCAAACGTAGGGTTTAAACCTTGCCTGATGGTTACAGAGGGCTGGAATTGCAGCAATGTATCTGCTTTAGTAATATCGGCGAGACTATGTTTTACATCGCCTTTTCTATCCGGACCATAAATAGGTACAAGATCACTGCCTGCAATACCTTTTATTTCGGTAAATAATTCATTCAGGGTCGTTTGCTCACCACAAGCAATGTTATAAACTTCGTTAACGGCTGCTTTATTATCTGTAAACAAGGCTAAGTCGTTTGCCTTCACGGCATTGGCCACATACGTAAAATCCCGGCTGTGTTCGCCATCTCCATTTATCGTTGGTGGCTCGTTCTTCAAGACCGCATTGATAAAAAGTGGAATCACCGCCGCGTAAGGGCCGGCCGGATTTTGTTTTGGTCCGAAAATATTAAAGTAGCGAAGTCCAATCAACTCCAGTCCATATAAATTTGAATAAACGCGGGCATACAATTCGTTTACGTATTTAGTTACGGCATAAGGCGAAAGAGGGTTACCGATCTTATCTTCAACTTTTGGTAGTCCGGGATGATCTCCGTAAGTAGAGGACGAGGCAGCATAAACTAATCGTTTGATGCCTTCTTCTTTTGCAGCGGTAAAAATGTTTAAAGTCCCTGTTATGTTTACTTCGTTGGATGTTAACGGGTCGTTGATAGAACGGGGCACTGAGCCCAAGGCAGCCTGATGCGAAATACCTTGAATACCTTTACAGGCTTGCTGACAGGTTGCGTAATTCCTTATATCGCCTTCAATGAATTCAAACTTCGGATGATGCCGAAACTCCTCCAAATTTTTCAAAGACCCCGTCGCCAAATTATCCAATACCCGAACAAGCTCAACGGATTGTTTCTGCAGAAGGTGTTCTACCAAATTGGCACCGATAAATCCTGCTCCACCTGTTATTAGAATACGCATCAAACTTTTTTCTTTTTAGATGTCTTTGTTTTTCCATTCTTCGTACCCAACCAGCCAAACCATTTTTGGAAGTTGGTTTGCTGATCTGGCTCATCATCAAAATAGCCGGACCCATAGCCATATCCATAATTTCTTCCATAGCCGTAAGTGCCGTAACCGGCCTGCGCTTTCACATCGTTCAAAACAATTGAAATTTTAGGAAGCTTGCCTTCCTGGTAATGCTCATCCACTACGCCTATTTGCTTCTTAAATGTATGTCCCTGACGAACAATGTACAACGTGCAGTCAGCATACTTGCTTAAAGTTAATGCGTCACTGACCATTCCTACTGGTGCAGTATCCATGATAACCACGTCAAAGTTTTCTCTCAGGTAAGCGAACAGCTCATCCAGCTTTGAATCAAGCAATAATTCACCCGGATTTGGCGGGATTGGTCCACACGGCAGGATAAACAAATTGTCAAATCCTTCTACCCGCACAGGCAGTTGTGGTGCATCGATCTTTCCAAGTATGTAATTGGTTAAACCCGCTTGCTTAGACATACCCAAACCCGACACAATTTTAGGCTTCCGAATGTCGAATTCCAGAACGATTGTTTTCTTGTTCGCCAGCGCCATTACTGCGCCAATATTCGTACTAATGAAAGACTTTCCTTCACCGCTAAAGGATGAAGTGACCATGATTACCGGCCTTTGTGCTTTTGTGAGAATATATTGAAGGTTAGATCGGAGAATTCTGAACTGTTCTGCAATGACTCGCCTGTTGCCGGAGGTGACAACAAGTGTCTGATCGTCAAATGAGTGACCAACCTCACCCAAAATCGTTGCGTCTGTCAATCGTTCGATATCATGCCGCGAGTTGACTTTGTCATTCAACAATTCAAGAATAACGATGATAATTGTGGGAAAGAGTAAACCAATAAAGAAAGCCAGGATTTGTGTAGAACGGCGATTGGGCTTTACAGGTGTAACCTCTGGAACAGCAGGTTGCATGATTTCCGTATTGGAAATAGTAGATGCTAATGTTACCGCCGACAAATCTCTTTTCGCCAGTAACTCATTGTACAATTTTAGCTTGCTCGCCAGTTGATTCTGGATATTTAGCAATTCCTGAGTTTTCGTTGGCAAGGTTTTGATTTGAGAGATGGCTTCCCCTGCACTCGAGTTCAAGGTACCCATTGCCTTACCGTAAGCACTTTTGATGTTCTTTACGTTTTCCAGTATTTTATTCCGAAGAAGACCAATCTCCTCCTCCTTCTGCTGAACAATAATATGTCCAGGCTGTGCATTTTCCAGCAAATCCTTTTTGTCTAATTGAGACTTATTGTAAGACGCAATCAGGGCGCCGAGGGTTTCATCGGCTATGCCTAACGAAGATGGGACAATACCATCTTTATTCGATTGCATATAATCTTGGAGTTGCACCGCATTGTTATATTGAATACGCTGCTGTTGTTCCTGCTGATGGGCATCTTCAATTCGAGCAAAATAATTGGTGGCCTGGGCTTGTGGGTCTATAATATTATTTGCCTTTTGGTACGCAACAAGTGTTTGCGTAATTGAATCGAGTTCTTTTGCTTTCTCTTTTAGATTGGCGTCAATAAACTCAATGGATTTACGGGTAGATGCATTTTTTTGTTCAATTGTCAATTCCTGATACTCCAGCATCAAGGCATTAACGATGTCAGCAGAAAGATGTGGATTGGTTGTCTCTAAAGAGAGGGTCAGAATACCAGAATTTTGCTTCGGCACAACAACTAAACCGCCGAGTAATGCACTTGCCTGAGAAGTCGTTGGATTAAACACAGCCTTACACTCTGTAGCGATTGCTGCCTTGGTTGTTCTTATTAACTGAAAACTTCCAAACCCGTTTTCAAATGGTTGGCCAATTGTAATAAGGGGCGAGCCATTTACTGAAAATTGTTGCTGGTTTGGGAAGCTTAAGTTTAAGGTAAAGGAGCGGCTTGAGTCAGTTAAGCCCAATACTTTGATTTGAAAAGGCGATGTTTTATAAATGTTTAACTCTTTAATCTTTCCCTTGGAATAGTAAAGAAAGTTAACATTAGTGGCCTGCACTGCTCTTTCCATTAAAGGCCTGGATTGGAGCACCTCGATCTCAGTCTGAATGTTTTTTCGAGAATCAGACATCATTGCCTCCTCCAAGCGGTCACTCAGGTTTGGACTTGTTTTTTCATCGCGGATAAGTAGCTGACCGGAGGCACGGTAAAATTCGGTGGAGTAGCGTAAATAGATGTAAGCCCCTACCAATGCCAACGCTACACAAATAATATAGAGCGGCAGAAAACGAACATATTTAAAAAATAAATCCTTTACATTCAAAGCAGAATGATCTGCTTTAGTTTTTTTTATGACAACCTGCTCCTCCATTCAGAATGATTGATGTATTAGATTAGCGAATGAGATTTATAATTAATGCAACTGCGGTAATGATGCCCGTAGCAATACCTACCTGCTGCGCAACATTTTGTTGTTGCTGTTGCTGAAACTTGCGCCGGTTTTGTTCTACAAATACCACATCGTTTTGCTGAAGACGATAAAATGGCGAATTGAAGATGTCCTTCGCAGTTAAATCGACACTTTGTACAGACGCCTGACCATCATTTTCCCGAAGTATTTTTATTGTTGACTTATTCCCAAACTCGGTGATATCGCCTGCCAATCCTAAAGCTTCTAGAATCGTGACCCTTTCTGATGGCACATTAAATGTGCCGGGAATTCTTACTTCACCCAGCACTGTAACCCGGTAATTCAAAAAACGAACGATTACAGACGGGCTTTTTAAGACAGTGTCTAACTTATTCTTTATAAGCTGGGCTAATTCATTTTTCTTCAATCCCTCTGCATGAATTGGCCGCAACCGGGGATATTCTATGTTTCCGTTTGCGTCCACCAGAAAACCTGCTGTTCCCGCACCAGAGTTACTCCCAACTACTGTCTGTTCAGGCAAATTGTAAAGAGCATCGATTCGTGGGTCAGCACTCAGACTATATACCTTAATCGAAAGCAAATCATTCTTTTGAATAACCGGATCAGCCAAGGCAGTTAGATTGATGCCAGTAGTATCGGCACCTTTCTCAAAATAATTTTTGACTGTTTCCTTCTGAGTACGGCAAGAAGCCAATCCAATAACGGCTATAAAACACGAAAAGACTAAGATTCTCATTAATAAATTTGTTGAACGGAAGATTACATTCGAATGAAAGCTACCTCATTAACCATCACACGTTACTGCACGGCTTCGCCCTTCTCAGTCACACCAAATTGGGTTTCCTGACGGGCTATTTCCAAAGAGGTGCAAATATAGTCGTTGTATCGGGACTGTAAAATGAACAAAAAGAGCAGAAAATGAAGCGGTTAATCGCCAGGATGGCGACGGACATCACCCTGCTATTTACCCGGCCACAAAGGATAAACAGAAATTCGCAACCGTTTTCTGATAAATCGGTGAAGTCGGAATGTCATCAGATGAATCCTTG
>SEBV01000116.1 GCA_004172865.1 Gammaproteobacteria bacterium | reverse complement strand
ACCCAGCGTTTAATGGGTGCTATCCAAATGCCTCCTCCATAGCCATTGTGCCAGCGACCCGTGTTGGCTTCATTGTCCTGCCATACACGGCCAATATCATGAAAGAGTTGAATGCCCAATGAGCCGGGAAAGAGAAAGGTGTTAAACTCGGCAATGCGCAACCGGATCTCCGCATTGTTAAACAACATTGTTCTGCCTGCAAACCGGTTACGACGGAAGCCGCGCAGGTTTTCAGTACCACTGAGGTACTGCGCCTGCGGAATTTCATAGGCGCCAATGTTGTGTCCCACACCCAACCGCAAAGCATACACTGCAACCGCTTTTGGACCAAAAGAAGCAAACACACTCATGTCCCAATGCAATTGTGTAACCCGGTTGCTTTGCTCGTTCAGGCCAATGAGGCTGCGGGCACCGGCATCAAGGAGAAAGCCGCGGGTAGGGAGGTTTTCATTGTTTTTTGAGTTGATGTCCAGAATTACCGCGGGTCCCACATACATTTTTGGCGAATACAAAGTTGTTTGATCAACGCCATTTAGAATTCCCTCGCCAAGAAACTTATCGTCATTATCACTTCTGTTAATGTCGAAGTATTGAAAGGCCAGCCCATAATTTACCCGCATCCACGACTGCAGTTGCCTGCGCAGTAAAACACCCAGGTTGCCAATGTTGTAACGGGCCCTGTAATACCGATCGCGGCCGGGTTTTGTCTTATCAAAGATTGTGTTATTGCCCAATCCAAAGAAGTTTGTCACGTTCATCGGCGCTCGTAGATCGCCGCGAATGAGCATGTCGTTTCTTCCGATAGCCCGCGTAAAATCGCCTTCGTAAGCAAAATAGTAGGACGATGTACGCAGGGCATGCGCCGCACGGAAAACATGTTGCGTACTGAACGGTTCCTTTCGAAAACCATGGGTTACAATCTGGCCTTTCACACCCAAAAACACACCATCATCAACGTTGTAGCCATATTGAATGCCCGGATTGAAATACCCGTATTTGTAAAAGAGACGATTGTATTCATTGTTGCGTGGATCTTCACTAATGCGTTTAATAAACCCATTTTCGTTTCCGCTGAATTTGTTGTCTTCAAAGGTTACGTCGTACACACGAATGTTTTTTCCGACGGTGCTTTCATTGATAAAATGATCGTCACCCGGGCCACCGATGATGCGGATTTTGATGCCTGAATAACCACCCCTCACAACAAAACTGTCACGATCCTCCAATCCATAGATGGCCAGTTCTTTCGTTTCCTTTTTGTCGAAAACACGGTCATAAATTTTTGAGCTGACCGCATTGTTCTTGTCAATCTTATGAATGGTCAGATGCAACTTATTATCAGGCAGTTTGTCCAGCATAAACAATTCTCTTTGGTTGGAGCCAACGATGTTCACTTCTTTGGAAAGAAAATCATAGTATTCCAACATATCTTTTTTGAAATGCTGCCTGCGTCCCTTCAAAGTTTTCACGATCTCG
>SEBV01000115.1 GCA_004172865.1 Gammaproteobacteria bacterium | reverse complement strand
AAATGGCGAAGGCAAATATCTTTTGCCCGGCCTTATTGACGACCAGGTGCATTTTCGCGAACCAGGTTTAACACACAAAGCAAACATCTACACAGAATCGAGAGCAGCAGTGGCAGGCGGTGTGACATCGTTCATGGAAATGCCCAATACGGTCCCGGCGGCGCTCACTCAGGAATTGCTTGAAGACAAATACCAGATAGCGGCGCAAACGTCGTTGGCCAACTATTCGTTTTTCATGGGCACTTCCAACGACAATGCCGATGAAGTGCTGAAAACAAACGACCGCAGAAACGACATCTGTGGAATTAAGATTTTCATGGGCGCTTCCACTGGAAACTTGCTCGTTGATAACTATCTCACCATTGATAAAATTTTCCGCGAAAGCGAAGTGCTGATTGCCACGCATTGTGAAGAAGAGAGCATCATCAAAGAAAATTACCGGCGACTGAAAGCAGCAAAAACCGATCTACAGCCTTCTGATCATCCCCTGATACGTGATGAAGACGCCTGTTTTGAATCGTCGTTCAAAGCCATTCAATTAGCAAAGAAGCACAATACCCGCTTGCACATTCTGCATATCTCTACCGAAAAAGAATTACAGCTTTTCACCAATCTTTTTCCATTGAAAGAAAAACGCATAACGTCGGAAGTTTGTGTGCATCATTTGCATTTTACGGCGGATGATTACGAGCAGTTGGGTTACAAAATCAAATGCAATCCGGCCATTAAAGCACCGCATAATAAAGTGGCTTTATGGGAAGCGTTGCTTGATGACCGGCTTGACGTGATTGCCACCGACCATGCGCCGCATTTGCTTTCCGAAAAAGAGCCGCCGTACGAACATGCGCACGCCGGATTGCCGCTGGTTCAGCATTCGTTACTGATGATGTTGCATTACGTTAAGCAAGGAAAGATTTCGCTAGAGAAAGTGGTGGAGAAAATGAGTCATGCAGTGGCAGCATGTTTTCAGCTTGCGGAAAGAGGGTACATCCGCGAAGATTATTTTGCCGATCTGGTGATTGTGGACTTACACGCGGAAACAAAAATCAGTGAGGCCAACATTCTGTACAAATGCGGATGGAGCCCGCTGGAAGGAGTAGATTTTCCTGCGGCAGTTACGCATACGTTTGTCAATGGAAACTTAGTTTATGAAAATGGAAGGGTTCTTGAGTCTCATAGAGGACAACGTTTGTTATTCAACATGTAATACCGACAATCCATTTCAAATCCCAGCAACCCGCGGTTATGCAGATAGATAAAATTACGTTCAACGATATTTCCATTTTTCACCAGGAGGAAGAAGCTTCCATTTTTCACAAACTCAATTTTACAAAAACAGTAGGCGGTAAAGAATGGCTTCGCCGTTTCTTTACCGAACCGCATCATGATCTGAAACGAATCATCGGAACGCAAAATGTCATCAAAACGCTGTTAATCCATCTAGATGACTGGCCCGCAGAAATAACCAACGGCACCAT
>SEBV01000114.1 GCA_004172865.1 Gammaproteobacteria bacterium | reverse complement strand
TTACGCATGAAACACCTGACCATTGTTGTACCGCAGGGAGAAAATAATTTGAGCAGCATTGTGGGTGTTTACAAGATTTTTTCAAGGGCCAACGAGTACCGGAAAAGCCTGGGAAAGCGTCCTGTATTCACTATCGAACTTGCCGGTGTTTCAAAAAAGGTGGATTTCTATGATGGACTTTTCAGCGTGAAGCCGCACACTACTATCTCCGCCATTGCCAGAACGAACCTTATCATCATTCCTTCGCTCAACCACCAGTATGAAAGGGCCATAAAAGAAAATGATGCCCTTATTGACTGGATCGAAAAACAATACCATCGCGGGGCGCAGATTGCCTCTATTTGCACCGGCGCTTTTTTATTGGCTGCCGCAGGTTTATTGGAAGGACGGCCTTGTTCTACACATTGGGCCGCGGCCGACCAGTTCCGAAACCTGTTTCCTAATGTGCAGTTGCAACCCGATCAACTGATTACTGATGAAGGCGGCATTTACACCAACGGCGGTGCTTATTCTTTTTTAAACCTGATTATCTACTTAGTTGAAAAATATTACGACCGTCAAACTGCTATTTTTTGTGCAAAGGTTTTTCAGATTGAAATCGACCGGCAGAGCCAGTCGCCGTTCAGCATTTTTACCGGGCAGAAATCGCACGGCGATGACGTAATAAAACAGGCGCAGGATTATTTTGAAACGCATCTTCATGAAAAAATTTCGGTAGAAGATGTATCATCCCGCTTTGCGGTTGGCAGGCGAAACTTTGACCGCCGCTTTTTTAAAGCAACAGGCAACACGCCGGTTGAATACCTGCAGCGGGTAAAAGTGGAAGCCGCCAAAAAAGCATTTGAAGGCAGCCGCAAAACAGTGAATGAAGTGATGTACGATGTTGGTTATTCCGATGCAAAAGCCTTCCGGGAAATTTTCCGTCGTATCACGGGCATGTCGCCATTAGAATACCGAAATAAATACAACAGGGAGGCCGTGGTGTAGAACCGTTTGATGAAAACATTGAGCAGCACCTTGCGCTAAACATCTTACTTCAAATACATCGCAACATTGACGACCTTATACGCCGGATCGTTTTGAAAAAGCTTCGGCAATACGGCTGCATGGCGATGGCCCATGATGACCAGCACTCGTTTGGCGTTTTGCTGTGACGCGATGTTGACAATGTTTGCATAAATCTTCAACTCACGTTCCATAAAAATGGACACAAACTCCGCACCGATGTACGTCTTATTTACGTAAGCCGTATCCACATATTTTACCGGTGGCGAAGTGAATGCACCATTTTTTATTCCCAGCGGCGTTACAAACAATACACGATACGTCCAGTCGAGCACAGACGGCGCATTCAACAACAGGAGAAAATTTTTCAGGGACAAGCTGCCGTCTTTAAAGCCAGCTTCTGCTTTACGGCCAAATGCGGAAAAGCTGTCGAGGCCTTGTTGGAACGCTTCCCTGGCCGCACCGGAGGTCAG
>SEBV01000035.1 GCA_004172865.1 Gammaproteobacteria bacterium | reverse complement strand
ATTATCATTGAAGCTCGGTTTGGAAGTAATACCCAACTGGTGCCTTTTGTAACCTACACTGCTACCCTTAACTGAACCAGAGTTAGTTTTTCCCTTGGGCTTTTCATTAATTCTTGCAAGAAGAACTATTGCATTTAAATAAGCATGTAAATGATCAGTTCAATCAGATAAGGGCTTGTTACTGTCTTACTGGCGGTATTGTGTCATTGATCACAATACCCTCTTGAGGAACCCGCAAGAGTATGCTCTTTTCATTCAATAGTTTTTTTAACCTATCATCAGAAATTGTATCAAGTAACACGTTTTTCAAATAAAAATTTGTAGTGTTATTATTTTGATGCCAACGGATAATCTTGCAGTGACAGCTGGCATTTTCGATTGTGTTAATGACTTCTTCTATTCTTCCACCTTTACCTTGTTTAATATAAACTTCACGAATGCCAATTACATTATTGCGACTACCGACATCAAAACTCCAGGAAGCAGAAATAACACTAACAAAAGGCTTTTCCATATTCAATCGCATCAGAGAATGTCTGGGAGACTCAATGCTATCTTTTTCATTCTTTACATAAGAATGTATTGAAACCAGCCAAGGTGCTTCAAACTGCATATAGCCCGTATGGTCAAAACTGGCACCATAACGGGTAAATGTAAAATAACCGTTTTTGTATTTTACATCCACCACATTTGAGACGACCATATGATAACGGCTAGGGTCTGAAATTCTTGCTTGTGGTGATCCTGTATAGCATAACCAAACACCCTCTAAACTATCAATCTCCGCTTTTGTCGGCGTGTATGGCAGGATTTTCATATCTGTTTTGATCGTTGCCCATTGACTTTTCATTTGCTGCCATTGAATAGCTGTAAATACCAATAAGGCAATGGCAATTAATAAGGCTACAAACAGCATTCTGGTAGATCTAGTTACCGTGGCACTTTTTTGTTCCAAGGATTTCGATGGTTCTTGTTCAATACCCGAGAGGTGTAATCTAAGTACATCCACTTCTTTTTTTAGCGCATCTAGTTCGCTGTCTTCGGATTTTTCTCCTATTAAAAGATTGGCATCTTGTGGATTTTGCTCAAAGCCTTTTCGCCCAATGTTATATAAATAAATATAACAGGCATCGACCAAAAAGGGTCTTGGATTGGCTACCATCCCAAAATAGGCGTCCTTGATCTGGCTGGAAGTAATATCGTATTTCCGGTAGGGATACTCTAGATTTTTGGGGTTATAGTCGGTTGAATAGGAAACATGAAACAGCTTGTCACTTGTGTAAGGTAATTCACTGCTAATTTCACTTAATCGCCTGGCTACACCTTCATAATTTTTTCTATTTGTATTTCGGGCTACTGATTCGCCTGTCTCTGATTCATACTTCTCAAAGACCTTTTCAAGCAAGTACACGATTTCATCTTTACCGGTCTTGACTTTTATCAAAGTATTTGTTTTCAATGTTTTATGGAATTTCGGAAATGAGAAAATGCATTTCCGTAAAAGTCATTCTTGTTCGGAAAGTTAGGATATATTTTAGTTATCATTCGGAAGCATTCTAGCAGCAAAGTGAGTTGGCTCCACCATATGTTTGTCTGACGCGGCCAATCGATTCATGCTAATTAATGCTATATGAAAATATCGAAAGCCTTCCTCCTTCTTTTTGTACTTGCATTCAGTATCGTTGGCTGGAGCCAACAAGTTATTCCATTGTATGCTGGTACGGCGCCAAGTTTACTTACTGTGGAAGACAAAGAAATTTTTTCACGGCCTGACAACGGAAGACCAACTGTAAGAAATGTTACCCGACCAACGTTGACTGTCTTTCTTCCTGAAAGACAAAATGCCTCCCATTCGGCAGTAATTATTTGTCCAGGAGGGGGTTATCTGAATTTAAGTATTGAAGACGGAGGCTATGATGTTGCAAAAAGCCTGGCTTCATCCGGCGTCACTGCGTTCGTTTTGAAATACCGCACCTGGGTGGACTCGGCATATTCCGATTATACAAGCGTGCCCATGCAGGATTTACAACAAGCTATGCAGATTGTCTATTCCAATGCCGGGCAGTGGAATTTGGATACTACCCGGATTGGAGTTTTGGGCTTTTCAGCTGGCGGGCATTTGACAGCAATGGCAGCCACTACACAGAACGGACGAAAGCCTGCTTTTACACTGTTGATTTACCCGGTGATCAGTTTTACTGATACTCTCACATCAAGAACCTCAAAAACAAGAAGTACGTTGCTTGGGAAACATCCTTCTCCTCAGCAAAAGGAAGCTTTTTCGCCAGAGTTGCATGTAACTGCAGCCACTCCGCCTGCTTTTCTTGTGCAGGCAGAGGATGACAGCACTTCACTAGTCGGGAACAGTCTTGCATATTACCATGCTCTGGTAGCCCATAAGGTTTCTGCGCAGCTGTTGCTTTACCAAAAGGGTGGACACGGCTTCGCCATGCACAACAAAGCGCAGGATGAATACTGGATGCCTGCCGCCATACGGTGGATGGGACTAAATGGTTTTTATCAGCCGGAAGATGTTAAACCTACCGCGGCTTCAGCGCCTCCTTTCTGGAACGACATTATTGCTTTCAAAAAGCAGGATGCCTCACAACCTCCTCCGGCAAATTCTATTTTATTTGTGGGCAGTTCTTCTTTTACGCGGTGGATGGACGTAAAGAATTATTTTCCTGGATATCCCATTTTAAATCGTGGTTTTGGCGGCTCTGTTTTAACCGATGTGATTCGGTACGCTTATGACATTATTATTCCTTATAAGCCAAAACAAGTGGTCATTTATTGCGGTGAAAATGATTTAGGATCTTTCCTAACTCCGGAAGAAGTACTCAGGCGAGTGAAGACTTTGGTTGGCATCATCCGGCAAAACCTACCCTTAACTACTATTAGCTATGTCTCTATCAAGCCCAGTCCTGTTCGCGACAAAATCCAGGATCAGGTAAAAGAGGCAAACCGGCAAATCAAGGCCTATCTAAAAACACAAAAGAACGCTGATTTTATTGACATCTACGGTGCCATGCTTGATGCCAACGGCAAAATGCGCGAAGAACTTTACAAAGAAGACCGGCTGCACATGAAGCCCGAAGGATATGCCATTTGGCAAAAAATCATGTTGCCTTATATGCGTTAATAGATTGGATCGGAATGCGGGATGCCGCTTAAAGCTATTGCTATGAAGTATTTGAAAATTTTATATGTACAAGTCATAATAGGCATTTTGGCCGGCGTGCTTGTTGGTTGGCTTTATCCAAATTTTTCCTCTACGGCTAAGCTGATTAGCGAAACCTTCATCAACATGATTCGCATGGTGATTGCGCCAGTGATCTTCTTCACCATTGTATCAGGTGTTGCCGGTGCAGGCAACATGAAAAAGGTAGGCAGGGTTGGACTGAAGGCGCTGATTTATTTTGAAGTGGTGACGACGCTAGCACTTATCATTGGACTTATTACCGCCAATTTGGTCAAACCAGGCGTGGGGGTTAGCGTTCCTCACACCACAAACACCCAGGTAGCCGAAATTTCACAGCAAGCCAGCAAAGTGGATTGGGGTGAGTTTTTTTCGCACATCGTTCCTTCCAACATTGTTGATGCCTTTGCGAAAGGCGACATCCTACAGATTTTATTCTTCAGTATTCTGTTTGCTGTCGGTCTAAAAATGTTGGGCACGTCGGGACAAAGCCTGCTTTTGAGTTTTGAAAAGATTAATAAAGTATTGTTTAATGTTTTAAAGATCATCATGCGGCTTAGTCCAGTTGGCGCTTTTGGCGGCATGGCCTACACCATCGGGAAGTTTGGCTTTGCCACACTGGCGGTCTTGGGTAAGCTGTTGCTGACATTTTACATCACTGGCATTCTTTTCATCTTTGTTGTACTTCATCTAATTTGTCGCTACTACAAAATCAACCTGTGGCGCCTACTGTCTTATATAAAAGAAGAAATCTTTATTGTGTTAGGTTCCAGCAGTAGCGAAGCAGTACTGCCGTCTGTAATGCAAAAATTAACTGCTGCGGGTTGTGAAAAAGAAGTCGTTGGTCTGGTGATTCCAACAGGGTATAGTTTTAATCTCGATGGTACGACGATTTACCTAAGCATGAGCGTCATTTTTTTAGCGCAGGTTTTTGGCATTGACCTTACTATTGGACAACAGCTTACGGTCATTGGCATTTTGCTGCTCACCAGTAAAGGAGCTGCCGGCGTTACTGGTAGTGGATTTATTGTGCTGGCCTCCACGTTGGCGGCTCTAAAGGTCATTCCGCTGGAAGGATTGGCTCTGCTCATTGGCGTGGACCGTTTTATGAGCGAAGGAAGGGCCATCATCAATTTCATCGGCAATACCATTGCCACTGTGATCATTGCAAAAAGTGAAAATGAGGTGGACATGGCAGTGTATAGAAGAGTAGTAGAAAAGAAAATAATGCCCGTCATTGCCAAACCAGAATTGGCAAGGGCAATATAGAACTGAGAGTCTGGATTCGATCAGAAAGTTCAATTATTTCAAATCTTTTATTTCATCTCAATGATGCCTTGCCAACAGCTTTTAATTCCTTTTCAGGTTCGAAAAAATTATGATACGTCTTAGGCGAAACATCAGTCTAACATGAGCTTTTAACCAACTGCATTGCAAATTCTAAAACTTCTTATGATGAAGAAACGCTTAAACAACAATCTACTTGTTAAGGGACAGTTGCCGAGTTATCTGACGCGGCTAGTCGTTTTTCTGTTGCTATTAATGAGCCAGGCTGCTTATGCCCAACAAAAGGTTAGTGGGACAGTAGTAGATAATAAAAACGAACCATTGGCTGGTGTATCCGTTGGGATAAAAAACACTAAAAAAGCTACCGTGTCAGACGGTGACGGCAAATTTTCAATTGCCGCAAAACCCGAAGACATACTTGTTTTTTCTTCCGTTGGCTATCAACCAAAGGAAATAGCAGTTGGCCAACTGTCTGCTGGTTCCATCGTTCTTGAAACGACAACAGCGACATTAAACGAAGTGGTGGTAGTTGGATATGGAACGCAACGAAAGTCGGACTTAACCGGTGCTGTTGCTTCTATCAATACAAGGGTTTTAGAACAACGTCCGCAAACCAACATTGTCGGAGCACTGCAAGGTGCAGTACCGGGACTAAACATTTCAATCACTGGCTCTAATGCTGAGGGTAATTCATCCCAAACCAGGATCAGAGGGGTAAAGTCAATTACGGCAGACAACAGACCGTTAATTATTCTGGACGGTATTCCATTTGACGGTCCTTTTTCGGAAATTAATCCAAATGACGTGCAATCACTGGAAGTTTTGAAAGATGCTTCCTCAGCTGCAATTTATGGCGCAAGAGGCGCAAACGGTGTCATTATTATTACCACCAAAAAAGGTGTAAACGGTAAAATGGTTGTCACCTACGACGGCTTTGTATCTTTTGACAAGGCGATCAATATTCCAAAATTGATGGACGGTGAGATGTACTGGAATTATAAGATTGAAGCATTAAAGGCTGCCAATACCATAACACCCACTCCCACAAATCCCGAACCTTGGATGGGCTCCATTACGCCTACAGAACTTAGAATGCATAATGCAGGCCAATCAACGGACTGGATAAAAGTTGCAACTCAAAATGGTTTCAAGCAACAGCACAATTTTTCTTTTAGCGGCGGCACAAAAGCAACGAAGTTTTTTTTCTCGCTGAATCATTCCGATACAAAAGGAATCGCCCTGAACGATAAGTTTACTCGTGATAATTTCAGATTTAATTTCGACCACACCTTAACCTCTTGGTTGAAATTTTCATCGAATACTCAAATTGGCCGGTACGTGCGAGATGGATGGCCACCGGACTTTGGGCGTGCATTCAGAATGATTCCCCTTGCAGAAGCTTATGATGCAAACGGCAATATCAGGCTTTCGGCCTGGGAAAACTCCAGTGTAGCCTTTGCAAAAAATCCTTTGAGTGCAATAAATGAGCAGAACAGTGACATAACCACGAAGATCATTTCAAACAATGCATTGGATGTTACAATACCTTTTATTCAGGGATTGAGTTACCGTCTTAATACTGGCTATACTTTTCAGTCCAACAACTACAAAAATTATCGTGGTCGGGATACATATGAAGGCTCGCAATCCAATGGTGAGCTAAATACAAGCAACACCGAAAACAATGACTGGCTCATTGAAAACATTCTCACTTATCGTCGAGACATTGGCAAGCACCGCATTTTTGCGACAGGTCTTTATTCTGCACAAAGCAAAACAAATGAAAACAATTCCGTTACAGGGAAAGATTTTCCAAACGATGTGCTTTATTACTATGGTGCTTCAAAAGCAGGCGTCTTGTCGGGTACATCGTCCTATTCCAAAATAAACCATCTGTCGCAGATGGCTCGCCTGAATTATTCTTATGATAGCAGGTACTTATTAACGGCAACAGCCCGCAGAGATGGCTATTCTGCCTTTGGTGACAATACCAAGTACGGCATCTTTCCATCGATTGCGGCAGGCTGGAATGTATCGAATGAAAAATTCTATCAAGGTTCAGCTCTGTCTAATATTTTATCGCGTCTAAAGTATCGTTTATCGTGGGGTAAAAACGGTAATGAAGCTGTCAACGCATATGTAACCTTGCCTAACCTCTCAACCTTTAATTATCTCTCCGACGATCACAAGGCACTGTATGGATTTTATCCTTCCAACCTTGCTTCACCTAATCTAGGATGGGAAACAACAACGTCTGTAAATTCAGGAATTGATTTTGAAATTTTGAAGGGTCTGATTTCAGGAACCTTTGATATTTATTGGTCAAACACTTCCGACTTGCTTCTGAGCCGGTCCATTCCGTCAATCAACGGCACGAGTTCCATTACCGAAAACATTGGTAAAACATCCACCAATGGATACGAAGCTCAAGTGATTATCAATTCTATTAAAAAGAAAAACTTTACCTGGACAACGACATTAAACTATGCTCATTACAACACGAAAATAAAAGATGTGGGCATCTATGATGCGAATGGTAAGCCGGTTGATGATTTGGGTTCCCGTTGGTTTATCGGTTCTCCGATTGATGTAAACTATGATTATGTTTT
>SEBV01000113.1 GCA_004172865.1 Gammaproteobacteria bacterium | reverse complement strand
AATGCCTACCGCGATGCCGGTATTTACCGCGGACAAGGTCCAAGCCGTGCCGCTAAATATGGTGCTGTAGCCGTAATTGTCAGAAGTATGTCGAACAGCACCGATAACAACCCGCACACCGGTTCCACGGCTTACAATGATTCGTTTCCGAAAATTCCAGCCGTTGCTATTGGCTTGCAGGATGCTGATTGGTTAAGCAATGCATTAAAAGAGTCCAAACTATCGGTAACACTGACTACACACGGCCACTTTTTGCCCGATACAATTGGTCATAACGTAATTGGCGAGATAAAAGGAACTGAATTCCCAAATGAATTTATTACGATCGGCGGGCACCTGGATAGTTGGGACCCTGGCGAAGGAGCACATGATGACGGCGCGGGCTGTGTGCAAACGATTGAAGTACTAAGAACTTTCAAGGCGCTGGGCTATCAACCGAAACGTACTATCCGTTTTGTATTGTTTGCCAATGAAGAAAATGGTGGCCGTGGCGGAAAGAAATATGCCGAAGAGGCGAAAGCAAAAAACGAAAAGCATCTTTTTGCGCTGGAAAGCGATAACGGCGGCTTTACGCCTTTAGGTTTTGGCTTTACCGGCACCGACGCTCAATACCAAAAAGTGTTAAGCTGGAAATCCTTGTTACAACCGTACAGTCCTGCTGTTATTAACCGGGGCGGTGGTGGCGCCGATATAGGTCCATTGGGAAGAACATTTGGAACGGCTCTTGCCGGTTTAACACCTGATCCGCAACGCTATTTTGATTATCACCATGCACGCAACGATGTGTTTGAAGCCGTGAACAAACGCGAACTTCAATTGGGCGCTATCAATATGGCAGCGTTAGTATATCTCATTGATCAATACGGACTCTAATTAATTAGGCTGCTCTGTTTCAAACCGCTCAACGGAATGAATGCCATTCAGCGATTTCAATTTGTTGACCAACTCATCCAACTCTTCTTTGTCGTGAACGAATAGCCTAATCGTTCCTTCAAACAAGCCTTCTTTTGATTCAATCGTAATAGCGGAGATATTAATGCGCAGATCGCCGCTGATGATGTTCGTGATCTTATTCACCACGCCTACATCATCCATTCCAATAATGCGCAAACCAGTAAGGAAAGAAATCTCCTTGTTCTTCGCCCATTTGGTTTTCACAATGCGGTGGCCATAGTTCGACAAAAGCTTTGTTGCATTTGGACAATTGGTGCGGTGAATGGTTAATCCTTTACCAGTAGTGACAAAGCCAAACACATCATCGCCCGGGATGGGCTTGCAGCAATTGGCAAGATTGTATACAATGCGGTCGCTGCTTTCGCCAAAGATGATCAGTTCTGTATCTTTTTTAGTGATGGCAGGATGATATTCAGGCTTGGGTTCCAGTACTCGAACAGCTCTTGGTGCTTCCAGTTTGTCACCAATAACCTTAAACTCTTTTATTTCCTTCAGGTCAATCGTCTTTACCGCAATTCCATAATAAAGTTCAAGCGGAGAAG
>SEBV01000112.1 GCA_004172865.1 Gammaproteobacteria bacterium | reverse complement strand
GTAGAAAAGATGTTGATGCTACGGTGGTTCGTGCCGCCGGCCAGATTTATCAAACGCAGCCCGATGGCCGCTTGTCGAACCTGTATAGCATTAAACTGGCAAACAAAACAAGGAAGGATCTTCCCATTACGCTTAAAGTTGAAAACATGGACGGCGACATAGCGGTGGTTGGTACTGCGCTACATGTGGGGCCTGAATCTTATTTACAAACGCCGTTTTTTGTCAAAATCGACCCGGGCCAGATTGCTCGTCGCAAGACAAAAATCATGATTGGAGTTTACCAGGGTCATAAACGCATCACCACCGCCGAAACTACTTTTATGGGGCCGGGAAATTAGAATGAAATTGAATTATTGGTTACTAAGTTATTAGGATGCCACCTTAAAACTCATTCTTAATTATTCATTATTAATTATTCAATTATCATGCGTATTAGCTGGGGATATAAAATTTTGATCTTTTACTTGTCGTTTGTGGCGGGCATCTTGTTTTTGGTGTACAAAGCCAACAGTCAAAGTTTTGACCTCGTTACCGAGAATTATTACGAGGCGGAACTAAAATACCAGGATGTGATTGATCAAAAAGGAAATGTTGCGCAATTGTCGGAGCGTCCTAAGATCAGCCATACCGTAAACAGCATTAGCATTCAGTTGCCGAAAGAATTTTTGAAAGCCGCAACAGAAGGCGAAGTGTATCTCTATCGTGCTTCTGATGCATCCAAAGACCTCCGGAAAACATTTGCAACAAGTGATGGTTTCATCCGGTTGGAACTGGGCAAAGAGCTTTCAGGCGCCTATACAATCAAATTATCCTGGAAGGCAAATGGTAAAGCGTACTTCGAAGAACAAAACATCTTTTTCTAACGAGCTATGGACGTTACTGAAATCATCAGCATCGCTTTTGTCATGGGCGCAGTTGGTAGCCTCCATTGCATTGGCATGTGTGGTCCAATAGCCATGGCATTGCCGCTGGGAAACCAAACAAACGGCAAGCGCATGCTCGGTGGTTTACTTTATAACCTGGGAAGAATGGCGACCTACTCATGGCTTGGCCTGATGCTTGGTTTGGCGGGAGACTTTTTAATCACACCACAGATTCAAAGCATCTTTTCAATTGCGTTTGGCGCGGTTATCCTTCTCTTTCTTTTACTTCCAAAAGCAGTGAAAAAAAAGTTTACAGCTGCATCACCCGCGCAAGGTTTTTTCCTGCAACTGCGAAAGCATTTAGGCAAACTTCTTTCTTCAACTTCTAACAGTTCTCTTTTTGGAATCGGCGTTCTCAATGGCCTCTTGCCCTGTGGCATGATTTACCTTGCTTTAACATCTTCGTTTCTCACCGGCAGTGCGGTCAAAGGAAGTTTGTTCATGGCTGCTTTTGGTTTCGGCACCTTACCGGCAATGCTTGCGGTAGTGTGTTTTGGAAGCTTCATCAATCAAAAGATCAGGTTGAACTTACGCAAAGCAATACCGGTTTTTCTGGCTTGTATGGCAGCGATGCTTGTATTAC
>SEBV01000111.1 GCA_004172865.1 Gammaproteobacteria bacterium | reverse complement strand
CGAGGTGGTGTCGAGACTGCCACAGAACTCGCACAAACCGCTGCAGCTCTCGACATCGCCCATGTTAGTGCTAGAACCACCCGCAATATGCTGCATGATGAAGGACTGAAAGCTATGCATATGATCAGGAAGCCGCTCCTGACCCGTACACACAAGAGAAAACGGCTGGACTTTGCTCTGACACATCGTGATTGGACAGTGCAGCAATGGAAGCAAGTCATCTTCTCTGACGAGACACCTATCCTAGCTCGACCATCGGATACGCACAAGCTGCGGTGGGTGAAGCCTACACATGGCCTTAAACCCGAAGCTAGTCGTTCCTGCCGTGCAAGGAGGAGGCGTAGCCAACATGGTCTGGAGATGCAACAGGCAGACGTAAGGACGAACAAGTTCTTTGTTTGTTGATTGTCTTTGTAAGTTTGTGATTCATTAATATTCAACCCCATGATGAACGTACTTCTTGTCTTGAGATGTCTCTCAGTGTACAGCCTTTCTCCTGTAGGGCAATGATCCCAATACGTTTATCCTCTGCTACACGATGGTAGTGACGCGTAGACATTTTAGTCATAGTTTTGGGTTCTGGGTTAATGTCTATGTTGTAGTAAGGCAGAGGGGTTGAATTGTGAGGCCACAGTGAGATACAGAGATTGACGCTACTTACGTTATAACTTGACCCGAGACTTTGACCCAAGTCATGCAAGCAGGTCATAAATTAGCGCTGATGGCAAGGTTTCACTTTGCTAGGGATAGAACAGATGAAAGCTTGTCAACATGGAATGAACACAAAAACTCACCTTGTTCCTTTACTTTTGACGGACATTGTACTTCATCCTTATAAAGCTACTATATATAATGCAATTTATTCATTACTATAGTATTTTCTCCATCTTATTATATTAAACTACTTTATTTTAAAATTGAAGAAGAAGAATAAGGGAGCATAGGAGGGTAGGGAGAGCAAAATGGAAAAATAATAGGAAAAAAAAAGAATTTTCCCCACCAAAGCCAAAAGACCCTCCTAAAGCTCCTTCCATCCTTTTGAGACTCACTAAGTCATAAGTTCGCATGATACATAGCCAGTTGATAAGCATGTAGTTATAAATCAAATAGTAAATAGTTCGTTAGTGTGGCTTACAGCAGTGTATGAAGCAGGGTATAAAGGCACGTGGGTAATACACAAAATTAGCCCTTAGGGTTGATGCGCTTTGCGGTTCATAATGCAGTATGCAAGTAACTTGTAATTAAATAAGTAATTACAGCCAAATATACTTTGGCCAAGTTGTATCAAACGTATAGTAAATTTGTAGTATATATTGACTATAAATGTACACTAGTATACATATAAAATTGGCTATAAGCTACCATCCCCCCACTGTCATCAATATTGTTAGAAGGCTTTGTCGAACTCGTTATTAACTCAAAGTTTGAACTAATTCGTTTCAGTTAGTGAGAAATTACTAAGAGGGAACTATGATAATTTTGCAATTATTTTCCTTTTGAGTGCTAATCTAAAAG
>SEBV01000110.1 GCA_004172865.1 Gammaproteobacteria bacterium | reverse complement strand
AGAAATGACAGTCCATATCACTGTCAAGCTCGTAAGATAAATGTGAAAAACAAAAGTATATTTACTTTTTTCCCCTATTGTATCACAAAATGAGATAAACCAAAAAAGTACACTTCCGGCCGCCCGACGTCCGATGTTCATATCGTTGTATACATGAGATGAATGCATGGGAAGTTAACTATGGATGTTTGCCCCTTAAAGATATGGGAAGTTAACAAGTTAACACATTAGTGTTATGAACTAAAAAAGTTTATTTAATTAATTTTGAATTCCGAAATTAATTTTGGATTCTAAAATGGGAAATATGTCGCATAAAAAAGCCCAATGACCAACAGTCTGTGCAACTTTCCCAGTGGCGCTTTCTAACGATGACCAATCCAACGTGATATCACAAAAAACATTATTTGGCTTTCTGAAAGATACAACATTTTGACCTAATATATTAATAGCTGACGGTGAGTTGACACTCGAATTTGCAAGAGTAATGGCCAACGCAGGAGCTGTGTCAGCGCATGTCCCTAACAAATGGTTGTAGGTTTGATTGACAAGTTCACAACCTTGAAATCGTATTGAAACAATACCACCTCCAAAATCTGCTGATGCTTGTGCAACTCCGCCGGTAATAAAGCTACCCGATGATACTCTTAAATTAAACTGAGAATATTTGTTATACATGTTACCAAGTACTTGTTGCATATTGACATTTTTCCATGTTACAGTCTGTCCGTTGTTTGAAAAGGTTCCTTTGCTATTGTTAACATCGTTCAACAAAGTATTATATGATCCTCCATCTGCTAATTGAATATGCAATGTATTGAGCACCAAACTTGCATTAGGATAGAGTAATTCTGACACAATAATATACGCCTCTATAATAAATTTTTTGTAAACGCCATAAACCATGATTTTACCTACTTACCTATATTACCTATATTACCAATAATATTACCTACACCAAGCTACAAATTGTTAAGGATATCGGTCGTGATTTCCTCACCTCCGCTTGTACCGTTCCACATTCCAAAAAATACCTTAACAGATCCAGATCTTTGTCCACCATATGATCCACCTAAACCCGCATCTATATTTGTCCATGTACTACCATTGTATACCTGTATTGTGCTGTTTTTAAGTCTCGAACACCGTACATATGCTATTTTGTTTGAATCGTTTTGCAGTATTGCCCAATCTCCTTCAAAACGAATATCCTTAAATATTTGTATTGTATAACCTGGTTGAATTATCCATGCTTGATCTTCGTCATTACCTGGTAATCGTGCCATAGTGCACAAAACTATTTTTTGTTCATGGCCTTGTGAAACTATAAAGTTAGAATTTAAGGAAAGGAATGGATCACCGTGTAAATACATTACTGGACATGACGAACGAATTAACCGATTTGGGCATGTAAACGTATTATTAATTGTAATATCATTCGTAGTAATGTCATTCGTGAGGAATGTGTTCATAGTTCCATCGTTAACATACAATGTATTCACTCTTCCAATCCCAATGT
>SEBV01000109.1 GCA_004172865.1 Gammaproteobacteria bacterium | reverse complement strand
GCACTCACGCCCCCGATCAAAACCGCATTCTTCCAGCCGATGTTTTGTTTGTGTTGCACTACCAAAGCATAACTGTTGAAAGAGCTGTTGTTGATCTCTCCATGCGCCAGGTCTTTATTCCCTGTCCACGCTCCGCTGCTCAAACGACGAAAATCATTCTTGATTGAGTAGGCTGGATTCTGCTCAATGGTGTTATCTCGGTAAATAAGGGATGCGGTTGTTCTGCTCCGTTCGTTCCAGGTGTGATTCAACGTAGAACGGTAACGAAGCGCATCCACATTGCGATAGGTGAACGTTTGCTGGCTTGTAAAAGACCGGTTGGCAAAGTGTGCGCTGTCAATAGTGCCGGTCATGTCGCTTTTATATTTCATCCAGGTGAGGCTATTGGAAAGCGTTGTGCTTTTGCTGAAAGTGTAATCAAGGCGTGCTGAAAGCGTGCCTTTACTGAAATCCGTATAGTCAATAAAACCATTTTGCCGTTGTGCGTAGTAGCCGTTGAGTGCAACGCCCCATTTGCCCGATGTAAAGTTGGTTTGCAAATCGGTGCGCACATAACCAAGGTCATTTGCCTGTGCAGAAAGTTTTAAAACGGGAATGGCTGTTGGTGCAACTGTAATAAAGTTCACCACACCACCAATGGCTTCGCTGCCGTAAAGCGATGAAGATGGTCCTTTGATGACCTCAATGTTTTTTACCGCAGCCATGTTCATTTCAAGGATAGCATTGTGGTTATATACGCCGGTTGTCCGCACCGGCATGCCGTCTTCCAAATACAAAAACAAACCCTTTGTGGTCATGGGCTGGCGAATACTCATTTGGTGTTGTTCGTTGCCAAGATTCACCATGTAAACACCGCTCACTTTGTTTAATACCTGGTCAACCGTAATCGGCTTTGCATCCAGAATAGTTTTAGTGCTGATGCTGGCAATGGCAATTGGCGCCTCAGCACGGCGCACCGGTTGGCGGTTGGCAGAGATGACAACTTCGTTTAAAAGTGATGCGGTAGGGATGAGGGCAACAAGAGTATTGTCCGCCTCAGTTGAAATGGCCTGTGGTTGGTAGCCGATATAAGAAACAGTTAGTGTTTTACAGTTCTTGCAATGCATTTCAAAGGCGCCGGTTGTTGTGGTGGCGCAACCACAGTTGCAGCCAGCCTCTGTACATTGAATGGTTGCGCCGTTAATCGGTTCTTTGGTAACGGCGTCGATTATTTTTCCTTTGACGATTTTTTGGGCAAAGAGGGTCGTCGTCGTCAGGCAAAAAAGCGCCATGACCACAAACTTGTATCGTTGTGACATAAGAAGTCTTTTAAAGTAATAGATCTGTTGAAGGATGAAAGAGCTGACTTCTTAAGCCGGTGGATGAAAAACAGGGAAGGAAGGTTCGATATATTTCCGAAATAAATAAGAAGAGGCTTTAACAGACGTCTGGGCGGTGAAACAAACAGGTAGCTGCTCATTGCTTGTTGAGGCAAATTGAAGTTCCTGAAAATTTAATTTGACCGGCTTTGTAGGGGAGGAAGT
>SEBV01000108.1 GCA_004172865.1 Gammaproteobacteria bacterium | reverse complement strand
CTTGCCCTCATCGCCGTCTGCAACAAGCTACTCAAACAAGCCTTCGCCATCGCTACAAAAGGCACTACCTATCAAGCAGATTTTAAAAGCACCTTAGCGTAGAAATTTATTTGGAAATCAACATAGTTCATGTTGTGCGCAGTGCTTAGGCAATGAAGAAACTTCGGTCTCGGGGGTAGCCCCAACCCCGCTCTTCATTTATTGAACTCTTCGCGAAAGGGCTTATATCTGGTAAAGGGATTTTTGCTTTGGCGCATGTTTTCAATATCCTTTCCAAAGGTATTAGTGAACTAGGCGAATACCCTTCTGTGCCGCCATAAAGGTTGCTTGCGCCAATTTCAATAAGGTCCGAAAGTATATCAAGGATTGTTGGGTGCATTGATCTGTAAAAAGCAGCAATATTTTCGTCTGGAACATCTACTTCATTGTCATAACATTCCGGATCGATCCTACGCACATTGATGTCCCAGGCATCAAGTTTTTGTTCAGATGTAAATTCCCAAATCGAAGACAAAGGGATGGTTTTAAAAAAGTAGTTGGCTATTCCATAATGCTCCAAGGCGCGTTCGAGACAAACGGCACCAAAAGCGTATCTCCCTCGGATTGATATTTCTTTGAAATCTTTCACTTGCATTGCGCACAACGGCCAGGGCTTTGCGCTGTGGCCGAGAGGAAAACTACGAATTATTTGGGTGCTCGCAGGCCATAGCGCAACAGCCTCTGTTGGGCGCTGTGCTATTTGAGGAACTCTTCGACCTCCAGCTTAAGCGTCTGAAGGTTAGTTGTAGCGATACTCCAAAGCACTTCATCAGAGACAGTATCGTAGCCGTGGATGATCCGGTTTCTGGTGTCTACAATCTTTCGGGCATCCGTGAAACGAAGGCCTGGCTCCTTCTGCAACATCCGATTCATGGCTTCGCCAATGATTTCGAGGTTGCGTTCTATGGCGCGTTTGGTCTTAAGGTCATTTTGATAGAGAGAAAAGTCAGGCACATCCTCCAAAAACAGTTCGATTTCGTGGATGGCGGTCAAAATATCATAAGCCCAGGTTTTGAGTTCAAGCTGCATAAAGTAGCTGTCGCTGTGCCTCGACACTTTGTTTGAAAAAGGGATTGCGGAGCGCCCTTTCTTCAATCAGGTCTACCGGGTGATGGAGGACTTCTTCGAGGGCAAACTTAAAGTTGTAGTAGTTATCTGCGTAATGCTTAAGGTCCACACCAGAAAAATCAACCAGCAGATCTATGTCGCTAACCTCAGAAAAACGGTCGGACAGTACAGAACCAAAGACATAAAGTCTGTGCACCCCGTACCGCTGGCAAAGAGCTTCAATAACCGCTTTATGTTCGTCTATAAGTCGCATTTTCTGTTTAGCAAGCCAAAATTACGCCATTTGAACTTAAGACTGCCACAGCATAGCGCCCAACTCTAAGATATACGCAATTACACGCACCACCAAAACTTTGAAAATCAATCATCAAGCATTCTCCAAAATAGGATTGCCGTTAGGACAATCCGATTTTACCACTCAATCCGGCCCTTA
>SEBV01000107.1 GCA_004172865.1 Gammaproteobacteria bacterium | reverse complement strand
AGGATGACGAAATGTTTGGCCGCGGTGGAAGTTTTGATTTTGGTAACCGCAATGAAGACGGTTCGCCGCTATTGATTCCGCAAGCAGAACAAGAGAAGTAAAAATTAAAAAGTAAAAAGTCAAACAGCGTATTTCATTTGCATTTTGACTTTTGCATTTTGACTTATAAGAATGTCGATTACAACGGATAAAGCATTAACGCAGGGTGGAATTAATTTGGAAACCACCCGCATCAACCTGGGACCAACGCACCCGGCTACCCATGGTGTGTTCCAGAACATTCTGGAACTGGATGGCGAACGGATCGTGTCAGCCGAATCAACCATCGGTTATGTACACAGGGCTATTGAAAAGATTGCGGGCTGAGCGCCGTCCGCTGTATCAAATTACACCATTGACCGACCGTTTGAATTATTGCTCATCGCCCATCAACAATATGGGTTGGCATACCACCTGCGAAAAGCTGCTGGGAATTCAAACACCAAAGCGGGTGGATTATCTCCGTGTCATCATCATGGAGCTGGCCCGCATTGCCGATCATCTTATTTGTAATTCCATTGTAGGTGTGGATGCCGGTGCTTACACGGGCTTTCTTTACCTGATGCAATACCGGGAACTGATTTATGAAATCTGGGAACAGGTTTGCGGTGCCCGTTTAACAACCAACATTGGACGTATCGGTGGGTTTGAACGGAATTTCAACAACATTGCCTGGGAAAAGCTGGAAAAATTCCTGGCGGAATATCCCAAAGCGTTGAAAGAATTTGAAAACCTGTTTGTACGCAACCGGATTTTCATGGAGCGTACCATTGGCGCAGGTCCTATCAGTGCCGAAAGAGCCCTGAACTACGGCTTCACCGGGCCAAACCTTCGGGCGGCAGGTGTAGATTATGACGTTCGGGTGCATACGCCTTATTGCAGCTACCAGGATTTTGACTTCAGTATTCCAACTGGTAAAACCGGCGATTGTTACGACCGTTTTTTGGTTCGCGAGGAAGAAATGTGGGAGTCACTGAAAATTATTGAGCAGGCTTACCGCAAAGTGCAGGAGTTTAAAGGGGCTGAAGCAGAAGTTTTCCATGCGGATGTACCCGAATATTATCTGCCCGAGAAGAAAGATGTGTACACGAAGATGGAAGCGCTGATCTATCACTTTAAAATTGTGATGGGAGAAGTAGATATGCCGCCGGGTGAAGTGTATCATTCGGTAGAAGGCGCCAACGGCGAATTGGGTTTTTACCTGATCAGCGACGGTGGCAGAAGCCCATACAGAATGCATCTTCGCAGGCCTTGCTTTATTTATTACCAGGCTTACGAAGAGCTGGTGAAAGGCAGCATGTTGAGTGATGCGATCATTGTGATGTCATCGCTGAACTTGATTGCCGGCGAAATGGACGGATAAACTATTAGCCAATTCGGCAATTTGCCAAAACGCAAATGAAATTGTCGAATTATCGAATTATCAAATTGTCGAATTTTTAATAATGAAGTTTTCAGACCAAAAACTACAAAAGGTTCAGGAAATCATTGCACGGTATCCGGAAGGAAAACAAAAAAGTGCATTAATTCCCCTGCTGCATCTTGCACAGGAGGAAAACGGCGGCTGGTTGAGCCCTGAAGCGATGGATTATGTAGCAGAATTGTTGCAGTTAAAGCCAATTGAGGTGTATGAAGTAGCTACCTTTTATAGCATGTACAACCTGAAGCCGATTGGCAAATACCTTTTTGAAGTTTGCCAGACCGGCCCTTGCATGGTGAAAGGAAGCGATCAGATCATTGACTATATAAAAGAAAAGCTAGGAATAGGTGTGGGCGAAACCACGCCGGACGGCATGTTTACACTAAAAACGGTGGAGTGCCTCGGAGCCTGTGGTTATGCGCCAATGATGCAGATGGGAAAGT
>SEBV01000106.1 GCA_004172865.1 Gammaproteobacteria bacterium | reverse complement strand
TAACCATAAAGCCAATGACCGCTACTACAAAACAGAGAACGACAATAAGCATTCGCTGCCTAACCGAAAGACCTGTCCTCATACCTGTGCGTTGAAACGAGCAAATTTCTTATGAAACGTTTTTTTGCGCAAAATATTGAGAAGACTATTTTAGAATCATGGATATGCATTGCGCATAACATATCTTCTCACTAATTGGCGATGTTCAATTCATTCATCCTGCACAGATACTTAATTCAATAAGAATAAAAGGATAGCGTTTCTCTTTCACTGCTACATAAGTCAACGCCGGTCAATCTTGCTTTCATTGATGTTTATTTCCCAAAGAACTCATTTCTCTTCAACCAGCATTAACCCACATAATTGTCAGCGGCGGTTTTTCTTTAACGTTCGGTCGTCTCTTCCAGTTGGCCTGCAGCAGTCCGCTTTCCTAAAAAAATTTGGATATGCCGACTATCGATGCTCTTTTAATTTCTGCACCAACTCGTTCGAAGCCTCATCTGCATAGATGCCATAAGCATTCACGAGCACACCCTTCACGCCAAACTTAGGCGATGAAATCGCATAGACAACGGCTTCATCATCCGGGTTCGAGTCACCTTCAAAGCGATAAACGGCATCGATTTCAAATTCATCAGGACGCAATGCGGCGTTTGTCTGCCGACAGACGAGGCACTCCTCCCTGATATTGAAATCGAGAGTGTAACCTTGTTTTTCAAGTCCATCGATTGTCTGCGATAAGGTTCCAAATTCTTTTTCCATGTTCTACAATTTAAATTATTATCGGCGTAGTACCTGGCAATTCTACACCGTTAAGCGACGCTACACTTTGCTTGCCGTTTCCCATTTCCGAAATCCTTCTATCTTCCATTCGAACATTTGCGCCATTTTGCCGCCACGCCACTTGGCTTCTTCCGCCTTTTTACCGGTAAATAATTCATCAATGGTTTGATGAAAAAGCTCCAGCCACTTTTCAAAGTGCCGGTGTGCTACTGGCAGGTTTGCATGTGGCGGGAAGGGTGCACCAAAATAGGTGTGCTCGTCTAGCAAAAGCGTTTGCCAAAAGCGATACATTTTTTCCAGATGCTCAGGCCAGCGGTCGCCGATACGGTCGTTGAAGATGGAAGCAAGTGTTTCATCCGCTCTTACTTTCCCATAAAACGTATTTACCAGGCTTTTTACATCGTCGAGGTTTAAAATATCGTGTTGCTGCATTGTGTTTTTTGTTATCCTACTTCACAAATTGTTATCCGAACAAATAAGCAAAACCGTTTGTCACCGGTTCGCACAGATCTGCTACTTTTTTTGTTTTAAAGATGTTTTCGATGATATCCCTGGCTTCTTTGTACTCGTTGTGAATGGGACAGGGATGTGTAGCGGAACAGCGACTTAATCCAAGGCCGCAGCCTTTGAAGTTGTCCGTTCCATCAATGGCTGCCACGATGTTGATCAATGGTTGCTGAAATTGCTGCGCCGAAATATAAAAACCGCCCGACGGTCCTTTCAGGCTGTTGATTACACCCTGCCTGACAAGTGTTTGCAGCATCTTTCCTAC
>SEBV01000034.1 GCA_004172865.1 Gammaproteobacteria bacterium | reverse complement strand
GATATTGGAAGAGTTATTTTAAATCTTATCACCAATGCATTTCATGCGGTGGATGAAAGGAAAAAGGCCCCGACCCTAAAGGGAGAAAACTACGAACCAACAGTTACTGTAAGTACAAAGCGTATAAGCTCTCCTTCAGGGGCTGGGGGGCTTGAGATATCTGTTGCAGACAACGGCAATGGCATTCCTTCAAAAGTATTAGATAAAATCTTTCAACCCTTCTTTACCACCAAACCTACGGGACAGGGAACAGGATTGGGATTGAGTTTGAGTTATGATATAGTAAAAGCTCATGGTGGTGAGTTGAAAGTGGAAACAACCGAAGGAGAAGGAAGTGTATTTATTATTTCGTTGCCTAAGTAAATTGATCAGTTATGAATGCAGTAAAAGAGAAATTACTCACTGAAACATACCAAAGTTTCTTAGAAACAGGTCTAAATAGCCCTGAGTCTTTAGATATATTAAATGAACTCGTTGACCCGGATATTATGGGTTATGGTACAACGGTTTATGAAAAAATATTTTCGGTCGCTGATTTAAAGGAACTCATTACCCGCCAAAGAGAACAAAGTCAGGGTATTGATATTCACTGGACTCAAACTCCCGTACTTCGAAGAATATTAAAAGATGAAAATGCTGCTGTTTTTGTTGATGATATTATACTTGAATTAACAGTCAATAATGAAAAGATAAAAATGTCTTTAAGGTATTCCAGTATTATGGAATACCAGGAAAATAAATGGGTAGTCATACAGTTTCATGGATCTAAACCAGAGAAAGTAACAACAGAAGAAGACACCTGGGGTATGGAAGAATGGAAAAAAAGAAATGCCGAACTTGAAAAACTGGTAAATGAAAGAACAGCAGAATTAGAAAACTCTTTGACCATTCTTAAATCAACCCAATCCCAACTTATTCAATCCGAGAAAATGGCGTCATTGGGTGAACTCACTGCAGGAATAGCTCACGAAATTCAAAACCCATTAAACTTCGTCAACAACTTTTCGGAAGTAAGTAATGAATTGCTGGAAGAACTGAAGCAAGAAATTGTAAACAAAAATTTCGTAGAAGTACAAACCATTGCCGATGATGTAAAAGAGAATCTCACTAAAATTTTACATCATGGCAAACGTGCAGATGCCATTGTAAAGGGAATGTTGCAACATTCAAGAAGCAGCAACAACCAAAAAGAACTTACTGACATTAATGCTTTGGCTGATGAATACCTTCGCCTGGCTTATCACGGTCTTCGTGCAAAAGACAAATCTTTCAATGCCACCTTAAAAACAGATTATGATGAAAGCATTGAAAACATCAATATCGTTCCGCAGGATATTGGACGGGTCATTTTGAATCTTACTACCAATGCTTTTCATGCCGTAGAGGAAAAGAAGAAGCAAACACCTGACAATTACGAACCAACGGTTACTGTCGTAACAAAAAGGAGGAATGATAAAATAGAAATTCAGGTAACTGACAATGGCAATGGCATTCCACAAAACATTATCGATAAAATTTTTCAACCTTTCTTCACCACCAAGCCAACTGGCCAGGGAACAGGCTTAGGTTTATCGTTAGCTTATGATATTGTGAAAGCGCATGGAGGTGAGTTAACAGTTAAGACAAGGGAAGCTGACGTGTTGTCATTGGGAGATACAACCACAACTTTTATAATGAGCCTACCAACTAACATTTCATGAAACTAACACAACAAGCAGAAGCTGAACTACTGAAGGACTATTACCAACTTTGGACTGCTAATCTTTCGGCAGATGTAGAAACATTTGCATCCTATATGGTGGATGATTTCAGCATTTTTGGTTCTGCCAACGGAGAGATATTCTTTACAAAAGATGAGGCAATAGAGTTCTATGCAGCAACTGCCCACGAATTGAAAGACAAGGCCCAGCTCCGCGACCGAAACATTAGTATTCAAGCCCTTGATGAGAACAATGTAGTAATACGTGAAACAAGCAACCTGTATGTTTTAATCGGAGATGTTTGGACCTTCTATGGATTCGCCAGGATTTCCTGTGTGTTGAAGCAAATCGATAAAAGGTGGAAGGTAGTACACCAGCATGCTTCATTTCCCGATCATCGTACTGAAGAAGGGCAGCAATTAGCTGCAGAAGCTATTGAAAAAGAAAACCTTCAACTGCGTGAAGCAGTAAAAAGAAGAACTATTGAGCTCGAACAAAAAAATCGTGAACTGCAAATAGAATCATCTCTCGAAAGGATAAGAGCGGTTGCCATGAGCATGAATAAAACAGATGATGTATTAAGCATCTGTAAAGTGATGTTCAAAGAAATGGGCGTTCTGGGATTTAAAGATGTAAGAAATGCTTTGATTAACTTTTGGGATGACGATCATCAAGAAATGCTTGATTATGATTATGCTGATTTTTCAGGGGGCAATACTTCCCGCATTCCTTACAACAGCCATCCGGCTTTTGAAAAGTTTCAGGAACACATAAGAAGTGCTACTGATTCCTTTGTTGAGTTAGCGATCAGTGGAGATGAATTGAAAACCTGGAAAGAACGCCGAAAAAGAATTGGAGAGTATGAAGATCCCAGGCTTGAGAGTATTCCAGCGCTATATTATTACTTCTATTCATTCGGCGCTGGTGCCATAGGTCTATCTACATTCAGTCCAGTCGTAGAAGAAAGCTTGCATGTGCTAAAAAGATTTCGCCATGTATTTGATCTAGCTTACCGCCGGTATATTGATATTCAGAAAGCAGAAGAGCAGGCAAGAGAAGCGATGATTGAATCAGGTTTGGAAAGGGTACGGTCCCGCGGCTTGGCTATGCACAATACTTCCGAATTACAAGAAGTCATACACACCGTACATAAAGAATTACTCAATTTGAATATTGCTATACATGGAGGTTCTTTTATTGCGATTAATAGTGACATTGATACAACAATCCGCTGCTGGGGATCTGGTGGCACAGCGGATACTTCGGATGAAGTTCACCTTCCGCTTTACGAAAAACCTTTTTGTACCAATCTTATAAGTGGGATCAAAAAAGGACCGGGGTTTTTTACAGAGCAATTCACACGCCTGGAGAAAAAGGAATTTTTTACGTTTCTATTCAGGCATGAACCATGGTCGAATCTGGAAGCCACACAAAAGGAAGAAATTATCTCAGCACCTGGGGGGTACACCCGATCGTGTTGTGTGTCTCAACATACCAGTATATTTATTATCAATCAACTTGGTGAAAAATTTTCAGAAGTTGATAATGACATTCTTAAGCGCTTTGGGAAAGTGTTTGAACAAACCTATACTCGGTTTCTTGATCTGCAGAAAGCCGAAGTACAATCACGAGAAGCACAGATAGAATTGGCGTTGGAACGGGTAAGAGCTAGAACTATGGCCATGCAACACAGCGATGAACTGGCGGACGTTTCGTTTTTGTTAGATAGCCAGGTTCGTGCACTGAGCATTGAAACCTGGGGCTGTGCTTTTAATATTTACGGCAATGGCGAATCAACAGAATGGTTTAGTTCCGAGGCAGGCACATTGCCTGCATATAAAACGCCAAGAGAGAAAATTTTCCTCCGCTATTATGAGGCGGGTCAACGGGGCGAATCATTGCACATTGAAGAGTTTGACGGTGAAGATTGCGCCGCTCATTACGAGTACCTGTGTACGGTGCCAATTATGGGGGATGCGTTAAAGCAAATAAGGGCAGCTGGTGGCTCATTCCCAACCCGTCAAATAGACCACGTTTCGTATTTTAAGTATGGGTATTTGTTATTCATCACGTTATACCCTGTTCTTGAGGCGCATGATATTTTCAAACGCTTCGCCAAAGTGTTTGAACAGACTTATACCCGTTTTCTTGATCTTCAAATAGCGGAAGCGCAGGCAAGAGAAGCGCAGATAGAACTCTCTATGGAGCGCATCCGTGCCCAGGTGACTTCCATGCAGTCTTCCCCCGAATTGCTCGATATAGTTGTGATGATGAGGAAAGAATTTGTCACACTTGGCTACGAAGCTCATTACTTCTGGTACATGCGTTGGTTGCCTGACATTTATGAAAAGGCTATGACCTCGGGTGATGGTACACGTATTGGAATGGTGATGACACTGCCTCGATCCATACATGGCGACATAAAGCTGTTAGCGGATTGGGAAAAAAGTAACGATCCCTTTGTCGTGTATGCCATGGATGTAGATGCGGCAGTGAGTTATGTAGATAAGATGGTCTCACTGGGTCATTTCGAAATAGTAGACCCCAATGCACCTACACTGGATGACATTCGGCACATAGGAGGCTTAACCTTTGTTATGGCTCGTACTTCTCATGGAGAAATTGGGTTTAGCCTCACCGGTCCGGTGCCAAATCCATCACCTGAAGCGATCAATACACTACTACGATTTGCAGGGGTATTCGACCTAGCGTATAAGCGTTTTCTAGACCTGCAACTAAAAGAAAATCAGTCGGTGAAACTGAAACAGGAAAAAGAAAGACTCGAATTTACTTTAGCAGAATTGAAAGCTACCCAATCTCAACTCATACAATCAGAAAAAATGGCCTCACTCGGTGAACTCACCGCAGGCATTGCACATGAAATACAAAACCCATTAAACTTCGTCAATAACTTTAGTGAAGTAAGTAAAGAATTATTGGATGAAATGAAAGAGGCTTTGGAAAGTGGCGATACACATGAAGCAAAAGAAATTGCGGCAGACATCATTCAAAATCTTGAAAAAATAGCACATCATGGTAAAAGGGCCGATGCCATTGTGAAAGGAATGCTGCAACACTCAAGAGCAAGCAGTAATCAAAAAGAATTAACGGATATAAATGCTTTGGCTGATGAATACCTTCGCCTGGCTTATCACGGTTTACGGGCAAAAGACAAGTCGTTCAACGCTACCTTAAAAACAGATTTTGATGAAGGCCTGAGGAAGGTTAGCATAGTTCCGCAGGATATTGGTCGGGCTATACTCAATCTCATTACGAATGCTTTCTATGCTGTAAGTGAAATGAAAAAAAGCGCAGTTGGTGATTTTGAACCCACGGTTTCACTCACTACAAAGAAGTTTGTCGATAGGGTAGAATTACGTGTAGCAGACAATGGCAACGGCATTCCGCAGGAAATCATCGATAAAATATTCCAACCATTTTTTACGACAAAACCAACGGGGCAGGGGACCGGGCTTGGATTAAGCATGAGTTACGACATTATTACTAAAGGACACAACGGTGTGTTGGAAGTAGAAAGCACTGCCGGTCAAGGCAGTCAATTTATAATTCAATTACCAATAACAAATACACATGAAAATATTAGTGGTAGATGACGAAACGGATGTGCAAGCTCTGTTTCAACAGCGCTTCAGAAAAGAAATAAAATCCGGCGAGATGCAGTTTGCTTTTGCATTTTCGGGAGAGTCTGCTTTGGATTATCTGCAGAAAAATGAACACGAGGCGGTTCTCATTCTATCCGACATTAATATGCCAGGCATGAGTGGTTTAGACCTCCTGCAACGCATCAAGCAAAAACCGGCAGATCCGGTACCGGTAGTAATGATGATAACGGCTTACGGCGATGATCAAAATTATAATGAGGCTAAAAAGCTAGGAGCTGATGATTTCCTGACAAAGCCCGTTGACTTTGCGGATTTAAAAATCAAACTAAAACAACGTGTTGTATGATAAAGATATTAGTAGTGGACGACGAACCGGATCTGGAAAGTCTGATCCGTCAAAAATTCCGCAAGAAGATAAGAGAAGAAGAGTACGAATTTGTATTCGCACCAAACGGCAAAATAGCCCTGGAACAAATGCAAGTGCAACCGGATATATCCATTGTTTTAAGTGACATTAATATGCCCGAAATGGATGGGCTGACCCTGCTTACCCAATTAGGCGAAAAAAGTCCGTTAACCAAAGCGGTGATGGTATCCGCTTATGGCGATATGCCTAACATCCGCACCGCCATGAACCGTGGTGCCTACGATTTTGTTTGCAAGCCGGTTGATTTTGTAGATCTGGAGATGACCATGGAAAAAACCATCAGGCATGTGGCTCAGATCCAGGAAACCTTAAAAGCTATAAAGGAAAATAACATACTCCGTATGTACGTAGATGAAAATGTCTTATCCTTTATGGGTACAAAGGAGTACGAAGCATCATTGATGGCAAATGAATCCATTGAAGCGACCATTGTGTTTATTGACATTTGCGGTTTTACCGCTATCACTGAAAATGCGCCGGCCAATACTGTGGTTAATCTATTAAACAAATATTTTGACGTGATGGTCAGAGAAATTATTGCACAAGGTGGGCATATTGACAAATTTATCGGGGATGCGGTGATGGCGGTGTTTAAAGGCCCCCATCATTTAGATAACGCCGTGGAAGCCAGTCTGAATGTAAGAAAGGAAATAGAAGCTTTGCCAAAAGAACTGGATGAAACCTTTTCACCTAAAGTAGCTATAGGGATCAACAGTGGCGAAGTTGTTTCCGGCAATATTGGATCTGTTAATCTTCGCAGACTTGATTATACATCAATCGGAGATGTAGTAAATACAGCCCAACGCCTGCAATCGGCTGCGCAAGCCGGTCAGATTGTAATCAGCGAAGATGCCTACGAAAAGATAAAAGATTCATTTCAGTGTGGGCGGTTGGGGGAAGTAACTTTGAAGAACAAGAAGGCGAAAGCTGTTATTTACGAGGTGATTCTATAACATACCGCTACATTTTGTTTACTAATATTCGTTTTTACAATTTGAGCCAGTCAGGTCTAATTCGCCGTTTCTGTCCTGGTTCTTAGCAATGAAAAGGGAAAGTGGTTGGTAAACTATTTAAATGATGACCATATATTGCCTGGCCTCACTTTCGAGAATTTTTGAATCAGGCGAACGAATCCTGTCAGGATTCAGATCTTTAAAACAACATGTTGTTATCCAACAGATGAAAGTTCCTACAAAATTTTGGTGACGAATCAGCGAAAATGTGGGAGTGCATAGGGTTCATCAATTGCAACTGTACTTCTTTTGGGGTATATCATTGGTTATCAGCACCAAACTGCCTATATTTATCGCCACTGCATGAACCAAAACTTTAAACAAAAGGCGAGAGTTCTCATTGACAACCAGTCAACCGATTCTAGATGGATTAGCCAGGATAAAAATTCTTTCAATCTTCCTACATTCATTGGTGTGGCTATCGGGAAATACCAAATAAATGCAGGTCCTGCGCATCACGCCCTATTCGTTAATCGCAATCCAATAAAATGGTGAACAAAAAGGAACTAAGTGAGATTGATATCTGTGACTTATACATCACACCGGCAATTAAAGCTGCGGGCTGGGATCCTTTCAAGCAAATCAGAAGAGAAGTAACGCTGACGCCAGGCCCTGTGATCGTGCGGGGAGAACTATCTGCC
>SEBV01000105.1 GCA_004172865.1 Gammaproteobacteria bacterium | reverse complement strand
TTTAATCCCGGCGGAACAATTTTCAAAGACGGCTACCAGGTGCATGTTGCTGTTTCCGGTTGGGGAAATTACAATGAATTTAAGAACAACAACTGTACGGTGAATGCAGCAGGCTATGGGTTCAACATCCAGTTGAGCGGCAGCAACGGAACATCAACCGGTAACAAGGTTTATGCAAATAATGCGGTAACAGGAGCGGCGAGCGGCGTAGCAAATGTTGCCTTGTCAAATTAGGCTAATAAACAGCAAACGTTTAGCAGTAAACTGAGCAAAACAAACATTTACATGAAAGTAAAAGGACTGCGTTGGTGGATTATTACGCTGATTGGTGTAGCAACGGTCATCAATTACATTGACCGTAGCGCTATCAACATCATGTGGCCCTACATCTACAAAGATTTCGGCATCGCAGATGCTCAAAATAAAGAGGCACTGGCATACATCACTTCTCTATTCATGATAGCGTATCTGCTTGGTCAAACCTTCATGGGAAAGATGATTGATAGTATCGGTACCAGAATTGGTTTTGTCTTTTCAATAGTTGGTTGGAGCATTTCTATTGCGTTACATGCGTTGGCAAAAGGATTGATCTCATTCTCAGCCTTTCGTTTCTTTTTAGGATATTTTGAAGCGGGCAATTGGCCCGGTGCAACAAAGAGTAATGCAGAATGGTTTCCTTCGAAGGAAAGAGCTATCGCACAGGGAATCTTTGGGGCAGGAGCCTCATTAGGATCAGTCGTCGCTGCGCCTTTTATTGCTAGTCTGTATTTAGCTTTTGGATGGCAGGCAACATTCATTGGTATTGCTGCTTTAGGATTTTTATGGATAATTCCTTGGCTGTGGGTTAACAAAGACAACCCTAAAAATCATCCTTGGCTCAGCCATGAGGAAAGAGAACATATAACGTCTGATCCAATCAGCCAGAATAACGACTTAGGACATAAGGAAATTTTTAAATGGTGGAGCCCATTCTTGCCAGTTTTCATCACTGTTTGTTTTATCATAGTCGCAAGGATTATGTTTGGTGTTGGTCCAGATATTCTTATCGGAACAATTGTAGCTTTAGCTCTTGTCTTAGGCAGCAATATTAAGTTGTTAAGATTTAGAAATGCTTGGGCTATTCTATCTTCCAGATTCTTTATCGACCCTGTTTGGTGGATGTTTGTAACTTGGCTGCCTACCTTCTTGAAAGAACAGTTCCGGTTTGACATTAAACAGGTAGGCGCTTTTGCATGGCTGCCTTATTTATTTGCTGCCGTTGGTGGATTGTTAGGCGGCTTTTATTCTTCAATGCGTGTACGCAAGGGTGTAGATGCGGCAAAAGCAAGAAAAGAGGCTATTACAATTGGTAGTGCATTAATGTTGGTGTCACTTGCATTAACCGCTTTTTATCTGAATTCATTAAAAGAAAATATTCCGCTTGCTATTGGTTTAATCAGTACAACGCTATTTGGTTTTCAATTTCTCATTAACAACATACAAACACTTCCTTCTGATTATTTTCATGGGAAGAACGTGGGTACGGTGGCGGGCATGGGCGGAACAACGGCCGTAGCCGGAACACTGATCACGAC
>SEBV01000104.1 GCA_004172865.1 Gammaproteobacteria bacterium | reverse complement strand
GAAAAAGGATCCATTAGCGTCAACGGAACAAGTTTGACGGTATTTGGTGTAGAAAAAGATAGATTTAAGGTTGCTATTATTCCTTACACCTATGAGCATACGACAATGAAGTTTTTAAAGAAAGGTGACAGGGTAAATTTAGAATTTGACATGATTGGAAAGTATCTTTTACGCAGGATAGAAGTAAGCGATTCAGTATGAACGACCCTAATGAAAAAGTGTATTACCCGGGCCTTGATGGATTGCGTGGGATAGCAATTTTACTTGTTGTGCTTTATCATTACTTTCCGTTCTTCAGAATTGGGTGGATTGGTGTTGATTTGTTTTTCGTTTTATCAGGATTCCTCATCACTTCTATTCTTCTGCGTACCCGGAATAAAAGGGACTACTTTAAAAACTTTTACATTCGACGTTCTTTACGGATTTTCCCGCTCTACTTTCTTTTTCTTCTTCTTTTCTATATTGGACTTCAACTGTTTTTTCATGATCGAAGTGCCACCTCAGCATATGCTTATTACACAAAACACCAACTGTGGTTTGTTGGATTTCTTCAGAATTGGTTAATTATTAAAGAAGGCCCTCCCCCCGAACCTTACCTGATTCATTTTTGGTCATTAGCAGTAGAAGAACAGTTCTATCTTGCTTGGCCTTTTATGATCTTTTTTATCAAAGAGATCCAAAAGGTCAAAATCTTTCTAATGATAATCATCCTGGCTGCTTTGGTTATCCGCTGCAGTTTATGGCTATATCAATTGCCAAATCAACCATATTATTACAACTCCTTTGCGCGGTTTGATAGCCTGGCTGCGGGCTCATTTCTAGCCATTATCATTTTTGAAAAACGAACATTGTCTCCATGGACGAAGCGGTTGGCCTATCTTGCGTTTTCTATTTTACTTTGTACTGCATGGCTAGGCTTCCGCAGCTTTGAACATAACAACCTATTGTTTGCTACGTTCGGATACTCGGTCTCGGCCTTCTTCTTTGTAGTTATTTGCGAGGAGTGTTTGCACAGAAAATCATTCCTTCACCTCTCTTTTCTCCAATACCTGGGACGTATTTCTTACGGTATCTATGTTTATCATCTGCCTGTTTTTCTAGCAGGAACTTCTGTATTGAAACAGCTAACATTCTTTCGTAACGATAACCAGATAATAACCACCTTTGTCTGCTTGCTAGCTACACTCGTTATCAGTACCATCAGTTATTACTTTCTGGAAGTTCCATTCCTTAAGTTGAAGCCTAAATTCGTTTAAGCAAATCATGATCAAACAACTGCTTTCCGCCAAATTCCTAACAGTGAAAAAACAGCTTATCCTGATCGCGGCTTTGTGGCTGTTCATGCAAATTGTTTTCCTGAAACAATTTGGAATGGTAACAACGTTTGAAGCAACAAAGTACCTGGACCAAGCGAGACTATTGCTTCAAGAAGGCCACTATGAAAGCAACAATTTTATTTTTTACTCTACTGAAATTTTGCTGATTGCACTTTGCATGAAGTGGAGCATTAGCTTATGGTTCGTTGTGCTGCTCCAATGTATCGCCAATGCGCTTTCTCTCTACTTCTTTTACAA
>SEBV01000103.1 GCA_004172865.1 Gammaproteobacteria bacterium | reverse complement strand
CGACCGCTTGATCCACTGGTGGAAAATGTAAACGGATTTAGCTTTCCAAGCGGCCATTCTTTTTCTTCTTTCACTTTTTTTGGATTGCTCATTTATATTTTATGGCAACAAAAGATGAATGCCTCATTTCGATGGGTGCTAACCGTTCTCTTAGTTTTGTTTGCCAGTGCCATTGCCTTTAGTCGTGTTTACCTGCACGTTCATTATGCCAGCGATGTGATAGGTGGCCTTGCCTTATGCATTATTTGGCTAACGGCATCTTTCTGGCTGGTTAGTAAAATAGAAAGAAAAAAATAGAATGATGCATCTAAACTTATCCAATAAGAAAGCGGCAAAAACTTCTTACAATCTATAACAACCAACTTATTCATCATGTGGAGTGATGCCATTTCCTAGCGTACCGTTTTGACAACACAATAGAAATGAGCGAATTGCTGATAGTAGTTCTAAAACTAGAATACGTACGATATGTTGCTTTTTCCATCAATTGTCTTTACCCAAATTCATCCGAAACATTGATTTTGAACCATTGGAGCTCTAAGTGTTGCAAATCTCCAGCAATAAGCATAACTCACCCATACAGTTGTCCAATAACTTGTTTTGATTTCAATACAGGCAATCATGATCAACTCGTCATTCAATATTGCAATTGACCCTGCCTTAAAGCTGACGACAACATTGGAATAACTAAGCATAAATACTAAGAATGCAGAAAAAGAATATTATCATTTTTGCGCAACAGCCTTTGAAGTGTTATTTCAAAACTTTGTTCGAGTGCGGTTAAAATATGAAAAAGATAGTGCTTTATTCAAGTATATATACCTAGTAATTATACTAATCAAGTGGAGACAACCGGCAGAAAGTCAAACCAGATATTGGACGATTTAATAATATTGAGTAGGCTAATTAGCTGAAAAAGAACAAGTTATTCTCCTACTCAGTTTTCCTACAGTGGTTCGACATTTGTCCGGTGATCGATCATTCGCAAATGCCAGCCTACGTTACACCGAAGGTTTGATCGCTCGATTACACCGGATGGGTAGTTTGGAATCCGGCAAATTAATCTACGAATACCGAGGCTGTTTATTTGACCCTCAGGGCGAAAGGCAAAACAGGAAAACAAGGGCTCATCGCCATGTGTAACAAACTCTTGAAGCAGGTCTTTGCTGTGATGAAATCAAACACACTCTACCAACCACACTACTGCTCAGCAAAACCCTGAAAATTTATTTGGTTTTTTACACAGTCTATATGTAAAAGGAGGTTCCGTCTCCGAGACAGCAGTCACCCGTTTTTAGGTGGCGCTGCAAAGAAGTAAATTGTTGTAACTAAATTTTTCAGTTATGAAAAAAATACAACCTTCCGCTCAAGAGTGGAACCTTACCAAGAAGGTACAACAGAAAACAGATTTCACCAATTGGGTTCTCTACGTAGGCATTGATGTTCATAAGGTGCGCTGGCAAGTCGCTGTCTACTATGATGGGCTGGTGTCTTAGCCCCCTAAATGGCTGGAGTGATTTATCAAATCGATTAAGTCACTTAAATTTAGGATTATGTCAAATGCAAGAAGGCAGTTTTCTGTAGAGCAGAAACTTCAGATTGTTGG
>SEBV01000102.1 GCA_004172865.1 Gammaproteobacteria bacterium | reverse complement strand
GTAAAATCACCATAGTTAGTAAATCCCTTCTCGCTAACCAATAGGCATTTATTTATATAGCTGGATCCGTTACCGAAAACCATGTTTCCATCCGGAGCAAGTTCCCCTTCGTTTTTCACTACACCGCCCCATGTGTTCAGGTTGTCCATGGAAATTTTATTCATATTGTTCAGTACACCATTGCTCATGTTTAGGTTCCCGGCGATGATGATAGAGCCGGTATTTTCTACAAGCGATGTGCTGATGTACATGGCAAAATCGCCGCCTACAAACACCTTTGCGTTATTAGAAAACTCCGCATTGTTCATCGAGAAGCTTCCACTGATGTTGATGGTGCCGCCAACATAGTTGGTCCAGAACTGCGTGTAGCCGTCATACAAACTAAGGCTACCAGTAATTTTTAAAAGATTGTAATTGTCAAAATCAAACCCACTGTATGTACCTAAAGTAGTAAAAGTGCAAGTGCCGTAGTTAATGATTTTGCCTGCTGGTGTAGCAATACTCTCTGGATCGAAAACAGCGTTAGCCGATACAATGATAACCGCACCATTTACAAACGTTTGAATTTTGCCTTTGAAAATTCCGCCGGTAATGCGTAGCGTATCCTTGTTGACCAGGGAGTAGTTTACTTTAGAACCGTTGTTTGTGTAATTGGTGGCATTTAAAGCCGTAAAAGCAGTGAATAGTAAAGATACCAGGAGTGTAAAGAATGTTTTCATTCGGGTCTAGTTTTTCTCAAATGCCGGATTAAGACATTTATAGGGTTTGGACTAAATCTGCTAAGTGAATCGTTTGTTCGTACTAATCAATTCCCCTTAGCGAGGGCAAACATACTGCATGAAATACTCAGATGCAATAGTAATTCTACGTAATTGTAAAAAGTACACGAAGGGTAAATGAAATCGTAGGTTCACTTCATAAAAGAACTTAGTTGCTGAATTTTTGTCTGGGCTTAACGTCGATGACAGCATCCTGAAAAAGTGCCGTCGCTATTGAATAAGAAAGCTGTTGTTGCTTTTTAATACCAGGAATACAGAATTTAAAATGGCTGTATTAAATATATGTGTGAACGATGTTCGCCTGCCTGCCATTCTTTCTGTTGAAAACTTTTTTCTACCACGTAACCAGCTATTTAGGCCTGTCAGCGTAGATTTTCGATTGGATAGGCCGAAATGCCGTTATAGGTTTGCATCTGCGAAAGCAATTTTCCGGATGCCTGAAAAACCATCATCGTCCGACACTCCGGATTATCCTTTCCCAGTTCTTCTTTTAAATCTTTTCTAAATCCAGTTCTAAGTCGGCATTGTTTCACGAAATCAAAAACAATGACCCTTCAGAAACAAACCCTTTTTGCTATCTCAATTTTACTAATGGTAACATTGAGTGCATGGTCGCCTTCGAAACCAATCAAACATTCCAATTCCAACTCCATCACAGCAGGCGATTCGACGCTTCCTTATGCTTTCAAGCTGCATTTGGTGAAGGTTGATGTTGCAGCAATCAACAGCCGTCATTCATTCTTGGCAAAGCCAGGTATCAGGATGAACAGCAATGCGGTAAAATTTGTCCAGCAATTTTTAAAAAAGAATCGCGAAGATTTAGCAGAAACAGTTCT
>SEBV01000101.1 GCA_004172865.1 Gammaproteobacteria bacterium | reverse complement strand
TATTTTTGCGGCCCAACTCAATGGTTGCTTGTCTCACCGCTCCGCGCTTCGAACAGACTTATCTATCTATGCAAATCTCGACAAGACACCTTTAGTTACCGCATTTGGGAGCACTGGGACCCGTGGACCATGCCTTTATTATAATACTGCGGTAGTGGGATGGATTTGGTCGAAGCACGAAGTGGTGAGGAGCGAGCCGTAGATACAAAAGGCTCAGAGTAGAAAAGAAAGCTAACGCGCCCCGCGAAGCGGCAGCCTGTACGGTGGCATCCAATTACCCACATCTCATTTCAAAGCCAAATTTTAGGTCATTGAGCTTGCTAAGCCCTCGCCAAATAACTGTGTTCCCTGGCGGAGGATCCCTCCGTCTTGCCAGATATCCACCCAGCCTCGCTAAGATCACGACATAATCATGAAGAGTTACCAAGTCACCCGTCTTTTTGTAAATCGATGCGAGTATTTTTATTTCTATGGCATCAAAGGCGACGTGTGGATTAATGCTCTGTCCTTCGCGGGTTAAGTGAGTAATCCAATGCACTCGCCAAGCAAGAATACAGATTATTGACAGCAGCCTTGATATTCTATCAGCTGTTCGCAGCTTAGACTCCTCGGCCTTGAAACCCGACTTCATGATTTTAAAGAAGGTTTCAATCTTCCATCGCTGTTTATACCACTCGATCGCCTGAATAGCCTGCTTTCGATTCGTTATAGGCAAGTTGGTTATGAAATTCCAACGAATAGCTTCCCGGCCATCTGGTGGGTTCACTTCGCTAACTGCGATCACGAAAGCTTCTACATCAGGATAGTTCTTTACTTTCCCCTGCGGAGGATGAAGCATTACCTTTTTTACTTTGACGGACAATTTAGCTTCAATGTTGACGCCATTACCATCGATGAAATTAATTTTATGGATATAGGGCTTATTACTGCGATCTACAATTTCGGCTATAGTTGTGTCGTCGGCGAGGCGATTGGCGCTTGAACGAATTAAAAAGAATGTATTAAGTTTTACGCACTCACTGTAAAACTCATAAATGTCACATTCACGATCACCAATATGCACGAACTTACTCGGGTCAGAAGTCAAATTTTTGTTTGAGAACTGTAAGTTTTGAAGCCACTTTATACTCTCTTTTTCATCAACAGGTATTCGTGTTGAATTTACCTGCCTTTTCAATTGCGCAGTATTTTTAAAAACATTTCGAGTCCAAAACCGAGCCGAGGTAAGACCTAGTGGTAAACCTTCCGAGGTCACGGCAAGACTTGCGTGCATCAGAACTCCGCAAGCTGAATATTCCTTTTTCAAACCATCTTCAAATTTGCCGGGAATATAGCCTCTTCTTGTAAGACCAATTGCATCGACATCTTCTCTTTTATAAACAAATTCAGATGTGTCATGGAGAATGAGAACAGGGCCTTTCGTAGCCTTCACACGTTTTGAAACCTGATGGAAATGTCCCGATAGAATTTCATTTTCTTCAACTCTATCATTGGACAAAAACCGGTAGGTGGCTTTGGTCATCGCCCAATCTTCGCACAGCTGAGGTATCGTTTGACCATTCCCCGCAGCCAGAGTGCTTAGAATTGATCTGAATCTTTCAGTGAGGCGTTTATCTCTAAACTCTGA
>SEBV01000100.1 GCA_004172865.1 Gammaproteobacteria bacterium | reverse complement strand
GCACCTGTTATAAACAAGTTTTTCTTCATAAAAGTGGTTTAAGAACTGAGACGCATTCGTTCCCGTCTTCCATAAAAATAGGGAAAGAAATGATTGTAGAAATGACAAATGGATGGGCTGAAGTACAAGCGGAAGCATGACACCGATAGCTTCTCTCTGAAAAAGACAAAACGAAGGCCTTTGCTTTCGGATTTGTCCGCTTATAAAACACAAACCCATTTTTTTCGTAAAGCAATTGCAGGTAAGGCATGTCCCGCTGGTTTTCTTCCTTGTTTTGAATTTTGCCCACGTAGTAAACAGGAATTTCAGGATGCGAATTGAATTGCTTAATGCTATCGGCCAGCGAACGGGTGAACTGTGGCGGCCTCATGGTATAAAATAAATGCGCATAGCTTTTATAACGCAAGGGCTCAACCAGGGCATTCTCGCCTTGCTTGCTTTCATAAAATTCAATGGCGGCGCCTTGTGAGTATGGTTCCACTTTGGGGGTGATTAAAATGATGGTGAGATTAATGCCAATCAGCGCTGTCAGAAACAAGGCCACCAATGCGCTTCGAATGTTCCGGTTTGCACGAATGGCAAAAATGACAACCCCTGCCAGCAAAATTGCTCCCGGAAGTTTTTCCCAACCGCTCCACTCTACTTGTGCATTTAGGTTTGCTCTTGCAAACTGATCTTTTACTCGTCCGGGTGTTAACAAATACGATTTGAACTGATCAATAAAAGTGACGGCAATAATGAGCAGCGATAAAAGCAAGCCTGTGCCGAACTGCAGCCATTTGTTCCAAGCGGGCAAGTTCCATTTGCGCCGATATAAATGGTAAAAACTTACCGTTGCCAGATAGGTTAACGGAAAATAGCAAAGCGATGAGTAGTGAACAATCTTAGTTTTTACAATTGAAAACAAGAGCAGCGTAACCCAAAAAAGGAGCATCATCCACAGATGAAAATGATGTGGTGTGTCAGCCGTTCGCTTGCCGATGCGCATGGATAAAATGCTTAATGCGGCTGCCGGAAAGCATCCAATCAGTAAGATGATAAAGTGATAAAAAAACGGTCCGCCATGCCCTGCATCTTCGGTTTGAAAAAGCCGGACTTGGTAAACAATAAACTCCGTGATGATGTGTTGCTGGCCAGCCGCTAACAGCGCAATAAACCAAATGCCGCCTGCCAATGCTGTTACCAATAGAAAGTAGAGAATGTGCAGTGGCTTCATAAAATTTCGAAACCGGTTACTGATAGCAAATACACCATAGCACAATCCGACAATCAACAAAGCAACCGGCCCTTTCGTCATGACTGCCAAACCAGTAAACAATCCGGCAAGCAGGATTTGTTTTATTGGTCTTGCATTCTTAATATCAGAATAGGCTGCTAGTTGATAAATCGCTAAAAAAATAAACAGGTTGAACCAAGGATCAATAATGCCCGACTTAAAATAAAACTGTGGTAAGAGAGAGCCTGCATAAACCAGTGTCCACATCCAGCCAAACTGTTCGTTCACTAATTTTTTGCCAAAGCGGTAGAGAAGTATTAGCGTCAATACACCGCAAACAGCGTTCGGAAAACGCGACGCAAATTCATTCACGCCAAAAATCTTCATGCAAATAACCTGGAGCCAGAAAAACAGCGGCGGCT
>SEBV01000099.1 GCA_004172865.1 Gammaproteobacteria bacterium | reverse complement strand
TTTTCCTGGGTTGACAGAGCAACAGAAACAGTGTTTAAACTTCCGATGGTGATTTCCTGTGCAGCAAATCCAATCGAAGAAATAACAAGAATCTTCGACGATGATGGAACTGATAATGTAAAGGATCCATCGGCGCTGGTAGTGGTACCAGCATTAGAGCCCTTTACCGCTACGGATGCATTGGCAATCGCCCGTCCTTGTGCGTCAGTAACTCTTCCGGAAACAGTTCGGCTCTGAGCAAGAAGCTGCGTTGAAAGCAGCAAGACTCCCAACATAAGGAGTAACAATTTTCTCATTAAGAATTGATTTAGGTTTAAACAATGATGAAATACGCAATGCCTTTTCAAAGGGGTGGTGGTTAGCGGCGCTTTTCAGAGGATGCCAAATCTATTGGCGACATCTATGAATTATTCATTTAATTCGACAGGGTATAGGATTTTATAGACGAACGTTAATAAAGGTTAAAATCTCAACCATATACAAGTCAAGAAGAAGGTGAATTCTGCTGCATGGCCTAAAACTTATGGCACAGCATTAATTTTACCCAATGGGTAAAAATGAGTATGAGGTTGTAATTGGCTTGGAAGTGCATGCGCAACTTCTGACAAAAACAAAACTGTTTTGTAGCGATACAACGGACTTCGGAAAAGAACCCAATACACAGGTGAGTGCTGTCTCTCTTGCGCATCCAGGTACACTTCCGAAAATGAATAAAGAGGCCATTCGGCTTGCGATAACCTTAGGGCTTGCCACAAAATCCGAAATCGTTCAGCAAAACTATTTTGCCCGCAAAAATTATTTCTATCCCGATCTTCCGAAGGGCTACCAAATTTCGCAGCATACAACTCCAATTTGCAAAGGCGGCCAACTTGAAATCTCAACAGGAGGCGAAAAAAAATCCATCCGTTTAAACCGTATCCACATTGAAGAAGATGCGGGAAAGAGCATTCATGATGGTGACAATTCTTATACGCAGCTTGACTTCAACAGAGCCGGAACGCCGCTGCTTGAAATTGTAACAGAACCTGATTTGCGAAGTGCGGAAGAAGCGGCGGCTTATGTCACCAATCTTCGCAAACTTGTACGGCATTTAGGTGTTTGCGATGGAAATATGGAAGAAGGAAGCTTGCGCTGTGATGTCAATATTTCTGTCAGGAAGAAAGGGGAAGAAAAACTTGGTACCCGGGTGGAAATCAAAAACCTGAACTCCATCCGCTTTATTAAAAAAGCAATTGAATACGAAAGTGACCAACTCATTCAAAAGCTGGAAAAAGGCGAAACCATCTTACAGCAAACAAAAGGGCTCGACGACAGTTCCTTTAGCACCTATGTTATTCGTACCAAAGAAGACGAGGATGACTACCGTTATTTTCCTGAACCTGATCTCCCTCCCTTCTTTATTTCGGACGATTACATTCAAAACATCCGGCAATCGATGCCACCCTTGCAGCAGGAGGTAAAACAGCGCCTGTTGGCGGATTACCGGTTGTCGGAGTACGATGCGGACCAATTAGCAGAAGACTCGGAACTGGCAAATTATTTTTTTGAAGTCGCTAAAGAAACGGACAATCTCAAGGCGGCTGCTAACTGGGTCATTGGGCCAGTGAAAAATTATCTGGGCGATGAAGAAAGAGAGGCTGCG
>SEBV01000098.1 GCA_004172865.1 Gammaproteobacteria bacterium | reverse complement strand
GATGGGCTCATTCTTGACCTTCGCTACAACACCGGCGGCAATGTGCACGATGAAGTGTTGAAGTTTCTGAGCCAGCGGACCTATTTGCAATGGAAATACCGCGAAGGACAGTTGACGCCGCAAGGCAATTTTGGTCCGGCCGACAAGCCGATTGTTTTATTGACAAACGAACAATCCCTAAGCGATGCGGAGATGACCGCACAAGGTTTCAAAGCATTAAAGCTGGGCAAGATCGTAGGCAATGAAACCTATCATTGGATCATTTTCACCAGCGGTATGGGACTGGTGGATGGATCAACCGTACGCATGCCATCGTGGGGTTGTTATTCGCTGGAAGGAAAGGATTTGGAAATGAGCGGCGTGAAGCCGGATATTTTAGTCATCAATTCGTTTGAAGACAAGATCAACGGCCGTGACCCACAGCTTGACAAGGCAATTGAAGAAGTGACGAAGGGTTGGAAGCAGACTGGGACTTCAAGAGTGAATTAAAAAAGTATTCATTTATATAGAAAAGCGCAATCGGTTTGATTGCGCTTTTTGTTTATAGATTAGAGGTGTGAAATGATGAAGTTATCTACGAATAATTAAGAAACTGTACTCTTATAAATCATCCGATATTTTCATCTGGTTTATATTATCATTCTCTGGTGTAATTACCGAAATGATTTTGATGATTTCACACTCTGTCTTCTTATCCTCAAAATTAGGTGTGTAAGTATGTGTCGTTCGTAATGTTACCATCAAAGCATCTTCAGGTTTGATAATCACCTGCCTGTTATGGAAGTCTTCAAGCCACTGTTTATCCAGCATTTTAGCTGACAGGTTTCTTTTCCCTTGCAGAAAATCCCATTTGGGCTCGTCACTAAGCATGTCTACTTTTTTGATCTTCAAAATTTCTGTAGTCTCATTGACGATTGTTGTCTGTCCTAATTCAGATAATATCTTAGGCTTATTTAAGTGAATGCCTTTGGAAATGAATGTATTGCCAGCTTTTGATTTATATTCTAATAATTCTTTCTCTTTAAGATTGTTTGCCTCTTTAGCCAATTCATCTATTGAGTTCAAAACTGTATAGTTATTTATTTCAGTAATTATGATCTGGTATGTGTTACCCAACTCCTTAATTTCATTATTGATTTTATCAGTTACTTTTTCTATTTGATCTTTTGAAGCAATGTCTTTTTCATCAGCTAAAAGTTTAATGAACCAGTACTTTACCTTGATCAGAAGATATCCAATTGCTTTTTTAACCTGAAAATCTTTAATCAAATCATCAGGTATAGCTTTTAAAGCCTGTGATAATTTTGTTTTTATGGAGCTGAATTCAACACCTTCAAGTTCGTATGCAGTTACTATGTTCTGTCCAATATTGCGAACGATAGCTTTATCAAAGTCATTAAGGACTTCATAGAACTTGATAATTTGATTAAATGCCTCTATTGCATTTTTACTTTCTCGGAAAAGGAGATTGACTTCAAATATCAATTCGTCAGTTTGGTTGTCTGCCATTTAGTAATTTCTCTTTTCACGAATTTAATAAAGAACACAAAAGGTTATAAATAGCAGCTATAATTCTACAACTTTATGTGTCAACCAGAGAGATATTACGTCATATAAAATCATTCTGCATCGTTGCTAAGTAGAATTACAGAACG
>SEBV01000097.1 GCA_004172865.1 Gammaproteobacteria bacterium | reverse complement strand
TACATGGTGGTGCCGGCGGGCACTGTTCATCAATATGGCTCTGACGAGGCAAATCCATGGTCGATTTACTGGCTGCACTTTAAAGGAAGCTCGGCAAGTGATTATGTATCACAATTAACCAAAAATGGAGAAAGGTTTGTAGCCTCTGTAAATTTTTCTGAGGAAAGAATACGGTTATTTGACTCTATCTATACAACACTGGAAAGTGGTTACAGTGCCGATAATCTTGGTTACATCAACATGTGCCTCTGGTATTTCCTGTCTACTTTCTGTTATGACGAGATTTTCCAGGTCCCTTCCAGTGAAACAGAAAAAGATGCCATTGATCTTTCAATTGACTTCATGCAACAGAACATCGAACAGCCACTTTCCCTTCGGGAGATGGCCGCGGAAGCCCACATTTCGCCATCGCACTATGCAGCTTTGTTCAAAAAGAAAACAGGCTATTCGCCACTGGAATACTTCAATCACATAAAGGTGCAGAAGGCCTGCCAGTACTTGCATTTTACCAATTTACAGGTAAAAGAAATTGCCTATAAGCTCGGCATAAACGATCCTCACTATTTTTCACGCTTTTTCAGTAACCTGATGGGTGTGTCGCCGCTGGAATACCGGAAAAGAAAGCACTAAAAGAGAAGGAATAAGAAGAACGGCCTTTCTCTCGGCGTTGAAATAAACCATGTAAACCTTTCCGGTTTGCAAAAAAAGCAAATCGTATTTTTGTCCATCTACATAGTTATTTCTCACATTCTTTTTCGTTGTTCGTATAAATAGATTTGCCGTAGTATTGATTGCTTTTCACTTGTACTTTAAACGATAATATTCATTCTTTGATCAGCTGCTATAAAACGAAAATTTCCTTGTTGCGAAATTGAACTTTTAGAACTATCGGTTGATTGAACAAAACTTGCTGAAATGAACAAGTCTTTTCAAATTTCATTCTACAATGCTGAACCCACAGAACAGCTTCTGAAAAAATCTACGCTGGCTGCTGCGCTGTGGGTGATCAACTTTCCGCGGAATTTGTTGGCTATACAAAAACACAAGTAGCTGTCACCAATTCGGGAGACATTACCATTTTGCTGAACGTATCGGTACAAACGATGAACGATGTTGTAGTAACAGGATACGGTACGCAAAAAAGGAAAGACCTGACAGGTGCTGTTTCTTCCGTTAACCTCGAAAATACGCCGCTTGCCATTTTGCCTAATGTAAACTTGTTGGATGCATTAAAAGGTTCAATGCCCGGATTTGATATTGGAGCCGTTACGGCTGCGGGAAGTAATCCCAGCATATCCATACGTGGACAGAATTCGATAAGGGCCTCTAACACGCCGCTGGTAATATTGGATGGTGCTGTGTTCTTAGGCAGTTTCAATGAGTTGAATCCTGCCGACATTGCCACGGTGGATATTTTAAAAGATGCCAGTTCTACTGCCATTTATGGTTCACTTGCTGCTAACGGTGTGATACTAATTACTACCAAACGCGGTAAATCAGAAAAGCCGGTTATTTCCTTTACAGCAACCGGTGGCGTTCAAACCTATACCAACCGGCCGGATATGCTGAGCCCTGAAGGATACATTCAGCTACGCAAAGACCGCTACATGGCTGATAACCCTTCCGGTGTATATAACATCAATACCAATCTTGCACCTTACGAGTTGGAAGCTTACAACAAGAACCTGACCGTGGACTGGTTTGACGAGATCACCCGGGTGGCTCCGTTCCGTAACTTTACTTTGAGTGTTTCGGGAGCATCCAGCCGATTCAATTATTATATATCGGGTAATTATATGAATCAAAAGGGGATCGTTGTGGGCGACCAGTTTCATAAATATTCCTTTTTAGGTAAACTGGAAGCCCGGATTACCGATTGGTTGCGTACCGGGTTTAACCTGGGTTTTACAGCCAAGAATGCTGACGGCAGCCCTGCTGATTTTAATTTGGGAACAATCTCCAGTCCTTATGGTTATAAATATGTGCATGATAGAGGCACAACTGCACCTGGCTTCGAAAATTTCCCGGATCAAATTGAGCGTTATCCGCAAGGACAGACAACAACGTCGAACCCATTGTGGAGAACCCAACAATACAACGAAGACAGGAACCAGAATTACCGGAGTATTTCCTTTGCCCGCATTGATGTTCCGTGGGTAAAAGGACTTTCCTACACCTTCAACTATTCCCTGAATCGCTGGGAAGGTCATTCGGCAAACTTTCAAAGCGAAAACATGTTCATCAACACCATGCTGTTAAGTGAATTGGCATCACCATCCTCACACCTGGTGGATGCAAATGGCAACAAGTCAAATCCAACACGGACGGACTGGTATTTAAACCATCTTGTCAATTTCAAACGTCTCGTTGGCGAACATTCTTTTGACGTGACACTCCTGCAGGAAGAACAGGAAAGGAAAACAACCAATATGTCGATTTCGGCCAAGGATTTTTCAGGAACAGGAACCTCTGTACTGGGAAGCAATGCGCTGGAATTGGGTAACCCCGCCAATTATACCGTAAACACTGATTCAAGGCAGTTGCGTCAAATAGCTTCCATGGCCAGGCTTAATTACATCTTTAAAAACCGTTACCATGCAAGTATGTCCATCCGGCAGGATGGTTATTCAGGGTATGCAGAAGGACATAAATAC
>SEBV01000033.1 GCA_004172865.1 Gammaproteobacteria bacterium | reverse complement strand
AATACTCGCTTTGCGAGTCCTTGATTGTAATTCGACTTGAAGAAATGATGTCCTGCATGGGCCCGCTCCTTGAAAAAGCGGATTGTACTTAATAAATTCGGGCATTGATTACCAAGCAAGCAAACTCAAAAACCTCCTACACTAAAAGTTGCCTTTTAAGCACACCTGCAACTTCCACTAACAAACCATCGAAACTTTGACATCGAGTCAATAAAAAAGCCCGCAGCATGAGATGCTGCGGGCTTTTTATTACGACAAGACTATTGATTAGAACGGGAATACAGATATAAATATCATAAGCACATGATTTTTATGAGATTAATAGCCAAATAGCGCTGACAAAATGATTTTTTGTAAAGAAAATGACTGCCACCCCGAATATAGGGGACTTGGCGGCCATAAAGCGTAAAGATTTTTATAGTTTTTTTGTAAATCAGATCACGCTTACCAACACCGGATACCTAGTTTTGATACTGATAACACGATGTGTAAAGTAAATAGCAAAGCAAAGACCTTCCACCTCGCTGTGGCTCAACTTACATTTCTAACTCAAAGGAGTCACTCTCATTTGGCTCCATTCGGCCAAGAGTCGTGAATCGCTCCGGTTTTCCTAGAGACCGAATGACTGCTTCTAGCCGATTACCGCCGATGAGAGTTAAGGGTATGGCCCCACCCGGACAAGCTTCACAGAGCGGTGTAAGTCTGGTGCCCGGTCGCCTGAGCACTGCATGCCGCCGTTTATATTGACGGGCCAACCTATGCTCATGAAACTCTCAGCACCGAGGAACTCATCACGGCCATCAAGCAGTCGTAGGTGCACTCACCGTTTCCCGATGGCCAGATGCTCAGCTGCCAGGGATAGGCTTCCGTCGATTTCATCAGGGTATGAGCATCCCCAGGCTACGGACGACGGCCATTTCGTATGCCTTCTTTTAGAAGCTGCCGAAAGGGATGCAGGCCATTTTTCATCCGCAGGATTGCTCCAATACGTCGAGTTGAACGGCTTGGAATCTCATCAGCCAAAGGGCATAAATGTATTCATCCCAAGGCGTCTAAATCACTCAAGCAGTGTGGTGCTGGCCTGAGATACGAAAAATCGTATTGGCATCGCAGATCGTGCACGATAAGCTCTACAGCGCCGCGATGTCGTTTTGACAGCAAAAAAAGCTCCACTCCATCTCCTGATTGGTAGAGAGCGCTTCTAGGATGGGGAATACATGATTTACCCCTTTAAAATAGCGGCGATTAATTCATGGAAACATATAAATAGCTTGAGCTTAAAGATATAAATCTGTTCTTCGTAAACTGGAATACTAAAAAAGGAAATTAGATGCTTAGCGAAGAAAAGTTGAACCGTCTCGAAATTCAAATACTTGAGGAAAAAAAATCAATCAATTACGACACCCGAGAATTTACTATTGAATTTCTAGTAAAAAAATTCTTGGAGAACTCGGACACTGATGAAAACGACATATTCGTCCCAGATTATCAACGTGATTTTGTTTGGGATGTCGAGCGCCAGTCTAAGTTCATAGAGTCTATCACCCTCGACTTGCCAATTCCTATAATTTTTCTCGCTGAAGACGATCAAGGAAGGCTTGAAATTGTCGACGGCTCACAGCGCATCCGAACACTTGCCGCGTTTGTAAGCGGTGACCTTGAGCTAAAAAGTCTAGAAAAGCTTACAGAAATGAACGGAGTCCGATTCGATGATCTCCCGGCCTCTCGGAAGCGGAAACTTAACAACACGCCAGTCCGTATGATCGTGCTTTCAGAGACAGCTACTGAAGAAGTCCGAAACGATCTTTTTGAAAGAATCAATCGTGGAAGTGACTTGCTGCGCAATATGGAAAAGCGTAAAGGAAGCTATCAAGGCTCATTTACTGACCTCATCTATAAAGCCCTTGCTAAAAATCCGCTGCTACCGCCCCTTACTCCTTTAGCCAAAGCAGTAGTCAATCGACAAGAACATGAAGAACTTATACTAAGATTCTTTGCATTCTCAGAAAGCTACCCTCGCTTTAATCGAATATCTTATGGCGTAAGCGACGCCTTAGATACTTATCTAAAAAATAAAAATGAAACATTAGAAGTAGATGAGAAAAATAGGATGACGACGAATTTTGATCGCATGCTGAAATATGTAAGCTCATCCTTTATACATGGTTTCACAAGTGGGCAAGGGCGATACGTATCACGACCGATCTTCGAAGCGATATCGGTTGGTGTTCATCTAGCCTTGGAGAGAAAACCCGATCTTGCATGTCAAAACATCGACATATCCATCTGGATGAAAGATTCGGCATTCCGCAAACTAGTATCCGGTGAACGTCAGACACACAGTGCGACTAAAATACTGCAGCGCATTGAGTATGTAAGAGATCAATTGCTGGGCGCCCAAGGATGAGTGATATCCAGCACAACTTAGATGAACGAAAATCCGAAGCTGATCAGATGTTTGAAATTATTTCTTACATTCAGGATAGTGACATTGAAAATTCCATCACCAAAGTCGCCATGCTAAGATCTGCTTTTGTGCTTCTCTTGTATAACATGGTCGAGTCCACAGCTTTCCTGGTGTTCGAGCGGATACATGAACGGATAGCCCTCGAAAATTACGGTTCGCTTGGCAATGAAATGCGGAAGATCTGGGTGGACTATTTTTTCTCCAATCATAAACCTAGCGTCCATCACACCCATATGGAAGGCACGCTTACACAAACTATCAAGCTCCCGTTACTTGAAGATTTCAGTAAGAAAATTAAACTGTTCTCTGGAAACCTTGACGGGCTTAAGCTTAACGAACTCTTAAAGAGATACGGAGTTCAGTTGCTAACTGACCCTGGAAGAGAAAAGCTGGTTATCGTAAAAAACAGAAGAAATTCTCTTGCGCATGGAGAGGACATGTTCAAGGAAGCATGCAGAGACTTAAGCGATCGTGATCTAGCCGAACTTAGAGACTCAACTTTTTCTTCCCTCGATAACTTGATTAGCAATGTCGAAATATTTTTAAACCAAAGACTTTATCTAGCCGCCGCTAATTAACAAGGTAGAGACCTACTAAAGCGCATCACCGCTTTCCTAGAAAATTGCAAAAACGAGCTTGCAGCGATGCGCATTAAACTAGTACGTCTACTCGAATTTCTAGCGCTGGAACACCCTCCATATCTCGTCATCCCAAGAAAGAGCTCCTCAAGTCGACCTAGGGGCGGATCTAGCCGGTCGAGGGTACCAACCGTGCTGAAACAAGTCCGATGCAAGTTCTTAATTAGCACAAATGTAAATTTGTAGCCACGTGAGGAACTACTCCTACCGCCATCTGCGCCTCAGCTCCAAACACCGAGGAATGCGTGATTTGGACAGACCATTACGAGGTTTGCTCCCACCTGGACGCCTTCTCAGCGAATGCAGAAATCCCCCTTATGAGGACACGGCTGGTAATTTGAAAATGGCCATCAGACTGCAAGCCTCTAACCACCCAGGGAGCTGCCTAGCGGTCTACAGAGGCATTCCCTACATCTCGCTCATCACCGTTCACGAAGCACAGCCCCCCAGAAGCCCGGAGAAAGCGGGCTTCTGATTGGTGCCTGACGAGCGCGACTCTTTCAGCATCCCGGAAAATTCACATGTGGTCATGCCACCGAGGCGAGATGACGCGGAACGTCTCGGCTCGCGCTATGGGATAGTAGGAAAGCACCTTCTGAAGGGGTAGAATATGGCAATTTTACACGCGGTACAACTCCGCTAGAGTGCCAATGATGTCCGAAGTATTTGTAGATGATGCTAGAAACTTAAAAAAACGAATTAAAAAGCAGTCAATCGACGTAACCATAACTTCGCCTCCATATTACGATATGAAGGATTATGGCCACGAAGGCCAAATAGGGTTCGGTCAAAGCTATGACATATACCTCAAAGACTTAAAAAATATTTTCAAAGATGTTTTTCATGCAACCAAAGAAACAGGCTCTCTTTGGGTAGTTATCGATTCATTCAAAAGAGATGGCGCGGTAGTCACGCTGCCATTCGATTTTGCCCGTGAAATAAGCTCGGTGGGATGGAAACTACAAGACGTCATCATATGGAAGAAGGATAAAACTGTACCGTGGAGCAAAAAAGGGACGACACGAAAAATCTTTGAATACGTGCTCTTTTTTTCCAAGGGGAATGACTTTAAATACTACTCGGAAAGAGCTCGAGAAATCAGAGATCTCAAAGAATGGTGGGTCAGGTATCCAGAGAGGTATAGCCCGCACGGAAAAAGCTTAGAGGAAATTTGGGAGTTTAGTATCCCTACTCAGGGGTCATGGGGGGAAGGTTATATCAAACACTTCTGCCCTCTGCCGGAAGATCTCGTGAAGCGTATTCTAACTCTGACCACCGATGAGGGGGATCTTGTTTTCGATCCATTTGCAGGATCAGGTACCGTGCCTGCACAGGCCGCTTTTATGGCAAGAAATTTTTATGGGTTTGAGCTTAACGAACAATACGTACAGATGTTCAAGAATTATTTAAATTCTAATATTGAAAAACGCCTGGCGACGCATACCAGTTCAAACCCTCCGATCGATGCGGAAAAATTCAGAACTACCATCTTAGATCTTCGGATATTGAAGTACGCCAGAGTGTTGTTTAAGAAGCTCAAATCCGACGGTGTAGATATTCAAAAAATCTGGGTTGAGCCATCTAATGAAGCGCTAGATGGAAAATATACCATTGCAGCGGCAAGATACTTACTATTAGTAGCCCCTGGCATGAATGAACAAATTCAGGCTTCTTTGGTGAAGATCACTCAATCACCGCCTCTTTCCAAATTTGGAATCATGGCAAATATAACCAGTATAGATGACGCTAAAAAATTCTCAGACTATCTACCCAGCAACCGCATATTTTCGTATACGCAGAACAACACTCATCAGCACAGAAGTACCGCCGCTGCAGCCAATAGCACTGACGGTGTCATTTTAAGTTCGATTGAGATGGACATCAACGAAGAGATTTATAGGAATGCGCGATGAAACCTGCTAAAAAAGCGAAGCCTTCAAAAAGAGTTAAGTTGACAGCTGCCCAGAAGGCTGCTCGTCGGGCTCTGGCGAAAATTAAGAGAGACGAAAATAAATTTCGAAACTCTGCCAAAGAAATCTTCGCGAACTCAGGATTCAAATACATCGCGTCCGAGAGCAAAGAATTTACTTTCTCTACATCTGCGGGTGAGAGAACTACCGAACTGGATGGAGTATTTGTTTATGAAAATATTATCATCGTTATGGAAGATACTTGCACTCACAACCCGGGCACCCACTTAGCCAAGAAAAGTATAATATTTGAACTAGCTCTCACCAACCAGTCAGCATTCGCTGAGTGTTTGGCTTCAGAACTTGTGGACTTTAATACCTATCATGATGCCAACCAATACGACTTCACAGACTACGAGTTGAGAATAGTCTACTTCAGCATGTATTCAGTCGACACTCAGTATATCGATAGCGCAAATCGAATAGGATTCCAGATCGTAGAAAGAGCTTTGACTAACTACTTCCACTCACTTGTCAAAAATATCCACAGCTCGGCGAAGTATGAAATACTGAAGTTTTTGAACGTACCGTTTTCGGATATCGGATTGGCCAAAATATCTGGAGGAAATTCCGGTGCCAACAGCACGTACCGTGGTTTCCTCCTTCCCGAAGCAAACAGCAGCTACCCTAAAGACTACAAAATAGTATCATTCTACGCAGACCCTGCATCTCTTCTAGCCAAAAGCTTTGTACTAAGAAAGAACGGATGGATCACGCCTAACTTGTCTTACCAACGAATATTGGACGTAAAAAAAATCAGAGACATGCGCCGATATCTTTCCGAGAATAAACGCGTCTATTTGAGCAACATTATTGCTACCCTTCCGGCAACTACGAAGATCGGAAACATTACAACTCGCGACCAGCTAAGCCCTGCCGATCAAAACAAAGTGAAGCCTGTCACTATTTCGATACCTAACGAGTACAACGTTATCGGCTTGATTGACGGGCAGCATAGGGTTTATTCCTATCATGAGGGCATCGATAACTACGATACTCAGATCAAAACACTGAGATTGAAACAGAACCTTTTGGTGACGGGCATAATATATCCCGATAGTGTTTCAGAAGACGATCGTGCACTATTTGAAGCCAAACTGTTTCTTGAAATAAACAGCAAGCAGACCAAAGTCAAATCAGCACTAACCCAAGAAATTGAACTCATAGTAAACCCATATTCCGCTATAGCAGTAGCCAAAGCAATTCTCATGAAACTCGCACGGAGCGGAGCACTGAAAGATAAGCTCGAAGAACATGTATTTGACGATGGCCAAAAATTAAAAGTCTCATCCATCATTAGTTACGGCTTGAGACCACTGATAAAAAAAGAGGGAGGTGACTCATTATTTACTGCGTGGAGCGAAAGCGCAAAAAAAGAAGACATCATTGAATTACGGAATACCAAATCGCTTGAGTCCTTTGTTGAGTTCTGCGTTCAAGAAATTAACTCACTTTTGAATGCGATCAAAAAGACCTCACCTGACGGATGGAAAATTGGCGAGGAGAAAAAAATGCTCACTCCTACAGCCATTAACGGCTACATTAAATGCCTCCGTTTAATTTTGGAGAACAATGGCACCCGAAGTTTCACGCACTATGAGACGAAAATAGTTGGCATCGAGAGCTTTCCATTTACGGACTACAAATCAAGCCATTGGAATCAACTTGGAATTGACTTATACGAAAGATTTTTTGCATAATTCTTATACGGGCAACTGACCATTTCACCGGCGGTTGCCCAATCTCATTGCCAGTGCATTGGGATTTTTAAACCAAAATTTTTCTCTACAGATCTCAGCAGACTTATTATTGTTGCGTGGCATTCAAAGTCTTGGGCTCCCCAGGTATCTCTGTGCTCAAGCAAGCACCGCAGTTCATGAAGCCTATACATCCCCAATTCCAAAAAATTCCACCAAGTTGGATCACCAAAAAGATTATATATAGTCGATGTATCATCTCTTTCACTGGCTAGACGCTTCTCCCCCCTCAACGCCTGCTCGGCAAGTCTCGCCTCATCCTGATCCTCGAATGTTTTTAACAGCTTCATAAACTTTCTCAGCACCTGCTATCTTTAGTAGATTATTTAATAACACGTAATTTTATAATTAGCATTCAAAATATTGATCCACTCCTAAAAAATTTCTGCTACTGTAGGTCTATAGATGATTTAACACCTTCAGCCTAATACGCCCAGACATTTTAGCACTCCTTGATCACGGATAGTTACAGTTGCCAATATTATACGCCGAAGATCGTTTGAAGCTAGACAAAACTCGTGCCGATAACACTCATGATGCCGGCGAGAGTTAACACTTTCACTGCCCACGCGCCCCCCGGCCCACAACAAGTGTACCGAGCCTCGCGAGAAACGGACTAGCGTTTTCTGCGATCAGACATTGAACACCGAAGCCTAAGCGCCGTAGTCCCATTCACAGGGCTCGGTCAGCTCGCTTGCAACCGCACCGATCAAACTGCCCGCAGGGCACTTCAGGTACTCGGGTCGCCACAGGTCTAATTTGACTTCTTGAGTATGACAGCGTTGAAAGTGAATGATTGATGGCGCATGGCTGGCAATTCGCACTGAGCATTGCCAAAGTGCCTAGAATTCGCTCCCCTTTGCTAGCCGCCATAGCTCCTTGGAGTTAGGCGATATATTCGGGGGCGTTTGGAGGCAATTCTCAGCCGGCGCGAACTCGCCTAAGGAGCCGCTGCAAAAATAGCCAACAGCCCGTAGCCTTGGCACACTGAGCATCTTCAACCACCCCCCTCTCCGTGAGCCTGTTACGCGCGTGCAGAAGACCTTCTCCGAACTCGA
>SEBV01000096.1 GCA_004172865.1 Gammaproteobacteria bacterium | reverse complement strand
CGTAAAACTCTTTTCAGTCGTTCTTCGGCATCGGTTGTACCATCTGCCACAATCACCATTCCCGCATGAATGCTGTATCCCATTCCAACACCGCCGCCATGGTGAAGACTTACCCAACTGGCCCCGCCGGCAGTATTTACCAACGCATTGAGAATTGGCCAGTCGGCAACGGCATCGCTCCCGTCCCTCATGCTCTCGGTTTCCCTGTTGGGTGAAGCCACAGAACCAGTATCGAGGTGATCTCTTCCGATTACAATCGGCGCTTTCACTTTACCCGAACGAACCAGTTCATTGAAAGCCAGGCCTGCCTTTTCCCGCTCCCCTTGTCCAAGCCAGCAAATCCTAGCCGGCAAGCCTTGAAAAGCAATTTTTTCTTTAGCAAGTTTGAGCCAGCGTTGCAAGGAATGATTTTCAGGAAACAGGTTTTCAATCACTTCGTCGGTAACAGCAATATCTGCCGGATCTCCACTCAATGCAGCCCACCGGAACGGCCCCTTTCCTTCGCAAAAAAGCGGACGGATATAGGCCGGAACGAATCCCGGAAAATCAAACGCGTTTTGCAAACCTCTTTCTTTTGCTCTTGCCCTGATGTTGTTACCATAGTCGAAAGTCACACCACCACGACTTTGCAACTCCAGCATTAACTCCACATGTTTTCGCATTGAATCGTAGGCGTAATCGAGATATTGTTCCTTCGCCTCTTCACGAAGAACTTTTGCCTGCTCATACGAGATTTGGTGAGGCCAGTAACCAATCAAGGGATCATGTGCCGAAGTTTGATCAGTTAATGTATTGGGTACAATGTTTCTTTCAATAAGTCTTTCAAGCAAATGGACCGCGTTACACAACACACCAATGGATATTGCTTCACCATTTCGCTTTGCCTGCAATGCACGATGCGTTACACAACACACCAATGGATATTGCTTCACCATTTCGCTTTGCCTGCAATGCACGATCAATAGCCTTGTCGATGTCGGTAATTTTTTCATCGAGGTAATGTGTCTCAAGTCGTTTGTCAATCCGCCATTCTTCCACTTCTGCAACAAGTGCGACGCCTTCATTCATCGTGATGGCCAGTGGCTGTGCCCCGCCCATTCCGCCGAGTCCTGCTGTTACATTAACCGTTCCTTTTAATGTTCCGTCAAAATGTTTATTGGCAGCAGCGGCATAAGTTTCATACGTTCCCTGCACAATGCCCTGCGAACCGATATAAATCCAGCTGCCTGCCGTCATCTGTCCGTACATCATCAGGCCTTTCTTTTCCAATTCATCGAAGTGTTTCCAGTTGGCCCAGTTGGGCACTAATTGCGAATTGGAGATCAGCACACGCGGCGCATCTTTGTGTGTCTTTAAAATGCCAACGGGTTTACCGCTCTGAATCAACAAGGATTCATCGTTCTCCAAAATTTTTAACCCGGCAATGATCTTGTCAAGTGCATCAAAGTTGCGGGCAGCTTTTCCGCGACCTCCATATACAATCAGGTCATCGGGTCTTTCGGCCACTTCGGGATTGAGGTTGTTGAGTAACATGCGCAATGCAGCTTCCTGTATCCATCCTTTGCAATTGAGTGTGGTTCCCGTGGGTGTTTTGTATTTAACCGGGTCATATTTTTTAACCGATGCTGTGTTCATGAGCAAATGCATTTGTTGCTAAAATAAGTGAAAACAAACAAGTCATTGGCAATTGAAAAGCAGAAACGAACGATCACAAAAACTAATCCGTGTCAACTTCTGCCTTGCAGCTTTCTCCCTACATTTGCCGACTAAATAAGCGATTGCATGGACGTAAAAAACAACATACTTGAAACAATTGGCAACACGCCTTTGGTGCGGCTCAACAAGATTGTAAAAGACTTTCCTTGTGAAGTATATGCCAAGGTGGAATATTTCAATCCGGGTAATTCCACCAAAGATCGGATGGCGTTAAAGATGGTGGAAGTGGCGGAACGAGAAGGTAAAATCAAGCCTGGCGGAACGTTTATCGAGGGCACATCCGGAAATACCGGGATGGGATTAGCGCTTGCTGCCGTTGTAAAAGGTTACAAGTGCATTTTTGCCACTACAGACAAGCAGTCGCAATCAAAAGTTGATATTCTTCGGGCTCTTGGTGCCGAAGTAATCGTTTGCCCTACGAATGTTGAACCCGATGATCCCAGAAGTTATTATTCAGTTGCAGCAAGACTGAAAAAAGAGATACCAAATTCTTTTCACTTCAATCAATACGATAACCTGGCTAACCGTTTAGCGCATTATGAAACGACAGGCCCGGAATTATGGGAGCAAACGGACGGTAAAATCACACATTTTATTGCTACTGCCGGTACAGGAGGGACGATTACAGGTACAGCCCAGTATCTAAAAGAAAAAAACAAAGACGTTCAAACATGGGCTATTGATGTTTATGGTTCGCTGCTGACAAAATATTTCCGCACAGGCGAAGTTGATATGGGCGAGGTACATCCCTACATTTCAGAGGGATTTGGTGAAGATTTTGTGCCGCAGAATTACGACATGAGTGTGATTGATCATTTTGAGCAGGTAACTGATAAAGATGGCGCAGTGATGACACG
>SEBV01000095.1 GCA_004172865.1 Gammaproteobacteria bacterium | reverse complement strand
ACGGCTCGAACCATCATAATACGCACATTACTTGCAATGCCATCCATTCCTTTCTTATTACCACGAGCTGCGGCAATAATACCGGAAACGTGTGTGCCATGATCTGCACCAATTGCCATTACATCATTGTTGCCGTAAAAACGGTCATTGATATCAGCTTCGTTATCTTTCACAATATCACCGCGATAATTTTGCGGAGCCGTGGTAGCGGCATCTGCTTTAGAAATCTCTGATTCGATTTCATCCAGCAGGTTTCTGTTGGTGATGTCGGTGTTGTTATTGTTTTGCGCGGCGGTTCCCACCATAATGCGCTTGAAAGCTTCCGCTTCTTTCACAGTTGGATTATACGTCTTCAGGTCTTTCACTGAATAAGTGGTTTTCCCAAGATCTTTTGCAATGACAGAATCACCACGCTTTACTTCGTCATAAATTTTTCGAACCAAAGCGATACTGTTCATGTCAACATCTTTCACCGCGTCATTCTTGGCTTTCGTCCACATGGTGTACTGGTCTTTATCGGCAGGACTCAGCTGCGATGGATCTGTAATATTTCCGAATTTTTCTTTCCAGCGATGGTAAACACGGGCCGCTTCATAGCTGTCTTTGCCCACATTACGGCCATCTTTACCGCCTAAGAAATTCCAACCATGAACATCATCCACATAGCCGTTCTTATCGTCGTCAATACCATTGCCGGGAATCTCTTTCGGGTTTGTCCAAAGAATTGGCTTCAAGTCTTCGTGTGTTGTATCAATGCCAGAATCAATGACAGCGACCACAACGGTTTGGCTTTTTTTGCCGTTCAGGAACTGATAAGCTTTGTCAAGACTGATTCCGTTGTAACCGGAGGTTCCCGGATCTGCCAGGTGCCAACCGTTCGGAACTGCTTTCTGTGCGCTTGTAGTAAGGGTGATACCTGCTATCAGGGTTGGAAGCAGGGCACGTTTGAAGTTCATGTTCATTCTAATCGTTTATTAATAGAGGTAAAAATAGACCAAACAGTTTATAGAAAGTTGTGAAAACATTGCTGCAATTGGTGTGCCTTTGTTAATTCAATGACTGGCAAAAGCATCTGAGCCAACTTGCATTTTCATTCTTTTTTGGTAAAACGGCTAAGACTTATCTCATGCAATTGTCTGATTGCCGCAAACCACCCGGCTTTTGCCGTAGATATGCATGTGCGAGGCAATTGTTGAATACTATGTTTGCAAAAAGAATGCATGGCGACAGTTTCTGTTTTCAATTTCATGACACTGAATGGATTTTACAAAGGAATCAAGAACGATATCAGTTGGCATCAACATGGCGATGAAGAAGCAGGGTTTTCAGAAGAAAACCTGAAACGCGGAAGTATCTTATTGTTCGGCCGAGTAACCTATGAACTCATGGCTGGCTATTGGTCAACAAAAGCAGCAAAGCAGGGCTTTACAAAACTAGCAGATGGAATGAATAATGCAGAGAAGATTGTGTTTTCGAGAACATTAACAGCGACCAATTGGGAGAACACACGGCTGGTTAGACACGAGGCAGTAGATGAAATACACAGGTTGAAAGCATCAGGCAAGAAAAATATGACAATCCTTGGCAGCGGAAGTTTGGCTAGCCAATGCGCCGACGCTGGGCTAATTGATGAATACCAACTTATGATTGACCCAGTTGCGATAGGCGAAGGAATCC
>SEBV01000013.1 GCA_004172865.1 Gammaproteobacteria bacterium | reverse complement strand
CTGATGGTCATGTTAAGTTTGAAATTAAAGGCGCTTTTGGCCGTCAATACGTAAGCATCGTTCCAGCTGCTTAATTACTGACGTTCGAGTTAGCCAAGCTTACTGCTTGCAGTGGGCACAAAGAACAATAAAAAGCCCTGTCCTTCAAACGATAGGGCTTTTTTGTTATTTGGTTTTGTTTAAAGTGCATGTTGTAGTTACTCAAAAGCTGCTTTGTATTTCAAAACACATGAATACATTCTTGTAGCTCCCTCACGTCGCCCCTGACATGAGGGTTTGAAATACAAAGCAGCTTTTGAGTAGTTAGTACCTGAGTTTAGTTTTGTTGTTTTTTTAGAAGTTAATTTTCCCCGGAGATTATTGTGAAATTTGTTGATGAAGCCCCAATCCACGTTGAAGCTGGCAATGGCGGCAACGGCATGATGAGTTTCCGCCGGGAAAAATTTATCTCTAAAGGCGGTCCGGATGGTGGTGACGGCGGCGACGGCGGTTGTGTTTATTTGGTTGCCGATGAAAACCTGAATACCTTAATCGACTATCGCTTCCAGCCGAAATATCGCGCTGAAAATGGCGAGAAAGGCGCGAGTAAAGATCGCACCGGCGCAAAAGGCGATGACCTTTGTCTGCCGGTTCCGGTCGGCACTACCGTTATTGATACAGATACCGAAGAAGTCTTCGGTGACCTCACTGAACACGGTCAAAAATTGAAAGTTGCGCAAGGCGGCTTCCACGGCTTGGGCAATACTCGTTTTAAATCCAGTACTAACCGCACCCCGCGTAAAACCTCTCCCGGTAGCGAAGGTGAGTTGCGCAACCTGAAACTCGAACTTAAAGTTCTGGCAGATGTTGGAATGCTCGGTTTACCAAACGCCGGTAAATCCAGCTTTATTCGTGCGGTTAGCTCGGCTAAACCAAAAGTGGCGGATTATCCGTTTACCACTTTGATTCCAAATCTCGGCGTAGTAAAAGTTCAGCAATATCGCAGCTTCGTAATCGCCGACATTCCCGGTTTGATCGAAGGCGCATCTGAAGGTGCTGGTTTGGGTGTGCGTTTCCTTAAACATTTAACTCGCTGTCGTTTATTGTTACACGCAGTAGATATGCTTCCGCCAGATGGTTCTAATCCAGCAGAAAACGTACGAGTCATCGCCAACGAATTGAAAAAATTCAGCCCGACTTTGGCGACGCGAGATCGTTGGTTATTGTTGAATAAAGTCGATTTGCTTGACGAAGAAGAAGCCGAGGTGCGTTGCCAGGCAGTGATTGATGAGCTGCAATGGGAAGGCCCGGTATTCCGTATTTCTGCGTTGCATCGCGATGGTACTGCCGCGCTTTCTGGTCGTATCATGGATCACCTAGAAGCCATCTGGGCAGATGAAAAAGAAAATCCAGAATCACGTGAGCGCGAAACTGAATTGCAAAACCAAATGGCACATGAAGCACGGGAGCGTATCGAAGAGTTGCGTTTGGCGATGCGCGAAGCACGTTTGGCTGCAGGCGAAGACGATGACTTTAATGATGATGATTACGATGTAGAAGTTGAGTATGTTCGCTATTAAGTACTATGCTTTATGAGTAACCAGAAAAGCCATCATGAAAGTGATGGCTTTTTTGTTGGTATATTTCATTAGTATCTTTTCTCAAAGAAACAGCACGAAATAAATAACAATAAGAGGTTAAGGCCCAGTGAACGTTTTAAAAATAGTGGTTTATCTGCTGATCAGTTCAGTAGTGGTCGCTTGTAATCTTAATTCGGTGCCCGCCAAAAGCGAGCGCAAGCAAGCTGCCTATTTAGAGCAGTCTTATGCCGTATTCCGCAAGCAACAAATAAGCGATGTTAGCTACCAATTGCATATCGACCTGGATGAAAAAACGACTTCATTCGCGGGCGACATAGCTATAAATTTTTTGCTGGCAAAAAATAATAATATTCCAGTTACCGTAGATTTTGATGGCGGAGAAATTCTTGCTGTAACGCTTAACGGCAAATCAATTCCCTGGAAATATAACAATTGGTTTATCAGTATCGCGCCGGAATTATTTGTGGCGGGCAATAATAATCTACACATTAATTACACCCGTCCCTTTGCAACAGCGGGCGATGGTTTACATCGTTATCAAGATCAGGAAACTGGCAACGTTTATTTTTACAGTAATTTTGAGCCCTTCAATGCACACAAAATGTTTCCGCATTTTGATCAGCCCGATATAAAAGCCAAATATAAGTTGGATGTTGTTGCACCACAAAACTGGCAAGTTATTTCTACAACACGTGAAACGGAAATTGTCACTCTGGGCGATAAAAAGCATTGGCAGTTTGCGCAAACGCCTATCATGGCTTCTTACGTATTTTCACTACATGCTGGCCCCTATACGGTATGGGAAGATAATAGCGGCAACATTCCTTTGCGTTTATTTGCGCGGCAAGAAATGGCGCAATACGTTGATTCGCAAGAATGGTTTTTATTTACGCAACAAGCGTTCAGTTTCTTCAATAATTATTTTGATTACACATATACCTTTAAAAAATACGATCAATTAATTGTTCCGGATTTTAATAGCGGTGCAATGGAAAATATTGGGGCTGTTACGTTTAATGAAGCCTATATCAGTCGTAGTAAAAAAACTTATCAGCAACGCATGCGCACTAACAACGTTATCTCTCACGAGATGGCCCACATGTGGTTTGGCGATTTGGTCACCATGAATTGGTGGAATGGTTTGTGGCTTAACGAAAGCTTTGCCACTTACATGGCAACCTTGCAGCAAGCAAATAATTCTGAATTTAAAAATGATGCGTGGAATACGTTTTATACGGATATGAAACAGTGGGCCTATACGGCAGATCAACAAATAACGACTCACGCAATTGAACTGCCGGTTGCAAATACCGCTGAAGCCTTTACAAATTTTGATGGTATTACCTACGGCAAAGGTGCTTCTGTTCTTAAGCAATTGGCAATATTTGTAGGCGAAGAAAATTTCAGGCAAGGCGTTGCAAGTTATCTGAAAAAATATGCATACAGCAATACCCGTCTTAATGATTTTATGAATGAAGTTGCGGCAGCAGCAAAGCAAAATTTATCAGGCTGGTCACAAGAATGGCTTTACAAGGCAGGGCTAAATACTATTGGTGTTGCTTATCAGTGTGCGGGCGAAGGTGTAAATGCAAAAATAAAACACTTGGAAATTTTGCAGGTTGCAACAGTAAGAAATCCCGTCTGGCGTCGTCAACGAGTGCAACTGGGTTTGTATAATTTACAACAGGATAAAATTACAGTTACTAAAAGACTATCTGTCCTGTACCAGAGTGAACGAACTCGAGTTCGCGAAGCGGAAGGTTTAGCTTGTCCAGCATTTGTTTATCCAAATGTGGACGACTGGGGTTACGTAAAAGTAGAGCTGGATAAAAAATCCCGCGACAATTTGATGCAGCATATTGCAGGATTTGATAAAGGTTTGCGCAGGATGCTTTGGCAAAATATATGGGATGATGTTGATGATTCCAGATTGTCATTAACTGATTACGTAAAGTTCGCTCAGAAAAATATTCAATATGAAACCGATTTCCAGCAAGCAACAAATGTTTTACAAAAGCTGCAAACTGCGAGTTATTATTTTTGGCTAATAACCAAAGCAGGGCAAGACCATACCACGGAGCTCGTTGAGCTTGAACAATTAAGCTTACAGGAATTTAATCGGGCGCAGGCTGCCTCTGATTATCAAAAAAGTAGTTTCGATACCTACACCGTGTTAGCGCACACTACCGATGCCTTGGATAATCTACGCAATTATTTGATCAATAAAAATCTACCAGAAGGCTTCGTGTTGGACCAGGATCGTCGCTGGGCGATTTTACGCCGTTTGAATCAATTTCAATTTAAAAATTATCGTGAGTTAACAACGATAGAACAGCAAAAAGATCAGTCGGATATTGGGCAACAAATGGCAATTGTTTGCGAGGTTCTGCGGCCCGATCTTGCTGTAAAAGAAAAGTGGCTTACCGAATTGTTAAAATCAGATTCACCCTATAAATATGCCACTTTACGAATGGTTATGAAGGCGATGTTCCCCGCAACTCAATTAGAGTTGCGTGAACAATTTGATGAGCAAATTTTGAAAAGCCTACCCGAATTACAAGCACGAAATAATGATCGTTTTTTATCAGTATACGCTGATAACCTAACAAACCCGCACGCCTGTTCAACTACGAGCGTGCAACGTTTGTCAGCAATCCGCGATCAGTACTCAAGTTTAAATCCTGCACTCAATAAAATTCTAAATACTAATGTGCAGGAGGAGCAGCGTTGCATCGATATGATGCAGTTGATGAAGACCAATTAAAATAAAAAAATGCCGCTGAGGATTCCACAGCGGGATTTTTTATAGTTATTAAGTGAAATATTTCTCGGGTATCAACGCCGAAATTTATTGATAAATCGTTGGAAGGCATTACCTGCTGACGGTTTGGTGGATTCCTTTTCCGGTTTTTTGGTCTCGTTAATTTCTTTTACTACACGAAAGCCTGTGTAGTTATTGTAGCTACTTGGGGATAAATAATTTGCCGATATTGCGGTGATATTTTTCGCTGAGTCACGAAAGGAGCCGCCGCGAATTACGCGTTGTTCGCACGGGGAGTTTTCTGCTGTGGAGTGACAATCTTCGATCCATTCGGATACGTTGCCAGCGCTATCGTGAATGCCGAAATCATTGGGCGGAAAGCTTCCGATAATGGTGGTTTTATTTTCAAATAAACTCGACCAAATCGATTTGCAATCGAATCGACAATTAGCGCGGCCGCTTGCATCATTTTCGTTGTTGCCCCACCAATATAAGCTTGTGGTATTTCCTCGCGCTGAAAATTCCCATTCTGCATTTGTGGGTAAACGGTAATAATCGCCAGTGGTCTTGCTTAACCAATTTACATAAGCTTGAGCATCGTCCCAACTTACATTGATAACAGGTCGTTCACCACGTCCCCAGCCATTATCATCTGGCAAGCTGCGATTGGTGGCAATTGCAAAATCATCGTACTCATTAAAGTTAATTTCATACTTGCTGATGTAAAAATTGTTTAGTGGCTTATTTTTTTGTGATGAGTCAGTAGCGCTTGTTGAATCAGTCGTTGAATGGCTCGCGACAGTAATTGCAACCATTGGCGGAATAATATGATTGCCGGTTTCGGTGGTGTTGACCGCTTTGGCGAGTGGAAAATTAAAAGATTGATTATCCTGAGTCAGCTTAATCCATTCATTTTTCGTTTGGTAACCCGGTGATTTTATTTCAATGTGATATTCACCTGTAGGTAAGGTCATGCCTGGCGAGTATTTTTCAACAATATTTAAAATTCTGATTGTCGCAGTTTCTGGGGTTGCGTTAATGGTTAATGGGAATAGAACTGTTATTGATTGCGCTTCATTTCTGCTGAATAAATCTTTAATTTGTTCGCGTTGGTTTTGTTGTTTTGAGCCAATTATTAGTGTGCCAATTGTTATAGTTAGAAGAATTCCCAATGCGCCGTAAACAACTGTTTTTTTGTAAACAGAGTATTTTGGTTTTGTTTCCAAAAACTCTGTTACTGGGGCTTGATATAAACCGGTTTTAGCATTTTGGATTTCAGATGTTACTGTTGTCGCTAACAGAATGGTTTCATCGCGTTCTATGCCACGAATTTTATTAAATAATTTAATAGATTGTTTGTGAAGAAATTCGGCTGCAAGTTTTCCATCATGGATGACTGTATAACCAACAGCTTTAAATAATTGTAAGCGATGCGCTTTGCCATTAATTTGCGTAAGCATCGGGTTCGCTGAGTTTTTTGCAGCTTCTAATGCGTGTATTAATTCTTGCGCATGTTGAAAACGTTGCTCGGGCGTTTTAGCCAGTAAACGGTCAATGATGGGTTGGTATTGAAAAAACGCCGCAGGAAGATTTGGCACTTTGTCGCTAATATGTTGAAGTGCGAGTGTTAGCGCGTCATGACTTTGAAATGGCCGTTCACCTGTAAGCATTTCATAGAAAAGAATTCCCAAACTGTATAAGTCCGCGCGACCATCAGTGTGTAATCCTTTGGCCTGTTCAGGGCTCATGTAATAGGGCGTGCCTATAACAATACCAACCTGCGTTACTTTCGAATCAGATTTAATGGTTCTGGCGATACCGAAATCGGTTAGCACGGGCGAATTATCATCGCGAAATAAAATATTTTCCGGTTTTATATCGCGATGCACGTAGCCTTTCGAGTGCGCATGTTCCAACGCACTGGCTATCGCCATCACAATATTGATCACATCGCTTGCTGTGATACCTTCCGCTATTTTTTGTTCGAGAGAGCCAGCGGGTAAATATTCCATGGAAATATAATTCATGGCTTGGTAGCGGCCAATGTCGTAAATGGGAATTATATTAGGGTGGGAAAGTTGCCCGACGATTTCAGCTTCACGTTGAAAACGCTTGTGGAATTCCGGGTCATAATCCAGCTCCGGCTTCATGATTTTTAGCGCGACTGTGCGATTCAAACTGAGCTGTGTAGCGAGAAAAACGCTCGCCATTCCACCACTATTTATTTTGCGCAGAATGGCGTAGCCGGGGATTTCTATATTGGCGTCAGGTGCGGACGGATTATTGTTGTTTTGGTCGCCGTTGATCATAGTGATAAAACGCTAGGTATCATAATTTCCGTCGCATAATTAATTCTCGCTCTTATTTTTTCGGCGATTTGGACGAAAAAGATTTTTTGAAACCAGCTTTATCTGCCGCATTTTTCGCGTTAAATTTTTTCGCGCTTTCAAATTTATCGCCAAAGGCTTTCGCTGCAGGTTTCTTAGGTGCAGCCGGAGCAGATGCTTTTTGTGGTGATGCCTTTGTATTGAGCGCAGATTGCATGCGAGCATTTGGATTCGCATTGCGCGTATTAGGTTTCGCACCCCGCGCAGCATTTTGCTTTGGATCTTCCGCTGGAATCAATGCCGATGCCGCAGAACCAATCAAATGACCTTTGCGCATTTTAATTAAGGCTTCGCGAATGACTGGCCAGCCAGCTGAGTCGTGGTAGCGCAACAAAGCTTTGTGTAAACGGCGCTGTTCCAAACCGCGTGGAATCGCAATTTTTCCGCTCTTGTAGGTTAATTTTTTCAGCGGATTTCTCTCGCTCACATACATCGCCGTTGCAAGCGACATGGGCGATGGATAAAAGGTTTGCACCTGATCCACTTCAAAATTATTTTTCTTTAACCATAGCGCCATGTTCACCATGTCTTCATCTTTGGTGCCAGGATGCGCTGCAATAAAATACGGAATTAAATATTGTTTTTTGCCCGCTTCACGCGAGAATTTTTCAAACATTTTTTTGAAGTCGTAGTAACTTTCCATCTTCGGTTTCATCATTTGCTCAAGCACGCCATCTTCGGTGTGTTCGGGAGCAATTTTCAAATAACCGCCAACGTGATGCGTCACTAATTCTTTTACGTATTCAGGGTCGCGAATCGCCAGGTCATAACGCAAACCTGATGCAATCGAAATACGATTCACACCTTTTAATTTACGCGCTGCGCGATAAAGCGCAGTGGTGTGTTTGTGATCCGTAATTAAATTTTTGCAAATAGTTGGATACACACACGATAAGCGACGGCATTTGGAAAGTGTCGGCATGTCTTTACAGGTGAGGCGATACATATTCGCCGTTGGGCCGCCAAGATCAGAAATGTGCCCCGTAAAACCAGGTACTTTTTCGCGAATGTCTTCAATTTCTTTCAAAATGGATTCTTGCGAACGACTTTGAATAATACGGCCTTCGTGTTCCGTAATCGAACAGAAAGTACAGCCGCCAAAACATCCGCGCATAATATTCACGGAGGTTTTAATCATGTCGTAGGCAGGAATTTTTTCTTTGCCGTAAACGGGATGCGGCACGCGCGCATAAGGTAAATCAAATACGCCATCCAACTCATCTGTTTCCAACGGAATCGGCGGTGGGTTTACCCAAATTTCGCGGTTGCCATGTTTTTGCACGAGCGGCCGCGCGTTGTAAGGGTTTGCTTCTTGATGCAAAACGCGCGACGCATGCGCGTACAAAATTGGATCGTTGCGCACTTTTTCAAACGCAGGCAGACGCACATAAACATTATCGTCACCGGCCAAGTCGCTGCGATTTTGTAGCGGCATGGGAATAATGCGAATTGCTTGCGACTCATTAGGATCAATTGTTTTTGCAGAGACATCGCCTTGCGCTGGGCAACCAATTGTTTGTAAAGCTTCTGAAGGATTCAGCGCGGCAATTTGCGCGTCCATTTTTTCGGGATCGAGTTGGCGCAAACCAATCTGCGAATTATTTACGTCAGTTTTCGCAACATCCACAACGGATTTTGAATCGTGTTGGTATTCGTAAGGATTGGGCAGTTTGTCGATATGACTTGGCCAATCAATGCGCGTTGAATCAATTTCAGTCCAACCGGTAGGTGCTTCTTTTTTCACGACCACTGTGCCGCGAATGCTGTCCAAATCTTTTATATCTTTGCCTTGTGCTAACGCGTGGGCGATATCCGCAATCGCGCGTTCGGCGTTGCCGTATAACAGAATATCGGCAGTGGCGTCGATCAATACCGAGCGGCGAACTTCGTTGCTCCAGTAATCGTATTGGGCGATGCGGCGCAAACTTGCTTCAATTCCGCCCAACACAATCGGCACATCTCTATAGGCTTCTTTGCAGCGTTGGCTGTAGACGGTCACGCAACGGTCGGGGCGTTTGCCGCCCATGCCGCCGGGCGTGTAGGCATCGTCTGAGCGCATACGTAAATCGGCAGTGTAGCGGTTGATCATGGAATCCATGTTGCCCGCACTTACGCCAAAAAATAAATTGGGTTTGCCTAGGGCTTTGAAAGGTTCTGCACTTTTCCAATCGGGTTGCGCGATGATCCCCACACGAAAACCTTGCGACTCCAGAAAGCGCCCAATTACCGCCATACCGAAGCTTGGGTGATCGACATAAGCGTCGCCGCACACGATGATCACATCGCACGAATCCCAGCCAAGTGTGTCCATTTCCGCGCGGCTCATGGGTAGGAACGGGGCTGGCCCATAGCATTCGGCCCAGTAGCGGGGGTGATCAAACAGGTTGACGGCTTCGGTGTTCATAGGCGGGTACTGCAAGGTGGCGGATTACGGGGCGCTATTCTCCCAGAAATGGGAAGATGAAAATAGAGTAGTTTTAGATCAAAGGGCATTTAACGAAAAAACCGCGCCGATTTTACCCGGCGCGGTTTCTGGTGGAGCGGGATGCGAGAATTAACGCGCTCTGCGACGTTGCAGCACTAAGCCAGCCAAACCTAAAAATACCATGGCCAGGCTGGAGGGTTCAGGAACATCGACTTTCAGGTTTTGGGCGACGTAATTTTTTAAATCCGCATCGCTAAAGCCAAACACGTAGAAGTTGCTTGGGTTGGCGAATTCAATTGGGTGTTTGCTATCGATAATGGTGGATAAAAAATCATTATCATTAGAAATCCACAAGGTGTGCAGGGTTTCGTTGTTGTAAACAACATCTTCACCAAAGGTCATACCTTCAATTTTTGCCGGAATATTTTGCGCGGCGATACCTGCACTCACGAGTTCGCTTTTCAAATCCAGGCTTAGGGTTTTGCTTACTGCTTTCGATGAAAGGTCGCCAGACAAACCGGTAACTTCTTGCGCTCCAGTCAAATCGATTCTAAATATTTGTTTTACGGCGGCATTGCTGTTGTCGCCAAGGCCTTTGCCATCGCGCTCGTCCACTAAAAATTCGTGATCGTTAACGGCAACGATTTCGCTTACACCAGAACCGGTTGTTAATTGATACGCATATTCGTGAGTCACGCCTGTGGCTACGTCTACCGTCACTATGCGCACAACTTTGTTGGTGTCTTGCAGCAGAGACGCTTGCATGATGCCAACCAGCGTTTTGCCATCCGGCGTAATCGCCAAACCTTCCATGCCCTTATTAGTGGTGCGACCAGCAGTATTGCCGTTAATTTCAGCCGCTTCTGTCGATTGCGGATTCGCAACGGCTAAATCGCCTGGCAATGCAAATGTTTTAATTCGCTCGCCAGTTGCGCGATCAAATTGATAAACATAGGGGCCGTATTCATCAGAAATAAAAACGCTTTTGCCATCGTTAGATACACGAATACTTTCTGGATCGAGACGCGCATTGTCAGGATTAGTTGACGTGCCTGCTGCGAAATTGTCGGAGCGGCCAGAAAAATAATAATGCGAAGCGTCATTTTGCGCGGGCGCACCATCCACTGCGTAATTCAGTGGTGTTGCGTTGTATAACAAAGTAGTGCTGGTCAGCGTTGGCGTAATACTAAATGGCAAACCCGTGTTGCTGGCCGTGAGTTGCATATTGATAGTTTGCAAACGCGGAATGTAAGTTGTGGTGTTATCAATCTCCGCGCCGCCAGTGTAAGCCTGCGCATTGGGGCCACGGTCGGGCAGGGCGATAAACGTGTTGTTGCCGGTATAGGTAAGGCCTGAGCCAACGCCGCCAAAAACATTCGCGTTTACGCCGCTTTCGAGAGTTCCGGTTAAGCCAGATTTATCAGCATCGCCAGTCAAGCTGCCAATTCCCAATAAAATAGGCGCGGCCTGAGTGTTTAAACTGAGTAGTGAAATCAAGCCGGCAAGCGCCAGACTTTTGGTTTTATTATTCATGGTGTTGCTCCAAGGTGAATTTTAGGTCACGTCACCTTAAACAACATTTGTTACGGCTTTATGTCGAAAAAATCAAAATCTGCTTAAAAATGGGAAAGTTGGTTATGACATAAATAAGAATGCAGAAAAATTCAGCTCATTTTTCCGCTATGATCTTACCCAATTACTTTTTCATAAAACCAACCAAGGAATCTAATGAGTAATCCACCCGTTTTTCCCGACGATGAAAATGGCAATAAACTTCGCCGCATGTATGAAGATGGTGAAGATCTATCGCGAACGCGAGATATTGCTTTTACCGTGTTACTTCCCGACAGCGATGCAGTACAAGAATTTGGCAGTTATTTTTATAATCTTGGATTGCAAGTTAAAGCAAAGAGAAATGATTCGGGTTCAGGTTTACCTTGGAATGTAGTCGTCACGGGAAATATGTTGCCTAATTACGAAGATATTATTAATTTTGAGAAAAAACTTGAGGAAGTTTCTGCGCCGTTAGGCGGTAGGGTTGACGGTATTTTTCGATGAGTACAGGTTGGGATGAGTGCCTACCTAAATTTAGTAACAATTTAATCAGATTGGTGAGCGTCGCGTAATGCCAGAAACCTTTACCGAAGAAAACTCAAAGCAAATCTATATTTCTCGCATTAATCGCGTAATCGATTATATTAAATCGAATTTGGATGGTGATCTTTCGCTTGAACGGCTTGCAGCTGTTGCGTATTTTTCTAAATTTTATTTTCATCGAATATTCAAATCTGTTGCGGGTGAAAATTTAAATGGATTTGTGAGTCGAATGCGTGTTGAACGGTCTGCGTTTAAGCTTATTTATAATCCCGCGTTATCTATCACTTCTATTGCTTATGAATCCGGATTTTCTAGCCCATCGGTATATTCGCGTGAATTTAAAGAACGTTATGAAGTTTCTCCTTCGCAATGGCGCAAGTTGAAAACCAATCAAAATAGCAAGATTTGCACAGTGGATGGCAAGCTTTGCAAAGAAGCTAACAACGTGAAAATGTATATTGATTCCTCCAAACAAAAACCATATTGGGGAATTGAAATGCAAGATCACAAATTAAATGTTGAAGTTCGTTCTATGCCAGAGATACCTATTGCTTATGTTCGGCATCATGGGTATTACAATCCGCAGGACAAAATTTTATTTCAATCATTGTTTGCGACGTTGATGGCGTGGGCGGTGCCGCGGAATTTATTTAATCCGCCCGCTACTAAAGCTATGACAATATTTAGCAGTGGTCACCCGGATACAACGGCGCCAGAAAATTTAAGTGTGGATGTTTGTATCAGTATTGAAAAAGAAACGCTGGTAAATGGTGAGATTGGTAGACGCGTAATTCCGGCAGGGCAGTATGCAGTGGTGGCCATCGAGGGAACTTTGGAGGAGTGCGTTGAGGCATGGAATTCGCTGTTTAATGGTTGGTTACCTTCAAGTGGTTATCAGCCGGGCGATGGTGCTTATTATATTAATCACTTAAATGACCCTGAGCAGCATCCACTAAAGTTGCATAACGTAGAAATATATTTACCGGTTAAGCCGCTGTAAGTACTGAGATGTTTTATTCTTTTATTTGATCTAATTATTTTCTATAAGAAAAATTATGCCTCGACAAAATTCCACCATTCGTCAATACGCTTTAGTAACCGGAAATTATTGGGCATTTACGCTTACCGACGGTGCCTTGCGAATGTTGGTGGTCTTGCATTTTCATCAGCTTGGTTACAGCCCTTTACAAGTCGCTATGCTCTTTTTGTTTTACGAAATTTTTGGTGTGGTTACTAACTTATTTGGTGGTTACCTCGGTGCCAGAATTGGCTTGAATCGAACCATGAATATTGGTTTATTCATGCAGGTGGTTGCGTTACTTTGTCTTGCTGTTCCGACAGGTTTTCTAAGTATACCTTTGGTTATGGGAGCACAAGCTCTGTCGGGCATTGCTAAAGATTTAAATAAAATGAGTGCGAAGAGTTTCATTAAAAGCATGGTCGCCGAAAGCCAGCAGGGTCAATTATTTAAATGGGTTGCCTTATTAACGGGTTCCAAAAATGCGCTTAAAGGTGTTGGATTTTTTTTAGGTGGTGCGCTACTTACGTTATTTGGTTTTAAGGTGTCGATGCTGTTGATGGCATCAGTGCTTGCTATCTTCTGGATTGCGAGTTTATTTTTGTTAAAGCAGGATTTGGGTAAAGCCAAAACTAAGCCGAAATTTTCTGAATTATTTTCTAAAAGCCGTGCAATAAATATTCTGTCGGCAGCACGATTATTTTTATTTGGCGCAAGAGATATTTGGTTTGTCGTGGCTCTGCCAGTATTTTTAAGCACTCAACTAGGCTGGAGTTTTTGGAGCGTTGGTGGTTTCCTTGCGGCCTGGGTTATTGCATACGGCATAGTCCAATCTTTTGCTCCGTCAATTGTTAGAAAAACTAAATCCAACCGGAGCGAAGTTCCTGTTAGCCATTTAGTAGTTTGGTGGGCTGTTTTACTTGCGGTCGTAACTGGGCTTGTTGCTGCAGCCGTACAAAGCAATTTGTACACTGAGATTTTTTTAATAGTTGGACTAATTGTATTTGGGGCTGTATTTGCAATTAATTCATCGCTTCACAGTTATTTAATTGTGCGTTATGCCAAGGCAGATGGCGCTTCTTTAGATGTTGGTTTTTATTACATGGCTAATGCACTTGGCAGACTAATTGGAACATTGCTATCTGGCTGGATTTATCAATCAGCAGGATTAACCTCATGTTTATGGGCATCAGCGTTTTTTATTACGTTGACTGCATTAATATCGATGGGCTTGCCGCGCGAACAAACCGTAATCATTTAATTAGAGAAAGGATTTTTATATGCAGACAGTATTTTGGATTAAACGCGCGCTAATTGCAGCCTTAATAAGCTTTACAGGAATTTTCATTGGGCAGTATTTAAAGTCAGGCGATGTTAAATATGCTTTTACTCAAGCGTCTGTATGGGGCGTTTTTACGACAACAATTTATTTGCTGGTGCTTTGGCGTAAAGTGAAAAAGAATCCGGCGTGTGCGATTAAGCAGCAGGAAAAAAAACAATAAATTTGATTCTTTTCCTGCACAAATGTAGCTTAATTTGTAACGCTAAATTTTATTTTTCCCTCCATGCGCAATCAAATAAAGCGCAGGTAAAATCACCAGCGTTAATAAGGTCGATGAAATAATTCCTCCAATCACTACCGTTGCTAATGGCCGCTGAACTTCTGCGCCGATTCCTGTATTTAATGCCATAGGAATAAACCCCAAACTTGCGACCAGAGCGGTCATTAACACTGGGCGCAACCGCGTTAAAGCGCCTTCAATAATGGCGGGTACAAGTTGGTAGTGATTGTAAGTTTTATTCGCGAGCAGATTACGTATAAACGAAAGCATCACTAATCCATTGAGTACTGCGACGCCGGACAATGCGATAAACCCCACGCCCGCCGAAATAGAAAGCGGCATGTCGCGCAGCCACAATGCGAGTACGCCGCCGGTTAGCGCGAGTGGTACGCCGGTGAAAATAATTAGCGCGTCTTTTACGGAGCCGAAGGCCATTACCAGCAAACCTATCACCATCAATAGTGTGATGGGCACGACCAGATTCAAGCGTTTGCTCGCGGATTCCAGCTGTTCAAAGGTGCCGCCGTAATCCAGCCAGTAGCCAGCGGGGAGTTTTACATCGTTAGCGATGCGCATTTGCGCTTCCGCCACAAAACTACCGAGGTCCCGGCCGCGCACATTGGTGGTGACGACGACTAAGCGCTTGCCATTTTCGCGGCTGATTTGATTGGGCGAGCTGGCCAGTTCGAGCTTTGCAATTTCCCCGAGCGGTACGAATCCCGGGGCTTTGGCGATAGGGATTGGTAAGCGTTCCAAATCGTCCGGGTTTTTGCGTAAATGCTCGGGTAAGCGCACCATCAATTCAAAACGCCGGTCGCCTTCAAAGATGAGACCTGCGGATTCGCCCGCGAGTGCGGTGGCGATTAAATCCTGCACATCGCTCAACACCAGTCCGTAAGCGGCCAAAGCTTTGCGGTTCGGAATCACCGAGAGCATGGGTAAGCCGGTAACTTGTTCGACACGCGCGTCGGCCACGCCTTCCAGCGATTCCAATATTTCCAGAATTTGATTGGCCGAGGCGAGCATTTGGTTGAGGTCGTCGCCCATGACTTTAATACCGAGATCTGAACGCACCCCTGAAATTAGCTCGTTAAAGCGCATTTCGATGGGCTGGGTGAATTCATAATTGTTGCCGGGAATTTCGCGCACCGCCGCTTCAAATTCTTCCAACAAGTCGGCTTTGCTGCGGCCGGGATTGGGCCATTGGTCGCGCGGTTTTAAAATCACAAAATTATCCGCAACGCTGGGCGGCATGGGGTCGGTGGCAATTTCAGCAGTGCCGAGTTTTGCAAAAACGCGTTCCACTTCGGGGAATTGTTTGATGCGAGCTTCCAGCAATTTTTGCATTTCTACGGCTTGTTCAAGCCCAGTGCCGGGAATGCGTAATGCGTGCAGGGCGATGTCGCCTTCGTCTAATTGCGGAATAAATTCCGAGCCGAGTCGGGTTGCTAACCAGCTGCATAACAACACTAAAATCAGCGCGCCGGAGACTAGCTGCCAACGCAATTGCAATGCAGAAGTTAACAAGGGGCGATAGACGTTCTTGGCGGCGAGCATAATCCGGTTTTCATGTTCAGCGACTTTGCCGTTCATCAGTAAAGCGATCATCGCTGGAATAAAAGTTACCGATAAAATTAGCGCCGCCGTGAGTGCAAGCACCACAGTAATCGCCATGGGGTGAAACATTTTTCCCTCAACGCCGGTGAGCGTAAAAATCGGCAAATACACCAGTGTAATAATACCCACACCAAACAGGCTGGGGCGAATCACCTCGTTAGTAGCTTCATAGGCCAGCTGCAAACGTTCCTTCGGTGCGAGTAATCCGCCTTGTTGTTTTTGCGCTTCGGCTAAACGGCGAATGGTGTTTTCCACAATAATCACGGCGCCATCCACAATTAAACCGAAGTCCAGTGCGCCCAAACTCATCAGGTTTGCAGATACGCCGAGCTGCACCATTCCCGTTATAGTCATCAACATCGCGATGGGAATCACCGCAGCGGTGATCAGCGCCGCGCGCAGGTTTCCGAGTAAGGCGAACAACACAATAATGACCAGCAGTGCGCCTTCGAGCAGATTTTTTTGAACGGTGACGATGGCTTTATCCACTAGCGTTATGCGGTTGTAGACGGCGGTGGCGACTACACCCTCGGGCAGCGAACTGTTCACGTTGATTAATGCATCGGCCAGATCGCGAGATACGGTTCGGGAGTTTTCACCCATCAACATCATGGCCGTACCGAGCACAGTTTCTTCGCCATTTTGAGTGGCCGCACCGGTACGTAATTCTTTACCGATGGCGACTTCGGCAACATCCTTCACGCGCACTGGAGTGCCCACATGATTGCCGATAACGACCTGTTCAATATCGCTAATAGACGATAATTGCCCTGGCGTACGCACCAGCCATTGCTGGCCGTTGCGTTCGATATAACCGGCGCCGCGATTTTGATTATTGCGTTCCAGCGCGTTGCGGATTTGCTCCATGCTAATACCGTAAGCGAGCAATTTTGCCGGCTCCGGCATAACGTGATACTGCTTGTTGTAACCGCCGATGCTATTGATTTCGGTCACGCCCTTCACCAATACCAACTGCGGGCGAATAATCCAATCCTGAATTTCGCGCAATGCCATAGCATCAAACGCAGAGCCATCGGCTTGTTTTGCGCCCGGTTTGGCCTCTACCGCGTACATAAAAATTTCGCCAAGGCCGGTTGCGATTGGCCCCATGGCCGGCTCCAATCCAGCAGGCAATTGGCTTTTGATTTTGCCTAAGCGCTCGTTAATTAAATTGCGCGCAAAATAAATGTCGGTGCCGTCCTCAAATGCCACTGTCACTTGCGACAACCCGTAGCGCGAAAGCGAGCGGGTGTAGGCCAAATGCGGCAGGCCAGACAGCGCCGTTTCCACTGGCCAAGTGATACGCTGTTCGGTTTCCAACGGCGAGTAACCCGGTGCTTCGGTGTTGATTTGGACTTGTACGTTTGTGATGTCGGGGACGGCATCTATGGCTAAATGCCGATAACTCCAGCCACCGAGGATGACCAACCCAAGCACGATACACAGCACCAGCCCGCGTCGTGCGATGGCGAAGCGCAATAAAAATTCAATCATGATGTGCGCTCCAACAGGCTGGAGAAAAACGTTTAGGACGCAGGGCTGGCAAGGCAAATTTGTTCGAGAAACGGTGGGGCCGACCTTCGGGTTTATTGAAAATAAGTGAGCATTTCGAGAACAAATTTAACGCCGCCAGCGCAAGTAAATTAGTTTTTATCAATCTGTTAGTGATCATGGCTGGCTCCTGATTTCTCCAGGTCAGCTTTGAGCAAATAGGCGTTGTCCACCACATAAGCATCGCCGGGTTTTAGCCCGTTTAGCACTTCTATGAATTGGCCGTCACTTTGGCCTAATTCCAGTGGGCGAATTTCATAGTTATCGCCCACTTTAATAAACACGACTTGCCAATCGCGGAAGTTTTGCAACGCGCGTTTATCTACCATCAACGCCACAGGAATTTCATTTACCGCAATGTCTGCTTCAACAATTTGATTGGGAGTCCAACGGCCATCGCTATTATTGATAGCCGCGTGCGCAACCAAAGTCGCCGCGCCTTCATTGTGAGGCGTGAGGTATTCAATGTGACTGGTTGCCGTGAGTTCGCCCGTATGCAGCGTCACCGACTGGCCCGCTTTGAGGTTGCTGATTTGCGATGGAAAGGCTTGGATATCCACTTCCAACTGCGAGTAATCCACCAGGATAAATAAAGTTTTGTCCGCGGTAAATTCGTCGACATTCGCATGGCGTTCGATGATGACACCGGAAATCGGCGCGACAATATTGTACTGACGCAAACTATCGTTAGATTCCACGCTCGCCAGCACATCACCTGCATTTACCTTGCTGCCGATAGTGACTTTTACGTTGCGAATCACACCGGGGTAGCGCGCTTGAATATGACTTACGCGCACTGGGTCGGCCAATACTTGGCCATAAAGTTTTAGCGTTTGTTGGAGCGTGCCTGCATTTGCAATTGCGGTAGTCACTCTGGATGCTTTTGCTAAGTCCGCATTTAATTTCACGCGGCCTTCGTAGGATGGAAATGCCCAATGATGCGTTTGATTTTTATAAGTGGCCGTTACCGAAACATCAAAAGAATGTGGCTCTTTAACTTCGGTTTTGCTGAGAAGAAAATTATCTTGCGGAAAAAAATTAAATTTATCGGTAGCGCCACCGAGACGTGTTAACTCAACGTTGAGTTGCCACTCTTTAGGCGTTAAGGGCTTGCCATCAAAACTCGCCCAAGCGCGATATTCCGGCGGCACACCTTTTTCGAAAATCGCGAGTTCGAGCGTGAACTTTCCATCTACAAGCAAGCGCCCGTTGTGCGGGCCTTTTTTAATTTCGCCGTGCTCGTCTTTCTCTTTATCATTCTCTTTGTGATCATCCGCAAAAAGATTAATGCCGACGAGCAAAAGTAACGTGCAAAAGAAGGCGACTACCAGATTTTTTTTAGAGATATTTTTAACAGCAAATAATTTTATTTTTTTCATGGTAATACCTTCACATCAGAAGTGGATGCAACAACTCCAGTACCCGTAATTCGTTCAATATCTACATTCAATAAATGCGCGTTGGCCGCCGCCTCAATCAAGGCGACTTGCGCGCTGAGTAATTCATTGTGTGCTAGGTTCAGTTCCAAATAACTATATCGCCCAAGGCTAAAACCATTATTTATTGCATTCGTGGCTTGTTTGAGTGGCGGTAAAACATCGCTACCTAAACTGCTTATTTCGGCAAGTGTGAGCTGCAATTTTTCATGGAGATTTATAAGTTGCGCGCGCAATTGAATACGCGCATTTGCTTGCGCTAGTTCAGCGTCTGCCTGATGCGCTTGCGCTGTGGTTATAGCGCCGGATGCACGCGCGTTTGATCCCAGTGGCATACTCAAACCCAACACGAATGCAGAATCATCGCTCACTTGTAAACGCCGTACGCCAGCGCTCCATTCAAGGTTAGATTTCCGTTCGGCTTGCGCCTGCCGCAATTCTGCTTCGCGCAAATGCACTTGATCGCCAAGTACTGCAAGGTCGGGATTGGTGTCTAATTTTTTGATAAGTGTTTGCAGGTCAGTTGCTTGCGGAAGCGAAAATAAATCGGCTTTAACTTGTGTAAAAGCCGGTTGGGTGTCCGCCCAAAAAGCGCTGAGTTTTACGTGCTCACTGTCGAGTTCGCGTCGGGCTTTTTGTTCGTTGATAAGGGCGCGAGCAAATGCAGCTTTAGCACGTAGAAAATCTGCCTCTGGCGTTCGCCCGGTATGGATTTGCTTTTCCAGCAAGCTTAAATTTTCCTTCGCAAGTTGCTGGGTTTGTTGCAGCAGTTTTAATTGTTCCTGACTTGCGGCTATGGCTATAAATTGTCGGGTTACTTGTGTGAGCACATCCAGCGTTAGTACGCGTTGAGTAGATTCCAATTGTTGTTGACGTGCGGTGACAAGGCCGAGGCGCGCATCGCGCTGGCCGCCCAATTCGATAACGGATGATAACGAGAGCGTAAATTCATTTGCATCTACACCTTTGAATTCGCCGCTACCACCGATATTTTCAAGCTCAGTTGTCACTCGCAATTGTGGTTTTAATGCAGCGGTTTGTTGTTCGCCGGCAAGCGCTTTCACGCGAAATTCGTAGCCTGCGAGTTGAGGGTTGTGTTGCAGTGTAAAGTGAATGGCATCTTGCAGCGTCAATACGTCTTTTGTTTGAGCCTGCGCGGTAAAGCTAAAAAGTGCGATGACACAAAGAGTCATCACCTTGTAAAAAGTGTTCATGAAATTCTCCAGCACAATCAATCCATGTTTAAAAAATGGATGGATTATTGATTCAAATTAAAAACTAAATTTAAAAATCAGGCTGGAAAAAATGGGGGTGCACGCAAAGGTGGGCGTATACCAGTAGTGCGGGAAGAGTAGGGGCGAGAGTATTGTGTAACTGCGTGGATGAAATAATTAAATAGCAACACAAACAAAAGTGTTGCTGCAATCAGAATTGGTAAATCAATTTTTATCAATTTTGCTAATGCGAATGTACTTAAGTCTACATCAGCATCCACATGTTTATCGGTACCCAGGTGTTCGGGGTGTTCGCCCAAAATATCCATATGAACCGACACGGGTGGCTCTTGCCCATCAAAACACAAATGCCCATGGGCACCGCTCCAGCTGGCGACTAACCAGAGAAACAGCGCCATTATGGCAAATGCTTGATAGCGAAGAATGGGCGACACGGGAATGCTCAAGAGTAAATTCAGTGCTGATTCTAAGGTGATTTGGTAACTGAGTACAGGTTTATATCCTTGTCTGCAATATCAACATTGACGCCTAGCAAGCTCGGTAATTTGTCACAACTTCAGCGCAATTAAGTTACAGCGTCGCAAGCCCCGGTTTCTTTATAGTAACCCCACTTGCTTGCAACCGCTGGCAAGTGAAGGGAAGACTCAGGTGTTGCACTAGAGTCATAGATTTGCCAGGGACGTTATTGTTAATGCTTGCTTTATATATGGACTGCGACGATTTTTAAAATCCTTGACGTGCATATACATCGCTAATCAATCTTTTTAGTGCATTTAATTTTTGCTAATGAGATTACGCAACCTATCAACTTTAAAGGAGTATCTTTCATGTTTACCAATCAAAGAAGTCTATTGAAAGGATTATGTTTACTTTCTTTCTGCGCCGCTTATCTACCACAAGCTCATGCAGCTGATCGCGAAATTGGCGGATACGTCGATAAAGCGGAAAGCCGTTTCGTGCGCAACGTTTGGAATTTTGTAAAAAACTTTCAAACCTGGCAGACCGTCGGCGGCAATCGCTACAAAGAAACTCAATACTATTACGCCGAACCTTTTATGTTCGACACTTTGCATCAAAGCTATGTGGATAAAATGGATTTGTCATATGTTGCCGGTCACGGTAATGACTATTACATCCAAACCAATCAAGCAAACGGTCAAGGTGTGGATTTGCGCTACGTTCCCGCTTACGGTGATTTGTCTAAAAATGGTGACCTGGAATTTCTGATTATTGAATCCTGTTACACCGTTTCATCTGCACCGGAATATTCAAATTGGTGGACACCTTATTCACCTATGTTCCAGGGTTTGCATCAACTTGTGGGCTTCCATACCTTGAGCAATTCTGACAACGGAATTCCCAATAACTATGCGCATAAATTAAAGGCCAATGGTGGCGTTTGGCAGTCGTGGTTTGCGGCTGTTAATGAGGAGCGCTATTGGATTTTTAATCCAACCAACTCCGATGGATCGCCCTACCCAGGTTTAGCCAGCGCGGTAATGTATTCGTCTACGCAGAATGATCGTCTCGGCTCTTACGCCGCAGATCCTGCAGGCGGCACCGCAGGTATGGTTACCTGGTGGCAACATTAATTCTTAATTAAAGGAGCATAGTTATGAATATTCAAAAATTTCTTCCAGCAGTCCTCGCGGTTTCCTTAAGTCTTGGACTCGTATGCGGCGCACAAGCTGCCGTAAAAACCGATGGCCTTTCTGTTTACAGTTTTCAACGAACGCAAGCAGCGACCATTGATACTTCTAAATTTTATTTGAGACAATTTGTTGGTGAGTCTTCCGATAAACTAGTAATTCCTGCAGATAACATTGTTCGTTTTGTATCAGACAAAGACGTCAATACAACTTTCGAACACAATGTTATTACAGGTGATGTCAGTTTTAGTCGTAACTTTAGTCGCTATTTAGGCAGCTTTGTACCGAAACTTCCTGATGCAGATTCCGCACAAAAATATGCGACTGTATTTTTGGAAAAAAATAAACTGCTGCCAGCAAATCCCGACGAGTTGAAGGTAGCTCATGTTGGCGGTCTGCGCACAACTTCTGTACTTCGCACCGGTAAACCAAGCCCTGTTGTCGATAAGTTAGTGACTCTAACTTATTCACGCGAATTAAATGGCGTGCCGGTAATTGGCCCAGGTTCAAAATTTGTAGTGAATATTGGTGATAGCGGTGAAATTATCGGCGTAACTAAACGTTGGCGCGAATTGGATAAGCAAACTCGTGTTGCTTCAACTGAAATTCTTACTGAAAAAGAAGCTTTGGAGTTATCCAAACGTCAAATTTTGAGTGAGTTTGGTGAGAAATCACTGGTTGAAATAGTGCAATCACAAATTGCGTACTTTGATAACAACGGTGAGACAATCCAGCCAGTATTTGCATTTCAAACTAAAGTGCAATTGGCAGATCGTAAATTGCCAGCGGTTGAATATGTGAGTGTGATTCCGGCGTTGAGAAAGCCTGTTGAGAATTTAAATTTAACGCAGCTTGATCCCACAGCTTTGAAACTCATTAAGAGTGGAACTAGCACTATACCAAGTGAATCAGACAGAACATCTGATTAAGTCGGCATAAATTACCCGAACAGCTTTAAACTAAAAAATTACCGCAGAATCCCTATCTGCGGTGATTTTTTACATTAAAAATTAAACTAGGCTCGCGGTCCATTTATTAAACGCACTGCAAACATGATAATTGCAACGACTAATAAAATATGAATGAACCCGCCAATAGTGTAGGACGTTACTAAGCCCAAGAGCCAAAGAACGATTAGTACGATAGCGATAGTCTGTAACATGATATTTTCTCCTAATTGATTTACGATGCAAATTTAGCAAGTTTCGCAATTAGAATTGGTTCGGCAGACCACATTGATTATTAATTGTTGAAAATATTTTTAGCTATTATGCGCGCTAGCTTTAAGGTTTTAGAAACTTTTCCCCGTAAGGCTCAGCTTTCGCGTCAACATTATTGGAGACCAAATTATATCGCTTAAGCAAAGTGCGCATTACATTGCGAGAAATTCCCAAGAGTGCAGATGCTTTAACCTGATTAGATTTAGCGTGTAAAAAAGCTTGCTCAACAATCAGCTTTTCAAAATTCTCGCTGTGTGGCCCCTGGCCTCGTTCATTGAATAGGCGTTGGAGTTGTGAAGCAATTATCAGGATAGGGTCATTATTAAGTCGGCTTATGAATAATTCTCCCGGTTTATTTTTATCTTGATAGACATGTTTTTCTGCGGGTTTAACTCTGTTAGCACTCCAGCCACCAGTCGCGCGAATGTGCCGTGGTTCAATAAGAGTTGTACCTGCAACTAATAGTGCAAAGTGAATAGCATTTTCTAGCTCACGAACATTGCCGGGCCATGAGTAATTTAATAACAAATCGATAGCGTCGGAAGAAAATACGGGTGGTCTACAGCCCATGCGTTGGTTGTAGAATTTTAAAAAATATTCAGCCAGCGGCACTATGTCGCCCACACGGTAGCGCAAGGCGCGTAGCTTTACATGGGCGATATTAATTCTGTAGAGAAGTTCACGATTAAAATTTCCAGCGGCAACTGCAGAGTTTACATCTATGCTTGAGCTCGCGATCAAACGAACATCAATTGGAATTGGTTTTACTATACCCGCGCGATGTATTGCCTTTTCATTCAACGCCTGCAAAATTTTTGCTTGAGCTGAAAGTGGCAAATCACAAACTTCATTGAGAAATAAAGTGCCGCCTTCGGCTTTTTCAAGCCAACCTTTTTTGTTTTCATTTGAGTATAAGGAGGGGTCGTTCGCCTCGCCAAATAATTCCAGATCAACCTGGTGCTCATCCAGGTTGCCACAATTCAATACAACAAAGCTCCCGCGCCTGCCACTGAGTAAATGCAGTTGGCGAGCAATAAGCTCCTTGCCCGTTCCACTTTCGCCGCTCACCAACACCGGTGTATCACTAGGCGCAATACATTTGATAAATTCCGATAGACTCAACGAAAGAGGATCGGAAAAAATGGGTGCTTTGGTGGGGATTCTTAAAGACGGCAGCGCGCCGCCTTCCAGTGAAAGTGCAAACGGTTGCTGAAAGACATCGTTCACAATAAACCTCGCATTAAATCCTTATGGAAATGGTCGTCATATTTATAAGTGGCAGCTAGGCCTATGCCATATCTGTGCCATTCCATTCGACGATCATTTATGGAGGTACAAGCGAAGCAATTTTCGGTGAAAAGACTTGAGAATAAAATCGCGAAATATGGTAAAAAGTATTTTGAAATTTAATTTTTTAGCGACTATTTTTTATGGCGACATTTGCAATTAATTATTTTTTACAGACCAAGCTTCCTGACGTGGGCACCACTATTTTTTCAGTGATGTCAAAGCTTGCGCAAGAAAATAATGCAGTGAATTTAGGGCAAGGGTTTCCCGATTTTGATTGTGATCCCGCACTGATTGACGCAGTCAATACCGCGATGCGCAGTGGCCACAATCAATATCCACCTATGCCGGGCGTTGCAATATTGCGTGAAGCTATCGCAAAAAAAATCGCAGACTTATACGGTCATCAATACGGTCCTGCTACTGAAATTACTGTTACGGCGGGAGCAACCCAGGCAATCTTAACGGCTGTCCTTGCTGTGGTTCAGGCTGGCGATGAAGTGATTGTTATTGAACCGGCTTACGATAGTTATGTGCCCGCAATTCGTCTGGCGGGAGGCATACCGATTTTTGTGGCGATGGAATTAACTAGCGAAGGTTATTCAATTCCATGGGGCAAGGTGCAAGAGAGCATTACCAATAAAACACGTTTGATTATGCTTAATTCCCCGCACAATCCTACTGGTTTTACGCTTCAGCCTGCGGATATTCGCGCACTTTCACAGATTGTGGAAAATACAAACATAATTATTATTTCAGACGAAGTTTACGAACATATGGTGTTTGATCAGCAAGTACATGAATCGCTGAGTCGTTATCCCGAACTTGCGCACCGCAGTTTTATTATTTCCAGTTTTGGAAAAACCTATCATGTAACGGGTTGGAAAGTTGGTTACGTAACCGCGCCTGAATTTTTGATGACGGAATTTCGTAAAGTACATCAATTCAATGTATTCACCGTTAACACGCCAATGCAAATCGGTATCGCTAATTATATGGTGAGCAATCAGACACACATTGAATTGGCAGATTTTTATCAACAGAAGCGCGATTTGTTTCGAGCTGGTTTAAAAAATTCTGGTTTTAGATTGTTGCCGGCGAGAGGAACCTATTTTCAATGCGTTAATTATTCTGCAATTTCATCATTATCTGAACTTGAATTTTCACATTGGTTAACAAAAGAAATTGGCGTTGCAGCTATTCCAATGTCCGCATTTTATCATGATTCACTTGAATCAAATATTATTCGTTTTTGTTTTGCCAAACGCGATGAAACCTTAAAGCTTGCGTTGGAAAAACTTAAGTCACTTTAAAAAAACAACCAGTTAAGCGCAGAAATAATTTTTTGGTTTTATTCGCCTTAAAGCTGTAAGCATTAATTTTTTAGAATGTAAAAAATCCACATTAATCTTGGTTCTGATTGGTTTTGCGCAATCACCAAACAGGTGTGTTTATTAATCACCATTTTCTAATCGTCATTAATGCACCGAATTCGAATATCACTATCTTGGTATTTATTCATTCGAATTCGTGATATAAAATTTATAAAAGTAGAGATTTAGTTCAGACTTTTTTTGTGAAAAATGCTATCGCTAGAAAATAGCAATTGATAAAACAAAAGCTTTTCGTTATTTTCTGCGCTGCTCGCGTGGCGATAAATTTTAAAAATAGTAAAGCGGCTGGCTAGTCTGGCTATTAAAGGTATTCGGTCTTTTCAATATCCGTGAGTTAATTCTCTAGTTACTTTTCATAACACTCTTTAAGAAGGAATACCTAATGTCAGTTAAACTTTTATCCACTGTTCGTCTTGGTGCTTTTATTTGTGCATCGGCTTTGTTCTCGTTAACGGCGGCGGCGCAAACTTTGACCTATGGCGCACCGATTAATCTTGATACCGCAAAAAAGATTGCGGCTAGCGCTGCTGCTGATGCGAAGAAAAATAATTTCACTATGGTTATTTCCATTGTTGATTCAAGTGGCTCGCTCACTTACCTTGAAAAAATTGATGGCACACAGCTCGCCAGTATTGATGTAGCTATCGGCAAGGCACGCACGGCCAATAACTTCAAACGCCCAACTAAAGCTCTGGAGGATGCCGTGGCAGGTGGTCGCAATGTATTATTGAGTTTGCCCAATGCAGTGCTGATTGAAGGTGGTATTCCAATTGTTGTAGATAACAAAATTATTGGTGCCATAGGTGTGAGCGGCGGAACATCGCAGCAAGATGCTCAAGTGGCTTCAGCGGGTCTTGCAGTTTTAACAGCAAAATAATCGCGCCATAAAAAAATAGAAATGTTAAAAAAGCGGGCTGGATTAATTTCAGCGCGCTTTTTTAATGGATGCAATAAGACGATTTAAAAATTACGGAATAATGTGATTGGCTTTAAACCAGCTTTCGCAAAGTTGCGGCCAAATAGCAACGGGGTAACCCGCGGCGTTGCGAATCGCGAAGCCATGTTTACCGTCCTGAAAAATATGTAACTCTGCAGGAACACCGGCAGCTTTTAATGCATCATAAAAACGTGTGCTGTTGCGGGAATCTACTTTATCGTCATTGTCAGCGGTGACTAAAAAAGTTGGCGGCGTGTCAGATGTTACTTGTTGGTCAGTTGGGTATTCATCATACAAGGCTTGTTTTTGGGCAGGTTCAAGCGGTTTTTGTGTGGGGTTAATTAAATATTTGCGCGCATTGCCGGAATGCGGCCCGTAAGCAAGTACAAGAAAACTTGGGCGCGCGCTGACTTTATCGCTGGCATCAATCGGCTCGTATACTTTTTTGTTGTAATTGGTTCCCAGTGTTGACGCTAAATGCCCGCCGGACGACAAACCTACAATACCAATTTTATTCGCATCCAATTTCCATTCAGCAGCATTAGCGCGAACCAAGCGCAGCGCACGTTGTGCATCTTGCAGGGGAACATTTTTTCCATCAGCGTGACCTTCGCCGGGCAAGCGATTTTTAATCACAAAAGCGGTAACGCCTAAAGTGTTGAGCCACTTCGCAATATCCGTTCCCTCTTTGTCAATCACCAGCGATGTATAACCACCGCCCACAGTAATAACTGCTGCTGTGCCATTAGGGTGGGCCGGAATAAATGCACGAATTGTAGGGCTCGCAATTGCTTCGAGTGTGCGCTGCGGATCATTTGCGTCTTTGCTGCTGTCTTTACTTTTCTCGGTCAAATTGATTGCGTCAGTACCTGGTGGTGTGGCTGGCCAGAGTTTATATTCGTTACCATGTGCAATTGGGAACGCAAAGCAATGAGCGGAAAATAAAAATGCGAATGTGAGCGAAGCTGTTAACTTAAGCGGGCGAATAATTGTCTGCAGCATATAAAAGTCTCAGAATTTTTCAGGATGGGTGTGACCTTCAATCCGTTGTATATTCGCTCCCTATTTTTTTATAGTTAATTTCTTTGCCGACTTTTAATATCTTTCACTATTATGTTTTTTTGGACTATTCACAATTTCTTTTGATGCAAAAATAGAAAAATGTGAGAATGAAATTGTCGCAGTCTTAGGCAGCTTGCTCAATAAAAATGACAATTTCTTCTGCTACTAAATTTTGTAATTTATTCCGGTTTTCAAATACCCGCGATTTGCTAGATTAAACCGAATGACTATTTTACCTTGGGTTTATCTTCTGGTTTGGCCTCTGTTTTGTCTTCAGCATTATTTTTCGCATTTTCTTTTTTCGGCGGCGCAGTTCCGGTCGCCATGGGTTGCCACTCTTTTGTTTTTACCAAATCGCCTTCTACTAACTGATCAGACGGGCTCACTATCAAGGTGTCATCAGCGGTGATGCCATCCAGAATTTCCACGTCGCGTCCTAGATCGCGTCCCAGTTTAACTGTGCGATAGAATATATGCTTGTCTTTATCCACCACTGCAACGCGCTGGGTTTGGTCGGTGACTATAAGCACTGCAGCGGGTGCTACCAGCGCTTTGATGCCGCTCGACAGTTGGATATTAATTTCTGCATAAGCGCCCGGCAAGAGTTTCGCTTTCGGGTTGGGCAACACTAAGTCAACCTGGCGCGCTCGGGTTGTCGGATCTATACCGCCAGCGATTCGGTCGATAGTTGCTTTCAATTTTGCGCCCGGTTGTTCGCTCAAATTTACTGTTACTTGCGAGCCGGTTTTTAAATCGTCTGCGAAAGCTTGCGGTACCCAAATGGTTAAGCGCAGTGGATCAGTTTGGGTGATAGCAAAAAGTTCTTTTCCGCCCGCGGCAATTAAATCTCCCACTTCAACACTGCGGCGAGTGATGATTCCAGTAAACGGCGCTTGGATGCGTCTATAACTTTGCAACTGTTCAAGGCGTTTTACGTTGGCACTGTTGGCGGCAAGGTCGGCTTTACCTTGGCGAACGAGGCTGCGTTTTTCATCCAAATCTTGCTGTGAAATTGCGGTCTGGCGCTGGTTCAATGTTTCCCAGCGCGCGAGGGTTTGTTGCGTAAGTTCGAGGCGCGCGTCTATTTGCTCGCGTTGCGCGCGCGCTTGTGCTAATTCTTGTTCTTGTTCGGGTGCGTCTATAGTGGCGAGCAAATCGCCCTTGTTAACTTGATCACCAATACCTTTATGCCATGCGGTGAGGTAACCGGCCGTGCGAGCGTAAATCACGGCTTCGGTGTTACCTCTTAAGGTGGTTGGCAGCGCGAGGTTGCGTTGTAAATCCCCCGGTTTGGCTTTAGTGATGAGTACGGTGCGTTCAAGGGTTTTGGCGGTGTATTCCTGTAACGCGCTGGCTTCCTGTGAGTTCAACAATATGCGAATGCCGGTTCCTATCACCAATAATGTTAGTAACCCGAAGGCTACGCGTCGGGTGTAAACCGAGGTGCGCGCATCAGTGGCGACGGGTAGGTCCAATTGCGGTTTGGTTAAATCGTTCATTGCTGTTACTCGAAAAATTACCTGAGAAAAATTATTCTGAAAATGCTGGATAGGCGCTGGTCCTGAGCGGACGCTGCGCTAATTTGCGATGCAAACTGGCAAACAATACCGGCACAAAAAACAGGGTGGACACAGTGGCGAATAACAATCCGCCGATTACCGCTCGACCGAGCGGTGCGTTTTGTTCGCCGCCTTCACCTGCGCCGAGTCATGATAATTCCCGTAAGCGCAGGCACACTGAGCGTGGTGCCGCAGAGGAAGAGCATCCATGCAATACCCGCCAGCGCCGCAGGCAAGGCGCTAATGATAATCAGCGGATCAAGCCAGCATTGGAAGTTAACCACGACCAGCAAGTACACCAGCGCAACAGCCACGATTAAGCCCACGCCCAAACCAATAAATGCTGTTTTTAAGGTTTGAATTTGGCCGCGCACTTGCAGATCCACCCCGCGCGGCAAATTCGCGCGCGCTTTATCCATAGCCGTTTCGATATCGCGACTTACTGAGCCAAGATCGCGGCCCTGAATATTGGCGTGGATATTAATCATGCTGGCCGTGTTGTAGCGACTTACAGCTGAGGATTGCGATGTGCGGGTATAAGTCACGACGCTGCCAAGCAATTGCTGCTTGCCATCGCTGCCGGTGCCGACCGGAATGTGCATAAGGTCATCAATGCTGGTTAAATCCGTTTCCAGGCTACGCGCACCTATGTTGTAAGTGTTGCCGTTAACTTCGTTGAGCCAATAGGTGGGCGACGTTTGCATACTGCCGCTGAGCGCAATCAGCATATTCTCGGCGACGTTGCGGGCGCTCAAACCAAGTTGTTGTAATTGGGTTCGATTCATTTCCAGCGAGAGCGTCGGTTTGCTCCAACGCTGATAAACGTGTGCATCCACTATGCCGGGAATTTTACGCAGCTCGTTATTCAGTTCAGCGGCGAGCGGCATAATGTCTGTGGGTTTGCCGCCAATAAATTGCACATCAATCGGTGCGGGAATACCGAAGTTAAGGGTTTGGCTGACTTGATCCGGTGGTTGGAAAAAGAATTCAACGTGAGGAAATTGCGCGGGCAATTCGGCGCGCAATTTTTTCATGATGTCCGCACTGCCCATTTCATTTTTACCAAGCTCGCCGCGTTTAAAGCTGATCATGATTTCTGAATCAGAAGATTCCGCCGTACCCGAGTTTCCGTTCAAGGTGTTAATCGTACTGTAAGGACCGCCGACGATATCCAGAATATCGCCGCGCTGCGCTTCGGGAATATACTCATTAATTGCAGCTTCAATTTTATCCACCAAATTCGGCATTTGCTCCAGGCGTGTACCCGAGGGCGCGCGTATATGAAGGCGCAACTGACCGGTATCGACCACGGGAAATAAATCCTGCCCGAGCAGTGGGTAAATCCCGAGGGACAATAAACAAAAGCCAAAAAAGCCTGCGGCAAATTGTTTGCGATGATGCAACAAACCACTCAACACCTGCACAAAATGACCGCGAAAAACTTCAAAGCCGTGATTAAAACCGTGATGAATATTGCTGCACGCGCGCAAGAACGCATTAGGTGATTGCGTTGCTTTGCGAGCCTCGCGCTCGTGGTGGCCAGCCATCATAAACATCACCAGTGTTGGTACGAGAGTGCGCGAAATAATGTAGGAAGCGAGCATCGCAAAAACTACCGCTTCGGCGAGAGGTACGAATAAAAAGCGCGCTATGCCAGTAAGGAAAAACATGGGAATAAATACGATGCAAATACACAGCGTTGATACAAACGCAGGCACGGCAATTTCCTGTGCGCCATCCAAAATCGCTTGAATCGGGCTCTTGCCCATGGATAGCTGACGTTCGATATTTTCGATTTCCACGGTGGCATCATCCACCAGAATACCTACCGCGAGCGCCAATCCACCGAGCGTCATAAGGTTGATAGTTTGGCCTATTAAATAAAGACAAATGAGCGACACCATAATCGAAAGCGGAATGGACACGGCGATAATACAAGTGCTGCGCCAATTGCCGAGGAACAACAAAATCATCGCAGCGGTTAGGGCAGCGGCAATTAGGCCTTCGTGAATTACGTTGCTAATTGCGGCGCTTACAAAAATCGATTGATCAAACATAAGCTTGATCTTCACGCCATCGGGCATTTTTGCCAAAATTTCTGGAATAGCATTTTTTATAAACTCAACCGCTTCAATAGTGGATACGCCGCCGTAAGCGAGCACTGAGTTGAGTACGCTGCGCTCACCGTTTTGGCGGGCGAGGGTCGTGGTGGGTGAAAAACCATCGTGGACGTTAGCAACATCGCGAACCAGCAAGGTGCGGCCTTGTTCGGTGCGAATGGGGAGTAGACCAATATCGCCAATTTTCGGTACGGCGCCATTGAGTTTGATATCGAATTCGCTATCCGCGATTTTCATAATGCCAGTGGGCAAAATCAGATTCTGCGCGCCCATGGCCGTGACTAACTCAGCGGGTGTGAGGTTGTTTGCCAAAAGCGCATTAGCATCGAGATCTACAGAAACTTGTCTGTACCTGGCACCAAAAGGAGCGGTGAGTGAAAGGCCTTTTTTGCCGGAAATAATAGGGCGCAGAACTGTACCTGCAGCATCGCCAATCTCGATGTCCGAGAGCGTATCGCTCGAAATCCCTAGCTGAACTACGGGCAGTTCCGAGGCTGAATAACGGCGCACACGCCCCGCTTGCGAACCCTGCGGCATACCGCGTTGTGCAGCGGTGGCGCTCATAGTTACTTGCGTCATGGCGGCATTAATATCGGTGCCTGGCTGAAAGAAGGTTTTAACAATGCCCAAGCCCGCCACCGAAAAAGATTCGGTGTGTTCAATATTATCTACTGCTTGCCCTAATTCACGTTCTGCTTGGCTAGTTACGCGGTCAGACATTTCCTTAGCGGTTAAACCTTTGTATTCCCACATTTCGGCGATAACCGGAATATCAATCGTGGGAAAAATGTCCGTCGCCATTTTGCTCAGAACATAAGGCATGGTTAACAAGATTAGGAGCGCCGCCACCAAAAAGGTGTGCGGACGCCGCAGGGCTATATTGACGATCCACATAAATTATTTGCTATCTATTTGTGTCGGCCAGAACGTTGGCGCTAGGTTTTTTTAAGGACGAATAAAAAAAGCATGGAGCAATAAATGCGCCAGCCAAATTAGGGCGTTTTCTAAGGGATTAAGCGGAAAATATGGTGATAAATCAGCAGATGTGGCAATAAAAGTTTTTTTATCAACACTTTGGATGCCTATTAATGCACAGCGAGATAAAAGCTGGAATAGCCGTGAAAAATACTGTCTCACAATTTAAATAGCGTAACCGAAAATGTGTTGCCGCTGATTTTCTTGACGAATAGCTTTTAATCCATTTACTAGTCAGTTGTGTTGATTACACTGTGCACCAATTTAACCAAAATTTTTTGGTTAAATTAAAACATCAGTTTATTTCATATTTAAATTTTTTTTAAAAATAAATTTTCAAAAATAAAAATCTATGTTGTCTTTAAAACAAAAAATTAATCCATGTGTGGATTGTTAACCATTATGGCTGGAGATAAACCAACATTCGATTTTCTGCAAAAACTTTAGTTCCTCGAAAAATAAAATAAAGAATTTTCTCAAAAAGCTCGGTGAATATAGATTCATCGCAATAATTTTTCGCTTCAGAAAAAATCAAAAAATAAAATGGCACAGCTATTGCGATGGCGCATTTGTCATCAACCAAAAAATATTTGAGGTAATGGAATGCGTAAGAAAAACACACTGTTAGTTAATCAACAATTATTCAAAAGAAAATATTTCAAGATTTCGCCCATTGCCAGCGTAATTTTATTTGGCAGCGCGCTTCTATCTTCCGGTCATTTGTTAGCAGCTGAAGATGGAAAAACGGTAGCGGACAAAAATGCAGAAATAACATCTGCCAACAAAGGTGATGCGGTGTTGTTGCAATCAGTCACCGTGAATGCACAAAAGTTAAAAGACAAGCCAGAATCGGTTTCGGTGATTACCGGTGAAGAATTACAAAAATTTCACGTTAATAATTTCCGCGATATTGTTAACCGTATTGGTAATGTAAGAACCTCCTGGCAAAACCCAAACACTACGTCAATTTTCGTACGCGGTGTAGGTTGGGCGGCGGGCGCCGGTGTATTGGACCCAAGCGTTGGCGTTACGGTGGACGGTGTAAGTTACGGGATTAGCGCAGAAGCCGCGCTCGCCAACTTCGATGATATTGAAACCGTAGATGTCACTCGTGGCCCTACCGGTACTGCAGGTGGTAAAAATTTTAGTGTTGGTGTTGTGAATATTAAAACTCGCGCGCCGAGTTTTACCTCGGAAGCCAGCGCGTCGTTAACTCTGGGGGAATTGAACACAGTATCTTCCACCGCGACCTTAGGCGGAACTGTTATTGACGATCTTTTAGCAGCGCGAATTTCTTTGCACCGCGAAACCGCAGACGGCCCATACGACAACAAAAACGATACGCACTACACCTGGCGTAATACCGACCGCACCAATGCGCGCGTGCAATTTTTATTAACGCCGAACGATAGAATTAAAGCGCAATTTACACTCGACTACACGCCAACTGGTCGTGAGATTTGTGAAAACTGCTTTACCTTTAGAGATAAAATTCCAGCGTTTTACGATAGTAAATACCCAGATGGAACACCCATTAAAGTTGTGTATGCTGAAGATGCATTCGGTAAAATTCAACGCCGTTGGTTTACCCAAAAAGCCGATTATAGTCTCGACGATTATTATGATCACGGCATCAACACCGCAAATGAATACCCAAATACCTATGCAACTCGTGGTGGATCACTTGACATAGAAGCACAATTCGATTCAGGTGTTTTAAGATCGATTACGGGTTATCGCGATTATCAATTTTCACAGGGTGCAGGTACACACACTCCGTTTGAATGGTTGCGCGCGCCGCGCGGAACGCAAACTGAATACAATCAAGTCAGCCAGGAATTTAAATGGTCAGCAGATCTTGGCCAAAGTGTGAAATACGAAACTGGCCTGTATTATTTTGAAGGCAGATTTCCTAACACCGGCCAAACCGAACGTTACGGTTCAGACGGCGGTGCTTGGTACGCGAATGAATCGCAATACAACACGCTTGATACTAACGCCGAAGGTCGTCAACTATTACTCAATTCAGTTGATGGTTTAATTGTCCAGCAAAAAAACAAACTGGATAACAAAAGCGAAGCTGCTTACGCAAATCTGGTTTGGGAAGCCACCAAAGATTTGAATATCAATGCTGGTGTGCGTGTGACAAGAGAAGAGCGAACAACGACGTCAAGCAGCTTTATTCAAACTGACGGTTTTGGTGCTGAACTTAATCCTGCAGTTGTCAATAATGTAACCTTGATTAACGCAGCGGATGTTGCCGCCAATAATAATTTGATTGCGCAGAAGTATTTCAACGTTGCGAGTTATAGTTTGCTCAACACAACTCAACTTGCGCAAGTTGCCGCCGCAAAAGCTGTGCGTGCCGGTCGTATTGGTGCGCTTTATCAGCAAGTTGATGCTGAGCCTTATGATGAAGTTCTGCCAACCACTAATCTAGGTGCGAGTTATCACATCAATAATCTCGACCGCATTTTTGTGTCCTGGAAGCATGGTGAGAAAGCAGGTGTATCGCAAATTGTTGGTGCTACCAAACTGGGTGGAAAATCTTTCCCAGCTGATACCGAAAAAAGTGATTCATTTGAATTGGGCACCAAAGCCATTTTCTTGAATAAAGATTTTTCGGTTAATGCGACTTTGTATGTTCAGAACATTAAAAACTACTTGCAGCCTATTTACGTGTTCGATGAAGTTCAAACGCAAATAAATAATAACGGCATCAACGCCTATATTTCGGCAATAGGCAATGTTCCGAAAGTTCAAACCAAAGGTGCGGAGTTTGATTTGTCTTACGCTGGCTTCGAATATACGACCTTGCGTTTTTCCGGCGCCTACACTGATGCGGTTTATAAGGATTTCAAATTCCTTGCAAAACCACTTGAGCTAGGTGGTACATCAACTCCGTATTATGACGCGAGCGGAAAGACTCTACCGGGCGCACCTAAATTTAGCGGAAATTTATTTGCCGATTTTTCTTACCCGATAAGCAATGGAAAATTATTTCACGCAAACGTCAATTACAACTACGTAACGGAGTTTAATAACGACCCAAGCTTGTCTCGCTTTGCAACTTCTGGCCCTTATGGAATTGCGGATATTTCAATTGGTATAGGCCGTCAGGATCGTAAGTTTGATGTAAGCCTTGTGGTTAAAAATGTGTTTGATGAAGATACCGGTTTCCAAACAACCTGGGCGTCTTACAAACCAGGTATTCCCCGCTGGGTTGGTGTAACACTTAACGCTGCCTTGTAATTGTTGTAACTAAAAACCTCTTGCTCGTATATTGCGGGCAAGAGGTTATTTGTTTTTTAAAGAAACGTTTTTTCAAGGCGTTATTGGTTTTCAATAGATGCGAAAAAATATTGTTAAGGAGATTATTCTTGAATCAAGTCATATCAAAACACGTAGAAAAAATAAATTTACTAAAAACTATTGGTAGATGTGCATTAGTTTCTATTTTTATTTTAACGGGCGTTAGCGTACAAGCCGCTGAAAAAATTCCGCGTTTGAGTAACGGCAAGCCGGATTTTTCCGGGATTTGGCAAACCACCAGTTCTGCAGATTACGGGTTGGAGCCACACAATAGTCGTGTGGATGCGCCGCCCAGCGCAGGTGTAATTGAAGGTAATGTAATTCCCTATTTGCCGAAAGCCCTGGCGCAACGCAATAAAAATTTTGCTGAACGCGCCATGCTTGAACCGAGTTTAAAAGGCTGGACGCTCGGCGTTCCGCGCGGAATTTATTATCCTGAACCCTTTCAAATTTTTCAGCGCGCACGCGATCTTCATATTATTTTTCAATTCGGGCACTCCATCCGCACCATTCACACGAATAAAACAGAACATCCTGAAATCAACAATGATTTATTGCTCGGCGATTCACGCGGAAAATGGGATGGCGATACCTTGGTTGTCGATACCATCAGCTTCACTGACAAAACCTGGCTGGATCGCGCTGGAAATTTTCACAGCGCTGATTTGCATGTGACCGAACGCTGGAAATTTCTCGATAGTAATACGATTGATTACAGCGCAACTCTTGAGGATCCACAAGTTTATAGCCGTCCGTGGACAATTAACATTATTTTAAATCGTCATCGCGAGCCTAATTTCCAGCTGATTGAGGATTATCGGTTCACGCTCGACTTCGATGATTTTTATCCGCCCAAACAGCAGGACGATAAAAAGCCAGATGACAAAAAATCTGATACTAAAAAGCTAGACAACAAATAGGAGGTTTTATGAAAAAGTTATTGATCGGTAAAATTACTTTAGCAAGCCTATTTGTAGGTTCGCTTGTTTCAGTTACACATCTCAGTTATGCGCAAACCCCAGCAGTTGCAGCGCAACAATCATCGTCAGCATCATCCGCGGCGAAAGAAGATAAATCCATTCCGAAAATTCCATCAGGAAAATGGACCGGCCCGAAATTGGAAGATGGTCAACCAGATGTTGGCGGGCATTGGGGCGCAACTTTTGGCAGTTATTTAAATTTCACTGATCCAGATGGTGTTTCAACTGGAGACAAGCCGCGCAAATTACCACCGCGTGAAGAGCGCACGCCAAGTCGCGTTAGTGATCCTGCAGATGGACAAGTTCCGTTTCAACCCTGGGCGCTTGCGAAAGTAAAAGAATATCAACTTTATTATGCAAATCCGATCCGACCAGAATTTATTGATCCCTTGGCTCGTTGTGCACCCCAAGGTATTCCGCAAGCTCTATATATGCATGGTCACGAAATTTTGCAATATCCGGGTTACATAGTATTTTTATTTGACCAAGGCAATCGCATTATTCATTTAGATGGAAAACCGCATTTGCCAGGCAATATTAAATTGTGGAATGGTGATTCACGTGGGCATTGGGAAGGCAATACGTTGGTAGTCGATATCAGCAATTACAATGGGAAATCCAAATACGGAAGAACCGGAGAATTCGCGAGCGAAAATGTACAAATCAAAGAGCGTTATGTATTTGATAAAGATGGCAAACGCTACAACTACATTGCCGAAATCTCCGACCCGACAGTTTATACGCGGCCATTTACCGTAACTGTTGCGGAACGCAAATACACAGAAACTGATGAGCCGAAAGCTGTTGTATACGCCGTACACAAAGCTAAACACGCTGGCAAGGAAGTTATTATTGAAAATGATGAAGAGCGTGCATGTATTGAGTTTAATAACGGTCACGCACACGTTTCCGCTGGTAAATAATTCGATGTTGTAATTTATTTATATCCGCTAGTCCCTAGAGCTACTGATTTAAAATCCAAAATCAGTAGCTCTCTTCAAAGCTATAAAAATTAATTCCACTTCAAATTATAAATTCCCTCTAAAAATACTGATATTGAAATTCATCAAACGCACTAATTTATAGCGTTTCATTATTTACATTGAATTTCATGGAATTAGTAAAAAGTAGCAGTTGCTTTTATAGATACACCTGCGCAATTAAAAAAACAACAGTTTATTTGTATTTTCATTTTCTTGTTGATAAATAAATTTAGCCCCGAAATAAAACTAAAAAATATTAATGCTTTTTTTACAGTGTTTTATTTAAAAATCAGATAAAAAATTAATGCAACTAAATTTTATTATTTTATCTGGCATGGTTTTCGCTCATGGTGTTGGGTTGGTTAATAATCCTCAAGGAGCTATCATGAGTCGTGGTATTGAAAAATTTACATCGGAAAAACGCTATAACCTTATAATTAATTTTAAATTATTGTTAGGAATTGTTGCTGGTTATATTGCGCTTTTATCGCCATCGGTATTGGCTGTAGAAAATGAAAAATCTGTTGTCGAATTGCAAGCCGAAGTTGCACAACTTAAACAGGAAATTTTAGCGCTAAAGCAAAACACTGATAAGCAACCCGAAAATGTAGTTGCAATAAATGATAAAGAAATTCTTGAGAGAAAATCCGATTCTGTTATTGAACAGCAATCTCTCGCTAAAAATATCGATTTGCGCAATGCCTCAGAAATTGTAGTAGTCGCGCAAAAAACCACACCGCTAGCTGCAGTTAAAGAAACGCCGGTTTCTATTTCAGTCGTATCGGGTGAGGAGCTTGAAAAATTTGAAACATCTCGCTTTCAAGATGTATTAAAAAAATTAGGCAATATTCGTATCGCAGGCGCAACGGGTTTGGTGACTGGCCAAAACCTTTCGATTCGCGGAATTGGTTACCCCGGTGGTAGCCCGCAAGATCCCGGCATAGGCGTGAGTGTAGATGGAGTGAGTTACGCATTCACCGATATGGCGGGTAGTTTTAATTTTTATGATTTGGAGTCCGTAGACGTTGCGCGCGGCGCGCAAGGAAGCAAAGGCGGTTTAGGTTCAAATTACGGGCGCATCACCTTCCATACCAAAGCCCCAAGTTTTACGGATGAAGCCGAAGCCGCTGTGGAATACGGTCAACGCAATACGTTGCTTACGCGTGCAGCATTAGGTGGCTCGGTAATTGATGATTTGCTGGCGTATCGCGTAACATTTCTTCGCGAAGAGGCAGATGGCCCCTATATCAATCAATATGACATCAGCCAATCGCTTTACAACAAAGATCGCACTTCTGCAAAAATTCAATTTTTATTAACGCCAAACGCAGATTTCACCGCGAGATTTTCAGCAGACTTTACTCCTAAAGGCGCAGAATCTGGTTCGTCATCTTTCGGCGCATTTTCGCGTGCAACTCCGGATTATTACGACACGCTGGATGCAAATGGGAACCGCATCCCAGTCGATCAAAAATTGGAAAATGCCGGACGCCTTTCTCGTCCTTGGTTTCAGCAAGATACAAGTTATAGTTATCTCGATGCCGATGGAAAAAAAGATCGCATTGAACGCAGCGATGGTCCGCCGCCTGAAAGAAATACCGGCGGACTTTCAACGGAGTTGAATTGGGTTCTTGGCGATTACACACTAAATTCAATTACCGCATGGCGTGAATATAAATTCCAGTGGCACGGTAAAAACACAGGCCTACGTGATATTTTCGACATCATGCGCGAGCCTTCGCAAGCCTGGACTTATTACAAACAATTCAGTCAGGAGCTTAGCATCGCTTCCAGCACCGAAAGCGATTTCAATTATAAAACTGGTCTCTACTATCTAAGTACACAAGCATTAAGTGGCCAACCCGGTTGGGGCACGCGTTACGGTTCAGATGCAGGTGCGTTTTATGCAACTACCACGCAATATAATGCGTTGGATGTTGATGCATCAGGGCGTTATTTATTAGTGAATTCTGTGGATCGAATTAATATCGCCACTTACAGTAAAACCGAAGGCGATAAGTTAGCCTGGTTTGGAGATATTAAATGGCATGTTACCGATGCAGCGACCGTTGATTTTGGGTTACGAATTTCGGATGAACATAGCCAACAATTGCATTCGACCAGTTATGTTTCACATCAAGGTTTTGCACCTGAGTTAAATCCTGTTTCCGTGAACAACATACAGCTCGGTGGGTTTAATAGTGATTCAGCAGGTGTGGTTGATCCCACTAAAAATACTGCGGCTCAACTTGCGCTGGCTGATGCTGTTGCACTCAAATATTTTAAAGTGACTGGTTATGGAAATCTCACCGCTCAGCAAAAAAATCAAGTCGCTCAAGCAAAAGGAATTCGTGCCGGGCGTATTGGCAGCGTGTATGCAGATACGGAGGCCGCGCCATTTGATGAAGTATTGAAAAACGCCGACATTAGCCCGAGCTATAAACTCAATGAAAATTACACCGTCTATTTTGCGTGGCAACACGGCGAAAAAGCGGGAGTATCGCAAATTGTTGGCGCTACAAAAAGCGGTGGTAAATCTGCGCTAACTGAACCAGAAAAAACTGATAACTACGAAATTGGTTTGAAATCCAGTTTGTTGAATAACAAACTAATTGTGAACACCAGTTTGTATTATTTAGACATCAGCAATTATATTCAAACAACTTATTATTACGATGAAGCGCAAACTATCGCTAATGCTGACAATAAGCCCGCGTACACCTCTGGTTTAGGCAATGTTCCAAAAATTATCGCGAAAGGTGTAGAGCTTGACGCATCTTATAGTTTTGGCAACACCACGCTGAGATTCGCCGGTGCTTATAGCGACCCACGTTACGATGATTTTAAATTTTCAGGAAAACCACCGGAGTTAGGTGGAGATTCAAAAGCGGTTCCCTATTACGATATTAGTGGAAGAACTATTGCAGGCGCTTCTAAAATTTCTTACAACGTTTCTATTAACAATGTAATTCCGGTATTTAATGATAAGGAATTCCACACCAGTATTAATTACAATTACGTCAGCAGTTTTAACCCGAGTTCAACCTTATCACGTTACGCAAAACAGGATGGTTACGGTGTAACGGATCTTGCAATTGGATTGTCAACTCAGGGTAAACGTTTTGATATAACACTTATCGCACGCAATCTTTTCGATGTTGATTACGGTAGCCTCTATGATTGGAATAGTTATTCGCCAAGTGAACCGCGTTGGGTTGGTGTGAGTATTAACAATAAATTCTATTAAAAATTCGGGAGAAGGCTGGAGCAATCCGGTTTTCTCCTTTCACTTTAAAAAATAAAATCCAATTCAAAACCCGACTTTGAGTATTGAACTTGATGTTCGTTTGATAGTCATTAAATTCGCGTTATAAGCTAATGCGAAAAAAAGATTGGACGTGAGTTGTCAAATTTCTACATTCTGCTCACTTCGCTGAAATCAACTAAGTGTATTCAGCGCCGGGTTATCGCATTGATGTTCATCATTTAAATAATAGTAGGAACTCCTTATGTCTGAAAATTGGAAATTCGAAACACTCTCTGTTCATGCCGGTTATTCGCCAGACCCAACCACTAGGGCTGCTGCTGTTCCTATCTATCAAACGGTGGCTTATGCATTTGATAATGCTCAACACGGTGCGGATTTATTTGACTTGAAAGTTGCAGGAAATATTTATTCGCGCATTATGAATCCCACCAATGACGTGCTCGAAAAAAGAATTGCTGCGTTGGAAGGTGGGCTTGCAGCACTTGCACTAGCGTCCGGTCAAGCAGCAGTAACTTATGCTATTCAAACGATTGCGGAGGCGGGCGATAATATTGTTTCTTCAACGGCTTTGTATGGCGGAACTTATAATTTATTTGCGCATACTTTTCCGCAATTTGGCATTACTACTCGTTTTGCAGATCACCGCGATCCTTCCAGTTTTGAACCTTTAATTGATGAACGCACCAAAGCAATTTTTGTCGAGTCCCTTGGCAACCCGCAAGGCAACGTAACTGATATTGCCACGCTTGCGGAAATTGCGCATAGACATGGCATTCCGTTGATTGTTGATAACACAGTTGCTACACCTTATTTGTTGCGCCCCATCGAACACGGTGCGGATATTGTTGTACATTCACTGACAAAATATTTGGGCGGTCACGGCACAAGTATTGGCGGTGCGATTGTAGATTCCGGTAAATTTCCGTGGGCAAAACATAAAGAACGCTTTAAGCGTTTAAACGAGCCGGATGTAAGTTACCACGGTGTTGTCTACACCGAAGCCTTGGGTGAAGCTGCCTATATTGGTCGTGCGCGTGTTGTGCCTTTACGCAATACCGGCGCTGCACTTTCGCCCTTCAATGCGTTTTTAATTTTGCAGGGAATTGAAACGCTTTCGCTGCGGATTGATCGCATTACCGAAAATACCCAGCGCATTGCTGAGTATTTGCAATCCCATGCAAAAGTGGCTTGGGTAAATTATGCAGGCCTGCCGGATAACATTTATTACGAACTCGCCCAAAAATATCTCGATGGAAAACCATCGGGCTTATTAACGTTTGGTGTGAAGTCTGATGAAGGTCGCATTGCTGGTGCACGCTTTTTGGATGCGCTTAGGTTATTTACTCGCTTGGTAAATATTGGTGATTCCAAATCTTTGGCGACTCATCCTGCATCCACAACGCATCGCCAATTATCGCCAGAAGAATTGGAAAAATCAGGCATCAGTGAAGACACGGTTCGTTTGAGTATTGGTATTGAACATATTGATGATTTGCTAGCGGATTTAGAACAGGCGTTAGCAGCGGTTTAATATTTAAATTTGATTTTAAAGACAGTAAATTCTGTGGCAGCTTATAAATATTTTTATAAGCTGCCACGAAATCTAAAATGTTAACTATCAACAAGCATCACACTACAGTTCTTTGATTTGTAAATCTTGCACACGCAAGTTTCGAGCGTTCTTAATTGAGTAGTTAATCCTCGGCAAAGGAAACCTGATTGCGGCCGTTATTTTTGGCCTGATAAAGCGCTGCATCGGTGCGTTCAAAAAGCCGCAGGAAGCTTTCGGACTCTTTCAAAATCCCAACTCCAATACTAATGCTGGTGTGCATGCCGGGAATCTCACTGAACTCCAAATTCTCCACGGCGATGCGAATTTTCTCCGCTTGTTCAAGTACATCAGTTTGGCCCACATCAAACGACAAAATAACAAATTCTTCGCCGCCCCAACGCGCTGCAACATCATTTGATGCGATGGTTGCCTGGATCGTTGAGCCAATTGTTTTCAATACGAGGTCACCATACACATGGCCGTATTTATCGTTGATGGTTTTAAAGAAATCTATGTCGGCAATCATGATCGACAATTTTTGTGGCGATGCAGTGGGAAAATAATGCTCAATAAATTCATTGAGGCCGTGTCTGCTCATGAGCCCGGTTAATTGATCGGTAATGGAAAGTTGGCGATAATGTTTGGATTCATTTTCCAGGGTTGAACTCGACACTTTTAATTCTTCAAGTTGTTGGTGTTCAGTCTCAAATTTTCTTTTGAATTGCCAAAAACTAATCGCGCCGTTTACTAAAATAACGATAATCCAAAAAATTAATATGCTGAGGTACCATTTCTCCACGCTTATCCACAAACCGACAACTTCGAGATTTTTCAGTTTGTAATAATGTTTTCCGGGTGTGGATGGATAGTGTAAATCCACACCTAACACCGTTACGTTTTTAAGGCTGGGATACATTAATTGCAGCGGCGCGTTGTACGCACTTATCCACCATTCTGCGACCATAAATTTTGAAAAATCGATGGTGAGTGATTTCCCCAGCTCATTCGTGGGAATTAATAAATTGATAAATTGCTGAGATTCAACAGCATTAATATCGGAAAAACCTTTGAGATAATTGCGAATATAAATTCTGATTCTTTGATCGCTGCCTTCATATTCCATGTCAAATTTTAAACGATCATAACCGGAAAGATCGGTTCCCTCTGTACCGATTCCTCCGCCGATAGAAATGCCAAATCCGCAAATGTGATGATCGTTGCCGTCAACTTCGATATTGCACATCCACGCGAGTTCTTCTTTGTTGGTCCATTGCACGGCAGTTTGGCCTGATGAATTGGTATCGCCATACAACCAGAAATTTGCGTCTTTGCTCGGTGCAATTTTCAAATGTTTTTCGGGGAAAAAGCGATGGCTATACATAGCGATAACTGTGACTAAAACGCACAGAAGAAGTTTGTTCCAGAATAGGTATTTTGCGCTTTGTTGGTTTGCCATAGAGTGATTTTACTGCCCTGTTGTTCTCGAGAGTTGAGCTATGCAATTGCCAAAAAAGATTATTGGAATCAATAAATAATCTTAAGCTTTTATCGTTAATTTTTTGGCGTCGAGTCTATGAAGTTGGGTGTTGGAATTTTGATATACCTGGGACAGTATAGTTAAGATTTTGCAGCCCGCAGGATTTTGCTAACGAGATAATGTAAGGCTAAGCGGCCCGCGATAAGCTGGCAGGTAAGGTGATTCTGCAGTAGAGCTTGTGGTGAATGAAATCCAGCTTATATAAAACGAACCGGTTTTTCCCAAATTGCCAGCACGACACAACCTTCTTCGCTCAAAATTTCGTGACTGGTATCGGTAGGGTTGATCAAAAGACTGCCGGCTTTATAGTGGCCGCGCTCGTCGGATTGGCTGCCCCATAAAATCATTAAAAACTCGGTGCCGACATGTAAATGTTTGGGAATGCGGGCGCCGGGATGATAGCGAAGTAGCGCGCTTGAACAGCCCGGCGAGTCATCGCCGTAAAGCGGGAAAATATCTACGCCTGCGCGAAAATCTTGCCATTTAATTTCCGGCGCATCGAAAGTGATATTTAACAGGTTATTCCACACCAATTTGTTTTCCAAAATTATCTCCTTACGCAAGCGCTTCTAATAAAGCTGTCGATTTTGTGACGGCGCCAAATACGCCGCCTTGCATATGAATCATCGCTAGTGCAGCTTTGTGATTGGCGGGATCAGTCGCCGCGCAACAGTCGGCGACTAGCACACATTCAAAACCGCGGTCGTTGGCTTCACGCATGGTGGTGTGCACGCAGACATCGGTAGTGATGCCGGTGAGAATCAAATTGCGAATGCCTTTGGTGTGTAGCACCAGCTCCAAATCCGTTGCGTAAAAAGAACCTTTGCCAGGCTTGTCGATAATAATTTCGCCTTCAATGGGCGCGAGTTCGGGAATAATTTCCCAGCCCGGTTCACCGCGAATCAGAATTTTGCCGCAGGGTCCTTCATCGCCAATACCTGCGCCTATTTGCCGCGAGCGCCAGCGTTTGTTAGCGGGTAAATCCGCGAGGTCGGGGCGATGACCTTCGCGGGTGTGAATAATGTGAAAGCCTTTTTCGCGCATAGCCGCGAGCAATTGTTTGATCGGTTCGATAGGCGCGCGCGTAAGGCCGATATCGTAGCCCATGCTATCCACATAACCTCCCGCGCCGCAGAAATCCGTTTGCATATCAATGATGATCAACGCGGTATTTTCCGGGCGTAAATCGCCATCGTACGGCCAGAGATAGGGAGTGCTTGAGAGATAAGTCGTCATAGTGGCTCCGGTGGAAGAGTCGGGTTCAATAAGTGTTAGTAAAAAAGGGGCCACCGAAATCAGCGTAAGCCCCAGCTAGAGGTAAATCTGCATTCCCAAGCTGGAGCTTGGGAACGAGTACTGTATCCCCTGCGGGGATGACGATTCCTTTTACTTCACCCCTCGCTCCCAAGCTCCAGCTTGGGAGTGTATATATGCGTTCCCAAGCAAGGAGTTTGGGGCGCCCGGATAGGGAACGAGATGATCCTCTCATCACGCATGACTATGTTCCAAGGGTTCCGGCGCCCGGTTATCCGCCACACTAAATTTCGCGCAGGCGAACAGCACGCAAGCAACCGCGAAATACGCGAAGGCGACTGTGGGTGTTTGTCCGATTCCGATGGCTTCGCCGTGCATAAATCCGAAGAAGGTCATTACCGAGCTGGCGAGTGCAAAAGCAGAGGCTTTAACAAAAGCACGATCAATAATAAATACGGTGATTGCGCCGAGCATCAATCCACCCAGAATCGCGCCGCCGCCGAGTACCGACAGTCCGTGATACAAGACGCCGGTCTGAGCGAGTTTGTCCAAGCCGACGGTCGCTGCGTTGGTTCCTGCCGCGCCGAGTACGTTATCGATTTGCAATTTCCCCCAAGCGGCGAGATGCGGCATAAGGGCAACGATAATCGCTGGAGCGTGACTTTTCGGGCTTTCCTGAAAGGCTTGGGAGCCAATCAGCATGCCTATGTAGAGCAGAATCGGCGATATGGCGACAATCGGAATAAACGATGAAAACACCGCGATAATTCCCAGCCAGCACAGCACCAGCACTGCAATCCCTGTTGCGGCTGAATAACCGATTCGCCCGCCCATAGACTTCCAACCCGGGTGACCGATGTAAACCGCGTTGATAAACGGATTTCCCATGCAGCAACCAATCAGGCTGATGACACCATCTGCAGTGAGCACGCGGGTTGTGGGGAAATCATCGCCTGCGACTGCGGCGCTCTCTACGTTGTCCATGGCTTCCACGAGGTCGTAAATCCCGAAAGGAATGGCGGTAACAAGAATTACGCCGATAAATTCAAAGCCGGAGAACACATGGCCGATTGCCGGAATCGGTACCGAAAAGCCAAAGCTGGTGACGGATTGAGTGAGTTTTTCGAGCGTAAGACCGCCGTAGTTCAGGCCCATCGCCGTTGAACCCCACGCGATTAAAGTACCAACGGCGATGGCGACAAGGCCGGCGGGTATTCCTTTGAAATAGCGAACGCCGCCAAACCAGCTCAGTAAAATAATCGCAAAACAGACGACGCCGATCACCGGTGTCATAAACATTTCCAACGCGGGGCGCAGTGAAATAAAGGCGATGGATACACCGGCAAGAGTTCCCAAAAGTGCAGCGCGCGGGGTGATTTTACGAATGTAGGGCGCGATATAGCCGCCTACCATCAACACAAAACTTTGCACGAACACCCAGGTTAAACCGGCTTCCCAACCTTTAAGTGGATTACCCGTCATGGTGGCGATGGGCAACATAATCACGAACACCACCACAAACATATGCGGCACGGATATTCCCGAAGGCAGGGCGCACACGTCCGTTCGCCCGGTTTTTTGCGCGAGCTTGTACGCGAGGTAGGCGTAATAAAGCGTACTAATACACAGCATTAAACCCGTCGCCGGCAGGATTCTCCCGAAGACAAGATCGTCCGGCATATTCAGCACATAGCGCAGCAAGCCGGTGAGTACGAGTAGGTTGACAAGAATATTGGTGCCGAAGCCGAAGAACGCATTCCAATCTCCAGGCACCCAAATAGTGGGTTTGGTTGTTTGCATAGCGGTACCTCCAAGTTATTTATAAGTTGCTTCTAGTCGATGGTGCTTTGGTCGAACTGTGGTCTTAAAACGTAACGCCTTGAACTTAAGTTTGTAGCGCTTGAGTCGCCGCATTCTTGATCGACGCAATCACCGCGCCGGAGGTAGCGACCCATCCAAAAATTCCTCCCTGTGCCGTAATCACCCGCAATCCCATCTCGTGGAATTCGGGAAAATAGGAACCGCAGGCATCGCTGATAACGACGCAACGGTAGCCGCGGTCATTGGCTTCACGAACGGTGGTGTGTACGCAGACTTCCGTGGTGACGCCGCACACCAGCAGGTTTTCTATGCCGCGCGCTTGCAGTTGTTCTTGCAAATCCGTGTGATAAAAAGCGCCCTTGCCGGGTTTGTCGATCACCAGCTCGCCCTTTATGGGCGCCAGCTCGGGGATGATTCCGTGACCCGGTTCGCCGCGAACCAGAATCCGTCCCATAGGGCCGGTATTGCCAATTCGCAGCGATGGCTTGCCCCTTTCAATCTTGGCGGGCGGTGCATCGGACAAATCTGGTAGATGACCTTCGCGGGTGTGAATCACCATCATGTCTGCCGCCCGCGCTGCTGCTAGTAAGCGTTGGCAAGGTTCGATACAGCTGCGCAACAAACTCACATCATTGCCAAGGCTTGCGCCGAAGCCGCCGGGTTCGAGAAAGTCGCGCTGCATATCAATAATGATCAGCGCCGCTTTGCTCAGATCCAGCGCTATGGCTTCGGGCTTGGCGGCAATCACTTGTGTACTCATAGTGGTGTTCTCGTAGGCGCTTCAGGGCTGCGCGATTTAGAAACGGAAGCGTCCACCGAGGCCAAAGGTTTGGCCGGTTTTCTCCGTCCATTCGGGGTCGTCGTTGGTGTAGCCGACGTATAAATCGAGTTTTTTGCTCAGGGGCAGGTTGTACATAATCGTATAGATGTTGCGGTCGTAGTCGCTGCCATCTGTGTCGATTTTGGTGTAGCCATAGCCGAGATAAATCGCGCCTTTTCCGACCGCAATCGACGCGCTCAAGACCAGCGTATCGCGGTCAATATCACTGCCTTCGCCGTTAATTTTGTCGCGCATCATTTGGTACTGTGCATAAACTGTGCTGTCGCCGATGGCGTAGCTAATGCCGACGATTCCATCGGTTTGGTCATCATCTGGTCCCAATCCCGTGGCGCCCGATTGCGTGCCGGAAATTTTCTGGATAGCGGCGGTAAATCCGAAATCGCCGGATTTATAAAAGGTATTGGCAGCCATCTTATTGGTGCTGGTATCGCCCGCTTTTTCACCGAAGGCGTAGGAGAAGCTGGTAGTGAAACCGCCTGCGGTAGGGGTGGTGTAGACCAGCGAATCGCTCCAGCCAGTATCGCCATAAAGGCCGCCACCGCCGAAGCTTGAGAGCACCATGGGTGAGAAGGAAAAGGAATCGCCGAAGGGGTTAAAAATAATCGCGGACAAAAAATAAAGGCTGGTATTACGCCCAATCGTGAATTGGCCGAAGTCGCCTTTAAGCCCAAAATAAGCGGCGCGTGCGAACATGATGTCATCTTCAAAGCGCCCAATTTCGCCGGAGTCTGGCCGCATAAAAGCTTCTACCGATGCTATGGCAGTCAAGCCGTTATCCAGATCGTGACTGCCATGTACGCCTAAATAGGAAGTGGTTAAACCATTGGATTCAACGCCGGTTTTGCTCTCGACGTCATCACCGCCAGCGGGACGGTTGTAGCCCAAGTAGGTATCCAGTTCGCCAACAAAATCTAGCGATGATTCGGCGCTCGCTGAATTCGCGAGTAGCAAGAGAGAGCTAAAACAGGCTGGGGCGATCAACTGCGTAATCAAGCGGTTATTTATCTTCATGAGTACTCCCTCGCTAATTATTGGTAAGTGACGGCGCTAGCCGTAAATGGTCTTGGTTTTAAGGTGATTTCCGGCTTTGGTTTACATCATTGTGTGTTTTAATAGATCAACGTTGTATACAACGATGTGTTTAGCATGGGTCGTGCCAGTTCGAAAAATGAACAGATTTAAACGTCGCAACTCCATGAGTTATCTGAGTTTTTATGATTGCATATCAAAAATGGTCAGGTTTTGTAGCGGGGATTTGGAGAGAAGATTGGCACCAAAAAATATCTAGACCAATATTCACTGCACTTCTTGAGGGCGAATAACGATGAAATAAATGCAATTAACCGCGTAAATCGGTTAACAGTAAGTGTTGTTTACAAGCTGAAGAGCCTCACCTACCATGAAGACGTAAACATCCAATTTCTCCCTAAATGAAAAACTCTTCTGCATTTAAACTGGAGCACTACTTTTGGCCAAATCGTCTGCGCAACTGGTTTACGAACAGCTCAAGAAAAAAATAATCGACTTTGAAATTTACCCAGGCACACGCATCACCGAATCAGAAATTGCGGAAGACTTTCAAGTAAGCCGCACGCCGGTACGCGCCGCACTACAGCGCTTGGAAACCGAAGGGCAAATCACCATCATGCCCAAGCAAGGCTGTTTCGTTCGCTCGGTGGACATCGAATCCATCAGCCAATATTACGACGTGCGCATTACCCTCGAAGCCACCGCCGTCGAATTAGCCTGCGACCATATGAGCGATGAGGATATAGATGCGTTGCAAGAGGAATGGAACCGCGAAAATTTAGAAAACGAAATAGACATGGAAGAAATTAAAGTGCGCGAAGAAGCATTTCATATCGCCATCGCCATCGGCAGTGGCAACAATATCCTCGCGAATTATCTACGCGATATAAATAATCACATTCGAATTTTACGTCGCTTGGGTTTTCCAGATCGTCAAGCCGTAATAGAAACCTGCGACGAACATTCCTCAATCTGCCAACTCATCCGCGAACACAATAAAACCCAAGCCCGTCGTGCCATGACAAAACACATCCGCAAAAGCCAGGAGCTAGCGCGAAGCGTAACGCTTAGCCAGTTGCAACAGGCGATTAAAAGGCATCAGGTGGTGGGATGAAAATTTTTTTGATTTTTTCCGCGAAAATATTTTCGTAATCCAAAAAAATTTGAAAATATTCAACCTGCGAACCATGTGGAGCTAAGAATTGAAACTCAACTGCACCGCCAACGAAGACGCCCATTTTTATTGATTGCTCAACAAAATAGTTTTTGCCGCCTTCAGTTTTTAATTCGGTATAGTTCTCGCTAAATTCTGATTCCGTTGACAATTTATGAGTGCCAGGCGCAAAGGTTTTGTAAAAGAACACTTTGTTGGATGATTCGCCAATTAATGTCCCGTCGATATAAACGTTCTTCTTTAATGCTTGACGCTGCCAAGTTATTTGACGTCACCTTAATTTGTTTTTATAGAGTGTTACTGGGGAAGCGAAGAAAGGTAACGCATAACAAAACGCCCGCCACATTTTCGTGCGGCAGGCGTTTTAAATTTTGAAATGAATTTGTTAAGCGTTTGCTAAAAGGCGGTCGTACTTGCGGCTGAGCATATCGTAAAACTGTTCACGAACTTGGTTCACGCCCATCTTCAAGGTAGTGATTTGCTCGTGGCTGATGTCTTTGCGGCAGACATAAACTTGTTTGCGGAACACGGCAATTTTTGCGCCGTACAAACGCAGGCTGCGCTCAAGATTTTTTTCGCCCAGCATCAACAATTTTGCTTCGGCGTCTGCAAGTTTACGGAATTCGTTAACCAGTTCAGTATTTACTATGTCCAATTCTTGACGGCGTGCGCTCGGCCAACGGTCACCAAATTGAATGGATTCCACAACAAGTGACGAATATTTGGCGAATATATGAGTGACAGTTCCAACTTGTGCCGACACGTCTTCCAGAATCTGCAAGCGTCGATTCTCACGCGGCGCGCTGTTCAGATTGGCGCTACGCCACAGAATGAACCAGGCAATTAGCGCTGCGATCAATGCGCCTAGGCCAATTTTGAGCGATGTGTCAGTTAATTGGATAAAGGTTTGCGTATCCATATTGTTGGGCCTCTCTGTCAGAAAAACGTCGTTCGGGTTTAGGTGAGAGGAAAATTGCAATAACCAGGCCAGTGCTTGTCTTCGTACCCTGAAGAAAAGATAGGAAACATTAAATAGGGAATCGTCATCCTCGCGTAGCGGGGATCCATCTTTAGACTTTGATTTTCAACAGCTGGATCCCCGCTGCGCGAGGATGACGTTTCCCAAATAAAGGAAATAAGAATTTTTAATGTTTTGAGTATTCAACCTTCGGCAAAAACACCGTAACTATTCCCAGCAGCGGCAAAAATGAACAGCATTTAAAAACAAAAATAATGTCGGTTGAATCCGCCAATGCGCCTAAGGCCGCTGCAGAAATTCCGCTAAAACCGAACATGAGTCCGTAAAAAATTCCTGATATTAGCCCAACTTTTCCGGGTACCAACTCTTGCGCAAATACAATAATGGCGGAGAAAGCTGAAGACAAAACCAAGCCGATAAATACGCTGATTACACCTGTCCAAAACAAATTGCAGTAAGGCAACAAAAGCGTAAAAGGCGCTACACCGAGAATAGAAATCCACAACAACAGCTTGCGGCCAATACGGTCGCCAATGGGCCCGCCTGCAAAAGTCCCCACGGCAACGGCTGCTAAAAACAGGAACAAAAATAATTGTGCACTGGCAACGGGCTGGTTAAATTTTTCAATCAAATAAAATGTGTAGTAACTCGACAGGCTCGTCATATAAATGTATTTGGAAAACACCAAAATACCCAATACGAAAAGCGCCTTCACAATTTGGTTGCGTGACAAGTCGGGCTTGCGATGATGCTTGGCGCTGGCTTTCATCGCCGCATGGGTACGGATCGTCCAACGGCTTACATTGAACAACACAATAATTCCAATCACTGCAAAAATCGTAAACCAGGCGATGGCGGGTTGCCCGCGCGGAATCACAATGGCCGCCGCTAATAACGGGCCAAGCGCAGAACCGCTATTGCCGCCTACTTGGAAGAACGCTTGCGCAAAACCAAATCGTCCGCCCGATGCTGTGCGTGCAACGCGTGAAGCCTCCGGGTGAAACGCGGAAGACCCCAAGCCGATAAAAGCAGATGCAATCAGAATCCACTCGAAACTATTCACGAGCGAAAGCATGATCAAACCAATCAAGGTAAACACCATGCCGGCGGGCAACAAATAAGGTTTTGGATGTTTATCTGTATAAAAACCAATACCTGGTTGCAAGACGGACGCGGTTAATTGAAACACCAATGTAATCAGCCCAACTTGCGTAAAGCTCAGGTTGTAATCGGTTTTCAGCATGGGATAAATCGACGGCAACACCGCTTGAATCAAGTCATTCAATAAGTGCACAAAACTTACTGCGCCGACGACTGGCAAAATCAGTTTGGTGCTATCAAATGTCGGTACTGGCGCAATTGAGGGTGCCGCGGGAATTGGTTCCATCTTGGTCATAGAGAGCTCTGCTTTTGGACTATTGAGGATAAATTATAAAGTGTTGAAAAAAGCAGATATGACATAAACTATCGATTAAGTGACAATTGTTAGGGGGTTCCGTGGTAATAAATCATATGCGCAGCGCGGAAGCTCTGCAGGATGTACCGCGCCCCATAGTGGCCTGGGCCGGGCGTTACAACAACGGTGACGAAATACCGCCGCATACGCATCCGCGCGCGCAATTGTTATATGCGGTCGAAGGAGTGATGCGCGTACTTACGCCCACCAGTGTTTGGACTATTCCATCACAACGCGCGCTTTGGGTTCCGGCAAATGTCGAACATCATTCATTTATGATGAGCGACCTTGAGATGCGCACGCTGTATGTAAGTGCGGATGTGCCCGTCGCCCTGGGTCAGGAATGCCGCGCAATTTCAGTGTCGAATTTCTTGCGGGAATTAATTTTGGGTTTGCTCGAAGAGCCAGCGGAATATCCGGTAGCGGGGCGCGGAGAGCACATCGCTGCTTTGATATTGATGGAAATAAATCGCGCTGCAACCCACGCGGTAGAAATCCCTTGGCCGCAAGATCGCCGTTTACAAACCGTATGTCATTCAATCATGAGTGCGCCTGGCGTTAATCGCACTATTGAGGAGTTAGCAGATGCTGCCGGTGCCAGCGCACGTACTTTGATTCGTTTATTCCCGAAAGAAACCGGCCTGAAATATCGCCAGTGGGTGCAGCAAGTGCAAATTGCCGATGCGATCTGCCGATTGGGCCGCGGCGAGTCTATTGCGCGCATTTCAAATGCGCTTGGCTATGCCAGCCCAAGTGCATTTTCGGCGATGTTTAAGCGCACCTTTGGGGTTGCGCCGAATCAGTATTTTCAGAGCCCTCACCCCAGCCCTGACTGCGCGCCCCGCTCAGAGGAGGAGGGGGCTAAAAGCATCGACTTCGAAATTAGCACTCTCCCAAATCCTCTCCCCTTATCGAGTCCGCCCCAGCTCACATGATCGAACTCGCGAAAAAATTACGTAAAAATCAAACCAGTGCTGAATTATTTATGTGGCAGTTATTACGGAATCGCCAAATCGCAAACGCAAAGTTTCGGCGGCAGCATCCAGTAGAGGGTTACATCGCTGACTTTTATTGTCACGAATATAAGTTAATTATTGAGTTGGATGGCAGCCAGCATTTTACTGATGATGGTTTGCAAAAAGATATTGTGCGTACGCAGCGGCTTAATGAATTGGGAATTACTGTGCTTAGGTTTGATAATCGGCAAGTGTTTTTAGAAACGGAGACGGTGTTAAGGGTGATTTATGATGCTTTAAAACCCCCTCACCCCAACCCTCTCCCAGAGGGAGAGGGAGCTAAAAGCACGCACGTTGAAATTAGCACATTCCAGTCCCCTCTCCCTTTGGGAGAGGGCTAGGGTGAGGGGGCTCTTAATCATTCTTTTTCAACGGCTTCAATAATCCCTCTAGCCCATTCAATTTTATTTCATACAAAAACTGAAGCTGCTCCCCAAGCTTTCCTTTCGGAAAACCTTGCTGCGAAAACCAAACTAAATAAGGTTCGGGCAAATCCATTAATACGCGCCCTGCATATTTTCCGAAGGGCATTTTGGTGTTGGCGAGTTCTACTAAAATGGTTGAATCTGGTTGTCCATTTTCCATAGGTTTTCTAGCCGCCCGCCAATTTCACGGTGTATCCGCGTTTCTCTAAATCGGCTTTAATTTTTTCGCGTTGGTCGCCTTGAATTTCAATTACGCCGTCTTTCACCGAGCCGCCGACGCCGCAGGTTTGTTTGAGTGCTTTTGCGATATTTTTTAATTCGGTTTCATCGACAGGAATGCCGGTGATAGTGGTTACGCCTTTGCCATTTCTGCCTGCGGTTTCGCGGCGAATTCTAACTATGCCGTCGCTTTTTGGAATTGCAGCTGCAGGTTTTTCTTCTTTAATGCGGCCGCTGTCGGTGGAATACACCAGGCGGGAGTTTTTGTCGTTGTTCATGAGTTGCCCTCTTGCTGAGGATGCGATCTTAGGCAGGCAGTCGCAAAAGCTCAATCGCTTTTCTTAAAATTCGCCAGCGCTTAGCTGCTAGAATGCCTGCCATTCGACGCTGTGAGAGTTACGAGGTGATAAGCCATGACAATTGAAGGTCCCGTTATTAAAGGCAGGTGGGCTCCAGAGTGGCAGCCGGTGGTTGATGCCTTTGCGGCCAATTTTAGTGGAGGCGAGCAAGGCGCTGGTGTGGCGCTTTATCATCGCGGTGAATTGGTGGTGAATATTTGGGCTGGTGAGCGCGGAAATCGCCTCGCGGGAATTTCCGGTCAGCCTTGGCAGGAAAATACCATCGTTAATATTTTTTCTGCAGGAAAAGGTTTGGTTGCGCTGTGCGTATTGCAGCTGGTTGCGCAGGGAAAATTAACTCTGGATTCTCCTATCGCCAATTATTGGCCCGAGTTTGCGCAGGGCGATAAAGCAAAAATTACGGTGCGCGATGTGCTTTGTCATCGCAGCGGTTTGTCAGCGTTTCATCAACATATTGCGGATGACCAAATTTTTAATTGGGATGCAATGACCGCCGCTATCGCAAGCGAAACGCCCTGGTGGACGCCGAGCGAAGGCCAAGGTTATTCGCCATTTATGTATGGTTGGATTTTGGGTGAGCTGGTTCGTCGCGTGAGTGGTTACGAAAGTTTTAATGATTATTTTCAAGCGCAAGTTGCATCGCCTTTGAGTGTGACTTGTCATTTTGGCGTGCCTGATTCGGCGTTGGATTTAATTGCAGACACTGGCCCGCTCAAGCGTAATGCCGGCGCTGCACCTGCAACAAGTCAAGGCGCGGACAGTGTGGCGCTCGGCAAATTAATGAAGGCCGATCCGCGTGGTGTAACCAATCGCGCATTTTGTAATCCCATTAGTTTAATGACGGCGACTAATACAAAAGCGTGGCGACAAGCGCAAATTCCCGCCGCTAATGCTCATGCAAATGCACAGGCTATCGCTGCTATTTATAGTGGACTGTTGAATGGAAAATCATTATCAGCAGGATTTTTGACACTGTGTTCCGAAGAGCAAACCTTTAGCGATGACCAGGTGTTAGGTTTACCCTTGCGTTTCAGTAACGGTTTTATGTTGTCGCAAACTGATCGCGCAGATTGTCGCTACGGGCGCGGCGCGCGTGGGTTCGGGCATCCCGGCGCGGGCGGTTGTTTAGGTTTTGCCGATCCTGATTATGAATTAGGTTTTGGTTATGTCACATCGCGAATGGGGCAGAGCTTATTAATTGATGATCGCGCCGTGAAGATTATTAATGCGGCCTACGCCGTTTTAGGCGAATAAATAGCTGAATAAGCAGGTGAAGAAATGAACGATATCAACGACGATTTAATTGAATTGCAAACACGAGTAGCCTACCAGGAAGATACCATTCAGCAGCTAAACGATGTTATTACCAAGCAAGACGCCGACATTATCCAATTACAACAACAGATGCGTTTGCTTGCAAAACGTGTTGATGAACTTTCATTTGCGCAAACCAACGGTAGTGATGACGTTACTGATGAACGCCCACCTCACTACTAAAAAATAAATCTCTTATGTTGAATTTTGCGACAAATTTGCATCGAAAAGTTTTGATTTCGACGAAACCCATAGCAACAAATTCTTTCAGCTAAATCATTATTGTTGACTAGACTCAGGATTGATATTTCACTTTTCTGAGTAAAGTTGCCGCCTATGACTCATCCCAATCCGCATTCTGCCAATTTAGAGGAGTTGAGTCCTTTGAGTTTGGAATATGCATTGCTTGCGCCCGATGTGGCTGCGTGGCGATTGGATGTAATCTCGGGTGCCTTACTTTTTTCCAAAGAATTCTCTTTGGTTTTTCTGGCAAACCAAAATCCGTTTCAACATTTGTCATCATTGATGGATGCTTTGAGTCCTGCCGATAAATACATCTTCAAGCAAACCTTCAATAGCCATCCAGACGATCTCGATAGTGACGTGCGCGCATGCGAAGTTAATTGCATGAGTAACGTGGGCGATTATCGAGTACGTTTTATCGGCCGATTGGTGCCCAATGCGAATACCAGGCAATTTGAAGGCGTCGCGGTGCCAAGTAAGCATTGGTTAGCCAATCCCGGCAGCGAAACTAGCAGCAGTTTATTGCGTACACTTTTTGCCGAAAATCCCATCGCCAGTTTAATGACTGACGCAAAAGGCGTACTCCTGCAAGCTAACAATGCATTTGAAAAATTATTTGAAATTAATTCTCGCAAAATCAGTGCAGCAGTTGGCCGCTACAATTTATTGCACGATAAAAAATTATTGGCCTTGGTAGATTCTGCAACATCACTCGCAAAAGTTTATGAGTCGGCAGAATGTTTAAGTGTCGATCTGGATTATTCTGTTTCATCATTTTCAAAAAAAATTACAGCTCGTGATAAAGAAATAAGCCTGCGGGCAAGCCTCTTGCCGATCAGAAATCGCTACGGTGATTTGGAGCGTGTGCTCATTCAATTGCAGGATAGAAGTCGCGAAGAAAGCGCGTTAAAAATTCTGATGGAGCAGCAGCGAAAATTACAGGAAAGCGAGGCAAGTTATAAAGCTTTTATTGCCAACAGCAGCGAAGCTATATGGTGTTACGACATGGTTCCGCCGATTTCGCTTGATGAATCTGCCGAGCGACAGGCGGATTTGATGGAAGAGCGAGCACAATTATCGCAAGGTAATAAAATGCTCGTAACTATGTTGGGCGCAACATCCCTAAGCGATATTATCGGTATGGGTTTGCGCGATAGTGGCTCAACTCGTTATGTATTTGATTTGAAGTTTTTTGTGAACAATAACTTTCAAATGGTAGATCACGATATTATTCGTGAAGACAGTAAAGGTCGCCGTTTTTATTTTCAAATTTCCTGCGTAGGTGTAGTAGAAAATAATTGCTTAACACGCGTATGGGGAACTACTAAGGACGTTACGGTACGCAAGCGTTATGAGCATCGGCTTGAACATGTTTCCATGCACGATGCGCTAACCGGCTTGCCGAATCGCGCTAATATTTATCAGGAAATAGAGCGTTTTTATGCTGCAGGCGGCGATGCCCAAGGCGCGCTTTTATTTATCGATTTAGATCGCTTCAAAGAAATTAACGATACGCTGGGTCATCAGGTCGGCGATAGATTGTTGCAATTAATTGGCCCGCGTATCGCATCGGAAATGACAGATGTTAGCGGTACAGTTGCGCGCATGGGCGGCGATGAGTTTGCGATATTTTTACCAAGTATTCGCAACCAGCAACATGCGGTCGTGTTCGCGCATTGTATTTTAGATGCGCTGCGTTTGGAGTTTGACCTTGAAGTTTTTTGCGCGGAAATTAGCGCAAGTATCGGCATTGCACTCGCGCCTACGCAAGCATCGGATGTTAATGAGTTAATGCGTTACGCTGACGTAGCTATGTATTACGCCAAAGAACAAATGTCAGGCATTGCAGTTTATAAGCCGGAAATTGATCCGCATTCACCGAAACGTTTGGCGATGATGAGTGAATTGGGTCGTGCTATTCGTGAAGATCAATTGTGTTTGTACTATCAACCCAAAGTTAGTTTGGGCGATAAATCCTTTTATGGTTTTGAGGCCTTGCTGAGATGGAATCATCCTGAATTAGGTTTTGTTCCGCCGAATGATTTTATTCCTATCGCAGAAGTCACCAGCTTAATTCATCCGCTCACCGCGTGGGTTTTAGAAAAAAGTATTGCGCAGTGTCGCTTGTGGCACTCTCAAGGTTTAATTGTGAGCGTTGCAGTAAATTTATCCGCGCGCAATTTGCTCGATGAAAATATGCCAAAACTCGTGCGTACTTTATTGCAAAAATATGATTTGCCCGCGAGCGCATTGGAGTTGGAAATCACGGAAAGTTCGATTATGAGTGATCCGTCGCGTGCGCTTCGAGTCTTGCAACAATTGCATGAGTTGGGCACGCAATTATCGATCGACGATTTCGGTACGGGTTATTCATCGCTTGCCTACCTAAAAAAATTGCCTGTGCAAACCTTGAAGATAGATTACTCATTTATCCGCAATATGCTTGACGATAAACAGGATGAGCTAATCGTTGAATCCACCATTCATCTTGCTCACAGTTTGAGCTTAAAAGTCGTGGCCGAAGGCGTGGAAAATGCGGCTTTGATTGATCGTCTATCCAGCATGGGTTGCGATGAGGCGCAGGGCTATCATATTGGCCGACCGATGCCGCTGTCGCAAATTGACGAGTGGATGGCAGAATCGAGCTGGACTGATGCTCATTAGTTCTTCTTAAATACTGCTGTTCGCTTCTGATCGTTTATTAATCCGCTAGCAATGAATTTCCGCGAAACTTTTCCCGTTATTAAGTTCCCTGCTGAATTGCTAATTGTTTTGTAAAAAGTGCGTAAAAAGAAGCCGACTTACGCAGAGATTTCCCTTATACTGCCGCACTTTATCAGCCATAGCTGCTGTTTCAGGTTAATAGTTGCTAAACCAGATTAATAAGGCCACCTCTTCATGTTTATCAAATCCTTGCGTGGAGTTTTCTCTAACGATCTTTCCATCGACCTCGGTACTGCCAACACTCTAATTTACGTGCGCGGCCGCGGTATAGTTCTCAACGAGCCGTCAGTAGTTGCGATTCGCCATCACGATGGCCGTAAAACCGTCGAAGCGGTAGGCATTGAAGCCAAGCGTATGTTGGGCCGTACTCCGGGCAACATCACCGCCATTCGCCCACTTAAAGATGGCGTGATTGCAGATTTCCAAGTGACTGAAAAAATGCTTCAGCACTTCATCAAAAAAGTCCACGAAAATAGCTGGTTCAATCCAAGCCCCCGCGTTCTGATCAGCGTGCCCTGTCTCTCTACCGAAGTTGAAAAACGTGCGATTCGCGAATCGGCAATCGGTGCTGGTGCCCGTGAAGTCCGTTTGATTGAAGAGCCAATGGCTGCAGCAATCGGCGCCGGTTTAAAAGTAGCAGAAGCTAATGGTTCCATGGTTGTGGATATCGGTGGTGGTACTACGGAGATTGCCGTTATTTCGTTGAACGGTGTGGTTTACTCAGACTCTGTTCGCATCGGCGGTGATCGTTTTGACGAATCCATTGTTAACTATGTTCGTCGTAACTACGGCAGCGTAATCGGTGATGCAACTGCAGAGCGCATCAAGCAAGAAATTGGTTGCGCATTCGCAGGTAGCGAGATTCGCGAAATTGATGTGCGCGGCCGCAACCTTGCTGAAGGTGTACCACGTAGCTTTACCTTGAGTTCAGATGAAATTCTAGAGGCATTGCAAGAACCATTGGCTGGCATCGTTCAAGCGGTAAAAAGCGCACTTGAACAATCTCCACCAGAATTGGCTTCGGATATTGCTGAGAGCGGTGTGGTTCTAACGGGTGGTGGTGCTTTGTTGCGCGATATCGACCGCTTGCTATCTCACGAAACTGGCTTGCCATTTATTGTCGCGGATGATCCATTGACCTGTGTTGCTCGTGGCGGCGGTATGGCGATGGAAATGAACGACAAACGCATTGATCTACTGTCGTCATAAGATCCTGATTCAGCATAAGACGGTGGCTTCGGCCGCCGTTTTACCTTTACGGGAGGCTTAAGCTATCAAACCCTTATTTTCCAACAGTACATCAGTTACCGCGCGCGTCGTGGTGCTTCTCATCGCCATGGTGGCCTTAATTCTCGTGGGCCTTTACACACCGTGGCTTAAGCAAATCCGCCAGCAGCTCAATTTTCTTACGGTTCCCTTTTACCAAGTTACTGATATCCCGCGTCGTGTAGGCGAATGGGGTAGTGGTGCGCTCACGTCTGAAAAAGATATTCGCGCGGAAAACGAGCGCTTGAAAATTGAATTGCTTATCTACCAACGTAAGCAACAACAGATGGCGGCTTTGGCGGCAGAAAACGTACGTTTACGCCAATTGTTAAATGGCAAAGACATGTTGCAAGACCGGGTGTTGATCGCCGAGTTGATTGGCGTATCGCCAAATCCGCTCAGCCATATTGTGGTGATCAATCGCGGCAGCAAAGAAGGCGTTTATGAAGGTCAGCCGGTACTGGATGCCTTCGGTCTAATGGGCCAAATTATTGAGGTGGATGAAACTACGAGTCGCGTTTTGCTGATTTCAGATTCAACTCACGCCATTCCAGTACAAGTCAATCGCAATGGCGTGCGCGCCATCGCGGAAGGCACTGGCGATTTGAACCGCTTGAGTCTGCGTCATGTCTCTATCAATGCGGATATCCGCGAAGGCGATGTATTAGTTAGTTCAGGCCTTGGCGAACGCTTTCCGGTTGGCTATCCCGTAGCTGAAGTCGAACAAGTGGTTCGCAATTCCGGTCAGGCATTCGCGCGCGTTATCGCTCGGCCTATGGCGCGTTTGGATCGCAGTCGCCATGTGTTACTGGTGTTTGATACTCACATGCAAACCGGCGATCACGTCCAGTCTTCATCTTCGTCATCGTCAGAAGCAGGCAAGCCATGATTCCGCATCATTGGAATGGTTACATTGTTATTCTGATCAGCTTTTTGATAGCGCTCCTCTTGGCAGTTTATCCCTTGCCTATGGGATTACGTTGGTGGCGGCCCGAATTCGTGTTGCTAGTAGCGATTTATTGGATCTCTGTTTTCCCGCTCACCATCAGTATATTTTTTCTCTGTTTCCTCGGTATCTACCAAGACTTACTCGAAGGCGTACCGCTCGGCCAGCACGGTTTGTCGCTAGTGATAGTGTCTTATATTTGCATTCTCTCTTATCAACGCGTGCGCAATTTTGCGGTCTGGAAAGAGGCTGGTTGGGTATTTGTACTAGTTGGATTAGCACAGCTGCCAGGTAATTGGGTGCAAAGTATGTCCGGTCGCCCTTTATCGGGAGTATTGTTTTTAGCACCCGCCGTAACGAGTGCATTGATATGGCCCGTATTGCGCTGGATGCTGGATAAAATCACCCGTCATTATCGCGTTGTTTAATCCGGCTGAGAGGTCGAGAGCACCGACTTGATCGCATTCAAGATCAGATAATAAATTTTAACAATCCACGCAGATTTTGCCGTTAAGAAGGAATTCCCGAGTGAGCGCATCAGAGTTACCCGCATTGTATTTAGCGTCCAAGTCGCCGCGTCGCCGCGAGCTGCTGCAGCAAATCGGCGTTTCGTATCAGGTGATTGATGCCGATGTCATCGAGGTGCCGCGCCACCACGAATCGCCAGCAGATTATGTTCAGCGACTCGCTCGCGAAAAAGCCGAGGCTGGTTTAGCTAGTCTTAAACTTCAATCGCTCATTCCCAAACCAGTATTGGGCGCAGATACGATTGTAGTTATTAATAATGAAATTTTAGAAAAGCCGCGCAATGCCGAACATGCCGCCGGAATGTTACGCCAGCTCGCAGGCGCTACACATCAAGTTATGACCGCTGTCGCTATGGTGACTGACGCCAAACAAGAAATAAAACTTTCGGTGACAGATGTGGTCTTTCGTCCGCTTACTGAAAATGAGATTGCCGCCTATTGGCAAACCGGCGAGCCGCATGATAAAGCGGGCGGTTACGGCATTCAGGGTTTCGGTGCGGTATTCGTTGAACAGATTCGCGGCAGCTACACTGGCGTGGTCGGCTTACCGCTTGAGCAAACCTTTTTGTTGTTGCAGGAATTTTCCGTGCCTTGGTGGCACCGTGCTGATTAATAGAACAATTTAACTAACAGAGCAACTATGCACTATGAGTGAAGAAATTCTCATCAATGTCTCGCCGGTTGAGACACGAGTTGCGCTGGTTGAAAATGGCGTGGTGCAAGAGCTTTACATCGAGCGCAGCCACGGCAAAGGTTACGTTGGCAACATCTATAAAGGCAAAGTCGTAAGAGTACTGCCGGGCATGCAGGCGGCATTTGTAGATATAGGCCTTGAGCGCACTGGCTTTATTCATGCCGCCGATATGGTTCCTGAAGCTCCGGCTGGCGAACCACGAGCTGCAGAAGTGCCGGACATTCGCAGCTTGGTTCGCGAAGGTCAAACCATTCTGGTTCAGGTTGCAAAAGATCCCATTAGTACCAAAGGCGCACGCCTTACCACGCATCTCACTCTCTCATCGCGTTATCTCGTTTACATGCCGAACAGTAGTCATATCGGTGTATCCGTTCGCATCGAGGACGACCAGGAACGAGATCGTCTGCGTCAGGTTATGGATGGCGCTGCAGAAGCCAATGCGATAACTGGCGGCTTTATCGTTCGTACCGTAGCCGAAGGTGCAACTGCCGACGCTATTTTGGCGGATATTCCATTTTTGCAGAAACTTTGGACCGATCTCAGTGACAAACTGACGAGCATTCCGGTGCCGGGTGTCGTTCATAAAGATATGCCCTTGTATTTGCGGGCATTACGCGACTTGGCTCGTGCGCCTATCGACAAGATTCGGGTAGATTCGCGGCTTACATTCCAGCAAATGCTGGATTTCGCCAGCAATTATTCGCCGCAGTTAGTCGACTTGATTGAGTGTTATACCGGTGAGCGTCCATTGCTGGATTTGTACGGCGTGGAAGAGGAAATTCGCCGTGCTTTGGATACGCGCGTACCGCTTAAATCTAATGGTTATTTGATCATTGAACAGACCGAAGCCATGACCACGGTTGACGTTAATACTGGCGCATTTGTTGGGCATCGTAATCTTGAAGAGACGATTTTTAAAACCAATCTTGAAGCGGCAACGGCGATAGCTCGCCAATTGCGGTTGCGAAATTTGGGCGGGATTATCATCCTCGATTTTATTGATATGCAGGACGAGGAACACCAGCGGCAGGTATTGCGCACCTTGGAAAAAGCGCTGGAGAAAGATCACGCGAAGACCCGCATTACCGGTGTGTCTGAATTAGGTTTAGTAGAAATGGCGCGCAAGCGCACCCGCGAATCCCTTGGACAAATGTTGTGCGAACCATGTCCAGTCTGCGCGGGCCGTGGTCAGGTAAAATCTGCCGAAACGGTTTGTTATGAGATTTTTCGTGAAATTTTGCGCGAGTCGCGATCTTACGATAACCAAAAGTTTCTGGTATTGGCGTCAACCTTGGTGGTTGATCGATTATTGGATGAAGAAGCGGCCTATGTGGCTGATCTGGAAGCTTTTATTGGCCGTACCATCGAGTTCCAGGTAGAGAATCTGTTTACTCAAGAACAGTACGATATAGTGCTGGTTTAACAATCAAATTTGCGTTTTAGTCCATAAAAAATTGGTCAACGCTTTGGAAATACCGATCAGCATGACAGTAGTATTTTTATGAAAGCTTTATCTTTATGACCACTTACCCGCGCAAGTTTATTAGGTGGTTTTTCCTTTTGTTGGCAATTGCAGTCATCAGTTTGGCGGTGATTGTTCAGGCTGGGCGTAGCTTTTCCCATTTAGTGGCAGAGTATCCGCAAGAGCTAAGCAGCTATTTCTCTAAAAAACTCAATGCGAAAGTCACTATCGGCGCGGTGAGTGCCGAGTGGGAAGGTCTAAAGCCTGCGGTAGATGTAAAAAATCTGCGCATCCAAAGTCACACTGATAAACCCATCCTGGCGCTCAGCAATGCGCGTATGCGTCTGGATTTGCTAGGCACTTTTATTCATTTCCGTTTGGTCTGGAGCGTTCTCCAACTCGACCAAGTACAAATGGATTTTGTTCAAACTGACGATGGTTTATGGCGAATTTCAGGCCTTCCCGCGCCTGAGAACGAACCGGACCACAAGCCCGCCAAGCTAGATGACTTAATCGATATGTCGCTTCTTTCGCGTCGTATTGAACTCTCGCAAGCCCAACTCAATTTTCATTTTGCCTCCGGCACCGCTACAACGTTGAGTTCGCCCTTGGTACGCATGGAAAACGAGGATGATTTCCATCGTTTATCATTACATGTAGATGTGGATGGCAAACCTAATACGCTAACCATGCTCGCTGAATTCCGCGGTGATCCGCGTCATAAAGAAACGTTCAGCAGCAAAGGTTATGTCCAGCTAAAGCAATTCCCCACCAGCGAGCCCATTGCAGCCACCACGGCGTTTTTATTGCGCGGCATTAAAGCCGAAGTTCATAGCGAAGGTTCTCTGGATGCAAGCCTCTGGTTTACCAGTCGGCCGCAACATGAAGGTATAGATCTGGTCGGTAAACTCGGCGTGCAGCGTTTGAGTTTGCCCGTGTTGGGTCGCAGTTTAAGTCTGGATAGCTTTTCGACTGAATTAACTGGTCATTGGCTTTATAGCGGTCAATGGCAATTGGCGTTGCAACATATCGATGCCAACGTAAACGAACAAAAAATCGAAAAACTTAACTTCGCGGCTTCTGCTAAAAGTTTTTCCGATCCGGTGGTTTTGCATCTGCAACGTCTGGATCTAGAGCGTTTAAGTCACACCCTGGACAGCGCCGGTGTCTTGGGCGATGGCAAATTGCGAGATGTAATCCGGCAGTTAAGCCCGCAAGGCGAATTGCACAATCTGGAATTTTCCATTCCCGCCCGGGACCCTAAAGCTTGGGAGTTGCAAGCCAATCTTTCCCAAGTCGGCGCCAATGCTTGGCAAGGTGTACCGGCGTTACGCAAAGTCGATGGTTTTGTAAAAGCCGGTCAGCAGGGCGGCTATGTGAATATTGATAGTCGTCAGGGTTTTAGCATGCATTACTCCCCGACTTATTCGGCGCCTATGGAATATCAACAGGCAAAAGGGCAGGTCGCCTGGTGGTTGCAGCCGGAAAATAACCAAATTTACGTCAACAGCGGCGCGCTTGAGTTCACCAACGGCGCTGAATACGCCAAAGGTTATATGTGGCTGGCTATGCCCTGGAAACCCGGCACCGGTGATGTAGACCTGTATCTGCAAATCGGTGCAGAAAAATTAGATGCAAGCCTTTACAGCAAATACACGCCCGCCGTAATTCCGCACTCACTGCTGGAATGGCTGGAAAAAAGCGTAGGCCCGAACAATTCCGGGTTTGTCGATCAGGTTGGTTTCCTCTACCGCGGCACGCTTAACAATCACAACCATGCTGCACGCAGTCATCAACTATTTGTCGATATTAAGCGCGCGCAACTCAACTATCATCCCGAGTGGCCGGCACTAACAGATGTTAACGGTCGCCTGCTGGTGAGTGATGACGATGTAATGGCTAGCGTTGATAACGCTAAATTATTCGATAGTGCCGTTGGTCCGACTTACGTTAATGCCAGTCCTAATCCTGATGGGCACGGTTCCTTATTGCGCGTATCTGGCACTGTAGATGGCGGTGCGGCAGATGGAATGCGAGTGCTGCGTGAAAGCATGTTGCATCGCTATGTGGGCACAGGTTTGGATACTTGGGCGCTGGATGGCGATATGCACACCAAAATCAATATCGCCGTGCCGCTGGATCGCGAAGGCACAGGTGCCAAGCAGCAAGTCGATATAGATTTAAAATCGCCACATTTTGAAATGTCCAATCTCAGATTGTCCATGCAGGAAGTTACGGGCCATATCAGTTTCAACGAAACCCGTGGTCTTGCCAGTGAAGGCTTGCACGGCAGCTTATTTGGCGAACCGGTAAAAGCATTACTGACCACTAAAAAGCAGGGCGACTCCAGCCAAACTTTAGTGGAAGTGAAAGGCGAGGTGGATGCAAAAAATCTCGCGACTTGGACGCAGCGTCCTGAAGTCTTATTTATGCGTGGGCGCGTTCCTTACAACGCGCTCATCGAGCTAAACCATAAAAATCCAGGCGATGACCCAGCGCTCAATCCTTTCGCAGTGGTATTGGTAAATAGCTCGCTTGCCGGTGTTGCGATAGATCTGCCCGCGCCTTACACCAAAGCGCAGGAAGAGGAGCGTCCGCTGGCTTTTACCATGTCTTTGTTTGAGAAAACCTCGCTGATTCACCTGGATTACGACAAACAAATTCAAGCGCTATTTCAACTAGATTCGCGTGAAAATAACAGATTATTGAATGCTAATGTCGCACTCGGTAGCGATGCTAAATTAGCAGCCGAACCACAATTTTTATTGAGCGGAAATTTACCGGCATTTGATTTGGCGCCGTGGAAAAAAGTGCAAGAAAGTTACAGCGCTTATGCGGCACAAATTGATGCGCAAAATCCAAAATCGTCAGATAGTTCTAATTCTGAAAACTCTACCCGCACTGAAAATCTCGCAAAAAATGATCCTTATTCGATTGCCGGTTTACCCTTTCATGCAGACGTTATGCTCGGCCATTATCAAGTGGGCCCTTTGGCGCTGGATAATATTGGTGTTCGCGCTTCGCATTTAATAGATGCCTGGAAAATATCGTTTACCAATGCGTTGGCCGTCGGCGAAATTTATCTTCCCAACCAAAGCTCATCGCCGTTAAAAATTAACTTGCAATCATTGCGATTAAATAGCGCTTTGCTAAATGCGCAGAATGTTGAAGCACCCGCTATTGGCGAGCTGCCAAAAAAGAGCGAGTTAAGTATTGATCCACGGTCATTGCCTCGTGCTGATTTGGCCGTTAATGCGCTCTATTTAGATGATGTTAATTACGGCAACTGGTCACTTGAAATTCGCCCTAATACCACTGGAGTTTTGTTCGACAAAATTAACGGTACCGTTAAAGGCGTCACTGTAGGCGCTGCCGACGAGAAAGCTGGCGGTGCGAAAATGGAGTGGTCGGTAAACGATGCCGCTTCAAGTACACATTTTATTGGGGTTTTAACCGCCGACGATATTTCGACAGTTTTACGTGAATGGCAGAAGCCGGACACGCTGGAAAGTAAACATGCGCGGTTTAATACCGACATACTGTGGGCTGGCGATCCGCAAGATTTTTCGTTGAAAAAAATAGCCGGGAATATTGATGTATGGCTGGAAAAAGGCCGTTTTAAAAGTAATCCGAGTCCCGGCAGTGATGGCTTTTTGCGTTTGATGGCCGTACTGAATTTTGATTCTCTCGCGCGCCGTTTGCGTTTGGATTTCTCGGATTTATATAAAAGCGGACTGGCCTACGATGAAATTATCGGCAAGGTAAATTTTGTGCCCGGCACCATGACCTTTACCGAACCTTTGTCGGTAAAAACGCCATCAAGCCGATTGCAGTTAGCCGGTAAACTGGATTTGGAAAATGAAAAAATTGATGCGCGTTTGATTGCGACTTTGCCGGTCGTTGGTAGCTACACATTTTTTACCGCGCTAGTTACAGGCTTGCCCGCGGCGGCCGGTATTTATGTCGCCAGTAAATTATTTAAGAAACAAGTGGATCGCGCTACCAGTATTAGCTACAGCATTAAAGGTAGTTGGAGCGAACCTAAAATGAGTTTCGATCGTCTCTTTGAAAGCGAGGCTGATTTGCTCAATAGCGTAAATAAACCCGAAGAGGCTGAACCAGATCCGAAAGATCGACGGCGAAAGAAAAAATAAGCACAAATAAAAACGGCGACTTTAAGTCGCCGTTTTTATTTGTGCCTAGAAAAATTAATCCTGCAGTTCTAATTGTTCACGAATGTAAGCAAACAATTTACGCGAATTTTTTGGCGGTAAATTTTCTTCGCGTTCTTTTTGAGCGCTGCGCACTAATTGCTTTAAATGTTGTACATCAATGCCTGGGCAATTGGTAACAAGGGTTTGGAAAATTTGCTTGTCGCCATCAATCAGCATATCGCGGAAGCGTTCAACCTGGTGTTGGCGATTTATATATTGATCGCTGCGCGCTTGTACTTTATCAACGGCGGCTTGAATTTCTTCGTGATTGGTTTCGCGCATTATTTTGCCGATCAATTGCAAATGACGGCGGCGCGCTTCGCGGTGCGGCATCTTGCGCGCTTCATGAATGGCATCAAGCAATTTTTCTTCGGCGGGAATCATGGCGAGCTGCTTATCGTTAAAGTCGATAAGTAATTCACCCAGCTTTTGTAACGCGGTCATCTCGCGTTTTGCTTGCGATTTGCTTCTGATGTAATCGTCGGGATTAATGTCGTCGTATTTGTAAACCATAGTGTTGCCATGCTACTTGATAAAGAGTATTTGATGCAGATAGGGTCAAAAAAGGTCGCACAGGGTAGGTCAACAGAGGAGAAATAACAATCTTTGTTTTGGCACAATGGGTCAGCTTGCCCGGTAAAATTGCTGGATGATGCTATTCATCTTCCTCAAAACGATTGTTAATCAGCGCTCTAACGGCGTCCATCGCCAGGATTTCGTCATCGCCTTCGGTAGACACTTCAAGATTTGTGCCTTGGGTAGCCGCTAATAACATCAGCGACATAACGCTTTTTGCATCCACCCAACTGCCGCTGGTGCGCGCCTGGGTGCGGCAGCCAAACTGGGCCGACAGCGTGGCAAACTTAGCTGCTGCGCGAGCATGCAATCCACGTTTGTTAATGATCGTAATAGTTTCAGTCAACATAGTTAGTTTTTCTTGTGTTTATGTATATCGCGGTGTCTAACCTGAACATCGCTAAACTGGTCAGAAAAATGCGCTTTCAAACGTTCGCTTAAGTAGACCGAGCGATGCTGTCCGCCAGTACAACCCACCGCAATCGTAATGTAACTGCGGTTATTCGCCTGGTAGCGTGGTAGCCAGCGAGTCATGTAATTCTTAATGTCATCGTACATTTCCAGCACTACGGGTTCTGCTTCCAGAAAGTCGATAACGTCTTTGTCTTTACCCGTCAGCGGACGCAAATTTGGTTTCCAATGTGGATTCGGCAAGCAGCGCGCATCGAAAACCACGTCTGCGTTAATCGGAATGCCGTGTTTGAAACCAAAGGACTCAAACAAAATCGCCATTCCCGACTGACCGCGGCCTACAACGCGCTCTTTCACCAAATCGCGCAACTCGTGCAGCGTAAGGTGGCTGGTGTCGATAATTTGATCCGCTGTATCACGAATCGGTTCCAGCAATTCCTGTTCATTACTAATGGCTTCCGCCAAATTCGTGGAGTTGTCGCTAAGCGGATGTTTACGTCTGGTCTCACTGAAGCGTTGAATTAACACCGACGCTTGAGAATCTAAAAAGATAACCGTAAAAGGGACATGCGCTTCTTTCAGGGTGTTAATCATTTCTGGAAAAATTTGTAAATTTTTCCATGCATTGCGCACATCAATGCCTATAGCAAATTTGTGCTTGTCATCTTTGTGAATTTCAATTTGCGCGACGAGTGCTGGCAATAAACTCACCGGCAAATTGTCGATACAGTTATAACCCACGTCTTCCAATACATGCAGCGCGGTACTTTTACCTGAGCCAGACAAGCCGCTCACAATGACTAATTGCATAAGCGCAGTTCCTTGAAGGGATAACTGGTTTTGTCCATGACAAAAAGCCTAAAGGTTAATAACGTCATAACTAACTTATTGCAGCTTGGTAAAGCGTTGCATGGTCATCAGCTGCACGTAAGCGTTGGCGAAATTCACTGCGCGTAAGTGCGCCGGCCAATGCTGCCAGATTTTTTAAATGCTCATCGTGAGCTTCTTCTGGCACTAGCATGGCAAATAAAATATCGACGGGCTCGCTGTCAATTGAATCGAATTCTATTGGCTGCGTCAGCGTAATTAACGCGCCCACAGCGCCGGCGCTGTTATTAATGCGGCAATGGGGAATCGCAATACCGTGACCGATTCCAGTAGAGCCTAAACGTTCGCGCGCAAGAAAGCGGCGAAACAAATCGTCGGCATCAATATTGGGAATATCTTGCGCGATGGTCTGCGCAAGTAATTCCAGAGCACTTCGTTTACCGCTGGCTTCCAGGCTGCTGCGGGTGCGCTCAAGTGTTAACAGAGATTCTATTTGCATGATGGTGGGCGATTAGCGATGACTGCGCATCTTTTCTTTGTGTTTAATTAGCTGACGATCGAGTTTGTCGGCCAGCGAATCTATAGCTGCATATAAATCTGTATCGGTTGCATCGGCAAAAATATCTTTACCGCTAACGTGCAAGGTGGCTTCCGCTTTTTGTTCGAGTTTATCGACTGAAAGAATTACGTGAGTGCTGGTGATGCGGTCGTGATGATTATTTAAGCGTTCCAATTTGCTCGATACATAATCTCTCAATGATTCAGTAATTTCCAAGTGGTGGCCACTGATATTTATTTGCATAGAGACTTCCTCATAGTACTTCTCGTTGGTGGAACTGATTGCAATCTGCAATGCGCAAAAAATTATTGTAAAAGTTATAACGTTTTGCGTTCATTGGATGGCGGAATGTTGAGTGACTCGCGATATTTTGCGATGGTACGACGCGCAACCTGAATTCCCTGCTCGCCTAATAAATCGGTAATTTTACTATCGCTTAACGGCTTCTTAGGATTTTCCGCATTTACTAATTTTTTAATCAAGGCGCGAATCGCTGTAGATGAACATTCGCCGCCGGAATCTGTACTCACATGGCTTGAGAAGAAATATTTCAACTCAAAAATTCCCTGTGGTGTGTGCATAAATTTTTGAGTTGTTACGCGTGAAATAGTGGATTCATGCATTTCAACAATTTCAGCAATATCGTGGAGAACAAGTGGCTTCATCGCCTCTGCACCATAGTCTAGAAAACCGCGTTGTTTTTCAACAATACAACTGGCAACTTTTAGCAAAGTTTCGTTGCGGCTTTGTAAACTTTTCAAGAACCAGCGTGCTTCTTGTAAATTATCTTTTAAAAAAGTGTTGTCGCTGCTTGAGTCGGCGCGCTTCACCAGCGACGCATAATCAGAGTTAATTCGTAGGCGCGGTGCAATTTCCGGATTTAATTCTACGACCCAGCGGCCTTCGCGTTTATCAACGAATACATCGGGGACAACATATTCAGTATCGCCACTGGCAATAATATCGCCTGGCCGCGGGTTCAAGCTTTGAATTAAGGTTACTGCCTGACTCAGCTCATCTTCTCTGAGTTTGGTGCGACGCATTAGTTGACGAAAATCGCGGCTAGCCAATAAAGGCAAATATTGTTTCGCGATTAATTTTGCTTCCGCCAAAAACGGGGTAGTAGGGTCGAATTGATGCAGTTGCACTGTCAAACACTCAGCCAGATTTTGGCTGCAAGCACCGCAGGGGTCGAACTGTTGAATGCGATGCTGTACCGCCTCAACTTCATCAAGTTCCAAATCATCCCATTCATTAATCAGGCCGCTGTAGATGTCTTCTAATGTGACTGACAGCATGCCGCTAGGTTCAACTGCATCGATAATTGCCATGGCAATAATGCGGTCGCGGTCTGACATGGGCGTGAGATTTAATTGCCACATTAGGTGGTCGTAAAGCGAATCTGTTGCAGCGCGACGGCTTTCAAAATCACCATCGTCATTGTCGTAATTGGTTGAGCCACTGGCTGGATTGGTTTGGTAAACATCGTCCCAACTTGTGTCTACTGGGAGTTCTGCGGGAATGGCTTCATTCCATTCGGTGGCGCTTTCGCTGTAATCATCGGTGCCGGAATAATTGTCTGATTCGCCGAAGCCTTCGCTGTCACTAAAGCTGGTTGTTTCACCAAAACTTTCGTCGCCAAACTTTCCTTCACTAAATTGGTCACTACTGGATTCACTGTAAGTAATTTCGCCAGAGTAACTCTCGCTGAAGTCGTCAGTGTTACTGTCGCTGCTAGCGGCTATTTCCTGCGTGCGAACGTAATCGCCATCTTCAAATTCATTGGGCGCGGCTGGCGTGTCGAAGCTGTCTTCAACTTCCAGCATGGGGTTGGAGTCGAGTGCTTCCTGAATTTCTTGCTGAAGATCGAGAGTGGACAATTGCAAAAGGCGAATCGCCTGCTGCAGTTGCGGGGTCATGGTCAGTTGCTGACCCATTTTGAGTTGGAGAGATTGCTTCATTGTATGGACGACAAACCCTTAGCTGGCATAAAAATGCAGGCAAAAAACCAAACACTGTTAGGTGGAGTTTAGTCAGGGTTTGCGCGCTAGGCAATAACTCAATGGTGCGAATGAGAAATAATTAAAGCAATCTTTATGCCTAACATCCAAACATGGAGTTTTGTCAAGCATATAAGTGGAGGAAAACTGGGTCTTGCAGCAGCACTAAAGTTTAAAGTCTTCGCCTAGATAAACTTCGCGAACTTTGTCGTTCGCCAAAATTGCTTGTGAATTGCCAGACGCAATAATGTGGCCTTCGCTTACGATATAGGCTGTTTCACAAATATCGAGAGTTTCGCGCACATTGTGGTCGGTGATTAACACGCCGATGCCACGTTCTTTAAGGTGGCGAACGATTTCTTTGATATCCGCAACCGAAATAGGGTCTACACCCGCGAAAGGTTCATCGAGCAGAATAAATTTGGGATCTGTAGCCAATGCGCGCGCAATTTCAACGCGGCGGCGTTCACCACCGGAGAGCGCCATGCCCAGGTTGTCGCGAATATGAGTGATGTGAAACTCCTGCAGCAGAGATTCCATCTTTGCCAAACGCTGCTTGCGATCCAAATCTTTACGAGTTTCAAGGATCGCCATAATGTTATTGGCAACACTTAGTTTACGAAAAATAGAGGCTTCTTGCGGCAAATAACCAATACCAGCACGGGCGCGACCGTGAATTGGCAGGCCGGTGATATCCAGTTCATCAATTAATACACGGCCATTATCCGCTTCAACCAAGCCCGCAATCATATAAAAACACGTAGTTTTGCCAGCGCCGTTGGGGCCGAGTAGGCCGACAATTTGGCCGCTGCTAACGGTTACTGAAACATCAATAACGACTCTGCGTTTTTTGTAACTTTTGGCGAGGTGTTGAGCGTGAAGGCTAGCCATGGATTATTCTTTTTTCTCAGGTTTTGGAGGAATTACCGTTTCTACACGGCCAGTCCCCGAAAATTTTGCGGTTTGGCTTTTGATATCGTAATCAGCATGACCGGATTTGGTAACCGCGCCGTTTTGCTCAATGGATACGTTCTCTTCCATCACCAAATATTCATTTTTAACACTGTAATTCAGTTTATTTGCTTCAGCGTGAATGATGGGCTTCCCCGCTTCAGGCTGTTGTTGATATTTTGCGGGTGAGCCTTCAGCAACAACCGATTCTATCGATTGGTCTTTGTCTCTGTGAACGGTAATTTTCTTCGCCGTAATTTCCAATGTGCCTTGAACAAATTTGGCATCGCCGCTGTAAACCACAACACCTTGCTTAAGGTCAATTTCTTGCTTGTCGGCTTCGATATGCAGTGACTGATTTTTGTCTGAAGGCAAGGCATAAACCCATAGCGGACTAATCGCCAGCACACAGGTTGCGACGCTACGCAGCAGTCTTAATTTAAGGCTAGGGTTCATAGGTGCCCTTAACGTGGGAGAGTAATTCAATATGTTCACGTTTCATTTCGGCACGCATGCCAATGGCTGTGATCTCGCTTTTAGCGGCGCGCATAGTAACAGCTTTGCCGGTTTCCGCGAATTGATCTCTGGCATTTAGCCGTAATTCTTCCGTATTGAAGGTGGTTTCGACTTGCTTTTCAGAGGTTTGGCGCGCAACAACGTCTTGCTTGAGCGTAAACCATTCATCATTACCATCCAGCCGGCCTTCTTGTGCGGTTACATGCCAGCTAGGTTTTTTGGGGTCATTGGATAATAAAAATACTGGAGTTTGGAAAAGCGAATAATCTTCAGTGCTTGCTGTCTCCTTCACTTGAAAGCTGCGGATTAGCGGCGAGTTCATTTGATAATGCAGCGCGCCATTTTCATCATATTGACGAATTTCAACTTCAGTAAGATAGGTTTGCGGGAAGATTTTAATGGCCGCTTGTTCCGGCGTATCAGTATCTTCAGTACTTGAGTACTTCATGGTGGCAAAGGCAACGACCAATACGCCGACCACAATCCATGGCAAGGGCAAAAGTAGCGGATTTATTCGCTCCAGGTTTGCACTGTTTACAGCAGGTACACGTAATTTAATCATTGCGAGCCCTGTGGCAAATAAGAATTAAGTAATTGATCAAAACTGCCCTGCGCTTTTAACAGTAAATCGCACGCTTCACGGACTGCGCCTTCACCACCGCGTGCCTGGCTTTGCCAATGGGATAATTCCACAACGCTGCTGTGGCCGTTAGCGGGCGTAAATGCTAAACCCACTCGTGACATCACGCTTAAGTCTGGCCAGTCATCACCCATAAAAGCGATTTCTTCGTGGGCAACTGGATGCTCCGCAAGAATTTCCTGAAGTGCATCCCACTTATCTTCACGGCCTTGAATCAACATTTTAATGCCCAAATCACTCGCACGTTTCGCGACGAGATTGCTGGTGCGGCCAGTGATTATTCCGACTTTTACACCGCTTTTTTGCAGCATTTTTATGCCATGGCCGTCGAGCGTGCTGAAGGTCTTAAATTCATCGCCTTGATTGCTGAAATAAAGTCGGCCATCAGTTAAAACGCCGTCCACGTCCAACAGAAATAGTTTGATGCGTTTAGCGCGCTCAACTAATTCAGATGCATCTAGAAAATTTGATATGGGTAAAATCGAATGGCTCAAAGGTATTCCCTATTTAAACAACACCTGCGCGCAGCAGGTCATGCATGTGTAAGACGCCGATTGGGCGATTTTGTTCATCACGCACAACTAATGCGGTGATTTTTAAATCTTCCATCATTTTTAACGCTTCAGCCGGTAGTGCTTTAGTGCCAATTGTTTTGGGCGTGCGATTCATTAAATCGCTTATAGCTACACCGTTTAGGTTGATACCTTTATCAACGGTACGACGCAAATCGCCGTCGGTAAAAATACCTAACAATTGATTGTTATCATCGACAACTGTGGTCATCCCAAAACCTTTTTCCGTCATCGTGAGTAACGCTTCACTTAAATTTGCGTTCGCTAACACACGGGGAATTTGTTCGCCGGTATGCATAATATCAACCACGCGCAAAAGGAGTTTGCGGCCTAGCGCACCTCCAGGATGAGAAAATGCAAAGTCTTCTTCGGTAAAGCCACGCGCTTCTAAAAGCGCAATTGCGAGTGCATCACCGAGTACTAAAGTCGCTGTCGTACTTGCAGTGGGCGCTAAATCTAACGGACAAGCTTCTGTTTCTACAGCAATGTTCAGGTGGGCTTCAGCTATTTCCGCTAAGGTGGACAGCGGATTACCGGTCATGCTGATAATTTTTATTCCCGAGCGTTTAAGAAGCGGCAAGAGAGTAAGAATTTCGTTGGAAGTGCCGGAATAAGAAATAGCTAACACTATGTCTTGTTTGGTGATCATCCCAAGATCGCCGTGATTGGCTTCTCCTGGATGCACAAAGAACGATGGTGTTCCCGTGCTTGCGAGAGTCGCGGCAATTTTTTTACCGATATGTCCGGATTTGCCCATGCCGGTCACGATAATGCGGCCGGGGCACTTAAGTATGAGTTCGCATGCCTTGATGAAGTCCTGATCAAGACGCTGGCTCAAGGCGATCACCGCATCGGATTCGATGCTAATCGTCCTAAGGCCAGACTTAACAAAATCAAATTGGGGCATGGATGGATCTCATATTGGTCATTCGTTGTGACTATTAACACTATTGGCAAATGCGCAGGGAGGTCATTATAGCGATATTGATATTAAATAATCTGCTCGCTTGATATTGGGGATTCAAACCCCATTTTACAATTCGCGCAGAACTGAATTTGCTCAATGAATTTTACTGAGCGATAAAACCAGCGGTGTTAGTGCCGCTCGCTACGCGTTGAGCTTGATGAGACTTTTCGAGCTGTGAGTAAAAGGCATTCGATATTTATACCTGAAGAGTGTCTGCTTACCGCAACGCATTGTTTGGAAATTTAATTAGGAAGGTAAACAAATGAAACCACTGTACCAAAACCTCACCGGTGCTCTTTTATCTTTGGCGTTGATGGTTGTTCCGCCATTGGCATCCGCGGCCGAAAAATCGCCACAAGTTATTGTTGAGCAAGCCACTACCGAGTTGTTTGCCACTGTGAAAAAGCACAATGCTGCAGGCAAGGCTACTGAGGCATATTACACGGACATTCAAAAAACACTGGATTCAGTGGTCGATTTTAGTTTTATCGCTAAAGCCGTAATGCGCAAATCTGCCAAAACCGCTACGCCAGATCAAATCGAAAGATTCACAGCGGTGTTTAAGAATGGTTTGATTAAAACCTACGCGAAAGGCATTGCCAATTATGCTGACAGCACTGTTAAAACAATTCCTGTGACTTTACCTGCTGACGCGCGTCGTGTAAGTGTGGATCAGGAAGTAAGCGATAAAGGTAATACGCATAAACTTTCCTACACCTTGAAATTGAATGACAACGGTGAATGGAAGTTGATTAACGTAGTGTTAAATGGCGTGAATCTGGGTGAATCTTTTACTAGCCAATTTGATCAAGCCATGATTAAAAATGACAAAGATATAGATAAAGTTATCGCCACCTGGTTAGTCGCTAACTAAGAAACACGAATTTCAGTTTTACCCAAAACCCCGGTTTTCATCAACCGGGGTTTTTTATTGCTTTTTGATGCGATTTTGCGCTCATTCGGGTAAGATTCACGCCTTTCAATTCCCCTCTATTTTTTAATCAAGGGTTCTGCCCTGAGAGTTTTTCTATGCAAGCTGAGCAAATCAAAGCGCTTATTGAAAGCCAAATTCCCGACAGCCAAGTCCAAGTTGGCGTTAACGGTAGCCATATTGATTTAGTCGTGATTAGCCCGGTATTTGCGGGTTTAACACCTGTTAAAAAGCAGCAGTTAGTACTTGGAACTCTATCGCAACAATTTGCTGATGGCTCCATTCATGCCGTAGATTTCGTCAAGACTTTCACTCCCGAGCAGTGGCAACAACAATAATAATGCCTCGATTCCGTTGATTTTCAGGTCATTTCGATAGCTGTATAAACACAAGCGATTCCACTAGCGGTGAATCGCGCATTTTGGATATGTAATGGATAAGTTTAAAATTCTGGGTGGTGGTCCGCTCAGTGGTGAAATTTGTATTTCTGGTTCAAAAAACGCGGCCCTGCCGATTCTTGCCGCCGTGCTCCTGGCAGATAGCCCCGTTACTTTGCATAACGTTCCACATTTAAATGACATCACCACCATGAACAAGCTGTTGGCTTCCATGGGGGTGAAGGTCGAGGACTCTGATAACGAAGGCATTTGCGGCCATAGTTTTGTATTGGATTCCAATAACATCACCGATTTCACAGCGCCTTATGATTTAGTAAAAACCATGCGCGCGTCCATTCTCGTGCTTGGACCAATGTTGGCGCGCTATGGCGTGGCCAATGTATCTTTCCCGGGCGGTTGTGCCATTGGTTCGCGTCCGGTTGATATTCATTTGCGCGGCCTTGAGGCCATGGGCGCAAAAATTGAGATCGATGGCGGCTACATTCGCGCAACCTCCGATGGTCGTTTGAAAGGCACACACTTTTTAATGGATACAGTGACCGTTGGCGGCACTGAAAACTTATTGATGGCAGCGGTGTTGGCAGAAGGTAAAACTATTCTGGAAAACGCTGCGCAAGAGCCCGAAATTGTTGACCTTGCGCATTTGCTCGTCGCCATGGGCGCAAAAATTGAAGGTATAGGAACTTCCACGCTTGTTATTGACGGCGTTGAATCCTTACACGGTTGCACTTATAAAGTGATGCCGGATCGCATTGAAACTGGCACCTATTTAGTGGCGGCAGCGACAACTCGTGGTCGTATCAAATTGACGTCAACTAGTGCGACGATCTTAGAGGCTGTTATCGTAAAACTTGAAGAAGCGGGTGCTGAAATAACATCTGGCGACGATTGGATCGTATTGGATATGCACGGCAAACGCCCAAAAGCAGTCAGTTTAAAAACTGCGCCTTATCCTGCGTTCCCAACCGATATGCAATCCCAATTTATGGCGATGAACGCGGTTGCAGAGGGCGTTAGCCATATCACCGAAACAATTTTTGAAAACCGTTTGGTGCAGGTCAACGAATTGAATCGCATGGGCGCGCACATTACGCTTGAAGGCAATACCGCCGTAGTTACGGGCGTTGAGCGTTTGAAAGGCGCGCCGGTTATGGCGTCGGATTTGCGCGCATCCGCGAGTTTGGTGATCGCCGGTTTGGTTGCTGATGGTGAAACCCTGATCGACCGCATCTATCACATCGACCGCGGCTACGAAGCTATTGAAGCGAAATTCCAAAGTATTGGTGCCAGCGTAAACCGCGTGAAGGCTGCCAAGTAGGCCAGAAATGAGATTGAGATTATGAGCCAGACGCTATCGTCTACTAACACGCTTACGATTGCGCTTACCAAAGGGCGAATTCTGGAAGAGACTCTTCCGCTACTCGCGGCCGCTGGAATCGAGCCTTTGGAGGATATGGAAAAAAGCCGCAAGCTGGTATTTGATACCACGCAACCCGGCGTTCGCCTGTTGCTCCTGCGCGGCGCGGATGTTCCTACCTACGTGCAATTTGGCGCGGCGGATATGGGAATTTCGGGTAAAGATACCCTGATGGAAAACGGCGCAGATGGTTTGTACGAACCGCTGGATCTGAATATCGCCCGCTGCCGGCTGATGACTGCCGGTGTTAAAGGTGCCAGCATTCCATCGGGCCGTATTCGTGTTGCTACTAAGTACGTCAATATCGCCAAGCAATATTACGCGTCCCAAGGCCGCCAAACCGACATCATTAAGCTTTACGGTGCGATGGAATTAGCGCCCATCATGAATCTCGCTGATGAGATTATCGATATCGTCGATACCGGTAATACCTTGTTGGCTAATGGCCTTGAGCCCCGTGAATTTATCGCCGATATCAGCTCTCGCTTAATCGTTAACAAAGCCTCAATGAAGATGAAGCATTTGCAGATTCAAACCATTATTGATCATGTTGCAAAAGCGGTTAGCGCTTAAGAAATTTTTTAAATGGAAGTGCTTCATTTTACGAAGGAAAGTTCAATAGAGAATCGTCACTCCTACGGAATAACGATTCTCTACCAAACTTCTCGGGCTATCCCATTCATAACAATTTCCAATGAGCTTTTTCCTTTCTCAAGCTTGATGATTACGCCAAATTAGTTGAACGAGTAAAACCATGTCTGAATCTTTAATTACCCGATTGGATGCCAGCCAGAGCGATTTCAAACAGCGTTTGGATGATTTGCTGGCGTGGGAATCAGTCAGCGACACTCGAGTCGCAGGCGTTGTGGATGAGATTATCCAACAGGTAAAAGGTCGCGGTGATGCGGCGGTGTTGGAATACACCAACAAGTTTGATCGCCGTACTGCAAGCAGCCTTAAGGATTTGGTCATCACTGCAGATCAGTTGAAAGAATCGCTCACGCAAATTAGCCCTGAGCAGCGCCAAGCTTTGGAAATTGCAGCCGAGCGCATTCGCAGTTATCACAAGCATCAGCTACAAGCGTCGTGGCGCTATACCGAGGCTGACGGCACTGTACTGGGTCAGCAAATTACGGCTATGGAGCGTGTCGGGCTTTATGTTCCGGGCGGCAAAGCATCTTATCCGTCATCTGTTTTGATGAACGCAATTCCCGCAAAAGTGGCCGGTGTTGATCAGCTGACCATGGTTGTGCCCGCGCCAGATAGCGAACTTAGCCCAATGGTATTGGCCGCTGCGGCAATCGCAGGTGTGGATCGTGTGATTACCATCGGCGGCGCGCAAGCGGTTGCAGCATTGGCGTACGGCACCGAGACTATCGCCAAGGTCGATAAAATTGTTGGCCCTGGCAACATTTACGTCGCCACTGCCAAGCGTGCCGTTTTTGGTCAGGTTGCTATCGACATGATCGCCGGCCCATCTGAAATCTTGGTAATTTGCGATGGCTTAACCGACCCCGACTGGATCGCTATGGATTTGTTCAGCCAAGCTGAGCATGACGAGCAGGCACAATCGATTTTGCTATGCCCGGATGCGGATTATCTGGATAAAGTTGAAGCCGCAATTGCCCGTTTATTACCGACTTTAGCGCGCTCAGAGATTGCTTCAATATCTCTTAAAAATCGCGGTGCCTTAATTAAAGTTGCTGATATGGCGCAGGCGGTTGACGTGAGTAATCGCATCGCTCCTGAACACGTTGAGTTGTCGGTCGCCGACCCTGAAGCACTTTTGCCGCAGATTCGTCATGCAGGCGCAATATTTATGGGCCGCTATACACCTGAAGCTTTGGGTGATTACTGTGCTGGCCCGAATCACGTGTTGCCGACATCCGGCACAGCGCGTTTCTCATCGCCATTGGGTGTTTACGATTTCCAAAAGCGCAGCTCGATTATTATGTGCTCTGCAGCCGGAGCGTCTGAATTATCAAAAGTCGCATCAGTATTGGCGCGCAGTGAATATCTTGAAGCGCATGCGCGCTCGGCGGAATATCGTATTAAAGAATGATGTTTTATTAAGAGCTAGACAAAGAAAAAGGGAGCTTCGGCTCCCTTTTTCTATGGTGATACAGTTTAATATTCTTAAGTTTTGGTGTGAGAATTCGGTGGAAGCTGCGCCACAAAACTGAGTTCGATAGGTTTGTTACCGCGCAAGACACGGAATTTTATTTCAGAGCCTACCTGAATGTTGGCAATCAATTTTTTAGCGGTGGGGATATCGCTAACTTCCGCGCCGTTGATATGAGTCAAAACGTCGCCTTCTTCCAAACCTGCGTCAGATACAGGGCTGCCATTTTCGATGCTGGTAACGACTAGCTCAGATTTTTTCAGAGTGGTGGGTGTTTCGCTGTATTTCAGGCTTACGGTAAAACCGAGCCAAATGTGGCGAACTTCGCCATATTGAACGATTTGTTTAAGCGAGCTGATGGCGGTATCTGCCGGTACTGCAAAGCTAATTCCCACCGAAGCTGTGCCTGTCTCATCCAGAATGGCGGTGTTAATGCCGATTAGATTCCCGTGCGCATCTATTAGAGCTCCACCAGAGTTGCCGGGGTTAACGGCGGCATCTGTCTGAATAAAGTTTTCGCTATTGTTGATGCCCAAACCCCATCTACCCATGGCGCTGACAATGCCCTGGCTAACGCTTTGACCAACGCCAAAGGGATTGCCGATAGCTAAAACCACATCGCCAACGCGCATTGCGTTTGGTTGGCCGAGAGTGATGGGAAAAAGGTTTTCCAGCGTGATTTTCAAAACCGCCAAATCATTTTCAGTATCTACGCCGACTAATTCAGCAGATGTGTAACGGCCATCATTAAGCAGCACGTTAATTTTATCGGCGCCGTTGATCACGTGATTATTAGTAAGAATTAAACCGCTGCTATCCACTATCACACCCGAACCAAGGGTTTTCTGCATGCGCTCTTGCAATGGAGTGTTGGAGTTTTTGTAGAGGCGGCGATAGTAAGGATTATTGTTGTAATTGGGGTCGCGCTGAATCACCTTTTTAGCGGTGTAAATATTAACTACAGCTGGCGCTGCACGGCTGACGGCATCGGCGTAGGAGACTGGCCCTACATCTTCGTTAGTAACAACCGATTGAGTAGCATTCGCATGCTGTCCGCGTATTTGTGGAAAAACCAGCATTGCTAATAGTGCAATAATAACGCCTGCTGCCGTTGGCCAACCTGCAAATTGCAGTAGACGCTTGAGGTTCATGCATACTCCAGTGCCGGCGGCAGCAGTAAAAACCCCGCGACGCGGGGTTAAAAGATTATCGTTTTAGTTTTTCAATATTAAAGCTTTGAAGATTAATACCGCTTGGGCACTGCGCCATCAAAGTCATAATCTTCCGGTGTTTCCGTGGGACGAAGCACTGCGTGGTCATCATCGCGCAAACCGTAATCTTCACTCAGTGCGCCTTTTGCGCCAACTGGCTTGGGCGCCCAATCTCTCGGTGGCTCAATATGCTGTGCATTTATGTAAGTGCCTTTGCCTTCACCGAGGCTGTTGCCCGAATCCAGAATTTTACGGCTGATTTCTGGGGTTGCCAGCTTTAATGCGCTGCTCGCCAGGTGCTCATGCATTTCGCGATAGCAACGGGTCATATCCTGAATATGGCTGGCGGTTTGGGCGAAGGATTCTGCAACATCGCGCTGATAAGTTTGTAATGAACTTTCTGCTTCATTCAACCGATCTTCCAATTCGCGGCTGTAAACATTTGAGCGAAAAATATGAAGCAAAAAAGCGCCCAAAGCTGTGCCGCTGAGCAGAAAGAAAAAACCGGTAAAAACAAGGGTGCTGAGTGAGAACACAAAAGTCTCCTTAACGACTGTCGAGATTGGTAGAATTCATAAGGTAATAAATCAATGAGTTCTTAAAGCTTACGTTCATAGTATAAGCCTTTTGTTAAAATAGATCGGCAAAAAATTGGTGTTCATCGTCAGGCTTTCTACTTTTCTGCCAGGTAAATCATGCTGTTGGATGAAAAAGAAACAAAAATTATCATTCCCGGGCCCACTGGTGCGTTGGAATCCATACTGAATCGCGGTGACAGCGATGCTCCCTTATCGGCCCTTAATGGCTTGACGATAGTTTGCCATCCACACCCGCAGCACGGCGGCACCATGGATAACAAAGTGGTGACTACGCTGATGCGCACTTATCGCGATCTCGGAGTTCACGTGCTGCGCTTTAATTTTCGCGGCGTCGGCAAGAGTGAAGGCGTGTTCGATAATGCTGTGGGAGAGTTGGACGATTTGCTTGCGGTTATCACTTGGGCCACGGCTAATTTTCCGCTATCGCGACTATTGATCGCGGGCTTTTCTTTTGGTTCATCCATCGCCGCGCGCGCCAGTTATTCGGTAAACGAATTAACGCATCTCACTCTAGTTGCGCCGCCGGTTGAGCGTTATGAATATGATCGCGATAGTGTTTTCAATGCGCCACTCTGTGTCATTCAGGGCGATAAAGATGAACGCGTTTTTGCACAAGGTGTTTATGATTGGGTTGAACATTTGCAAAGCCCCGCCGAATTAATTCGCTACCCGGAAGCCAGCCATTTTTTTCATGGATATCTCACTAATTTAAAAACGGATCTTTCCGAGACCTTATTGCGCCAAATTACTTTGTAGAGCTGTTGATATCCTTATGACTTTATCCTCGCGTGAAAACCTTTCTCCACAGGCGCGTTACCAACGTGATTTAGCGCGCGACGATTTTCGTCGCGATGCCTCGCAAGCTCAAGCTGTGCAACATCTGCAGGTTCTCTACGATGCTTTAGTGGCAGATTCCAAAGCGCAGCAGTCATCAGGACTCGGTGGGATTTTTAAAAAACTGTTTGGTGAATCGAACAAACCAACTATTAAAGGGCTGTATTTTTGGGGCGGAGTAGGGCGCGGCAAAACGTATCTTATGGATAATTTTTTTGAAAGCCTGCCTTTCCCGCAAAAAATGCGTATGCATTTTCACCGTTTTATGCGGCGTGTTCACAGCGAATTAAAAAAGCTGGATGGACAAAAAAATCCACTGGAAAAAGTTGCAAATATTATTGCGGCTGAAACCAAAGTCATTTGTTTCGACGAATTTTTCGTGTCGGATATTACCGATGCCATGATTCTCGGCACGCTTATGTCTGGACTTTTTGAGCGCGGTGTCGTGTTGGTAGCAACCTCAAACATTGTGCCGGACGGTTTATATAAAGATGGTTTGCAACGCGCGCGTTTTCTACCCGCGATTGAATTGCTAAAACAACATACACAGATTGTGAATGTGGATGGCGGTGTTGATTATCGCTTGCGTGCGCTTGAGCAAGCTGAACTTTATCATTACCCATTAGATGAACACGCCGATTTAAGTTTACAAAAAAGCTTTCGCAGTTTGTTGTCATCGCCTGCCGAAGAAAAAAATAATGAAATTCTTATCGTGGAAGGGCGCGAAATTAAATCACATTCATCAGCTGAAGGAATTGTGTGGTTTGATTTTGTGGATATTTGCGACGGCCCGCGTTCACAGAATGATTACATCGAATTATCAAAAGAATATCATTCGGTGTTTATCAGCAACGTACCGGCGCTTGGTCGAAAAAATGATGACCAGGCGCGCCGTTTTGTAAACCTGGTGGACGAATTTTATGATCGCCACGTAAAGCTGGTGCTTTCAGCCGAATTACCGCTCACCGAACTTTATTCGGATGGAAAATTAAATTTCGAATTCCAGCGCACCGTAAGTCGTCTGCTGGAAATGCAAAGCCATGAATATTTGGGCACTGAACATAGGCCTTAATCATCAGATCAAGCCGATTTAAAACCTATAGGCTTTATTTAGTGTCTGCACTGCCCAACCATATCCAATTCCGGTTTGTACAAACTCGTACTCACATTTAATAAACCCAGCGTGGTGTGGAATAAATTATCGTGAGAATACTCGGTCTCCGCTTGTGCTTTTAAGCACTCGCGGTTGATGCCGCTCTCCTGTTCAAAACCTGGTGAGAACCAAAAGAAAAAAGGCACATGCTTTTGTTCTACTGGTGCAATGATGTAGGGCATGCCGTGCAGGTAGAGATTTTTTTCGCCGAGCGATTCACCGTGATCCGATAGGTAAATAAGTGCTGTGTTGTAATTGCTGCTCTGCGTTTTTAACCATTCGATGGCGTTATTCAAAAATAAATCAGTCATGTGAATGCTATTGTCAAATGCGTTGTTAATTTCTTCGCTGCTGCAATCCTGCAATTTATTCACTTTACAGACGGGTTTAAATATTTCGAGATTTGCAGGGTAACGATTATAGTAATCCGGCCCGTGACTACCTTTTTGGTGCAGTACGACGACTTTATTGCCATTCATGGCCGCCACTTTTTTATCAATATCGTTTAATAAAATGTTGTCGAAACATTCGCGCTCATTACAAAGTTCGGGAATTTTAAAATCTCGAAGATCTTCATAAGCAACGCGATCACAAGTGCCTTTGCAACTGGAATTGTTGTCTCGCCACAAAATTGAATAACCGCTGTGCTTTAACACATCCAGCAAACTTTCCTGGGATTTGGCTTTTTTATCCGAATAATGCGCGCGCGTTAAATTTGAAAACATGCATGGCACTGACACGGCGGTTTCTGTTCCACATGAAAACACCTGGCGATAATTAATAATATCTTGTTGTGCAATAAGTGGTGTGGTGGGTTTTGAGTAACCGTTAATGCTGAAGTGATCTGCTCGGGCAGTTTCACCAACCACCACAATAAACAAGGTTGGCTTGGTAAGCTGTGCAGCTTTTTCATTGAGTTTGGCATCTTCACCTAGAGGTTTAATCACTACGGATTTATTGCTGGCGGAAGCATAGGAAATTGTTGCGTAAATAAAGTTTGCGGGATTTGCCATTTGCCGAATGGTTTTATTGTTGCGAAAGAAGGACGCATAATCTGCAGAAAAAGGCGCGATAAGAATCAGTATTGCAAGTATGCAAAGGCCCCATAATTTTGCCTTGCTGAAAGCTTGATGTTTGAAATTGCCAAAATTAATTTTTATTTTGAGCAGTAAAAGACTTGGAATTATCCCCAGGACAAAAATATAAAGCGCCAAGGTGCCGTTAAATAATCCCGTTGCTTCTTTAACGTCTGTCTCCATCGTATTTTGAATCATTGTTTGATGAATAACGATTCCATAAGCATTCATAAAATAAGCGACACAAGCAGCAGCTATAAAAATAATCGCTAGGATTGGTTTAACAATTTTAGGGAAAACAATAATTGATACCAGCAGCGTATTTAATACGAAGAATAACAAACTAATACTTAGCAGAAAAAATGCAGATTTTAGATCGTGAATTGGCGCTGCCTTAAATACGGCATTAAAAAATGTAGCGTTGTAAAAACAAATAAAAATTAAACTGATGAGCCACGTGAATTTTATTTCGCTCATTTGCCACGAAAAAAATTTTCTTTTCGTGGTGTTATCAAGTTGATCTACATCTGGATGAGTCATATTTTCTCTATTGCGTAAAAAGCAATTGTTTGAAATCTAGCGCGAACTTAGCTAGACATTGGAAGCGCGCAGAAGTTTACCAGTGATAGGCGTGCTAATACATTGATTTGCCGTTTGCAGGTAGCTCAGCTTCGATGTCACACACCGAAGCTGAGTTATTGAGATGGCGAGCGTGAGCATAAACCGCGTTTATTAGATGAGCATTAGGCTTCCACTTTTTCCTGAGTTTCCTCGACTGCATCGTCGCTGTAATCCACAGGAATGGAAATAAGTTTCTCCAAATCAATCTCAGCGGCAACACGTACCGGTTTCGCATGTTCATAGCGGCCAGAGGCAATGATGTTGTTCTCATCCAACGCGTTCTTTAATAGGCGTTGCACCTGAGCACTTGGTGAATCGGCATCGCACGCGATTAAATCCATGTAATCCACGCCTAACCGATAGGGTGGCCAGCCATTTTCCAAGCCCACTTTAACCATATGGCGATAACAGGCTTTGGCGCGAGCTACGTCAGCAGTGTTTTTGCGGTCAAACAAGAGAGGAATAGTTCCAGACAGCACTCGCGGCGAACGCGATGTCACTGCTAGTAAAGGATCAAATCCATGCTGAAGTAAGCATGCACTCATAACTTGGCGATAGTTTTCCACTTCAGCGCCATTGAATGGAACCAACGGGGCGTACCATAAAATCCCGGCGCCATCTTTGGCGGGGTGTGATTCCACGTTCAGTTTCTTTGCGGTTGGGTCGAGTGCGTAAGCGATTTTTAAGAAAGCGACGATTGGAAATCCCTCGACTGTTCCGAGCGTGTTAACCAAAGCGCCAAAATGACGACGCAGGGAGGCGAATCCCCAAGTCGGCAGGTATTGTTCTACCTTTTGCAATTTGCGAATTTCTTCTGGGCTAAAGCTCCAAACTTTTACGCCTTTTAAGCGGCGGCGAATATCGCGCACTGCGCCTTTCACTGAGGCCTTGGAGCCATATAAAGTGCCGAGTCCGGTCCAGGGAGAAATTTTTCTGTCTTTGGCGAGCTTGCGAAGGTAGGCGCTGCGCTCTTCGCCGCGTAAAGGAGATGCGAGTGGCGTATCGACTTGGGTTGAAAGAATGCGGCAGTTATTCATCATAATAATGCCACCGATACCGGGAATATCTTCCGTTAATAAATTCAAGTTGGCTTGCGAGGCGATAAAGTCCGCGTCATTCTTCCATTCAAAAATCAGTATGCGGCAAGCTTCTGGCGCGCGTGCCAGTTGTACGCGAGCTTTGGTCACTATGCCGAAGTTGCCTTGACGCAAGAGGCCAGCCCAGGAATAGCCGGTGCCAGCATTCCAGCGCTTTGCCATTTCTGGACAATTGAGATCTTGATAAGTATGGCGAAATTCGGTGCCATTACCCCAGTATCCGCTCAGTTCGCACACCGCATTGAAGTGATCTGTGATTGGCGTTAAGCCGTAGCCGCCATCCAATGCATTGCCCAAAATATTGCCGTTAGGGCCAACACCAGTTGTGGGCACTAGTAAGTTTGCACCGCTTTTTTTGATCGCCTCGTGGAGGTCTGCTTGGGTTACGCCGGGTTCGATTAGTGCGGTTGAAGAGCCTATATCTATATTGATTCGTTTAAGTCGGGATAAATCGAGAATGAAACTGCGTGAATCCACGGGTAGCGCAGTGCCGTAACCAAAATTCCGACCACCGCTGATGGGCCAGAGCGGAACCTTATAACTATTGGCGAGTGCGAGTATGGCCTCGATGGCGTCCGCATCTTTCACAATAATTGCACCACTCGGTAGTCGTTGACTTGCGCCCGTATCGGCACCGTAGGTGTTGGCTGCTTCTTCGCGGGTGAGTACGTCAATGCCGTGTATTGTTAAAATGGCGCTATAGAATGTATTGCTCATAGTCATGTTCCTTGGGATTGCTGGGTTGGGAGTATGCTGAGCAGGAAGGCTATTCAAAAAATTGACGCTTTAGCTCAGTAAATGAACATCAGCAAGAAATATGACAGTAATTCAGCTTTGGCGCGTCTTAACGTATTTTTGTGAAGAAATACCGATTATTAAGCCGGGGATTGGCGGTATTGACTATTTATAGTTATATGCAGTCAGCTTGTTTGGAGGCTAATTAATTAACGCAATAATAAGTTGAATTGTGAGTTGTCAGTGTGTAGTATTCGCGCTCTTTTTATGTGGAGACTCTTCATCTTTGTTATGAGTGGGCCCGCTAAAACTTCCCGTAGGTACTTCCTACACTTAATTTAACCAGCATAGGCAAATACAACATGAAGACATATAGTGCCAAAGCTGAATCAGTAGTTCATGACTGGTTCATCGTAGATGCAGCAGGCAAGACCCTAGGTCGCCTGTCTGCAGAAATAGCCTCTCGTTTGCGCGGTAAGCACAAGCCTGAATACACTCCTCACGTAGATACCGGTGACTACATCGTAGTTATCAACGCTGAAAAAGTTCATGTGACTGGCAAAAAGTTGACTGATAAGATTTATTATCATCACACCAATCACATTGGCGGTATCAAATCTATCAGCTTCAAGCATTTGGTTGAAAAGTCTCCGACTTCTCCAATCGAAATCGCTGTTAAAGGTATGTTGCCACGTGGTCCATTGGGCCGTGCAATGTTACGTAAGCTGAAAGTGTACGCAGGCAGCCAGCATCCACATGCTGCTCAGCAACCACAAGAACTGACTATCTAATAAGGGGCTGGACACATGGCTACAACTCAATATTACGGTACAGGTCGTCGTAAGACCTCTACTGCTCGTGTTTTTCTTACTGCCGGTACTGGCACAATCGTTGTTAATGACCGTCCATTGGACGAGTACTTCGGTCGTCCAGTAGCTCGTTTGGTTGTCCGTCAACCATTAGAGTTGGTTGGTTTGAGCGATAAATTTGACGTAAACGTCACCGTTGCCGGTGGTGGCTCGTTCGGTCAAGCTGGTGCAATTCGCCACGGTTTGACTCGCGCTTTGATGGAATACAACGAGGAATTGCGTGGTGCTCTGCGTAAAGCTGGTTACGTAACTCGCGATTCTCGTGAAGTTGAACGTAAGAAAGTTGGCTTGCGTAAAGCACGTAAGAAGCCACAATTCTCCAAGCGTTAATAATTGCCATTGGCGACTTATTGGGTCGGCAATGGACGATTATCGAGAAACGCCCAAGCCATTGCTGGCTTGGGCGTTTTTTTGCATCTACACTCTCTAGATTCCATGTTCTTCGTAGCTAATTAATCCTTCTGTTACGTATGGTTATTCTTGTAAGCGGAGCTTAATTTCTTTAAGATTGCCGCTTTTTTGGGGATGCCCAAAATTATCCTAAATCATTGCCTTTGTTCATTTATTTGCACTGGTTTACTGGCCGTCAAAGCTGTTAGGGGAGAAGTTCGTCATGAGTAATGGCGTTGTAAATAAAGGGCGTCGCAACCTGCTTATTGGTGCGACCACTCTTGTGGGTGCTGTAGGTGCCGTAGGCATAGCAACACCTTTCGTCGGTTCCTGGAACCCGAGCGCCAAAGCCAAGGCTGCTGGTGCTCCTGTAAAATTCAATATGAGCAAGATAGAGCCGGGCGCCATGGTCACTGTGGAGTGGCGCGGTAAGCCGGTCTATGTTGTTCGTCGTACCCCCGCTGCATTGGCAAGCTTGAAAAAAGTAGAAGAGCTTGGCTTGGTGCGCGACCCTAAATCCGAAGCTCCACAGCAACCAAAGTACGCTCAAAACCAGGGCCGTGCGATCAAAGAAGAGTTCGCTATTTTGCTTGGCGTATGTACTCACTTGGGATGTTCTCCGCTGTATCGTCCCGACGTTGGTGCGGCTGATCTCGGTGGCGATAAGTGGCAGGGCGGTTTCTTCTGTCCATGTCATGGTTCTAAATACGATTTGGCTGGCCGTGTATTCTTTGGTGTTCCAGCTCCGCTCAACCTCGAAGTGCCCAAGCATTTTTACGAGAGTGAAAACGTAGTCATCATCGGCGAAGACCAAGGGGCATAAGATGAAGTGGTTAGTAGGTTTGTGGAATTGGGTTGACTATCGCCTCCCCGTACAAAAAGCTTGGGATACCCACATGGGTAAGTATTACGCTCCCAAGAATTTCAATTTCTGGTATTTCTTTGGCGTGTTATCGCTGCTGATTCTGGTCAACCAATTGGTTACCGGTATTTGGCTGACGATGAGTTACACCCCAACAGCAGAAGGTGCATTCGCTTCTGTTGAATACATCATGCGCGACGTAGATTACGGTTGGTTGCTGCGTTACATGCACTCCACCGGCGCATCTGCGTTTTTCATCGTTGTTTACCTGCACATGTTCCGCGGTTTGATGTACGGCTCTTACAAATCTCCACGTGAGTTAGTGTGGATTTTTGGTATGACTATTTACCTTGCTCTGATGGCTGAAGCCTTCATGGGTTACGTATTGCCTTGGGGACAAATGTCTTACTGGGGTGCGCAGGTAATCGTATCGCTATTTGGTGCTATTCCAGGCATTGGTGAAGACCTTGTGCAGTGGATTCGCGGCGACTACTTGATCTCCGGTATTACCTTGAACCGTTTCTTCGCATTGCACGTTGTTGCTTTGCCAATCGTATTGTTAGCTTTGGTTGTAATGCACATTTTGGCCCTGCATGATAAGCACGTAGGTTCTAACAACCCGGACGGCGTTGAGATCAAAAAATACAAAGATGAAAACGGTATTCCGCTCGACGGCGTTCCATTCCATCCTTTCTACACTGTTCATGACCTTGTTGGTATCAGCGTATTCCTGTTTGTATTCTGCTTTATTTTGTTCTTTATGCCTGAAGTAGGTGGTTTCTTCCTTGAACATGCCAACTTCGAAGAAGCGAATAATCTTAAAACTCCAACGCACATTGCGCCTGTTTGGTACTTCACACCTTTCTACGCAGTATTACGTGCGGTAACGATTGAAATCGGTCCATTGAATGCGAAATTCCTTGGTTTCGTGGCGATGGCAGCAGCGATTGCAATTTTGTTCGTGTTGCCTTGGTTGGATCGTGCAAAAGTGAAATCAATCCGCTATCGCGGCTGGATTCCACGCGTAGCTTTGATGAGCTTTGCAGCTATGTTCGTGGTGCTTGGTTACCTTGGTGTGCAAGCGCCAACTGAGGGGCGTACCTTGTTATCGCAAATCGCAACAACCTTCTACTTTGCTTACTTTGTGACTATGCCTGTATGGACTACTCCAGATTTGGCTAAAGCGAAATCCAAGTTGTCATTCGTGTTGTCAGGTTTATTCGCGGTTATTTTTGCAGCTATGACCGTAAGCTACCTTAAAGCAGATGTGCCAGTGTTCCTGTTGATATTCTGTGCTTTCCTCGCGGTGATCTTCGCGGTATTGCCAATATTGGCAGCACGTGATCCTGACCTGGTCGAACCAGAGCGTGTTCAAGCTAAAGGCTTACCATTGCATATCGTATTGGGCGGATTGGCGTTGTTCCTCATTCTTGCCATAGTGCCGATCAAAGCAGTAGCTAACACTGGTACTTTTGAGTGTGGCGCTATTCCTTGTGACAAGATTGAAGTCGACTTGCATGACAAAGAATCTTTGCAGCGTGGAGCTAAATACTTCACTAACTACTGCATGGGTTGTCACTCGGCAAAATATTCACGTTTTGAGCGTGTTGCAGACGATCTTGAAATTCCGAAAGACCTGATGGAAGGCAACCTGATTTTGGGTGGTCAACGTATCGGTCAATTGATGGAAATCGCTATGCGTCCCGCACAAGCAAAAGTCTGGTTTGGTGTAACGCCGCCAGATTTAAGCTTGGAAACTCGCGCACGTTCACCAGAGTGGGTTTACACCTATCTGCGTAATTTCTACAAAGATGAAACTCGGCCCTGGGGTGTAAATAACCGCGTGTTCCCTAACGTTGGTATGCCTCATGTATTGATTGGCCCACAAGGTTTGCTTGAATGTGGTCCTGGTCCAAAACTTGATCACCATGGTCATGCCGAGCGTAATGCAATTGGCCAGGTTGAAGTTGATGAACATTGCGGTGGTTTAGTTGAAGGTAAAATCAAAGGAACCTTGAAGAAGGAAGAATTTGATCAAGCCGCTTACGATATCGTAAATTTCATCTCCTATTTAGGTGAGCCAGCTGCAACCAAGCGTGAAAATATGGGTAAACGCGTTCTGCTCTTTATCCTTCTATTTGCCGCTTGTGCTTACTTCCTGAATAAGGAATTCTGGCGAGATATTCACTAATATCAGCAGTAAGAAAGGGCGACTACTAAGTCGCCCTTTCTTTTAGCGCTTAATTTATAAAATATCTACCTAGCCACCGTTGGCTGCTTGTTTTTTTAGTTTTGGTTTTGTGAGTTTGCTATGGAAATGACATCGAATCGCCCTTATCTGCTCAGGGCAATTTATGAGTGGTTAGTCGATAACAATTGCACGCCTCACTTGGTGGTGTTTGCGAATGTCGCGGGCGTTGTGGTGCCGCTTCAGCACGTTAATAAAGATGGTCAGATTATTTTGAACATCGCCCCGTCTGCCGTAAAAGACTTGTTTATCGCCAATGAGGCTGTTTCTTTTAGTGCGCGCTTCAGTGGTGTTGTGAATAATATTTATGTTCCTTGCGGCGCGGTGCTTGGTATTTACGGGCGTGAAAATGGACAGGGCATGATGTTTGAATTGGAAACTCCGCCTGAACCGCCAGCTCCGTCGGAACCGCCTAAGCCTGAAGCTGATGCGCCGGCTAAAAAATCTTTCCTCAAAGTAGTTAAATAACGGAATTAGCGAGCGCAAAAAAATTATGACAAGTTGAATGCAATCGTTGCTTCAGTAACAAACTTGTCACAATTGATTGGTAAATTGAGCGTCAAGGGTGAGGCAGGCTCATCCTTAAATATTCGTCACCTTTCCTAAAGGAAACGCTCAATGAACGCTAACAAATTTATTAAAGGATTGGCACTTGCCGGTTCTCTTATCGGTTCCATGACTTGTGCAGTTGCTGTACAAGCAGCTGTAGATGCCAAATTGCCAGAATACAAAGTGGCTACCGGTGTATCAGGAAGTGTGAACAGTATTGGTTCAGATACTTTGGCAAACTTGATGACCCTTTGGTCAGAAGATTACAAAAAACTTTACCCTAACGTAAATATCCAAATCCAAAGCGCCGGTTCTTCTACTGCGCCACCAGCATTGACCGAAGGTACTTCAAACTTCGGCCCAATGAGCCGTGCAATGAAAGAGGCAGAAGTTCAAGCATTCGAAGCGAAATACGGTTACAAGCCAACTAAAGTACCTGTTGCTATCGACGTATTGGCAGTTTACGTAAACAAAGATAACCCAATTAAAGGTTTTACCCTGGCTCAAGTGGATGCCATTTTTTCTGCAACGCGTAAATGTGGTGGCGAGAAAGATTTGGTTAATTGGGGCGAAGTAGGTTTGACCGGTGCTTGGGAAAAACGCGCAATTTCTTTGTACAGCCGTAACGCAGTATCAGGTACTTATGGTTACTTCAAAGAAGAGGCTTTGTGTAAAGGCGACTTCAAATCAACTGTAAATGAGCAACCAGGTTCGGCTTCAGTGGTTCAAAGCGTATCTGAATCAGTAAATGCAATTGGCTACTCTGGTATTGGTTACAAAACTTCTGGTGTACGTGCTGTACCAATCGCTAAGCAAGGCGGCCAGGATTTCATTGCGGCAGATGCTGAACACGGTCTGGACGGTACTTATCCTTTGTCGCGTCAGCTCTACATCTACGTAAACAAAAAGCCAAACCAACCATTGGATAAATTACAGCTTGAGTTCTTCAAGTACGTATTGTCCAAACAAGGTCAACAAGCTGTTGAGCGCGATGGTTACATTCCGTTGCCGGCAGCATTGGCAGAGAAAACTTTGGCTACCTTACTTAAGTAACTGTTCGTCTGATTTACCTAAACCGCTGCTTGGCAGCGGTTTTTTTATGGGCGATTGTTTGCTAAAAGTTGGGATGGTTTCTGTCTTTTTTCTGAAACATAATTCATCAAACCTGAATTTGTAACAATTCTGTCATTTATGACTGTTAGCATTTACATGCCACTACCATATTGAGTGAAAGCTATGTCTCAACCCATGACAACCGCAGCCAAGACATCTGACTTGATGCCATCTGCCGAACAGCGTGCAAAATTACGCCGCTGGCGAAATATTAAAGATAAATTTTCAGGTTATGGAATTATGACTGCCGGTATCGCGGTAGTTGGGTCGTTAGCCTTGATTTTCGTGTACTTATTTTCCGAAGTTACGCCGCTGTTGCGCGGTGCCTCTGTCGATGTCCAAAAAACCTATTCATTGCCCGTCGTTGAAACGGCAAGTCCAGCCGAATTTATCAGCCTAGAACGCTATGAAGAAATCGGCACGGCCTACCACAAGAATGGCACTGTACAATTTTTTAATGCGGTTGATGGAACGGCACTGAGTCGCCAGCAAGTTCCTAAAGCTGCCGATGCAGAATTTACGACGCTTGCCTCCAGTGAATCGACCCACGGCTTGGTCGCCTACGGTTATAACAATGGCGAAGTTGCTGTTGTTAAAGCGAAATACGAGCTGAGTTATCTTGACGATAAACGTGTGGTAACGCCCAACTTGAGTTTCCCGCTCGGTGAACAAGCGTTCGTGTTGGATGCTAATAAAGCCGCAATCGCCGTGTTAGCGATTCAGGAAACCTCGGGCGGCACAGTATTAAGCGCAGCGACTAGCGATGACCGTTTGGTGCTCGGCGTCGTCTCTACCAAAACCAATGCGATCACCGAAGAAACTACCAGCAGCACTGAAGTCTTTAATCTGCCAGCTTTGCCTGCTGGCGAACATGTCACTCACATGCAAATTGATGACGCTGGCCGCTATTTGGTAGTGGCTAACGATAAAGCTCAACTCTATCTCTACAACATCACCAAACCTGCAGCGGCCGAACGTTACGAGCCCGTCACGGTTGAGAGTGGCAAAGTTACTGCAATGCGTTTCCTGGTGAGCACCGGTTCTTTAGCGATTGGTACCGACCAGGGTCAGATTAGTCAATGGTTGATGGTGCGCGATAAGAACAACAAATATCACGTAACTCATGTTCGCGATTTCAAACCTTTGTCTGGGCCGGTTACTCACATAGCGCCAGAATTTTCGCGTCGTGGATTTTGGGCTGCTGATGACAAGGGCGATATTGGTATTTATTACGGTACTTCCTCTCGCACCTTGTTGATCAAATCCATGGGTTCAAACCCAATCACGCACATAGGGTTATCGCCTATCAATGGTCGTGTGTTGCTGTTGGACAACACCCAAAAAGTCAGCATGGCGAAAGTGTGGAATGAACATCCCGAAGTGTCTTTCAGTATGCTCTGGGAGAAAGTTTGGTATGAAGGCCGCGATGCGCCGGATTACATTTGGCAGGCGTCTTCAGGCAGCGACAACTTCGAAGCCAAGATGAGTTTTGTTCCCTTGTCCTTGGGCACTTTGAAAGCTGCTCTTTTCGCAATTTTATTCGCCGTACCGATTGGCGTAATGGGTGCAATTTACACCGCTTATTTTATGACGCCGAAGCTGCGCGGTATGGTGAAGCCGACCATTGAAATTATGGCGGCATTACCCAGCGTTATTTTGGGGTTCCTCGCGGGGTTATGGTTGGCTCCGTTTTTGGAAAATCATTTGCCTGCGATTTTCTGCATATTGTTGATCGTTCCACTCGTAATGCTGATAGTCGGTTTTACGTGGAGCCAATTACCGCTAAGTATTCGCGCCAGCATTCCTGAAGGTTGGGAAGCCGCGATTTTGGTGATTCCCGTCATCCTCACTATTTGGGCCTGTATCGACATCAGCCCCCATTTGGAAATCTGGTTTTTCAACGGCAGCCTGCCGCAATGGTTCACTACCAACGGCATTAAATTCGAACAACGCAACGCATTGGTTGTTGGTCTGGTGATGGGTTTCGCGGTTATCCCGAGTATTTTCTCCATTGCAGAAGATGCTGTTTTCAGCGTGCCACGCCATCTTACCCAAGGTTCATTAGCACTCGGCGCGACGCGCTGGCAAACCATGCGCGGCGTAGTGTTGCCTACCGCTAGCCCAGGTATTTTCTCGGCGGTGATGATGGGTTTTGGTCGTGCGGTCGGTGAAACCATGATCGTGCTAATGGCGACCGGCAATAGCCCGGTGGTGAATTTTAATATCTTCGAAGGTATGCGTACCTTGTCGGCCAACATCGCGGTGGAAATGCCGGAAACCGCGGTGGCAAGTACACACTTCCGCGTACTTTTCCTCGCCGCTTTATTGCTCCTGGCGCTGACGTTCATCGTGAATACGGTGGCAGAAATTGTGCGCCAAGGTTTACGCAAACGTTATAGCAATCTTTAATACGGGAATTCAAACATGAAAAATTTATTGAAAGCACCCGTGCTCTGGTACAAAAGTGGTTCGCCCTGGATCTGGTTAAACGGCGGCGCAGTAACCATCTGTATGCTCATGGTTATCGGTCTGCTGGGTTTAATTGCAGTGCGCGGCTTTGGTCATTTTTGGCCATCAGAAATAATTCAAACCAGCGTTACCGATAACACCGGTCACAAACAGTTAATTATGGGCGAAGTGGTGCGTGATGAAGTTATTTCTGCGGCTGTTGCGCGCGATAATGGATTCACAGTTCCCGAAGGCCGTGAACTTATTAAACGTTATTTGATGAAGTTGGGTAACCGTGACATTACTTCCCGCGATTTTACGTGGGTGCTCGAAATGGGTATGGATGAGTGGAAATATCCTAAAGATGCTGTAGCCATTGAACGTCGCGAGTGGGGAAATTTTTACGGTTTTCTCGTTGGCATCACCGAAAATGGCAAATCAGTATTAGCGGTAGATGCGCCTAATTTTTGGGACGAGGTAGATGCACGCACAAAACGTTCATTGAAATTGCACGATCAAATTGCGCATATCGAAAAAGTACAAATCGGTAGCATCAACAATAAAATTCAGGAATTAAAACTTGAGCACCGTCGTCTCGAATTGAAAAAAGTATCTGCAGAAAAATTGGCAGAAGCTGACGCGCATTTAGCCGAAGAAAAAACGGCGCTTGAAGCTGAGTACGAAGTTATCAAGCGTGAGCGCGATGTTATTACGCAAGAAGCAAAGCGCGATCAATTAATTGCTAAAACTGCCGACGGAAAAGAAGTTGCCTTGCCGTGGGATCACCTGGTGCGCATCACTCGCCCAAACAGCATGAGCGTAATTGCAAAAACGGGCGATTATCTAACGCGCTTTTGGGAATTTATGACCACCGAACCGCGTGAAGCTAATACCGAGGGCGGAATTTTCCCCGCGATTTTCGGTACCTTCATCATGGTCATTATCATGGCGATTATCGTTACGCCTTTCGGTGTGTTAGCGGCAATTTATTTGCGCGAATATGCACGTGATGGTTGGTTTTTACGCGTGATCCGTATTTCAGTTTACAACCTCGCTGGTGTTCCTTCGATTGTGTACGGCGTATTTGGTTTGGGCTTTTTTGTCTATTACCTCGGCGGCAATCTCGATCAATTATTTTTCGCAGAAACTTTACCGTCGCCAACATTTGGTACGCCCGGTTTGTTTTGGGCATCGCTAACACTTGCACTCTTGACGTTGCCAATTGTCATTGTCTCTACAGAAGAGGGTTTATCACGTATTCCAAGTACCATTCGTCAAGGTAGTTTGGCATTAGGCGCGACTAAAACTGAAACGCTTTGGAAAGTGGTTGTGCCGCTGGCAACACCTGCAATGATGACCGGTTTAATTCTTGCTATTGCGCGTGCTGCGGGTGAAGTTGCGCCCTTGATGTTGGTGGGCGTTGTGAAATTGGCTCCAGCATTACCGGTTGATGGCAATTATCCTTACTTGCATCTCGATCAAAAAATTATGCATTTAGGATTTCATATTTACGATGTGGGTTTCCAAAGCCCGAACGTTGAAGCAGCGCGTCCGCTGGTTTACGCAACCTCATTAATTTTGGTGTTGTTGATTGTATCGCTCAACGTAACCGCCATTAAAATTCGCAATAATTTGCGTGAAAGATATCGCAGCGCATCGGATTAATCCTGATGTGTTGATTAGCAAAAAATGAATGAATCCGATTATTTTATTTACCGTTATTTAAGCAGGCAAAGGTTATGACAAATACAGCAGTTGCTGAAAATATAAAGCTTGAAGTGAAAAATCTTAATTTGTATTACGACCAGAAGCGTGCACTACATAACGTGAGCTTGTCGATTCCAGAGAAAAAAGTAACTGCATTTATTGGTCCGTCAGGTTGCGGAAAATCCACTCTATTGCGTTGCTTTAATCGCATGAATGATTTGGTGGATTCCTGTCGTGTTGAAGGCGAAATTTTAATGGACGGCAGCAATATCTATGACAAAAAAATCGATGTTGCCGAATTGCGCCGTCAAGTTGGAATGGTGTTTCAAAAGCCAAATCCATTTCCAAAAACTATTTATGAAAACGTTGCCTACGGTTTGCGTTTACAAGGCGTAAATTCCAAACGCATTCTGGATACCGTGGTAGAAAATTCTCTACGCGGCGCGGCGCTCTGGGATGAAGTAAAAGATCGTTTGCACGATAACGCATTTGGTTTGTCCGGCGGTCAACAACAACGCTTGGTAATTGCGCGTGCGGTGGCGATTGAGCCAGAAGTTATTTTGCTCGATGAGCCAGCGTCTGCATTGGACCCCATTTCAACGTTGAAAATTGAAGAATTAATTTACGAATTAAAAGACAAGTACACCATCGTTATTGTTACGCACAATATGCAACAAGCGGCGCGTGTTTCTGATTACACCGCATTTATGTACATGGGCGATTTGGTTGAATACGGAAACACCGATACTTTATTTACCAATCCAACCAAAAAACAAACTGAAGATTACATTACCGGTCGTTACGGTTAACAAAAAATTCACATTTGTTTTAATGCTTAAAGGTGTACAAGTGATCGTTAGCTTCTAGAATTTAAACGTTAGTCTCTAGAATTTAAACGTTAGTCTCTAGAATTTAAAAGTTAACTTCTAGAATTTAATTATCGCGATTTAATTATTTGTCATTCAGCCAATTTTGGTGGAGTTCCAACAATGGATATTACAAGCCACACACATCATATCTCTCAGCAATACAACATTGAGTTAGATGATATTCGTAAACATCTTTCTGAAATGGGCGGTATGGCGCAGCGTCAAGTGAATGATGCGATTGTCGCGCTGGTCGATGCCGACATCACCACGGCAGAACAAGTTGTGCGCGGCGATAAAACCGTGAACTCCATGGAAATGTCTATCGATGAAGAATGTATTCGCATCCTCGCACGCCGCCAACCCGCCGCTAGCGATTTGCGTTTGGTTATCGCCGTCACTAAAGCAATTACCGATTTAGAACGCATCGGCGACGAAGCAACCAAAATTGCGCGTCAGGCAATTGCGCTTAGCACCGAAGGTATGGCGCCACGAGGTTATGTAGAGGTTCGTCACATCGGCGGTTTGGTATCGCGCATGTTGCAAGATGCACTCGACGCTTTCGCTCGTTTAGATGTGGATATGGCAAGCGAAGTAGTGCAAATGGATCGCACTGTGGATCTTGAGTACGGCACCGCTATGCGCGAATTGGTAACTTTTATGATGGAAGATCCACGCAGCATTACGCGTGTGCTTAACATCATGTGGTCGTTACGCGCGCTGGAACGTATTGGTGATCACGCACGCAATTTAGCGCAGTACGTTATCTACCTTGTGAAGGGCGAAGATGTCCGTCACCTGGACGGCACTGAAAAATAACTATTTAACTGCACGACAAAAACCCATATCCTCGCGGTATGGGTTTTTTTTATGTTCAGGGTGGCCGGCTAGGATGAACGGTATGCCGCAAGCGCAGGGATGCGCAAGAGCGGCCTAGTCGGAATTGACGCTTTATTGCTCAGCTATTCATACGCCAGAGAGTCAGCGTATAATGTACATACATAATATAAATAGGCTAAAGACATGTTGGATTCCGGTCGAAATCTCACACACCAACTCACTCATCAGCTAGGTGCTGCTATCATTCAGGGTAGCTACGCAATAGATAAAAGTTTTCCAACCGAAGCTGAGCTGTCGCAACAGTTCAACATTAGTCGCAGCGTTACTCGTGAAGCGGTAAAAATGTTAACGGCGAAAGGCTTGTTGGCATCGCGGCCACGTCAGGGCATTCGCGTTATGCCCAGCACCCAGTGGAATATGTTTGACCCGGATGTGCTTGCCTGGACTTTACATGCGCGTCCATCGTTGGATTTGTTGCGTGAGTTCACTCAGTTGCGTCTTGCGATAGAACCAGAAGCTGCCCGTCTCGCGGCTGATAACAACCAAGACAAAGCCAAGATGAAGGCTATAGGCGATGCGCTTGAACGCATGCGCAAGGCTGATCTTGGCCAGGATGATCCGTTAAGTGCGGACATTGAATTTCATACCACTATTTTGGCAGCGAGCAACAACCGTTTCTTTCTGCAATTGCGTCAATTTATTCAGGTTGCTTTACGTGTGAGTATCGCCAGCACCAACCAACTGAAAGGCGTGTTTACTGCGAACTACGACGATCATAAGAAAATTTACGATGAGATTTTGGCGGGCAAGCCCGATGCCGCCGCCGAGTCTGTTAAATATTTGCTCACCGAAGTTATGCAGCTAATAAATTTATCCCTAGAGCAAGCACCGAAAGCGGAATGAGGTGTCAGAGTCTCGCGATTGCATCATCACCCAGGTTTGCAACGCCAGATAACCCAATAAATGGGCAGGTAATGTATAGAGGTTCCAATGTATAACTATTCCTCACACGAAGGTTACACGCGCTACGCCAGTTTAGCTGGTAGAACAGTTTTTATTACCGGAGGCGCAACCGGCATTGGCGCAAGCTTGGTTGAAGCTTTTTTAAGTCAAGATGCCTCGGTAGCTTTTGTGGATGTCGACCTTGAGGCTGCAGAACAACTTTGCGCATTGCTGGCCTCCAAAGGTTTGCCGCGCCCGCTGTTTCAAGTCTGCGATGTGAGTGATATAGATGCATTGCGCACCAGCATTTACAACGCGCAAAAACAGTTGGGCGATATCAGCGTATTGGTTAACAACGCTGCGAATGATCAGCGCTACGAAACTCAAACACTGACCGAAGCACAATGGCACAAAGGTTTAGCGGTAAATTTGCATCCCGTATTTTTTTCGGCGCAAACAGTTCAGCCGATGATGAAAGCACTAGGTGGTGGTTCCATCATTAATATTTCATCCATTAATACCCATTTCAGTCCACCAAATCTTGCCGGTTATATCGCTGCGAAAGCGGGCATTTTGGGAATCTCCAAAGCGCTCGCTACAGATTTTGGCCGCGACAATATTCGTGTGAATTCCATTTTGCCCGGCTGGGTTGCAACGCCCAAGCAGTTGGAAAAATGGTTGTCGGAAGATGAAGAAGTTGAACTGATGAAACGTGTTTGCTTGAAGCATCGCTTGGGTGCACACGACGTTTCCAAGCTTGCATTGTTTTTAGCATCCGACGATTCAGCCATGATTACGTCACAAGAACTTGTGGTGGATGGCGGAAGAATCTAGTCGACAGTTTTTCTGAAAACTCGCACCCTAGCGATTTAACAGCGGGTGCGAGTTTTTTTTAAATATAATCATTAAATCTTATAAATAATATTTGGAGGTGTTCTTTGAATCTTAACAATCTGGATCTGGCAATTTTGGTGTTGTACGCCATTGTGCTGGTGTTTATCGCCTACAAAGTATCGCGTGAGAAAAAAGGCCACGAAAAAAACGCGCAGGATTATTTCCTTGCCAGTAAAGCCTTGCCTTGGTGGGCGGTGGGTACTTCATTAATTGCGGCAAATATTTCGGCTGAACAGATTGTGGGTATGTCCGGTGCAGGTTATGCCGGTGGTATTGCTATCGCATCTTACGAATGGATGTCGGCGATCACTCTATTTATTGTAGGTAAATATTTTCTGCCGATTTTTATCGCAAAAGGCATTTACACCATGCCGGAATTTTTGGAGCAACGTTACGATCGCCGTGTACGTACCGTTATGTCGATTTTTTGGTTGACGCTCTATGTGTTGGTTAACTTAACCTCAATTATGTATCTAGGCGCGCTCGCCGTTAACGCAGTTACCGGAATTCCGATGCTGCACGCGATGATTGCGATGGCGACTTTCTCATTTTGTTATTCAATTTACGGCGGTATGAAAGCCGTTGCGTTCACCGATGTATTTCAAGTTACGCTGCTGGTATTGGGCGGTGCCTTGATTACTTATTTAGGTTTGGAAAAAGTTGCGGCACTGCACGGCGGCGATGGCGTTATCGACGGCTTTAAACAATTATTAATTCAGGCTCCCGAAAAATTCGATTTGATTTTGGATAAGAGCAATCCCAACTACAAAAATTTACCGGGAATTTCAGTGTTAATTGGCGGTATGTGGGTAATGAATATTTCCTACTGGGGTTTCAACCAATACATTACGCAGCGCACGCTCGCTGCAAAAAGTTTGCAAGAAGCACAAAAGGGTATTGCGCTCGCTGCTTATTTAAAAGTGTTGATGCCCGTCATTATTGTATTGCCCGGTATTGCTGCTGCAGTTTTGCAACCAGGTTTAACACCTTCTGATAAAGCTTATCCCTGGATGATGGTTAACATTTTGCCGCATGGTATTTTGGGTATTGTGTTCGCCGGTTTAGTCGCTGCAGTGTGCGCATCGCTCGCGTCAAAAACCAACAGTATTTCAACTTTGTTTACCATGGATATTTACAAACAAATTATTAACCCCAATGCATCCGAAAAACATTTGGTAATGGTTGGACGTCTTGCTGCAACGGTTGCGATTATTATTGCACTAGTTGTTGCTGAACCTTTGATTGGTAAATCAGACCAAGCATTCCAATTTATTCAAGACTTCACTGCGTACTTTACGCCCGGTGTTGTGCTGATGTTCCTCATGGGTTTCTTCTGGAAAAAAGCGACGGCGTTATCAGCATTGGTTGCAGGTATTTCTTCGGTGGCGCTATCGATTTTATCTAAGTTTGTATTGCCGGCGGATTATCCTTTTATGGATCGCATTGCGATTGTGTTTGTGCTTTGTGCGTTGTTGGCGGTTGCAGTGACTTTCATAACCGGTGGCAAAGTGCAAGAAAAAGCTATCGACATCAAGGGTATCAATTTCAAAACTGAACCGGTATTTAATGTGGCGTGTTTAGGTGTGGTGCTGGTTCTTATCGCCTTCTACACAGTGTGGTGGTAAACGAGAATTGGTGATAAAGCGCAAAAAATGTTAGCCTTAAACGCCCCCTACAGTGGGGCGTTTTTTTTGCTTCCTGAAAATAAAAATTAATTCGGCTCAACGACAAAATAAGAATTTTATGGCTAACTCTGACCTGACAAAAAATATCGAACTTATCGCTCAAATTCCCTGCGCCAATATTTTAGGCGAAGGTGTGCAATGGAATCATCGCGAACAAGCGGTGTGGTGGACGGATATTAAATCTTCCAAAATTTTTCGCTATCATCTCGCCACACAAGATTTACAAACCTGGGATACGCCTGAAGCCGTTGGTTGTTTTGCATTCGCCGAAAATGATGAACGTATTTTGCTGGCACTAGCATCGGGTTTCGCGTGGTTCGATAAAAATTCCGGCGCAGTCGAATGGATTGCAAAGCCGGAAGCACATCTTGTTGGCAACCGTTTAAACGATGGCCGTGTTGATCGCCAAGGCCGATTTTGGTCTGGTTCTATCGTCGAACAGAAAAACGCGCCGGATCAAAGTGCGGGCTTATTTTGTTTAAATGAATCTGAAAAAGTGTCGCAACATCTCACCGGCTTGGCAATTTCAAATAGCCTGTGTTGGAGTCTGGATTCCAAAAAACTTTATCACGCTGATTCGCCGAGCTATCAAATCAAAGTCTACGATTTCGATGCGAAAACCGGCACGCTCAGTAACGGCAAAGTATTTGTACAAACCAGCGATAAGGTTGAACCGGATGGTAGCTGCATAGATGCCGACGGTCATTTGTGGAATGCGGAGTGGGGCGGTCAGCGATTAGTCCGTTACAACGCCGAAGGTGTTCAAGTGGGTGAGTTGAAAACCATAGTGACGCAACCGACCTGCATGGCGTTTGGCGGTGATGATATGAATCTATTGTTTGTGACCAGCGCGCGCATCGGTTTGAGCGAAGAAGCTTTGGCCGCACAACCAGAAGCAGGCAATTTGTTTATTTATCGCACGGATTTCAAAGGCGTAAACGAGTCTTGGTACAAAGGTTTTGTATCGCAGTAATTAGCGCGATTTTGTTATAAGATACAGCGCATATTTTCATTAAATTGATGTTTTAAATCGCTATACAGCATGGAAAAACGAAGCGCCTTCTAACATTGTCACCAACTATATTATCGGGGAAAGGCGAAGCTCGTGAAATCGCGTCTTTTCAGCCCTACAGGATAAAATCAAATTAGTATCACTAAACAAGCACGTCGAGAAAACCTATTGAAACAAAGCAATGCCAGCCGTAAACCACCTGTCTCAGAACCGGCCAATAACCTCGCCATACGCATAGTTCGCGAAGGCGCGCTTATTGGGCTGTTGGCCGTCAGCGCTTATTTATGTCTGGCTATGTTGAGTTATGACCCTGCTGATGGCGGCTATTGGAGCACAGGCAATAATGGTGACCTGTCGAATTTAGGTGGGCGTGTGGGTGCCTGGTTGGCAGATGTTTCTTTTGGTTTTTTTGGTTATCTGGCGTATTTGTTCCCCATCATGCTGATTTACCGAATTGCATTGGTGTTCAAAGATCGAACTCATCTTCGCAGCATCGATTGGTTATTTGTCAGTATTCGTTTTGTAGGGCTACTGCTGGTAATGATCGCGGGAACGGGTCTTGCGGCTATGCATTTTAGTGGCGGCGACTCGGTTTTGCCGAACTCAAATGGAGGATTGTTAGGCGGTGGAATTGCCACCTTGGCAGACAATGCCTTCAGCTACACCGGCGGCACTCTAATTTTGCTGGCGTTGTTTTTATTTGGGTTGACGATTTTTACCGACCTCTCCTGGTTTGCGTTAATGGATGAGTTAGGTAATTGGACTCTCATCGGAATCGAAAAAGCCAAAGAGCGCTGGTTGCAATATCAGCGCGATAAAAATGAAAAGAATATCGCCGTGGTGGCGCAACAACATCGCCGTGAAGTTGTAGAAGAACGAGCGAAAGTTGAGGCGAAACGCGTTGCTCCGGTGATTATCGCCGAACTGCCGAAGAAGAAACCGGCTGCGAGTCCACGTGTAGAGAAAGAAAAACAACCATCGTTGTTCGATTCAATCGAACCCGCCGAAGGCACTTTACCGCCGCTCAATTTGCTTGATCCAGCCGATAAACGCAGCGATAAAGGCTATTCCAAAGAATCTTTGGAAGCTATGTCCAAGTTGCTGGAATTGAAGCTGAAAGATTTCGGTATCGAAATTGAAGTTGTTTCGGTTCAACCAGGTCCGGTTGTTACGCGATTCGAAATCCAGCCCGCACCCGGTATTAAAGCCAGCCGCATTTCCGGCCTCGCAAAAGACTTGGCGCGTTCACTCGCCGTAGTTTCGGTGCGTGTGGTGGAAGTAATTCCTGGCAAATCAGTGATGGGCGTTGAGATCCCGAACGCGCATCGTGAAATGGTGCGCTTGAGTGAAGTCATATCGTCTGAAGCATACGATCAAGCTAAATCGCCCTTAACTATGGCACTCGGCCATGATATTTCCGGCGAGCCAGTCGTTGCCGACCTCGCCAAAATGCCGCACTTACTAGTAGCCGGTACAACCGGTTCCGGTAAGTCCGTGGGCGTGAACTCCATGCTGTTGAGTTTGCTCTACAAATCCACACCCAAAGAAGTGCGTTTGATTCTGGTCGACCCGAAAATGTTGGAGCTGTCGGTTTATGACGGTATTCCGCATTTGTTGACGCCCGTAATCACCGACATGAAAGATGCCTCCAACGGCTTGCGCTGGTGCGTGGGCGAGATGGAGCGCCGTTATAAATTGATGTCCGCCATGGGCGTACGTAACTTGGCTGGTTTCAATCGCAAAGTCGATGACGCTAACAAAGCCGGAACACCAATCGCCGATCCATTATTCAAGCCCGAAGAAAATTTCGAGCCAGGTGCAGAGGTGGCTACTGCGCCAAATCTGGAAACCTTGCCCTGCATCGTGGTCGTAATCGACGAATTCGCCGACATGATGATGATTGTCGATAAGAAGAAAGTTGAGCAGTTGATCTCGCGTATTGCCCAAAAGGCCCGTGCCGCGGGTATTCACTTAATCTTGGCAACCCAACGCCCATCGGTCGATGTTATTACCGGTTTAATCAAAGCCAACGTACCGACTCGCATCGCGTTCCAGGTCTCATCCAAAATCGACTCGCGAACCATTCTCGACCAAGGCGGCGCAGAACAATTGCTCGGCCACGGCGATATGCTGTATTTGCCCTCCGGCACCAGCGTGCCGATTCGTGTGCACGGCGCCTTTGTAGACGACCACGAAGTTCACCGCGTGGTAGCCGACTGGAAAAAGCGCGGCACGCCACAATATATCGATGGCATCACCGACGACAGCAACAACTCCATTCCCGTTCCCGGCATTCCTAGTGAAGGCGGCGAGGAAGATAACGGTGAAAGCGACGCACTTTACGACGAAGCGGTTTCTTTTGTGCTCGAAACCCGCAAGGCATCGATTTCATCGGTCCAACGTAAATTGCGCATCGGCTACAACCGTGCCGCGCGTTTAATTGAAACTATGGAAGCGGCAGGTGTCGTATCTACAGCGGGGCATAATGGGAATCGCGAAGTCTTGGCACCGGGTGGGCGGGATTATTAAGTTCTAAATATGTTTGTGGCACCAGCTATTTCCATGTGAGTTCGCCGAGCATTAGAGGGAAATTGCCGGGAAACGCACAGGAAACACGAACAAGCTGGGTCGCCTTTCTTTTGCTTACTTTTCGTTGGCGAAGCATGACTGCATGGATGCAGGAGGTAGAGCAACGCAGGAGTAGTTGCCGAAAGAAAAGTGGGGCCTGCAGCAGGCAAACAAATTCAATAAGCTCGATTTGTATCGGTTTAACTCTGATTCACATTAGGCGGCTAAGATGTTTCGTGAACCATCGAAACCATCCCCAAAACACATTTGGAAACCTTATGAAATTCATTTCCCAGCTAATCACATCATTATTAATTTTCAGCTCAATCGCCGTTCATGCTGATGATCAGTCCCCAGCGCAACTACGCAAACAACTCGATGCAATGAATACTTTGCAAGGTAGTTTTGTTCAAACACTGTTCGACAAAGCTGGCAAAAAACAAGACGAATCAAAAGGCACATTTGTATTGCAGCGTCCTGGAAAGTTTTATTGGAAAACCGAAACTCCAGCGCCACAATTGTTAATCTCCAACCAAAAAACCATTTGGCTTTATGATCCGGACTTGCAAACCGTAAACGAACGTCCTTTCAGTGACGACTTGAAAAAAACACCAGTTTTATTATTGAGTGAAGACGTAGATAAGCTGCGTAAAAATTTCACTATCAATCGCACACAATCTGGCAAAGCTGAGAATTTTTCGATCACTCCAAAAGTCACTGAAGGGTTATTCCAGGAATTGCTTTTAGTTTTTATCGATAATCAACTCACTGAATTTTCGATTCGTGACACGCTTGGGCAATTGACACATTTCACCCTGAGCGATGTAAAACGCAATCAAGCAATTGATGAAAGCTTATTTAATTTTGTTGCACCCGCTGGTGCTGACATTATTAAAAATCAATAGTATTAAAACTTAATGAATGATTTATTTGGCCAGCCACAAGGCAATTATCAACCACTTGCAGCGCGCATGCGCCCACGCAATCTGGATGATTATATTGGCCAGGAACATTTGCTAGCCGCAGGTAAACCTTTGCGTGAAGCCATTGTTCGCGGCCACTTGCATTCCATGATTTTGTGGGGGCCGCCGGGCGTGGGTAAAACATCGTTGGCAAAATTATTTGCAGAACAGGCGCATGCGCGCTTTGAATCGCTTTCTGCGGTCTTATCTGGTGTAAAAGAAATTCGTGCTGCAGTCGCAATTGCGCAGCAGGAACGCGCAGGCACCGGTCGTAAAACTATTTTATTTGTGGATGAAGTGCATCGCTTTAATAAATCGCAACAAGATGCTTTTTTGCCTTATGTTGAAGATGGCACTTTTATTTTTATCGGCGCGACTACCGAAAATCCATCTTTCGAATTAAACAACGCATTGCTTTCACGCTGCCGTGTTTATGTATTGCGCGGCTTGCAACCGGAACAATTGCAAAAAGTATTGCAGCAAGCACTCGACGATAAAGAGCGCGGTTTAGGTGAGAGTAATATTCATATTGATGCCGATAGTCTCGCCACACTTTCGCAAGCAGCAGATGGCGATGCACGTAAAGCGCTTAATTTGTTGGAAATTGCCGCCGATTTGGCGGACGACATCGATGATCAAAAAGTTATCAACGAACATGTTCTTGCGGAAGTTCTTGCAAGCGATGTGCGTCGCTTCGACAAAGGCGGCGATATTTTTTACGAGCAAATATCCGCGCTGCATAAATCCGTGCGTGGCTCGTCACCGGACGGCGCTCTTTATTGGTTATCGCGCATGTTGGATGGTGGCTGTGATCCGCTTTATATCGCCCGCCGTGTGGTGCGCATGGCGAGTGAAGACATAGGCAATGCAGACCCGCGCGCCTTACCGCTTTGTTTGGCTGCGTGGGATGTGCAAGAACGCCTCGGCAGCCCTGAGGGTGAATTGGCTATCGCCCAAGCGGTGGTTTATCTCGCAGCAGCGCCGAAAAGTAATGCTGTGTATAATGCGTTCAACCAAATTATGGCGGATGTGCGCTCCCAGCCCGCGTACGATGTTCCAATACATCTGCGCAACGCACCGACAAGACTGATGAAGTCCATGGATTACGGCGCAGAGTATCGTTACGCGCACGATGAGCCTGGCGCTTACGCTGCAGGTGAAAATTATCTGCCAGAAGAAATTTCTGATGCTCGTTATTATCAACCGGTGGAACGCGGTCTCGAATTAAAAATACAGGAAAAGCTCGCGCATTTTCGTGAGCTGGATAAACAAAGTAAAAAGCAGCGTTATAAAAAATAACTTTTACTCTAGCTGGGGCCGATCTTCCTCTTTGAAAAGTTAGATGGTTGATTCAACTCTCAACTAAATTACGGAGTGAATGCCAAGCTCCTCTCCTTTGGGCGAGGGCTGGGGTGAGGGGGCTTTTAAAAATGAGATTACCTTATGCAATGGTTAATGATCGCAATTGGCGGAGCTTTAGGTTCAGTAGCGCGTTATGCCGCTGTTGGCTATTTAACGCCAATGCTGAATTATCGTTTTCCTTTTGGTACCTTTATTGTCAATATTTCGGGTTCATTTTTAATCGGCGTTGCTTATGTGGTGATCGTTGAAAAAGCAATTATCCCTAGTGAATGGCGATTATTTTTTATAACAGGGATTTTGGGCGGGTATACAACATTCTCATCGTTTTCGCTTGAAGTTTTACAATCCTGGCAACAAGGTAATCCGTTAAATTCGATGCTCTATGCAACAAGCTCGGTATTTTTAGGTTTGTTGTTTGCGTACATTGGCATGCAATTAACGCAAAAGTTTTTTTAGTTATTTAGTGGGGAGTCGTCATCCTCGCGTAGCGGGGATGACGACGAATAAATATATTGTTTAATTCTTAAAGAAAATATCATCATGTTAGATTCAAAATTACTTCGCAATAATCCCGAAACAGTTGCAATAGCATTGCGTAAACGCGGTGTTGAGCTTGATGTTGCGCGCATCAATGCGTTGGAAGAATCCCGCAAAGCTATTCAAATAAAAACCGAAGCTTTGCAACAAGATCGCAATGCACGCTCAAAAGCAATCGGTAAAGCCAAGCAGGCGGGCGAAGATGTTGCACCGCTTATGCAAGCCGTTGAACAACTCAAACAAGAGTTGGCGGATGCAGAAGTTGAACTTACCAACATTCAAAAAGAATGGGACGAGTTCGTTAATGCGCTACCCAACACGCCTGCTGATTCTGTGCCCGAAGGTAAAAGCGAAGAGGACAATGTTGAAGTTCGCCGCTGGGGAATGCCGCGCAGTTTTCATTTTCCGATTCTTGACCACGTTGATCTCGGCGCAAGCTTTGGCGGTTTGGATTTTGAAACAGCAACAAAAATTACCAGCTCACGTTTTGCAATTTTGCGTGGCGGTGTTGCGCGTTTACATCGTGCACTTGCGCAATTTATGTTGGATACGCATATCAATAAGCATGGCTACGAAGAAGTTAACGTACCGGTTGTTGTGAATGCAGATTCACTTTTTGGTACTGGGCAGTTGCCAAAATTTAAAGAAGATTTGTTTACGCTCACCGACGAGCGCGATCTTTATTTAATTCCGACTGCCGAAGTCCCACTCACCAATATCTATCGCAACGAAATTGTTGAAGAATCACAGCTGCCGATTAAATTTGTAAGCCACTCTTCATGCTTCCGTTCAGAAGCGGGCAGCTATGGTCGCGATACGCGCGGAATGATTCGCCAACATCAATTTGAAAAAGTAGAGTTGGTGCATTTCGTTCGCCCGGAAGATTCAGATGATGCCTTGGAAGAATTGGTCGGTCATGCAGAAACAATTTTACAACTGCTGGGCCTACCGCATCGCACTGTTATTTTATGCGGTGGCGATATTGGTTTCTCTGCAGCAAAAACTTACGACATTGAAGTTTGGGTGCCATCGCAAAATAAATATCGCGAAATTTCTTCATGCAGTAATGTTCGCGATTTCCAGGCGCGCCGTATGCTCGCACGCTATCGCAACCGGGAAACAGGTAAACCAGAGTTACTGCATACTTTAAATGGCTCCGGCCTCGCTATTGGCCGTACATTGTTGGCAGTTCTGGAAAATTATCAAACCGAAGATGGCAGCGTAACAATTCCTGAAGTGTTGCGCCCGTACATGGGCGGGCAGGATGCATTGTTGCCGGTGAAGAAATAACAAAAGATTTTTTGCTGCGCATTATGTGAGAGATTGAATGTTTAAAAAAATAGATCAACTCAAAGCGCAATTAGATGTTCTTCGTCCGTTGCCTGAGTCTGTAGTGAAAAATCTTCACGAAGATTTGGTTCTACGTTGGACTTACAACTCCAACGCGATTGAAGGCAACACTTTAACCTTAATGGAAACTAAAGTGGTTCTGGAAGGAATCACTATTGGTGGAAAAAGTTTACGTGAGCATTTCGAGGCGATTAATCATCGCGATGCCATCTTGTTTGTTGAAAGTTTAGTGCAAAAACACGAATTACTTTCTGAGTGGGATATTCGTAATATCCATCAATTGATTTTAAGTAATATTGATTCGGCGAATGCTGGGCGTTATCGCACCTTAAACGTTTTAATTGCAGGTGCCCGTCATACTCCGCCCGATCATTTGTTAGTGCCAGAAAAAATGGCAGATTTTGTGGCGAATTCCACTAGCAAAAATTTTCATCCCGTTGAGCAGGCTGCACGTGTACATGTAGATTTTGTAGGAATTCATCCCTTTGTGGACGGTAATGGCCGAACCTCTCGTTTACTTATGAATTTGGAATTAATGAAAAGTGGCTATCCACCCGTTGTTATTCCAGTTGAACGACGTTTGGATTATTACCAAGCTTTGGATATTGCTCACGTTGATAAAAATTACCGCCCGTTTATTGAATTAGTTGTAGATGTCGTTGAACAAAGTTTTAAACCTTATTTTTTTGCTTTGGCCTAGACTAACTCCACACTGTAAATTGCTAATTTTTTGGACTTATTCTCTCTCTTGATTTCTTAATCCGCACCACGTTCATTACTTCGTAGAACTTTCTTATGGATTACTTTCCCATATTCCTTGATTTAAAAAACCGTCGCTGTCTTTTGGTTGGTGGTGGTGATATCGCAACGCGCAAGGGTCGTTTGCTTTCGAAAGCTGGTGCGAGGTTGCGTATTGTTGCACCAAAAATTTCGGATGAGTTGCGTGAGTTGGTTGCAAAAAATAACGGGGAAATTTTTGAGCGCGAATATCAATCCACTGATTTAAATGACTGTTTTATTGCAACCGCTGCAACGGATATTGAACCGCTTAATAAAAAAATTTCGCAAGACGCTCAAGCTAAAAATATTCCGGTGAATGTAGTCGACAGCCCTGCGCTTTGCACTTACATCACTCCTGCAATTATTGATCGCTCACCGCTGGTGATTGCAATTTCCAGTGGTGGTGAATCACCAGTGCTTGCGCGTTTAATTCGCGCAAAATTGGAAACCTTAATTCCCGTTGCTTATGGCAGGTTGGCGCAGATTGCGAGCGATTGGCGTGATCGTGTTAAAGCCCGCTTTGATAATGGCGACAGCCGTCGTCGCTTTTGGGAAAAAATCTTGCAAGGCCCGGCAGCCGAATTGGTACTAAATGGTCAGGAAACTGCAGCGGAAAAAATCATTGAAAGTGAAATTGCCAAACAAGACGACAGCATCACCCAGGGTGAAGTGTATTTAGTCGGTGGCGGCCCTGGTGATCCCGAATTATTAACATTGCGTGCTTTACGTTTAATGCAGCAAGCGGACGTTGTGCTTTACGACCGCTTGGTTTCCGATGGCGTAATGGAATTAGTTCGCCGCGATGCTGAGCGCATCTACGTTGGCAAACGCCGCAGCGAACATGCGATGCAGCAAGAAAATATTAATCAGCTTTTGGTGGATTTAGCACTGCAAGGCAAACGCGTGTTGCGCTTGAAGGGCGGTGATCCTTTTATTTTTGGTCGCGGCGGTGAAGAGATTGAGCTGCTGGCGCAAAATAATATTCCGTTTCAGGTTGTGCCCGGCATTACGGCAGCGTCTGGTTGCGCGGCCTATGCTGGTATTCCCTTAACGCATCGCGATTACGCGCAGTCGGTTCGGTTTGTCACAGGCCATCTTAAAGATGACAGCACTAATGTTCAGTGGCCTGAGTTGGCGAATCCTACGCAAACGATTGTTTTCTACATGGGATTGGTTGGCTTGAAAGATATTTGCGAGTCGCTGATTCTCCATGGGCGTGCATCGTCTACGCCGGTTGCACTGATTGAGCGCGGCACTACTCAGCAGCAGCGGGTGTTGATCGCGGATTTGGCGACTATTGCGGAAGTGGTCGCATCCCAGGATGTTCACGCGCCGACGCTATTTATCGTGGGTGATGTGGTGCGACTTCACGAAAACCTTAAATGGTTTAACATTGGCGCTTGAAATGGTAAAGATTTTGCTGGATTAGCCGATAAGGAAGTAAGTCTGATGGAAATATCCTTCGCAACCTTGGTTTAAATTCGGTTATTAATATGGTTTACATTCGCCCAAGCGCCCCTGTTATGACGACCACCGTGGTAAAACCGGTGTCTGAATCTCCGCATTCGCCTGATGAAGATTCAGTAACAAGCGATAATACAATCAGTGAGCTGCTCGTTAAGCCTGTAGTTGAACGTCGTGGCCACAGTCAGGATCGTCGAAAGCAGCGGAAAGACTCTATGCTCGAAACCCGAGCTGGTCGAGACAGACGTAAAAGCTCTCAATCCATTAGCGTTTCTATTTAAATATTTGCTGGGTATGGAGTGCCCGAGCAACATTTCAATCTTTCGTTTCCCTTCTCAATTTTCATCGCGCTGTTTGTTCAGTCTCATCCTCCTTTTTTAAAGGTTTCCCTTCTCGCATTTTTTGCGCAGAACATCGAAGCCAATTGCCAGCTTTTTTAACAATTCATTAATAAGCCTCACCAGTTTAGGGTTGGTGCGCAAACTGGTGCGACAACTTTTTGGATAAACAGGAATATTCACCCAATCGCATACTCGTTTAAATGATTCATGCGAAGGCCAATGTTGGCTGATTAATTTTATGCTCCAGGTTTTTATCCAGCTATTTAAGGCAATAACAATGAAAATAATCTCAAGAATAATCACTTTACTTGCTCTGCTCACCATCACATTTTCTTATGCTAAAGCTGACCTCAATACCAGTGACACCGTGTTTTGGGGGATTTTTGAAGAAGGCCTACAAACCGATTTAACCCGAGTGCAAGCTCACGCCACTGACTTGGGCAAAAGCCCGACAATGGTGATGTGGTATATCGACTGGCGTAACAGTGGCTTCCCCACAACCCAGGCGCAAAATGTCTACAACGCTGGATACGTTCCGCATATTGTGTGGGAGCCTTGGATGGGGCTTGATGAAATTCTGGCCGGTAATTGGGATTCGTACCTACAAACCTTCGGGCAGTCGGTAAATCAATTTGGTCATCCGGTAATGCTGCGTTTTGGTCATGAATTTAATGGCGATTGGTATCCGTGGAGTTATGACAATGGGAATCTCAATGGCAATATTGCTAGCGCCGCCAAATGGGTTCAGGCCTATAAATATGTTCACGATAAAGTAGTTGCGGCAGGCGGCACTAACGCGATTTGGTTATGGTCGCCGAACGCGGGGAATGGCGGAAAAAATACTCAGGATATTACCGCTTACTATCCAGGAGATAATTACGTCGATTGGATAGCAGTTGATGGCTACAACTGGGGCACGTCGCAGAGCTGGTCATCCTGGCAAAGTTTCAGCGATGTATTCGGAAGTATCTATACCAAGCTTGTTGCTAATTATCCCGCCAAGCCAATAATGCTCGGTGAGTTTGGCAGTTCTTCGACGGGTGAAACTGCAGGCCATGACAAAGTAAGTTGGATCAACGATTTGTTTACTCAATTAAAAACCAATTTTCCGCATATTAAGGTCTTCACCTGGTTTAACGTAAACAAAGAAACCGATTGGCGATTCAATACCACCGCACAAACCAAAGCCGCGTTTAAAGCCGGTGTGCAGGATAGTTTTGTATCTAGCGATATCAATCAGCTGGTTGCAATGACGGCGCCAACTCAAAGCTCAAGCTCTGCATCAAGTGTTAATAGCAGTTCAAGTTCAAAGTCGAGCGCAACTACAAGCTTGAGTTCTTCGTCTAGTTCTAGCTTGGCGCAATCCAGTAGTAGCGTGTCATCGGCTATTTCATCCGCTCCATCAGCAAGCAGCGGCGGTGGGAAATCCTCGGGTGGAGGCAGTATGGATTTTGCTAGCTTGTTGTTGTTATTTTTATGCGCAGGTATGTTGGTTAAAACTAGAAAATAATATTGAGTTCTTTGATTATTTGCTCGAAGCAGCATCGTTAAGCTAAAACGATGCTGCTTCTATATTTACCGCAACCGATTTAAACGCGGGCGTTTTACTGCGTGGATCATTGGCGGTACCGATTAAGATATTCGCTTCAGGGTAATAGGCCATTACATTTCCGCGCGGTAAATCAAACGCGAACACTTTTACTTTCTGCATCTCACCGAATGGCGATTTGATATTTACGTCATCCTTCGCATTTATTTTCAGCGCCGCAATATCTTCTGCATTCATTAGTAGCGACCAGCGTGTATCGGTTCCGCGATAGCTATCGCTTTCTTCATAAATGATAGAATTGAATTGGCCCTCACTGCGAATACTCGCCAATAAAAACGGAAATTCATTGGTTGTCGTTTTTGCCGGTTCAGCACTCACCAAAAATTTTGCCTTGCCATTTTTGGTATTAAATTCTGGTTGGTCTAGAAGGCGATTTTTAATCGTAAATTCTTGTTTAGTTTCACCAATATCTTTTAATTCACTCATTCCCGGAATAGTTGCAGCAATTGCCGCGCGAATAGTGTTGTGCTGTTTGAATTTTGAAAAATCGATAGGAATATGAGGTAATAATTTTTGTGCGAGGTCGCATAAAATAGTGACCTCTGGGCGAACCTTGCTTAAGCGCGTAATACCGCCATCGCTTAAACGAATATAGTTAAACATAGACTCTTGAGTAGTCGGTTGCCATTCTTCATCGCGCGCGCTCACAGGCAAAATTAATGCTTCGCTGGTTTCCATTCCTACCACGTGACCGCGATTTAAGGTGGTTGTCATAAATGCTTTAAAACCAATGCGATCCAACGCTTGTTGTGCCCATTCGCTATTAGGTGTTGCAGAAAATAAATTTCCACCCATCAATAAAGCGGCATCAATTTTTTTATCAGACGCAGCGTCTAAACAGGCGAGGGTATCCATACCAGCTTCGCGTGGAAGTTTTACATTAAACGTAGTTTCAATTTGCGTAAATACATCTTCAGCAAGTACAGGCTTTACGCCGACAGTACCAATACCTTGCACGTTACTATGGCCGCGTAACGGCAATAAACCTGCGGCAGGTTTACCAATCATGCCGCGTAATAGCGCGAGGTTGGCAATAGCCTCAACATTTTCCACACCGTTAAGGTGATGCGTAATTCCCATTCCCCATGCAAAAACCGTGTGATTGGATTTCGAGTAGGCATCAGAAATCTTGCGAATTGCTGTTTCAGTAACGCTCGTGGCTTCACAAATGGTTTGCCAACTTGTGTCTTTGATATCATTCAAAAACACATCAAAATTTTCGGTGTAATTTTCAATAAAATTTTTATCAATCTCACCCGTTTCAATTAATGCTTTTGCAATTCCCTTTAACAACAATAAATCGCTACCGATTTTTGGTTGGATATATTCCGACGCAATCCAGGTACCGCCACTCAACATTGACTTCGCACTTTTGGGTACAGCAAAACGCACAAGACCAGGTTCTTTTGCGGGGTTGATGATAATGACTTGTCCGCCGCGTTCACGGCAATTTTTTAATTGGTGCACAAAGCGTGGATGATTCGATGAAGGATTGGCGCCAATTACAAAAATGCAATCACTTTTGCCCAAATCTTCCAATGAGATTGTTGCGGTGCCTGAACCAATTGCATTATATAAACCTACACCAGTAGCTTGGTGGCAATAGTAGGAACAATTGTTCACATTGTTAGTACCGTACAAACGCGCTAACAACTGCAACACAAATCCCGCCTCGTTGGACGAACGACCGGATGTATAAAAAAAACTGCGCTCTGGCGTAGTAGCTGCAAAACGTTGCGCCATTAAATCAATAGCGGCGTTCCAATCTATGGGTTCGTATTTATTACTGGTTGCAGATTTATAAAGAGGTGTGTTTAGTCGCCCCAAATGTTCAAGCTCATAAGCAGATAGCTGCGCGAAATCATTCAGAGTATGTTCAAAAATTTCTATAGGAATAGCTGCTTGAATATCGGTAGATTGCGCTTGAATACTTTTGTTGCAGACGGACGGAAATTCGTCCATCTCGTTCGTCATGCCACCCCGTTGTCCGCCCATCCCTAAACCGCAGGCTTTACAAGTGTTGTGACTGTTAAGTGCTTTAGCCGAATTCAGCAGGCCGATACGCGCAACTGTTTTTAAGGTATAAAGCACTTTTTTCGGCCCGCCGCCAACAATTTTAATAGGTTCTGCAGGTGTGGATTTATGGTCAGGCATAACGCAATTCTTGTGGCTAAAATAGTAAGCTGAGGTTAGGTGCAAAAATCGCAATATGCAATAGTGTAAATAACGTAGCCAGCGCTTTTGTTGGTAATAATTTACGGTAGAATCCCGCATATGTATTCACTAAAAAAGATAACTCATGGCTCATATTCTTATTGTCGAAGACGAACCCTCAATTGCGGATACGCTGATTTTTGTATTGCAAGCCGAAGGCTTTTCAGTTACCTGGAAAAGTTTGGCGGGCGAAGCACTGAAGCTTTTACAAAATACCGCTATTGATTTAGTCATTATGGATGTTGGCTTGCCGGATATAACCGGCTTCGAAGCCTGTAAACAATTAAGAAAATTTTCCAATGTGCCCGTAATTTTCTTAACGGCGCGCGGTGATGAGTTGGATCGCGTGGTGGGTTTAGAGATAGGGGCAGATGATTATGTGGTGAAGCCTTTTAGCCCGCGCGAAGTAGCCGCACGCGTTAAAGTTATTTTGAAGCGAATTATTCCTGTTGCGCCTGTGCAAATTATTCCACAAGTTTTGGCTAATAATGATTTTAAAATCGATAACGAAAAATTACAGATTTTTTATTATCATCAACTTTTACAGCTTACGCGAATTGAGTTTAAACTCTTGCAGACCTTGGTTGACCAACCGCAGCGAGTTTTTAGTCGGGATCAATTGCTGACAGCGGTGGGCGCAGTTGCAGACGCTGGTTACGACCGCAGTGTAGATACTCACATAAAAACACTCCGTGCAAAATTGCGCGCTATCGCACCAGATGCTGAACCTATCCAAACCCAGCGCGGCTTCGGTTATAGCTACCAACCGGAGAAAAATTAATGTCGCTCAGTATTAGAATATTTCTGGTTTATTTAATTTTTGTGGGGCTGAGTAGTTATTTTGTTTTAAACACTGTTATTGAAGAAATTAAGCCAGGTGTTCGTCAATCGACAGAAGAAAATTTAGTTGATACTGCAAATCTACTCGCTGAAATACTGCGTGAGCCTGTTAAAAATAATAGCCTGCAATCCAGTGATTTCCCCGACACGCTCGCCGCTTATGGGCATCGTAAATTGCAGGCCAATATTTGGGGAATTAATAAGACCGTTATAAATCACCGCATTTATGTTACCGATAAAAATGGCATAGTTATTCTGGATTCAACCAATGAAGCATTAGGGCAAGATTATTCGCATTGGAATGATGTTTATTTAACATTGCATGGCAAATACGGGGCGCGTTCCACCGCTGCAATTCCGGGTGATGAAAGCTCAAGCGTAATGTATGTTGCAGCACCGATTATGGATGGGAAGGATATTATCGGCGTGGTGTCGGTTGCAAAACCTAATCGTACCATGCAACCGTTTATTGATCGCTCGCGTAATCATCTGGCGACACTTTGCGGAATTATTATTGGCATAGGTTTATTGGCCGGTATTATATTTTCGTGGTGGTTGAGTGCTGAATTGCGGCGTTTGCGAAAATACGCGCTGGCGGTGAGTTTGGGTCAGCGTGCTGTGTTACCTGAAAGTAAAATTGCCAGCGGTGAATTAAATCAATTGGCGAGCGCGCTTGAATCCATGCGCATTGAGTTGGATGGCAAAGCTTACATCGAACGTTATATACAAACGCTGACACACGAATTAAAAAGTCCGCTCGCTGGAATTCGCGCCGCTGTTGAATTATTGTTGTCGCCCATGGAAGACGATCAGCGTCAGCGTTTTATGAATAATATCGACGCTGAAAGTGTACGTATGCAGCAACTTATTGAACGCCTATTAAATCTCGCGTTGGTAGAGCAGCAGCAGGAGTTACACGAACCGAAGCCAATTGCGATAAAACCTTTGTGGGACGATTTAATTGAAATGCAATCAGCTCGAATACTGCAACATAAAATTCAGTGTGAAAATAATATTGCGGACGATGTATTTATAACGGGTGAAAATTTTTTATTACGACAAGCATTTGCTAATTTATTAGAAAATGCACTGGACTTTACTCCTGATGGTGGGAGTATTCGAATTTATTCTGAATTTAATAATAATCAGTTAAAAGTTGCTATAGAAAATCAGGGAGAGGCCATTCCTGAGTTTGCTTTTTCGAGAATCACCGAACGGTTTTATTCGCTGCCTCGCCCTGCTACTGGCAAAAAAAGCACGGGTCTCGGCCTGAACTTTGTGCAAGAAGTCGCCAGTCTGCACAAAGGGAAATTACATTTAACTAATACGGAGCAGGGCGTTGAAGCTGCGCTTATTTTCTAGCTTCACATACGCCTACACATAAAACACACACAAAAATCACATTCTTAACACAAGCGCCTCACATCACCGCTTCACAATGCTCCTGACGAATAAATATCAGGAGCAATGCATGAAACGCCCATTACTGTTTAAATTTTCTACCATAGCACTTCTCATTTTATTATTGATGGTTCCCATCAGTATGATTAACGGTGTTATTCACGAACGCAAATCATCGCAACAAAGCGTTGTTGAAGATATCGCCAAGAGTTCCAGTTACAGCCAAAAACTTATTGGCCCGGTTATGGTGGTTCCTTACACTAAAAAAATAAAAGAGTGGAAAGTCGATGAAAATACCAGAGTTCGCTATCAGGTAGATTCCGTGATCAATCTGCAACTTTATTTTTTACCCTCAGCGTTTGAAGTGGATGGAAAACTAAAAACGGAGCGGCTAAGTCGTGGTATTTATGAGGCCCGCTTATATCACGCAGACAATACGATCTCGGGGCATTTTGAAGTACCCGTTAATTATGGTGTTACGGGTGATCTTCAAGATTACGAATTCGAGTCACCTTACATTGCCATGGGAATTAAAGATATTCGCGGTATCGATAGTTTAAAAATTCTTGTTAATAACGAAATTTTAAAAATGGAATCGGGAACCAAATTAAAAATACTCGGCGAAGGTGCCCACGCCATTTTAAAACAACCAGATCTATTACAAAAAAATATCCTGCATTTTAAATTGGATTTGGTGTTACGCGGCACAGAATCTTTTAGCATTGTGCCCATTGGGCGTGAGTCTAAAGTGTCTATTAGTTCAGATTGGCCTCACCCAAGTTTTATGGGTGATTATTTGCCCATTGAGCGTACCGTCGAAAATACTGGTTTTTCAGCGCGCTGGCAGACCTCTTATTTCTCCAGTAATTTGGAGGAAAGTTTTAATCAATGCGTTTCCTCTGCGGATTGCGATGCATTTCAAAACAGATTCTTTGGTGTGAGCTTAATTGAACCTGTCGATCAATATGTAAAAAGTGATCGCGCCATAAAATATGCGCTTCTATTTATCGCATTAACCTTCGCAGGATTTTTTCTATTTGAAATTTTAAAACGTTTGGCTATTCACCCTGTGCAATATGGTTTAGTTGGTTTGTCACTCGCATTTTTCTACTTACTGCTAGTTTCCCTATCTGAACACATCGCGTTTTCAACCGCTTATTTAATCTCGTCATCGGCCTGTATTTTGTTGATTGGCTTCTACGTCAATTACGTTTTACAAAGTGTTTTGCGCGGTGGAATATTTTCCTCTCTGCTCGCATCTTTATATGGTTTGCTTTACGGATTATTAAGTGCAGAAGACTATGCGTTACTCATGGGATCGTTACTGCTGTTTGGTTTGTTAGGTGTGTTTATGATTTTAACGCGAAAATTGGATTGGTATTCCATAGGTCGTACTGAAAATACGCGCCCCGGAAAAGAAGCATAATTTTACATTAATTATTCAAGTGATTTTCCAGACGGAAGATCACTTACCAATCAAGGAAATTTATCATGTTTGCAGTTAGCAGGTTTGTACCCGTTTTCGCGTTACTTTTTTTTGCGTTTATTGTGTGGATTATTGTGGTGTCAGATAGTGGCCGCTCTAACTTTTTAATTGATAGTGTTCGGTCTGTTCCTTACGGCGATAAAGTAGGGCACATGAGTTTGTATGCAATGCTAGCGGTTCTGGTGAACTTATCAATTAAATCGCGCGCAAAAAAGCATTTTGGCTTGCCGTTAGGTTGCGCGCTGGTGCTGGCATTTGCCTTACTCGAAGAATTGTCACAAGGATTTTTTCCAAGTACACGGACGTTGGATATTGAAGATGCAGTGGCGGATTTTGTGGGTATTTATTTAGCGGCGTGGATAACAACGAGGAAATGTAATTTATAAAAAAAGGCGAGCACTTAAAATGCTCGCCAGTTTTTATTTAACGAATAATTGCATCAATTTTTGAAATATCGTCGGCACTAAACTCAAGATTATTCAAGGCTGCAACTGAGTCTTCAATTTGTGCAGGGCGGCTTGCACCAATTAGACAAGTGGTTACTGCATCGTTATGCAATGTCCAGGCGATTGCCATTTGAGCTAGTGATTGTCCTCGCGCTTCTGCGATAGCATTGAGTTGCAAAACTTTTTGCAGTTTTTCTGGCGTAATGTCTTTGTTATTCAAATAAATTAATTCGGGGCGCGATGCACGCGAGCCTTCAGGAATTCCATTTAAATATTTATTGGTCAACACGCCTTGTGCCAAAGGTGAAAATACAATTGAGCCAACGCCTTCTTCTTTCAGTACGTCGGTCAAACCATCTTCAATCCAGCGGTCAAACATGTTGTAACGTGGTTGATGAATTAACAGCGGTGTTCCAAACGATTTTAAAATATCCACCGCTTGTTTGGTTTGCTCTGGTTGGTAATTTGAAATACCCACATAAAGCGCGCGACCAGAACGCACAATATAATCCAGCGCTTGCATGGTTTCTTCAATGGGCGTCTCCGGATCCATACAGTGATGATAAAACACATCAAAATATTCCAATCCAGTGCGCTTTAAACTTTGATCGCAACTTGCCACCAAATATTTACGTGATCCACCAATACCGTAAGGGCCTGGCCACATGTCGTAACCAGCTTTGCTGCTGATAAATAATTCATCGCGATAGTGTGCAAAATCTTGCTTGTGAATTGCGCCGTAGGTAATTTCAGCAGAGCCAAAATTTGGACCGTAATTATTCGCCAAATCAAAATGATTAATGCCTAGGTCAAAAGCTTTCCGTAACATGGCGCGCGCATTCGATACAGAATCTACAGCACCGAAGTTTTGCCACAAGCCGAGCGACAAACGCGATAGTTGCACGCCGCTTCTACCGCAGCGCTTGTATTTCATAGTTTTGTAGCGGTCCGGGTTTGCTACATAAAGGGGATTTGGCTCGTGGGTAATCATTGTTGCCTCGTGGTGATTTAATAGGAGTCGTTGGCGTGCATTTTAGCTGATGCAAATTATCTTACGGACAGGCTGCTTGTAAAGAAGAGTATTGTATTAATTATCAGATATTTTTTTGCTGATTTTTAAAGTTAATTTGACTATATCTAACAAGGTGAGCGATGAAAATTGTGGTTGTGTTCCCAACGTCTACCGAAGCGAAATTCTTTTCACATCCTGATGTAGTTGTAGAAATTTGCGGTGTAGGTTTAACCGCGGCAGCATATCGCACTAGCAAAATAATTGCGCAGTATAAACCTGATTGGTTGATTATGGCGGGGATTGCAGGAGTTTATACGCATTCGGTTTTTAAGGTTGATGATGTGGTTTTAATTGAGTCTGAATGCGAGGCGGATTTAGGCTTTTTTACCGCTACTGGTTTTACCCATCTTGCGGATTTAAAACTGGATATGGAATTTAGTGTGACCAAAAAATGGTTGTGTCCTTATCTTCCGCAACAACAAATTTTGCCCATTGCGAAAAGTAATTCCATGAACGCGGCAATGGCGCCTTTTGTTAACATCGCTAATGTGGATATTGAGAATATGGAAGGCGCAGCGTTCTTTCAGGTTTGTCTGGCCGAGCGGCAAAAGTTTTTGCAGTTACGCAGTATTTCTAATGTTGTAAAAATTGGCGATGAAGATTGGGATATGGAAGGATCGATTCGTTCGCTAACAACTGGATTGCACAAACTTATTGATTATTTGTTAGCGCAAGAAAGTGGCAATTAATTTTCTCCACAAAAAGAAAAGGCCGCTTGCGCGGCCTTGTGCAGATATTGTCCGTAAACTCTGTAGTAGTCAGTGTTTTTTATCCGTCTCGCTCCGTGCTAACCCTCTTGAGATTATTCCTTTAGCCATTCATCCACAGTCAATCCGTTCCTGGCCGTTCCTGAATCATCCTGACCCTCTCCTTTAAGAGGACGCCTCCGTTGACCTTGCCTGGCCTTTTTACTCACTGTCTACTTCCTGATGTTTGCCATTATCCAGAGATTCGATGCTCACAAATAGTCGCTAAAATCGCTATTTCTTGTGAGACATTGACCATAGTGGCTGCAGACATTGACTACTTAATTACTTTATAACAGGGTTTGTACTCTCTTCCGGGTAATTTCATACGGCTTTGTTTGGCGAAAGACTCCAATAGCTCGTCTACGGGATGCATAATTTCCGCATCGCCATGTAGCTCGAAATGACCGAATTCCTCGATAGTGCGAATACCTTCCTCTTTAACATTACCGGCAACTATGCCAGAAAACGCGCGGCGCAAATTGGCGGCGAGCAAGTGGCTCGGCTGGTTTTTATGCAGCTCAAGGTTGCGCATATTATCGTGAGTTGGGATAAATGGCTGTTGTAGATCCGGGCTGATTTTTAATTGCCAGTTGAAGTAGTAGGCATCGTCACTGTGTTTGCGGAATTCGCGAACTTTTTTGATGCCTTCCACCATTTCTCGTGCAACAGCATCTGGATCATTAACAATAATTTTGTAGTGCGATTGGGCTTCAGCACCGAGCGTATCGCCAATAAATTTATCCACACGTTCAAAATATTCTGCCGCGCTGGATGGACCAGTAAATACAAGCGGGAAGGGAATATCTTTGTTATCGGGATGCATCAAAATCCCGAGGATATAAAGAATTTCTTCCGTCGTGCCTGCACCACCGGGGAATACAATAATGCCGTGGCCGAGACGCACAAATGCTTCGAGACGTTTTTCGATATCTGGCATGATCGTGAGTTGATTCACGATAGGGTTCGGCGCCTCCGCCGCGATAATTCCCGGTTCAGTAATGCCGATATAGCGACCATTATTAATACGTTGTTTTGCATGGCTGATGGTCGCGCCTTTCATTGGGCCTTTCATCGCACCTGGACCACAGCCTGTGCAAATATCCAGTGCGCGTAAGCCTAACTGATAGCCTACTTCTTTGGTGTAGTCATATTCGCCGCGGCTAATTGAGTGGCCGCCCCAGCAAACGACTAAATTTGGATCTACGCCGGGATGCAATAAATTAGCATTGCGTAGCATATTAAAAACAGCGTCGGTAATGCCTTCGCTGGTCGTTGCTTTTGAGCTTACGGTTCCATCAATTTCGTCGTGGTTATAAATTACATCGCGCAGTACCGTGAACAAATGTTCGCTGATACCTTTAATCATTTTGCCATCGACAAATGCATTTTCCGGCGCACCTTTTACTGCTAATTTAATACCGCGTTGTTGTTGCACAATACTGATATCGAAATCGCTGTAACGCTCCAATAATTCTTTTCCATCGTCAAGATCGTTGCCGGTGTTCAACACGGCGAGCGAGCAATTGCGAAATAATTTATAGAGTCCGCTTTGGCTGGAATCCAATAATTTTGATACTTCAGCTTTGGATAAAATATTGAGTTGGTTATGCGGCGTAATGGTGGCGTTAATCGTTTTGTAATTGGTGCCACTAGTGTGTTCGGGAGCGGTTTTATAAGGGTGATGTTGTGACATGTAGGCTCTTTAGCATCTGCAGATGCACTGTAGTGGAGTTAAATGAATCACACCGCTTTCGCGCGAATTCATCATTTCGTCATATTGAAGTGTAGAGGGTTTTAGCGGCTTTTGTCTGGGATGAGTAATAGCTAATTGTGATTTTTGTGGGTTGATGAAAATTTTCTGCAAATGAACGCTATTGTTTGAGCAAAAATTAAACAAATAAATTACAGAATTCGTTTCCGTTGCAAAATTGTGAGTGCGACGATAACGGCAATCACCATAAAAAACATCACCCACCAAAAGCCGGAAGGATCATCCTGCCCCCAAGGTAAGCCGCCGGTATTCATGCCGAAAATACCGGTAATTAAATTAATCGGCAGCAGTGTAACTGTGACAATAGATAGTACATATAAATTTCTGTTAGTCGCTTCGCTCATGCGCCCGGCGATTTCTTCCTGCAGCAAGCGTGTGCGTTCCTGCACCAATTCCAGATCCTGAATAGTGGATTCAAGGTGTTCAACTGCTTGTCGTAATTCGGAAATATCGTGCTCGCTCCAGCGCGAAATATGCGGCAACGCATGTTGCATCGCTTGGCGATTAGCGCTGAGATGGCGTCTTAATCGCGCTAACAAACGTCGCATTTGGCCGAGTTTGCTGCCTTGGTTTTGTAGGTGACCAGCAAGAATTTGATCCTCCGCATCATCCACGCGCTCGTTGAGATTTTTAATAACCATGCGCATGGAATCGCCAATGTCGTAAATCAAACGCGCAAATAAATCGATGCTATTTCCAATCACCATGCCTTCAAATAATTCGTGGCGTAATCGGTCTACCGATTTAAGCGGATGGCCTCGCCCGGTAATTAAGCGTTCGTTGTCGAGGTATAAACGCAATACGCCGAGATCTTCCGGGTCATCTTTAAAATCGTGAAATAAATCGCCGATGATCAATGCTAAGCTATGGTCGAAATTTTCACTGCGAATATGAGCATCACTATCGAGCAAAAGTTCGCGGGCATCTTCGGGGATTGGAATGCAGGCTTGAATCCAATTTGTTGCGCGCGTGTCAGCCAGATTAAAATGCAGCCAGTGCGGTTCAGGCGGAAGCGCCTTGCGGTTATCGGCAGCATAAAGCGCAAGCGTTTTTGCTTTTTGCGTTGCATCCAACGTAAAACCACAAATTAAACCGTTACGATCAGGAATTTCGATAGTGGGAATTAAACTCATAGCTGTCACATAACATATGAAGTTGCTTGATAATATGACATCTGTGTGACGAATTTATGACGACCAAAATACTCTGCAACATATTAATGAGAAACTTATGAATTATTTACCTGGTGTGGAAGTGCAATCGAATCCGCAAATTCCTGTGAAGGGCGCTGTTATTTGGCTACATGGGTTAGGTTCAGATGGCAATGATTTTGTTCCTGTTATTCGCCAACTTCAATTTCCCGCGGAATTAAACGTGCGTTTTATTTTTCCGCACGCGCCCAGTTTGCCAATCACCGTAAATAACGGTTACGTGATGCCAGCCTGGTACGATATTTTTGAATTAACCCTGGATCGCAAAGTAGATGTAAAACAATTGCGCGCAAGTGCTGAACAAGTACATGCGCTAATTGAACGTGAAATCGCGCGCGGCGTTCCGAGTGAGAAAATTGTAATCGCAGGATTTTCACAGGGTGGGGCAGTCGCTTATGAAGCCGCATTAAGTTTTGCAAAACCCTTGGGTGGACTGCTAACGCTATCAACCTATTTTGCAACGCATGATTCGATTGCAGAAAATAATGCAAATAAAAATATCCCAATTTTAATTCAACACGGCACGGAGGACTCGGTGGTGGATGAGGTATTAGGTCAGCGCGCTTATCGTCAATTATCAGATCGCGGTTATAAAGTGAGTTATGAATCCTATCCTATGGAGCATACGCTTTGTATTGAGCAAATAGGCGCGATTAGTAAATGGTTGCAGGAGAGGTTTTAGCCTCTGTTTTAAAACTCCGCTCAGGGCGACGGAGTTTTTTGTTGTTTATTTACTCCGTCAAACATGCCGGATCAAATACATAACCGCCATTTAGCCAATCAATAACTTCTTCGCAAAAGGGATTTTGCGGAAACGCCGAGTAACGATTTAATAATTCTGCTTTTTCATCTTCGCTCAATTGCTTTAATCCTTTATCTTGCAATAGCGGTAAATCTTGCAATAAATTCTCTGCTAATTCTTCGCCGCAAAGTTCAGCGATGATTTCTGTTAATGCTTTTTCTGGATTGTAATTATCTTTTTCGCGATAAGCTTTTGGCAGTGACGCCAAGGCAAGTTGTGAAAGCCACGGCTCGTTCATTGGGTTAAGCGCGTGGCCTGCTACATTATTTTGAATCTCACTATGTGATTGATCCACGGCACGAAGATGTAAATGGTTGGCTTTTACCGCACCGTCGTTGACAGGATAGTTATCCCACAGGAAAGGTTTACGACCTAAAAGGTCCGTCACCTGTGTTAAATGATTAACCGAGTATGCGGTTGAGCATACTTTCTCACCGGTCCAAAAAACATCAATTTTTTTATCGAGGTTTTTATTCAAATCTTGCCAATAAGTTTCCGGCATTTTTCCAAATACTTTTTCAAGTACAGGATCAAAGCTGTAATAAGTCGGGCAAAAAATAATTCGTTTAGCGGTAGTGAGTTCAGCGACTTCGTGCATGTAATCTATTTGTAGATTGGCAAGGTTGGGAATATCGCCGCGCATATCATCAAATAACAAACACAAAATATCGGGTGAGAGCGAATTAATTTGCTGGACACGATTTCGTAACGATTCGCGATTGTTGTGTGAAGGGTCCAAATAGATTTCGTGGGGGCTGAGCCCTACACCAAAATCTACCTTATTATCTTGATAGGTTTCACGCAGGGAAATTAATTCATCTTTATTATTTCTTGGCCAATCTTGTTGCCAATCTTTGCGTAAATTGGCGTCGCTTTTTGGTGCGTAAATATAAAAATTGAACTCGTTTAGGGCAAGAAATTTGGCGTAGGTTTGTCGATTCTCCCAGCTCCAGCTGCGGCCGAAAAATCCTTCGATAATTCCTAGTGGCGGTGTATTAGGTTTGGTCACAAAATAGCCTTATTTTTAATTTATTTCGGGGTTAAGTGTAAATCCTAAAAAAACCTAAACATAGCAACAGATTTTGTTCCGTTTTCACGCGCATTGATCGGCGCTTTAATTGACACCCCAAGACCATCTGCCTATCATAGCGGCCTTTTTGCGCCTTACCTATTCCAACAAATCTGCGCACTTGTGTTCACGTACCTGGGAGCAAGTTTGAAACGGAAAGCCGGTTTGAGTTTGCGCTAAGTGTCTTTCTTTTTTCGCCCAGGTGGCATAGACCGCCAGCGATGCACCACCTATTTGATAGGAATCAACCAATGCGCGTTTGTTATTGTCTTTCGGGAGCGATAAATGGCTAATCTGACTTCATTTTCTCGTCCAACTGATTTACCTGCATGGAGCGCTCTGACCGCACATGCCAAGCAACTTAAAGCTCGTCACATCAAAGATTTGTTCGCTGAAGATGATGCACGCTTTAACAAATTCTCGATTGAACTTCCCCGCATTCTGTTCGACTATTCCAAAAACCTGATTACCGACGAAACCAAAGCTGCGTTGTTAGCTTTGGCAAAAGAATCTGACGTTGAAGCTTGGCGCGCAAAAATGTTTGCAGGTGAACATATCAACGCTACAGAAGATCGCGCAGTTATGCATGTCGCCTTGCGCGATAGATCAACGAATCCAATTATTATCGATGGCGCTGATGCTCGCCCGGCTATTAATGCCGAGCTTGAGCGCATTCGCAAATTGTCTGAGCGCGTTCGCTCTGGCGATTGGAAAGGCTACACCGGCAAAACGATTACTGACGTAGTTAGCATCGGTATCGGCGGCTCCAACCTCGGCCCATTGATGGTGACCGAAGCCCTCAAAGCATACGGCAGCAAATCGCTGAAGATGCATTACGTATCCAATGTGGATGGCGTGCAAATTGCTGAAGTTTTGGAAGATTTGAATCCCGAAACTGTGCTGTTTGTGATTTCGTCCAAAACCTTTACTACCCAAGAAACTATGACCAACGCGAAAACGGCGGAGCAATGGTTCAGCGCGGCGGCGAAAGATCACAGCGCAATTGCCAAGCACTTCGTAGCGGTGTCAACCAATCGTAAATTGGTGACGGCGTTTGGTATCGAAGAAGAAAATATTTTTGATATGTGGGATTGGGTTGGCGGACGTTTTTCGCTATGGTCCGCGATTGGCCTGCCAATTGCTCTGTCTATCGGCTATGAAGGCTTTGTAGAGTTGCTCGAAGGCGCCTACGAAATGGATTTGCATTTCCAGCAAGCGCCTTTGGAAAGCAATGCGCCAGTGTTGATGGCGTTGGTGGGAATCTGGAATCGCAATTTCCTCGGTTATCCCGCGCAAGCGCTTTTGCCTTACGATCAATGTTTGCATCGTTTCCCCGCTTATATGCAGCAGGCGGAGATGGAGTCCAACGGCAAGCATGTGAATTGGGCTGGCGAACAAATTAGTTACGGTAGCGTGCCTTTAGTCTGGGGCGAGGTTGGTATCAATGGCCAACATGCGTTCTACCAAATGTTGCACCAAGGTACAGATATTATTCCGGCAGATTTTATTGGTTCAGTAGCGCCGACTATTGCGGTAGAGGGACATCACGACGCATTGATGGCTAACTTCTTCGCGCAAACTCAGGCTTTGATGCAGGGTATCGATGCAGACCAAGTGCGCAAAGAATTGACTGCAAAAGGCGTTAGCTCGGAGCGTATTGAAGAAATCGTATTGCACAAAGTACATAAAGGTAATCGCCCGACGAATACACTTTTGTTGCCAAAAGTAGATGCAAAAACTTTGGGCGGACTTATCGCACTTTATGAACATAAGATTTTTGTGCAAGGTATTATCTGGCGCATTCACTCGTTTGATCAATGGGGCGTAGAATTAGGAAAGGTACTGGCCTCAGCAATCCAGCCGGAGTTGGCAGTGGGATCAGCGTCAAATCCTGCACATGACGCGTCGACGCGTCATTTAATTGAATTTTATAAAAACGGTAAAAAAGCCAACAGCTAAGGTTTTTGTGGGTTGCTATCGGCAGCAAGCAGTAATTGACATAGTTATTATGTATGCGATGCGCATTAAACCGGCGGTTTGATGCGTAAACAATTACTGATGTTAACCAACTCGGTGGGGCAATCAGATACTTTTGCCGCTACAATGGAGCCTGGGCATTTGCAGATCTAATACACAGCTTATGTTGTCCGATTCTATACCCGTAGCAATTCCGTAATTGGTGGTTTGCCCTCCGAGGCAGCTAACCAACGCAGACTCAACAAAAAGTGGTATGCCATGACTGATTCAAGACTTAACGAAATTACCAACCGTATTATCGAACGAAGCCGCGACAGCCGCGCTGCTTACCTGGCAAAGGTAGGCAAATGGCGCAGAAGTGGCCCCTCCCGTTCACATCTCGGTTGCGCCAATTTAGCCCACGGTTTTGCTGCATGTGATACCTCTGATAAACAAGCTCTAGCTGAAGGCACTGCAGCCAATCTGGGTGTGGTATCTGCCTACAATGAAATGCTATCTGCCCACGTTCCCTATGGCGAATATCTAGAACCCATCAAAAAAGCTGCCCACGAAGTAGGTATGACTGCCCAAATGGCTGGCTGTGTGCCTGCCATGTGCGATGGTGTGACTCAAGGTTTTCCAGGTATGGATTTGTCGCTGTTTAGCCGCGACGTAATTGCCATGTCCACCGCGATTGCCCTATCTCACGATATGTTCGACGGCGTTTTGTGCCTTGGCGTTTGTGACAAGATTGTTCCCGGGTTGGCGATGGGCGCATTGTCATTCGGCCAACTGCCCGTGATTTTTGTTCCTGCCGGTCCAATGACTCCAGGTTTGCCGAATGCTGAAAAAGCTAAGGCGCGCCAGCTTTTTGCTGAAGGTAAAGTTGGACGTAAGGAACTATTGGCGGCTGAAAGTGCGTCTTATCACAGCGCCGGTACTTGTACCTTCTACGGTACTGCCAACAGCAACCAAATGCTGATGGAAATTATGGGCTTGCACTTGCCCGGCAGTTCTTTCGTAAATCCCTATACCCCACTTCGCGAAGCGCTTACACGCGAAGCTGTACATCAATTAGCTCGCATTACTGCGCCGGACAATTTCACATCCATGGCCGATATCGTTAACGAAAAAACTATCGTAAACGGCATCGTAGGCTTATTAGCAACCGGTGGTTCAACGAACCACGCTATGCATATAGTGGCGATCGCACGTGCAGCTGGTGTATTGATTAACTGGCAGGACCTTAGCGATTTGTCTGATATAATCCCGCTCATGTGCCGTATTTACCCGAATGGTTTGGCCGATGTAAATCGCTTCCAAGCGGTAGGTGGTATGGGTTATTTGATGCGTGAACTGCGCTCAGTGGGTCTTTTACACGATGATGTTAAAACCGTCATGGGCGAGGGCGGCTTGGCACCCTACACTAAAGAACCATTCCTTGATGGCGATAATTTAGTATGGCGTGATGCCCCAAACGAGAGTCTGGACGAGGCCGTTTTACGCCCCGCGACCAAGCCTTTTACTGCCGATGGCGGTATGCGCTTGTTGAAAGGCAATCTGGGTCGCTCGATTATTAAAGTATCAGCTGTTAAAGCTGAGCACCGCAAAGTGACTGCACCTGCAATCGTGTTCCATGCTCAGGAAGAAATGCAGGCAGCCTTTAAACGTGGTGAATTGGAAAAAGATTTCATTGCAGTTGTGCGCTTCCAGGGTCCAAAAGCTTGCGGAATGCCAGAACTTCACAAGCTTACCCCGCCATTAGGTGTATTGCAGGATCGCGGATTTAAAGTCGCATTAGTGACCGATGGCCGTATGTCGGGCGCGTCTGGTAAGATTCCGGCTGCCATTCATATATCGCCTGAAGCTTTGGACAATGGTCCGATTGGCCTTATTCAAACCGGTGATTTGATTGAGCTGGATGCTGAAACAGGCACACTGCAATTATTAGTTAGTGAAGAAGAATTAAAAAGTCGCCAATTTGCTACCGCTGATTTGACTGCAAGCCATCAAGGTATGGGCCGTGAACTCTTCGGTCCTTTACGTGCTGCGGTAGGTTTGGCAGAAGAAGGCGCAACAGTTTTTACCTGGTAATCAGCTTCCCTTTTCAGTTGATAACCAGGTTTCATTCACCTAGTGATAGGTTTCTTAAGGATAAAGGCAAAGTCTAAGCGGATGTTCAAAGAATATTCGTTGTTGGTGATATTAAATATGTCTGGCGCGAACAATTCGGGCTAGCAATATTTTTAGATGAGAAACATTTTTAGAACCTATTTTAGAAAGCATTTTTAGAAAAATATTTTTAGAAAGCGTTTTTAGAAAGCATTTTTAGAAAAAGTATCTACAGGATAATCCACATGCTTGAAGCCTTTGATTTTGTTCTTTTTGGTGGTGCTGGTGATTTGGCGCTACGCAAATTAATCCCGGGTTTATTCCGCGCCCATCGTAACGGCGAATTGCCAGAAGGCACCCGTATTATTCCAACTGTACGTAATACTCAAGCGGCAGAAGAATATAAAGACAAAGTGCGCGAGGCAGCACAAAAGCATTTAAACAAGAATGAGTTTAATGCTGAAGCCTGGGATAGTTTTGCGACCATTTTGTTTCCCAAAGCCGTCGATATTTCTACGCTAGATGATAAGTGGAAAGACCTCGCACAATTGCTCAACAGTGGCGACAATCGTCAACGTGTGTTTTATCTCTCCACACCGCCGTCAGTATTCAGCGCTGCCTGTAAGCATTTGCATGAAAGCGGTTTGATTACCAAGACATCGCGCGTTGTGGTTGAAAAACCTCTCGGTTATGACGCAAAAACTGCAGAAGAAATTAACAGCAACATCGCTGAATATTTTGATGAGCACGCTATCTTCCGTATCGATCATTACCTTGGCAAAGAAGCGGTACAAAATTTATTAGCATTACGTTTTGCCAACGGCATTTTTGAACATTTGTGGGATGCTCGCACGGTAGATAACGTACAGATCACCATTTCTGAAACTGTAGGTCTTGAGGGTCGCGCTGGTTTCTACGATGGTGCTGGCGCACTGCGCGACATGGTTCAAAACCACATTTTGCAATTATTGTGTTTGGTGGCCATGGAGTCGCCAAACAAAATGACTGCCGAGCGTATTCGTGCAGAAAAATTAAAAGTTCTTGAGAGTCTTCGTCCACTCACAGGTAATACGGTTCGCTTTAACGCGGTGCGCGGTCAATATGTTGCAGGTCAAATGGATGGTGTAACTGTTCCAGGTTATCTCGACGAATTAGGCTCGCCAAGCAACACCGAAACCTTCGTGGCAATCCGCGCGCACATTGATAATTCGCGTTGGGCAAACGTACCTTTCTATCTTCGTACCGGCAAGCGTATGAAGCAGCGTTTTGCGGAAATTGTTATTCAATATAAAGATGTTGCGCACAAAGTATTTCCAGAATCTGCGGGAATCACTACGCCAAATCGTTTGGTAATTCGTTTGCAGCCAGAAGAATCTATCAAGATCATCGTGACCTCGAAAGATTTGGGTAATCACGAATTGAAATTATCGCCAGTCGTATTGAATCTCAACTTGGCCGATGCTTATAAAGATTATTTTAGCGATGCCTACAAGCGTCTGATGTTGGATGCCGCAGCAAACAACCCAAGTCTATTCATTCACCGCGCGGAAGTTGATGCGGCTTGGGCGTGGATTGATCCTATTATCGAAGCTTGGCAGCGCCCTGAAAACAAACCACATGGTTACATGGCGGGAACCTGGGGGCCAATTGCGTCGGCTCAGTTAGTAGGTTCGGATGGCCGCAGCTGGTTTAACCTCGATGAAATCGGTGTAGAGGAAAGCCACTAATGTTGACCGAGCGTTTTTTTGAAAATCGCCAGGACATGGTGGCAGCGTTAGAATCCGAGTGCGTAACTGCGCTCAATCAAGCAATCGAAGATCGTGGTGAGGCAACGTTTATGGTTTCCGGTGGCAGTACACCGGAGCCGCTTTACAAAAGCCTAAGCAATATAGAGTTGGATTGGGAATCCGTTTACGTAGCTCTGGTCGATGAACGTTGGGTCGATTTTGATCACGACAAAAGCAACGAAGCTTTTACTGTAAAACACCTTATCCAAAACAAAGCTGCAGTCGCTAATTTAATCGGTATGAAAAATACTGCCGAAACCGCGCAAGAAGGCTTGGCCGACTGCGAAGCCGCTTACCAGCAACTTGCTCAACCCTTCGATATTACGATTCTCGGCATGGGCAATGACGGCCACACAGCATCGTTATTCCCTCATGCGCAAGGCCTTGAGCCAGCGTTAAACCTGGACTCACCTGAACTTTGTGCGGCGATTGTTGCCCACCAAAGCGAAGTGACAGGCGCGATCACCGAAAGAATGACCTTATCTCTCGCCGGTTTATTGCGTTCCAAGACTTTAGTGCTATTAATTACTGGCGATGAAAAACTCGCCGTATTGCGAAAAGCACAAGCAGGCACTGATATTGCTGAAATGCCAGTTCGTGCGGTTCTGCAGCAAGATCGCGTACCGGTAGTTGTTTACTGGGCGCCTTAAAGAATGAATTAAAAAGGGAATCGTCATCCCTGCGAGATGACGGTGACTCTAAGTGATTCACACCTTCGGGTATGAATGCTCCCCCTAAAGAAATGAAAGTAAGTATTTATCTCAAACGAGGAAGACACAGTGGCTTTATCCATAGATCAAATTCTGAAAGTAGCACCGGTAGTACCGGTTATGGTTGTTGAGCGTATCGAAGATGCAGTGCCACTGGCACGCGCCCTCTACAACGGCGGCTTGAAGGTTTTGGAAATCACCCTGCGTACTCCTTGTGCGTTAGATGCTATCACTGCCATGGTTGAAGCTTTACCGGATGACGCAGTAATCGGTGCGGGCACCATCATTACGCCAAAAGATTTGGAAGCAGCGATCAAAGCGGGTTCGACCTTTTTGGTAAGCCCAGGTACAACTCCGGCGTTGATTGAAGCCGCTAAAAGCAGCTTGATTCCTTTGTTGGCTGGCGTAGCTACACCTACGGAAGCCATGCACCTTTACACTCAAGGTTTTACGCATCAGAAATTCTTCCCGGCTGAAGCGGCGGGTGGCGTTCCCATGTTGAAATCTATCGGTGGCCCCTTGCCGCAAATCACTTTCTGCCCAACTGGCGGTATTGATTTGGCACGTGCTCCAAGCTATTTGGCCTTGCCAAACGTTGCTTGTGTAGGCGGCACCTGGATGGCGCCAAAAGAATTAATGAAAGCTGGCCGTTGGGATGAAATCGAACGTCTCGCTCGCGAAGCAGCAAGCCTGCCACGCTAATTAACGACAAAACGCCCAGCGATTCCGGTCGCTGGGCGAACTTATTTTAAAATGATGAATACCCCGCAGTGGGTACCACAATTGACTTAGGAGCAACAAATGACTATCAGAGTGGCAATTAACGGTTATGGTCGTATCGGTCGCAATGTACTGCGTGCCTTATATGAGTCTGGCAAGCGCGAACAAATTCAAATCGTTGGTATCAACGATCTCGGTGATGCACATTTGAACGCTCACCTTACCAAATATGACTCAGTACACGGCGTATTCAGCGGCACGGTAAAGTTTGAAGGCGATACAATGTTTGTTAACGGCGATGCCATCCGCATTACCGCAGAGCGTGACCCGGCAAAATTGCCGTGGGGCGAATTGAATGTAGATGTTGTGTATGAATGTACCGGCATATTCACCAGCAAAGAAAAAGCAGGTTTGCATTTGGCGGCTGGCGCGAAGAAAGTCATCATTTCTGCTCCAGGTACTGATGTTGATGCAACCGTAGTATTCGGCGTAAACAACAACGTGTTGAAAGCGACAGACACCATTATTTCCAACGCATCTTGCACCACCAACTGCTTGGCGCCAATCGCTAAAGTGTTGAACGATAACTTTACTATCGTGCAAGGCTCCATGACTACAATTCACTCCTATACTAACGATCAAGTGCTGTCTGATGTATTCCACAAAGACATCTACCGCGCGCGTTCAGCGACCCAATCTATGATTCCAACTACAACCGGTGCTGCAAAAGCGGTAGGTTTGGTATTGCCAGAATTGAAAGGCAAATTGGACGGTATTTCGGTTCGTGTTCCAACCATCAACGTATCTTTGGTTGACCTGAACGTATTGGTTGAGAAAGATGTATCGGTTGACGCTGTAAATGCGGCCATGAAAAAAGCATCTGAAACAGAAATGCCAGGTGTATTGGCGTATGTTGACGAGCCTTTGGTTTCTATCGATTTTAATCACAACCCGCATTCATCCAACTACGACTCTTTGCAAACCAAAGTGTACGGTAAGTGGGTAAAAGTATTGAGCTGGTATGACAACGAGTGGGGCTTCTCTAACCGCATGTTGGACAACACCCTCGCATTGATGTCAGCTAAATAATAAAGAGAAATCAATCATGTTAAGACGTACAAAAATCGTTAGTACACTTGGCCCAGCTTCTGAATCGCCTGAGGTTTTAGAGCAATTAATTTTGGCTGGTGTTAACGTCGTTCGTTTGAACTTCTCACACGGTTCGCCAGAAGATCACAAGCGCCGTGCAGAAATGGTGCGTGAAATTGCGGCCAAGCATAATAAATACGTTGCCGTTTTGGGCGATTTGCAAGGTCCAAAAATCCGTGTAGCGCGTTTCGCCCAAGGCAAAATTCACCTGAATGTTGGTGATAAGTTTGTGTTGGACGCGACCCTTGAGCGCGATGCAGGCAATCAGGATCAAGTCGGTATCGACTACAAAGAATTGCCGAATGATTGTGTTCCGGGCGATATGTTGTTGCTCGATGACGGCCGCGTGGTTTTGAAAGTTGATCGTATCGAAGGCCCACGCATTTACACCACAACTGCTGTTGGTGGTCCTTTGTCGAACAACAAAGGTATTAACCGTCAAGGTGGTGGTTTGACTGCGCCTGCGTTAACTGAAAAAGACATGGCAGATATTAAAACTGCTGCTGAAATCGATGTTGATTACCTCGCGGTTTCTTTCCCGCGCAGCGCAGAAGATATGAATCTCGCGCGTCGTTTAATGGAAGCTGCTGGCGGTCGCGCTGGTTTGGTTTCTAAAATCGAACGCGCTGAAGCTGTTGCCGACAACGAAACGCTGGATGACATCATTCGCGCATCCGACGCTGTGATGGTTGCTCGTGGCGACCTCGGTGTTGAGATTGGCGATGCTGCGTTGATCGGTGTACAAAAACGTATTATTGAGCGTTCACGTGCATTGAACAAAGTGGTGATCACTGCGACGCAAATGATGGAATCCATGATCAACAGCCCGCTGCCAACACGCGCAGAAGTATTCGACGTGGCTAACGCCGTGTTGGATGGCACTGACGCGGTAATGTTGTCAGCGGAAACTGCAGCGGGTAGCTACCCGGTGCAAACTGTTGAAGCCATGGTGCGTATTATTTTGGGTGCGGAACAACATCCAACGGCGAGCTTTGATAAATATCGCATGGACGAGAACTTTAGTTCTATCGATGAATCCATTGCTCTAGCCGCTATGTTTACTGCTAACCATTTGGCTGGTGTAAAAGCCATCATTTGTTTAACAGAATCTGGCAGTACGCCGCGTTTGATGTCTCGTGTTGGTTCGCAATTGCCGATTTTTGCGTTCTCGCGTCACGTGGGCACTCAACGTAAAGTTGCGCTTTATCGCGGTGTTTATCCAGTAGCTTTTGATACTGCAACGATTCCTTGCGCTGAAGATTTTGATCGCGCGGTGAATTTGTTGAAAGTAAAAGGCATATTGGATGATGGTGATCTGGTTATTCTCTCGAACGGTGATACCACTGTTCTTGGCGGCACCAACACCATGAGAATTCTGCGCGTTTAAGCACGGGATTTATCGAAAAAACGGCAGCTGGTCTGCCGTTTTTTTATGCCTGAGAATTGCAAAATTTATTTATCTTCCGAGTTGGTTATGAAAAAAAATCTCAGTGTCTATGTTGTCAGTTTTGTTTTTTTATTGGCAAGCTTGCCAACCTTAGCGCTGGAAATTAGCGGCGAATGGCAGCAGGGCGGAGTGATCATCGGGCGCGTAAAGCCTGGCGTTCAAGTTGATTACAAACAGCGAAAATTGACACTAACTGCAGATGGAAACTTTGTAATAGGTTTGGGGCGAGACGCTTCAGCAACAGCAGTTATCACCACGATTACCAAGGGAAAAACCGAAACTCATTCTTTCCAGGTTAAAGCCCGCGAATACAATATCCAGCGAGTTGAAGGTGTTCCTCAAGCCACGATTGAGCCATCCAAAGAACAGACTGAACGTATCGCCCGCGAAGCGCAGTTGGTTGTCGCTGCGCGTAAAGCCGATCTACCGATAGATTTTTTTACGCAGAAATTTCAATGGCCTGTGCTTGGCCCCGTGAGCGGCGTTTACGGCAGTCAGCGTATTTATAACGGAATTCCCGGAACGCCACATTACGGTGTAGATATCGCCAAACCAGTGGGAACAATGGTTAATGCGCCGGTTGGCGGTGTAGTGACTTTGGTTCATCCTGATATGTTTTTGTCTGGCGGAACGCTAATCATCGATCACGGTCATGGTCTTTCATCAACCTTTATCCATCTCAGCAAAATTCTGGTGAGGGTCGGCGATAAGATTACCCAAGGGCAAAACATTGCCTTAGTTGGTAAAACGGGTAGGGCATCCGGCCCGCATTTACACTGGGCGATGAATTGGTTTGACGAACGAGTTGATCCGCAATTATTGGTCGTACCCCAACCTTAAATCTGCGTTATTGGATTAGTGGCTGAATGAGTACGTTTTTGTCCAACTGAATAGGGCTTCAATAGAGACACAGCAAGGATCAGCGGTTAATATAACGCCCCTTAGTTTGGCTGCCGTCGGAGTTGCTTATGATCGACAAAAAATTACTTAGTATTTTGGTGTGCCCTGTTAGTAAGGCCGCGCTGGAATATTTCCCCGAGCAGCAGGAATTAATTTGCTGGACCAGCGGTTTAGCTTATCCCATTCGCGATGGCATTCCCGTCATGTTGGAAAATGAGGCGCGCACTATCAGCCTCGAAGAGAAAGAAAAGCGTCAAGCCGAAAAAGAACAACATCAGGCAACGCCATCCCATTAACTTGTAGTGGACGATTTATGAAGAGCGCAGAAATACGCGATGCTTACCTCAAATTTTTTGAAAGTAAAGGTCACACCATTGTTCCAAGCAGCTCCCTGATTCCGGGCAACGACCCGACGCTGCTGTTCACCAATGCTGGCATGGTTCAATTTAAAGATGTATTCCTCGGCGGCGACAAGCGCCCCTATACCCGAGCGACCAGTTCGCAACGCTGCGTTCGCGCAGGCGGCAAACATAATGACCTTGAAAACGTAGGCTACACCGCACGCCACCACACTTTTTTTGAGATGCTTGGTAACTTCAGCTTTGGCGATTATTTCAAACGCGATGCAATTGTCTACGCTTGGGAATTCCTGACTTCTAAAGACTGGCTCAATATTTCCGCGGATAAATTAACAGTCACCGTTTACGCCTCTGATGACGAAGCCTATGACATTTGGGCGAAAGAAATTGGCGTTCCTACCGAGCGTATTATTCGCATCGGCGACAATAAAGGCGCGACTTACGCGTCCGACAACTTCTGGGCGATGGGCGACACTGGGCCTTGCGGTCCTTGCACCGAAATCTTCTACGATCACGGTGCAGATATTTGGGGCGGCCCACCGGGTTCACCGGAAGAAGATGGCGACCGTTTTATCGAAATCTGGAACAACGTGTTCATGCAATTCAACCGTACGCCAGACGGCGTGTTGCATCCACTTCCAGCACCTTCGGTAGACACCGGCATGGGGCTTGAGCGCATCTCTGCCGTTATGCAGCACGTGCATTCCAACTACGAAATTGATTTGTTCCAGCATTTGCTGAAAGCCGCTGCAGAGGTGACAGGCAGCAACGATTTGGAAAACAAATCCTTGCGTGTGATTGCGGACCATATTCGTTCTTGTTCATTTCTTATTACTGACGGCGTTACACCATCCAATGAAGGCCGCGGTTATGTGCTGCGCCGCATTATTCGTCGCGCAATTCGCCATGGTCATCAATTAGGCCAAAAGCAACCTTTCTTCCACAAGCTTGTAAAAGCCCTTGCTGAAGTCATGGGCGATGCCTATCCAGAATTGATCAAAGGCCAAGCGCAAATCGAACGCGTTTTATTAGCCGAAGAAGAGCAATTCGAAAAAACTCTCGATAAAGGCATCACCGTATTAGAAGATGCGTTAACAAAAATCTCCGGTAGCGAAATTCCAGGCCAAGTTGTATTTACACTTTATGACACCTACGGCTTCCCCGTGGATTTAACCAACGATATCGCTCGCGAAAAAGGCTTGACCATAGATTTGGCTGGTTATGAAGCTGCAATGGATGAACAACGTAAGCGCGCTCGCGCAGCGGGTTCATTTAAAGTGGATTACACCGCCGCTGGCCTCGATTTACCCGCAACAGAATTTGTCGGTTACGCTTCTTTAGTTGAAGAAGGTGAAGTGGTTGCTTTACTTAAAGATGGTGTTAAAGTCGAGCGTCTTAATGTCGGTGAAGATGGCGCTGTGGTTCTCGACCAATCCCCATTTTATGCAGAATCAGGCGGTCAATCCGGTGATACTGGTTACTTAAGTCTTGGCCCAAACCATATCGAAGTTCGCGATTGCCACAAGCAGGGCACGAATAATTTGCACATCGTTCATGTGCTTGAAGGTGCTATTAGCCTTGGCGATAAAGTGCTGGCAGTAGTCGATCCAAATGTACGTCAAGCGACTGCACTCAATCACTCTGCAACTCATTTATTGCATGCTGCACTACGAAAAGTGCTGGGCGAGCATGTCAGCCAAAAAGGTTCGCTGGTCGATTCAGAACGTTTGCGCTTTGACTTCTCACATTTCGAAGCCATTTCCGCCGAGCAGCTTAAAGAAATTGAAACCTTAGTGAACGATCAAGTGCGTGGCAACTCAAGTGTTGCTACTGAGCTGTGCGATATGGACCAGGCTAAGGCCAAAGGTGCAATGGCATTGTTTGGTGAAAAATATGGCGATAGCGTACGTGTTTTGACCATGGGTGATGGTTTCTCTGTAGAGCTTTGCGGTGGCACCCACGTTCAACGTACTGGTGATATCGGCTTGTTCCGCATTACTGCAGAATCAGGTGTTGCAGCCGGTGTGCGTCGTATTGAAGCTGTCACAGGTGCAAAAGCTTTGGCCTTGTTTGATAAGGTCGAAAACCTGGTAGATGCCAGCGCTCGCGTGTTAAAAGCCAATCGCGATAACCTGACTGAAAAATTGGAACAGCTGATCGCGCAAAATCGCAAACTCGAAAAAGATTTGGCCGCGCTCAAAACAAAGCTTGCGACAGCAGGCAGCGTAGATTTATTAGGGCAGGCTCAGGAAGTTGCTGGTATTAAGGTGTTGGTATTGAATTTGGAAGGTGCCGACTCCAAGTCCCTTCGTGACAGCGTTGATCAGTTTAAAAATAAATTGGGTACTTCAGTTGTTTTATTGGCTGCGGTCGAAGATGGCAAGGTTGCTTTAGTTGCCGGTGTAACTCAGGATGCGACCAACAAAGTCAAAGCGGGCGACTTAATGCGCTTTGTCGCCGAGCAGTTGGGTGGTAAAGGTGGCGGTCGTCCTGATATGGCTCAGGGTGGTGGAACAGATGTTTCTTCACTCAATTCTGCATTGGAATCTGTGTTGCCTTGGGTTAAATCCCAGTTGGGTGTGAGCGCCTGAGGGCAAAATGTTTAAAAAGAGTGAATTCTGCTGTTTTTCATCCTTTTAGGTTAACTTTTCCTGAAAACTGGTGTTTAATTGCCCGCCGTTTTGTGACCTGATTGTTGTCTTAAATGACAATCAGGAAATTAAGAATATAAAGTTGTCAGTGCACTAAAATCTGGCGCGAATCGTCTGTAAAAGGATAGGTTGTAATGAGCTTATTGGTTCAAAAATATGGTGGTACATCGGTAGGTTCTATCGAGCGTATTGAGCAAGTGGCGGAGAAAGTTGCCGGCTTCCGTGCTCAGGGCCACGATATGGTAGTAGTACTCTCTGCGATGAGCGGCGAGACGAATCGTTTAATCGGTTTGGCAACGCAAATTCAATCCACTCCCGACCCTCGCGAGTTGGACGTGTTAGTGTCTACCGGCGAACAAGTGACTATTGCGTTACTTTGTATGGCGCTCAAAAAACGCGGTGTAGATGCGCGTTCATATACTGGCGGTCAGGTTCGTATTATGACTGACAGTTCGTTTACCAAAGCACGCATCCAGTCAATTGATGAAGCAAATATGCGCGCTGACTTGGATGCAGGTCGCGTAGTCGTTGTTGCTGGATTCCAGGGCGTCGATGAAAACGGCAATATCACAACGCTTGGTCGTGGCGGTTCAGATACTACCGGCGTAGCGCTAGCGGCTGCACTTAAAGCTGACGAATGCCAAATCTATACCGACGTAGACGGCGTATACACCACTGATCCTCGTGTTGTTGAGCGCGCGCGTCGCCTTGAAAAAATTACCTTTGAAGAAATGCTGGAAATGGCCAGTCAGGGTTCTAAAGTATTGCAAATTCGCTCGGTTGAATTTGCAGGAAAATATAAAGTCCCTCTGCGCGTATTACACAGTTTCAAAGACGGCCCCGGCACCCTGATTACCCTCGACGAGGAAGATTCGACTATGGAACAACCAATTGTTTCCGGTATAGCATTCAACCGTGATGAAGCTAAAGTAACTGTTGCTGGCGTACCTGATGTTCCAGGCGTAGCCTCAAAAATTCTCGCACCTATTGGCGCAGCCAATATCGAAATAGATGTGATTGTGCAAAATGTAGCGGCAGACGGTACAACTGATCTGACTTTCACCGTGCACAAAAATGATATGCAAAAAGCCGTTGCTGTACTTGAAAGTGTTGCCAAAGAAATAGGCGCACGTGAAGTTCGCAGTGATGATAAGGTTGCTAAAGTTTCTATCGTGGGTGTTGGCATGCGTTCCCATGCGGGCGTTGCTTCAAAAATGTTTACTGCTTTAGCGGCGGATAACATCAACATCCAAATGATCACAACTTCTGAAATTAAAATTTCGGTGATCATTGATGAGCGTTACTTAGAGTTGGCTGTGCGCAGTTTGCACACCGCTTTTGGTTTGGATGCCGAACCGACAGAGAGCCGTGTGAGGGGCTAGGCTCATCATCTGTTGGTTTAGTTATGGTAAATTTTCTGATGGTTTTGGCCGCAGAGAAAAATGTTCGGGGTTTCTTCCTTTTCGCTAAAAGTAGTCAATACTTAGTCCAAGGCGATACTGCCTGGGCCGCGACAAGGGTTAGTCGAGAGACGGTAAGGGGCTGGGAGCCTTGAGCCGTACTCTTACAGGATGAGTGAAGGAGATTGAAATGCTAATTTTAACTCGCCGTATTGGTGAAACTTTGATGGTTGGTGATGAAGTCACCGTGACCGTACTTGGTGTAAAAGGTAACCAGGTTCGTATCGGTGTAAATGCGCCAAAAGATATCGCTGTTCATCGCGAGGAAATTTATCAACGTATTCAGCGTGAAAAACAAAATTCTGACGATCAAAACTCGTTTTAATTTTTTTGCTTCGCCGTTTATTTATAATAAATTTTCGTATGAACCTTCTCGCGGTAGCTGGTTGTTAACCACTGCCGCGTAGATTCCCTCCTGTGTTGCGCTTCCGTGTTTAGTATTCAATCAAATTGATTAATTTATCGAAATGCATTTTTTATATTGTGCGTTGCTAGACTATTAAATTGTGTTTAAGCCTTTGATTTTTTTTGAAATATGATATTATGCCGCTCCTACCGAAATGGCGGCTTTAAAAGTTTTTATTTCAGTAGTTTACGGTGAGGTGGCCGAGTGGCCGAAGGCGCTCCCCTGCTAAGGGAGTATACCCTTTAAACGGTATCGAGGGTTCGACTCCCTCCCTCACCGCCATTATTCGAAACCTTTAAATGTAGGTTTAAAAAGAAAAGCCCAATCGAAAGATTGGGCTTTTTTGTTTCATGCGAAGAGATTAAAAATATTTCGAAAAATAAAAAAGGGATGATCGCTCATCCCTTTTGTTTGTAATGCAGATGCAAATTACAACGCGCTAATTTTTTGAATTTGCTCGCGTAATTTTTCCACCGCAATTTTATGCTCCGCAACGCGCGCGCGCTCTGCAGCAACTACTGCTTCCGGTGCCTTGGCAACAAATGCTTCGTTACCAAGTTTGGTTTCGGTTTTGGTGATATCCAATTCAAGTTTCGCACTTTCTTTTGTTAGGCGTGCAATCTCGGCATCCTTATCAATAATTCCCGCCATAGGTACCAGAATTTCCATGCTGCCCACTAATGCCGTTGCCGACATAGGTTCAGCATCGCCAGCATTAAGCCAGGTAACGCTTTCCAGTGACGCTAATTTTTTCAAAAATTGTTGATTGTTTTGTAAGCGTTGTTGATCTTCCGCTGTTCCATTTTTAAATAGGACAGGTAAATCTTTTGCGGGCGATATATTCATTTCGCCACGAATGTTGCGCACACCCACAACCACTGCTTGTAACCATTCAACATCACTTAACGCTTGTTGATCGATTTTGGTTTCGTTTGTGTCTGGATAACTCGTCAGCATAATTGTTTCGCCGCTCGCACCTGAAAGCGGTTTGATAATTTGCCAAATTTCTTCGGTGATAAAAGGCATTAGCGGATGAACCAAACGCAAAATAGTTTCGAGCACGCGAACCAGTGTGCGACGTGTTGCTTTCTTTTGCGCATCGGTCGCTTCTGCATTGAATAGCACGGCTTTGGTTGCTTCAAGATACCAGCTGCAGTACTCGTCCCATACGAACGAATAAATAGCCTGTGATGCTAAATCCAAACGATAGTTGTCTAAATTTTCTGACACTGTTTTTTCAGCGATCTGTAATTTGCTGATAATCCAGCGATCACCTAATGACAGCTCGTAATTGATTCCCTTGGCGTCGTTTTGTCCGCAATCCTGATTTTCACATTGCATCAAGGTGTAGCGCATTGCGTTCCAAATCTTGTTACAAAAATTTCTGTAACCTTCAACACGACCCATATCAAATTTAATATCGCGACCGGTTGATGCCAGCGAGCAAAACGTAAAACGAAGTGCGTCGGTACCATAAGCTTGGATGCCATCAGGAAATTCTTTGCGCGTTTGCTTTTCAATTTTCGAAGCATCTTTTGGATTCATTAATCCTGTCGTACGTTTTTGTACAAGAGTTTCTAAATCAATGCCGTCAATAATATCGAGTGGGTCGAGCACATTGCCTTTCGACTTCGACATTTTTTGGCCTTGGCCATCGCGTACCAAACCGTGAACGTAAACGGTTTTAAATGGAATTTGCGGCGTGCCATCTTCATGCTTCACCAAATGCATGGTCAGCATAATCATGCGCGCAACCCAGAAGAAAATAATGTCGAAACCAGTCACCAACAAATCGGTCGGATGGAATTTTTTCAAAAATTCAGTTTGCTCTGGCCAGCCTAAAGTTGAAAAAGTCCACAAGCCTGAACTAAACCAGGTGTCCAAAACATCTTCATCTTGATTTAATTTTATTTCATCACCAAGATTATATTTTGTGCGCACTTCTGCTTCGTTACGGCCAACATAAACTTTGCTACTCGCGTCGTACCAAGCAGGAATTCGATGGCCCCACCATAATTGACGGCTGATACACCAATCCTGAATATCACGCATCCACGAGAAATACATATTTTCATATTGCTTGGGCACAAATTGAATACGGCCATCTTCCACTGCGGCAATTGCAGGTTCAGCGAGTGGTTTGGTGCTTACATACCATTGGTCTGTTAACCAGGGTTCAATCACAACGCCAGAGCGATCACCGCGCGGAACTTTTAACGCGTGATCGTCAATTTTTTCAAGCAGACCTGCCGCTTCAAAAGCAGCGACAATTTGTTTGCGCGCTTCATAGCGATCAAGCTCGGCGTATTCAGCAGGCAATGAATTATTTAATTCAGTATTTAAACTGCCATCGAAATTAAATGTTTGCGCGATTGCTAAAATCGCTGCATTTTTATCAAGTACATTAATCAAAGGTAAGTTATGGCGCTTGCCAATTTCGTAGTCATTGAAATCGTGGGCAGGAGTAATTTTTACGCAACCGGTACCGAACTCACGATCAACATAATCGTCTGCAATAATTGGAATTAAACGACCAACCAAAGGAAGCTCAATAAATTTTCCAATCAATGATTTATAGCGCTCATCTTCCGGGTGAACGGCAACAGCGCTGTCGCCCAACATAGTTTCTGGGCGAGTAGTTGCAACGACTAAATAATTTTTACCTTCTGTAGTGGTTGCTCCGTCCGCTAAGGGATAACGCAAATTCCATAAGAAACCTTTTTCATCGTGATTTTCTACTTCCAAATCAGAGATGGCGGTATGAAGTTTTGGATCCCAATTTACTAAGCGCTTACCGCGATAAATTAAGCCATCATCAAACAAACGCACGAAAGCTTCTTGTACTGCTTTGGATAAACCGTCATCCATAGTAAAGCGTTCGCGGCTCCAATCAACTGACGAACCGAGGCGACGAATCTGACGTGTAATAGTACCGCCTGATTGTTCTTTCCATTCCCAAACTTTTTCCAGGAATTTTTCGCGACCTAAATCGTGACGACTAACACCTTGTGCAGCAAGCTGACGCTCAACTACCATTTGCGTAGCGATGCCCGCATGATCGGTTCCCACTTGCCACAGAGTGTCGTCACCTTTCATGCGACGATAACGAATCATGGTGTCCATTACTGCATTGTTAAATCCATGGCCCATGTGCAAACTGCCGGTCACATTGGGCGGAGGAATCATCATGGAATAGGGCGTTCCCTCACCAACAGGTTTGAAGTAGCCTTTGGCTTCCCAAGTTTCATACCACTGGCGTTCGATAGCATGGGGTTCGTAGGTTTTTTCCATAGCAATAACAACTCGTTCATAGCGCCGAGAACGGCGAAAATAAATAGTGCCGAATGACGGCAAAAAATGAAATAAATAAGGCCGATGATTATAGCGGGGGCAGGTCTGGTTTGTCTGCTTAATGAGTGAGATTTTTGTCCGCAGTTTCGGTATCATGCCACGCTAAATTTGTGTTTTGTAACAGCAAAAGTTAGTGGATATTTGTCAGCCAAATAGAATGGCAATTAGAGAGTTAGTTGTATGAATGTGCTACATATTTCTGGTGTATTGAATTGGGGTGGTGGTGAAAATCATATCCAAAATCTATGCTTCGAGTTGGCACAGTCTCATCCCGATGTTAATAACATTATTTTGTGTGTCGATGGTGGCAAGTTTCACCAAAAACTTACGCATCTTAAAATTAAGTTTTTTACTGCAAAACGTCGTCGCCGCATTGATATTAATTTCATGTCGCGCATTATTAAATTGTGCAAACAGGAATCTATAGATTTAATTCATTTGCATGATCCCACCGCTATGCAAATGGCAATTATTGCAGATCATTTTTCCAATTTGCCGCCGTTTGTGTTGAGCAGAAAAATATCCTATCCCGTGCGGAAAAACTTCTTATCGCTCTACAAATACAATTATAAAAAAATTAAACGTTATTTGTGCGTGTCTAATGAAACGGCTAATGTGCTGGCTGCGGGTGTTAACGATAAAACCAAAATACAAACTATTTACCATGGCACTCGTATCGATAATAAAAGCGCCGTGACACCATTTAAGCTGCGTGAGAAATTTGCGATTCCTGCGGATAAAAAAATTATTGGCAATATTGCGAACCATTATCCTGCGAAAGACATGCCGACTTTGGTGCGAACGCTAAATCGCCTGATAAATGATTATGGCCGCACAGATATCCATTTCGTGCAGATTGGAAAGCCTGCAGATAAGACCCCGGAAATTATGGCATCAATAAAAGCATTTGGGCTGGAGTCGCACATAACGTTTTTGGGTTTTACCGAAGATGCATCTAATTTTATTCCGCAGTTCGATATAGGCTTCATGAGTTCAAAGCTTGAAGGTATAGCGCAATTTATTTATGAATGTTTTTATCATCGCGTACCAGTGGTGACGACTAGCGCAGGCGGCGCTGCTGAAGTTGTTAAGCAAGGTTCTACAGGATTTATCGCGCCCAAAGGTGATGATGAAATTCTGGCTCGGCATGTGATATATGCGCTTGATCATCCCGACGAAACAAAAATTATTGCGGAAAAAGCCAATCAATTTCTTTTTAGCCAATTTATTACTCCAGTGATGGCCGAAAAAACCTTGGCGGTATATCAAGATATACTAAATCAGAAATAATTTTGGATTGATCCTAATGAGTTCAGCGTCGAATATAAAAAAAATATTAGTCATTCGTTTTCGTCGAGTAGGTGATGCAGTACTCGGTACTGCTTTATGCACAAGCTTGCGTAGAACTTTCCCTAATGCTGAAATCCATTATCTTTTAAATACACCGATTGCGCCCTTATACGAGGGCCACCCGGATATTGATAAGGTCATCACTTTTGATAATAAAGATGATAAAAGTTTTTTCCGCTATATTCGAAGAGTCTGGAGCATAGTTCGTTCTAATAAATATGACGTTATCATTGACATGCGTGGAACTATACGTACATTGTTATTTTCATTATTATCATTGCGTACAGCTTTTAGAATTGCCACAAAAAAATCCTATAGTTTTCTTGCCTTAAATTATCCTGTCGATAATCGCGGCGATAAAACCAGCAATATGATTGATCACAATCTTGCTTTCCTTAAACCTTTGGAAAAAATTACAGCAGTTCAGTATTGCAGAGATTTTAAACTGTATGTAACTGAAGAAGAAAAACAAAACTACCGATCTTATATGCAAAACGCGGGAATTGATTTTTCCAAACCGGTAATGCTCGCTGTTGTTTCAGCGCGATTGGAGTTTAAAGTGTGGGACAAGGAGCGAATGAAAGTTATTCTGCAGCGTATTATTGATAATTATCCTAGTGTGCAAATTATTTTTAATTTCGTTAGCGCTGAAAAAAATTTTGCGACTAATATCCATTCTGAAATGAATAATCATCCGCAGATTTTCACCAATATCGAAGCTAATTCATTGCGAGATTTGTGTGCGCTTAGTGTTAATTGCAATTTCTTTTTTGGAAATGAAGGCGGTGCCCGCCATCTTGCACAAGCCTTAAATGTTCCTTCGTTTGCAATTTTTCCACCTAAAATTTCCAAAACCCGCTGGTTGCCAAATCAAGGCGAACGGTTTGCAGGCATAAGCCCGGATGATTTTTGTCCTAAGGCAGAACAAAAAAATATGACTTACCAAGAACGGTTTGATTTCATTACGCCAGAGCGCGTGTGGGAGCAATTAGACCCAATGCTAAAACAACATTTACAAAATAAATGACTAATCAGGAAATTTGATGGGTCTGTTGTAACTGCGCAGCGTATAAAATTTATATTTATTTCTAATCTGCAGTTTTCGCCATAAATTGAGCGGTTTACTTTTTAGATAACGTTTATCTTTTCCTAGAAAATTAATGCAAGCATCTATAACGCGTTGGCTTGAGTGTCCATCGTTGTAAGGATGCGTCTCTGCTATAAACTGGTTAATTTCCTTCATTAGTTCAGCTGGTTGAGCTAATCCTTTTTTTATTGCCGCTTCTAATTCCTGCGGTCGTTTTATATCAATTAAATAATCGCCGGGTTTGTTGTTATTGAAAGTGACTACCGGTTTTTCCTGCAATAAAAATTCTGCAATTGCAGAGGTGGTATCCGCAATCATGAGATCTGCAGATTTAAAGATGGGGATTAAATCAGTTGTATCTTTAAAGACAACATTGCTGCTTTGTAATGCATTTATTTTTTCCAAACGATTACTGTCCATCAACGGATGCATAATAATCGTCCAGTCGTAGTCGGGTTTTTGCATCAATCGTTTTAATTCGGCAATGAATTCATCGCTGTGCGCAAGGCTCAATCTGGGTGTAAACGTTGATGAGACTAAAATTCTCGGGCGTTGGTTTTGCGTGGCGGCAATTGGAAATAAAGAATCAACTTTAGACCAGCCAGTTTCTACGGCTTCGAAATAGCCCAACTCTTTTGCAATTCGTTGAAAGGGTTCAGTGGTAGATGGCCCTTGAGTGCAATAAAGATCGAAAAATCCACGCACACGAAAATGGCCTTTATCTGCCGAGCGTTTATTAATAGAAAATCCGTGGAATATTTGCACTTTAATGCCGGGGAAAAAATCTGGCACATTATTAGTTGCGGATAAAACGATATGAGGTTTGTACTGAATAACGTCTTGTACGGTTTTTAGTAAGCCATCATCACTTTGAAATAATTTGCTTGTCTCTTCAAGTTCAGAAAACCATTTGACTTCATAACCGCGGCGTTTTATTTCCTGTTCTAATGGGCGGCAAATGGGCAGCCCATACGCGTAAGAAACATGAAGTAAGAATCGATACATGGTCGCCCTCAGGAATGAAGCGAAATTTTTGAGATAAGAGTATTCCACACATTCAACGGTTTTATGCCATTCATGCATGGCGGCGTTTCGGTGCTATTTTCGGGCAGCCATTTGCAATGACGTTTGTGGCAGGGCATGCAATTTAATGTTGGTTCAACTTGTAAATTGCTGGTGTGCTCGCCAATGAGGCCGACTTTAATAGGTGAGGTTGCGCCATAAAGTGCAATCGTTGGTGTTTCGAGCGCGCCTGCTAAATGTGAAAACCCGGTGTCTAAACCAATTACTCCTGCAGCTTCAACTAATTTCTCTGCGATTGCAGTAATTGTCATACGTTGTAGTGGGCGAGTTGCTTTTGGGTTGCTGGCGATAATGCTATCGGCAATGGCTTTTTCTTCAGCGCTGCCCCACATAATTTCTACGCTATAACCTTCTTCAATGGCGATAGCGGTTAAGCGTTGCCAGTGTGCCGTAGACCATAATTTCGTAACCCAACTCGTGCCAATAATAAACATAAGTTTGCGTGGGTTTTTTACAACGTGCGAAAAGTTTTGATTGATGCCGAAATTAAGCACGGGTTTCGGTTCGTAGCCAAAGGCTTTGCCCAATAATTGGCGAGTACGTTCTACAGCGTGTTTCGCCTTGCTAACATGATAGGTTTCGTTGTAAAAAAAACTGGCGATAGGTTCGCGTGCCGATTTTTTATCGAAGCCTTTTGCAATTGTTGCATTGGCAATCATCGAAATAATTGCGCTCTTCAATAAACCTTGCGCGTCTATAACGACATCATAATTTTCGGTGTGCAGAGCTTTTCGCCAGGCTTTAAATTCATTCCAGCTTTTGCCGTTACGCTCTTTCATCCAGCGTCGCAAGCTAATTGGAATTGCGCGGTTAACACCGGGGTGCCAATCTACAATTTCTTTGAAGCCATCTTCCACAACCCAATCGATAATTGCATTGGGATATTGTGTTTTTAAATCACTAATGGCAGGAAAGGTGTGAAAGATGTCGCCCATGGACGACATCTTAACGAGAAGAATCTTTATAGGAGCAGAAGAACTTTCCATCGAAATTATTGATAATCTTTGTAAGATTTTTCTTCGATTAATTCTGAGCCGAAGGCAAGGTTAATATCTTTTTTAACTTTTGCGCGTTTGTCGTTGGTGACATACACAGCGCGTGCGAGTTGGATAAATTTATCGCTAAAATCTTTTACGTATTCACAATCGCGAATGTCGTCTTCAATAATCCATAATTCCTGATTCACATCTTTCAACGCTTGTTTGAGTGGTGCAAGTTTGGTTTGACCTTGTGCATCCAATAGGGTATCGATTTTTGCATTGAGCACATTAAGCTCGTGCGTCACATTTTTTAATTTGCCAGCATCGCTGATGTTCACAGCTTTAATTTCGAGAATGGTAATTTTGTCGATTAATTCACCGAGGGAGATAGGGGCTTCAATCAGCATGGTTGTGTCTCATGTGTGGGATGTTAAGTCATTTTTTGAAGGCCGCTATCTTAACAAATTCATGTGCAGGAGTGGTGTTAAATAATGGCTGATGCCTGATTTCTCGGCGTTTACTTAGGTTCTGGTGCAGCGGTTTAGTTCTCACCGCATGCGCGATTAGCGGGTATGGCCATATCCATCAGTTTAGGATTGGGTAAATCTAAATTGTTCATTAGCTCTGTGTAAGCAGCCGCATCTTTTACTTGTAGGCGAGGATTGTTAGCTACTTCTTCGCCAATAGTGCTTACAGTTCGGCCGTTATAATCGTGCGCGGGATACATCAGTGTATCCTCGGGCAGATTGAGCAGATGATTATGAATACTGTGATATTGCTCGACAGCGCTGCCATTTTGAAAGTCGGTGCGCCCGGTGCTGCCTATTAATAAAGTGTCACCCGTGAACGCATAAGTTGTTTGATTATTGCGAAGAATAAAGCTGTAAGAATCGTCAGTGTGACCGGGAGTGTGTAGTGCTGTTAACGTGAGTTCGCCGATTGCAAGCTCATCACCATGATGTAAATCTTGCGACACACATGCCGAATGCGCCTCTTCACCCAACAAAGTTTGGGCGCCGGTAGCATCACGTAATTTTCCTGATCCTGTGATGTGGTCTGCGTGGGTGTGCGTATCGAGCACATAAATAAGTGTCAGACCTAATGCGTTAAGCAACGATAAATAGGAATCGACTTCGCTTTTTACCGTGTCGATCAGCACCGCTTTGCGAGTTACATCGCAGCCAATTAGATAGCTAAAAGTACAGGATTCGCGTTCAAATAATTGACGGAAAATCATCGCAGCGCCCTCACCAACTAACAGTAAATTTCAAGCTCATGAATTAGTAATGAATTTTAAGTTTGCACTATTTATTCCAGGGCATTCGGGCGATAAGCATACCCATCATGCAGGTATCCGTAATACCCGCAAACATTAAGCCTGCGCCTACAAAACCAGCTAGACCATAGAACGCGCTATTCACAAAGGTACCAAGAATAACACCGGCAAATACTAGAAATCCCGCTGCAATTCGCACTTGGCGTTCCAGCGACATGACTTCTTTTCCAGATTGTTGCAATGGAATTTGCGCTTGCTGAATCGCATTAATTCCACCTTCAATAACATAAAGTTCGGCGTCGATATGACCCGCCAATTGGTCAGCGGCCATTTCTGCACGACGCCCCGCTTGGCACAGCAAATAAATTTTTGAGCCATCTTTTCCGCTGCTAGTAATTTCGGTTTGCAGTCGAGCAGCCGTTAATTCATGTAATGGAATATTTAAAGAGCCGGACAGAGCGGCAGATTTTACTTCTGCAACAGTGCGTACATCCAAAATGCAGGTGTCAGCTTGTTTTAAATTTATTAAATCAACGGGATTAATACGCGCGTAGCTCATTTTTTTGCAGGCTCGAAGGGATCACTGGAATGGCTAATTTAAACCTTTATATCGAGAAGAGTAAGAGTATTTTTAAGAGGGTTTGTTGCAGAGAGATACGACTGAAATCTAGCTGCATCTTTAGACACGACACGGCGTCTTGTCTAAAGATAAATGATTAGCCAATGTTTCTAACGGAGATTTGTGAGTTTCGAAATGATTCGCAAATTGATGTAAGGGTTTTTCGGCTCTCGTCATCCTGCACTTTATTTGCCAATCGTATGGCTTCATCAAACTCATGCTTGATGCATAAGACCCTAACTGCTCTGATAATTTCAATATCGTTCATGATCATCTGGTCGTCCTCGATTTAATATCAGTGAGTCCACACGCAAGCGCATCGACGCTTGATTCCCGGTGCCTAAGTGTTTGATGTCGAAATCAAAAAATCCTTTGAGTAGAGTCTAGAAGAGTGGCGGCTTGGGAGTTTGGTTAAAAATCGAGTTGTTCATATTGATTGTGAATAAAGAAAAATTCTTCAGTTTTCACAAATTATATGTTGTAGATGTATGCGACTTTTTGAAGATTTGTGCGCTTACAAAATTATTTGGCCGCACTCTACTGACATTCTTTGGCAGTAGCGCCCGCTAAGATGCCTCAACTTGTTAGGAAGTAGAGCCTTGTGATTTTCTGGAGAATGTATGCGTTATTGGATTGGTGTTGCGTCGCAAGATCATGTCGCACGCGGCGTTAGCGGCGGCTTTTGTCAGTTATGCCACGGCAAAGCACAAGCGCTGAAACGAATGGAGAAAGGTGACTGGATTATCTATTACTCGCCAAAAGAAATATTTGGTCGCGAAGGACTTTGTCAGCAGTTCACTGCTATTGGTCGCGTAATCGGTGATGCGGTCTATCAATTTGAAATGACGAAAGATTTTATACCTTATAGGCGCGACATCGAATTTCTACCGGCGCGGCCAGTAGATATTCGCCCATTAATTCATCAACTCAATTTTATTCAAAATAAAAGTCGATGGGGTTACGTATTTCGCTTTGGCCATATTGAAATTTCGCGAGGAGATTTTGAATTGATTGCGGAATTAATGTTGCAAACATACGCCTTGTTACCCGAAAACCCACCCGTTTTTTCATCAGCACAAATTGCTCTCATTTAAGGAGAAATCTATGTGGCAAGCACATTTTCAAACGACAACTGATGTTCCCGCTGAATATTTGTATCGCGCACTTACCAATTTCAATGCGTGGAATCAATGGGATGACGGTATTGAATATACCGAGCTTTTGGGTGATGCCAAAGCAGGCAGTGAATTTACATTAAAACCAAAAGGTGGCCCGGCTGTAAAAATTGTTATCGAAAAAATGTGGCCCTATGAAGTGATTGATGTGGCTCATTTGCCACTCGCAAAAATGCGCACCATCCATAAGTATGAGCGCGTTGGTGATGCAACTCATATCTACATGGAATTGCAAATTTGGGGCCCTTTAGGTTTTTTATGGCGTAAAATAATTGGTGAAAACCAAATGAAAGATGCCGCAGCTCAAACTGAGGCGCTTATCGCATACGCCCGTGAAGAGTATGCTGAAGTTGCCTAAATAATAATATCGATTGGATTTAAGTCATGGAAAAAATTGATTTAAAAAAAGAGCATGAAAATTTATATAAACCAAGCGCCAAAACAGTCGCGATTGTTGATGTACCCTCATTTAATTATTTAATGATAGATGGTCAGGGTGACCCTAATACATCCGAGTCTTATCGTCATGCAGTTGAAGCACTTTTTTCATTATCTTATACGCTTAAGTTTGCGATCAAAAAAAGTAGTACTGCTATCGACTATGGCGTTATGCCACTTGAAGGATTGTGGTGGGCAGATGATCTTTCTGCGTTCACAGCGGATCAAAAAAATCTCTGGAAGTGGACCATGATGATCATGCAGCCACACTTCATCGATAAAGCGTTGGTAGACAAAACTATTATTGAACTACAGAAAAAGAAAGAACTGCCTGCACTAAAACATATTCGTTTTGAAGCTTTTAAAGAAGGCTTGTGCGCACAAATTCTTCATGTAGGGCCTTTCTCAGAAGAGGGGCCAACGGTGGAAAAGTTGCATCAATTTATTGAAGCGAATGGAACTCTCACCGGTAAGCATCACGAAATTTATTTAAGTGATATACGCAGAGCCAGCCCGGAGAAATGGAAAACCATTGTTCGCCAACCAATGAAAACTCGTTGATAAATATTAATACAACAATTAAAAGGAACTACGCATGACCGATAAATCTACGCCACTCAAACAACGCCTCCATATTATTTTGCTAGGTGTAAACGATGTTGCAAAATCTGCTGCATTTTATGAAGCCTTAGGTTGGCAGCGCGCACCTACAAGTCATGCTGGTTTTGTAAAATTTGATTTGGGTGGTTTTGCCTTGGCATTAATTTCTAGGGACGATCTTGCTAAAGATGCGTTAGCGCCAAGCGCACAAGGCTCAGGTTTTTCCGGCATGGCATTAATTCATTTGGTTCGCACTGTTGAAGATGTTGCGCTTACCTTAGCTCGCGCCGTTGAAGCAGGCGGAACTTTAGTGAAGCCTGCAACCAAAACCCAGTGGGGAACTGCAGGTTACTTTCGCGATCCCGACGGTCACTTATTTGAGGTCGATCACGAAGAGGTTTGGGTATTTGATGAAAATGATCAACTAGTTGTTTAATCATTCTTACTATTTTTTAAGGAGAAAACTATGAGCAATAAAAACCCTTCATTAATTGCGCACATTTCAATTGGGACTAATCAATTTGAAAAAGCGCGTGAGTTTTATAAATCTGTGTTGTCCATTTTGGGCGCTAAAATATTAATGGATTATCCGGGCGCCGTTTGCTTTGGCAAACAATTCCCTGAGTTGTGGTTGCAAACTCCGATCGATGGAAACCCTGCCAGTGCAGGCAATGGCTTCCACATTGGTTTCGATGTTTCATCCAAAGAAATAGTGAATGCTTTTTACCAAGCCGCAATCGCCGCAGGCGCAACATCAGATGGCGAACCAGGCCCGCGCCCTATGTATGGAGATGCCTATTACGGCTGCTTTGTTCGCGATTTGGATGGCCACAAAATTGAAGCCGCTTTTCACGATGAATCTGTCGGGCATTAATGCCATCGCAATTTCTTAAGCAGAATTTCAGATGAAGAAATTTAATGACAAGGCTGTTGGCAATTTATTTAAATCTTATCCGTTCCATGCGCGCAAAAAATTAATGGATTTGCGCGCATTAATTTTTGAAGTTGCCGCGCAAGACAAAAACATCGGCGTAGTGGAAGAATGCTTAAAGTGGGGCGAGCCTGCGTATGTCACCATAGACGGCAGCACGATTCGCATTAATTGGAAGCCTTCATCGCCCACGCAGTTTTTTGTTTATTTCAATTGCAAAACTACGCTGGTCGAAACCTTTAAAGAACTTTATGGCGATACATTTTCCTATCAGGGAAATCGCGCAATTGTGTTGAGTGATCAGGAAGAAATACTGCTGGTTCCTTTAAAGCATTGCATCGCTTTATCCCTCAATTATCACCGTATCAAACACTTGCCGTTACTCGGCGCCTAAGCGTCTTTACTCCCAAACCCAACCGTTCACGCGTATAATACCCGGCTTTTTATCGCATTCATTTTTAGAAAGGCCCCACCATGACCGTTCGCACCCGTATCGCCCCATCGCCCACCGGCGACCCGCACGTAGGCACCGCTTACATCGCGCTCTTCAATCTCTGCTTTGCTCGCCAACACGGCGGCCAATTCCTATTGCGCATTGAAGACACCGACCAAACCCGTAGTACGCCCGAATCCGAACAAGCGATTCTGGACAGCCTGCGTTGGTTAGGTTTGGAGTGGGACGAAGGCCCGGACGTCGGCGGCCCGCACGGCCCTTATCGCCAAAGCGAGCGCATGGGCATGTATCGCCAATACGCCGAAGAACTGATTGAGAAAGGCCACGCCTTTTATTGCTTCGCGACTTCAGAAGAGCTCGACGAAATGCGCCGCGAGCAGATCGCCAAAGGCGAAACCCCGCAATACGATGGCCGTGGTTTGCTGATTCCAGCAGATGAAGTGCAGCGCCGTTTGGTGGCAGGCGAGCCTTACGTAATCCGCATGAAGATTCCATCGGAAGGCGTTTGCGTTATCGACGATATGCTGCGTGGCAAAATTGAAATCGAATGGTCGCACGTAGACATGCAAGTCTTGCTGAAAGGCGACGGTATGCCCACTTACCATTTGGCCAACGTGGTGGACGATCACTTGATGGAAATCACCCACGTGATTCGCGGCGAAGAGTGGATCAACTCAGCGCCCAAGCACCTCAAACTGTACGAATATTTCGGTTGGCAAGCGCCCGTACTTTGCCACTTGCCGCTGCTGCGCAACCCGGATAAATCCAAGCTCAGCAAACGCAAAAACCCCACCAGTATTCTCTACTACAAGCGCATGGGTTACTTGCCCGAAGCCATGTTGAATTACCTCGGCCGCATGGGCTGGTCAATGCCCGATGAACGCGAAAAATTCACCCTGGCAGAGATGCAGGAACACTTCGATTTAAATCGCGTGTCACTCGGCGGCCCGATTTTCGACGTAGAAAAACTCAGCTGGTTAAATGGTTTGTGGATTCGTGAAAACTTCAGCGTCGAGCAACTTGCGGAGCGTTTGCATAACTGGACATTCAACAAAGAAACCTTGCTACAGGCTTTGCCACATGCACAATCGCGCATGAATACCCTGAGCGATTTCGCGCCGCTGGCAGGCTTTTTGGTATCTGGCATGTTGAGCTTGAGCGAAAGTGACTTCGTCGCTAACAAGCTCGATATCGAAAAACAAAAAGAGTATTTACAGTTTGCGCTTTGGCGTATGGAAGCTTTGCGTTTCTGGGAACGCGATTCCATTTTTAACGAGCTGAAATTACTTGCGGATCAGCTTGGAATAAAATTGAAGGATGCGCTTGCACCAATTTTCGTCGCAATTGCTGGCACCACCTCGTCTTTTTCCGTAGTGGATTCTATGCAAATCATCGGCCCCGATATGAGCCGTGCGCGTTTGCGTCATGCCGTAAATGCATTGGGTGGTTTTGGCAAAAACAAACAAAAAGATTTGGATAAGATTTATGCCAAGCTCGGTGTTCAAGAAGAGCCTGCGCAAGAATAGAAAACTATTCAGAAATAAAAATGGCGACTTTATGAGTCGCCATTTTTTTTAACAAAAAATTAATTATTTGCAGCAGATAATTTTTCGCGTTCGATAAGTTTTCCTCTAATCATTACCCAACTAATCGAATCATAAGCAGTTACATCTTCTAGTGGATTTTTGCTCAGCAACAATAAATCTGCCACTTTATTTTTTGCGATGCTGCCAATCTCATCGCTCAATCCCATTCTCTGCGCATTACCAATCGTCAGAGCTTTAAATAAATCGGTGAGTGAAATGTGCATCTCCAGCCAGTGATCCATTTCTTTGCGGCCATTTAAACCGGGGAACTGTGTATAGATTGGGCCGCTTGGTGTATCGCTACCAAAAACCAATAAAGATTTTTGTGTATTTAATTGTCGAGTCATTGTGTTAACTCGCTCCAACATAGGTTGATACGCCGCTTTGACTTGTTGATATTGTTGTTCTGCGCTTAAGGATGCACCGCCTTTAAAATATCCGCCGATTTCATGTTTCATCCATTGCCCCGCATCTGATTGATACCAATTAATTAATGATGCAGGCATCGCATGTTTAACATCGGGTTGCAGAAAGAAATTGGGGTTAAATAATTCCTGCTCGCCGTAAATGACTTGCACCGTTGGTTGTACTGCAATTTTGGCTTTTATTAATCGCTTGGCAATTTGAGTTAATTCAGCGTTGGTGGTTTTTGCATCGGCATTCCATAGGCCGTGAACGAGCATATCCACGCCGGTATTCAATGCAAACTCGTAGGACTCTTGCGAATTGCCGTGTAAAAAAACCGGCAGTTTTTGTTTGTGCGCAGCGGCAACTACTTCGCGCACAATACTTTCACTGGGCACCGGCAAATTTCGGTTTGCGCCAAAACCTTTTTCATAAAAAACCTTAATGCAACGTGCACTGTCTTTTTTAGCGGCATTAACCAGTTTGGTGGGCGAATTTTCATCTGAATCAACAATGGTTGCTCCAGTGTGCGAGTGGTTGTCGTGCAAGTAATGACGAGTCACGTCAGGGGAATCTTGAATTTCTTTTGGGAGGAAAATGGCGGGGTAACCCTGTGGAATCATCAAAGGTGTACAAAAATAAGCGTGGGGTGCGAGCGCTTGGCTATTCCATTTGTCGATAAATTCCCTAGTATTCGCAAGATCAAGCAAGGTTGTAAAACCCGAATACAAATAGCTTCTGGGGATTTGCGCGGCGGCTTCCTGGTAAATTTTAGATTGCGCTCGTTCATTTTCTGAAATGGTCAAACCGGGCACATCGCGCAGGTGAACATGCGTATCAATCAAGCCGGGGATTAAAAATTGTCCCTTACCATCTATCACCTGTTCGGCGTTAAACTTTTGCGTGCCTACTTCATTATTGGTTATGGCGCGAATACGCTCATGCTCAATCAACACATTGACGGATTGTTTACTTACTTCGGCATTGGCCGTAACAATATGGACATTGAGAATTAATAGGCTGCCCTCGTTTGCAGGAGCGGCTTTGGCGCCTAGCGCGGCTAGTACGGCTAAAATTAATATGCAGTTAAATTTCATGAGTGGCTTCCTTATAAAATGAATGACGGAAGCCGGATTTTGAAAGTAATACCCAGCGCGCACGACCTCAAGCGCGATTGAGGACATCAAAATCGCTAAAATCGACGAAAATATCATCTCTTATTTGTTTAAGTTGCCTTTAGGAATTGGAATGCAAGAAGGTATTGTCCGCATCTATTTATCTGCTGCGATTATTTGCCTGCTGCTGGCGTTGGGATTTTTGGCATCTAAGAAACTACAGGTCTTACCGGCACGCCTATTGGGCGTTAATTATTTAATCTATGCCTTGCAGAATTTTTTGGCGGTTTTAGTCTTTGGTGCTGGTTTGGAACTCGCTGCTGTCTTGCGCGCCGCTATAGCCATGACCTTGGGGCCAGCTTCTTACTTCTACTATTGCAGTTTGATTGGCGGCAAGGCGGTTATACACAAACGCTGGCTCTTGCATCTATTACCTGCTGCTCTGGTTTTCGTTCTCTGTTTTACGCATTCACCTTTAGCAGATCTTACCGAGTTGATGATTATCGGTAGCTTTGCCATCTACCTGATTTTCACGTGCAAGTTATTGGTTGGCGGAAAGCAGCGCCTTCAGCAATTAGCCCAGCACGCGGACGCTGCCTACCGCTGGCTATTGATTCTGGCCGCCATTATGGCCATCAATTTAATTGTGGAAATATGGGTGTACACAGAGTCACGTAGCGGTATACCCCTAACCCAATCCTGGGCAATTTTTTTGGGAGCTGCAATTTTTTTATTCTTCCACATTGCCACGCTATTGCTGGTTATCATGCGTGCGCCACTTATGGAATGGATGCACGCCCTGCAAGATTTACGGCTAAGCAAAATCAAACCCATCAGCGATGCCGAAGCGCGCGACATTTTTAACCGTTGGGAGCAGGTCGTTAATGAGCGAGAGCTTTATAAGCGCGAAGGCGGGGTAACTTTAGAGCAAGCAGGCAGAATTTTGGTGATTCCTGCGCGGCAAATATCCCAAGCCATCAACCGAATATACGGTGGCAGCTTCTCGCAATATCTCAATGATTGCCGCGTTAAAGCTGCCCAAACCTTGCTGCGGGACAATCCAGATATGCCCATCACCACCCTAATGATGGAAGCCGGGTTCAGCACCAAATCCAACTTCAATAAAGAGTTCCTGCGAGTCACAGGATTAAGCCCCAGCGACTATCGCAAACAGGCCGAAGCCATAAGCCCGGCAAATAGTTAAGCACTTGATTCGCCTGAAAATAGCGGGAGTGGTTTTCCTTGACACTCCCAAAGCGGCTGCATACAATGCGCCCGCTTCAGGACGAAGCCCAAGCAAGACCTTGGGGCTATAGCTCAGCTGGGAGAGCGCAACACTGGCAGTGTTGAGGTCAGCGGTTCGATCCCGCTTAGCTCCACCAAATACTAAACCCGCGTTTCTCACGAAACGCGGGTTTTTTATTTTATGCGCTTACTTTTTCTAGTGGAGTTAAGTGGGTGAGAACCGCTGATGCGGTTCACTAATTTGCCGGGAGCAAATTAGCACAGCGAAGCTGCCCGAAGGGCGAAGCACATGGATATGCTGAGTGCATCCCGCGTGGTGATCGTCACTATTGCATCCCATCTTTGATTGTCTCTCTCCTCGCAAAAGCTTAAGTCCGTATTAAATCCATCTATTCAGTGCTATAGTCTTAACAATAACCGGCCAATAATCCGGCCAAATAATACAGATATCTGTAGATAAAATTAAAAATAACCTTTTATATAAGTAATATATAATATTTTAATCCGGCCAAAAAAGCGGCCAAAAAATGCAATTTAGCGAGCTTGGCTATGGCTATATCAATGATGGATCTTGCCCCTTTTATCCCTGCCGATAAAACGCTGGAGCAATTGCGCCTGCCGGATAAAGCCATCGAGCTAATAACGCAGTCCGCCAAGTTAACAGGGCAGTTAGCACCCTTAACTTTGGCTCGGCTTGAGCTGCATATGGCTGCTATTAACTCCTACTATTCAAATCTAATTGAAGGCAACTCCACACGTCCCCACGAAATTCGCGCGGCGCAACGCGGAAACTATAGCGGTGATCCAGCCAAGCGCGACTTGCAGCAAGAATCCTTGGCGCATATGCAAGTGCAGGAATGGTTGATTGCAGAAAAGCCTGATTTGGATACCTTGTTTAGCCCTGAGTTTATTTGCCGTTTACATCAGGCGTTTTATCAACGCGTTCCTGAAAGTTTGTGGCTAATTAAAGACGAGCAAGGGATTGTAGTCGATAAAGTTGAGCCAGGAAGATGGCGAGCGCGTGCAGTAATTGTCGGCCAACATATTCCTCCAGATGCAGAAGATCTTGCGCATTTAATGGCGCGCTTTTGCGAAACTTATAATCCGAAAAAATTTAGCGGCGATAAAAAAATTATTGCAATCATGGCTGCACATCATCGCTTTGCATGGATTCATCCGTTTATTTATGGCAATGGCAGAGTGGGGCGTTTACTAACTGATGCCGCATTAAAAGCCGTTGGTTTAGAAAGCTATGGTGCATGGTGCTTAAGCCGAGGCTTGGCAAGATCATCCACCCAATACAAAACGCTATTGGCAAATGCAGATGCTTCTCGCCAAGGCAATTACGACGGTAAAGCATCACTCACCGAAAAAGGTCTCGCCAGTTTTTGCGAATACATGTTAGATCAAGCTCTTGATCAAGTAGGTTATATCAGCGAGTTATTGGATCTACCTAAAATGCGACAACGAATAGAAACCTATGTTGTAGCGCGAAATGATGATCGTGTTGCAGGTATTAGCGCACCCTTAAAAGCGACTGCGGCATTAATTTTATATACGGCATTTCAACAAGGCGAAATTGATCGAGCATTAGCGTTAGAACTTTGCGCAATGCCAGATCGCAGCGCGCGACGTTTATTAAGTCAATTAAAAAGCGAAGGTTTGTTAAGTGAAACGAGTAGCAAGTCAGCTTTGCGGTGGGAGATTCCTGAGCATGCGGAGCATTGGTTTTTTGCTAATTTGACGTTTTAAGATAAAAAGCTAAATAAAATTTGCCAGATATAAGTCATGAGGTGCAATCGACTGCGGGTGGTGATGTGCGGCGAGAGGAATTGATTTTTGATTGGATAGAAAGGCGTGTAATTAACCGTAATGTGCGGTATATGACATGAGCTTAATCGTCTGCTAGGCTCTACGAGTTATTGACTATGCTTAATTGTTAATCACGGTGTCTGCGTGGGGGTTTTAAGAATTAAAAAATTAGCCAAAATTTATTCCAAAACCTAATAATTATTTTAAGGAATTTAGGATGAAAAAACTTCCAGTTGCTGCAAAAAAAGATTTTATAAAATCTATCTCAGCTGCCAAGCCAATTGATGCGTTGGCAGAGTTAATTTGGAATGGATTTGATGCTGGCTCTAATCGCGTTCAGGTTTTTCTTAATATGAATGAGCTCAATGCAGTTGAGCATATTCGTGTTCGTGATTTTGGTTATGGGATAGATCCAGCGAGTGTGGCTGATTTTTTTGGTAACTTGGGTGAATCTTGGAAAAAACAAAAGGTACGTGATAATGGTCGAGCTTTGCATGGTAAAAATGGGAAAGGGCGATTTAAGGCTTTTGCATTAGGTGAGCGCGTTGATTGGAATACTGTCTATCAGAATAATCAGGGGCAGACTGTAAGCTACACAATCTCTGGCAATGCCAATGCAATAGACAGTTTTGAGGCTAGTGATCCCGTGATTGCTTCGAATGCTGAATTGGGTACTGAGGTATTTATTAGCAATATTGAAACCGATTTCCGTTCATTAAAAAATGAAAGTTCTGAGACCTCTTTGGCAAAAATATTCGCTCCTTATTTGACAGAGTACCCCAGTGTTAGTTTGGAGTATAACGGTCAGCGAATTGATCCTTTTGCTGCTCAATTACATCGAGCGGATTATCATCTGGGTGATGTAGAGATTGCGCCGAATCACCGAGTTCCTGTTTCAGTTACCATTATTGAATGGAATATTAAAGCTGACAGAGAGCTGCATTTATGTGATGCAGATGGTGTTTCGCTACATGTTCTACCATCAGGAAAAATACGTGCACCTGGCGTTAGCTTTACTGCATATGTAAAAGCAGATCATTTCCGAGAATTGGATAAAAATAACAATCTTATACTTGAAGAGGCTGATGGAGACATCAAAAAAATTCTTGCAGTAGCAAAAGCTAAAATTAAACAGCATTTTCGTATGCGTACTCTTGAAGGACAAGTAAAAGTTATTGAGCGTTGGAAAGAAGAGGATATTTATCCTTATGAAGATAAAGTGGATCTAGATCCGATAGAGTTTGCTGAGCGCCAGGTGTTCGAGATATTGGCGGTGAATGTTCAGAGTTATTTACCTTCATTTGAACATAGTGATCAAAAAGCTAAGAAATTCACATTTCGATTATTAGCTCAAGCCGTGAAAGATAATCCAGATTCTGTTCAAATTATTCTAAGTGAGGTGTTAGGTTTAAAAAAACATGAACAAGATGAGCTCGCTGAATTGCTCAGTCGTACGTCATTGTCATCCATTATTAGTTCGGCAAAGGTGGTTTCTGATAGGCTCAATTTTTTAATCGGATTGGAAAATTTACTCTTTGATAAAGAAACCAAGAAAAAGTTTCTGGAACGCGATCAGCTACACAAAATTTTGGAGCGAGAAGCTTGGCTTTTCAAGGAAGAGTTTGCTCTTGCGGGTTCAGAGTTAACTCTTGAGGAGGTTCTTAAAAAACATATAGCTAAGTTGGGAAATAGGTCTGATGATTTGACCGATATTGAAGGCGCGGATACAGATAGTTTACGAATAGATTTGATGCTGCAAAAAGCTATACAGCCCCGACTGGGAGAGTTCGACTATTTGGTTGTGGAGCTTAAGCGTCCATCTCAAAAAATTAATGACGATGTTCTTTCTCAAATTAAAAAATATGCAGTTGCTGTGTCTGAGGATGAGCGTTTTCATGGCGTGAAAATTCGCTGGACGTTTCTTGCTATTTCAAATGCCTTAGATAAATTTGCCCAGCTTGAAACAAATCAAAAAAATAGACCTGTAGGGATGGCCTGGGAGCATGAAAATATTACAGTTTGGGCGAAGACTTGGGCTGAAGTAATTAATGATGCGCGAACGAAGCTAAGCTTTTTTAATCAACAATTAGCTTATGCAGCTGATCGCGACAGTGCGAAAAAGTACCTACAAAAAGCACATTTGCACTTCATCCCTGATTCCTATCAGCTTGAAGCGGATGAAGAGATCGTTGGTGAGGTAGAGTAAAGTTTATTTACTCTAATCTGTTGTGCGGCAAAACTGGATCCCTGTCTACGCGGGGATGACGATAAAAAAGGATTTTTTTGTTTTCACATGATGTTGTTTTTAAGAAGATTACATTTTGAATTTTTTTCGATTGCGTCTAAAAAATTCCTATATCCCATCCGCAACCTAACGATATAGTACCAGTTCCAAAGTCGTCTTTATCCATGAATACAAAAATAACTAACCAAAGTGACTTCCATGCAAACCCCAAAAACCAGCTCCCCATCCTATTCGGCAAAACCATAGAATTCTTCGACTTCTACATTTAGGCCACCGCCGAAGTCTTGGTGCTCCCCACATTATTTTTCCCAAAAGGCGATGCAACAATCACTAACCATTTCACCTTGGCGTTTTCCATGAATAATTAAATCAGTCATTTGAAAAATTACAGTGATAAAGTTTCTCGCAAAATATGGTCACCCATTGAATGTACTACACAATATCATCTATAAAAAATCAAACGATGCTTACTAAAATTTCATACGCTGTCTTACTATGGCCTCTCACTTTTACGTGTTACACCATCCTTGCCGGTACCCAATCAAAACCCTAGTGATCTGCACCTAGTGCCCACCATCAACATTCTCAGCAATAAGTACAAACGCATAAGTAATTTAAGCGTTCAGTGTAATGTCGTACCGAACGCATCGCTCCAAGCTGTAATAATTTAAATACGGGCTTTACACCTAAGCTTTCGTTAACAGTTATACATACTCTATTTACACTCGTGCGGACTTAACGATCATCTGCATTCTTTCAGGTCACAGGAGACGTTTATGAAAATTCAATTCAATACCGACGCTAATATTCACGGCACAGAGG
>SEBV01000094.1 GCA_004172865.1 Gammaproteobacteria bacterium | reverse complement strand
CATACGCCTGTGACCATTTGGGCTTTGGCAAAGAAGGAAAACAAAGATGCGATCAGCAGGAAGGTAGCTTTTGGCAAGTTGGCTTTTACAGGATTCATGAAGGTGGTTAACGAAAAAAAGGCGGAAATAGTATTTAAACGATAGTTGTCATTCCATATTGTAAGTTATGGAATGACACTTGCTACAACAAAACGGGCCCTTTCTCTGTTATTGAGTAAAGCAAAATCTATGGCGCATCCCAATATCACCCTCATCAATGCCCTTCGCGAAGCAGCACAAAAACTTCGCAATGGTTCGCACTATGCCTGGGGACATCACGGCTCTTGCAATTGCGGGCATGTATTGCAGGTGGTAACACAATTAAGCAAGGAAGAAATTGTTCGCCATGCACAAACCGTTGCCGGCGAGTGGACGGAGATTGCCGAAGAGTATTGCGGCGTAACCAATGCACCAGCCTATTTACTTGTTTCTAAACTGGAAAGGGTTGGCCTCACGCCAACCGACATTCACAACCTGGAATATTTAGAAGATAGAAAAGTATTAGACAACCTGCCCGGCGGTTTTCGCTGGTTGAAAAGGAATGTGCGGGAAAATGTGATTGTTTATTTTGAATCCTTTGCCGCAATGTTGGAAGAGCAGCTTTTGAACAGCATTGCACTGCCGAAGGTGGAAGAGTGGCAAATGGTGGCTGTGTAAATTTTACAAGCGGCCGTTGCCGTGCGGGTTTCCGTTGTAATTTGTGGTAAAAGCCACAGTACATGAAGAAAGTTTTTTGCAGCCTGTTGGTGCTGGCCACTGTTACTGCATTTTCGCAAAACAATGAAACGTATTTTCTTTCTCAGCCTTCTCTCACACCCGACGGACAAACGGTTGTCTTTTCGTTTGAAGGCGACATTTGGAAAGCAAATCTCGCCGATAAACAAGCTTACCGCCTTACGGCCATGCAAGGGTATGAAACCAATGCTAAAGTTTCTCCGGATGGAAAATGGATTGCTTTCACCGGTCGACAGTATGGCAATCCTGATATTTATATCATGCCCATCAGCGGCGGCGATATCCGGCAGGTAACCTACCACAGCGCATCCGATGAAATGAGCAGCTGGTCGTGGGATTCAAAAACAATTTACTTTACCAGCAACCGTGCCGGGCAAATGTCAGGCTTTACAGTTCCGCTCACCGGCGGCACACCGCAACGGGTGTTTGGCAACTATTTCTTTCAGTACGATCACAACCTGGTTGAGCATCCAACATCGGGTGAAATCTTTTTCAACGATACCTGGGAAAGCTCCAGCCAGGCGCACCGCAAACGTTACAAAGGGCCCTTCAATCCCGATGTGCAATCGTATAACCCCAAAACAAAAAAATTTACCAAGTACACCAATTGGGAAGGAAAAGATTTTGCACAAACCATCGATAAGAACGGCAACGTTTATTTCATTTCCGATGAAGCAACTGGCGAGTATAATTTGTACACCCTGGCTAATGGAAAGAAAACGGCGCTCACTAATTTCACCACATCCATTAAAGCGCCTTTTGTAAGCGCTAACGGGGCCAAAGTGGTATTTGAAAAAGACTACCAGTTGTGGATGTATGATGTAGCCTCCAAAAAAGCAGAGAAGCTCAATCTTTCTATCTACCGCAACAATGTCTTGACGAAAGAAAAAGACTTTGATGTAAGAGGTAACATTACC
>SEBV01000093.1 GCA_004172865.1 Gammaproteobacteria bacterium | reverse complement strand
CAAGATTGACGACTACTTCGGCAACCGGTTGATATTGCAATTAAAACCCGCTGTTGACAAAGAAGCCCTTGTGAGCCGCGAAAAGGTCAGCGATTTTAAGAAGTGGATGGGGAAATAACGTGTTTCCTTTCAAAGAGAAACTCAATTAATCTTCTTGGTTGAGTTTTATATTTTATGGACCAGAGGCTGGTGCTGCTATGAGGTGCCTGTTGCGTCGCACTCTTGTACGGTTGAAACAACATTGAGCAAATTGCTTCTTGTTTAATGTTTTGTTGACTAATGAACTAAGTTTGGTGGAGAAGTTGAAAAAATTCAACTATTGTGGGTAAAGAAATAACAAAACCAAATACACCGGAGAGAATTGAATAATCTTCTCTATGACAATTAACCCATTTGTTCTTGTTTATATCTTTTTCGTTTTGGTCGCAACATCCTGCAATCAAGCAAACCAGCTACATTTAAAACAAAGTAGTTTTGATGGCGTTGATCAAATCGATACAATCGAAGCTTCTCCCAAAAGAGGAATTTATATTTTACAGCTTATCAGAAACGGCGCCTTGGGACACTTTTCCACGCGATTAGCTTTCGAAAAACTTATTAACCAAAAGCAGACAAACAAGCTCCGGTATGAACTAGATAGCAAGTTCGATTACAGGGTTAGCAAGGATTTCATCGCAAGGTTAGACACAAGAACGGGAGAGTCAAATTGGGGGTGGTTTCAGCTTTCAGACGGCAAAATTGTTGAGAGTCTCCCAAATGCTGATAAAATTCAAGACTCTTTAGAGGAAGCAAATAAAGAATATTTCATTCAGGAGGCAAATGGCTATTATGTATTTTATAACAAAGGTACTCTCGTCAAAATGCTGAACTATGGAAACTTTATCACCAAACATCGTGAACTAAACTTCGACAGTCTGGATTACAATCTATACAAAGTAACTGGTGATAGTCTTACTATTGCTTCGAAGAATGGCAATGATTTATTACTTCAAAACGATGGCGTCTATTTCGTTCCCAAGCCCGGCTATAAAGTGGCAAGTAAGTACAGCAAAGAGGCAATTTTTCGGTTACTTGACTCTGTCAGCAAACTATCCTTACCACCAAACCACCTTTTTATTGAGCCAGTGCAATAACTTTTAGAGTCTGCTGCAAATCTAGGTGCGCCTACCAGTGCTTCCAAAATACCTGCGGAGGGACAACTGTGAAACTGACGAACAACATGTCTACTTTAAAAATAAATTTACTAACAGTAGGATAAATGCCACTACTATCGAAACAGTGTGCCGTTAAGCACAAGAAAATAATCTGTGGATTTAGGGAGTAGAACTGTCTCTATCCTTGTCTATACACAGTAAGAAGATGACGTGCATCTATATTTGGAAAGCTGCAAAATATGAACGGCGAATGTACTTTCATCAAAGAAGAAAAGGTCTGAAAGGTATTGTTAGATCAGGAACAATTATCTCGCCTGTAACCTTTAAATGATCTATAAGAAATACTGCTATATGACCGATTATGCTTTATCATGAAGTCTCCCCGATGCAGACGACAAAAATAAAGGCATGGAATCGGAGTAGTTAACCTACTGATATCCTACCCTAACGGCAACTGCAACAAAAACACCGAGCGGCTTTTGTGTACCTGCACGTTCAGCTTCGCCTTCAACGCATGCAGTCTTGCTTCCATGTCCCTGCGATGAAGCAAATTGTTTAGCTGCTG
>SEBV01000032.1 GCA_004172865.1 Gammaproteobacteria bacterium | reverse complement strand
GCCTCCTCCCATTTGCGTTCGTATGATACCATTCTAAGCCTGTTCAATAAAATCGTTTTTTTAACCAATAGCTTAAAATACTCGGGATATTCATTTTTTTGGAGCAAAGCGAGTTTGTTCAAAAAATAATCCATTTCATCGTAATGGTCAATCATGCGCAAGCTGTCCAAAATGCCGTCAAGCATTGCGTAATAATCAATGGGCGGATGTTGCAGGTTGAGCAGCTTGTTTTCGTAAAGCTCATTTAAAATGTAAAACGTTCTTAAGGCCGAACGATAATCGCCGGTTTTGATAAAATAGAACGACTGGAAAAGCAAGTGAAGTTTTTTTGATTCCAGGCTTTGCTTTGTGTTGGTGTTAATGATCGCTATCTCGCTAAAAACAAGATCGTTCAATTCGGTTTTACTTTGTTCGGAAAGGATCTGGGATGTGTTGTTGAGGCGGTGTTTTAAAAGTTCATAAAGTGTGTGGTGTTCCTGGATGTTTCTTAAATCACGCAATATATCTTTCGCTGCAACTTGTTTTGCAATTAGTTCTTTTTCTTTTATCCCTGAATAATTGTTTTGGGACAGGTAATTTAATTCTTCCCGCTTTAAAAAATAAAGTATGGGAAGTTCCTGGTACTTCTCCGCACGTTTTTCATTCTTCTTTATTTCAAAATAAGCGTTCGCATGCAAGTTTCTTTCCTTCAGGATTTTAATTTGCAGCAGGCTGTTTAATAGTTTGTAGGCTTCGTCATTTTTCACTTTGTTTTGAACAAGTGCTTCCAAAACCAGTTTGTACAAATACGCTGCTGCACTTTCAATAGAGGCTGAAGGGTATTTGTTTTTAAACTCTTTTTTAATCGTCTCCCAATCAGCATATCTGAGCTTTTCAATCAAACCAAACAAATAAAAATAGCCGCCAGTGGTTGCTAATTTTTTGTTGGCAAGTTTAAACTGTCTTTTCTCTGCTTGCGAAAGAGAGGCAACAAGGTTGATTAATTGTTCCATATCAGGGTAATGGTAATTATCGAAAGTTGTTCAAAAATATCGATTTAACTGATTGATTATCACACTTGTATTATTTGTGTTATTTAATATGTCCTTGTTGGTCGTTGTTGAGTCAACTGATATGTGGCTTCATGACAGCTATTTTATAATTCTATTTTAGAACCCTTAATCGATTATTTGCCAAACTGAAATGCATGAAATCATCAGACGTTATAATTGTAGGTAGCACCAATATGGATATGGTGGTGAATACGGACAGGATACCAGAGCCGGGAGAGACCATCTTAGCCAATAAGTTTTTTATGAATCCGGGCGGAAAAGGGGCTAACCAGGCCGTTGCTGTTGCCCGCCTGGGCGGACAGATCACCTTTATCACGAAAATTGGAAATGATGTATTTGGTCATCAGTCCATCCAATTGTTCGACGATGAAGGCATTGATACAAAATATATTTTATCGGATAGCGAATTGCCATCAGGGGTTGCCTTAATTACGGTTGACAAACATGGCGAGAACAGCATTGTTGTTGCCCCGGGTGCTAATGGAAATTTGCATCCATCCCATTTAAGCGAAAGCGTTCTTAACGAAATAGCAAATTCAAAGATCCTGCTGTTGCAATTAGAGATACCGGTAGAAACGGTGACGTTCCTTGCAGATTACGCTTCTTCACATGGGGTAAAAGTGATCCTGAACCCGGCTCCAATGACGGAAGTCTCTCCAGAGCTCTTGCAAAAGCTTTATGCCATTACACCCAATAAAACAGAAGCTGAAATCTTAAGCGGGGTAAAAGTAAAAAGTATTGATTCTGCTAAAAAGGCTGCCAGGATCATTTGCGAAAAAGGTGTTCACAATGTTATCATAACCCTTGGTTCGCAGGGTGCACTGATTTATGAAGCCGGCAAATTCACTTTAGTGGAAGCAGAAAAAGTGCAGGCTATTGATACCACGGCTGCCGGCGATGTTTTTAATGGTGCTTTGGTGGTTTCCCTTTCCCAGGGTAAGAGTTTGGTCAATGCTACCAGGTTCGCTTGCCAGGCAGCAGCTATATCTGTTACAAGAAATGGTGCCCAGTCTTCCATCCCTTATCGCAATGAAATACTGATCGAGCATTTACCGCTTGGTAATAGTTTATAAATATCTCCCCGTTAACAGCTTGCATATGAATATTTCCAGGTTAATTTTTCTGCTACCCATCTTTTTATTGTCATTTCATGCAAAGGCACAACCGCCAAAATTTGTAACCATTTCGGCGGAAAGACTTCAGGATAAGATCAAAGGCGGTTGGGCCGGCCAGGTTATTGGCTGTACCTATGGTGGACCCACAGAATTTAAATATACAGGTGGCTTAATTCCGGACAACACACCTATCGAATGGTCTGAAGGCTATGTCAAATGGTGGTACGATAACGTAAAAAGCCTTTACGATGATGTGTATATGGACCTGACATTTGTAGATGTCTTTGAACGTTTGGGAATGGATGCGCCTGTGGATTCGTTTGCAATGGCATTTGCCACTGCAGAATACAGGCTGTGGCATGCCAACCAGGCTGCACGTTATAATATACTGCAGGGGATCAAGCCACCGCAGTCGGGTCACTGGTTAAATAATCCGCATGCAGACGACCTGGATTACCAGATCGAAGCGGATTTCGCCGGGCTGATGTCCCCGGGTATGCCAAATACCGCTTCTAACATTTCTGACAAAATAGGCCATATCATGAATTACGGAGATGGATGGTATGGCGGCGTTTACGTGGGTGCCATGTACTCCTTGGCTTTTGTGTCTGATGACATTGAATTTATTGTAACGGAAGCCTTAAAAACAATCCCAAAACAAAGTAAGTTCTATCAATGCATCAATGATGTGATAACCTGGTATAAAAAGTACCCGAATGATTTTAAGCAAACATGGTTTGAAGTAGAAAAAAAATGGAACAGTGATATAGGCTGTCCACGGTTTGTTTTCAACTCCTCGAACATTGATGCGACAATTAACAGCGCTTACATTGTCATTGGCCTTTTGTATGGCGGCGGCGACTACTTTAAAACACTGGACATCTCTACACGATGTGGTCAGGATTCTGATTGTAACCCTGCCAGCGCTGGAGGAATACTGGGTACCGTTTTGGGCTACAGTAACATACCCGAATACTGGATGAAAGAATTGCGTGTTGTTGAAGATATTGACTTTGCCTTCACAAACATCTCGTTGAACAAAGCCTACCAGTACAGTTATAAACATGCATTGGAAATGATCAGGAGAAATGGCGGATCGATAAAAAACAAATCGGTAACCATCAAATACCAGGCGCCTGTGGCCGTACAATACGAAGTTGCCTTCCCGGGAATGTATCCTGTACAAATGATCCGGTTACAGGAACCTCTCGTCGGTACCAAACAGGTACCATTTGAAGGAACGGGGCTTGTATTTAAGGGTGAGCTAAAATGTGATGATATAAAATATGTTGCGGAACTGGAGTTTCGGGTAGATGATACGTTGGTTGAAATTGTAAAGCTGCCAGCGGTCTTCCATGGGCGCCGCCAGGAGCTGTGCTGGAAATACCAATTGCCAAAAGGAAAGCATACGGCAACGTTGAAATGGAAAAACCCAAGGCCTGACGCCAAAATTGAATTTGCAGATGTATTGATCTATTCAGATAAGCCTTTTATTAACCACTACCCGGATGCCAAAATCGGGAAATGAAAACAGTATGGACATGATGATGGATAAAAGAATTTGTATTAAAACGATTGTTATGAAGCAAAGCAAACTCCTGAAAGCACTTCTTGTTGTGATTCTTCTGGCAAATATCTCCTTTGTTTACGCTCAGGAAACAGACCTGGCGCAGCAACGCGTTGCGTTTAGCGTGCCTTCTTCTTTTACGTTGCAGTTACCCGAAATAAATCACTTGAACGGCTACCTCGGGAATCGCTACAATGGAAACCTGACCAATCGGCTGCTTAAGGTGGATGAAAAAGGATTGACGGCTGGCTATGTAAATCGTCCAGGCGTACATCGCTGGATTGGTGAACATATCGGTAAATACCTTGAAGCGGCTTCCAATACCTGGGCAGTAACGGGTAACAAGCAGCTAAAAGAACAAATGGACAGAATGGCTGCAACATTAATGAATGCGCAATTGCCTGATGGTTATCTCGGAACGTATTTGCCTGAAGCCTACTGGTCTTCCTGGGATGTTTGGTCACACAAATACAACTTGTACGGTTTGTTGGCTTACCATAAAGTTACCGGCAATACACAGGCACTGGAAGTTTCTAAAAAGATCGGTGATCTTTTGTGCCTCACTTTTGGCGAGAAAAAAGGGCAAAGAGATATCATTAAGTCCGGTACCCATGTGGGTATGGCTGCCACCTCGGTTTTAGACCCTATGATCGACTTGTACATGTGGACCGGCGATGCGAAGTACCTCGATTTTTGCCAGCATATTATACGTTCTTACCAGAACGAAAATGGTCCTTCTATCGTAGAAACCTTATTAAAGGAAAAGCGTGTTGACAAGGTTGCCAATGCAAAAGCATATGAAATGCTGTCGAACATTGTAGGCATTGTAAAACTCTACCGGATAACAAAAGATGAAAATCTTCTTCGTGTTTCAAAATATGCCTTCGACGACATTGTTGCCAATAGGCTGTATATAACCGGCACCACCAGCGACCATGAGCGCTTTAAAGATGATGATGTATTACAGGCAGATACCGCCGCCCATATGGGAGAGGGCTGTGTGACCACAACATGGATCCAGTTGAATATGCAATTGTTTTCCGTTTCAGGGGACCTGAAGTATTTCAATGAAATTGAAAAATCGGTTTACAATCAGTTGCTGGCTGCCGAAAGTCCCGTTACAGGCTGTGTGAGCTACTATACACCATTGATGGGTGTTAAGCCTTATGCATGCCATATTACCTGTTGCCTGTCCAGCGTTCCCCGTGGGATTGCATTTGCGCCATTTTTAAATTACGGCAAGGTGAATTCGAATCCCACGGTTTTGCTTTATGAGGCCGCAAAGATCAAGGATAGTGTCCGGGTACAGAACAATCAGTTCATACCGGTAGAATGGCAGGTGGAAAGTTCGTTTCCGCAAAAAGGCAGTGCTTCCATTGCAGTTAAAATTCCCCGCGCCACCCAGTTCACTTTGCAATTAAGAGTGCCAAGCTGGTCAAAATCCTTTACGGCAAAAATCAATGGCAAAAGCTATAAAGGCAAGGCCGATGAATTTGTAAAGATCAACCGCAAATGGAAAACAGGAGATAAGGTAACCGTTTCCTTTGAAATGCCGCTTACCATCCTTGACGGCGGCAAAAGTTACCCTGGATACATTGCATTTAAAAGGGGGCCACAGGTTTTATCCCTGGACAATGCACTGCCTACCCGTTTGCCTGCCACTTCAAAAATCACTTTGCCAGCAAAGTCTTCAAGCTTTCAACTGTCTGATGCCCGTACGCAATTACCCGGCAATTGGAAAGGTTCACAGGCCTATTCTGTTTTATACCGAAACCAAAAAGGTGCCACGGAAAAGCTATTGCTGGTTCCGTTTGCAGAGGCCAGCCAAACAGGCGGGGAAGTAAATGTGTGGTTGCCAACTGCACATTCAAAATAAGAAGTTTATCACCGTCCGATTCAATTCAATATGTATGTTTATCGTTAACAGTTACAGTCTTGCCATCGCATTTTGCTTTATCACCATGTTGTGTTGGGGATCCTGGGCCAAGGAAGTGCCTTTTTGGGAGGGATCATATTCAACGCCGCCAATATTTTACTTTCCGCAGCTATTGCTATCGCGGGGATGGCGGTTGCTTTTCCTGTGGGTATTGGCCTGGCGCTGGTGCTGGGTGTTATCATCAACTATATCGGCGCCGAAAAGGGAAACCCTATCTTTTTATTTTTAGGGGTTATCCTCATTACAATTGCCATTATTATCAATGCAATTGCTTACAAAAAATCGCAGAAGAGCAAAAGCAATGTTTCATCAAAAGGAATCTTGCTTTCTGTTATTGCCGGTGTGCTTATGTCGCTGTTCTACCGGTTCATTGCAGCTTCCATGGACCTTGAGAATTTCGTGGCGCCGGCGCCAGGAAAAAAGGCAGGTTTTCTACACACCTTGTTGGTATTCTCGGCGGGTTGATCTGGGGTCTTGGAAATTCATTCAATCTTATTGCCGCCGGCCAGGCTGGCCCTGCTATCTCTTATGGATTGGGCCAGGGAGCTACATTGGTTGCAGCTTTCTGGGGTGTGTTCATCTGGAAAGAATTCAAGGGTGCTCCAAAGGGCACGAATATCCTGATCGTTGCCATGTTCACGCTTTTCATAGCAGGACTTGCCTCCATTATTTATGCCGGACAATAACGTTTGCTATATGTGCTATTCAACTCTTAAAAATTAAATCTGACTGAAATGATTGCGAAAATTTGTAATGCAAGTGGGCGATTGATGCTCATTACATTTTTACTTGCTTATGGAAACCTGTTTGCGCAGGTAACAACCAAGCCTGTTACCGGAAAAATTGTGAATGAAAGCTTTCTACCGCTGAGCGGCGTTAGTGTTACAGTAAAAGGAGCACGAACAGGAACCGTAAGTGATAGCCTGGGTGTCTTTCAGATACAGGCGCCTGAAAAAGGGATTCTCGTTTTTAGCCTGGTTGGATATGCTTCACAGGAACTTGCTATCACCAACGCTTCAGACTATAGTGTAACCTTAAAAGAGAATCAAAACAAATTGGATGAAGTGGTTGTAGTCGGTTACGGTACTGCAAAGAAGAGAGACCTGACTGGATCGATACAGACCATCAACATTGAAAATTCGCCGATTGCAACGTTGGCCAATACCAATCCATTGCAGGCACTCTCCGGAACGGTTGCGGGCATCATCGTTAATCCCCAGTCAAAGTCCGGGCAGGACCCTTTATCCACCATGTCAATAAGGGGTGAAAACTCAATCGATCCTTCCGGCTCAGGCTTGAACCGGCCTTTGATTGTTGTAGATGATATTATTTTCAACGGCACCCTAAACCAAATCAATATGCAGGACGTGGCAACGATGAACGTTTTGAAGGACGCCAGTTCTGCAGCGATTTATGGCTCCCGGTCAGCAAACGGCGTAATTATCATCACGACAAAAAAAGGAAAAACCGGGAAGCCGCTGTTTACCCTGAACTCTTCGTATGCATTTCAAAACTGGTCAAGAAAACCCGAGATGCAAATGGACATTGACAAACTGTTGAAGGTGCGGTGGGATTATTTTATTGATGCAGGACGGATTCCCGTTGGTACCGATTTTAACCGCTCCCTGATTTTGACCGCACAGGAAATGGAGGCTTATGATAAAGGCATTCGTACCAACTGGCTGGATGAAATTACCCAGTACGCACCCATTCAAAACCACAACCTGAGTGTTGCCGGAAATTCAAGTAATACCAATTATTATCTTTCGGCAGGCGTGCTGGATCACAAAGGTGTTATCTATAATGACCGGTTCAAAAAAGTAACGTTTCTTGCAAAGCTGGAAACTAAGATCAATCAATACTTAACCCTTGGCGTAAAAGGAAATTATTATTCTGCAGACAACTCCGGTTTATCTCCCAGCATGCAATCAGCCACCTGGATGTCGCCGTTAAGTTCGCCAAAAACACTCCTGCCTGGGTACGAGGATTGGACTCCATCAAATCCATCGGGTTCCAGTGCACGAAATCCGTTCGTTGGCTTCGACAGGCAGGTTGGTCCGGCTTACGGGTCTGATGAAAATAAAGCTCAAAACATTGATGGTTCCGGATGGTTGATCGTTAAAAATCCATGGATCAAAAACCTTACTTACAAGGTTAGCCTGAACGGTACATACTCACACAACGTGTATAATTTGGATGTGGGTCCTAAAATATTTGCCGATACAAGAAACCCGGCAAACATGGACAACTTCAACAACTTCTGGGGACAAGCCTATGCAACGGCTGCTGCAACAAATGTAAGAACGTGGATATTGGACCAAATACTAACGTACACAACACGCATTGGCAGCCACAGCATTGATGCGATGGCCGGACATTCCCGCGATGCCTACCGCTATAACACACTGCGGACAGAAGGCAACGGCTTTAACATGCCCAACCCACTAAAGTGGAACGGCATCAACCTTGCCACAACACAAAAGGTTTTTAAAGGTGAATCAAGGTATCAGAACCTGGCGAACATGTTTCGTTTGAATTATAATTACGACAGCAAATACTATTTCACCGGTACGTTTAGGAGAGATGGCTTCTCCGGTTTTGCACCCGGAAATAAATATGGCAATTTCCCAGGAGCATCCGTTGGTTGGGCCATTTCACAGGAGAACTTCATGAGCAATGTTGGATGGGTCGATTATCTGAAACTCAGGGTTTCATGGGGACAAACCGGTAACCAAAGCATAAGCCCCTACGAAACACTGGCTACAATGGGACTTGACCGCACTGTTTACGGCTCCAATACGGCTATCGCCATTTATCCCAACCGCATGCCCAATGAAGGTTTGAGTTGGTCCACAACCACAACAAAGAATCTTGGTTTGGATTTTAATTTAGTGAAGGGAAGGATCTTCGGAAGTGTTGATGTTTACAAGTCAATGACCACAGACCAGTTGCTGACGCGTACCATCCCCATCTTAAACGGATTTTCTACTGTGCGTACAAATGTGGGCCGGGTGGACAACCAGGGCATTGAACTGGTTTTAACCGGCATTCCTGTCAAAGGAATGAGCAGCAAGCAGCTTAACTGGGAAACCAGTGTGGTCTTTTCAAAAAATAAAAATAAGTTGGTTGATCTCTACGGAACGAAGGACGAACAGGGAAATCCCAGGAATGATATATCTGGTGCACCAACAACCGATGCCTACCTGATCGGGAAATCAATTCACAGCGTTTGGGATTTCAAGATGATTGGTATTGTGCAAAAGGATGATCTAGACTATATCACTACCTACAAAGCAAAGCCAGGTGATGTTAAATTCCTGGATTACAATAAAGATGGTAAGCTCAATTCAAGTGATTACCATTACCAGGGTGACAGGGACCCCCTCTTTGTTTTAAACTTCAACAATACATTCACCTACAATAATTTCTCCCTTTATTTCAGTTTCAAGTGGAATGCGGGTAATGGTTCCAGCTATTTAGGTAAGGACCGTTTTGGCCGAATGGCCTCTATGGCAATTGCCAATGGTGCACAATTGAAAAATGTTATACCGTGGACGGCAGAAAACCCTAACAATGAGTTCCCCCGGGCGGAATGGGTGAATAGCCAGGGTTATTGGTTTTGGAACACAAGGGCGTTTGCCAAGCTGAAAGACCTTACACTGTCTTATACATTTGATAAAGTAGCACTTGACAAAGTCAAACTTCAAAATGTAAGGCTTTTTGCGAGTGGTAATAATTTATTTACCATCTCTGACTGGACCGGTTTAGATCCTGAAGACGGAGGAACAATTGCCGCTAATCCCGGAAGTATATTTTACGGAAGCTACCCTGTATTAAGAACCTTCTCATTTGGAGCCGTCGTATCCTTCTAATTTTTTAAACAACTATCATGAAACGTTATATATATCTACAGAAAACTATTCTCATTGCACTGGTGCTAATGACAACGAATGGTTGCAAACCGGATCGTTTTTTGGAAGAGCCGGTATTTCAACTGACAACAGAAACGTCGTATGCAACGCCAGCTCAAATTGACCTGGCCATTAATGCAATGCACAATAAAATGCAGTACCTGTCTTTTTCCAGTTACCAGTATCATAACTATATTATGACAGGGCTGGGACTGGATGGCTTTTTCAGTACCACCAACAGTTTTGTTACCAGCGACTGGTCGTTGTTTACCCCCAATGAACCCGGCTATGTTTCACATTGGATAACCAATCTCAGTCAGGTGATAACGTATGCAAACAATGTTATTGAAGCTTGTGGAAATCCACAGGTGAAGTTTGCGAGCGAAGTTCAAAAAAATGAACTGATGGCAGAAGCGATGTTTTTCCGTGCCTGGGCACACAGATGCATCGTTGGATTGGTAGGGGATTGGCCGATCATTACAACGGTACAGAAAGTTCCGAAGTTTGACTACGTACGGTCGCCACGGGTTGAGGTTTGGAAGCAGTGTAAAACAGACCTTGCGTTTGCCGCCGCCAACCTTCCGAAAACAACAGCAAGGCCAGGCAGGATCGTTCGCGCCGCAGCCGATCATTTACTGGCTGAAGTTTGCATAAGCCTGGGCGATCATACAAAAGATGCCAAATATTATGATGAAGCGATCGTTGCAGCTTCCAATGTTATCAATGGCAATGATGGCGATTACCAGTTAATGAAAGGCCGATTTGGGAAGAGGGCAGCCGAAGCGGGTAAGGATGTGTATTGGGACTTGTTCAGGGCCGGCAATTTTAATTACCAGGAAGGCAACAAGGAAGCCATTTGGGTGGTGCAATATGACTATGCAAATGCAATTGGCGGTACGGGTGGCATGCCTAACTCTGCTACGGCAAACAAGTTGTTGCTGGAGTTTGCCTTTCAATCAAGCTCGTATTTTGTTGACAGGCAGTTAAAAGATGCCTCGGGTAATTCTTATTACTTTTTCGGGAACGGTGCGGCTCGATTTCCTAACGGCCAATCAAGCCAAACCAGCAATGATGAAAGAGGTGTGGGCGCCTCGCAAAACAGGCCCACCAATTATTTCCTTTATACCGTATGGGAGAACAGCGGGCCGGATATCCGGAATTCGGAAGTGAATATTCAACGCGACATCAGGCAGGCAGGCGGCAAACCATGGAGAGAAGTTTTCGATGAGATCAGGGCTCGTGGCGACTGGAACAAAATCATTCCGAATGATACCATACGCAGTGTGTACCCGCGGATTTGGAAGTTTTCTACTGACAAACACATAAACGGTAATCCTGAGTTTTATGATGCAGACATTTATTTGATGCGCTTACCGGAAACCTACCTGCTCAGGGCAGAGGCCTATATGAAAAAAGGTGAGATCGGTTTGGCCAAAAATGATATCAACGAGGTTCGTGCCCGTTCAAATGCCCGTTTAATTGACAATGCAGAAGTGACAATGGATTATATTTTGGATGAGAGGACAAGAGAACTTTTTGGCGAGGAGTACCGGTTGGTAACGCTTACCAGGCTATCCACAAAAGAAAACCCGGTACTGGTAAACCGCGTAAAGCAATATGGTTGGAAATGGCCGGATCTTCCTTCAGCGAACAGGCCGAATATTCAGAACTATCAGTGGCTTTACCCGGTACCGCAATCCATTATCAATGCGAATACTGACAGTGAGTTCAGGCAAAATGAAGGCTATTAAACTAAAGCTTTGCATACTTTGTTGCCTGTTGCTTACCAGCGAAGTTTTTTCGCAAAGCGCTGCCGAAGTTGTCATCGGCAGGCATAAAGAGTTCCTGGTAAGAAACAGGGCAGCCGTTTCTGTTGACTCCATTGTAAAGCACTACGATGACCAGAGAAGGCAATGGGTAAATATTGATTACAATGATCAGCAAAGGGCAGGCTGGAGGCTAGCAGAGCATTTAAACAATGTGTTGTACCTCGGCCTTGCCTTTGTTGATCAAGATTCGGAGCATTTCAAGGAGCAAAAACTAAAGTCAATTTTAGAAGGGGCCTTGCAAAACTGGCTTGATAAACGGTATAAAAGCAGTAACTGGTGGCACAATGAGATCGGTATTCCGGCCATCATGCGTGATATTGTAGTGGTGCTGAAAAACGAGCTTTCCCCGCTTCAACTGGATGGATGTTTATCTGTGATAGCACAGCATTCTGTAAAAGGAACCGGCGCTAACCTTACCTGGAGTGGAGATGTGGGATTGTTCTATGGTTTGCTTACCGGTGAATATAAAAAAGTAAAGGAATACGCAAGGCTGTTGCAAAACGAAGTGCGGATCAGCGATGGTGAGGGTCTTAAACCTGATTTCAGTTTCCACCAGCACAAAGAAAGGCTGCAAATGTATCAGTACGGAGCTGCTTTTTTATTGACGAATACGCGGCTGGCCTGGGTGCTACGGGATACGGAATGGCAATACGATGCGGAAAAGATCGATTTGCTTTTGGGTATGCTTCTGAACGGTTGGCAATGGATGGCAAGGGGCATGCATACTGTTCCGGGAACCATGGACCGCTCGATCACCAGGAAGAATGCAACAAAAGCAGCAGATGTGACCTTGTATATTCCCATGCTTATTGATCTGAAACCGGGAGAAAGATCAGCGCTGCAAACGCTCTATAAATCACAGGTAGGTAGCAGGAAAATTTTGAAGGGCTTTAAATATTTTCCCTATTCAGACATGGCTGCCTATCATACTCCTGATTTCTCTTTTTTCCTAAAAACCATTTCCACAAGAACACTATCCACTGAAAGTATCAACCGGGAAAATCTAAAAGGAAGGTTGCTTAACAGCGGCGATCACTATATTGTCCGGTCCGGAAATGAATACGCTAACATGATGCCCGTGTGGGACTGGCAGCGTTTGCCAGGCATCACCGCATTTGCTGATGCTGCAGTTATAGACAAGAAAGATTTTGCAGGCAGCGTAACTAATGGCAGCAGTGGGTTAACGGCAATGGAATACAGCCTGCGGGACTCGCAAAGTACAAAATCGCTTACCGCGAAAAAGCTTTGGGTAAATCATAAAAATTATTTGGTTTGCCTGGTTACCGATATCAACATGCACAACGTAGAAACGGCCTATACAACACTGGATCAAAGCAGGTTTTTAACTGATATTTTTATCGACAACCGAAAGGTTGGATTTGGAAAATATGAAATAAAAGAAGGCGAGTACGTTTATCAGAATGAAATTGTTTACAAAGCTCTTTTCAATGATAAAATGCATTTGTTTTCCGGCCCTGTCAGTGGATCTTGGTATAGCATCAACAATTCTTACGCAGACCAAAAAGTCGTGGAGAATGTATTTATGCCCTACATCGATCATCATCCAGGGCAGGGGCAAGCCGGTTATCTAATTGCATATGCCAAAAACAAAAAAAAGGCGGAGAAAATAAACGCCGGAAAGGATATCGTAGTGCTTGCAAACGATTCTTCAAAACAGGTGATCGCTATTGGGAAGAAGAACTATTTCGGTGCATTTTATTCACAAGCAAGTTTTACTGCAAAGGGAATACACTTCTCAGTTGACAGGCCCTGCCTTGTGATCATTAGCGGCAACAAGTTGAGTATAAGTGATCCTGCCAGGAAGGGAGGTGCGGTTAACCTTACGTATAACGGTAAACGTTTTGAGATCGTGTTGTTGCCTGATGGTACAACAACCACCATAAAATTATAATTTGTCATGTGTAGAAAGATTCTTGCAACCCTCTTGTTAACGATTGGTATTTTTTACGCGGTTGCGGCAAGTGCTGCAAAGCCCGAGATCTCCATCACCATTAGCAGCCAGCATGGAAAATGGGAGGTTGCAATGGGGGAAATGACTAGCTTTCAAATTTTCGTAGCCGACAGTAACAACGTGCCGCTAAAGAACATTTTAATCCGGTTTGAGATCGGCCCGGAGATGATCAAACCCTATACGACCGACTCCTCTGTGGTTGCGAATGGTAAGCTGGTGACGGGCAGTTATACATTGTACAACCCGGGGTTTTTAAGATGTGTGGCAACAGTTACCTGGAAAGGCCAGACCTATAAGAAAATGCATACCGTAGGATATGACCCCGGGAAAATTGTTCCTACCGTTTCAATGCCGGCAGACTTTGAGCTCTTCTGGGAAGATGCAAAGAAAGAACTGGCGAACGTACCGGTTGATGCTAAATTGGAGTTGATGCCGAAATTGGGTTCTTCCAGCGTTGATGTGTACCATGTCAACATCCGGAATATCGGCAACTCCAGGCTTTATGGTATGTTGGCCATTCCGAAAAAGACCGGGAAATATCCCGCGGTACTGCAGGTGCCGGGTGCCGGTGTAAGAGGTTACCGGCCAGACCTGCAACTGGCTGAAAAAGGAGTCATCGTTTTTACCATCGGCATACATGGGATTCCCGTCAATCTTGATTCGGCCGTTTACAGCGACCTTGGATCAGGGGCATTAAGCCGGTACTTTTATTTTAATCTCGGCAACAAGGACCGGTTCTACTACAAACGAGTGTACCTGGGTTGTGTGCGTGCCATCGATTTTTTATTTACCCAGGATAAATTCGATAAGAAAAACCTGGGTGTATATGGAGGAAGCCAGGG
>SEBV01000092.1 GCA_004172865.1 Gammaproteobacteria bacterium | reverse complement strand
ACTGTCGCTTGTATGAAAAAAATCGGCGGCCTGCTCAAACACCATCCGTACGTTTAAGTAAACAAGAATGGCCGTGACAGCCCACGCAAGCATTTGAACAATGGGTTTGATGGCATAAATTCCCATCGTTTTTTTATCGCTTACAAAGTGGATCAGGGGAATAACCGCAAAGCCTAATTGCAGGCTTAAAACAACCTGGCTCAAAACCAACAGATCATCAATATTGTTTTCGCCGTTGATTAAAATGACAACGACGGCTGGTATAATAGCGATCACCCTTGTGAGCAAGCGGCGCACCCAGGGATTGATGCGAATGCGCAGGTAACCTTCCATTACAATCTGTCCGGCTAAGGTTCCTGTGATAGTACTACTTTGGCCGGCGGCAATTAATGCAATAGCAAAAAGAGCCGGCGCCATTTTATTACCCAGAAAATCATTGAGAAGTTCGTGTGCCGTTCGTATTTCGGCTACGTCAGATCGTCCGGCTTTAAAAAAGACAGTTGCTGCCAGCACAAGAATGGCCGCGTTGACGAAGAACGCTGCATTCAACGCTACAAAACTGTCAATGAAATTAAGTTTCAGGGCACGACGAATGCCTTTTTCGTCGCGTTGAATTTTTCGTGTTTGCACAAGCGCCGAATGCAAGTACAAATTATGCGGCATGACAGTGGCGCCTATGATTCCGATCGCAATAAACAAAGCTTCTTTTCCTGGGATGGAGGGAACAAAGCCGGTCATTACTTCGCCAAGATTAGGTTTGGCCATGATGATCTCGACCAAAAACGAAACGCCAATAATGGCAATCAGCCCAATGATAAACGCTTCCATTTTTCGCATGCCCAGGCGTTGCAAAAGCAAAAGCAAAAAGGTGTCTAAAACGGTAATAAGTACGGCCCATATTAAAGGAATGCCGGTCAGCAATTGAATACCGATTGCCATTCCCAGCACTTCGGCAAGATCAGTAGCGGCAATGGCGATCTCGGCAAGAATGTACAAAAAGAAGTTGATGTTCTTTGGATAGGTTTCGCGGTTGGCTTGCGCCAAATCTCTTCCTCTTACAATTCCCAATCGTGCAGAAAGCGTTTGCAGGAGCAAGGCCATCAGGTTGCTCATCAGCAGCACCCAAATCAGCTTGTAACCAAACTGGCTGCCGCCCTGCAAGTCTGTTGCCCAATTCCCCGGGTCCATGTAGCCAACGCTAACCAAATAGGCTGGACCGAAATACGATAAAATCCGCTTCCATTTTGGTTTTGAAAGATTGGTGGTATCAACGCTTTGGTGGACTTCACTCAACGATTCTTCTGACAGAACTCTACTCATACGTAACAAAAATGTTTTTCGCCAACTGCTCACTGATGGTGACAGTTTTGGTTTTGATCTTTAATTCCAGCGACTGATCGAACGGAAAATGTTTTTTCACTTCCACTCTTGTTCCAATACCAATGTTCTTATGTTTTAGCAGCTCCAGCATTTCTGCCGACTGGTTGGTTACCTGGCAAACCTCGGCCTGTTTGTTTTTGGGCAACTCTACCAACGGCAAATTGTTGCGGGCGGCCATTTTTCCTTTGCTGTCCGGAATGGGATCGCCATGCGGATCATAAGAAGGAAAGCCCAGGTATTCATCCAGCCGGTCAATTAATTTTTTGCTGCTCACATGCTCCAGCTCTTCTGCCAAATGGTGCACTTCTTCCCAACTAAATCCAAGTTTTTGCGAAAGGAAAAACTCCCAAAGCCGGTGCCGCCT
>SEBV01000091.1 GCA_004172865.1 Gammaproteobacteria bacterium | reverse complement strand
TTACTTCATTATTGGGGCCTTCTAAGAGCAAGCCGGTGCTTAGGCTTTTTACTGAATGTTTAAAAGTTGACTTTGACAAACCTATTGTAAAGTCAATTGATGCAAATGGATCGAGTACCAGCGACTTCTCTATAAATACGGAGAGTATAGATTTCCGTATGCTCTCCGCCATTACTTCCTTTTGGGACTCAGGAAAGCTGCCATTAATCATCAACGTTGAGGCAGGCGCAAGCTTTAATATGAGTGTATACTTCTGGAAGTCATAACCATGGGAAGGAGAGAATTGTTTAATCGATAGCAGTTGGCCCTGATATTGATTTATTTTGATCGCTTCTTTGTTGAGCAGCGTCATTCCCTTTGGTTTCATAGCATCAGCCGTAAACCCTTTTGTAATTTCATCGTAAGGCCCTGACATTTGAATAACCATGATGCTGGACCCGGTAGGCGGATTTTGAAAGCCAAGAAAGTTGGCCGCAGTTTCAAAACCTGTTGGAGCTTCAAGAAAAACCTGTGTTCCTTTTTGGTGGATGTGATTTGGAGTCTTGGAAGTTGTTATTATTAGTTGGGCAAATGAATCATTTGAAATGAAAAAAAGTATGGGAAGAAGGAGTAATCGAAAAGCTTTCATTTTGGTTGCTGATTGAACATTTAGGAGCAAGCTAAGTTGTAGAAAATTACTAAGCAAGTCATCTTCATAATTTCTATCAAATTCCCACCTGTAATCAAAAGAAGAAAACCGCAAGTCCCTTGTAGGAAACTTGCGGGGAGAAGAAACTGCTTTGGGTAGCTGGCTGCAATTTAGGCCTGCGGCCTATCTTTTTTAAGTGAACGATTGGTTATTGGAAGAAAGGAAGAAGACTACGGACAGCTAGGGCTTTACTCATCAATTAATAAATTTCCTGATCACATTTGTATAATTCTTTTTCCCATCTTTGTCATAGCCAATAAACCGCTCTACTTCTTTCCCCCGGTTATCAGTAAACACTATCAGCGGAATCGCTTTGAAATTAAACTGTTGCTGGACTTCTTCTTTTTTGCTCTCCTCTACAAGTAGTTGTTCCCAAGGCATTTTTTCCTGGTCAATTGCTTTCTGCCAATTGTTCCAGTTGTTATCGATAGAAATGCTGATAAGGCGTAGCCCTTTGTTTTTATATTGTTTTTGAATCTCCTTTAAAACCGGAATCTCCAGTCTGCAAGGGCCACACCAGCTGGCCCAAAAAATTAGCATGGTCAACTTGGAATTGGAATCGAAGATAGGAACCCTCTGGTTGGCAGCGTTTACGAAACGTAAATTTGGTAGCAGCTGGTCAGCGTCCGTTCGGTTTGCCAAATAGGTCCTGAGTAGGTCGCCAGCTTTTGATGCCTGTACATCTTTATCGAACAGGGACAAGATTTCAAGTAGCTCTTCCTCTGCATATTGTTCTTTGTTTGCATAAATACTTTGCAGCAAGAAAAACGAAAATGGATGTTTTCTTATTTCTTCTTTGAAAAAGGCAATCCTTTTTAAGCGGTTTGCTGAATCTTGGTTTCCGGGCCAACCAAAATCTGTCCGTTGGTTTTTAAAAATATATCATTTTCCCGGTTTGCAAAGACACGCAGAAACGGAGGTTTGCGGTTATCTCCTTCAATTCGGGTGTATCCTTTTTCCAGATAGAAAGCATCGCCTGTATATTTATTGCTATCGGCGCCGAACATATAATTACGAAAGAGCAGTGCTCCCACTTTAGAGGGTTTTGAACTGTCGACAAAATGAATGGCAGCCATGAAGGG
>SEBV01000090.1 GCA_004172865.1 Gammaproteobacteria bacterium | reverse complement strand
TTTGCACTGGCTGGTCTCCACTTTCCGAAAGAACCTTTGAATGTTTTTCCTTTTTTGGTTTTTTTATCACCTCTGCCCATAAATAGATTTTAGAGCGCAAATGTAAGGGTTGTGCGGAATTAGTGAAATCGGAAACCGTTAAAGCTGGCAACGGTTGCATTTGCCATGCTTCAAATGATTTCATTCCTTATTGTCCGAAATGATTTTCAATAGAAGAAATGAACGGCAAAATCCATATAATCCATAGTCAATCCGGCAAATCCGCGGTTAAAAAAAGTCCCGCCAATGCGGGACTTTCAAAAAGTTGAGTTGTTGTGTTACAACTTAGCAGAAAGTTCTTTACCAGCTTTGAAGCGGGCAACTTTGCGGGCTTTGATTTTGATCACTTCACCAGTTTGCGGGTTGCGACCGTTACGGGCGGCACGTTTAGAAACTGAGAATGTTCCGAAACCTACCAGGGTAACTTTACCGCCACCTTTCAATGTTTTTGTAACTGCTTCTACAAAAGAATCGAGGGTGGTGTTGGCTTGTGTTTTGGTGATGCCGGCATCATCGGCAATCTTAGCGATCAGTTCAGCTTTGTTCATAGTTCTGTTTTTAAAAATTAGATGGCAACAAAAATAGAAGCTTTTCTACAGCAACAAAATAATTTTCATCGCTTTTTATAGTTTTGGTTATTACGCTGAAATCCGCTATGGTGAAGGGTTTCAGCGAATTCAACAAAAGCAGTTTTCCGCGTAAGTTTACGACGCATTGGCTGAAACCCGCTTCCCGCCTGTGTTTCAGCGCACAAGCCCGAAAACGCAGGCCAGCAAAGGATTTGGCGCTATAGAGAAAGAAAAAGCGAATGCAAAGTTTTATTTCGGGCAATTATCCACATCTATTGCACGACCTCCATCACGCTACGAAAAGAAATAAAACGGTTGCCCCATTTATCAAATGATTTCTGCCGCATGGCTGCGGCATGCATTTCGATGTAGCGGTTGTAACCGGCTTTCGAATCAGCGTGGTATTGAATGGCATAAGTTGGGCCCTCGCTGTCATCTACTTCCAGCAGGCGAACGACTTTGTTACTGGCAAAACAACCCGTGCTCATGATCGCCGGAAGATGTTCTTCCAACAACCATTTTAACCAGGCGTCAGCAATGGACTGTTCAACTTTTACCGTTACGTTGTAGATAATCATCAGTTCAGTTTTTCCGTGTCAAGTTCAAGATAAATCGGGCAATGGTCGCTGTGCTTGATGTCGGGATAAATTTCAGCGTCTTTCAAATAAGGTTTCAATGGCTCGGTCACCGAAATATAATCAATGCGCCATCCTTTGTTCTCCAGCCGCACTTTTGGAAAGCGCTGGCTCCACCAACTGTAGCGGTGCGGTTCTGCATGAAATTCGCGGAAGGTGTCTATCCAGCCACTGCTGTAAAACTTATCCATCCAGGCCCGTTCTTCCGGCAAAAAGCCTGACGTGTCTTTATTGCCTTTGGGATTGTGTATATCAAGCTCTTTGTGCGCAATGTTATAATCGCCACAAAGAATAAGATTGGGATGTGTCTTTCTCAGTTTTTGCATGTACTCGTAAAACTCATTCAGCCATTGGTACTTGTAGGTTTGTCTTTCATTGCCGGAGGTGCCGGAAGGGAAATAGGCGTTGATCAGCCGCACTTTTCCAAAGTCAAGTTGAATCACACGTCCTTCATCATCACTCACCTGGTGGCCGGTGCCGCATTGTACGTTGTCGGGATGAATTTTGGTAAACACCGTCACACCGCTGTAACCCTTTTTTTGCGCACA
>SEBV01000012.1 GCA_004172865.1 Gammaproteobacteria bacterium | reverse complement strand
GTCTATGGTGCTCAGAAATTTTATGGAGCTCAAGTCTTTTGGTTTCAATTTTTAGCACGTAACTATTTCCCGATTGCACATAACGCCGAGTTCAGCGGCAGTTTTTAAGTTGTGGTTTTATGGAATACTTTGCGCAGCAAAACCATAAAACTGCGACTTAAAAACTGTCCAGCGCAAGCACGAAGTGCTGGAGCGGTGCTGCAACGACTTGTTAAAATGCTTTTGCTTGCGACCACAAAAGTATAATAGGGTTATTAGATATTATTATGTTCAGCCTGGGCTTTAAATTTAGCCACAAACTCTACTGCTTCTTCTAGCGTTTTAGGATAACTAACCTTGTAGTGGCCAGCATACTCACCATTTTCATTTTTTACTTCATAAATGGATTGAAACAAGAAGCCATTACTAACCAAAAACTGAACTTTTTTCCACTGCGCTAGATCATTAGATTTTGGTGCCGAAAATTTACGATTTAGCGATACCATTTTTCCACCGCAATTGGGACAAGTGCTTGCTTGTGGTGCTACAGGTTTCCTGAAACATTTCCTGCATACGAAACAGACATTGGGTAGCAGATAGCTTTGCAATGCTTTTTCTTTTGGAAAGTAACTATGATGCTTGAAGGTTCCCACGATTCTCTTTCCATTTTAACGCCGAGCTAAGCGGCAGTTTTTAAGTTGTGGTTTTGTGGAAGCCTTTTGCGCAGCAAAACCACAAAACTGCGACTTAAAAACTGTCCAGCACGCGAAGCGTGCGATGCTTGAGCGACTTGTTAGAAGCTTTTTAGATTTAACTAAACTCTCCACTTCGATATGTAGTTTCACCTTCAACTACGGACTTTAACTTGAACTTTAAAGGGAAAACATTAGATATTTCTTCACCGAGCGTTAAGGCTACACTTACCTTCTCGTTTTCAAAGTTAAAAAAACTAGAAGACGGAATAAAAACATATTTTCCTTGATAGAGTAGTGCTCCATGTGAAAACTCAATACCCTCTACTGTGCTAACACCAACAATTCCAAGTATGTTTTTACCCGATGCAGTTTCAAAATCCGCTGCCACACTAAGCGAGTATTGATTTAACTCAACTACTTTAGAAAAAATTGGGCGCACCCAAGTTTCGTCTTGCTCTTCATTACCCTCTTCATCTAATGCAAACTCCCAAATTGGATATGATTCGATATCACTAGGTTGAAGTTGATCGAGAGGCTTGCAAATTTTAGATGATTTTGACATGTATGACCTTCTAACGCCGAGCTAAGCGGCAGTTTTTAAGTTGCGGTTTTGTGGAATACTTTTGCGCAGCAAAACCACAAGACTGCGACTTAAAAACTGTCCAGCCACGAAGTGGCGATGCTTGAGCGACTTGTTAAGGACTTTCAATGCGTTGATAGTTGCTCCAACCCTTACTACTTTTGGTATTAGCTTCGCCAACCGAAACATTAGTCATGGTTGACCCAGAGAACTGAAGCATTGATAACACTTGTGGATTAGCTAAATTTTCAGATTTTTCTAAAATTTCGATATCACCATTTTCAGGCACTGACGATAACAGCTTCCCTTCATAAGTATTTGGTGTAAAAGTTACTATATTTTTTGTCTGACTCCACACCCCCTCAATACAGTAGTAGCTCCCATTACCGAGATCCTCATTTTCATGATCTGAGGACGTAGTGCAAACCAAATAATTCCCATTTTTCATAAAAGTTAATTTTGCGATTAAGTTTAATTTACTATTTTTGCTTTTGTAAAATGTTTGGAGGCTATAGTTAACTTGAGTTGCACAACTAGAGATTAGAATTGAAACCAATATGATTATAATTTTTTTCACGACTATTCCTTAACGCCGAGCTAAGCGGCAGTTTTTAAGTTGTGATTTTGTGGAATACTTTTGCGCAGCAAAACCACAAAAGCGCGACTTAAAAACTGTCCAGCGCACGTCGTGCGCGATGCTTGAGCGACTTGTTATAGCTTTGGCTTTACAAAATAACAAACAGCCCAAAACTCAGTCGTGTTTTAAAATTATAGTCCAACCTCAATAACTCAGTGGCACACTGCTTTTTGAGATATTCGTACATAAGCTAGTAATTTAAGAAATTGAAGGTTGTTCTTAAAAAATGAACCTAAATTAAGAAACTAGATGCACTTGAAATAGATCATAACTTCATAAATGTTACTTTTTGGGTCCACCACTTCGACGACTTCAGATTTCTTACCCGAAGACACACAAAAAGAACTTGCATCATTTATAGCTTTATTGAAAGCCTTTTGGTATGTAACTACGGAGCCTGCGCTTGAGATATATACATCATTTTTGAATGGAACGATATTGGAAGGCATTTTTTCAGTAGACGAACATGCCGATATTAAAAAAAAGAAAAATACCAATGGTAAAATGAATTTCATACTTTTCTCTCTATAACGCCGAGTTCAGCGGCAGTTTTTAAGTTGTAGTTTTGTGGAATACTTTTGCGCAGCAAAACCATAAAACTGCGACTTAAAAACTGTCCAAGGAGCGAAGCGACTGGTGCTGCAACGACTTGTTAGGTTAAAATTTACACCGCGACAAAGCCTGACTAGAACAGAAAAATTTACAACCAAAAATACAAATATAAATTTTTCAATGCCATCCAGAAAAAATATACTAACCACTTTACTTAAATTTTAAAATTCAAAGCCATTTATTCATTTTCTTTACAACTTCCTAATTCAGTATAGCTCTTTACGTCTTCCGCATTTAACTCGATTAGAGTTCCTTTTGTGTGGAATTTCCTATTACCGCTGAGCTTTTCAACAACTTCTGCAATAAAATAGAAATTAGAATTGTAAATAGTGAAGTCTACGCGTGAACAGTTCTTAATTAGAAATTCCTGACTATCATTCAGCACAATATGGATAATAGCTTCGTCTTTTATTTCTTCCAAATTTTTGATTATGTCGTTCATTGCGAAACCTAACGCCGAGTTCAGCGGCAGTTTTTAAGTTGTGGCTTTATGGAAAACTTTTGCGCAGCAAAACCATAAAGCCGCGACTTAAAAACTGTCCAGCCACGCAGTGGCGATGCTGGAACGACTTGTTATGTATCTTTGCATTTTACGTAAAACTAACGAGATACCGAAAAACTTTAACAATTCAAGAAAAGCTGTCAGAAGCAAACCAAAAGCAGCACAGAAATAACGTTTGGCTAACGAGCCCTATTAAAATCAACTTTAAACAATTCAAAAAAGCGAATTAAATGTTCTTTAAACTCTTCTAGTGATTCACATGAACCCGCATGTAAAAATTCACTATTTTCTGTCTCGATTTCTGTAATTTGTATATCTAGGCAGAATGAGTGATTCCAAGCGCATAGTTCCATTATGTGGAAATCTGTTTCAAACCGTACATATGCGGAATCACGCCCAGAATCTTTGAACTCAAGCTGCGCACCACACGAAATAAACATCTGCTTATTTTCGTGAAACCAAGTGTATAAAATAGCAACAGGATTCAATGCATGCTCCACATTCATAACGCCGAGCTAAGCGGCAGTTTTTAAGTTGTGATTTTGTGGAAACCTTTTGCGTAGCAAAACCACAAAAGCGCGACTTAAAAACTGTCCAGCGCCGAAGGCGCGGTGCTTGAGCGACTTGTTAAATTTTAGCCCCCGCCGTTAAATGCCAAATGACTAAACTTCTTTTCAGAAATGCTATACAAAGCGCCCCAATAATATTTTCCGCCGTCACACATAAAAATTAAAGTAGAGCTAAGTTTTGAATTTTCTTTCGGCCCTGCATTTATATAGATGTATTTTTTAGAGTTAACTGTAATTCCTACATACTGCCTAAAATAATTTGAGATAGAGCCATTTATTTTTCCGTGACCACAGCAGTCGTTTGACTCAAGCGAAAGCAGCTCAATTATATTATTCTCTAGTAAGGCTATTTCTTCTTTATTAGGAGTAAACGTGCCTTCATACAATGGTGCATTTCGAGAGCATGGTTTTAACAGTTCTTTGGCGCTAGATTCCGGCAGCATAATATAATCGTTTGCAGAAGCGCTAGCAGTTATAAAAGCCGAAATTAACAATATAGCTATTTTCATATACACCAATTTAACGCCGAGTTCAGCGGCAGTTTTTAAGTTGTGGTTTTATGGAATACTTTGCGCAGCAAAACCATAAAACTGCGACTTAAAAACTGTCCAGCGCAGGCACGAAGTGCCGGAGCGGTGCTGCAACGACTTGTTACGTGATAATTTACTTGTGAAGGATTTGAACAGAAGGAAAAAAAACTACAACAAATAACCCAAGCCTTCCGAAGCAAACCAACAAAACCACAATTTAAAGCTTTAACAGCACTAAAGCCAGAGGCTACCAAACCTAAAACCTAGATAATGTAGCCCTATGCTCACAACTAAAAGTGCTTGCGAAAAACCGAACTACCGAAGGCACAAGAAATATTTCAAAACGTTAAACCGCGATACTTCAGCCCAGAAAAACTATTTGTACAACTAAAACTAGCAGCCCATGAAAAACCCAAACTTTGGCCTTTCAGAAATTTAGCTTTTGCTTTTGCAATTTAGCCGAAGCAGCCTGTTTTAAATTTCTTGCCCCACGTAACGCCGAGTTCAGCGGCAGTTTTTAAGTTGTGGTTTTATGGAATACTTTTGCGCAGCAAAACCATAAAGCTGCGACTTAAAAACTGTCCAGTGCACAAAGTGCGCGAGCTGCAACGACTTGTTAGCATTAGCTTTTACAGGATTTCCCAACCACCTTCATATTTGTTACCTGTAATGGTTTCTAGTGACTCACAAAGTGCTGCCCAATTGCTCAAATAGTCGTCACCTCCATTTATGGCTACAACGTTATTTCGATCAATAAATTCAAAATCTTCTTCACCAGAAATAACGCCATAATCAGACGCATTAACGAGTATTGCGAGCGAATTTAGATATTCATTTTTTGGTTCTATATGAGGAGCGACAAACTTAGTAAAACTTTCACCAGTTGCAAAAGCTGGCTTTCCCCAAAATTCAATTTCTTTACCCAAGAAACCATTGTTTTTCAGACCCTCAACAATTAAGTCCACTTTTATTTCTTGAACTTGCTCTGACGGCCAGAATTTAAGAATGTAATCTGACATTAAACTTTCCTCGTTTTTTAATTATGCTAACGCCGAGCTAAGCGGCAGTTTTTAAGTTGTGGTTTTGTGGAATACTTTTGCGTAGCAAAACCACAAAAGCGCGACTTAAAAACTGTCCAGCCACGAAGTGGCGGTGCTTGAGCGACTTGTTAAAATCAATTTTTCTTTAAGTGAAATTCTTCAAAGTTTGAAAAATTACCTAAATTTTCATATGAAACTTTACAGTTATTTGGGGTCTCTGAAGAGGCAATGAATTCAGACGACGTATGTACAACTGCCTTACAAGGAGAAACCTCAATAACATATGATTCATTTTCCAAAGGAGTAAACGAAACCAAAGGTTCGCACACAGATAAGGTGGCTCCTGCATACGTTAATTTGTCTAGGTTGAATTGAGGGACTGATATACCAATTTGTATATTCGCCGGAACACTAACGTTGATTTCTTTTTTATTTGGATATCCAGCAACAGCTGCGTTTAATAAATCTAAAAATTTTGTAGTTTCGAGATTACACATTTCCTTTTCATGATAATTGACATGCATGTTTCTTTGGCTGCTCAAATCCCTATAAATTATTTTCAGGCTCGCTTTAGGTCCTGTTATTGGCTGCACATAGCTTGTTTGAACATGTGCGCAACCACATAATAATATAATTGGCAAAAGCAATAAGGTTAGTTTCATAGTGTTTTCCTTTTTAACGCCGAGCTAAGCGGCAGTTTTTAAGTTGTGATTTTGTGGAATACTTTTGCTTAGCAAAAGTTCAGCGGCAGTTTTTAAGTTGTGGTTTTATGGAATACTTTTGCGCAGCAAAACCATAAAACCGCGACTTAAAAACTGTCCAAGGAGCGCAGCGACTGGTGCTGCAACGACTTGTTAGGGGCGACAAGCCAAAACACTAAAGATGCAGCCAACCCACATGCCCCGAAGAAAGATACTCCTTCAATGAATTGGATCCAGCCAGCTAATGTAGGCAAACCATCAATCATTGTTTGCACACCGTCAAATGAGGCATTTGTTTTCATTTCTGGATTTTTTAATGGCCAAGTAAGTACTGCCATTGGAATAGCACCTAGAAGAAAACCTGCAATTAGAGTTGACCACCAACGAACTAAATTGAAATAACGTAATAAGTAGTATGTTGGCGTGCCTAGTAAAAACACATAAAGCGAAGAAACAATAAATGCCATTACAAAAAAATTTCGTGTACGAACCCAAATATAAGGGTCGTCATGTTCAAAACTTTGGAATTGGCCATACAAATACCATGTGGCTATTGCCAAAGCAGGGATTATTGCTGCCAAAAAAAACGCAACCACTAATTTCATGTGCCCCCCCTAACAGTTTATTCAAAAGTGAAGGCTGTATATTTCCAGATATTGAGCTATCGACAGAGTCATTATGGCTTTTCATTACAACTACTTAACGTCACATCAAAAATCAATCTGGAAATATACGGTTTAATATATTTGGAAATACACAGCCTAAAAATGGCTTGATACTTCATGCCAGGATAGTTATATTTATCCGCACGGACGATTTGTATACAGGTATGTTATGGAAAATGTCAAAATCCCTCTCCCTCCTACACCTTTAAGATTTTTGGATCGGTTTCGTGCGTTTATCCGACTGGATGGCAAGAGCTACGCAACTGAGAATACCTATGTCTATTGGGTTCATCAATATATTTTATTCCACAATAAGGCACACCCGTCAGACATGGGATCAGTGCATGTGAGTGCCTATTTATCACATCTAGCATTGGTATCGAACACGGCACCCAATACGCAGAAGACAGCGCTTAATGCAATTATGTTTCTCTACAACCGCTTCCTAAAAACGCCGATAGAAAAACTTGATTTCCATTACGCTAAAAAGCCTAAAAAAGTCCCCACTGTATTTACTCACGATGAGGCTTTGGCCGTCATTGAATGTCTGGTAATGCCCTATAAGTTAATGGCTCAACTTATGTATGGATCTGGATTAAGAATTTCAGAAGCCTTACGCCTTCGCGTTAAGGATGTAGATTTTTCGATGGGCTATTTAATTATTAGAGACGGCAAAGGGTCAAAAGATAGAACGACGCTTTTACCAAAAAGCTTGATAATAGATTTAAAAAATCAGGTAATAGTTGTTTCTAAGTTACTGGAGTTTGATAAAGCTCGTGATGTGGGATCTGTCTACCTACCAAATGCATTGGAACGAAAATATCCTTCTGCGGGACGTTCGCTTGAATGGCAATTCATGTTCCCATCGGAGAATATCAGCAAAGATCCTCGTGCAAATGTAATGCGACGCCATCACATCTATAGCAGTACATTGCAATCGCACGTCAAAGATGCAATTAAAGAAGCACGAATATTTAAACAAGCGAGCTGCCATACATTCCGCCATTCTTTTGCCACGCGCTTGCTGCAAGCGAAATACGATTTAAAGCAGATCCAAACATTAATGGGGCATTCCGATATTCGCACAACGGAAATTTATTTGCATGTATTAGATGATTTGGGAGATAAAGTCAAAAGCCCATTGGATTAGAGATAGATGCTTTCGGCGCGCAGTCGACTCGTGCAACCACACACTTTTCAAAATGCGGAGGTCTGCTATGCGCTGACCGGTTGAATCCATAGCGCCGCATTCAAGCCGTCAACCATATTTAAGAGAGTTTTTGAGTACACTGATTAAGCAAGAAAGATAAATGTAAATAATGTATGTCTGCAAAAGAAGAATAAGATTTTAATTAGTCGACGCATCCCCGCCTCAATTACAGAATCACCTCAAATCAATTTCTAGGAACACTACATAGGAGAGAAAGAGTGGGAGCTCCCTTAGCTTCAGCTAGTTAGCTTGATGTACCAGCATTTCTTGTCGTAGCTACTTTTGATCCTATCGCCGAGTAAAAAACTTCTCAAAAGAATTAAGCATTCCACGCCACAATAAGTGCACATAGCTGAGTCAAAGTGATCCCTAATGGGGCATATGATTTTTAATTCTACATCTACAAGATTAAATATAATCAGTACTTCAGGCTCTTCTAGACGACATCAGAATTTCTAAATGAATTAGCACGATTACAAAGTAGGCCTATTAATCGTCGCAAGTAGGCCTGTGAGAAGAAATCGGAAAATGGATATATAGATTCCCGATAGTTTTAACTACTGTGAATGCGCATCTTAAAGCCTTCACATTCTCTCGATTAATTAAAATTCATCATTGATAGAGTGGCACCACAATTGCTACTGCAAATAGGGGGCATTCAAGAACGCTAACTTTCAGATAAATATTCACTTTTATTAAAATTTTTTTGAGCAACAATGTCGTTGTTTTCTAAGGAAAAACTCGTTATAGCTGTAAAAAAATAGCCTTAGAAAAGCAACAATGGTCGCTTTTTAACACTAGCAACAATGTGTTACCTATGGATTGCGGTATGATACTGATTTCACTATTATTTTTTGCAATTTTGGCGCTCAAATATTCCGAAATTGCGAAATTGACAATAACTTACGCTCAACAGTAAAGCTACACATATCTTCACTAAACTCTTCTATTCCAAGGAATTAAACCTATAATCACCTGCAAATAACAACGCCTGATTCAGGCTCCATACAATTTATAATTTACGGTTGACTATGAAACATTCACAGCTGTTAGAGCGCTTGTACGCTGAAGTAGAAACAGTGATTCTGAGCCGCCAACATCCTGTAACAGGCCTTTTACCCGCAAGCACCAGCGTCAATATCCACGGCGATTACACGGATGCCTGGGTGCGCGATAACGTCTACTCGATCATCTGCGTTTGGGGCCTTGGCTTGGCTTTCAGGCGTCAAGGCGAAACCAGTAAAAGCGATCAGCTTGAGCAGTCCACCATTAAACTTATGCGTGGGCTTTTGCAGTCGATGATGCGCCAGGCGCAGAAAGTTGAAAAATTTAAACATACGCTCAATAACATCGATGCCTTACACGCTAAATACGACACAGCGACGGGTTTACCCGTGGTTGCCGATAATGCCTGGGGCCATTTACAAATAGATGCAACATCACTTTATTTGCTGATGCTTGCGCAAATGACGGCTTCGGGATTGCGCATTATCTGCACCCACGATGAAGTCGATTTTATTCAAAACCTCGTTTATTACATTTCAAGTGCTTACCGTATGCCGGACTACGGGATTTGGGAACGCGGTAATAAAGTTAACAATGGACGCACCGAAATCAACGCCAGTTCTGTAGGCATGGCTAAGGCGGCGCTGCAGGCGTTGGATGGCTTTAATCTTTATGGCGAGCATTCGTCTAAAAGGGGTGTTATACACGTTATTGCGGATGCTATTTCGCTCGCTAGAACCACCCTAACCTCCCTATTGCCGCGCGAATCTTTATCAAAAGAAGTTGATAGCGCGCTGCTCAGTATTATTGGGTTCCCAGCATTCGCCGTCGGGAAAGAAACTCTTGCGACGCAAACTCGTGATTCCATTTTAACTAAGCTCGGTGGTAACTACGGCTGCAAACGTTTTTTGTTGGACGGACATCAAACTGTTGTTGAAGAAAGTTCGCGTATTTATTACGAGCAAACCGAATTAGGAAAATTCGAAAATATTGAATCCGAATGGCCATTATTTTTTACATATTTGTATATCAGCGCGTTGTTTGATGGCAGCGAAGCCACTGCAAAACATTATCGTAAAAAACTTGAAGCATTAATGGTTCATGAAAATGGTATCGGCTTGTTGCCCGAACTTTATTATGTAGCTAAAGAAAATATTGATGCGGAAAAGAAAAATCCACGTTCACAAGCGCGCGTGCCCAACGAAAACGTCCCCTTAGTGTGGGCACAAAGTTTGTATTTAACTGGCTTGATGATGGATGAAGGTTTGCTGCGTACGGAAGATTTAGATCCCTTAAAAATGCGCCGCCGCTCAACCAAATTTGTTAAATCCCAAATTGCATTAGTCGTGCTTGCGGAAAACGAAGAAGTAAAAGCTGCGTTGGCGAAACAAGGCGTTATTGCTGAAACGATTCAAGATATTAAACCAATGGCAGTAGTCAGCGCTCCAAGCTTAATGGAAGCTTATGCCCATGTTGGTGAAAATAAAGCGCTTGGTCTGACCGGTCGTCCGCGTCGCCGTTTGCAAAGTTTAACAACATCGCAAGCGCACGAAATTAATAACAAAGTTTATTTGTGCTTGAGTTGGCTACAAAGTGAAAAAGAAGATTACCGCATGTTCGATTCGCAAATGGTTATCGAATATGTCACTCAGGAAATTCAATATATACACAAACATTGGCTCAGTTCTGAAGTAGCAGTGTTCACATTTTTAGTTGATAAAAAACTATCTAAAATTCCGGATATAAATAGTTTGTTTTCAATGTTCCGTGATTATCAATTGCGCTCTGAGCAAGAGTATGTTGGTTATGCGTCTGCAAATTTGGCTTTCCGTGCATCACGTGTGAACCAATTATCTATCCCCTACTTTCATGTGAGTTCAATAACGTCTTTAAATGAATCCAGCACTGCTTTTGATAAAGAGTTGGACAGCACATGGCTGGAAGCGATACCAAGAAGTATTTTGGCGAATTTCAGCACTGAAAACGACATAATGACGTTTAGAAAATCCGTTGCCTATTTAGCGGATCGCGCTATGGATTTTGTTATAGATGATTTGAATACCAGTATCACCATCCGAGATTTTATTAAAGAAATTTATTATCGTGCGCAAAGCAAAAATAATTGGCTGCTTGCGCGCTATTGTTTTGCTCGATTGAATTATGCACCCGTTGACCTTGGTGATAGTTTGACAGTAATCGCTGCACGAAATTTATCCATCACAGTTGGTGATAATAATTTTACCGAACTTAAAGTTGATCCATCGTTTTCAAATACAGAATTCTTTGAAGGGATTTATCACAACTTTAAAGATCCGCTTGAGCAAACGTTGGTCCTGGAATTGTTATCGGCCCTCGGTGGACTCATACGCACCGATCCGAAACTTTTTGATGGTCTTCGCTCTATTCAATTACGTAACTTCCTAATGTTATTCGCTATGGATAAAGGCGATGCAGAAGATGTGAGTATGCTTGAGTGGATTGGCTTGCAATCTCCAGCAAAAATCTACAAAAAATTGAAAAATGTTTTAGTGTCGCGCACTAAAGTGTTTGCACAGGGAATTAATCACATTGTTCCTTACAAAATGCAACACGACGAATATGCAATGATGAGTGAACTTATTGCAGTTGACGCGGCCGACACTGATTGGATGGAGTGGCGATTGGCGCGAGGTCTAATCACTCATTTTGATAATCATTTCCTGAAAGAAATTTGGAGCAGTTTGGGCCACGCTAAAAAACTCGTGTTCGGACAAGATAATCCTGACAGCTTCGTGTTGGATTGTGAAATGACACGCAGTTCGATGACGCCTGGTGAGGAAAGCTTTGCGTTGCTAATTGATCAGCTTACGCATCAATTGCATCCGGCCTATTACAAAAGTGCTGTGGTTGAAGCACTCTATGCCTTTACACAATATTGCAGCAGTCATTCACAAATTAAATTTAAACGGCCTATTGTATTTAGCGAAGTACTTGAACGTGCAGCTAAAAACTATTGTGTGGAAACGTTTAAAGATAAATTACCGAATAGTACGCGCTTTTTGGAATTGTTTTTGCAGCAGTCTCCGCATGTGTTGAATTTGTATATCAACCTAACCTACGCTTCCATGTCCACACCGGACACTTTCGAACCCATTATGACCTAGTTTATAAATCAAATGTGACTGATAGATCTTGATAGGAGGTCGAGATCTTTCTATTTAAAAAACTGAAAGGTTTCTGTGAAGCACTAAATAATCAAATAATAAATAAAGAACGAATCCCGCACTAATGACGACTAAAGAAAGTAACTGGTTTATCAAAAGTATTTTTCCAACGCTGCATGCTTTGGTTTACTTATTATTATTTTGGCTGGTATCAAGCTTTTTCTTTCGCGACGCTCTGCGACTCTCATGGTGGAGTTCAGGCGGTTTCGTGATTGGCTTGTTAGTTGGGTTTGGGTTGCAATGGATAATAAGAAGAAACTCCTGGTTTTTAATTCAAAGCAGAAAAATCACAACCTATATTATAATTACTTTGCTGGAATTTGCATTTGGGCTACTGGTTATAGGCCCAACGATTTGGGTGCTCAATCGATTCGTACCCAACTCAAATATTCATTCCATATGCTGCGAAACGCCTAAAGATTATGGTGCGGCAGTATTTGAAAATATTCAATTGAGGTCGCCAGATGGAGCAACAATTGCGGGTTGGTATGTGGCGCCCACGCAACAAACTGGTGACGTAATTATTCTGATTCATGGCAACGGTTATGACCGACGCGGCACAGATTTTCAAACACGCGCATTAATTGCGGCAGGTTATGGTGTACTCTTATACGATCTACGCGATCATGGAGAGTCAGTCGGAAGATTAAACGCATTTAACCGCATGCAAGCCTACGCGAGTGATTTGCAGATAGTGATTAATTATTTGAAGCAAAAACCTGAAATTAATCCTCGCCATATTGGTGTAGTGGGTATCTCATTGGGATCATTTGCAACACTTAATTCAACCACTGAAACACTGAATAGTTTTAGAGCATTATGGCTGGACGGTCTTGTGTTCGAAAACTTTGGTGCCCTGCTTCCTCCACGTACATTGAGAGAAGCTGCAAAATATGTGTTTGATACTCAAACTCGAAACTTTGCAAAGTGGTATTACCCTGATCCCATAGCGCCGCCGACAAAATTGTTGCGCGAAATTATTCCGACGATTACCCAACCCGAAGTGATGATAGTTGCCAGCGGTTTAGATGATCGCGAGCGTAGCAACAATGAAATTCTTCTGCCATTAATGGGCGGAAATAAGGAAATGTGGTTTATTAAAAATGCCTGGCACATTGGTGGCCGATTTGAAGTGCCAGATGAATATCGCGAACGGATGCTGGCATTTTTCTCTAAAGCTTTTGCAAGCCCTTAAATCTTATCAGAAAACACAAGCTGACATTTCTTACATTGAAAGTCAGCTTGTATTCTAAATAATTACCTGCAAATTGCGCCAACACCTTCAATTAAATTAGATGCCGCTTCGCCATAACAACCTTTTACGTTATCAATATATTGGCTCGCTACAAATAAATTGTTCACACATGATGCATCGCTAATTAAAATTCCGTAACCACCTGAACCGCTAATCACAATACTGTTGAATGTATTGCCTGCAGCAGGTTTGCTAATGTCATCATCAACTTGAGCAAGAAAAATTCCATGTTGTTTGGTATTGCGAATGTGAACATTAGTAAATGAATTGTTTGAAGAGTCGCGCATAAAAATTCCAACAGTACGCGTGTTGGTAATCGTCACATCGCTAAATTTATTGTTGTCGAAGTGAATATCCGTAGATATTCCCGCGCCTTTATTGTTGTATAAATTAATACCGGAAAATGTACTGTTTTCAGTTTCGTAACCGGCAAAACCATCGTACTCATTATCGTAAGATGTATAGTCACGAATCATTAAACGTTCACAGCCAAGTTCAGTTACCAAGCCGCCGGAAATTGCGCCGTACACGGTTACGTTATCCACTACACAATCTTCGCAACGACGAATCGTAATTCCATTATTGCGCAGCGGAAATTGATCGCTACATGGTCCGCCCATACATTCGGAAGTTTGATTTACGCGATTACCATCAATATGTAGATTTTTAACCTGGACGTAACGACGCGTAATTGTGGGTGAACGAACGGTTTGGCCCATTACAAAAACGGGAATATTTGCTTTATCTGCTACGCGCAATAAAGTTGCAGCGCCCTCTCCTCTTATGATCACATTATCGCGATCAAGAAGGATTGGAGTTGCGCAGGTGTATTTACCGGCTGGAATAAAAACTTCGCCGCCAATCGCAGGCAATTTATCAATTGTTTTCTGAATTGCATCGCAACTATTGCCCTTCACTGTGGCAGCAATACTGTATTGGCCGCATACAATTAATGCGACAATGCAGAAAAAATTTACAACAAAACGTGTCATTAACTCACCTCACATACTAAAAACATCAATTCGCTCTCTATAAAGTAGTCTTGATTCTCGATTTTTAAAGAAAATCACCAGGATAGAGCAAAAAAATATAATTCTCTTGTTCTTAAAACTTTATATCCGCTTCAGATTATGAACCTTTTAGAGCTTGCCCGTTGCAGGATTACAGTTTTCGATGCGCACTTGCCCCTGTAATAAATGTCCTTTGGAGTACTCGCTGAAATAACACACGTTATTTTTGGGATCATAATTTTCAATCCATAAATGATCTTCTTTCCAGGTGGCGGATAAATGTATCTGACCGGCAGGTACCGAAATAGTCATGATACCGCCATAGTTTTTAACAAAAGCTTGTTCATATTTAAAATAAAACGCCGACCACCCTATCACTAAAACAACTGCAGCCGCGACCACGCCATATTTCCAATTTACAAAACGACCCACCACCCAAAATAACAACCCTGCCATTATGAGCACTGCAAGCCAATAAAGATAAGTAATCATAAATTCTCCTCAAAAAAAACTGCCTGGCAATTACTTGCCAGGCAGTTTTTAAAATTTCAGCAACTGAAGGTAAGTATCAGTCCCGAGTATAGCAAGTCCGTGTTATCGGCGGCTACGCTTGATAATCGCCAAACCCAACAATGCAAATAAGCTAATCCACCCCATAGCGCCGCCGCCTCCGCCACCTGAGCCAGTGTCAACGGGCTCATTAATTAATGTATTTTTAACAGGCGTTAAATTTGCTGCGGTATCTGGTGATCCATCAAGCACAACAATGCCGAGAATCAACACCAAATTCTTATCGGTTATAGCGACGTTATTAGTTCCATCTGCGGCCGTATAATTTTTTAACGGAAAGCTTGTTAATCCATTCGTTGGATCTACGTTGAAAATATTCAATGCGGCCATGGCATCAATAATAGCCATACCATTACCAGTCACTTCACCGAAAACTGTGTAACCGCCACTGCCACCGCTACTGATATCGAGTGACTTACTATTGTCGACAAGATTAAAAAACCACTCGTTGGTTGCCGAATTAGGCTTGCCGCTCAACTTCGCCATCGCAATTGTGCCGCGTTTATTAGAGTACACAGGTTCATTAACTACTGCAGCGTTTTGCGGAATACTAACTAAAGGAAATTTGGTGACATATTTATAGCCACCGCCCTGCTCAACAAAACCGGGCACCGAACGATGAATTACGGTATTTGTGTAGCTACCCGCTTTAACATAAGTTAAAAAGTTTTCTACCGTTTTGGGTGTGGTTTTATCGTAGAGATTAACTGAAAAGTCGCCCAGAACAGTTTGAAATTGCACGATAGTTGCCATTGCTGGCTGCACAATCGCCATTGCAGCGGTTAACAATAAGGCTGCAGGAATTTTACAGCGACTTTTTACATTGGATAAGTTGATAGCCTTTGAAAACATGATGATCCCCTCAATACAGCAGATGTAATATTTGAGGGGCCATCTTAACGAGCACTTGTGATTCTAACAGCAGATAAATTGTTGCAATTTGTAACATCAATTATTTTAATGATTATAAGTTATTCCGAATCCATTTTTATCCAACGGCCATTTTCTTGCGGTTTAACTTCAAAACGAGCCCACTGCCGAAATTCACTGCGCAAACAAATCGCAGTTTGGTAAGCGCCATCACCCGCAAGAACTTTGTAAATTACACGGTCTTTCTCAGGGATCACATCGTCATCCGAGCCATCCAATACTTGCCGCACACTCCATAATTTTCCAAGCTTTCCATTACTGTAAAAATGGCCGGGAATAATATCTGCAGGGTGAGTGATATTTTTTTCCGCGTGCTGTTTCGCCAGCTCCAATAATTCAGTGAGATTTTCAGCGGTTATATCAACGTAAGAATTTAGCTGTTGCATGGCTGCTGAAAAATCTTCGTGGGTTAAATCAAATTGTCGCTCAGCTGGCTGCGTTTTTTTCGATTCCCGCAAACGCTTATTAATATGTGCGGGATAACGACGCCAATGAAACAAGGCGTTAAATAAAATTGCCATCAACAATATCGCAATCACATTTATTAAAATGGGCATAATTAAATAGTGATAGCCAAGCGCGTGAACTTCAGAACCACCAATAACGGCCGCGAGCGAAGTTGCGCCACCGGGTGGATGTATGCAGCGCATATAATGCATGCAACCTACCGCAAGCCCTACAGCAAGTGCAGCTGTCCAGGTTTGATCAGGAAACAATTTTTGACAGCTCACGCCGATAAATGCCGAAATTAAATGTCCGCCAATGACAGCCCATGGCTGTGACAGTGCACCTTGTGGAACGGCAAACAATAATACTGCCGATGCGCCCATGGATGTCACCATTATCAAGCTGCCGGCATTCTCCATAAAGCCGTGTGGAAACACAAAACGGGTGATCCAATAAACTGAAAGGATGCCGAGTAATGCACCCAAGCCGGATATCCATTTTTCACCGTGGCTAGTGGTATTGCGTTCAATACCAAATAACAAACGCAGCTCATATAAGACGTGTTTTACATTCATAAATAGTGTTAGCGAGTTGGTTATAAAATTTGGGAGGAATGTGTATTAAAATTATTATTATTTAACAATTGATTTTGCTTCGCTGCTCGCAAATAAATATTGATAATAATTACTAGGCGATTGCAAATTCATCACTATCCATTAAGCGAACCCAAGTGCGCTGCAACATAAGTGCATCGTTGCTGGCACGATGCCGTTTTAGACCAAGTTCTTTTTCAATTTCATCGTGAACATTATTCCAGCGCGAAGCCTCGCACTCGGGCATTATGCTAGCGAGATGATCGAGCTTAAAACTCGGCGCGAGATTTGCGGCATCATACAAAACAGCAAGCCACGCATAATCATGACCCCAGGCATCGGAATAAACTGTCATGCCGCTTAATTGTTTGTTCAACCAAAGCGCGACTTGATCCACCGGCTTACCAAACGCCACCAGTAGCTCGCGCGTGATTCCATGAATTTGATAGGCCGAATCATCCCAGTGAATCCAGGAGGGTTCAGGGCGAATCAGCGTACATTCCAAGCGGCCATTAGGCAAAGCAAAGCCAACTTCAATGGGGTAGCTATGAGAGCCGAAACCAGATGCTTCGAGGTCGATCACTGCGGGGACTGTAGGGACAAAAGGCATTGTCGCTCCGAAACCAGAATTATTGCGTTAATGAGACTTTCAATAAGATGAGATTATCAATAAGACCATCGAAAAGAAGACTGTCAATTTGCAAACAGTCTAACGGAAAGCCGTAATTTTTAGAATTTGTTTAATTTCTTTTTCACATTAAAAAACGAAATAAATCTACGGTCCGGCATCAGATGCCTTTAATTGTTTAAAAAGTCTTACCGAAAACAATAAGAGCACAGCAACTGCCAGTAGTAATGCGATCCAGAATAGCCATTTTTTCCAGTCAGTTGGTGTGGCCGCTTGCACAAGAGATTCCGGCGTATTGTCCAGTCGTGTTAAATTGGCCTCCGCCCATTCGGGCGAATTTTCTCCCAATATGTGGCTAAAGATTTGTTCACTATTGCCGTTATCGCTCTTGTTATTAGACATCACCAAGACAAACGGTGGTTTGTTACTGGCGATAATTTGTAACTGAATTGGCTCCCAAGCAAATACCAGCGTCGGCACAGAGTAATTTGCTGCAGAGGGACTCAGCTCCAAACGCCAAAACTTATCGTGATTATCATTGATGCTAATGGCATCGCTTTTTTGCCATTGATCACCAACCAATACATTAAACAAAATTCCCTGATATTGTAAATTCCAGTTCTGATCTTCATTACTACGAGAAAATATTTTGGCGCTATCGCCATAAATATTTTTGCCTAAATCAATTCCAACGGTCGCTGCAGGCGTGGACTCATTACGGCTAAATTCCCATGCTGCGACTGGGTACGCTTTAGTGCGTGAGTTCGGAAAGTAAATACTGCTTTGATCTTTGGCCACTTTTCCTGAAACACTCCAGGCTTCAAGGGGACGTTTTTTCTCGGCAGTGGTGCCCGTTATTTGCTCCGCACTAATATTTGAAATATTTAGCTTCTCAGCCCCACGTAATATTTTTAAGCGTAAAAATTCAAAATCGTTACGATAAATTTTAGCAACAATGTGATTGTGCTTTAGAACCTGATCTTGATGCGTAACTTGCATCAAGGTTGCGTGGCCAAGCGAGACCCAATCTTTTAAATTACGAGTCGCCTCCAGCTCAACTTCCAGATATTGGTTTTCGGCATTTACATCCCAATCAATACTCAAACTATCAATATCGTGATCCAATTTGCTGATATCGATAACATAAAACTCAGGAGTTTTATTATCCAGAGTTGAATCCCTGGTAATCGTTTGCACTTTACCGTCTTGTACTGATGTTTGACGCGTATGTAAATTACGTAAGGTCTCCGGCGCTGCATCGATTGCGACGGGGAAAAAATTTAACGTGTCGGTTGATATTTTATTTTCAGATTTTTGTCCGTTCGGGATCACCGAAATAAATCTATGTGGCAATGCATTTTGATCTGCATCTAACACAACCAAATCTCGCAAATCATCACTTTTGCTGTAACTATAAATGTCGTAAGTAAGAGACACTTGAATATAAGTGCCCTGCGCTTTTTCAACTTGATACAAAGGCGGCGAGTATTGCGCCGAAAACGCCCGAGAAGTTGCCAAGAAAAAAAGTAACGCAACTATAAAAATATTATGCTTATTCATTAAGAGGACCTTTATTGCCTACAGGCAAACTTTCCAGCGGAATTTCATCATCAATAGAAATACTGGAAGGTTTTTTGGCGGGTATCGGCGATAAAAAACCTATCAGCAACATTAGCGCGCCCACAACCATAAACGAAATAATTCCTGCCAAAGTACCTGAACCAGATAAATCTTTGGTTGCCAATTTTAATACGACAAGTCCTAATAGCCCTGCCCCAATCATCCATAACTCGCGACGCTGAATTCGGCGCGATAAGTTCATTACCACCAAAGCACAGATTGACCATAAGATTGATAGCGCCATTTGTACCTGCATCGCATTCCACAAGCTATCAAACTCATAGGGAATATACTGGTAGTGGCTGACGGCTCTCAAGGTCACGACATTCACCCAGACAAATAACATAATTCCTAGCAAGCCAACTCTCGCAGCCTTGGAAATAAAATTAACCTGATTCATAAAGTCGCGTTTTATCGCGTAAGCAAAAATTAAAATCACAGCGAATTGCGCTAAATCAAGCGGGTTCAGAACTGGCAAATAGTGCTCACCTAGAGTTGGCGCTCTATTACAAACCACTAAAAACCAAATAGCGGCTAACGCAAACAACGGAGCTGGAATCCAATTCTTGTAATCTCGCTCGAAGCTAATAAATGGCCAAAACTTTTTCTGCCCGGCACCAAGTAATAAGATTACTGGAACAACTATGGCAGCAAACCAAATAATTAGATTGGTTGTATCGCGCACACTAATATTGCTCGTTTGCCATGATACTTCCCAAAAAATAATTGCAAAGATTGCCCATGCAGTGAACGTATGCCAAATTCGTAACAATATATTTTGCTTGCCCTCAAATTCACTTTCTTTGCTGAATAAAAACCGGTATTGAACAGCAAGCATTACCGCTATGGAGAAAAAGCTGAATACCTGAAGCGGATGAACACCATTTTGACCAAACGCAAAAACAAGTATCGATAGAGCCCATACAAATGGTAGAAGCGCAAAAACGCTATTGCTTAATAAACGCCAAGTTAACTTTTTACTAACTAACATGATAATTAGCGATGATATTGCAGACAGTAAAATCACAGCCGCAAATAAATATTCGGGCAATATATGTACACTCATTTCGTTAATGCCCGCAACAAACCACCACAAAACACCTAGGGCAACAGCAATGGGTGTGATTATTTTTTCAAAACTCGTTAATACGCTTACAAAATAATGTAACAAATAGGCGATGGTAAAACTCGTAAGTGCAAGCAAAATTACGCCTATAAAATCGCCATTAAGAATAGGCACCAAGCCTGTATGCAAACCTTTAACGGCGAGCAGTGAGAACACCGCAGCGCAATGGAGAAGATAACCCACAACACGTGGGCGTAACCGCTGTTGACGCAGCCCCACCCAGATTAAACCAGTTGCTTCTAGTGCCCAGGTAACTGAAGTCCAACTTGCATCCAGCGCCAATGGCACAGCAAGAGTTGCAAAAGAAATTCCAAGCGCTAAAAAAGATTCCACTAAAACTCGGTGAGTTTGCAAATGACGGCGAGCCAAACCAGCTGACAAAATTATGTAAATCATTGCCAATACGATGGCGCTAATAGCCAAACCATATTCAGTATGTTTTAAGAGCGCAGTTTGTAAACCAAATGCCACGAGCGGTAAGCCAAATACTAAACTGCCATCCACCACGCCTTTTAAATTCGTAGGTTGTTTGAACGAAAATAATATTGAAACTGTTAGATAAAGCGCGAAAAAAGCAATCAAGAAAGGTTGAGTACTTGCATAAAATAATGGTTCGTACTTAAGCACGCCCCATACGGCAGTAATAACGAACGTGAACATAAAGCCCACCCAATTTAAAAGCCGCCAGGCTTTGTAAACCGCTATTGCTAAAATGCCGAGGTTTAAAATTAAATAAAAACTAAATAATCCGACATGGCTGCCCTCACCTGTAGACGTTAAAATCGGTGCGAGAAAGCCGCCTGCGGTTGCGAGAATGGCGAGCACTTGTGCGTTTTGTAAAAGTGCCAACAAAACGCCCAGTACTACAACTAAAAACAATAAACCGAAGGCGAGACCAAGCGGAATTAATCCATATATTTTTGCTGCTGCAAATAAGGTTAGGTAGATAACCGCAATCCCGCCGCCCTGCAAAACCAATCCGTAAGAACCTGGGCGAGCTCGGGTTTTCCAGCCGACTATTAACAGCGCAATCGCGCCCACAATAACGCCGGTTAAACGAAATTCAATAGGGAATAAACCTTGTCCGGATGCATATTTAACTAAAAAGCTCACTCCGAAAAACATCACTACCATACCTATTCGTACAATAGGATTGCCTTCCGTAAAAAAGCGGCGCACGGCGGAAAATATTTTATCGCCAATACCCGGAGCTTGCGACGTGGCATCCACGCTAGCGATTTTATGAGCAGTTGTTAGGTTCGGCTTTTGTGCGAGCGATTGCTGATCAGATGTCCAAGGATCCGCAAGTTGGTCATCAGGTAAGTCCAGCTCTGCAGATTCATTTTTATTAATAGTTGGGGATTGAGTTTTAATTACCGAAGCTGATTCATTTAGCTCGCTTACAACCGCTAAATTATCGTGCTGTTCATTTGGTTGCGCGCGTTGCTGGATGTTATTTTGAAGTTGGGTGAGCTGCGCTCGCATGCTTGTTTGTTCTTCCGCTAACGTTTTAACAGACGTTTGCAGTAGACCGATTCGTTTGATTTGGTGAAAAATTAATCCGGCTAAACCACCTATAATTGCACCAATGACCGAGCCTTGATAATCCAAAAATATGGAACCAAAAATTGTTCCTACAAGTAAACCAACAATAACGAACAACATACTCTCTCCCTTTTCCTGTATCGGTTTTTATCTCCTGACTATTCTGACAGGAATTACCGCATTTGTTACAGCGGCTTTTATCATTTGCTAGATTCGCCAAGCCCTTGCAAGCGAGTTTGCGTTAATATGTCGTAATTGTTTTTAGGTGCCGTTTTACATGCCCACGTCTGTTTTTCTAACCGCCATCAACTATTACCCAAATTCAGCAGACTGGTTTACGCAGTTGCGTCATCTTGATCTGCCTATATGGCTGGATTCCTGTTATCCAAAAAGCTCCTATGGCCGTTTCGATATTCTTAGCGCTGCACCAGCTGTAACTTTAAACACTACCGGTGACACGACGATTATCCAGAGCGGTGATACTTCTGAGGAGTCAAAAGAAAATCCATTTTCGTTGCTGCAAACCTATTTAACAAACGATCAATCCCATGCTGAACAAGTTCCATTTTGTGGCGGTGCTCTTGGTTATTTTGGTTACGATTTAGGCCGACGCTTGGAAAAGCTGCCAGAGCAAGCAATCAGAGATATTGATTTACCCGATATGTGCGTTGGTATTTATCCTTGGGCAATCGTGCAAGATCATCAAATCCAAAAAGCCTGGTTGGTGATAAACAAAAGCGTAGCGCCTGCTTATAACTTTTTAGAAATCACTGCGCTTTGCTCGAAAGCCAGCCAAAGCACAAGGTTTCACGACTTAAAGCAAAACCTTAGATATCCAGAAAAACCTTTTAATATCAAAGACTTTAAAGGCAATCTTAAAGTAGATAAATACAACGTCGCGATCAGCAAAATTCAAACTTATATAGCGGATGGCGATTGTTATCAGGTTAATTTTGCTCAACGTTTTAGCGCTGACTTTGTAGGCGATAGTCTTGAGGCCTATCTGAAACTACGCGAAACCCTGCCTTCCCCCTTCTCTGCCTACATGGAAGTGCCTGAAGGAGCGATTCTCAGCCTATCGCCTGAGCGTTTTATCAAGCTCGAACAAAATCAGGTTGAGACCAAGCCAATCAAAGGCACAATCGCGAGGGGCAAAAATCCGCAGGAAGACGCCGCCAATGCCCAAGCCTTGCAATCGAGCCTGAAGGATAAAGCTGAAAACTTGATGATTGTGGATTTACTACGCAATGATCTGAGTAAAACGTGCCTGGAAGTCAAAGTGCCAGAACTGTTCAGCCTGCAAAGTTTTGCCAATGTTCACCATTTGGTAAGCACGGTGACCGGCGTACTCAAGCCAGATAAAAATGCCCTGGACTTGCTCGCAAGCAGTTTCCCAGGCGGCAGTATTACCGGAGCGCCTAAAATTCGCGCCATGGAAATTATTGAGGAGCTTGAGCCTGTGCGACGCTCCATTTATTGCGGCAGCGTGGGTTACATAAGTGCATGCGGAAACATGGATACCAATATTGCGATTCGCACGCTGATCTGTAACCGCAATCAAATTCATTGCTGGGGTGGCGGCGGAATAGTAGCGGACTCCGAAGCTGCAAAGGAATACCAGGAGAGCATCGCAAAAGTAAAAGTACTGCTGGATACACTTGAAAAAAATTTCTCAGCTAATAACAGATAGAGTTGCGCGGAATGAAGAAAATTATTTTTCCGATTTTTCTGATGTTTGCAATTTCAATCCTCACTATTTATTTAGCTGGGAGTTATTTTACAAAACCTGCGCCTATGATTTTGGGCAAGGCTCCGACTGAGTTAAATGCAGAGTCCGTGAGCATTGAGAATATTCACGGCTGGTATCATCAGTCAAAATCCAGCTCATGCGTTTTACTGTTACACGGTGTTCGAGCTAGTAGACTCAGCATGATCAGCCGTGCAAAGCTTTTCAAAGACCTTGGTTATTCGGTATTGCTAATTGATTTTCAAGCCCATGGTGAAACACCGGGAAATCGAATAACTTTTGGTTACCTTGAATCTAACAATGTTAAAACAGCCGTGGATTTCCTGAGGCAGACAAAGCATTGCTCTCAGGTTGCAGCGATAGGCGTTTCGCTGGGCGGCGCAGCGACTTTACTTGGCGATAATCCGCCTGCGTTGGATGCGCTTATTTTAGAATCTGTATATCCTCGCATTGAAGATGCAGTTTATAACCGCTTAAATGCGCGTTTAGGAAAATTTTTCGCTCGTGTATTAGCTCCGTTTTTATATCAACAAATTCCAATCAGATTTAATATTCCTCTTAGTCAATTACACCCTATCGATGTCATTAAAAACTTGCACTCACCCGTGCTTATTATTAGTGGCACTGATGATAAACATACCACTACCGAAGAAACTGAAGAGTTATTCGCTGCAGCGCCAGAGCCAAAATCGCTTTGGTTGATTAAAGGGGCGGCGCATGAGGATTTGCATAGGTTTGCCGGAGCAGCTTACGAAATTAGAGTTGGTGATTTTTTAAAAAAATATCTGGTTGATTAGTCGCGCACTTAGAAGTCTCAATCGAAATTTCAGCTTGATAAAAACAGCATCACCATATAATTAAATGAAAACATAAAAATTAAACATACATTGTCGCTCATTTCATTTTTTAATTCTTCGCCTACATTAAAAGCTGTAAAACCACACAAGTTTTTTAAATTTTTCATCTACAAAATGCTTTTCGGTTTAAACTGGGAAATATAATTAGGTAGCCGGGAGGAATATCAAATGAGCGAACCTCATACTGAAAATGAAAATTCAATGGCAAAAGTCAGTGCGCAATTTATACATGACATAGCGACACCTTTGGCCGTTATTCAACTTCTCGCCAACACACTGGAAACCTATTTGCCTGATTTGCTATCTGAGCATCAAGAATTAAAAAACTTGGGCAAAGAAATTGTTGATATATCCTCAGAAGATTATGATTTGATAAAAGGATCCGCGACACGAATTAAAGCTCTAACACAACAAGTAAATAAAGAAGTTAAAGAATATTGGCAAAAAATAGAAAGCCAAAAATCGGTTGAGAATTTTGCAGTTCCCCAAACAATGAAACTTATAACAGCCGTTTCATTGGACAATAACTTAAGCATCTTAGTTGTTGAAGATGATGCCATCCATCAAAAAATAGCTTACAAACTTCTATCGAATCAACATCAAGTCGACCTCGCGGCAAATGGCCAAGAGGCAATTGAACTATGCCGAAAAAAAACCTATGACTTGATACTGATGGATTTACATATGCCAGTGATGGGCGGCGAACAAGCGGTAGCAGAAATCATAAAACAAGAGAGTTTTTCAGCCGTTATTATCGGGCTTACGAGTAGACCTTTAGGCAGTGAGAAAAAGCAACTGCTACAAAAGGGGTTTGTAGGGTTTATTGATAAGCCGTTAAATCTGGATGAATTGAATAGATTGATCAATTAAAAGCTCATCTAACAAATAAAATTTTATACTTTCAGTGAGTTTTATATGCAGCACTCAAGATTAGATATTTAGGATATACATCGTGACTACCTTATCAATACTCTTACTGGTTTATATTATATCGCTAGTTATAAACTTAGCCTTTGCCATACAGTTCTGGCTGGCATACAGGACAACCACCTATAAAAAACTAGTAATTCTTTGGCTGCTAACCACTTTAAATTTCATTCTGCAGGGGATTGTTGCTGACTCAGTTTTGGGAAGCTTACTGACATTTCCTACTTATATTGTTGTAGCTTATTATGCCTGTTCATTATTAGCCGAAACATCTTCAATGCCATTCAAATTTAAACCGTTTGGCATTATTTATCTTACTGGAATTGTCGCCAGCCTTACGATATATGCAACGAGTAATAATTTTACTTACATCGCCATACCCGTAGCTTTGGGTGTAGCTGCACCACAAATTTTTTTCGCGCTGAATAAATTAATAAAATATCGGCATACTGGAACACAATTTGGAAACAGTTTCGCAATACTGTTACTACTAAATGGAATTCACTTTTTAGACTATCCTTTTTTGAGACCCGATCCCCAATTTGCTATTTTTGGTTTTGGTCTCGTATTAATTTACTCTGTAGGGTTTGCCGCGTTACTACCAAGTATTCTAAGTAAATATCACACCGATAGATCTGACCATCTTTTAAATGAAATAAAAAAGCGTGAAAAAGTAGAAAAAGATCTTGCTGCGGCATTGGAAAAAGCAGAACACCTTACCAAAGTTAAGTCGATATTTTTGGCAAATGTTAGTCATGAAATAAGAACACCACTGACAGGGATTATTGGTCTTAATGATTTGCTTTTGAAAACAAATTTAAATAGTGAGCAAAAAGAATACTGTCACGACATAGCAGATTCCAGTCAAAAGCTTCGCAGAATCATTAATAATGTACTCAATTTATCGAAGCTCGAATCAGGAACAGTAATTGTTGAGCAAGAGGATTTTACGTTGCAAAGCGTTGTAACCGAAATAAATAGCCATTATAGACGGCATAACAAAAGTGATATCCAAATTATCTGTAGCTCAGAATCCGATATGCCACCAATGGTTGTGGGTGATAAAGGAAAAATACAGCAAATTATTTTCAATCTAATTGATAATGCTATTAAATACAGCAAAGGCGATTGTATTAAATTTAAATTAACATACGACTACCCTAGTAACTCTATCGACATTTGTGTAAGTGATAATGGTATCGGTATACCTTCAAATATTATTGATCAATTATTTCTCCGCTTCGAACAAAAGCACACTCAAAATGAAGGAGTTGGACTTGGATTAGCTATTGTTGAACAGCTTGTCACGCTCATGCAAGGCAACATTTCCGTTATTAGTGAGTTAAGTAACGGGGCAACGTTTACTTGCAAAATCCCAGCAGCCGTAACAAATGAATCCAATTTTTCAGTCAACACACCAACACAATTAAGTACGAATAGAATAAGCGAGGAAAGAAAATTTAATTTATTGGTGATTGACGATCACGAACTTAACTTAAAAACTGTTTCAACTCTCTTAACACAAGCAGGTTACAACTGTGTTTTAGCAGAAAATGGGAACGTCGCTAAAAAATCATATGATGAGAACAATATAGATTTGATTCTCACAGATATGCAATTGCCCGACGTGAATGGGTTTGATTTAATAAAATATTTCCGTCAAAAAAGCAACAATATTCCAATTGTTGTGTATAGCGCTTTCGCATTTGATGAAGATGTGGCAGCTGCAATGGCTGTAGGAGCAACAGATTATTTAAGAAAGCCGGCAATGTTTACGGAAATAGAAAATAAGCTAAATTTATATCTTGTATAAAAACTATGTTCGAAGGAACATAGTTTTTGTATTTAAGAAAATTATATTGCAATACCCACGTCATTTGGCATTGCATTTTGCATAGTGTTATACCAGTAGTTAAAGACCTGATCAAACCCGTTGAAAATATCATCAATAACAAAGCTCATATGACTCAACCTAAACAGCTGAATATTTGAATAATGAGAGTGATCATCATCGTGCTGTTTTTCTCCCTCCAACCAATTTCCAGAGGCATGATTAGATTCGGCATCAAAATGTTCGCTACCAAAAAATTTTAGTTTATTGTAAAAACCATTCCTGTGTGTAATAACGTTTAAGCTGTTAATAAAAACAGAAAATGTACTTTCCATACAATCAACTATTATCATTTTTTCTTCTGCAGTTTTACTCGTTCTTATGTGATTTGTTATTCTATAGACCAATTCACGAACCGGATAACTTTCAGGAGACCAGAGCATTTTTAAGATTGATGACATGTCACCGCCCCAATAATTAACATCCATATTTAATGTTTTCAGATCTTCTATGAACCAAAGCCAATGCCCTGAATCTTCATCGCAATGAGCATTAAGAGCTAGCTCTACATCAGATTTTGGATTTTTAATTCTAGCTTCTTCTAAAATATCGCGAAAACCCAAAATGAAAAAAGTCATGTGAGGTAGAAAACTATAAGCGGCAGCTGAACTATCTCTACGATGTACGAGATGTTGACAGAGAACATTGTTTTCAAGTTTAGCTTGTTGTGTAGCGATTTTTTGCAATAAAGTAGACATAGGAGTTTCCTTAATATTCAAGAATTAAAAATTGGTTTTTACAAACAGCATTCAAGTACACTGATATTTGCAATGAATTGATTACTCGATTGGCATCTAAGAGTGCCCTTCTAATTTGCATTTAAAATCGTGTGACGTAAACAGGCATACCGTTTAATTTTTATGCGTTAGCAAAATTTATGCGGTTGATTGTGCAGTTGTAATTCAGTTTTGTTTTTCGTGATGAACGTCTCTATTCGATGCTTGGCAAGTATTGATTTTCAAACAACTTAGACAAACGGCTGTCGTTTTAATTAAATGCTTACGTTTAATTTTTTAAAAATCGTAATAAAAATGACAAAATTTTGGCAAAGTTAGATAGAATTCAATTTTATGCGCCAATTAAATTAGAAAAGTCCGTTAATTATTTTCCGGTTTACATAAACTAAACTGATTTATTAAGAGAATGTAAGTTATGTTAATTCAAAACCATCAAGTAGATTTAGAGACACCCACCGGCACTATGCGTTGTTATGTTTATCGCCCAAAAGAAGATGGCGTTAAGGCTGAAAAAAAATATCCTGCCATACTGCTGTATTCCGAAATTTTTCAGCAAACTTCACCTATTCGTCGCAGTGCACAAATTTTGGCTGGTCACGGTTTTATTGTTATTGTTCCTGAAGTATTTCACGAACTAAATCCCATTGGGACGGTGTTGGGATATGACGACGCAGGGCGAGATAAAGGCAATGCGGATAAAGTTGCAAAATATTTGGAGGCCCACGATAGTGACACCCAAAGCATGATCGAGTACGCTAAAACCCTACCCTATTACTCAGGTAACATCGGTGCCATGGGTTTTTGTTTGGGTGGTGGGCTGGCTTATCGAGCAGCGATTAACCCTGCTATTTCTGCAACCAGTTGTTTTTATGCAACGGATATTCACTCAGGTGTCACTCCATCGCAACCGGGCAATGATAGCCGCACTCGTACAATAGAAATTCGCGGTGAGTTGCAAATGGTTTGGGGCAAACAAGATCCTCATGTTCCGCCTGAGGGGCGCGCTATCGTTTATAAAACCTTGGTGAATGCAAATGTAAAATTTGAATGGCATGAGGTAAATGGCGTACACGCATTTATGCGCGATGAGGGTGACCGATACGATGCTGAATTACAGTTGTGGGGCTACCAAACTGCGCTTGGATTTTTCAGAAGTAATTTGTATTAATTGTTGAGAGTCATTATTCAAAAATAAAAAAGGCAGAAGTTTTCACTTCTGCCTTTTTACTACATCTATTTTATTGAATTTATTTTATTAAACTTTTTATCAATCTTAGATAACTTATAAAGTTAATTCACGATTGCTAGCTTTGATAAATTCTTTTTTCAAATCTTCATAAGTATGAACAGCAGGGAATTGTGGAAATTGATCAATTACATTTTGTGGTGCGTGAAACAAAATGCCTTGATCAGCTTCACCTAACATGGTGGTGTCATTGTATGAATCGCCAGCTGCAATAATGCGATAGTAGAGTGTCTTAAGGGCCAATACAGACTGACGCTTTGGGTCTTTTTGACGCAAGGTGTAACCCACTACTCTATTCCGCTCATCAACATTTAAACGATGGCAAAGTAGAGTTGGAAAGCCCAACTGCCGCATTAATGGCTGTGAAAATTCATAGAAAGTATCTGACAAAATAATTACCTGGAAACGCTCACGCAACCAATCCACAAATTCAACGGCACCGTCTAAAGGTTTTAAGGTTGCAATAACATCCTGAATTTCTTTTAAGCCAAGATTGTTTTCTTCCAGGATGCGAATACGTTGCTTCATTAAAACATCGTAGTCAGGAATATCACGCGTGGTTGCTTTTAGTGATTCAATTCCCGTTACTTTCGCAAATTCAATCCAAATTTCCGGAACCAAAACACCTTCTAAATCGAGACATGCAATTTCCACAACAACCTCCAAAGTAACCGCGATGCGCAGTTAGATATTTAATATTTTCAATTAATAAAATGCCGACACAAGGTCGGCATTTCGAATAAACTTCCTAGCTATAACTAAGGTGCAACCCAAATCAATTGTGTTATCTGCGCAAGGAACATAAGCGGATTCGGCACAATACCTATGATTAAAATAAATGCTGCAGCACCTAAAACCATGATCCCGCCAGTGCGTTGACCCCAGTTGAATTCTGCGTCGAAACGATGCATATGCTTCTTGGCCAGGAACAAACTGATGATTGTGCGAAGATAAAAATAAATACCTATGGACGAACCAAGCACCACAAAAATCAAACCGATCCAACCCACTGGACCCGCGCCTACAGCAGCAGTTACAACGTAGAATTTACCGATAAATCCTGCAGTCAATGGAATACCTGCGAGCGAAAATAACGCCAAGGTAAAGATGGACGCTAAATAAGGACGACGCCAAAACAGACCGCGATAGTCATTCAGCAAATCAGCATCGCGCTTGCTATCGGCATGAGACATAAGCGTTACAACACCAAATGCTACCAGCGAAGTCATTACATAAATTGCAAGGTAAACTGCAAAACCTTCAATGCCGAATTTCGGCCCACCCACTAAAACTAAAAGCAACAAATAACCAAAATGCGCGATGGATGAATAGCCCAGCATACGTTTGATATTGTTTTGCTTCAACGCCAGTAAATTACCAACCAGCATAGAAATACAGGCAACTGCAATCATTGTTAATACGAAAGGTAATGACGCTAAAACATTTTTGGATTCGAGAATTGCAAACCGCGCCAGCACTGCAAAAACGGCCACTTTCGCCGCTGTGGCTAGGAAGGCACCCACGGGCGCTGGAGCACCTTCATATACGTCTGGTGTCCACAAGTGAAATGGTGCAAGTGATAATTTGAAGAACAAACCAATCACTAATAACATTCCGCCTACAACAACTAATAAGCTCGGCTCTTGCGTTACTTTTGCACCGATCTCTGCAAATGCGAGCGAACCGATTTGCGCATAAATAAGTGCGATACCAAATAACATTGCGGCAGAAGCTGTTGCGGAAAGGACCATATATTTAATGGCTGCTTCTAGCGAACGGGCGCGATCATAGGTATAAGCAACCATGCCGTAGAGCGCAACTGACATCATTTCCAAACCGATAAACAGCGATGCCATGTGATGTGAATAAGCCAACACTATCCCGCCCGCCGTTGCGATGGTAATTAACAAATAAATTTCTTCGCGATTGCGTTTAAAAGATTCAATGTACGCATTCGTTAAAGTCGTAGCGCCCAATGCAGAAATTAAAATCAACGCAGAGAAGAACAAGGAATAACCATCAACCACAAATAAAGGCGTTATGGTTTGCGGTATAAGTGAAACGCTTTCAGGAAAAAAGTAGGGTTTAAACGCAACATAAACAGTCGATAAAAGTGCGATATTCAAACCAGCAACTGTAACAGTCGCATTCCACCAATGATTGCGTTTAATAGCGATTGCCAGCATGACAAACACTGTTGTCGCGGCGGTAATCAGTAAAGGCAAAAGCGCCTCAAAATTGTCTAAAGTTAGTGTCATTACAACCTCACTGCGCAGCAGGAATACTTTGAGAAGTAGTTATTAATTGTTCGATACTGTTCATAACTGCTGCCGATGTATCTAACACAGGTTGAGGGTATAAGCCCAACCAAACCAGAATAAATATCAGGCTCAACATCATTACCAACTCACGTGCATTGATGCCTGCCAAAGGTTCATTACTTTGAGCGGGACCATGCAATGAACGCTGAATCATGATCAATGAATACACTGCGCCGAGCACCAAACCAGAGGTCGCAAATAGAGTCACCGTTTGATTAACTTTAAACGTTCCCAAAAGAATCAGGAATTCACCCACAAAGTTACCTAAACCTGGAAGACCTAATGAGGCGGCCGCGAAAAACATAGCGATTGGTGGGATGCCTGCCAAGCGTGACGATAATCCACCCATCTTATTAAGATCGCGAGTTTTCAAACGCTCGTAAAGTTGACCGGAAATAATAAACAGACCAGCAGCTGAAATACCGTGTGCCAGCATTTGCACTACTACACCCTGCATCGCGATTTGATTGAAAGAATAAATACCAATCAATACAAAACCCATGTGTGAGATTGAGGTGTAGGCAATCAAACGCTTAATGTCGTCCTGTGAATAAGCCGCAAAAGCGCCGTAGATGATCCCTAAAACACCCAACCACATAGCGATTGGTGCAATTTCTTGCGACGCATGAGGGAAAAATGGAATGGCAAAGCGCAACATACCGTAAGCGGCGGTTTTCAACAGAATACCTGCCAAGTCCACTGAACCCGCAGTCGGTGCCTGGGAGTGAGCATCTGGAAGCCAGGAGTGAAATGGCACTATCGGGAATTTCACTGCAAATGCAATAAAGAAACCCAGCATCAAAATCATTTCCAGTTTTGGATCTAATTGCGTATTGCGAAGCGCTGCGTAGTCAAACGTCAGCTCGTTAGATTGCATGTAATGCACAAACACCAAGCCGATAATCGCCAACAGAAGCAGCAAGCCTGAAGATTGGGTGTAGATAAAGAATTTAGTCGCCGCATCTACCCTGCTTTTACCTTCAACTGATTTGTGACCCCAAAGAGAAATCAGGAAGTACATTGGGATAAGCATCATTTCCCAAAAGAAGAAAAACAGGAACATATCTAACGCGAGGAATACACCAGCAACCGCACCCAAAATCCACAGCAAGTTCAAATGGAAAAAACCTACTTTACGTTGCACTTCGGACCACGAACAAATAACCGCCAGCACACCTAAAAATGCAGTCAAAAGCAGCATTAATATGGATAAGCCATCCAACGCCAAGTGAAAGCTAATGCCAAAACGTGGAATCCAGTTAACCTGAAATTCCTCAGCCCAAACGGATTGACCAGCTCCCAAATTAGCGAGGGAATAATCATATTTGAGCCACAAATGTAATGTGACTCCAAACAAAATAAACATACTTATTAAGGCAATCCAACGCGGTGCCTTGGTGCCAAAACGCTCAGCTTGCCAGGATAGCAAGCCGCCAATAAACGGTATTAATATGAGCCAGGTAAGCATCTCTGGTTCCTTATAGTCTTACAACAACACAAGCGCGGCGAGAATAATCACCACACCGGCAGCAATGGTGGCAGCGTACCAACGTACGCTACCGGTTTGAGTAGCACTCAACAATTTATGTACCTGCGTAACGCTGGCAGGGATTAAATTGAAGGTTTTATCAATTGGATCTTTACGCAATAGGTACGCAAGGAATACATAAGGCTTAACCAATACCTTGTCGTACAACCAATCGAAACCCCAAGCTCCATACCAGAATTTAATAAGCACTTTGCCGATTGAAGAAGAGGCAATTGATTTAACTATTTTGGTATCAAACAAGAATAAGAATATTGCTAGCAAGGTACCTATCACTGCAGTCGCAATCGTAATGATTTCGACAAAGTGCTTGGAGCCCTCTTCTACTTCATGACTAGCTGGCAAAACACTATTTAACGGAGGAACAATCAGAGCGCCAAGACCAGTTGAAAGTACTAGCAAGATGCCCAGTGGCAACCAATAGTCCGCACCGTGAAGCGCATGAACTTCGGTTTTCGCTTCGCCGTGGAAGGCTACGAATATTAAACGGAAGGTATAGATGGCGGTCATAAACGCGCCAGCTAAACCGGCGTAGAAAAGCTCAGGATGACTGTAAGCGCCCAACAAAATTTCATCTTTTGAGTAGAAACCTACAGTTACCCATGGCAATGCAACTAAAGCTGAACCGCCCACAAGGAAACAGGCATATACAAAAGGAATCTTCTTACGAAGGCCGCCCATTTTGAAAATATTTTGTTCGTGGTGACAGGCAATGATCACGGCACCTGAAGACAAGAACAGCAAGGCTTTAAAGAAAGCGTGATAAACCAAATGCCAAATCGCTGGTTGATACGCTTTAACGCCCAAAGCCAAAAACATGTAGCCGATTTGACTCATGGTCGAATAAGCAAGAATACGTTTGATATCTGTTTGTACCAGCGCGGCAAAGCCTGCAATAAATAACGTAACAGCACCGATAACGCCTACCAGATAAAGCACATCTGGAGCCAATTCAAACAAGGTATGAGTACGTGCGATCAAATAAACACCCGCGGTTACCATTGTTGCGGCGTGAATCAATGCGGATACTGGAGTTGGACCTGCCATCGCATCCGCAAGCCAAGTCTGCAGAGGTAACTGTGCAGATTTACCGACAGCGCCACCGAGTAACATCAAGGTTGCAAAAGTTACGGCGGTGGAACCTATTGCAAATACAGCAGGTGCTTTTGCCAATACCTCTTGAATATTAAGGGTGCCCAAGTGTTGATAGAGAACAAATAAGCCGATTGCCATAAAGGCATCACCAACACGGGTAACGACGAAGGCTTTACGAGCTGCAGCACCATTTGCTGGATCGCGATAGTAGTAGCCGATCAACAAATAAGAGCATAAACCTACACCTTCCCAACCAAAATACAAGGAGACCAGACTGTCACCAAGCACCAATAAAATCATGCTCGCGAGGAAGAGGTTCATGTATGAGAAGAAGCGAGCGTAATCTTCATCGCCACGCATATACCAAGAGGCGAACAAGTGAATCAGAAAGCCAACACCGGTAATCACGCCAAGCATGGTTAGCGACAAACCATCTAAATGCAAGTTAAAAGCGGGCGCGAAACCAGCGACATTTACCCATGTCCATAATGGCTGAACAAAAGGTGTTTCTGGTTGATGTTGCAGGTAATCGTAACCAGCAAATGCAGCTACCAGCGCAGCCAAACCAACAGAACCAACACCTACAAAAGCAGCAACATTTTCAGATATGCGCTTACGGCCTGAAACAAGAATCAAAAAGCCGATGAGAGGAAATAAAATTGTTAAATAGAGTTGGTTCATCCGCGCATCTCACTTGCAGCATCAACATCCAAAGACTGGTAGCGACGGTAAAGTTGAATAACGATTGCCAAGCCAATTGCGGCTTCAGAAGCGGCCAAGGTTAAAATTAAGATAAACATGATTTGGCCGTCGGGCTGTACCCAACGCGCACCTGCAACCACAAATGCCAAGGCGCAAGCATTCATCATGATTTCAATGCTCATTAGCAAGAACAAAAGGTTGCGACGAATCAATACGCCGGCTAGACCTATAACAAAAAGCATTGCGGCCAACAATAAGCCGTGCTCCATAGGAATGCCGTGAGTCACAGCAATACCGTTAAGCATGTTTATTCTCCTTATCGTCTTTATCAGCATCGCGACCCAAGTGCCATGCAGAAACCATGGCAGCAAGCAGTAACATAGACGCAAGTTCTACTGCCAATACATAAGGACCAAACAAAGCGATACCTACTTCTTTAGGACCAACTTTGGTGATTTCAATAAAGGTTTCGAGGTTGGGCTTGATGGTGTAAAGCAGTTCACCCAATAGTGCTAAAGATAAAAAAGATGGTCCAATCCACGCACGCGGAGTCAGCCATTTTCTCTCTTGTTCATCGATAACAGCACCGAGGTTTAATATCATCACCACGAATACGAACAACACCATAATGGCACCGGCGTACACAATCATTTCCAGAGCAGCAGCAAAAGGCGCGCCCAGGGCAAAAAAGATCATCGCTACAGCAAGCAATGAAACAACCAGATACAACAAAGCATGTACCGGGTTGGTATTAGTGATAACTCTCACCGAAGCAATTACAGCAATCGCAGCGGCGAAGTAAAAAGCTATTGCAGTTCCCACGTCGTATTCCTGTTCTAGTTAAGGCAAAAGACTTTTCACGTTTATCGGAGCTGCTTCATTTTGAGCTGCACCTTTTGCCTTGCCAGCGATGGCAAGACCTGAAACGCGATAGAAGTTGTAATCCGGATATTTACCGGGGCCAGAAATCAATAAATGCTCTTTCTCGTAAACCAGATTTTGGCGATTAAATTCTGCCATTTCAAAATCAGGTGTAAGTTGAATAGCCGTAGTTGGACAGGCTTCTTCACACATACCGCAAAAAATACAACGCGAGAAATTGATGCGGAAAAACTCCGGAAACCAACGGCCATCATCACGTTCAGCTTTCTGCAAGGAAATGCAACCGACCGGGCAAGCAACCGCACACAAATTACAAGCTACGCAGCGCTCTTCACCGTCTGGGTCGCGAGTAAGAATAATGCGACCACGATAACGCGGTGGAACATAAGGCATTTGTTCGGGATACAAAATCGTATCGCGCTTACGCCACGCATGGGTAAAAACCATCCACAAGCTGCGGAACTGGGTAAATATATCGTGTAAAAGCTTCAACATTTCAGTACCTCAACCTTAAGCAGCAGACGGGTTCAACAGCAGTACAACCGCTGCAGTAGCCACAAGGTTAACAAGCGTCACCGGCAAACAAATACGCCATCCGAAGTCCATGATCTGGTCATAACGAGGACGAGGTAAAGCCGCGCGGATCAAAATAAACATCATAATAAAAAATGCAGTTTTGGTAGCGAACCAGAAGAATGCAGGCACGTAATCAAATACAGACCATTCAAACGGTGGTAACCATCCACCGAAAAACAACACAGTGATCAACGACGAAATAAGTACCACGCCGATATATTCACCAACGAAGAACATACCCCACTTCAAACCTGAGTATTCAGTGTGATAACCAGCCGCAAGGTCTTGCTCTGCTTCCGGCGCATCGAATGGTGAACGGTGAGTCACTGCAATACCGGCAGTGGCGAAGGTTAAGAAACCCAAGAATTGCGGGAAAACAAACCAGCATCCTTTTTGAGCATTAACGATGTCAGTCATGTTGAACGAGCCAGTGATGACCACTACGCCCATTAATGACAAGCCCATAAACACTTCATAGCTAACGGTTTGAGCGGTGGCACGAACGCCACCCAATAACGCGTATTTATTGTTAGATGACCAGCCACCAAACATAACGGCGTACACAGCTAATCCAGCCATCGCAAAGAAGAACAGCAAGCCAATGTCCAGATCCGCTGCTACCCAACCTGGAATAACAGGAACAATGGCAAACGACAAGAGCAAACCACTCATGGCAATGGCAGGAGCCAACCAGAAAGTTAACTTGTCAACGAAAGGTGGAGTCCAGTCTTCTTTGAAGAACATCTTGATCATATCAGCCGGCAACTGCAGCAAACCGAAAGGACCAGCACGGTTAGGACCGTAACGATCTTGCCAAAGCGCTAACAAGCGACGCTCAACGAAGCTCAGGAAAGCAGCACAAATAACTACACCAAAAAGCACAATTAATGCTTTCGCTACTGCCCAGATAATCGCGATGACTTCAGGAGTGAAAATAGACATTAAGCACCCCCTTTCAGGCTAACCGCCGCGCCAGATGAAACTCGTGGCAGGCCTGCGAGAACCGGCACACCAATTACGCCTACCGCCAATTCCGCAATAACTTTAACCGGAGCAATAAATATCGAGCCGTTGACAATCACTTCAGCATTTTGGCCATTAGCCAAGCCAAGGCTTTGAGCATCGCTCGTTGATACACCAACATAAGCAGCAGGAACGCGAGTTGCCAACACTTCTGAGCGAGCTGATTGTTCATCACTACCAAAAATGTGATACAGCGGAGCCGATTGCAAACCTTCCACTGAAGTCGGAATCTCGGTGAAATAGTGTGCAGAAGCTGCAGGCTCAAGCAGACGCACACCGGGATCACCGGCGCGGAGGCTACCGCCTACTTCATCCTGAAATTTATTCCAGGCTTGCGGAGAGTTCCAACCTGGAGCCCACGCAAATGGAATTAATTGCGAATTATTGGTTGGTCCTGAAATACCTTCCATTGAATAAGACATGGCAGAATCTTGATCCTGTGGCTGGCGTACTTCATGAACAGAGATATTCGCACGCATTGCAGTACGGCCAGAATAACGGCGCGGTTCACGCGCAATTCTTGATCCGTGAATACGTAATTTTGAATCTGGTGCGGCACCAGCAATGGCAGACAGCGCGCTGTTTGAACTTGCCAAACTTGCGGTCACATCGTCCAACACAGTCCAATCAACAATTTTGTTATCCAAGGTTGACTTGATTGCGTGCAACCAGCGCCAACCTTCACGAATTAACTTTTCAGGCTTGTAATATGACGCATCGAAAACCTGGAAGAAACGTTGTGCACGGCCTTCCATATTTACCAAGGTACCGTCGCCTTCAGCAAAGCTTGAAGCAGGCAATACAAAGTGTGCTTTATCAACTATTTTAGTCGAGTGATGATCGAGAACCAAAACAACTTTCGCCGCTTTTAATGCTGCATCAACAAGCTCAGCTGGGGCACGTTGATAAAGATCATTTTCAACTACAACTAATCCGTCGGCAGCGCCATCGCGAACAGCTGTCAAAATGGCTTCGATTGATTCGCCACCCTGTGTGTTCAACAAAGCGGTACCCAAACTATTTGCTTCCAGCAAAGTAAGCGCTATGCCCACCTCTTTACCGCGAAATTTAAGTGCATAAGCGATATTGGCAGCAGCTTGAATAATTGCTTGTGATTTTAAACCGGTACCTGAAACAATCAGTGGTTTATCAGCAGCGAGCAGTCCAGCTGCTATAGCTTGTGCTTGCTCAGTTTGCTCAGACGAAAGGCCAGCGACTGCAGGAGAGGACGAATCAATAATATTAGCGACTGCGAAACCTAAGCGAGCAATATCAGCTGCAGAACTACGCGTTGTCGATGCAGCTACATCATCCAAACGAGTTGCGGTAACGCTGGCGATGTAGATTGGGCTTTTTTCAGACTGGACGATATTCTTAATTGGAGCAGCATTCCATTCTGGAACCTTCTTCGCTGCCGCCATCTTAAATGCAAGAGTTTTAGCCGCTTGACGAACTGCTAACGCAAGGCGCGGTGCCGTTTGCGTAATATCTTCACCAAGCACTAACACTGTGTCAGCTTTTTCAATATCACGAAGGTTAGGCGTAGTTACACTGCCCTCCTTCAATACTTTATAGACAAGGCCATTAAGCGCTTGTTCTTCAGCAGAAACACCGTAAGACACATTGCCGCTGCCAACCAGATTTGCCAATGCAAAGTTGGTTTCAAGCGATGCACGTGGTGAACCAATACCGACAACACGCTTGGCACTGCGCAGTAAGTCAGCAGCTTGATCCAACGCAGAATCGATAGTAAATACTTGTGAGCTGGATGCTAAACGCGGCTTGGTTGGACGATCTTCGCGGTTAACGTAACCATAACCAAAACGACCGCGGTCGCAGAGGAAATACTGGTTTACTGAGCCGTTAAAACGATTTTCGATACGGCGAATTTCACCGTAACGCTCACCGGGACTGGTGTTACAACCCACCGAACAGCTTTGGCAAACACTTGGAGCAAATTGCATATCCCATTTACGGGTGTAGTGATCCGCGTGGGTTTTATCAGTGAATACACCAGTTGGACAAACTTCAGTCAAATTACCGGAGAATTCACTTTCAAGATCGCCACTTTCCGGGCGGCCGAAATACACATTATCGTGAGCGCCGTAAACACCAAAATCTTTACCGCCAGCATAATCGTCGTAGTAACGAACACAGCGATAACAGGCGATACAGCGGTTCATTTCGTGATTTACGAAAGGACCAAGATCCTGATTAATATGGGTGCGCTTGGTGAATCTGTAACGACGAGTATTGTGACCTGTCATCACTGTCATATCTTGCAAATGGCAATGACCACCTTCGGCGCAGACCGGGCAGTCGTGCGGGTGATTAGTCATCAACCATTCAACGACGCTTTTACGAAACGACTTCGCTTCTTCGTCTTTGATTGCAATGTACGTCTTGTCATTAGCGGGCGTCATGCACGACATAACCAAACGACCGCGAGTGTCATTTTCGTCGTTGAACTGCTTAACAGCACATTGACGACAAGCGCCAACGGAACCTAAAGCGGGGTGCCAACAAAAATACGGAATATCGAGGCCAAGGGTCAAACACGCCTCAAGGAGGTTGTCTGATCCGTTAACGTCGTACGATTTACCATCTACGTGAATGGTCGCCATTCTGCGTCTTACCTTTTTAAGGTCTTTTACCGTCTAGCGGTTTTAAAGTTTAAAGTGATCGCGAAATCACCTCGTGAAAACTGCGCTTTATTGCTGTTAGGCTTTCGCCTTAATACCTTTGGTAAATTCAGCTGGGAAAAATTTCAAAGCGCTTTGCAGTGGCTCCATGGCACCCGGTGCGTGAGCACAGAAGGTTTTGCCTGGCCCCAGGAAACGGGTGAGCTGTTGAAGAGTGGAAATATCACCCTCCTGCCCCTCACCCGCTTCGATAGATTCGAGAATTTTCACCGTCCAGGGCAAACCGTCGCGGCATGGAGTACACCAGCCACAGGATTCGCGGGCAAAAAATTGCTCAAGGTTACGCACTGCAGAAATAATATTTTGCTTATCATCGACAACCATAATTAATGCGGTACCCATACGGCTACCGGCTTTCATGATGGTGTCGTAATCCATTGCCAAATCGAGATGTTCTGGCATCAGGAAGTCTGTGGAGGCGCCGCCGGGCAGCCAGCACATCAATTCATAACCATCGGCCATACCGCCGCCATGGGTATAAAGTAATTCGCGACCAGTAGTACCAATCGGCAATTCCCACAAACCAGTGATTTTTGCGCGACCAGAGATACCGTACATTTTGGTACCGGCATCTGGACTTTTACCTTGCGACAAACCTTTAAACCAATCCGGACCACGCAACAAAATCGCGGGGATGTTCATCAAGGTTTCAACGTTATTTACAATGGTTGGCTTGCCCCATGCGCCCGCTTGTTGTGGAAACGGTGGCTTGGTACGCGGGTTAGCACGACGACCTTCAAGACAGTTAATCAATGCAGTTTCTTCACCGCAGATATAACGCCCAGCACCCAAGTGAACATGAAGCTCAAAGCTAAAATCGGTACCTAATAAATTATCGCCGATATAACCAGCCGCTTTTGCCTGATCGATCGCAGCGGTTAAGCGCTGACCTGCCAGAATATATTCGCCGCGCAAAAAGATGTAACCTTTAGTGGCTCCAATTGCATAAGCAGCAAGGATCATCGCTTCCACCAATTGGTGCGGCAATTCTTCCATTAACATACGGTCTTTAAAGGTGCCCGGCTCCATCTCATCGGCATTGCAAACGAGGTATTTTTGACCAGCATCTGGTCCCATAGGAATCAAAGACCATTTGATTCCAGTTGGGAAACCCGCGCCGCCACGACCACGCAGGTTAGCAGCTTTAACTTCAGCTTGAACGTCGGCTTGAGGCATGGCTACAGCTTTTTTTAGCGCAGCATAACCTTCAAGAGCTTCATATTCTTTGATGTCCAAAACTGCTTTGCCCGACTTGGTATAACGCCAAGTCAATGGATGAGTTTCAGGACCAACATTGGTCAAGCCAAGATTCACATTGGAAGTCATTTATATTGCTCCAATACTGAATCGACATTATCAGGCGTCACGTTAAAGTGAGTTGCATCATTAACCATCAACACCGGTGCCTTGTCGCAGGCACCCAAACATACAATGGGTAACAAGGTAAATTTATCGTCTGGAGTTGTTTGCCCGGGCTTAATGCCAAGTTTGGTTTGCAGTGAACCATAAAGCTCATCAAAACCCATCAAGAAGCAACCAATACTGTCGCACACCGCAATAACATTACGACCAACTGGTTGGCGATAAATACGGTTATAGAAAGTCGCTACGCCTTCAACATCGCCAGCACCAATGCCGAGAATATCGGCGATAGCGAAGATGGCTCCATCCGGCACCCAACGACGCTGGCTTTGCACGATTTTCAAAGCATCAATAGTCGCAGCGCGCGGCTCCGCGTAATGATGAATTGCATGTTCAATTTGCTCACGTTCGTAATCCGTGAATACAAAATTGTCACCACCGCGGTCGGTGGCGATTGTCTGAGTAGTATTAGCGGTCAACATCGGCCATCACAAAGTCAATTGAGCCCAAGTAGGCGATAAGATCAGGGATCATAGACCCATTGATCACAGACGGAATTTGCTGCAAGTGTGGGAAGCTAGGTGTACGTATGCGCGTACGGTAACTCATGGTGCTACTGTCAGAAGTGAGGTAGTAACTATTGATGCCTTTAGTGGCTTCAATCATCTGGCAACTTTCACCCGCTGGCATAATCGGGCCCCACGATACTGACAGGAAGTGAGTAATCAGGGTTTCGATGTCTTGTAATGTACGCTCTTTCGGTGGCGGACACGTCAGAGGATGATCAGCTTTGTAGGGGCCAGCCGGCATATTTTCCAAACATTGTTTGATAATACGCACTGACTGATGCATCTCTTCCAAACGCAATACCGCACGATCATAAGCATCGCCGTTGTGAGCGGTTGGAACATCAAATTCAAAGTTCTCATAACCAGAATAAGGGCGTGCTTTACGAAGATCGAAATCAACACCCGTGGCACGCAAACCTGGACCGGTAACGCCCCATGCAAGCGCTTGCTCTTTATTGTACTGAGCAACATCCACTGAACGCGCAACCAAAATAGAGTTTTGCAGTGCAGCTTTTTCGTATTCTTTTAAACGACCTGGCAACCATTCAACGAATTCACGGACCAAACGATCCCAACCTTTCGGAAGATCATGGGCAAGACCGCCAATACGGAACCAGGCAGGATGCATACGGAAGCCGGTAATAGCTTCAATAACATCATAGGCTTTCATACGGTCGGTAAACATAAAGAACACTGGCGACATACCGCCTACGTCTTGAATGTAGGTACCGAGATAAAGCAAATGCGAGGTGATGCGGAAAAACTCGCTCAACATTACGCGAATAGTCTTAACGCGATCAGGCACTTCAATTCCTGCTAATTTTTCAACTGCCAAAATATACGGCATGTTGTTCATTACCCCACCGAGGTAATCGATACGGTCGGTGTAAGGAATATAGCTATGCCAGGATTGACGCTCGGCCATTTTCTCAGCGCCACGATGGTGATAGCCGATATCCGGCACACAATCGACAATCTCTTCACCATCCAACTGCAAAACGATACGGAAAGCGCCGTGCGCTGATGGGTGGTTGGGTCCGAGGTTCAAAAACATGAAGTCTTCGGTATTGTCTTTATTGCTGCGTTTCATGCCCCATTCATCAGGGTTGAACAATAAAGCTTCCTGTTCCAAATCTTGCTTGGCAGCATCAAGTTTGAAAGGATCGAACTCAGTTGCGCGTGCAGGATAATCTTTGCGAAGTGGATGACCTTCCCACGTACGCGGCAACAAAATGCGCGATAAGTGCGGGTGGCCTTCAAACACAACACCAAATAAATCCCAAGCTTCACGCTCATACCAGTTGGCGTTCGGCCAAATACCGATAGAAGTTGGGAGTGTTAAATCATCTAACTTAAGTGCAACTTTAATACGAACATCGCTATTGCGATCAATCGAAATCAGATGATAGAAAACGGTGAAATCTTCTATCGGCATTCCTAAACGATTTTGACGCAGGCGTTCGTCAGTTGCAGATAAGTCATAAAGCATCACAAACGGACGCGGCAGTTTGCGCAAGAAAGCCAATACGTCGATCAGCTGGGCTCTTGGCACCCAAAGCGTAGGTACTTTATCGAGAGTAGTCTGAAACACGAAAGCATCGGCACCGAATTGCTCATGCAATTCACGCACAACTTCATGTTCAACGCCCGGCACTAGTGGGCTTGGAGTGACGTTTTCGGTCATTATTACGGTCGCTTAGGCTAATTTTTAAAATTAAACTTCATCAGGTGAACGCAGATTTACTACTGCAATTCGCTCAGCCTGTTTGCGGTCACGCTCAGGTTGCATTTCTGCGCGATACACACCCTGCTCACCAACGGTCCATGAAAGAGGACGACGCTCTTTTCCTATGGAATCTTGCAGTAGGGTCAAGGCTTGCAAGAAAGCTTCAGGACGCGGCGGACAACCTGGAATATAAACATCAACGGGGAGAAACTTGTCTACCCCCTGCACCACTGAATAAATATCGTACATACCGCCAGAGTTTGCGCAGGCGCCCATGGAGATAACCCACTTGGGTTCCAGCATTTGCTCATAAAGGCGCTGTACAACCGGAGCCATCTTAATAAAGCAGGTACCAGCAATTACAATTAAGTCAGCTTGACGAGGCGATGCACGAATAACTTCAGCACCGAACCGCGCAAGGTCATGAGGAGAAGTAAACGCAGTCGCCATTTCTACATAACAGCATGACAAACCGAAGTTGTACGGCCACAAAGAATTTGCGCGGCCCCAGTTAACGCCAGCATGGATCATATCTTCGAGGCGACCCATAAACACGCTTTTATGAACTTCATCTTCAAGCGGATCAGCAACAGTCGTTTGCGTCTGCATTGGATAGGCGCCTTGGGCACCATCGGGATTAGCGCGAGTGAGCGTGTACTTCATTGATAAAACCTCAATTATTCTGCTGACGGTTGAGTGCGGCTTGAATACGCTCAGCTCGACGACGGCGTTGCGCAGGTGCCCAATCCAAACCACCAATACGAATCAAATAGAACAAACCGGCCAACAGGATAGCAATAAACAAAACAGCCTCAGCAAAACCTATCCAGCCGCTTTCGCGAACTGAAACGGACCAGGCATATAGATAAAGGGCTTCAACATCGAAAATAACAAACAGCATGGCAACCAAATAGAATTTGGCTGAGAGTCGCAGACGGGCACCACCTTGGGAAACAACGCCAGACTCGAAAGGATCATTCTTGGCTCTACCCCAGGCGCGACCACCGAGCAACCATGGGATACCTAACATAAATGCGAGAAGGAAAATCACTCCGCCTATATAGGCTGCAATTGACCAAAATTCAGTAGTGTTTTCCGGGGATAATGGCAATCGAATCACCCTAAGGACAAGAGAAGAAAACAAAATGTGCAATCGGTATAAAAAGTAACCTGACAGCAACATACCCAGCAAAATCGTGGGGTAATATATCAAAGATGATGAATAACGACAAATTGTTATTCCTCTATATTCGAGTTATTTGTGTAAGTTTCAGTTAAAAATTTTCACTAAAATTTAAAATAAAAGCCCGAAGTGTTTTTATTCTAGCTCTGTTATTCTTATCTGCTTAGGTTTTTGCCAACAGAATTGCTCTTATGAACGACTCATTGATTTCTCTAATTGATATTGAAGAAAAACTTCGCAGCGAATCACCACAAAAAATTATCAAATATGCGCTGTCGCAATTTGAGAACATCGCAATTTCTTTTAGCGGTGCTGAAGATGTTGCATTGATTGAAATTGCGAAAAATTATCGCTCTGATATTTCAGTGTTTTGTTTGGACACCGGAAGATTGCATCCCGAAACCTATCGATTTATTGAAAAAGTTCGTAAACATTACGGAATAAAAATTGATGTTATTTCTCCTAATGGCGATGCGATTCGACAATTAGTTACGGAAAAAGGCCTATTCAGCTTTTATGAAGACGATCATAAAGAATGCTGTGGAATACGCAAAATAGAGCCTTTACGCAGAAAACTCAGTGAAGTAGATGCGTGGATTACTGGCCAACGCAAAGATCAAAGCCCTACTCGTGCAGAAATTCCCGTCATTCAAGACGATAAAATTTTTGCTCGCCCGAACAGTTCGCTCACAAAATTTAATCCGCTAGCGAATTGGTCGTCGAAAGAAGTGTGGGATTACATTCGCATGTGCGAAGCGCCTTACAATGAATTGCACGATAAAGGTTACATCTCGATTGGTTGCGAGCCTTGCACGCGTCCTGTTGGCCCAAATGAGCACGAACGCGCTGGTCGTTGGTGGTGGGAAGAGGCGACTAAAAAAGAATGCGGATTACACTCTGGCAATGTAGAATAAAAATCAATTGATAATTAATCTCAATAAAATTGAGTTAAACGTTTAAAGATAATTATTAGCTGGCTCAAATAACCAACTTGATGAGCAATTGGTGGGTGCCGGAAGTTCGGGCATAATGCCGCCTCTTTAGAAATAATGGTTTTCGCATGTCACGTTTTTCAATTAAAAAATTTATGCCGGCCGCTGAAACCATTAAGAGCAGCAAGTCATTACGATTTCTCGGTGAATTTCTCCACGACCCAAATCTATTTCATTTAAACCGCAAATCAGTTTCTAAAGCTTTCTTCTGGGGAGTGCTTATTGGGTTGCTTCCCCCAATTCCTATCCATACTCCAGCTGCTGCAATCGCAGCACTTATTTCACGCAGCAATTTACCACTTACTATTGCAGTAGTATGGATTGGAAATCCGCTCACAATTCCATTGATCATGTACGCGTTTTATCATTTAGGCCGCTTCATATTACAAGTGGACCCGGTGACAGGATTGGAGTTTTCTTGGGCGTGGCTTTATCACGAATTTGAAGTCGTCTGGAAGCCGTATTTGATAGGATCAATTTTGGGCGCGACGAGCTGTGCAACTATCGCTTATTTCGCCTCAAATTTTATTTGGCGATTGAATGTAAAACGTAAATGGCATGCACGACAAAAGCATCGCGCACTAAAAAATAATTAGAATTTATTCATAACGCAAAGCATCCGCTGGCTGTACACGACTTGCTCGCCACGCGGGATAAAGCGCCGCAAAAAAACAAATAAATAATGACGTAGCGACAACTTGCGCAACATCAGACCAATATAAGTTAGAGGGCAAATAACTAATTGGATAAACATCTGAATGCAGAAATTGAATTCCAAATAGTTTTTCGAAACCTGAAATTAAATCGGTAATCACCCAGGATAAAAGCACACCAAAAACTGCTCCAATCGTCGTGCCGATTAAACCGATCAAACCGCCCTGCACCATAAAAATCCCGATGATTTCTTTACTGGATGCACCAAGCGTTCGCAATATTGCTATGTCACCTTGCTTATCAACAACCACCATAATTAAGGTCGATACCAAATTAAACGCAGCGATTCCTATAATTAGAAATAAAAGTAATGACACCAAATTTTTGGACATATGAATAGCATCGTAAATCGTACCGTGAGTCTGCACCCAACTCGTACCAAAATAACCCGCAGGCAACTGGTTCACTGCGCTCATAACGATAGAAGGTGCTTCAAATAAATCATTAACCTTTAAACGAACTCCACTCACCCTGCCAGGAAATTCCGAAGCTTGTGAGGCAGAGGTTAAATTCATTAGTGCTAATGATTGATCCACATTAGTATTACTGTTTAATGTCGCAATTACATCCAACGTTAATATTCCTGACGCCGCTCCGCCATCCATGCGACTCGGAATTATTAGTGTAATTTTATCGCCGACAGTTAAATGAAGTTTGTCGGCAATACCTTGGCCGATAATAACGCCTTGTGGATTTTGGACTAGTTTTGAAAAAGTGCCCGGCAAAAGATATTCTTCAAGCGTGCTTAATTTTTTTTCTTGTTCCGGGTCAACACCAAATAAATTTACTGGCGCCACATGTTTTTGATAGGAAAATAATCCCTGAATTTGTACAAAAGGCGCAGCCTCCAAAACACGGGGATCATATTTAAGCTGTTGAATCAAAGTGGCGTAATCATCAATTCCTTCACGATGATAAATGGTTGCTTGCGGCATAATTCCTAAAATACGTTCACGCAACTCACGATCAAATCCATTCATCACCGACATAACAACAATCAGCAAGGCAACGCCAATAACTAAACCAGCTGTTGATAAGCGCGAAATAAAAGAAACGAGCTGACTGTGTTTACGTGAAATGCCGTAGCGCGAGCCCACTAAAAACGTAAATTTTGTAAACATATTATTGAAAAAAATCATACGAGAACGCCGTCAGACAATGTCAGCGTTCTGTCCATTTTTGCAGCAAGGCGCAAATCGTGAGTGACCACTATAAAACTAGTGCCAATGGATTGATTTAATTCGAGCATAAGCGCTTGAATACTATCGGCAGAATGCGTATCCAAATTACCGGTTGGCTCATCCATCAATACACATGCAGGCGAAGTCACCAATGCGCGAGCAATTGCAACACGCTGACGCTCACCGCCAGAAAGCTCAGATGGCTTATGTTCCAAGCGATGGCCAAGACCAACGCGCGCTAACATAGCAACTGATTTTTCTTTTGCCTGCGCCATTTTTTGTTTACCGATTAACAACGGCATGCATACATTTTCAAGCGCAGTAAATTCCGGTAATAGGTGATGAAATTGATAAACAAACCCTAGACTGCGATTGCGCAAAAATCCGCGTTCGTCTGCAGTCATTTTAGATAAGACTTCGCCGGCAACGGAAACCTCACCGGTATCCGGCACGTCCAATCCGCCCAAAATATTTAATAACGTTGATTTACCAGAACCTGAAGCACCCACAATTGCAACGCGTTCACCCGAAAAAATATTTATATTGATACCGCGTAAAACGCTCACCGCCAACGCGCCTTCGCCATAATGTTTGCTAACGTTCACACACGCCAGCACAGAAGTTGTTGATGCAGTTACGGACACAACAGGAGCAGAATTATTCATAACGTAATGCCTCAGCAGGCTCAATTTTACTGGCGCGATAGGCCGGATAAAGAGTGGCTAGAAAACTTAAAATGAGGGCGGTCAATGTGATGGTCACAAGATCTTGCCACATCAATTGGTTTGGCAAACCGCTAATATAAAATGTTTCGGGATCGAAAAAATGAAAACCAAATAATGTTTCGAGCAAACCCATAATTGGATTGAGTAGTAAAGTTAATATGCAGCCTGCAATCACACCAATCAGTGTTCCCACAAAGCCAACTGCACTGCCTTGCACGATAAAAATCCCCATCACTTGTTTTGCTGTTAAACCGAGCGTTCGTAGTACTGCGATGTCAGAACGTTTGTCTGCAACCATTAACACAAGGCTGGACACTATATTAAATACCGCGATAAAAATTAAAATATTCAGCAAAGTTCCAGTAACAATTTTTTCCATTTTTACCGATTGAAATAAACTCCCCTGAGTTTGGCTCCAATCTTTGACTTTATAGTCACTGCCAAATTTTGCGGCTAGATCGCTCATCACATTGCCGGCTTGATATAAATCATTCACTTTTACATGAAGCCCCTGCGCGCCTTGAACTCGGAAAAACTTTTGTGCGTCGGCTAAATGAATAATCGCTAATTCCAAATCAACTTGCGCACCGACTTCAAATACGCCGACCAAAGTAAAACTTTTTTTGCGTAGATAAACTCCCGCTGGCGTTATGTTGATATCCGGTGATGTTATGACGACTTTATCGCCTAATGCCAAACCTAATTGACGGGCCATCATGCTGCCCATCACCACACCAAACTCACCAGGCCTTAAGTCTTCAAGAGTGCCTACCAGCATGTGCTTATCAATCACAGAAATTTTAGTTTCTTCTTCAGGCAATATGCCTTCAAGTTGAATGCCTTGAACACCATCGGAGTAAGTTAATAGTGCTTCGCTGGCAATAAAAGGCGCCGCACCTAAGACTTTCGGGTGCTGCTTGACCTGTTCCGCCACTTCTTGCCAATTGGATAAAGAAGGATCACGAGTTATGTAGCCGTGGGGGATAACACTAAGCAGCCGCTGTTTCATTTCGCGATCCAGCCCGTTCATAACCGACAGCACGACTATGAGCGACATAACGCCCAATGCCATACCGATCAGTGAAAACGCACTAATAAAGGAAATAAATTGGTTGCGACGTTTGGCACGCGTATAACGCAAGCCTATATAAAGAGGGATATTTTTCATCATGGGGCGCATTAAACCTAGTAAGTAGGCGGATGTAAAGGAATGCCCCAATCGCCTTAGGTTCGCGGCACTAAAATAACAACCCGCGCTATTTTTCAGGATAAATTTCAGCCGTGTGCTATGTTTATTGCAATAACTCAAGAGATTCGCCCATGTCAGAACGCCGAAGCTATTTCCGCATTGATGAAACAATTGCTCTCGAATTCAAGCCAATTGATGAACTCACTGCGAATAAATCCCAACCGGAATCCTTATTTAGTAACGCCAATTCTCTAAAACTCTACAGCGAACTTAAAAAAATTGACGCCGACAATGCGCAATTCTTATTTCAGATTAAAGAATTGAGTCGCCCACTTGCCGAATATTTGCACAACCTGAACCGTAAAATTGAGTTGCTTGGGCAGGAGTTGATGGCCGACCAAAAACCAAGTCCACCTTCCAAAACACTTCGGCAGGTCAATCTCAGCGAAGGCGGTATTGCATTCGGCAGTACAAATTCAATTAATGCTGGCTCTTACATTGGTTTGCGCATTGTATTTTTACCGAGTAATGCAGGCTTGATATTATTTGCCAAAATCATCCGCTGTGAACCAAGCAACACCGGAGAGTTTCAAATTGCGGCAAAATTTCATCGCATTTCCGACTTGCAACAACAATTGATCGGACAGCAAATTATGCGTGCGCAGATGGCGGAAAAACGCAGACTGCAAGAAAATAATTAATGTTGAGTGTTGCGATGAAATATAAGTTTTTATGTGGAATTTTTAGCATTTTATTGATGAGCAATGTATCTGCAAATGCTGAGACGATCAAAGTCCCCGTTGGCTCACAAACACCTGAATCGCAGCAGCTGGCAAGACCCTCGACAGGCGCAACGAAAGCCCAAGTTAAAAGCCAATTTGGCGAGCCGCAAAAAGAAAATCCCGCAAAAGGAAAACCACCAATTTCAAATTGGGAGTACGCAGAATTTATTGTTTATTTTGAAAATGATCATGTAATTCACAGCGTGATTAAACCGAAAATTCACGAAAGCAAAGACATTATTCTTGAGACAACTGACGAAATGTCTGAAGATGATTTAAAACTCAAAAAATCACAACCGCAATGAATCTTAATACCAATATCAACAACAAAAAAAAGGCGCATTTAAAATGCGCCTTTTTTTATTCGACTTGATTTTTTACCTAGCGACGGCTCACGCGATTCATACCATCCAATGCTGCAACACGATAGGCTTCTGCCATGGTGGGATAGTTAAAAGTCGTGCTCAGGAAGTATTGAATCGTATTGCCAGCTCCGGTTTGACGCATAATTGCCTGGCCGATGTGAACAATTTCCGCCGCTTCCGCTCCAAAGCAATGAACTCCCAACACCTCAAGCGTATCCACATTGAATAACAGCTTCAACATGCCGACATTTTCGCCGGAAATTTGCCCGCGAGCAGTATTTTTAAAGAGCGCGCGCCCTACTTCGTAAGGAATTCGCGCTTGGGTTAATTCTGTTTCAGTTTTTCCAACGGAGCTGATTTCCGGCAAGGTATAAATACCGGTGGGAACGTCAGACACTTGCACGCAAGCATCGCCTAAAATTCCGCCGGAAACTGCGCGACCTTGACCATAAGACGCACTCGCGAGACTTGGCCAACCAATAACGTCACCCACCGCATAAACGTTTTCAACGGTAGTGCGATAACATTCATCTACGGCTAAATTTCCACGATGGTCTGCCGTCAAACCAATCGCCTCCAAATTCAATTGATCAGTATTACCGCTGCGGCCGTTACACCACAAAATTGCGTCAGCTTTTAGTCGCTTACCGGATTTCAAATGCAAAATAACACTGTGTTCATTCGACTCAATCTTTTCATATTCTTCGCTGTGGCGAACGGTCACGCCGCTATCGCGTAAGTGATAACTCAATGCGTCAGAAATTTCGTCGTCCAGAAATGATAAGAGACGATCGCGGTTGTTGATTAAATCGACACGCATTCCCAAACCGGAAAAAATCGAGGCGTATTCACAACCGATAACACCGGCACCGTAAATAATGATGTGACGTGGAGAATGCTGCATATCCAGAATCGTATCGCTGTCGTAAAGACGTTCTTGATTGAAATCAATATCGTCAGGACGATAAGGGCGCGAACCTGTGGCGATAATAATATCTTTCGCCGTAAACTTTTCTTTTGCGCCATCTTGCAGCACAAGGCTTAGGGTATGTGCATCAATAAAAGACGCCTGGCCTATTAATACATCAACGCGATTTCGCACGTAAAAATTGGTGTGCAATTCCACTTGCTTGGGAATAACTCGGGCAGCGGACTGCAGAACGCGAGGGAAGGTTAAACGGCGGCTATCGCCAATTTCACGGAAGAGACTATCTGATTTAAAGCTGATGATTTGTCGAACAACATGGCGTAAGGATTTGGAGGGGATCGTACCTTTATGGGCACAACTTCCGCCCACTACACTTCTATTTTCAATTACGCCAACACGCTTACCCGCTTTTGCCGCTGCTATTGCAGAACTTTCGCCTGCAGGGCCCGATCCAATTACCAGTACGTCATACATGTAATCTGCCACATTCTTCCCCTTACTTAACCAAAGACTGGCGCTTACGCCAAGTATATGAATCCATTGTAGCAATGAAATCGGCCAAATACCCACGCTTGGCGTAAATGAACAAAACATCGTCTGATGCTCAGCTTTTAACCTGAAAAATAAACCTTTTACGCTCTGTTCTTAAAAACCTAAATTGCCAAGCAATTCTTTGTCCAATTTCAATAAAAAATGAACGGGAATTGTCGGTGTCGAAGCGCACGCAATTCGATACAAAAAAACACTTGGCAAAACCCACTTTTTCAACCTGCGCAGGTACAATGATCGCCTTGAAAATCACCGGATTAAAAGCGTTTTACGATGGCATCTATTAGTAAACCCCCAGTTTCAACCCGACCCGGCAATAAACAAAACTGGGGGCAATTGCACGGTAGTGCCCAGGCACTCGCAATACTCAATGGCGCTTACGAAACTAAAGGCTTTAGTCTTGTTATTACCGCAGATACCAGCGCCGCTTTGCGGTTAGAAAGCGAGCTGGCGTTTTTTAATCAGCGCCAGGATTTTAATATCTTGCATCTCGCTGATTGGGAAACCCTGCCCTACGATACGATTTCTCCGCATCAGGATATTATTTCCGACCGTTTAAAAACGCTGTATCAGTTGCCGCAAACCCAACAAGGTATTTTAGTTGTACCTGTTACCTCTTTGTTACAACGATTAATGCCGAGCGATTATCTAATCGGCAACAGCTTGGTCGTCGAAGTTGGCCAAAAAATTAATATAGATGCAATGCGCCGCAATTTTGAAAAAGCGGGCTATCACAGTGTCGATACAGTTTATGAGCATGGTGAGTACGCCGTACGCGGTGCGCTGCTTGATATTTTCCCCATGGGTAGCGAACAACCCTATCGCCTCGATTTATTTGACGATGAAATTGAAACACTGCGCACCTTTGATCCTGAAACACAATTAACAATTGAACAAGTTAATAGCATTCAATTATTACCGGCTAAAGAATTTCCGCTCGATAAAATTGGTATCAATCGATTCAAACAACATTGGCTTGAAAAATTCGATGTTGATCATAAAGCTTGCCCGATTTTTCAGGATATTAGTGCAGGTATTTCTCCCGCAGGCATTGAATATTATCTGCCACTATTTTTTGATAGCTGCAGCACACTGTTTGATTACCTGCCAGACAATACTCAAGTCTACGGTTTAGGTGATATTGAAAAAGCGGCTGAGAATTTCTGGCTGGAATTATTGCGCCGCTATGAAAGTCGCCGAGTTGATCCGCAGCGCCCTATTCTTGCACCGAAAGAAATTTTTATTGCTATCGATGAATTGTTTGGATATCTAAAAAATTACAGCCGCACTTTTGTCCATTCAAATGTGGTAGAAGAAAAAGTTGGCAGCACCAATTTTTCCACGCACATACCACCCAGTTTGCCGATACGTTCGCAAGCGGAAAATCCGCTCGCTGCTATTCAAGCTTTTATTATTGAATACTCTGCGAATGAAAAGCAGGGAAGAATTTTGTTTTGTGCAGACTCTGCAGGCCGACGCGAAAGTCTTTTGGAATTACTTAGTCGCATTCGTATTACACCGGCAGTTGTTGAAACGTGGGCAGATTTTGTTAACGGCAAAGAAAAAATTGCCATTACCACTGCACCTCTTGAGCAAGGTTTGTTGTTAGATGAACCTGCGATAGCGTTTATCACCGAGACACAATTATTTGGCGAGCGCGTACAACAAACTCGTCGTCGCAAGCAGAGCCAGGATAATTCCGATTTAATTGTTAAGAATTTAACCGAGTTAAAAATCGGTTCGCCAGTTGTGCATATTGATCATGGTGTTGGTCGTTATCGCGGATTGGAAACCATCACGATTGATGATCAAACCAATGAATTTTTAACGCTGGAATATGCCGACGAAACCAAACTTTATGTTCCGGTAACAAACTTACATTTAATCAGCCGCTACAGCGGTACCGATGAAGAGTTAGCACCGTTGCATAAACTCGGCAACGAAACCTGGCAAAAAGCAAAACGCAAAGCCGCCGAACAAATTCGTGATACGGCTGCAGAATTATTAGAAGTCTATGCGCGCCGCGCCGCGCGTAAAGGTTTTGCATTTGCGGACCCCAAAGAAGCTTATTTAAATTTTGCCTCCAGCTTTCCATTTGAAGAAACGCCAGACCAGCAACGCGCTATTGAAGCTGTAATTGCCGATATGCTTTCACCGAAACCTATGGATCGCTTAGTGTGTGGCGACGTAGGTTTTGGTAAAACCGAAGTTGCCATGCGCGCCGCTTTCGTGGCGAGCCATGGTGGAAAACAAGTTGCGATTCTTGCGCCCACAACACTTTTAGCGCAGCAGCATTATGAATCTTTAAAAGATCGTTTTGCCGAATGGCCGATTACGATTGAAGTGCTATCGCGCTTCAGAACCACAAAAGAAGTGAATGAAGTCAAACCGCGAATTGCGGAGGGCAAGATTGATATTATCGTCGGTACTCATGCGCTGTTATCGCCGGATATTAAATACAAAAATCTTGGCTTATTGATTATCGATGAAGAACATCGTTTTGGTGTACGCCAAAAAGAACAACTAAAATCCTTACGCGCTGAGATTGATATTTTAACGCTCACTGCAACACCGATTCCGCGAACTTTGAATATGTCGATGTCAGGTATTCGCGATTTATCCATTATTGCAACACCACCCGCACGACGCTTATCTGTAAAAACCTTTGTTCGCACCCATGACAACAATATTATTAAAGAAGCGATCTTGCGTGAAATTTTGCGCGGCGGCCAAGTTTATTATTTGCATAACGAAGTCAGCACCATCGAAAAAACGGCGAGAGATTTACAGGAGCTGGTGCCTGAGGCGCGCATTGTTATCGGACATGGGCAAATGCGTGAACGTGATCTTGAACGAGTGATGTCAGACTTCTATCACAAACGTTTTAATGTGATGGTATGTACCACTATTATTGAAACCGGTATCGATATTCCCAACGCCAATACCATTGTAATTCATCGCGCCGATAAATTTGGTTTGGCGCAATTGCACCAATTGCGCGGTCGCGTTGGCCGTTCGCATCACCAAGCCTACGCCTATTTGTTAACGCCCGATAAGCGCTCAATGACTGGCGATGCCGTAAAACGTTTGGAAGCAATTTCAGCCGCAGAAGATTTGGGTGCAGGCTTCACACTTGCCACTTACGATATGGAAATTCGCGGCACCGGAGAATTACTTGGTGATGAACAAAGCGGGCAAATTCAAACCATCGGTTTTTCGCTCTATATGGAAATGCTTGATCGCGCCGTTAAAGCAATTCGCAAAGGAAAAATTCCAGATCCGACCAATGAATTCGACGGCATGGTGGATGTTAACTTGCGAATTCCTGCGTTAATTCCCGCGGATTATTTGCCGGATGTTCACTCACGTTTGGTGATGTACAAACGTCTCGCCAATGCCGAAACTGACGAAGCTTTGCGCGAACTACAAGTTGAAATGATCGACCGTTTTGGTTTATTGCCCGAACAAACCAAAAATTTGGTGCGAGTAACGCAAATAAAACTGAAAGCACAAACAATCGGCATTAACAAATTGGAAGCTAGCGCGCGTTCAGGTGTCATTGAATTTAGTGGCGACACGCGCGTCGAACCCTTAACGATTGTAAAAATGGTTCAAGCTGCGCCGCACGCTTATAAATTGGAAGGCGCTAACAAATTAAAATTCTCACTACCCATGGAAACACCTGAGCAACGTTTGCAGCAGGTGACAGGCTTGCTTGATAAATTAATGCCGTGATTATTACATCGCTCGTCAAAAACTGGGCGCGAACAACCTTACATCGAGAAATGCTATGCGATTGATACAAATTTCAATACTACTGTGTTTGCTAAGCGTAAAAAGCTTCGCGCAAACTGAGCTTGATCCAAAAGAACAAAACCATGAGCGCCTTTATCAAGTAGAACTTATTGTATTTGCGCGCAACGAGTCTAACCCGCAGGAAAATTGGCCCAGCGATATAAAACTTATCTACCCTGAAAATTTGCTCAGCGTAAAAGCCGATGGAAATTCACCAGAGGGATTTTCTCTATTACCAGCTAATGAGCGATTGCTAAACCCGCAGGCAGCAACCTTGGCTAGAAGTGGTAGTTACACGTTGTTGTATCACCAAGCCTGGCGCCAGATGATTTACGGTCGTAAAGCCAACATTGCTATTAGTGGCGGGAAAACTTTTAATGGACACCAAGAACTTGAGGGAAGCATTAGCCTTAGCGTTGCTCAGTATTTGAAAGTCCAAACTAATTTATGGCTAACGCAATTCGCACCTGCAGGCACCAATATTACTGATACATGGCCAGAGCTACCAAATATACCCAATACTGATATTAGTGAAGCAGATAAAAGCCAGGGTTATCTCATTAAACGTATTGTGAAACTTAGTGAAGTACGTACTATGCGGAGTAGCGAAGTTCATTACATTGATCACCCGTTATTAGGTGTTATCGTGAAAATAATTCCTGTTGAATCACAAACAGGTAAAACGAATTAATCTGACGTTATTTGTTTAAAAAATTACAGCACACTAGCTATAAAATCATCCATATCCAAGGAGCCTTGAAATGAGTGTTAGTCCATATGCCGGAAAATTATTGCCGAAAGAATTGCTGGTAGATATCACCAAGCTCACTGCGGATTATTATGATAAAAAACCAGAGCCAAGCATTCCTGAACAGCGAGTGAGTTTTGGTACGTCTGGGCACCGCGGTTCAGCGTCCAAAACCAGCTTTAACGAAAATCATGTTTTGGCGATTACCCAGGCTATTTGTGATTATCGCGTGCAAGCTGGCATCACCGGTCCGCTCTACGTTGGTATAGATACTCACGCACTTTCAGAGCCAGCACAAATCAGTGCGGTAGAAGTATTTGCTGCAAATCATGTGGAAATATTTTTAGCAATCGGCGGTGAATTTACGCCAACGCCCGCTATCTCTCACGCGATTTTGACCTACAACAAAGGCCGCACCAGTGGCTTTGCGGATGGCGTGGTAATTACCCCATCGCACAATCCACCGGATAACGGCGGATACAAATACAATCCAACCAATGGCGGCCCTGCCGATTCAGATGTTACTAACTGGATGCAGGCGCGTGCGAATGAGTTGTTAGAAAATAATCTGCGCGATGTTAAACGCGTTGACTACCACACAGCCATAAAAGCCTCGACCACACATCACCACGACTACATTCATCACTACGTGCGTGATTTAATTAACGTCGTCGACATTGAAGCAATTCGCGATGCTGGCGTTCGCCTCGGTGTAGATCCACTTGGTGGTGCAGGCTTGCGTTACTGGAGTGCGATTGCCGATTTTTATAAATTAGATTTACATTTGATTAATCAAATTATCGATCCAACTTTTGAATTTATGACCGCCGATTGGGATGGAAAAATTCGTATGGACCCGTCGTCGTCCTATGCAATGCAATCTATTCTGGCCAAGCGCCACGACTACCAGGTTTCCTTTGCTTGCGATGCAGATCATGATCGTCACGGCATAGTAACGCCAAGCGCTGGCTTGTTGCCGCCGAATCATTATCTCTCAGTAGCAATCGAATATTTATTTCAGAATCGTCCCAAATGGGACATCAAAACTGCCATCGGTAAAACCGTTGTCAGTAGCGCAATGATTGATCGCGTTAGTGAAAAATTGCATCGTCGTTTGTATGAAGTACCTGTTGGCTTTAAATGGTTTGCGCCCGGTTTATTTGATGGTTCGCTCGGATTCGGTGGTGAAGAAAGTGCCGGTGCATCTTTCTTGCGTATTGATGGTAGCGTATGGACTACTGACAAAGACGGTCTAATTCCCGCTTTGCTCGCTGGTGAAATTGTTGCCAAAACTGGTCGCGACCCTGGAGAACATTACAAAGCCTTGGCAGATCAGTTTGGTCATGCTGCTGAAGCACGTGTTGAAGCGCCTGCGAATGCTGCACAGAAAAAAGCGCTGTCAAAATTATCACCGGAACAAATTACGTCAAAAGAATTGGCAGGCGAAAAAATTGAGAAAACCATTAGCAACGCGCCCGGCAACAATGCTTCTTTTGGCGGTATCAAAGTAGAAACGAAAAGCGGCTGGTTCGCGGCTCGTCCATCCGGCACTGAAGATATTTACAAAATTTACGCTGAAAGCTTTAAAGGGAAAGACCACTTGCAGCAGTTGATTGCAGAAGCACAAGTAATTGTGGATAAAGCAATCAGTTAAACACGATTATTAATTTGCGAAATAAAAAGGGGCATCGAGAGATGCCCTTTTTTATCGTCAGTTTTTTACGAATTAAACTTTTAATTCAAACTCGTCTGCATCCATATACGCGGGAAACTTCTCGCGATACTCAAGCAATTTATCGCCATACAATTCCGCAAAAAAACTGCCCGTTTCTTGCGAATGAACAATTACTTCTCCGGCTGGGCCGTAAATCGCGGAATCACCTGAATAATGTTGATGCACTTCATCCATACCAACACGATTAACGCCCACCACATAACTCTGGTTTTCTATGGCGCGCGCTTGCAACAAACGATTCCAATGCAATGCACGCGCACTAGGCCAATTAGCAACATAAAGTGACAAGTCGTAGTCATTACGGTTTCGGCTCCACACGGGAAAGCGTAGGTCGTAACATACTAGCGGCAAAATTCGCCAACCGTTTAACTCAACAATTAAACGCTCGGTGCCGCTTTGATAACGAGTGTGTTCACCGCCCATGCGAAATAAATGACGCTTGTCGTAATGTGTATAGCTACCATCCGGGCACATCCAAACCATGCGGTTAAAATAGGTATCACCCTCTTTCACCACGAGGCTACCGGTAATAACTGCGTTCAATTGTTTGGCATGTTCGGCCATCCAGGTGTACGCAGTTCCATCCACTAATTCTGCAAAGCTGCGCGCGTTTGCGCAAAAGCCGGTGGTAAAAACTTCAGGTAAAACAATTAAATCGCAATTATCCAAATGACTTATTGCACGGCTAAAAGTGCTCAAATTCAATTGAGGATTATTGGGAACAATTTCTTGTTGAACGACGGCAACCGTTAAATTCTGCATAACAATTACTCTGTGGCAGGTGAAGATTTATCTAAGTGTAATCCAAAAAATATAATCAGGAAGCCTAAAGATACGGCGATGCTTGAAATTAAAAATGTAGCACTGGCACTGTAATCCCACACGAAGGCTCCGATGAGCGCACCAGAAGCACCGCCTGCGCCGAAACTCATGGAGCTGTAGAGCGCCTGCCCTTGGCCTTGGTGTCCGCCACTGAAACGTGAGCGTACAATCTCAATGGAAGCGGCATGCGCGGTACCGAAACTAAATGCATGTAGCAATTGTGCGAACAGCAAAAGCCAAATCCATTGCGCGCAATAACCAATCATCAACCACCGAATTGCCGTGAGCGCAAAACTGGCGAGTAATAAGTTGCGCACGTTAAAGCGATGCATAATTTTGGGCATCACCAAAAAGATAGCAACTTCCGCCAATACGCCGAGCGCCCACAGCAAGCCAGTTGCTGATCGACTGTAACCGTAATTTTCCGTCAGATATAAACTGTAAAAAGTGTAATAAGAACCGTGACTAAGCTGTAATAAAAAACTGGCGGCTAAAAAACTTAATAAAGCAGGATGACAAACTATTCGCAAAAAACCTTCACCACTTTCATTGTGACTGGCAGTATTTTTTTCACTGAGTGACAGACTCGACAACCAAATCAGAATTAGAAAACTCAGAATTGAGATCGGTAAAAATTTAATGGGAATAGAATCAAACAGCCAACCTAAACCGGCAACCGCTGCCATAAAACCGATTGAGCCCCACAGGCGAATCTGCCCATAGCGTTTATGCTGTCCGCCCAAATAACTCAGGGTTATGACTTCAAATTGCGGCAACACAGCGTGCCAGAAAAATGTATAGCAACTGATAACCACTACCAGCCACGCGTAACGCTGATTTATTAAAACGCCGGCGAAACAAAAAAATGCGAGCGCGCTGCCCATACGAATGATGAGCAAACGTTTTTGTGTTTTGTCTGCTAACCAGCCCCAAAAATTAGGCGCAAGTATGCGTGTGCCAAGAATAATAGCGCCAATAATGCCAACGTCTTTTGAGCTATACCCGAGGGACTTTAAGTAAACACCCCAGTAGGGAGTGATTGACCCTACCACGGCAAAGTAGAAAAAATAAAAACTGGAAAGGCGCCAATAAGGTAATTTTGTTGGCGCTGGAGAGGAGTGTGGCATTACTGTTTTTCGCCTGAAAACATTCGTAGAGTTGTTATGAATGTTTTTATTTTTTTACCGTCGCGGGAATCACCGGAATGGAATGTTGAACGCCGCCATTTTGCCCGCGATTGCGCAATAGATGATCCATCAACACCAATGCAAGCATAGCTTCAGCAATCGGCGTTGCGCGAATACCAACGCAGGGATCGTGACGACCTTTGGTAATGACTTCAACGGGATTGCCATGAATATCCACACTGCGACCGGGAATGTGCAAACTTGAGGTTGGTTTTAACGCGAGATTTGCAATAATGTCCTGGCCAGATGAAATACCGCCGAGAATTCCGCCTGCATTATTGGAGAGAAAACCTTCAGGTGTCATTTCATCGCGATGCTGACTACCGCGCTGATCAACCACACCAAAACCTTCGCCAATCTCCACACCTTTTACCGCGTTGATACTCATTAATGCGTGTGCAATTTCTGCATCCAAACGATCAAAAATAGGTTCACCTAAGCCGGGCGGAACATTGGTTGCCACCACAGTAATTTTTGCGCCGATTGAATCCCCTTCTTTGTTAAGTGCTTGCATAAAGGCTTCCATTTCTGGAACCTTGCTAGCATCCGGACAGAAAAAAGGATTCTGTTCGATTTGATCCCAATCAACACTTTCGATTTTGATTGGGCCCAATTGCGATAAATAACCGCGCACTTCAATGCCATAAAATGTTTTTAAATATTTTTTCGCAATCGCACCGGCTGCAACACGCACAGCAGTTTCGCGCGCTGACGAACGGCCACCGCCGCGATAATCGCGCACGCCGTATTTTTGCATGTAGGTGTAATCAGCATGGGCGGGGCGAAATTGATCTTTAATATTCGAATAATCTTTTGAACGCTGATCAGTATTTTCAATAATTAAACCAATCGGTGTGCCGGTGGTTTTACCTTCAAATACACCCGATAAAATTTTCACCAGATCATCTTCACGGCGTTGCGTGGTGTAACGCGAGGTGCCAGGTTTGCGGCGATCCAAATCGATTTGCAAATCTTCTTCGGTTAACTCAAGTCCGGGAGGGCAACCATCAACAATCGCGCCCAATGCGAGACCGTGGCTTTCGCCAAACGTAGTTACTGTGAATAATTTACCGTAGGTATTGCCAGACATAGTTATTCCAACCCGAAGAATGCGCACGACGTAAAAATGCTAAAGAGAAACCAAAGGAACCCCCGCGATTATACGTTAACTAAACATACTTTTACACGCGCACACGTAGGGCCTAATTAGCTTCTATGGTATAAATCGGTGCGAGCAAAAGCGTTAACAATAAGAATTAACAGACGAGGCATAAATTATGATGAAAAAATATACCGGAGCCTTACTATTTAGCTGCTTAATCAGTTGCATGAGCTGGGCGCAGGAAGATACGTCAAAGACTCGTAACCTGGGCGATTATCCGTTTACAAAAGACTCGCTTGAGCAAGCCAATGTGCCCAAAGGCAAACTCGAAGGTCCATTTGAATTTCACAGCAAAATATTTGCTGGCACCGTGCGCCAATATTGGATTTACGTGCCCGCCGTCTATAAACCTAAGGCGAAAACCAAACCTGCATTGCTAGTGTTTCAAGACGGCCAACGCGCTACCAATCCCAATGGCTCTTTACGCGTGCCGCAAGCGCTTGATAATTTAATCTATCAAAAAGCCATTCCGCAAACCCTCGGGGTTTTTATCACGCCCGGAAATTTGAGTGAACGTTATCCAGACAATTTGGGTATGTCCAATCCCGATCACCGCGCACCGGAATATGATTCACTCAGTGATGACTACTCGCGCTTTTTGGTGGATGAACTTTTGCCAGAAATCGCTAAGAAATATTCCTACAGCAGCAATCCAGACGATCATATTATTGGCGGAACCAGTAGCGGCGCTATTTGTGCATTTACAGTTGCCTGGCATAGGCCCGATCAATTTCGCAAAGTGATTAGCATGATCGGCAGTTACACCTCCATTGGCTACCAGCCTGCAACTGATGATAAACCTTTAGTTCCGGGTGGTGATTTGTATCCCGGTTTAATTCGCAAGTCCCCTATTCGCCCGTTACGAATTTTTTTACAAGATGGCAGTAATGACTTGAACAATGAACACGGAAATTGGTTTTTAGCGAATCAACAAATGTTGTCGTCATTGGAATGGGCGAATTCAAATGCGGATAAAGCTAATGATAAAGGCACGCGCTATGACATCAATCACGTATGGGGCGATGGCGCTCATTCGGACCAACATGGCGGAAGTTTATTACCGGAAATTTTGCGCTGGATGTGGCGTGATAGTGAAAAAAAATAACGCCTTAATATTGATAACTTATTACTTTGGCGAAGCCGAGTATTTGTATAAATAATTAACAGTAGTGAAATTTATGATTACGAAATATTTTCTAGTCGCGCTTGGTTTTTCCGCTATTGCCAATATTTGTATGGCGGCAGATACAAAATCCGCGTTCCAATGGCCACAAAAAATTAAAGCTGCCGTGAGCCTTTCTTACGATGATGCAATTGACTCCCAGTTAGACAATGCCATTCCAGCACTTAATAAGTACGGCTTGAAAGGCAGTTTTTATTTGAAACTCGCCAGCCCAACCATTCAGAGTCGCCTTGCAGATTGGCGTGCGGCAGCAGCGCAAGGTCACGAGCTTGGCAACCATACATTGTTTCACCAGTGCTCTCGTGCATTAACGGGTCACGAATGGGTGAAACCCGAAGATGATTTGGATAAAACCACTCTAGCCCAACTAAAAAATCAAATTATGTTGGCTAACACCATGCTCTACACCATTGATGGCAAAAATGCACGTACATTTACCACGCCTTGCGGTGATTTAAATGCAGCGGGTGAAAATTATCTTGCATCAGTAAAGTCAGAATTTGTTGCGATAAAATCCGAAAGTGGAAGTGGCATAGCACCTAGCATGAAGACGCTTGATCCCTACGCAATCAATGTTCTTACGCCAGTTGGTTATACTGGAAAGCAACTGATTGATGTTGTAAAAGCAGCTGCCGCGAAAGGCACTATGGTTAACTTTACCTTTCATGGTGTGGGCGGTGATTATCTTACAACCTCCAAAGAAGCGCATGAAGAACTGGTAAAATATTTAGCCGAACACAACGATATTTATTGGACTGATACATTTTTAAATATTATGAAATACGTAAAAGACGAGCAGAAAAAAGCACAGTAATTTTTAAAAATTTACCATCAACTAGAGCGACAAAGATTGGTATTTCATTAAGGAAAATTGAGACTCATGCTAAAAAGAATCATCATCTCCAGCCCAGTATGCAAACTGAAAATGATGATTCAATTTAAAATTAAATGTTTTTTAAATCCGATTTTTTCAACACGAATACGCCGTGTCCGCCACGCTCAAACTCAATCCATGTAAAAGGCACATTAGGATAAGCTTCTTCCAATGCGACCCAGGAATTGCCGACCTCTACAATTAACACGCCATCGTCCGTTAAATAATCGCTAGCGTCCTGTAATAAACGACGCGTGAAATCCAGACCGTCATCCCCAGAACCCAAACCAATTTCCGGTTCAGCATGGTATTCCGGTGGCATAGTTGCTAAATCATCTGCATCCACATAAGGTGGATTTGACACGATTAAATCGAATTTTTGTCCTGCGAGATTCGCAAACAAATCTGATTGCATTGCGAAAACACGGTCTTCCAAATTGTGCTGCTGGATATTTTCTTCTGCCACTGCAAGTGCGTCGAATGAAATATCGCTGAGTTGCACTTCTGCATCTGGAAACGCGTAAGCACAGGCGATTCCAATACAGCCACTGCCGGTACACAAATCCAGAATTTGTGCAGGCTCGTTATTTATCCATGGCTTGAATTGCTGTTGGATCAATTCACCAATGGGTGAACGCGGCACCAATACTCGCTCATCAACTATGAATGGCAAACCCGCAAACCAGGCTTGGCCGGTGATATATGCCGCTGGAACTCGCTCCTCAATACGGCGTTGGAAATGATTTATCACAGCATCGCGTTCAATACGAGTGAGTCGCGCACTCAACCATTCAGCGGCGAGCGGCGGTGTTAGGTGAATTGCGTGTAACACCAACTGCTCAGCTTCATCCCAGGCGTTATCGGTGCCGTGACCGAAGTAGAGTTTCGCGGCAGTAAACTCGCTTGCACCCCAGCGGATAAAATCGCGAATCGTGAATAATTCATCGCCAATAGTGGAAGTGATTGTCGGCATAATAAAAACTCGTTTAAAAATGTAGCGCCATTCTACCTAAGCAATGACGCCGAATTAAAAGAATATTGCGCTTTAGTTAAATCGGGTCGTCATCGCACAGGTTACAGGGTAAAATGCGCGGCTAATTAGCTGCTGCAAAAAATGGCGCAGTGTTATTGCGATCTGAGGACGCCCCCATGAAAGAACATTTTGCGAGCATTATCACCAGCATTGGCGAAGATTTGAACCGTCCCGGTTTGCAAGATACTCCTGAACGCGCCGCCAAAGCTTTTCAATTTTTAACCCGCGGTTATGGCCAAACCCTCGACGAAGTTGTGAATGGCGCGCTTTTTCCATCCGAGTCCAGCGAAATGATTCTGGTTAAGGATATAGAACTTTATTCCATGTGCGAGCATCACTTGCTGCCTTTTATCGGTAAAGCTCACGTTGCCTATATTCCCACCGGTAAAGTTGTTGGTCTGTCGAAGATTGCTCGCATCGTGGATATGTATGCGCGTCGCTTACAAATTCAGGAACAATTAACTACGCAAATCGCAGAATCGGTTTTGCAAATTACTGGCGCGAGCGGTGTTGGTGTGATTATAGAAGCCAAGCATATGTGTATGATGATGCGCGGTGTTGAGAAGCAAAACTCGTCCATGAAAACCTCTGCAATGCTTGGCAGTTTCCGCAGCAGCCAGGCAACTCGCATGGAATTTCTTTCTCTCGTCAATTAATATAAAGCACGCAATATCTACAATAAAAAACGGACGCTGATGCGTCCGTTTTTTATTCCAGTGTAATTAATTTTCACCGATCTTCACAACTTCAACGCGCGCACTTCTATCACCCCTGCCCGCCGGTGCCAGACTGCCGACGCCAAACGTCTGTAAGCGTTTGCCATCAACTCCGGCGCTTACAAGCGCAGCTTTAATTTGATCTGCATTTTTTTTGGATTCAGTTTGCTGCTGGGCCAGATTAACAAGTGAATAATCATGACCGACCAATGCAAGATTTAATTTAGGCTGCAATGCCAACAAACTCATTAACGCTTGAATATGTGCCTGCTTAACTTGTAAATGCAAGCTGCCCGTGGAATCTTTGCTGACAAAATCAGGGAAAACAAAATAGCCATTGGTGTTTAATAATTTATTTAATGTTTCTGGGCTTGAAGCCACACCAAATTCATTAATTTTATTCACGTGCAAAACTTCCAGCTGAACATAGGCTCGCTTGTTGCCGCGCATCACCGAATAGAGCACCGCGTAAAATGGTTTTTCATCGGCATTGGTGATTTCATAAGCGCCATAAAACTGGTATTGATCCAAACCATAAAGCTGAATAATTTTGAAATGATTATTTGCCCAACTATTACTTGTGCCGCAATCACGCGCCCTGCAATGAAAAAGTTCACGCAAATTATATTTATCAAGTTGTTCTTTAAAAAATGCAAAACCCGTTTCGGCATTATGATCCGCCGGTAATTCAAATGTTGTGCGCTCCAAGCTGCCGCTTAAATGTTGCGATCTATCAACCACCCAACTGCTATCGATTTTTTTATAGCTTCCCAACGCTAACAAAAAATCACTCTCCTGGGCCTCGGTGTGAAAAACTTCACGCGAATTCGGGTACGGCTGCAATTTTAAATCGGCAGCTTGCGTGAAAAAAGACAACATCAAAAAAACAAGGGCAAAGAAAAATCTATTCATTAGTTATTATCTTCAAAAAAGCATTAAGTATCTCGGCGACAGAATTTACTTCCTGTTCCATATGAAGATGATGAGCACCAGGTAAGATGGTAACTTCAAGCTGCATATACTGCCGGATCAATTCATTGTAGTGCGGGTAAAGTTTGGGCATGCCGTCTTCAGCTAAAATCAATGCGATAGGACACTTAATTTCTTTAACAAAAGCATCCAATTGTTCAGGCAAAAGTTTAATTGCCGATGGCACCAATAAACGTTGATCCGTGCTCCAGCGATAACCGCCGTCGATTTTTTTTAATCCTCGCTCAGTAAGCGCTTTCGCTGCGGTATAACTGAGCGGAAACATTCCGCGCTCACGCGCTTTTATAGCTTTCTCCATATCTAAGTAAGTAGACAAGGCTTTAATTGAAATTGTTTGAGCACTTTTAATTGAGCGGGCTAATTGTTTTGGCGTGTCTTGAGCACGCGATGGTTCTGGCAAAAAGCCTTCCACCAAGCCCAGTTTAATAATACGTTCCGGAAAAGTACCTGCTGCAATTACGGAAATAATCCCGCCTCGTGAATGACCCAGCAGTGAAAATTGTTCCCAGCCGAGCTGATCTGCAATCGCAAATACGTCAGAGACGTCTTCCCAGATATTGTAGGTAAATGATCCAGGCCGATGATTGCTTTGTCCGTGGCCGGCAAGATCAATCGCTACTACATAAAACTTATTAAGTAATGGCGCGAGCGCAAAAAAACTGGCCGAATTATCTAGCCAACCGTGTAAGGCTAAAATAGGAGGATGCGCAGGATTACCCCAAGCCTGGGCTGCAAATTGCAAACCGTCGACATCAAAAATTAATTGTTGGGGACTCTCCACAGCACTATCCATGTACGTGCCTTAGCCAGCGCAATTCCCCGCAATTTGCAGCTGCAATTTCGCACTCTACTAACGCAAGCGAACTGGTTTCCATTGAATGTGAACCGCGCGCACCGCCGCAAAAAACATCCAGGAAACCGCCCACAAAAGGTTGATGGCTTGCCAGTAAAATTGAGTTAGCTTTGGTGGCTTGTAACGAATCAAATAATCCATCGGCGCTACTGTCTGGAGTTATTAAATCAGTAATTTTTATTGTGACTTGCACACCATTATTCAATAAAATTTCTTGGGTGATTTGTGCGGTCTGTAGTGCTCGCACTAAAGGGCTCGCCCAAATTTCCTGTACGCCTTTCAATTCACCCAATGCATGATTAATGCTTGCCGCAACATCATCGCGACCCTTCGCCGTTAGATTTCGCGCTTCGTCAGTTGTTAATTGAGACTCAGCTTGTCCATGACGCAATACAAATACTTGCATGCTTATTCCCCGATTTTTTCAGCACCAATATTAGCCTCATTCGTCAAAGGCCAATCAGCAAATGGAAAAGGCTTTTCCTCGCTGGCGTAAGTGAGAAATTTTAAAATATCAAAAATGTAAATTGATAATGCATGACCAAATTTTCTCAATTGAATATTATCTTCACCAGTAAGCAACGAAAAAACAAATTGCGCTATTACCAATATCCACATAATTATGCTCGCGACCTGCAACACTGCTGCAAATAGCAACATAAATATAAGGCGCAACCAATGTTTGCTTGAGGTTATGTTGGATTTAATATGTTGTTCATTCATGGTTAAACACTCAGATAATCTACGTCAGTATTTTGTTCGCCCATCATCAAGCCACGGGCAACATCTGAAATGGCTTTATGTTCAAATAAAATTCCATAGAGGCCAGACACTAGCGGCATATAGACACCGAGTTCATCGGCTTTTTGTTTGACTTGCTTTAGTGTATTTACGCCTTCAGCAACCTGCCCTAAACCAGCGACAACTTCATCCAGATTTTTGCCCTGCCCCAATGCAAAGCCGACTCGATAATTACGGCTTAAATCTGAAGTGCAAGTCAAAATTAAATCGCCCACGCCTGCCAAACCCAAAAACGTCATGGGATTTGCGCCCATTAAATGCGCAAAACGACCCATTTCAGCAAGACTCCGAGTTAGCAACATCGCCTGAGTATTTTGCCCTGCGCCAAGCGCAGCCGCCATTCCACAAATAATAGCGTAGATATTTTTCAACGCACCGCCCAGCTCAACACCGTAGCGATCGTGATTGGAATAGACACGAAAGCTCGCTGAACATAAGGTTTTCTGAACGCTATCAATTACACGCTCATCGCTACTTGCAATGACAGACCCTGTCTGTTGCTGACGTACGATTTCTTTCGCAAAGTTAGGGCCGCTCAAAACGCCTATTGGATGATCCGGCAGCTCTTGCTCCAGAATTTGGCTCATTAACGTAAAACCTTTCGGCTCGATGCCTTTAGCCGTGCTTACGACTATGGCGTCTTTGCGTAAGAAAGGTCGAATCGCTTGCGTGATTGATCGAAATGAGTGGCTAGGGATGGAAACAAAGATTAAATCGCTTTGGCTGACAGCCAATTCCAGATCAGATGTGATGGTTAGGCTGTCCGCCAGCTTGTATCCTGGCAAATATTGAATATTCTCGCGCGCGTTTTGACACGCCAGCGCACTTTCACCTGAACGCATCCACAAAAAAGTATTGAGATTATTATGGGCGATGATATTTGCAATCGCCGTGCCGAAACTCCCTCCCCCTAACACTGTAACGGTCAAACTTGTAGTCATAATAAAAATCCGGGTGGCGATGATAAAAATTAGTGGTTATCAACAAGTAAAAATTCAAAAAAATGCTTGTAAAAAATAAATATGTAACTTTTTTGCACAAATAACTTAATAAAAAAATTGTCCACATTTTCTGTGGATAACTTAGTGGATACATTTTGGGAAACAGGGTCAAACCCTTATAAAATCTGACAGCGACTTAAATTGGTTGTTTTTTAACCACAACAATAATTATGATATTAATCAACAAGTTAAGATATTTTATAAGCTCAATTTTAGAATTTCTGTCACATATTTGGTGGAACTGTTCAGTGAGTGAACGACGCACACCAGATGTGCATAAAAAAGTTAGTGTTCATTAACCGTGAATCACCTACAGAAGCAAAACTTTCACTTTGCAAGCTATATTCATCAAAATTTCATATTAAATTTGACAGTTATTTTCGCAGCAGATGTGTTGAATGTAATTCACTCTAGATGCGCTTAAAGTGACCATAGCTGCCATCTGCATATAGCAAGGGTGAGAAATCTACATCGCCCTTATGTACTTGCTGAATGTGAGCAATCACGATCTGATGAGTGCCGTAACTAATAAACATATCGGTCTCGCAAAAGAAAACAACTTGTGCATCCACCAAATAAGGTGATGCCTTCTCTTGATGCCAGTTGCCCAAACTAAAACGGTCTTTACCTGGCTCACGGCCTGCGCATAAGTTTGAAATAGCTTCGTGGTCGGTGCCCAACACATTCACGGAGAACTTGCTGCCTTGTGTAGAGAAGTACTCTTGCTGCGAGACTAACTTATTAATGCAGACAAGTAATGATGCTGGCTTGTCAGACACTGACGTTACTGAAGAGGCGGTCATGGCAAATTTTTCTTGTCCAATACGCGCTGCTATGACGCAGACGCCAGACGCCAGACGCCGCATTCCCAGCTTCATTGCCTCACTGACAGGTTTATCGTGCATAAAACTTCCTCTTTACGGGCTTATTAGTGCGTAAATTTATTGGCGGAAACCCGTTATTCTGACAGAGACAGGCTGCGAAACAAGTAAAACTATTATGAGTGCTCAGTAAGCGGCCAAGTTGTTTAGAAAACATCTAAACCCAAGAATAAATTAGATATTTTTTATTTTTTCGTTGACGAACATAGGGGGCATGGATATCATGCGCACCACTTGAAATGCACAGCATATTAAGTATTCGGAGTGTAGCGCAGTCCGGTAGCGCGCTTGCTTTGGGAGCAAGATGTCGGGGGTTCGAATCCCTCCACTCCGACCATATTTTAGAACCAAAAACGTAAAATCCAGTACGCGCCCGTAGCTCAGCTGGATAGAGCACCCGCCTTCTAAGCGGGTGGTCGCAGGTTCGAGCCCTGCCGGGCGCACCATTCAGGGTTCCTCCTCAACCCAATTCCCAAAAGTTTTAAACGCTACGGTGGCTGTAGCTCAGTCGGTAGAGCCCAGGATTGTGATTCCTGTGGTCGCGGGTTCGATCCCCGTCAGCCACCCCATTATTTTGAAAGACTCTCCGCTAATATTTAACGTCTATCTTCAAATCGATTACGCATCATTCATTCAGTTTTTGAAATTTCATTTCATTTGATTTCCTATCTCTCGCCTATTCAAATTTTTATTCCCTTATTCGACAACATCTAGATGCAAACTTGGGATGAACCTGCAATCCCGGCAGCATGATCTAAACTAGATACTAACGTCCGAAAAGTGAGAACACGCCGATATTTAAATTCTCGGTTCCGGCAACTCACTTCAACAATAATAGCGACGGTTTAATTGATATCTAAGTGAGCCCGCGATGCGATTTCCGCAAATGCTATTTATACTGGTCCTACAACTGTTTATCGCGGTTGTTACATTCAGTGCGCAAGCTGAACCAGATTTCGCGCCAACCAATTTGCACTTTGAACGCTTCTCCACTGAGCAAGGTTTTTCGGTGGGATCTGTAGAAGTAATTTTTCAGGATAGCCAAGGCTATATGTGGTTTGGCGGCCCCGATGGCCTCACGCAATATGACGGCTACAACTTCACAACCTTTCGCAATCAACCTAATGATCAGTTAAGCCTGAGCAGTAATAGTGTCTGGGATATTTTTGAAGATCACCAAGGCATTCTTTGGATTACTACCGACGTTGGACTGAATCGATTTGATCGCAACAAAAGAAGTTTTGCGCATTTCAAACACGACAAAAATGATCCGAATAGTATTTGCGGTGACATCACCCGAAATATGAAAGAGGATGCACAGGGAAATATCTGGATAGCAACATACAGCGGCCTGGCACGTTTGGATTCAGAGCGTCAATCGTTCACCTGTTACACCAAAAACACTTCAGATAAAAGCGCACTGCAATCCAATGAAATCAGTCGCATATTTTTGGATCACTCAGGGAAATTATGGCTTGGTACTGAAGCTGGTCAACTTTATCGAATGGATTTAGCAACGCAAAAAATAGAAATATTTTCAACATACCCTGCGAAAAATCCGGTTATCGTCAGTATTTTTCAAGATCGCGATGATTTCTTGTGGGTTGGCACTGAGGGCAATGGTCTCACTCGTGTGGATATAGCTACCGGTGAAAACAAACACTTCGCCTACAAACAAAATAATCCCAATGGAATAAGCCACCCCACAGTGAAAGATATTGCTGAAGATGCACAAGGAAATCTTTGGCTGGCGACCGAATTTGGGCTGGATTTACTTAATCGAAAAACATTTGAATTTGCACACTATGTTCACAACCCCGCGCAAAAAGGCAGCCTTGCCAGCAGCACAGTGCGCAGTTTATTTATTGATGCTAATCATGATCTTTGGGTGGGAAATTTTCCAACTGGATTAAATTATTTAGACACTTCAAATTTAGCCTTCAAAACTTATCACCACGATGCAAAAGATTCCAACACAATTCCGCGTGATTCTGTACTCGCCATTAAAGAGGACAGTAAAGGAAATTTGTGGCTGGGCACCGACGGTGGCGGCCTTACTTATTTCAATCGCCAGATTAAACAATTTACCAGTTATCCACCTGACCCAAGCAATCCCGAAGCCATCAGCGCGCCGGCAGTAATAACAATCGAAGAAGATTTTGATGGGACCTTATGGCTCGGTACATGGGAAGGCGGTTTAAATCATTTCGATCCGAAAACTGGTAAGGTTTTAAAAACCTATCGTTTTAACCCGCAGCAAGCTGACAGCATTGGTGGCGACAAAATTTGGTCGGTTTTTAGAGACAGCAAAAATAACCTTTGGATATCAACTATTGGTGGCGGATTAAATCGACTTGATCGCACCACAGAAAAATTTATTCGTTACCGAGACCAACAGAACGGCACGCCTGCTACTGTCTATTGGTCAACGTTTGAAGATCATCTCGGTCAAATATGGACCGCGAGCGATGGTCTCGCCAAATATAATCCTGAAAAAGATAATTTCTTTTTTTATAAAAATGATCCCGACAACACTGACACTATTAGCACCAATTCGGTACTGAATATGGCGGAGGATGCACAACAACGATTGTGGATTGCAACGCGCGGCGGTGGACTGAATATGTTTGACCCTGCCACCAATAAATTCACGCATATCACTGAAAAAGATGGTTTGCACAGCGATATTATTATGTCGATTAAACCAGACGCTCTGGGTAATTTATGGTTGGGCACCACCGCAGGCCTTATTCGGTTTAACCCCAATACTTCTCAATTTTTTTATTACAATGAAAAAAATGGTTTGCAGGGCGATCATTTTAATATTGGTACATCGATACAAACTAAAGCGGGAGAAATGGTCGTTGGTGGCACCAATGGGTTTAGTATTTTTGATCCAGCCACGCTAAAAACAAACACCTATCTGCCACGTGTTGCCATTGTAGATTTCCAGATTTTTAATAAGTCTGTCATTGCAGGCGCACCGGATTCACCGTTAAGCAAACATATATCCCAAACCGATAGCATTACACTTGATTACGATCAATCAGTATTTTCGTTTTCATTTGCCGCTATGAGTTACCGTAATTCCAGCGAAAATAAATTTGCCTATATTCTTGAAGGTTTTGAGAAGAAATGGAATTACGTTAATAGCGACCGCCGTAACGCCACTTATACCAACCTCAACCCCGGCACATATACATTTCGTGTAAAAGCTGCGAATAACCAAGGCTTGTGGAATGATGCTGGACGAAGCATCACCTTAAAGATTTTGCCACCGCCATGGCGAACCTGGTGGGCCTATATAATTTATATTTTGCTCTTGGTGGGCTTGCTAAGATGGTTTGTTTATGTGCAGCGTAAGCAAGTTATTTTTCTCGGTAAAAAAGTTCGCGAACGAACAGCGGAGCTGGAAGAGAAGCACCAGCAATTGGAAGATGCTTACGCACAATTAGAAGCGATCAGTCTTTCCGACCCACTCACCGGCTTGAGCAATCGGCGCTATTTACAAAAACTTATTCCCATGGACATTATAAAAGTCCAGCGCGCCTACACAGCCATAAACGATGGAAAACCCGAACGCAAAACTTCGCTGGATTTAACCTTCGTATTATTGGATATAGATTTTTTTAAACCCGTAAATGATGTTCACGGCCACTCAGCTGGCGATCAATTATTAATTCAAATTTCGCAATTACTTACCAGAATTTGTCGCGAGTCTGACTGTGTTGTTCGCTGGGGCGGCGAAGAATTTTTAATTGTGAGCCGTTATACCTGTCGCGATGAAGCTCCCTTAATGGCAGAGCGTATTCGCAACAGTGTCGCGCAACAAGAATTTATTTTGGCTGACGGTACAGTGCTGCATAAAACCTGCTCTATCGGGTTCGCCTGCTTTCCATTTTTACCAAACCATACGACTGCTCTATCATGGGAGCAAGTGATTGATATTGCCGATCATGCGCTTTACGCCGCCAAAAAATCTGGAAGAAATCGCTGCGTGGGATTGGCGACTACTGCGATTACGCCCTATGAAAACCTCTATGAAAAATTAAGCAAAAATTTGAAGAGTATGATTGAGCAAGGCGAATTGCAGGTAATTTCAAAAGAGGATGATGACTTGGTGTGGGATTAAATGACGAACACTCGTAAAGATTAATGACTGCACGAAAAAGTAAAAAATCTCTCGTTCATCTGTTGCAAGGCTATTTGATTTTTTTCGCAATTGACGCCTTAAACTTTAATTTGATATTCACGTCTCAAAAAAATTTTTAATTGTCGCCTAAAGAAATTTCATTGTTTAACAATTAGTCGTATAGTCCTTTCGCTTTTCGCCGTATCAAGAGCATATAACAATAAGAGTCTGCCCTGATTTCTCTGGAAAAGTAGTACATCCCCTGAATTTAGCAGGCGCTATTATTCGGTCAATCCGTTCCGTTTATTATCCAATTAACTGACGAGATTGAAATCATGCTAGAGAAAATAATTTTTGCCTCAGCTTTACTCGGCTGCGCATCGAGCGCGCTCGCCGCTTCTAACCGCCCTGATGGATATGTCACCATTTGTAAATCTGGTGAAACATGTTCTGTAAGCTCAAGCACAAACGTTGCATTTGGTGCTTCTGATCAGTTTGTTTATAAAATACTGAGCGGCTCCTTCTCCTGTTCCGTTGCGACTTTCGGATCAGATCCAATCCCGTCCAAGTCAAACAAGGAATGCTCCATTCCTAAAAGTGCTTCAGGGACTGGAGGAGGAAGTTCTTCATCCGCTCAATCTTCCGGTGGAAGTTTGACTGTGAACACCAGTGCTGGAAATGGAAGTGTGTCTTTAAGTTGGTCTAATCCAAGCAATATAAACGCTCTTGAAGTTTATCAGGACACAGATTCTGATCCCGCGGGACGCGTGCGCATTGCCAGTTTGAGCGCTGGAACAACGAGCTACACCGCAACCGGATTGACCAACGGCAGCACCTACTATTTTTGGGTCAAATACCGATTGACGGATGGTGTTTGGTATAGCTCGAATGCAGCATCCGGAAAACCGAGCGGTAGCAGTAGCGGAGGCGGCGATAGTGGCAGCATCACGGGCGCGACCTGTACTGCAAACGGCTCAGTAAGCGTTAGCTCGACCATTAGGGTGAGCAGCGGTACTTATGACGGAGGATGTAAAGTATTTACCGCCACCAGCGCTTTGGGTGATGGTAGTCAGGCAGAGGGCCAAAAACCGGTGTTTATTGTAGAAAACGGTGCGACCTTGAAGAACGTTATTTTAGGTAGCAACGGCGCCGACGGCATTCATTTTTACGGCAGCGGCACCATAGACAATATCCGTTGGACCAATGTTGGTGAAGATGCGATGACGGTTAAGGAATCTGGAACCATCAATATCAAAAACATTTCTGCATTTGCCGGTAGCGATAAGTTCTTCCAAGTAAACGCAGCCTCAACCATCACTATTTCCAACTGTGTAGTGGACAGCATGGGCAAATTCCTGCGTCAAAATGGTGGTACCACTTTCAAGATCGGAGTGAGTGTGGATAAATGTCAGATATCCAACATGAGCGAAGGTATTTTCCGTACCGACAGCTCGATCAGCACAGCTAAAATTACTAATAGTAGTTTGAAAAATGCCGGTGATATTTGTATCGGTAAATGGGCAAGCTGCACCAGCTCAGGCATCACCAACTATTGATTTTTTGATCACTGAGTATTAATAAAAACGCCGGTTCTTTTATTGAAGATCCGGCGTTTTTTATGATGACAAACCGAAACTTTAAAGCCGCCCAGTACTGGTAATACTGTGTAATTGCTTCAATATGAATGGACTATACACAATGCAAGCTCAACAACTCATGAGCTGGCGATTATGAAAGTATCTGGAAAATTACTTGAGCTTGCGAATAGAAATCCGATTGTTCAAAACGGGCTGCAATTACATGCTTGCGGAGCTGCATCTTTGGAAGCGGCGATGGTAGCGATTATCGGCGCGCTAGTTGAAGCCAATGAACGCCAGCAACGCGCACTCTTCAACGAACTACAAACCAAACGCCCTGCTCGCTTCAATAACCATCATATCGAAGGTATGGAGCTTCAATAGCCGATAGCTTCTATAGCATCACATCGAAAATATCTGCGATCACCTATCTAGGCACCGCTATTATCGATCCGGAAGTTAAGAATCTCGCCAGCCTTATAAACACTCCATAAGCTGTAGCTTTAGTTGCCGCTTTAGGGCTGCTGTGTGAAAATGCGCGCATCTAATTATCCCTTCAAATTTAACTCTTCCTGGAGATACCCGTGTCTGCATTAGTATTGGACGGCAAAGCCCTTGCTGCAAAGACTGAACAAGAATTATCGCAACGTGTTGAGGTGCTAAAAACAGCTACCAATGGGCAAGCGCCCATACTCGCGACCATTCTGGTTGGCGATGATCCCGCGTCTGCCACTTACGTAAAAATGAAAGGAAATGCTTGCTCGCGCATAGGTATGGACTCCATAAAAGTGGAGTTGCCATCCACCACGACCACCGAAGAATTACTCGCAAAAATTAATGAATTAAATAACAACCCGAATGTGCACGGCATTTTGTTGCAACACCCGGTACCGGACCAAATTGATGAGCGTTTGTGTTTCGATGCGATTAGCGCTGCAAAAGATGTCGATGGCGTAACCTGTTTAGGTTTTGGTCGTATGAGCATGGGCGAAGAAGCTTATGGTTGTGCAACGCCGAAAGGCATTATGCGTTTGCTCGAAGCTTACAACATTGAATTTTCCGGCAAGCACGCTGTTGTAGTTGGCCGCAGCCCTATTCTCGGCAAGCCAATGGCGATGATGCTATTAAATGCAAATTGCACCGTCACTATTTGCCATTCACGCACCAAAAATTTACCGGAATTAATTAAACAAGCAGATATTATTGTTGGCGCTGTCGGTAAACCGGAATTTATTAAAGCTGAGTGGATTAAAGATGGCGCTGTCGTGGTTGACGCTGGTTATCATCCCGGTGGCGTAGGTGATATTGAACTTGCGCCGCTGATTGATCGTGTTGCCGCTTACACGCCGGTTCCTGGTGGCGTTGGCCCAATGACAATCAACACCTTGATTTACCAAAGCGTTGACTCAGGCGAGAAAAAAATTCAAACCGCTGCAAATAAATAAACTTTATTTGCGATTCGAAACAGGCGCTTTCATAGCGCCTGTTTTTGTTTTAAGCCTATTGCTACGCTCATATGAACGATCAACTCGACATTATTTATCGCGATGAATTTTTAGTAGCGATTAACAAGCCCAGCGGTTTGTTAGTGCATCGCAGCGCAATTGATCGTCATGAAACTCGTTTCGCGATGCAAATGTTGCGCAACCAAATTGGTCAACACGTATTTCCCGTTCATCGACTCGATAAACCAACTTCCGGTGTGTTGGTATTTGCATTGAACGCAGAAATTGCAAAACTTATGGGCGATATTTTTTCGCAGCACCAATTGCAAAAAACCTATGTCGCTGTAGTACGCGGGATTGCACCAGAACATCTTCTTTTGGATTATCCACTGATAGAAGAATTGGACAAATACACAGATAAAAATGCTCGCACCCCGGAAGCTAAACCTGCAGTCACCGAATTCTTTAAACTTGCGGATATTGCGCTTCCTTATGCTGTCGATAAATATCCAGAAAGTCGTTACTCACTTGTTAAATGTTTACCGCGAACCGGGCGCAAACATCAAATACGTCGCCATTTAAAACATATCAGCCATCCGATCATTGGCGATGCAAAACATGGCAAGGGCAATCACAACCGATTTTTTCAAGAAGCTTTTAACGCACACCGATTATTATTAGCAGCAACAGAATTAACATTTAAGCATCCAATTAATGAAAAGCAGATTAAATTAATTGCACCACTGGATGAGACTATGACGCAACTTATACAGCGTTTTAATTGGCACAATGCCCTACCCGCCGAATGGCTGCATTCGCAAATACAGACCCAAACCTATGCGCCTTGATAAATTTATTGGCAACAACACCGACTTAAGCCGAACGCAAATCCACATTGCCATGAAGCAAGGTTTGATTAGCGTTAACGGTGAATCTGTTAGCAAAACTAACGCGCACATAAATAATGGCGACAAAGTTATTTTTGATAGACAAACTATTGAAGAGCGTAAACCTCGTTATTTAATGCTACACAAGCCTGCGGGTTACGTATCCGCTAATAGTGATAGCGAGCACCCAACCGTGTTGGATTTAGTTGATCTGCCCTTTAAACACGAATTACAAATCGTTGGCAGACTGGATGTAGATACCACTGGTTTAATATTGCTAACCGATGACGGGCAATGGAATCACAAAATTACATCACCCAAACATTCGCATACCAAATCCTATTTAGTGACGACCACTGATCCTATTTCCGAATCTGCAAAAGTTATTTTTTCTGAGGGTATTTTATTAAAAGGTGAAACTAAAGTGACGCTTCCCGCGGAGTTGGAAATTCTTGATTCATACTCTGCACGTTTAAGTATTTGCGAGGGGAAATATCATCAAGTTAAGCGTATGTTTGCGGCCATTGGTAATCATGTCGAAAGCCTGCATCGCGAACGTATTGGAAATATTGTGCTCGATAAAAATTTACCTTCCGGTCAATTTCGTGAACTTACGGATAATGAAATTGCAAGCTTTGAGATTGAATCATGACTGACGCTCCCACAACTTGGCTACTGCAACAGATTTACACACATGCCAGCGCGCAAAGTATTTGGCTTTGCGATGAAAATGTATTGAATCAACTCCCTGATGCGAAGAAGTGGCCGCAGAAACCAGCCTTTATCACCAACCGTTGGGATATTGCCGAGAACGCAAAACAATTAGGGTTTAGTACAACCTTTAACGATTTTGATTTAGCGGAAACCGCTGACAATAGCGTTGATCATATTTTTTATCGCATTTCAAAAGAGAAAGCAGTTGTTCATCATTTAATTAATCAAGCACAACGTGTACTTAAGCCAAATGGTGTGCTGTGGATTAGCGGACAAAAAAATGAAGGCGTGAAAACTTACATTGAAAAAGCCTGTGTATTATTTGGCTGCGCAAGAAATATTCAGAAAGATGGAATGAGCTATTCAAGTCAGTTACACAAAGGCAGTGTCAAAGGCGAATTATTAAATGATGAAAATTACAACGAGCTACGTGAATGCCTGCAAATTAATAACACGCCTGTCGTCAGCAAACCAGGTCAATTTGGTTGGAGTAAAGTAGATCAAGGTAGTGAATTTTTAATCACAGAAGTCGCACCGATATTGTCTCAACAATCGTTTGAACATTGCCTGGATTTAGGTTGCGGTTACGGTTACTTAACAATTGCAAGCCAACATTTATCGATAAAAAATCGAACACTTACCGATAACAATGCTGCAGCGCTTTTCACCGCAAAAGCAAATTGTGATCAATTAAAAATAACAGCGGATGTTGCAGCGAGCGATGCCGGCGAACAATTACCACGTTGCTTCGATCTAATTTTATGTAACCCGCCGTTTCATCAAGGTTTCAGTGTTGATGGCGATTTAACAGATAAGTTTTTACGAAACGCGCAAAAATTACTCGCCGAAAATGGTGTTGCTTATTTTGTAGTCAATCAATTTATTGCGCTGGAAAAAAAGGCATTACCTTTCTTCCAGCACATTAATTTAATCGCACAAAATAAAAGTTTTAAAGTAATTGAGTTGCGCAAAAATTAGTTAACTAATCTGCAATCTGTACACGTGGTTTACATGCTGCAGACTTATTAACCAAGCGTCGCTATATTGATGATTTTTTTAGAAAAAAGGGTTGACCAAGCCTAACCCCATCTATATTATGCGCACCACTTCCTCGCAGGAAGTCACCGTTCCGCTTTAGCTCAGTCGGTAGAGCAAATGACTGTTAATCATTGGGTCGCTGGTTCGAGTCCAGCAAGCGGAGCCAAATTTAAGTAAGAAAGGCTGCATGAAAATGCGGCCTTTTTTATGTGTGCAAGTTTTACAACTCTACGGTTGTAGCTCTAAAGTCATTGGCCTGTTTGTATTAGCCAAGCCCATAACCCTTTGGCGGAGATCCTCCATGTTTAAAGTAAACGAATACTTCAACGGCGCCGTTAAATCTATCGCCTTCCAAACCGAAACTTTGCCTGCCACTATCGGCGTTATGGCTACGGGTGACTACGAGTTTGGTACCAGCCAAAAAGAATACATGACCGTTGTAAGCGGTAGCTTGACTGTTGTATTGCCAGGCAGTGAAACAGCTGAAACTTTCAAAGAAGGCCAAACGTTTATCGTTGAAGCCAATCAACGCTTCAAAGTAACTGCTAATGTAGAAACATCTTACCTTTGCAAATACGAATAATGCCGTTACCGGTGCCCACTTCTTTAGTGCGCACCGGTAAGTCTTCAATCGCAATCATTCTGCCCTCTATATAAGTTTTTCCTTCAAATACGCAATCAAAGCCGTTAAACGGTAAGGCTGGTATTTTCGCTCTTTGTAAATCAAATAAACTGGTGTCGACGCCCCAATATACTGCTCCGGCAGTAATTCAATCAGCGCACCTGATTCAAGTTCCCGTTCTACATCCAACCTCGATTTATAAGCAATTCCCTTCCCTGCAATGGCCCAACGCTTCACTAGGTCGCCATCATTCGCCGATCTATCGCCCACAACATTGACCGTAATTGGCAGGCCATTCTGCTCAAATTCCCATTTACTGTAAGGTCGATCATTGCGATAAAACATCAAACAGTTATGTTCAGATAGATCTGTAAGCATTTGGAGTGGTTTATGGTTAGACACATATTGGCCTGAAGCAACCAAAACCCGTCGGTTGTCGCAGAGCTTGGCGGCAATCAGACTGGAGTCCTTTGGGTCGCCATAACGGATGACGATATCCAATTCATCGCGATACAAATCCTGAATATGATCAGAGACATGGACGATGAACTTCACCTGCGAATACAACTCTAAAAACTCGTCCAAAATGCCGCTCAAGCGATTACGCCCCAAGTCCGATGGCAGCCCAATACGAATTTCTCCGGCAACCAGCGTCTGCAAATTTCGCAATTCGTTTTCTGCGACATCGAGAGCGCCTAATACTTGCTGTAGATGCGGAATAAACGCTTCACCCGCGGCACTCAGGCGGAGACTGCGTGTAGTGCGTTCGAATAAACTAACAACCAAAGCTGCTTCAAGGCGTTTTATGGCAGCCGAAACAGCAGCAGTTGTCATGTTGAGTTGGCGAGCCACTTCGCTCATATTTCCACGTTCTGCAACTTGGATCAGTAATTCGAGGTCTTGAAGAGAATAAGCTCTTGCCATGAGTAAACCTTTATCAAATAAATTTTAATAGTTATTCAATTTTTAAGGATATTATCAAAAATATAAATCAACTGTAATCTGCGCTGACTAATCATCAATCAGGAGAACCTATGAGCCAGTCAACAACCACCATGAAAGCTGTAGGCCTTAAAGCTTACCTGCCGATCAGTGATGATCACTCACTGCTCGACATTAATCTGCCAAAACCGATCGCCCAAGGTCGCGATCTGCTGATCCAAATTCAGGCGATATCAGTTAATCCTGTCGATACTAAGGTGCGCGCACCTAAAACCAAGGTTGAAGAAAATTACCGTGTATTAGGTTGGGATGCAGTTGGTACAGTCATGGCCGTAGGAGATGACGTCGAATTATTTACGCTAGGCGATGAAGTTTATTACGCAGGCGATATCACCCGCCCCGGTAGCAACAGCGAGTTTCAATTAATTGATGAACGCATTGTGGGCCGCAAACCAAAAAGTTTGACTAACGCAGAAGCGGCCGCCCTGCCCTTAACGGGAATCACCGCAGCGGAAGGTTTATTTGAAAGGTTGGCAATTAACGATGAAAAATCTGCCGGTAAAACGTTACTCATTATTGGGGGTGCCGGAGGTGTGGGTTCAATTGCAATTCAACTCGCGAAACAAATAGCCGGATTGAAGATTATTGCCACAGCATCGCGCGATGAATCGATTGAATGGTGTCGCTCTTTAGGGGCAGATATTGTTGTGAATCACAAACAAGATTTTGTAAAAGAAATTCGCGATCAGGGGATTCAGTTTGTTGATTATATTTTTTGTTTAAATACCACCGCGCGCCACTGGCCAGCGATGAGCGAATTGATTGCCCCCCAAGGCAGCATCTGTTCAATTGTAGAACCTGAAGCTGCCATAGATCTCAATTCGTTAAAATCAAAATCTGCCAACTTTGTATGGGAATTTATGTTTACACGCTCCATGTATAAAACTCACGATATGATCGAACAACACAACATACTCAATTATATTGCTGATTTGGTGGATGCGAAAAAAATAAAAACCAGCCTGAGTAAGACGCTTACGCCGATCAATGCAGAAAATTTACGTAAAGCTCATGCCGAGATAGAAACCGGAAGCACTATTGGGAAAATTGTTTTAACCGGCTGGGCATAAACTCGTAAATCATAGGAGAACACAATAAGCATTTTATTTGAACTAACGTATAAAGAATAAAAACTTGCGAACAACCTGATGCGACATCCTATCGCCAAGTTGTTTGCAAGAAAGCAACACACATGCGCTTTACTTTGTGAGCACTAGTGAAAAGAAAGATGTACTGTCTGAATTGGTGAGTTTAAACTTGAAAGTGTTGCGCCCCGCATTAAAATGAACCAAACGTTTGTATTCCGTTAAGTTCCAGTTATTTTTCTCAGGATTATTTTTTTCGTATGCAATTGTATTAAATTTCTTATTAAATACGGTGCTATTCCAAATAACTTTGTCATTCAACTGAAGACTTACAAAATCATCTGCTCCAACCCATACCCAAAGATCCTGCGCGTGATCCAAAATTACTTCTGTATAACCAAAAAATATTCCTGCCTTATCACTTGGCGGTGGTGTCAGTGGATATCGTGAATTACTCACATATTGCCAGCCTACAATTTTATTTTCTTTACCGTAATAGATTGCATCCAAATCAATGGCGTACTCCGGCGGATATTTTTTGTCTGAGATTGGAAAAGGTCCAGCGATATACCAACTGTTAATAAAAATTCGGTCAGCATGGGGAGCACCATCTTTTATAATACGACCTGCAATCTTTTGAGGGCTTTCGCGATTTACCGGAGGAATATGATCCAACCATAAATCCACAAAATCATTTTTACTGTGAATTAAATTCTGCGGTGCAAGTTTATTATTTGAATTGGTAGCTCCTTTAACAATAGCGCCATCGCTCTCTTGCGTAATAGGATCAACCATATCATTTTTTTCGGTCTTCCGAGACATCGGATCTCCGAGACCTCGTTTATCCATAACAGATTCTCTCTGACGCAAAGAATTTTTTGCGACCTCCTCCATGTGCTCAACCGACCTAACTTTTTCCTCACCGGGCATTCTGTTAGCTCTATATTCCGGGATGGCGAGCTCTAAAGACATTACTGTTTTTAATGCCTCATTGTGCGACATGGTTACTGCACGTTCGAGATCTTGCGCTCGCAGCTCACGTTCAATCTTGCGAATATTTTCTGAAATCTTACGTGCTAACTCTAACAATTCGTTAGCAGTTACTTTCTCATTTGAAATAGTTTTCTCTTCTATTGGCTCAAGCGGTATATTTTTTTTTGTATCTTCACTTAACGTCTCCATGAGTTGCTGCTGGGTATTTGCCATATCTTTTACATTTTCCTGCATACTCATTCGATAGGTATTATTCAGTGAAACTTTGATTTTTTGATGAATCCTGGTATCAACAATAGGCTTTAAAACGATATTACTTAATACATAGATAATGACAACATGAAATAAAATAGAAAACCAGAAATAGGGATATTTTTTTATCCCATATTGCACAGACTCCTGCCTTAATGTAGTGAGCAAGTTAATCGCCATTTCATTTAGTCCTGGTGTTTAAGGCTATATTGGTTAATCCTTCAAACTGACACATATCAATTACGCTAACAATATTTTTGTAAGAAGCTGATTCATCCCCCTCAATTTCAACTAGAGTCTGCTTACTAGCCGCACCGCTTTCCCTCAAATAATCCTGCAATTTTTTTACTGTGATCGATGTTCCGTTTAAAAATAAACTTCCTTTTTTATCTACCCCTATATTAATAATTTTTGCAGAAGAGCTTTCTTGATTTAAGCTGGCGCTGGCCTCCGGCAGTACTACTGATAACTGACTTTGCGATTGCATTGATACTTGCTGTTTAAATGAAGTTGCCACCATGAAAAACATGAGCAAGAAAAATATACAATCGATTAACGCAATTAAACCGATTTCAGGTTGTTCATCATCTCCCACGTTAATCCGCATAAGCTACCTGACTGATATTAAATGATGAATGCGAAGCAGGTGTTGCACGAGTTGGCGCTGTCAGAAACCACTCTCTCATAAGCTGATTCAATGTCTGCTCAAGTGCTAAACCAAATTGAACAGTGCGATTTTTAAAAAAATGATGTAGACCTAACGCGGGTAAAGCAACGCTCAAACCCGCAGCGGTATTAATAAGTGCTTTTGAAATTCCACCGGCGAGCAAAGCTGGATTTCCCATACCTTGGGAGAAAGCAATGACGTGGAAGGCTTCAATCATGCCAATAACTGTACCAAGCAAACCAACTATGGGAGCAACTGTTGCAACTATTGCTAACGCATAAGCTTTTTGTGACTGCTGGCGCAATTCCAGCGAGGCAATTTCGGCAGCACCCGAGTTTACAAATTCGTAGGATTGCCGTCTGTTAAGCACCACGAAATCAAGAACGCGAGCTAAAGTGCTATTTTCTGAATTTAATCGCTCATGGATTTTTTCAAAATCACCCGCTGTCCATAAAGTTTTTGTTTCTGTGATCAGCTCATCTGGAAAAATATTTTTAGCACGAAAATTCACAAATCTTTCGGCGCTTACGGAAACCAGCAAGATTGAAAGAAGAAGTATAACTACTAAGGCCACGCCACCCTCCGAAATTTGCGCAGCGATATTTAAGTCAGCCGAATAAGCGTTGGCCGAGAGAATGAGCGTTAACATTGAAAATAGTTTCTGCATAAACAAGCTTCCTAATTGTTTGCGTACAAAGAATTATCATCGCCAAAGCGACTGAAGGTTATTTTTGCTGAATAGACTTATTAACAGGAGTAAAGATGCCGAGCGGAGATTTTTAAGGATGAGCGGAGAAATAACAGTTGGCATTCCAGCGATTTACTTCAATGCCTACAAATAAATAAAAACACTGAGAGGGACAATGGAATAATTGAAGCGTAAAACCGGCTAGTTGCAACCTACTGGAAGATACTGGCTCTCTATATCCGTTCTATTGGCTCCAACCGCGACCATTCCTGTCGGCACGATTGAATTACCACATACCCATGAGATTGGGCTTTCAGGAGAATCCACGACCACTATTGGCCGAATAGAGAGCACTTTATTTTTAAGTACGCCAGTCGCTTTATTTCCAAACGTGATGTGAAAGGCGCCTGTTACAAAATCGATCCGCTCTACATAATTTCCTATCAATAATTCGGGCTTTGGGATACCAGCTTCAAGATTATTTCTAGGAAATTTTTTCTCCGCCACATAAAAGAGATTAATACTTTCTTTTAAGTTCTTAATTAACTCAAGTGATTCATTAATTTGCGAGCGAGTATATTTTGGCGTAAGAGACGGCATTGCCATGGTAGCAAGAATCGCCATAATGGCTAATACAACCACCAGTTCAAGCAAGGTAAAACCGTCATTGGTTTTAATTTTTTGCATGAAAAATCCCTTTAGACTTAAATTAACGAATAAATTTAGCGGCATACCAGCAGCTGGCGTGCAACTCGTAGCCCTGCTCTTTTGCCCACTTTATACCGGCGCGCACCAATTTTTCGGCAGCGCCTTTGCCGCGAAAATTGGGGGGCACGAAGGTGCTATTAAAATCAATTACTGTAGTGCTTGAACCTTGTTTAGACAAGGCATACTGCAATACCCCTTGCGAACCTTCGTAATCAATAACGAAGCGATTTTGTTCGGGTAAATGACGTACACTTTCCATATTGCCTCCAAAATCATTCGACATAAATTGAGTGCTACACCTCTAAAGTGAAAACCGCTTCACTGGTAGCACATTGTTCAGCTTTTTCGCAGCGAGTTTCAGAATTTAGTAAAATCGTTTCGCTGGATACACCTAACTGCAAAATAAAATATTGCTTAACTGCCTGGGCGCGTTCGTGAGCTAACTTTGTTAAACGTTCAGGATCTACAATTTCCACGGCAATTAACGCCTGATATTTTTCATCGGTAGTCGATGCAACTTTTTCAGACGCTTTCACCAATTCAGATGCCTTATATTTTGCATTTACAGCGCTCGCCCATGCTTCATTGTGAGCTTGCAATGCTTCCACGGCTAAACCACTTTTTTGCAAGGCGCTTTTAACCTGCTCTTCCCTCAAAGCGATTAGATCATTAGTTTGATCATAAGTGCCTTGAACGCTCAAACGCATTTGTGGGCGCTTTTTTAATGCTTCGGTTAGTAACTGGATTTTGTTTTTCGCGACATCATTAAGTTGCGATTCACCAGCGGTAAACCGCACTTTACCCAAGTCTTCCTTTGAGTTTAGTAAATTACTGATAAATTTAAATGGTGACATCACAATCTTTTTAAGAGTATTGCTCAGCGCCCGCATAATAATTTCACGCAGCTTAAATTGCGGGTCCGCAGGTGTTCCTGAAATTTCGGTATCTAGCACGGCAATTCCGTGCTGATCGGTCAACAACGCCAAGCCCAGCCGTAGAGGAACGTCGATAACACGCGTGCCACGAACTTTTTCACCGAACTCAAGGTGATCAATTACTACGTGGTTTTTGCCGAGAATTTTTCCATCTTCATAGTGATAATTTAAATCGGCGCTGAGCAAACCTTTATTAATTTTCCAGCCCGCATATTCTGCCGAATAAGGTGAAAGCGCACCCATATCCATTTGCTTAAAGGAGAAAAGTGCATCCAGCTTTGGAACCTTTCTAAAAATATTGGCCTTGCCTTTAAGGGTTACTGGCGCATAGCCATCAACATTGCCCGCTAAATCAATACTAGCCAAAGTATTTTCATCAGAAGATATTTGTACAATCTCGCCGGTAAATTTTTGCACAATTGCCGTAAAAGAGGGTGTTAGGGATTGATCGTAAAAACCAACGGCAGCGTTATTAATTGCCATGCGATCAACCGCAAACTGCCAAGGCTTAGTCTCGGCGGGACTGGTCGCTGGAGTTGCGCCAGAAGTACTTACAACCGGTTGATCGACTATCATTGCCTGTACGTTGGTTTTACGATTTTTGTCGATAATAAATTGGCCGTCCAATTCATTTAGTGTGACTAAAGGCACGTGAATCGATTTTTCATTCAAAAGGATTTCTGCGCTATCCCACTCAAGGCTTTTCCATTTAACGGCATCTTGTTCCATCGTAGTTGGGCGCAGTTTTAAATCTGTTAGCTTGCCGCTGCTTAAAATCTTGGTAGGGGCGCCAGAAACCAAATCAATACGATTATGAAATTCAAATGCGCCGTTCAATACTTCAAGGGTTACGTAAGGTGCTAACAAAGTATTGAACCATACGAAGGGGATATTTTTTGCATCAATATTTAATTCGCCGGATAGCGACGCGATATTTAATTTGCCCGCCACTGCCAGCTCTGCCGATTTATTTAATTTTGCATTTAGTGAGAAGCCCGACGCATTTTTAGAGCGCAGATCAATATTTGAAATTGTGAAATTCAAAGCCGCAGCATCTAAGGGTTGGCTGCCGAGGGCCACTAAACTTGAGTGAAGATCAGAATTGATTATGGTAAGTTTTTTAATGATAACGGGAGTGCTTTTATCATCGGGCTTTTTAGGCGGCGATTTTTTTGCTAATTCTTGTTGGTGTTTTAAAACATCATCAAAATTCCACAAACCATTTTCGAGTTGAGTTGCGGATGCTTTTAATTGCTGGATGCTAATGTCATTAATAACAAGGCTGCGCTCACGAAAAGATTGTAAGCATGCAAGATTAATTTTGATTGACTCTGCCTGCCAAAGATTAGCGGAATCTTTCAAGTGGCCGATACTTGCATTACATTTTAATAATTGAACATTAATTTTGTCATGCTGGAGCTGATGCCCGGTTTGCTGCAGATAATTTTCTGATATAGCTCGATTCACCCAAGGCAAAGCGAATTGGTAGTAAGCAACACAAATTAAAATAGAGAAAATTAAAACAATACGCAGAATTGTTGAGCGGTATAGAGCAAGCAGAAAAGACGAGACACTGGACATAGGCAACCTGATTTACTCCCGTGTAAAAACATGAGCCACTCATAATGATGTTATGAGCGGCTTACTCAAATACTTTTAAGCTACTTACATTAAGCTACTTTGACACCCCATAAATCGTATTCGTCAGAGTGTTCGATGAGCACGTTGACCATATCACCGGGCTTAACATTTTCTTCACCGTTAAGATAAACACAGCCGTCAATTTCTGGAGCATCTGCAAAGCTGCGGCCAATCGCACCTTCATCATCGACCTCATCAATTAACACTTGAAGAACCTGCCCTACTTTTAATTTCAAACGCTCGGTAGAAATTTCTTGTTGCAGTTGCATAAAGCGATCGTAGCGTTCTTGTTTGATATCGTCCGGCACATGATCAGGCAGATCATTTGCCTTGGCGCCTTCAACGGGCGAATACTGGAAACAACCAACGCGATCCAATTGTGCCTCTTTTAGGAAATCCAAAAGTTGTTGGAAGTCATCTTCTGTTTCACCGGGGAAGCCGACAATAAACGTGGAGCGAATCGTTAAATTAGGAACCTGCTCGCGCCAGTTTTTAATACGTTCCAAAGTTCTTTCAACCTGACCGGGGCGGCGCATTTTGCGCAACAACGTCGGGCTTGCGTGCTGGAATGGGATGTCCAGATACGGCAATACCTTACCTTGGGCCATAAGCGGAATAATATTATCCACGTGCAAATAGGGATACACGTAGTGCAAACGAACCCAAACATCCAATTCGCCCAGTGCAGCAGCCAATTGGTACATATCTGTTTTTAAGGGGCGACCGTCCCAGAAATCGGTGCGGTGCTTGATATCTACGCCGTAGGCGGATGTATCTTGCGAAATCACCAATAATTCTTTTACGCCCGCTTTAACCAAACGCTCGGCTTCGCCCATCACCTGACCTATAGGACGACTGACCAATTTGCCGCGCATATCTGGAATGATGCAAAAACTGCATGAATGGTTGCAGCCTTCAGAAATCTTCAAATAAGCATAATGACGCGGTGTAAGTTTGATGCCTTGCGGAGGAACCAGATCCAGAAAAGGATCATGTTTAGGATTTGGCGGTAAATGCTCGTGTACCTGGCTTAATACTTCTTCATAGGCATGAGCACCGGTAATTCCAAGCACATTAGGGTGAATCTGGATGATTTCATCCTTCTTAGCGCCTAAACAACCTGTCACCAGCACCTTGCCGTTTTCGGCTAATGCCTCGCCGATAGCTCCTAGGGATTCCTGCACCGCGCTATCAATAAAGCCGCAGGTATTCACAATCACCATGTCTGCGTCGGCGTAGCTGGGCACTATGTTGTAGCCCTCGGTACGCAATTGCGTGAGGATGCGCTCTGAATCTACCAGATTTTTGGGGCAACCGAGCGACACAAACCCGATGGTGTTTCCCTTGCTGCTGGCAATGAGTGCCTGGCCTGCCAGGGTTTTCGCGGGTGTGTTCAAGGTCGTGGTTTGCGATGGGTCGAAGGTATTTACGGTCATAGTATCTCGTGCGCCGGGTAAGACTAGGCAGTGCTGAAAAAAGGCCGCTATTGTAGGCGTTTAGGCATTTTTTTGCATGGAAGTTCGCAGTAATCGGCAAAATTCAATCTGGTGCCACGAAATATCCATAATTCCAATGACAAGATGATGATTTAAAGCCAACAAATTCGGCTTGGAACGATTAACAAACCGCGCTGGTGGCTGTAAATCGAATGATTTGAAACAAGAATATTCGTTGAAGCAGCTTGCAGTATTTCTTTGAAATCAGCTCACATATTGCTGTTTACCTTCAAATCGTAACGAAACTCACGCGGCGTACAATCTTTGATTTGCAAGAAGCGACGATTAAAGTTCGACAAATTATTAAACCCGCAGCGTTCACCAATAATCGCAACCGATAAATCGGTATTCAGTAGCATCGAGCAAGCTTTGCCGATGCGCAATTTATTAATAAGCTCAGTGAAAGTCTGCTCGGTGCGTTGTTTGAAGAAATTATGGAAATGATTTGTGCTCATATGAATCAAATCAGCTAACTGCTCAGCTTTCAAATTCTCTGTGTAGTGATCGTGAATGTAAGCAATGACTTTATCGATCTTTTCGGTGGAACTATCCGGGAAAATATTGGGCGCATAGTCATTTTTACAAATCACTCGTGTTTGCGTATCTGCAAGCATCAATCGCAACATCTCAAGCAAACCAATTAAGCGCTGCAATGGCGTTGCGTTTGCCATCTCATCAAATAATTTACAGGCTTGCTGCGCAGTCGCTTGCGAAAACTCGACGCCGTATTTACTTTTTTCCAACAACTCAGTTAAGGCATTTAGCTCTGGTTGCTGCGCGAGGCTTTCCACCCATTTAGTGGGCAGCTGTGCAACATAAGTTAAATGCTGGCCGGGTTCGATTAGGGTTTTTGAACACCAGGTGTGCGGAAGTTTGGGGCCGAGCAATACAAAATCAAAATGATCGTAGTCGGCGATGTGTTCACCAATATAACGCTGTCCTCGGCTATTGAGCGTGAGGCAAATTTCATATTCGGGGTGATAGTGCCAACTAAAAGGAATCTCATCCAAGGCATAAAGCCAATAACGCCAGGAGGAATTCTCGGTTGGCAGCACCTTTTCATACATTGGCTTCATGACTAATCCCACTCGCTTTTTATATTTGCTGACAACGTTGTTTATCTTTCATCAGCCTAAGCCTATTTCGGCTCAAAAACCATCCATCACAATAGAATTGTATTAGTTTCCCGTAGAAAAATGCCGCTACCTGAATTTTTTCATTGTTACAGTAACTCCATCAACCAAGACCATACGACTTGTTTGTGAGTGAAATCCAACAAGAGCGGCGTTCGTGTAAGCCTAATGAATAGCCCTCCACCCAGAAACTAAAACACACGATGGAGATTTTTCATGCGCAACCTTACAAAAAATGGAGCGGCGTTTAAGCGTTCCCTCTTGGCCGTATCAATTATGGCGATCGGCTTACCCGCTGCGGTTCTACCAGCAGTCGCCTTGGCGCAATCCGAACCCATTGAAGACGGTGTTGAAGAAGTATTGGTCCTGGGTGTTAGGGGCGCGCAAAAATCCGCAATTGATGTAAAACGTAACGCCGCCACTATCGTTGATGGCATCTCCGCAGAAGATATTGGCAAGCTGCCAGATAGTACTATCACCGATTCACTGCAGCGTATTACCGGTGTACAAGTGCAGCGCAACGGTGGCGAAGGTGGTGCGCTGAGTATTCGCGGCATGTCACAGGTCGCGCTCTTGCTGAACGGCGAACAATATCTCGCGGCGGGGAATATCACCTCTGCGCAGCCAGATCTCACGGATGTACCTGCGCAATTGTTACACGCAAGCCAAGTGTATAAATCGCTGGATGTACGCAATGCGCAATCCGGCATTACTGGCACCATCAATATTCAAACCTATCGCCCACTGGATTTTAAAGACGGCTTTAGTGCTGCGGGTGGTTTTGAAGAATCGCGCGGCGAACTCACCAAACAAAATGATCCTACTTTTAACGCTTTAATTAATTGGCGCAATGACGATACCGGTATTTTATTTTCAGCGGTAACGGGTAAAAAAAATCTGGCAAAAAATTTTACTGGTAGCGCAGTTGTTAGCGATGGCGGTGGTTTAGGCGTTGCGCCTGCAATCGTAACCGATGAAGAAGGAAATACACGTTTAGCGGAAGGCCATGGCTTTGAAGCTTTTAGCCAAGGCGTTGAACGCAATCGCGATGGTTTTAATGCTGCATTTCAACACGATTTCGGCAATGGTTTTAATCTGGTTGCAGAAGGTTTTTACACCAAAGCAAAAAGCTATGATCGTCGCGTTGGAATAAATTTTTCAAATCGTTGGTCGCAAGATGACAACTCGGAAAATGAAACGCCTATTCACATTCGTACCGACTTTACCGGGAAAAATGGCGACCATTGGATCGTGCCCGATCAATACGATATTCGCGCGCTCTGGGTGAAATCTTATTCTATTAATAATGTTGATACGCAAGATTCAAAAAACTTTAACCTTGAATTAAATTACGATAACGGCGGCCCTTTCACTGGCAGCTTGCGCGCCGTTCATGGCTCTGCAAATGCACTGAAATACGAAGCCAATGCCGAAGGCGATTTAAGTAATTTCCAGGGTGATAACTACGTTCAACAAAATACGTTTTATCCATTAGATGTAGCGAAAGATTTCACTGCTGATACACGTCATACAGAAGTAGGATCCGCCGGCGGTTATTTTGTAAATGCAAATCCGGAAGGCTACGCAGAAGATCAACATTTAACTTTAGCTCGCCATAATTTTCACATGAACTGGGGCGGTTTCAATACGCCAATCAACGGCGGTTTGGGCGACGGAAAAACATTTGCTGATTATCTTGCGAATAAAAACAGCCAAACCTTGGCGGGTTACTCAATGGATAGCAATTCCGACTTACAATCGGATTTAAATGCAGTCAGTGCAAAAGGAAAATATACATTTGAAGAAAACTCATTCTTTAAAGATGTAGAACTTGGTTTGCGTCATAGTAAACGCGAAGTAAATGTAGAAGCTTTTGCTATGTTTTCATCGCTATACAAAGGTTCCAAAGATAAGAATGGTGAAGTGAATACCAACGGATGTTTAGTGCAATGGAAATCTATCGACGTTCAATTAAATGGTGGCGATGACGGTACTCAATGTTCAGCAGGTGAATTCGATGTAAATGACCCCACAGTATTTATTCCTTACACCGCAAACAAACCGCAAAAATTAGATGCCAACGGAGCAAAAGTAACTTTCGTAACCAACCTCGGTTCACACGTTGATGGTATTCCTGGTTTCTGGGCGGTCGACCCACATTCATTCGACGACCCAGTTGCGTTTCAAACCAAAGCCTTTGGTAATTTAGAACGCGTTATAAAACCATCAAATAGTTACGATATTGATTTAGAAGAAACCAGCGCATACATTTCCAGCAATTTTGAAACCGGAATTTATTCAGGAAATGTGGGCGCACGAATTATTCGATCAACGCTCGGCACCAATGTTTATACCACTGACGGTCAAACTCGCGCTTATGGCGACACATTAATTCCAACCGGAAGAGCGCGGACTGAAAAAACATCAACTGAAGTTTTACCATCGTTAAACTTGAGCGTTGCGGTTCAAGATGATTTGAAACTTCGCTTCGCGATAGCAAAAACAAAACAGGAATTGGATCTTGATAAATACGGTTCAAGCTTGGCGATTGATACCATTATCGATGTGAATAATCCCACCGTTCGTGTTCCGCTTAGCTGGTCTTCCGATGGCAATCCAAATTTAAAACCTTGGCTCGCAACTAATATTGATTTCTCCGCTGAATATTATGTGGGTCAAGCAAGTATGTTTAGCGTAGGCGCCTACTACATTAAAATCGATAGTTTTGTGGATCAAAAAACTTACAACAAAGACATAGTTGCTAACGGCAATACTTACAATCTTCCCGGTCACGGCCCCGTTGAAGGTAGCGATGGAAAAGTGAAAGGTATTGAACTTGCGGCCAAGTTTGCTTTCAGTGATTTCACTAGCGGATTCTTAAGTAATTTCGGCTTGGATACTAACTACACTTATTCACCCAGCGAACGAAAAAGCGAAACCAATTTTGATGTAGATGGAAAATACTATCCCTTTGCAGACAACTCAAAAAATACTTACAACCTGGCGCTTTGGTATGAGCACGATAAGTTGCAAGCACGCGTTGCGTTGAATCATCGCGATGAACGCTACTTGCAAGATAGCGGAGAATACGGTTACTCATTGTATGAATTAGGTGGAAGCTATGTGGATGCCAATATCAGCTATGATTTCACCAGCGACATTACCGTGTTTGTAGAAGGCAGCAATATTACCAGCACTGATTCTCGCTTTGTTTATAAACTCACCGAATCTGTGCAGCAAGATGCATTTTACTACGACAACGAAGCACGCTACACAGTAGGCGTGCGCGCTAAATTTTAATTAACGACTACTATTTTTTTTAAAATTCAGCAAGTAAGACGAATGCGCGGTGAATAAATCCGCTGCACATTCGTTCCAATTAGCAACACTTTAATCGTTATCGCAGAACAATAATGGGCAATATTATGTCAAGTCTCTATTTCATTCGCAGCCTACTTCTATGCGGCGTATTTTTTTTAGGATCACCAGTTTTATTTGTAAGCTGTGATTCCACAACACCAAAAAACACTGTAAACAAAACTGAAGAAGCCCAGCCCACATTTTCTATTTTACAAAACCAACTGGGTTTTAGTCTTTACAGTGCAAAATCTGCAGTTGTGCGTTTGGAGCGTGATTCTTCAAGTACAAAATCAATTTCAGCTAGCGGCCATTTCGAAGTGGTACAACAAGACAAAGTTGTTTTAAGCGGAGAGTTAAAATCATTTGATGAATTCGCAGAGTGGAATACTTTGGGAGGAACACAACCAACAACTCATGATTACCGCTATTTTAAAGCAGACTACTCTGCCCTCACTCAAGCAGGCCATTTTCAATTAGCGATTTATATAGGTAATCAAAAGCAACTCGGCAGTGAATTTGAAATTGCAGACAATATTGAATTTTCACGCACAGCAGAATCAGTTATTCATTATTTTACGCAAAATAGATTCACTGATGACAAAGATAAATCCATTCGCGTTTTTGATAGCCAACGCCGCGTAAATGCCTGGGGTGGCTGGATGGACGCTGGCGGTGATACGGGAAAATATTTATCGCACTTATCCTATGCGAATTTTATGAATCCGCAGCAAGGTGCTTTAGTAACTTGGGCGTTAGCAAAATCTTATCGCCATATGCCGGCGCAATATCGCGCACAACATTTAGAAAGTGATGTGATTGCGGAAACTTTTTGGGGCGCTGATTATTTGCATCGCATTCTCGACAAAGAAGGTTATTTTTACCTTACCGTTTTTGACGGCTGGGGTTCAGGCGCCGAACGTATGGTCACCGGTTATGTTGGCCTGGAAGGAACTTACACCAAAGATTACCAAGCAGCATTTCGCGAAGGCGGCGGCATTGCTATAGCTGCACTGGCCAGCGCAGCGAAATTAGCGAGTGAACAAAACAAACATGGCGAATTTACTGCACAACAATATTTAGCGGATGCAAAGCGTGCATTCACTTTTCTGCAAAAAAATAATCGCCGCTTCTGCGACAACGGGCGTGAAAATATTATTGATGACTACACGGCATTGATTGCTGCAAACGAACTTTATCGCGCGACCAAAGATAACTTTTATCTCGATGCAGCACGTATTCGCGCGCAACATTTAAATAAACGCATAACACCGGAAGGCTGGTTTATTAGCGATGGTGATTTAGGACTAAACGAACCACTCGGCCAACGTCCCTTTTATCACGGTGTAGAAGCCGGCTTACCACTCATTGCATTAGTTGACTACGTGCAGCTAGAAACCGATGCAAGTCGTCAGGAATCTGCCAAACAAACTCTGCGTTCAGCATTAAATTATCAAGTGAAAATTACGCAAGCGGTTAGCAATCCTTTTGGCTATGCACGTCAAACTTTTAAAACCTTCAAAGATGGAAAATACGGCGAAACAACATCCGGATTTTTTATGCCGCACGCCAACGAAACACTTTATTGGTGGCAAGGTGAAAGTGCGCGCTTGGCATCGTTGACTGCTGCAACCATCTGGGCGGCGCGATTAGTAGATCCGCAAACTAATTCAGCATTTTCAGTCTCCAAACCCGTTGGTGAATTTGCGCAGCAGCAAATCGATTGGATTCTTGGCCGCAACCCTTACAACATGTCTCAACTATTCGGATTCGGCACACAAAATCCGCCTTTCGCTGAAAGTGCTGGCGCACGTGTAAAAGGCGGAATTTCAAATGGCATCACCGGCGCGACCAATAGTGACGAGGGCCGAGGCATTACTTGGGCAGAAGGCCCGGACGAAAACGATTGGCGCTGGGTGGAACAATGGATTCCGCATAGCACCTGGTTTTTATTGGCGATGACGGCAATGAACGAAGATCCTAATGGTAGCGATGTCAGCAGAACTTCATTAGAGAAGGGAAAATAATATGAGTAGTTCTCTTAATAATTCCATGAACACATCGCGCAGTAAAAGCTCTGTGATTTTGGTAATGCTCACATTTTTTGTAATTTCATTTATCACAAACATTATGGGTCCAATTTTTCCAGCGCTAGTGAATGATTATCACATTAGCCTAACGATTGCTGGGTTTTTCCCATTTGCATTTTTTATTGCTTACGGTGTTATGTCCATTCCCGCTGGAATTATTACTGAGCGCTTGGGTGCGAAAGTCACCATGCTTTTAGGCTTCGGCCTCTCAGCGGCGGGCGCCCTACTTTTAGCCTTATTGCCAACACTTACTTCAGTAATGGCCTCGCTATTTTTAATTGGCTCTGCGATGGCAATGCTACAAGTTGTTATTAACCCACTATTACGTATTGCCGGTGGCGAGGAAAATTTTGCGTTTAATTCAGTGGCCGCGCAATTAGTATTTGGTGGTGCAGCCACTATTAGCCCGCTTGTTTATAGCTATCTTGCTGGTGCTATCGGCTCTAGCTCCTCCACCTGGGTTAATCAATTATTTTTTTGGGTTCCGCAACAACTGAGCTGGCTTTCCATGTACGGAATATTTGCTCTGCTTTCACTGGTCATGATTTTAATTATTGCAAAACTCAATATGCCAAAACTTGCGCTCAATGAAGATGAAAAAATAGGCGCGCTGGATGTACATTTAGAATTGCTTCGCTCAAAAACAGTTCGATTATTTTTTCTCGCCATTGTCGCTTATGTTGCAACCGAACAAGGCATTGCAAATTCCATGTCGCTTTTTCTACAAACCTACCATGGCTTAAACCCTGAGGTTGAAGGCGCAAATGCCGTAAGTCAATTTTGGTTAATGATGGTGTTTGGTTGCATGCTCGGCATGGGTTTATTGCGTTTAATGGATAGTCGCACAGTGCTTAAACTCTTTAGTCTCGTGGCAATTGCGTGTTACCTCACCGCGCTCTTTAGTGCAACATCCATCGCATTACTTGCATTTCCTGCAGTCGGGTTTTGTATCTCCGTTATGTTTTCCATTATTTTTTCGCTTGCTTTAAATTCAATGCCGAAGCATCACGGTAGTTTCGCGGGAATTTTGTGTAGCGGAATTATTGGCGGTGCGTTGGCGTCACCCATTATTGGAATGGTTGCAGACGCTAGCGGCGAATTGCGTACTGGAATGTTCTGCGTATTCATTACGCTTGGTTATATTTTAAGTATTGGATTTTGGGCAAAACCATTGGTAACGAATAAAACCTGGAACGCCGCATCCGAAACTTGAACCTCGCATTAATCTATTTAGCTTGATTTGCCGGTATAAAAGCACCTGTCTGGAATTTTATTATGTCTACGTCTAACTCGCACACAACGACAATTGAAAAAAATAATATGGCATTAAATACAATTATTGGTGTTGATCTCGGTGGAACAAAATTGCACGTAGCACGTGTACAAGGCCAACATATAGCGTCGCAATCGCGTCAACTTTACGATGCAAATGCATCTGCTGAAGTAGTTTTGCAAACTGTTATCCACGGAATTGAAAGACATTTATCGCCTGATGTTAAAGGCATTGGAATTGGTGTGCCTAGTGTTGTTGATCCAAAGCGTGGCATCGTTTACGAAGTCGCTAATATTCCTGCTTGGCGTGAAGTGCATTTGAAAGACAAAATAGAATCGCATTTTAATTTGCCCGTTAAAATTAATAACGATGTGAATTGTTTTAGTCTCGGTGAATACCACTATGGGAACTGGCAAGATACGCAAGACATGGTGTGTATGAGTTTGGGTACAGGAATGGGTGTTGGTTTAATTCTCGCAGGCAAACTTTATACGGGGCAAACCTGCGGCGCAGGCGAATTAGGAGAGTTACAGTATGGCGATAGTAAACTGGAAAATTACTGTTCCGGCCAATTTTTTTCGCGTTACCACGGTAGCGATGGCAGTGATGTTTTTAATCGCGCGTCCCAAGGTGATGCAGCTGCGCTCGCCATTTATCGCACCTTTGGCGAACACCTTGCACAGGCATTAAGTACGGTGTTGCTAGCCTATAATCCGCAAGTGGTTGTTATAGGCGGTTCTGTCAGCAGTGCCTACCCATTTTTTTTGGATAGCTTAAATGAAGCAATGAAGAAATTTCCATTTCAATCTATGTGGAAAGCTACGCGAGTAGTGCAAAGCCAAAACTTGAACACCCCCGTACTTGGTGCTGCTGCACTATTCCAATAAAACTATTTTTTACTATCTATATCGATTCCAAAAAAAATGCTTCCATAAAGGAAGCATTTTTTACGCGCCGCTATATAAACTCAATTACCGCGCTAGCCTTTCTTTTAGCTTTTCATTTTCTATTTCAATGTGCTTATAAAATTCGATATCGAGTAATTTTGAAGCAGCAGCTTCATCAATAATAATCACAGCATCCTGATGCATTTGCAACGCAGATGCCGGGCATGATGCGGTTAAAGGTCCTTCGACCATGGCTTTTATTGCATTCGCTTTAGATTCACCTGTCGCTAACAAAACTACTAATTTGGTTTCCAAAATAGTACCAATGCCCATCGTCAGTGATAAATGCGGTTGATATTCATCTGCGGAAAAAAAGCGTGCATTATCATCAATAGTTGCTCGTGTTAAGGTCTTAACGCGAGTGCGTGACATCAACGATGAAGATGGTTCATTAAATCCAATATGACCATTACGACCAATACCCAACAACTGAATATCAATTCCACCTTTTTGTTTAATATCAGTTTCGTAGGCTTCGCATGCTGCAATTGGGTCTTCCGCATCGCCTTGTGGAACAGCAGTGCTATTTTTATCGATATTTATATGATCAAAAAATTGTTGATTCATAAAATAGCGATAACTTTGCGGATGATCTCCGCTAATACCCAAGTACTCATCCAGATTAAATGTACTCACATCTGCAAATGAAACATGCCCGTTGCTATAGGCAGATATCAACTTTTTATACAAAGCGACCGGTGTAGAACCTGTTGCCAAACCTAAAACTGCGTTTGGTTTTTTATTGATGTGCTTAACAAAAATATCTGCGCCATATGCCGCAACAGAGTCTGAATCTTTTAAAATGACTACTTTCATTATGTACACCCGTAATCGTATAAATAAAATGATAACTGACTAAATTAAGCGAATATTTTAGCAGAAATTAACAACGATTAATTAAATAAATTGAATGTTAAGAAAGCATGTTTAAGAGCTTACTTTTCATTTTTAATCAATTTATCCAATAATAAAAAAAGCCGCATAATTTCTTATGCGGCCTGTAGCAACAATTGTCAAAATTATGGTAAATGTTCGCCGCCAGTAACTCCGATTACTTCTGCTGTTGTATAACTGGACTCTTGCGATGCAAGAAATACAAAAGCAGGTGCAACTTCCGCTGGCTGGCCGGGCCGACCTAAAGGTACTTTTTCACCAAAGTGCTTTAATTTTTCGTCTGGCTGACCGCCGCTTAGTTGCAATGGAGTCCAAATTGGACCAGGCGCGACTGCGTTAACGCGAATACCTTTTTCAATTAAAGTTTTCGCTAAACTTTTTGTAAATGCTGTTATCGCACCTTTAGTGGACGCATAAGCCAGCAATCCTGGCGACGGCTGATAAGATTGGATGGATGTCGTATTAATGATGCTGGAACCCGGCGGCATATGAGGCACTGCCGCTTTCGTAATCCAAAACATGGCGAAAACATTAGTTGCAAATATTTCCTGAAAAAGTTCGGAAGAAACATCCTCTAATTTTTCAACATATTGCTGCTTGGCCGCATTGTTTACCAAAATATCAATTGATCCGAGTGCTTCCGCCGCCTGCTTAACTAAATCTTTACAGAAATTTTCGTCGGTAATATCACCCGGAATGCAAAAAGCCTTTCGCCCGGCAGCTTCAATATGTTTGATAGTTTCTTTTGCATCCACCTCTTCACTAGGCACATGCGTAATAACGACGTCTGCACCTTCGCGAGCAAATGCAATTGCCACTGCCCGCCCAATCCCAGAGTCTGCGCCTGTAATTAACGCCTTTCTGCCCTACAACCGATTCGAGCCTCTATAGGAGATCTCACCGTGATCTGCCTGCGGCTTTAAAATGGCGTCTAGCGCAGGTTCGGGCTGAGATGGATAAGGCTGCGCATGCGGCGCAGTATATTGGTAACGTGGATCTTGAATAGTGTATTGATCGTTAGACATAAGGCACCTCAAATAATTTAGGATCTAGGGAGAGCCCAAATCTAACAAGCAATGCAAAGCGTTGAAGTTCGCTATCACACGCATAGATGCAAATGACGCTTGCATCATTATTGATCGTATGTAGAGTTTATTAACGATTTCGGAAAATTTGAATTATCGAATGATTGGGGATTTTTATTTATTAATACGCCACTAAAGCGCTAACCACTATCCAAAAATATGACGGGAATTATTAAATTTGAACGAAATATTATAGATATTTAGAAAATTATTGCAGTCAAGACGATATTAATTTACCTATTGAGTAAAATTAATTTTTATTACGCCTAATTCCTTTTGCCCATTCACACTTGCCGTAAAAGACTCGCCAGAAAGTTCAAACGGTACAGTGACGGCTTCGTGATCGCCATGCTCCCTCGCCGCTTCAAGATGCAAAATATAATGTCCTTTAGGTACTCGTTGACCTTTATCATCCCGACCATCCCAAGTAAGTGTATGCGACCCCGGTGCTAAAGTAGCGCGGGCCAAACCATCAAAAGCAGATTCATTACTGCGACCATAACGACGCCACCATAAAGATATTTCTTTTAACCAGCGCGCATTACTGCCGTGCAATAATAATTGACGAATTGAATTGCGATCATTGTCGGTGATCCATATTGCAACATATGGGCGCTGGTATTCCGCTAGGTGGAGATTCTGAGTTTGATACTCAATTAAAAATTGTTTGTCACCAGACCACAACGGGCGCTCTTCTGTGTCTGATGTTATTGTTGAGTACCATCCTTTTGACGTAAAAATTATTCCAGCGTCCGTCTTAATCAGTGCTTCAACTCCTTGCTGAGATTCAACCCAGTTAATTCCTGCAGCTGTAGGCTTAACCGCCAAACTGTAGGTTACAGCTGTAGCAGTTACCGAATCTTTCGCGACCACCAGAACTGAAGGCGAAAACTCACTAGGCCAGCCATCCTTCGGATTCATTATTTTACCAAGTTTATAAGGGCCAATTTTTTGCAAATCATTGCGCTGGTCGAGAACTACAATCGCATTATTGGAGGAGACAATTTTGGCGGCTGAGAAATTAATTATTTGAGGTGAGGCGTTTTTTATTACACAATTGTTTACAGCGCTTTCCAAGCTCCAGCAACGCTGCTGAATACCTAAATTTATTTGAACTGCATTCAACTTTATTTTTTGCTTAGCTGAAAACTCGGTTATATTTGCAACTAACTTATCGACTACAAACGCTTGCAGAAAATTATCAAGGTTTAGCTTAAAGCCAGAATTTTTGGTAGCATCAGTAAATTCTATTTTTGAGGGGCTGACAGCCCAATTCTGTTGCAAAAACTCTCGAGCTTTCTTACGTATATCACTTCGATCTGGTAGCTCACTCTTCTCTATGGCATGCTGCCAATCCTGTTGTAATCCTCCCAAACGACAGGAAAAAGCAGATTCACTTGTCTTTTCCCACTGATCGCATAGCTGCAATAATTCAATTAGATTTTTGGTGGGATTATTTATATAGCCTTGCGTATTGAGCTGGGTAATTTCGCTGCCAAGGCCGACGAGTGCTTTTAGTTCGACTTGCAGTCGCTGATTAATTTGCTTTTTATGAGTTGGATCAAGATCGAACAAATCTACTATCAATGATTCGCCGAATAAATTTATAGCGCTTTCCTCTGCTGCTTGCGCCGGTACCGTCAGAAGCAAACTTAGTAGAAGCGCTATGGAAAAATACTTCATCAGTAAATGTCGCTTGCTGTTACTTATCAACGGCTACTTTCACATCAGCGTCTTTCTTATCGATTTTGGATTTAGATTTAGGCAAGGGATCATTATTATTAACCCATCCATCGTTATTTAGATCCCATTTATTAAAGATATTATTTCCAGCCAGGTTAAATTCCTGCACCGTCACTTGCGAGTTTTTATCGACATCCAATGTAGCGAAAGACAAATGCGCTTGTTTAATTTGAGTTGTACGAACCTTTTTGGCTTGTTGATCTAAACGATTTTCAAATTCAATTTGGTATTCGTCCGCATTTAACCAGCCGTCATGGTTAATATCCGTCAACTCAAACTTTGTTTTCCGTTCAGCATCAAACTCGGAACGAGTGACTTCACCATTACCATCCAAGTCATAAATTTCTAAAAAACCTTTTACGGAATGTGTGCTTGGCATTGCAATAACAGAGCGGTCAACATTTCCATCTTCTTCTGGTTCCGGCGTTTTACGATTAATAACCCCAGTTTCTTTTTCATCCAGATAAGTAAATAGTATTTCTCCTGAATCTTTAAATTCCGAAAACACTATTTTGCCATCAGAATTTTCATCAACTGCTCCGAAACGAATGACTGTTTGATTAACTTGAACTTTACGCTCTTCATTAATTTGCTTTTCAAGGCGCGCAGCATAGTCATTAACATATTCTTGCTCATCAACAATGCCGTCATGATTTGCATCGGATTCGCTAAATAAAATGGATCTGGCTTTATCAAATTCAGCTTTACTAAGTTTTTGATCACCACCGTATTGATCAATAAAGTCGTTACGATCTTCCAGGCTTACCCCCTCGTTTGCAGCAGCAGATTTTTTTGCATTAACTGCAGACTGACATGCAGTTAACGACAGGGCTAGTGCAGGAGTTAGCAGTAAAAACATCCAACGATTTTTCATAAAATTATTCCAGCAGCGTCGATTAAATGGGTGGATTTACGGCGAAGGTCAAGGTGTAAACATAACCATAATTTGGTGCTTCGGCATCTTTGGGTGCGGGTGCATTATGGCGAACATGCAGCAGATAAACGCCATGGCTTGCCAGGGAGAATTCAGCTTCACCTTGTGTATTTGTTTTAATAATGGCTGCTGCTTTTTGATGTTCACCACCACCCTGGGTTGCAAATAAACTGACATCCTTATTGGCGAGCGGCTTGCCATCAAACAATACTTTTACTTTAAATTTTTCGCCTTCCGTTAAATCGTTGGGATGCGATACAGCCACAAGCTCTAAACCTTTGTTATAGGGTTTAAGTGCAGTCTCGGTCGGCTTATCTTTAGTGACATAAGTTTCCGCGAGAGTGACTGATTGATAGTGATCAAGCAATTTTGCACCTTTTGGTAAAACCTCTTTTGGATCGCGCGTACCCTGCCGCTCACCGTTCACTTCAAAAAAACGAAATACATCACCGAGACGCGTGCCCGTTGTAAAACGGTAAGTTCCTTTATCAGTGAGTTGATATTCAACTAACGTGCGAATTTTAAATTCTTCGTAACGCGAGGGTTTTTGCCATTGCCCAGCAGGTGTTAAAATTTGAAAGTTGCCGTGCTCAAAAGCGACATCGGGATGAAAAAATTCTTCAGCAAAACCAGCGTCGAGCGAAACCCAATCTTCATAAGCAGGTTCAAAACTTACAGGCACTAAATAAGGTGTGTGAGCATGCGCCGAGGAAACCACTAAAACGCTGCAACACAATAGAAATGCGGAACCCAAAAAAGATTTCATGTCTATTTATCCTAATTAAATAATCAATGCTAATTATCAGTTAGGTTTCACCATATCCCAAATGATAATAACTATCAACAAAGAAAGCCTGCTAATGAATACACCAATGCAAGCTTCCTTCCACATGAGCATTTACAGTTTTTTTCGCGAGAATTATTCATTTCGCAGGTATGATTCACGCTAATCCCATTCATTTATCTAGCAGGATTTCCAATGGATTTTTGCGCGCGACCTGATTTAATCCCCGTAGAAACAGCTCTGTCGCTTATGCAACAAGCGCTCGATCCGATTCTGGAATCCGAAACAGTGAGTCTGTTGGATAGTTTGGATCGCGTGCTTACCGCTCCACTTTATTCGAACATCAATGTGCCAAGTGCTGATAATTCCGCTATGGATGGTTATGCGTTTAAGCTGACTGATGATTTATCAACATTACAGATAGTTGGCGATTCGTTAGCGGGACATCCCTACGCTGGCGAAATTAGATCTGGCGAATGCGTGCGAATTACTACTGGTGGAATTGTGCCCAAAGGTGCAGACACGGTGATTATGCAGGAACAAGTGGAGCGGAATGGAAATGTGATTCGCATTAATGTGCGCCCTCACCTCGGTGAAAATATTCGTCGTGCGGGTGAAGACAGTGCTAAAGGTAGTATGGTGTTATCACAGGGCCATCGTATAACACCTATTGATATTGGTTTGATCGCATCATTAGGAATTACTGAAGTTCAGGTTTATCGTCGCTTGAAAGTTGCGTTGCTCTCCACAGGCGATGAACTCACGCCGTTAGGAAAACCGATTGAAGATGGAAAAATTTATGACTCCAATCGCTACACGCTCAACGCGTTGCTCCAACGCTTGCATGTAGAAACTATCGATTTGGGTTTACAGCCTGACACTCCAGAGATTATTAAAAAAAGTTTTACACAGGCCATGAAAATTGCGGACGTCGTAATTTCAACGGGGGGCGTATCTGTTGGTGACGCAGATTTCACAAAAGATGTTTTGGCAGAGTTGGGAAATATTTATTTTTGGAAAGTTGCCATTAAACCCGGAAAACCTTTCGCGTTTGGAAAAATTGGAAATTGTTGGTTTTTTGGCTTACCAGGAAACCCCGTTTCTGCGGCGATTACTTATCATCAATTAGTTTTACCAAGTTTGCGTTATTTAAGTGGTGAAATTTTTAATTCAGCACCCAAGCTAAACGCCATCACTCAACAGAAATTCTCCAAGCAACCTGGACGAGCGGATTATCAACGCGGAATTCTAACGAGCGAAAATGATACAAATTATGTCGCGAGTACAGGCGTTCAAGGCTCTGGGGTTTTAACATCGCTGGCGAAAGCGAATTGCTTTATCGTTTTAGAACAAGAACGGGGCAAAGTTGAAAAAGATGAAATTGTAAAAATACTTCCGTTCGATAAATTTATTCTGTGATTCTTTTAGAGAATCACAGATATTAAAATTTATATCGATAAAAGAGTTGCAGTGTATTTTCGGTTACTGGCTCTTCACCCGCCTCTTCATCTTCCAAGCCATTAAGATATTCGCGGCCGGAGCGTGTGCTTAAAATTTTCAAATACTCCAAGCCAACCTGATTTTCGTTATTGATCGTAAATAACCATGTTGCGGCAATCGAGTGTCCATCTTCAGAATTATCATCGCCGAGCATATGATCTTTGTCGCGCATATTAAATTTATCGTAACGCACACTAAAACGATGCGCGCCTATTGACTGACTTCCTAATAAATACCAGGAATCATAACTTGCATTAACGCCGTAGCCTGGAATTCCCCAACGCGTATTTCCACGCATTGCTTGTGCAAGTAATGAAAAATTATTTTCAAAATCTATTTTTAATGAGAGATGATCGAAAGTTGTAAGCCATGACCACTGACCGTCGTGCATGCCGGTTGGATTACCGCGATTATCGTAATGAAATGCGCGAACGCTAATCCAATTGTTATAACCGTAATTCGCGCCGATTTGATAACCGTAATGATGATCGATTTCCACAAAAGCTTTTTCATAACTCTCTTGTGAATTAAAAATACTATTGGGGCCGTAAACATCTGGCATGTAAGGTAAAGGTAACCGCTCTGTTAATCCCGTAATTCTGTCACCAACACTCCAACCGCGCCATGCGATTAAACTTGTAGCAGGGTCATTTGCCGTAAAAAGTGCGTAAGTTAATTCGAAATCGTGCGGTGAATTATTTAATTGCCCGGGAAGCTTCCAGGAAAACTCACTACCAATTGTGCGCAACTCTTCACCAACCCACGTATTGATTGCTGAAGTTGAAAGCATCCAGAGATTGGTCCACCCTACTCCATTATTTTCTAATGAAATGGCGGGATAAAACGCGCCCAATTTAACTTTTATTTGATAGGTTTCAAACGGTAAGGGTTTCCATTGCAAATAAGCTTCTGTGATATCCGCAAACCCGCTGCGATCATCGTACCCATTAAAACTAAGTTTGCCGGTGATTGTGTCGGTTAAATTGCCTTTGATATCTACTACAGCCTGGCCTAATTTAATTCCGTCGTGTTCACTGTCAAAACGTTGTTTGCCCAAACCTTCATAGGGCCAAGTTGGAGTATCGTCTGCACTCACCAGGCGAACGTCAATCATGCCGCTGATCTCAGCATAAGCAGAGCTAGCCACAAGCATCGAAGTGGATATAACGGCAAATAAAAATGCGTTTATTCTTTTAAACGTTGATGTCACACGCAAACCTCAAAAGAACATTAAATATTTATAGTCAAATCTAGTGTAGACGAGAGATTAAATATTGCGTGCCAGCTAGCCATTTCTCGAAAATATTCGCTGCCACTGGCTTGGAGAGATAAAACCCTTGCGCAGAATCGCAACCTAACTCTTTTAACAGATTCAAGGTTTGACCGCTTTCCACGCCTTCTGCGACAACTTTAAGATGCATATTGTGAGCAAGCTCTATAGTGGCTCGTACAATAATTTTATCGTCTTCATTGTTAGCAACATCGAGCACAAAACTTTTATCAATTTTTAATTCACTGACTGGCAAACGTTTTAGTTGCGCCATAGAAGAATAGCCAGTACCAAAGTCATCAATAGATAAACCCAAACCCATATCGCTAAGCTGACTTAGAATGCCAATAGCTTTATCGGGATCATCCATCACCGCACTTTCCGTGACTTCAAAAATAATTGATTCAGGTGGCATGTTATAGTCGAGTAATTGGCTTTCTACGTATTGTAAAAATTGCGGGTCTAGCAAATCGACAGCGGAAATATTAATCGACATGGTCAGATTTAAATTGTGTTGTTCTCGCCATTTTTGATTCTGCGAAAATGCAGTTTTGATTACCCATCGAGTTAGCAAACGAATATTTCCTGTTTGTTCTGCCAGAGGAATAAAATCATCGGGGCTAATAAACCCATGTATAGGATGAATCCAACGCACCAAACATTCCACCGCATTAACGGTATTGGTCGCCACGTCTAATTTTGGTTGGTAATAAAGTACTAGCTCATTAAACTCGATTGCGGGTTTTAACTCGCTCATTAACGCCAAACGTAAAACACTGTGATGATCCTGACTGCTGTTGTATATCGAATAAGGCATTTTCTTTTTCTTGCCGTTGTACATTGCTACTTCGGCTCTTTGCATAAGCGTGCCGGAATTCTCAGCGTGCTCAGGGTAAATCGCTACGCCGATAGTTGCATTAACCGAAAGCGAAATATTTTCAACTTCAAAGGCTTCGTTAAAAATTTGGCGATAATGCATAACCCATTGAATAATATCGTGGACGCTTGCGAAGTCAGTGATAAGCACTGCAAATTCATCGCCACCCAAACGCGCAACATGATCAACTTCGCGACATTCGTTTAATAATCTTTCCGCTACTTTTTTTAATAAAAAATCGCCAGATAAATGCCCGAGCGTAACGTTGATATCACTAAAATTATCCAAGTCCATTACAAAAACAGCAGCACGACCATTTGAGGCTTTGGCAGCGTCAACCTGTGTTTGAACTTGTCTTTGAAAATCATTTCGATTAGGTAAATCAGTTAAACCATCGTGATATGCCAGATGCAAAATGGATGCTTCACGCTCGGTAATTTCATGTTGCATATGCGTGAATTCTTGAACCAAAATTCCTATTTCACCTTTGCTATCCAACGGCAAAGGTTCGGAATATTCTCCGGCAGCGATGCGCTTTACATACTCTGTCATGCGTCGCAACGGAAGCGTAATTGTGCTGGCGATAAAAAATGCGCCCACAGCAGCGAGAAGCAAACTGAACAATTGCGTGGCAATCAGTTGTAATTGTAGAGATTTATAATCGCGTAGTGCATCGGTTAACGAACGCTGTAAAAGCACTGTCATCGATTCACCGTTATTCATTGGCAACGGCGCCGCAAAAGTCACGTAATCAATATTATCTAAACTCACTGTACGCCACGTATTGGGCGATGACATTGAAATATTGGCATGACTTAGAAGTGTGCGTTCTGCTTGGGGCAAACTTGACGCGAATACTTTACCGCTTTGAATAAATGAAACATCTAAACCGGTTAATTTTTGTAGGCGCTGCGTTAGGCTGTCATCCAACATGTAGCCCATCACCAAACAGGCAATTTGATCAGGCTCAGGAGCATAAAGCGGCCAAATAAAAACTTGATAAGCGTGATCTTTATAAAGCCCGTAAATACTTTGCGCATTACCAACTTCATCGTTAGAAAATGATCCGAAAGGTAAAGCCTGTGCGATTTCTAAATCTGCTAGCGTGCTCGCAATAATTTGGCCTTTGGTATCTGTCACTACAGAGAACGTCGCACCGGCGCGACCACGATAATTTTCCAGCGCAGCAGTGATTGAGTCTGCATCGCGGCTTACAACTTGCTCGATAAGATTAAAATCTTTCGTAATAGTGCGCGATGTACTCCCAACATAACGCTGGCGCGATTCGAGTTCATTTTGGACAACAGCGCTACCAGCTTCAAGCTGCTCTGCAATTTGAGTTTGGGTATGGGAATAAGTGGTGCGGTAAACAATAAGCAAAATAAAGGTCATTACAATAACAAGTAAAGCCATAAAAAAAACAAATATTTTGCTTTGTAGATTATTCATCTTAAATAATTACCGACACTTAGTAGCTATCGCCTTCATGCGTCATTTTTCGTGGCGGCTTGAGTGATTTGGTAAAATTTATATGAAGTTTTTGCTCAGTAGAATTCACAGTAATTTTTTGCGTTAGCTTTTCAAGATCTTCGTTGGCGCGTTCATGCCATACCACCAACGAGAACTCGCCCTTATCTGGCAGCGTAAGTTTCAGCTCGCCTGCATTGTTGGTAACGCCTACATAAGCTGTCGGCGCAACAAAAATATAGCCAAACATGAAATCGTGAATATTGCAGCCTATAGTCACTATGCCTGGTTTATCAAAAACCATCTGATGCTTTTCCAAATCTCCTTTAAAAAGTTTGAATTGAAATTTCTTAATTTCAGAAAAAGAATAAACGTAGTGATTAACGGAGTCCGAATTAGGAAAATCTACCAGCGTGCCGGCAGGCACCGCGAGCACGTGAGGAACAAAAACTTTGTCGTGCTGATTCATAACCGCAACTGGTGGATTTTTGGCAAGGTCGCCAGCTTGAACATACACTACTGCATCAACAACTGGTTCGTTTTCAACACTTAGAACTTTCAACAAAACGTCGGAAGCATATCCAGTGGATGAATTAATCACAAAAAATAAGGCAAGCAAAAGCCTGGTGACACTGTTGATCATGATATTTCCAGCGATAAATCGTTGAGCAGATGGATTAACTATGGTTTTGAAGAAGTATAGTCAGCTTTAAGCCATTTATAGGATTAAATACTGAGCCATTTTTAAGAGGGTTTAAGATGTTCAAGGCAACCGTAGAATTGCAGGTTGCCTTATAAACGAATGTCGATTTAACAGAGGATTTTAAAAATTAACTATTTGCCGCCATGGCGAAATTACTGTTTGGCTGGATCAACTGCGGGCCACGTAGAATCTCCTTAAACACATTTGCGTGAGAGCTATCCAGGAAATCTACTTCTGCACCAAAACCTTTACTCGCTTTATGAATCACGATGGCTTTCATTTCAACATGCTGAAATTCTATAGCGCTATTTTCATTAAAGAGCACTTCAAACGTCAATTGATGTTCGCAGTCAATATCCATGAAATCTGTTTCAACAAATACTCCGGCATGACTGCAGTTTTTAATGCGCCCTGTAGCGATGGGATTATTATGTTTATGAATTAAAACGTTTAATTCGCTGGCAGTTCTCTCTGTGCACCTGTGTTCCATAGAAGGCTCCCTGGTGTTTCAGTTGGAGGATTTTCACATCTAACTTAAACGATCATAGCGCGCTAATTTTTTGTGGATTAACTCATCTAAATTTTCAGGAAATTGCGCCCAGGTAAATTGCCAAGTCCAGTTTGTTCCGGTGGTGCCTGGCATATTCATGCGATGCTCACCATCAAGCGCTAAAAAGTCCTGTAAAGGAATCATAGCCAAAGGCGAGACGGATGCCAGTGCAGATTCAATTAATAACCAATGAATTTTTTCATTACTGGCATATAAATAATCCGTTACTTTATGTTGCTGCTCTTTTGTTAAAGCTTCATACCAACCTACGGTTGTGTCATTGTCATGAGTGCCGGTGTAGATGACATCGCTGCGCGAATGACAATGGGGCAAATGTGGGTTTTTATTATTGCCATCAAAAGCAAATTGTAAAACCAGCATGCCGGGCAAATTAAATTTGTGGCGTAAGGCTTCAACTTCTTCGGTAATTAAACCTAAATTTTCAGCGACTAATGGCAAGCCTGGAAAAGCTTCAAAACAGGCTGCTAAAAACGCATCACCAGGCGCTTTTACCCATTGCCCACTGCGAGCGTCATGGCTATTGCCGGGAATTTCCCAAAAGGCTTCAAAGCCGCGAAAGTGATCAATACGAATTAAATCGAATTGACTTAATTGCGTGCGCAGGCGATCTATCCACCAACTAAAGCCAGCGTCTTCCATCGCTTGCCAGTTGTAATGTGGGTTACCCCAATGCTGACCAGTCTCCGAAAAATAATCCGGTGGAACACCGGCTACGGTAAGCGAATTACCCTCTTCATCCAGATTAAAAAATTCTTGCGCGGCCCATACATCTGAACTGTCATGGGCGACAAAAATAGGCATGTCACCAAAAAGATAAATATTTTTTTCTTGCGCATAGTTGCGCAGAGATTTCCATTGTTCAAAGAATGCAAATTGTTCAAACACATAGAGCGAAATATCTGGTGCTAAAAATTCTCTGTATTCTTTTAAGGCTTCTGGCACTCGCTTTTTAATTGCTGCTGGCCATTGGGTCCACGAACGGTTTTCAAAATGTTTACGCAGCGCCATAAATAAAACGAAATCTTCAAGCCAATAACTATTTTCGCTTTGAAAGTGATTTAGCTTTTCCAGCAAATAATGTTTTTCTTGCAGATGCGCATAAAACTGTTCGGCGCATTCGAGACGAATCGCATGCAAAATTTGGTGACTGGGTTCCAAGTCGCTCCAATTCGTATTTGCATCTACCCAACCGTGTTGCACGAGCCAGTCAATACTAATTAATTCGGGATTACCCGCATGCGCTGATACTGATTGATAAGGCGACAGATCTGCATGCGTAGGTGTAGTGGGCAGCATCTGCCAAACACTGATGCCGGATTTCGCTAAAAAATCCACAAATAAATAGGCGTCTTTGCCGAGCGCGCCATGCATTTGTGGATAAGGTTTTGAGTGAGAAAAAGCGTTTTGGTTGGGGAGAGATGTGGGGTGTAATAACACCCCAGCACGTCGAGCTAAAAAGAGGGGGGAAACATTTACAGCGTTATTTGGCATTAGTGCCCTATCCTTCTATTGTTCATGACCTTGACGCATTACGCCACCTGTTGCCGGATCGCCGCCACCAACACTGATGACCAGATTTAAATAATCAGGTTCCGGTACTTTAATTAAGTGATATAAATTTTTGAGATGTTGACGATAAAGATATTCAAAGTCGCTAACACTTTGCGCCGGATTGTAACCGCCGAACCACCAGAACCAATCAGAACCTTCACACAGTGCTAATTGCTTTTCAATTTGCGCGACTTCTGCTTTGGTAAACTTTTTAGTTTCCAGTGCATGATCTGCTGCTAATTTCGCTTCACACAACATGTCCCAGCCACGGTTTTTATCTTTATCACCAATCCAGGTTGAAAAATTACCGTAGACCCAGCTGCCTGCAACAACATGCGGCATAACCAGTGGTTCTGGTTTTTGCTTGTCGAGCAATTCGCTGTAAGTTGTTAATTCCAATTGGGGATGTTCGCCAATGCGACGATACAATTGCTCTAAAAAGTAATAGGCATTTTCAGGGAAATATTCCCATGCATTTTCACCATCCATAATCACCGAGATTACGGAATTTTTTGGGTTGTCACATGCTTCGGTAATGTTGATCAAATGATTTATAAAATCACCGACGGCATCATCGGAATGCCAGGTGGCGTATTTAAACCCGATGATATCGGAGAGACCATCGTCGCGAAAAAAGAGATTGGTTTTATGGCCTGCAAATTGATAGGGGCGATGCAAACAAGCTTTGCGTGCTGCCAAATCATCTGCAATAGTTTTGTTGTCAGCATGACGCAAACTGTTATGCAAAACTGAATCGCCAGTTGCGGCCCACTCGAACCCGGCTTCTTCCAGAAGTTTTAAGGTGTCATCACTAACACTACCTTCGGATGGCCAACAACCGCGTGGTTTGTGACCAAAGTGTTGTTCAAAGGTTTTTACGCCTTCGGTCAAATGCCACTTGGATCTTTCTTCGCCGCCTGCGTAATTAGTTGCGATAGGAAGTGTTACATCGGGCCATGCCTGACGTGCAGTATTAATATCCAACAGCAACGGAACAATTGGATGTGCATAGGGGCTCATGCACAATTCAATTTGTCCAGTTTCATAAAGCGCTTTGTAGCGTGGTGCGATTGAACTAATTTCTTCGCCAATTAATTTGAGCAAATCCAAACGATCCTGCCAGCTGAAACCGCGGCCTTTATTTTGCCATGCTTGCACACGGTAATCTTTACGACGCAACGTTTCAGACAACCAACTTAAGTGATACCAAAAACCTAAGTCAATTAAAAATTGTTGGTTAAGATATTTTGCAATGGTCGATGTTTCCGTCAAATCATTGGTGATATCCGCAAGCTCTTGAAATATTGGAAAGCGTTCAATCATCCGCTGGCGATTTGCACGCAAATATTTTTTCGCGAGCGCGATAAATTCCGGTGTTCCCGCCAAGGGTAAATCAGGTTCAACGAGCGATGACAAAACGGCATCTTTTATTATTTCCTGTTTGGAAAAATAATTTGCAATTTGTTGCGAGTAGTCATCGAGCTGTTCTAATAAAATGGGCGCGAAGTTGAAAACCGCGCGCGCCTTTGGTTGTGCTTCAAGATGCGCAACCATATCAACATAATCTTTTAATGCGTGGAGATAAGTCCAGGGGAAATAATATTCCCCTGTCATTATGTTGCGATAATCTGGCTGGTGCATGTGCCAGAGAAAAACGACTTTCATTTTGCCATTAAAAGGCATGCGGATTGTCCTCATTCAGCATTTCTGGCGTTACTAGCACAACACCTTTTGGAGAAACAAAAAAGCGTTTGCGATCTTCTTCTTCGTCATAACCAATTACTGTGCCTTCAGGAATTTTGCAGCGGCGATCAATTAATGCTTTGCGAATTTTGCAGTTACGCCCTACTTCAACACTTGGGAAAAGTACGGAGTCTTCAATGTCGCAATAGGAATGCACACGCACACGCGGGAACAATAATGAATGTTTAACAACTGAGCCGGAAACAATACATCCGCCTGCAATTAATGAATCTACCGCAAAACCGCGACGACCTTCATCATCGAAAACAAATTTTGCCGGAGCAACTTGTTCCTGGTGAGTCCAGATCGGCCATTCGGCGTCGTACAAATCCAACTCTGGAATTACTGCGGTCAATTCAAGGTTTGCTTCCCACAATGCATCGACTGTTCCTACATCGCGCCAGTAGCCATCACCACCGCTAACAGGATCACGGAATGGGAACGCACATACGCGATGGGTTTTGATCATTTCGGGAATAATATTTTTACCAAAGTCATGTTCTGAATCAGGATTTTTTTGGTCTTTCAATAATTCGCTAAAAAGTACTTTTGTACTGAATACATAAATACCCATAGATGCTAAAGCCCTGTCAGTTTTGCCCGGCGTTGGCTCTGGGTTGGCAGGCTTTTCTGTAAAACGGGTAATTCGATTTTCGCCATCAATATCAATCAAACCGAAAGAGCTGGCTATTTCCAAGGGAACTTCAATACAACCCACAGTGATATCAGCGCCGCGCTCAACATGCGCGGCAATCATGGTTCCGTAGTCCATTTTATAAATATGATCGCCCGCGAGAATCAACACATATTCGGGATTGTGGCGGCGAATAATATCGAGGTTTTGTAGAACCGCATCTGCAGTGCCCACATACCAGGATTCATCGAGACGTTGTTGCGCAGGAAGGAGTTCTACAAATTCACCCAGCTCACCGCCAAGGAAGCCCCAGCCACGCTGAATATGTCGATCAAGTGAGTGAGATTTGTACTGCGTTAATACGCTGATGCGACGAATACCGGAGTTCACACAATTGGATAAAGGAAAATCAATAATCCGAAACTTTCCGCCAAAATGTACGGCTGGTTTGGCCCGCCAATTAGTTAATTGATGAAGGCGTGATCCGCGACCTCCTGCAAGAATTACAGCGAGGGTTTTTTGCGTTAAGCGGCTTACGAAGCGACCAGAGGTCTGGTTTGTGCTCATTGAAACTCCTTTCTTCTTATGTCAAAGGTGGGGGCTTAAGAGTTTACTTTTTCTCTTTACTTGCGTTGAGCAATATCGATGCCAAGAGAAAAAATCTGGTTAATTTTATAGCTGGCAACCAATTAAATTTGCCTTAATAAAGCAATACAAGTGTAGACTCAATGCTGGCACCGAATCTGCAATTATTTCGTTTGTGCGAAATTATTTTTTACATTACTTTGTGTAATACCATTGCCTTACTTTATCTCTAGCCTGTGACGATTCTGTGTAAAAGCCGTTGCTAGATGTTGGAGTTAATCCAAATAAAACGCTCGCGTCTACAAACTTAAACGCCATTCTTTACGGCATCAATAAAAACTCGAAATTTAGTCATTTTTTGATCAATAATTTCGCATAGAAACAGGATAATTTTCATGCTCAGTGCCAAGTCAGCACAAGGTTTACCCAACGAACTCCTCCGTATAATTTCTGCTACTCATCACGATCCCTTCGAGGTTCTCGGCAAGCATCCACTGGCTGTTCCAACTCCCACTGCAGACTCCGTTATCCGGGTTTTTCTGCCAGGTGCGAGTAAGGCATCTTTGCAAATAAACTATGGTTCAATAAACCTTGAGCGCATTGAGGCTACTGACTTTTTTGAATGGTACGGCTTTGCTAAAGACGTTCCTACGCACTACGAGATTGAATGGACCGATCGTCACAACCAATTGCATAAAGAATTTGACCCCTACAGTTTCGCACCACAACTGGGCGAACTGGACATACATTTGTTCGGCGAGGGGCAACATTGGGATATTTACCAAGTCCTCGGTGCACACGCAAAGATCGTCGATGGTGTAGAAGGTGTGTTATTCGCAACTTGGGCACCCAGCGCTGAACGAATAAGTATCGTCGGTGATTTTAACGATTGGGATGGTCGTCATCATCCAATGCGGGTTCGCGGTGGCAGCGGTTTATGGGAAGTATTTATTCCCGGCGTTGCCGCGGGAACCAACTACAAATTTGAAATTCGCAATCGCGATACGCACCAAATATTTTTGAAAACTGACCCTTACGGTCAAGCCTTTGAGAAGCGCCCTCTTACATCCTCTATAGTAACGGCCAAAAGTAAATTCGAATGGCAGGACTCCTCCTGGTTGAGCGCACGCGCTGGCTGGGACTGGCAACATTCGCCTTTATCCATTTATGAAGTGCATTTGGGATCATGGCGTCGCGGCGAAGGTAACTCATTTATCAACTATCGTGATCTCGCCCATCAATTAGCAGATTACGTGAAATATATGGGTTTTACCCATATCGAAGTTCTGCCAATTACTGAACACCCATTGGATGATTCCTGGGGCTATCAAACATCCGGTTACTACGCGCCTACCAGCCGCTTTGGTTCGCCCGATGAATTCCGCTATTTCGTAAATCACCTTCACTTGAACGGCATAGGCATTATTCTGGATTGGGTGCCGGCGCATTTCCCTAAAGACGCTCACGCCCTCGCCAAATTTGATGGCACCGCGCTTTATGAACATGAAGATCCACGCTTAGGCGAGCATCGCGACTGGGGCACGTTGATTTATAACTACAGCCGCAATGAAGTGCGCAACTTCCTTTTGGCGAACGCGCTTTTCTGGTTAAAAGAATTTCACATCGATGGTTTACGTGTGGATGCCGTTGCGTCCATGTTGCATCTGGATTATTCGCGCAACCATGGCGAATGGATTCCAAATATCTATGGCGGCAATGAAAACCTTGAAGCCATGGCGTTTCTTAGCCAACTCAATGTACTTTGCCACGGTCAATCCCCCGGTGCGATTGTCGTTGCTGAAGAATCCACTGCCTGGCCGCAAGTTACTCGCCCAACCTGGGTCGGTGGTCTTGGTTTCTCTATGAAGTGGAATATGGGCTGGATGCACGACACGCTCAAGTACATGAGCAAAGATCCGATCTTCCGCCAATATCACCACAACGAATTAACTTTCGGCATGGTTTACGCCTTCACCGAAAATTTCCAATTGCCTTTTTCGCACGATGAAGTTGTGCACGGCAAAGGCAGCATGATCAAAAAAATGCCTGGCGATGACTGGCAGAAATTCGCAAACTTACGCTTGCTTTACACCTACCTATATACCTACCCCGGCACAAAATTATTATTTATGGGTAGCGAATTTGGCCAATGGAGTGAGTGGGCTCATGGTCGCTCCTTAGATTGGCATTTGTTGGACGATGGCTCACCGCAAGAAAATAAACACGTGGGCTTGCAAACGCTTGTAAGAGATTTGAATAAGCTCTACAGCACATTGCCATCGCTTCATGAACGCAGTTTTACTCACGAGGGTTTTGAATGGGTGGACTGCCATGACTCAACCCAATCTGTAATTAGTTACCTGCGTAAAGGCAGCACAGGTTTCACTTTAGTAGTTTTGAATTTCACTCCAGCGCTGCGTGAAAATTATCGCCTTGGCGTTCCAGTAGCCGGTGTTTATCACGAAATTTTTAACTCTGATTCCGCTTACTATTCTGGCAGCAATAAAGGTAATCCCGCAGAAATTCCAACCGAGCAAATAAGCTGGATGGGGCATGCACAATCCATGGAATTAACGTTGCCGCCGCTCGGCGCGATTTTATTAAAATGTGACTATTAATAGAAACATGATGACCATTATTAAATAGGAATTTTTTAATGCAGAAAATATTATTTGCGACCAGCGAAGCGCATCCCTTGATTAAAACTGGCGGGCTTGCAGATGTTGCATCCAGCCTGCCACGCGCACTGTTAAAACGCGGTCACGATGTAAAAATTTTGTTGCCAGCCTATGCAAGTGTTTTAGTGAAAGCGAAAGAAATTGGTGTAAAAAAAATCGGTGAACTCAACATCACCGGCCAAACAATTTCGTTATGGCAAACACGTTTGCCAAGTTCGCGTGTCACCGTTTTATTGGTTGATATTCCGCAATTCTCCGAGCGCGAAGGTAATCCTTATTGCACACCTGAAGGTAGCGATTGGAGCGATAACCACTGGCGGTTTTTTGTATTTTCAAAAGCCGCTGAGGCTATCGCCTTAAATCAAGCGAATCTGGATTGGCAGCCAGATATTGTGCATTGCAATGATTGGCAAACAGCGTTGATTCCTGCGTTGCTAGCGCAGCATGAACACAAGCCTGCAAGCGTATTTACGATTCATAATCTCGCTTATCGCGGTTTATTTTCCTATCAAATATTTACCGAATTAGGTTTGCCAGATGAACACTGGCACCACGAAAAACTTGAGTTTTACGATCAATTATCTTTTATGAAAGGCGGTTTGGCGTTTGCAGATGCGATAACTACCGTAAGCCAGAGTTATGCGAAAGAAATTCAAACACCAGAATTTGGGTGTGGATTGGAAGGCGTATTACAATCGCGCAGCAAAGATTTAACCGGTGTACTGAACGGCATTGACATGGATGAATGGAACCCCGGTTCCGATAAATTAATTACCTACAACTACAACCGTCGCACTGTAAATCAAAAATTTAAAAACAAAATCGCTTTGCAAGAAAAATTGGGTTTGCCTGTTAATGAAAGCATTCCATTGCTGGGATTTATCGGCAGATTGGTCGAACAAAAAGGCGTGGATTTAATTCTCGGGCAAATTGATAAACTGCTAGAGCAAGATTGTCAGCTCGTTATTTTAGGCAGCGGCGTTGCGAGCTACGAACAAATTTTAAAAACGATTGCACAACAATATCCTGACAAAGTATCAGTCACCATTGGCTACAACGAAAATTTCGCTCACCAAATTGAAGCCAGTGCTGATTTATTTTTAATGCCTTCGGTATTTGAACCTTGCGGTTTAAATCAAATGTATAGCCTTCGCTACGGCACTCTACCTATCGTAAATGCAGTTGGCGGTTTACGCGATACCGTATTTGAAAAACCCTTTGATGATATAGGCACAGATGGAAATGGCTTCGTATTTCATTTGCCTACAGCGGAAGATTTACATGCTGCAATATTGCGCGCGCTCGCTTGTTACAAACTGCCCGACGCGTGGAAAAAAATGCAGCAGAACGCAATGAGCCAGGATTTTTCGTGGGAAAAAAGTGCAGAGCGATATGAAGAGATTTACAACGGTATTGTGAAAATCTAAAAATAGATGTAAAAGCTAAATCGTGTCGGCATGATTGTCGACGCGATTTCCAACTGCAAACTTAATGCAAAATATGGTTTTCAATATCGACCAGATCAGCTGAAATTTCTTCGCGAGTTTGGCTTTGATCCGCTAATTCACTTGCTGTTTCCATTCCCGCTTCAATCATAGCTTTGGCGACTTCGAAGCGCGCCGAGCCTAAAAATGCGTTAGATTCCTCTGAAAACTTAAGTGTAACCAATGGTTCTTGCGAGCCATCATCGCCACTGCGTTTAAGAATAATTTCACCAGAAGGTAATTCGAGAATTTCGTAGAATGAGGATGACATAGCCGCTCCAGACTTATGGGAGGCGGCATTCTATCAGAAGATTATTCAATGTGTTCAACACTCAGAGCTGGTTAAACCAAATGCCACGGCTAACTACTATCAGAATCGTCATCGAGTTTTTCCAAACTCAGCTCACTAAAGCTGCTTGCTTTTGCAGCTATCACTGCTTCAACCGACGGCGCCGCTTGCGAATCACCCGCTAGCTTAATACGCAGCCTCAGGTTATTGGGAGAATCCGCATTGGCGATTGCATCGTCAAAGCTGATCTTACCGGCCACATAAAGTTTGAATAAGGCACCATCAAAAGTCTGCATTCCTAGATTTTCGGACTTCTCCATAATCTCTTTAATTTCGGTGAAGCGGCCTTTTAAAATCAATTCCTGAATCGTTTTTGTGCCCAATAAAATCTCAATAGCGGCACAACGCTTTCCATCTACCGTTGGCAATAAACGTTGGGATACAAAGGCGCGCAAATTTTGCGATAAGCCCATCAATAATTGCGGGCGACGCTCTTCTGGAAACATATTGATAATACGTTCGAGCGCCTGATTTGCGTTGTTAGCGTGTAGCGTTGAAATTGCCAAATGACCTGTTTCGGCAAATTCTAATGCATGTTCCATAGTTTCGCGATCGCGGATTTCGCCAATCAAAATAACATCCGGCGCTTGCCGCAATGTATTTTTCAATGCCGCTTTATAACTGCGTGTATCCACACCAACTTCGCGTTGATTAATCACACTGCGTTTATGTTTATGAACAAACTCAACCGGGTCTTCGATGGTAATAATGTGACCGCTGCTGGTGCTATTGCGATGATCAATTAATGCCGCCAACGATGTAGATTTTCCCGAACCGGTTCCGCCGACAAACAGCACCAGACCGCGCTTACTCATCACTACGTCTTTCAAAATTTCAGGCAATCCAAGACTATCGAATTGCGGAATATCGGTTTTAATATTGCGCGCAACAATCGACACTTCATTGCGTTGTTTAAAAATATTAATGCGGAATCTTCCTACGCCATGAATTGAAATCGCGATATTCATTTCAAGCTCATGCTTAAAAACGCTACGCTGTTCTTCATCCATAAGTTCATTGGCAATGCCTTCAATTTCACCGGCTTTATAAACGTCTTGCGACAAGGGTTTAAGCACGCCTTGAAATTTTGCACAAGGCGGCGCGCCTGTACTCAAGTACAAATCTGAACCATCTTTTTTGGCGAGAATATTGAGATATTGGTCGATAGGTGTAGCCATGAAAGCAACTCCTTTTAGATAATTCTACAAATTAGATCGAGGAATTTTTAACGAAAAGAATACGTATGTTTAATGAGAATTACTCCAGTAGGAAGTCGTCATCCTCGCGCAGCAGGGATGACAACTCACCACTTAATTTTTCAATCAAAAATTGCACAGAAAAAAACAAATAAATTCTTCAATACTTAATTCAAACGCTCGATAACCGTCGTAATCCCCTGCCCTAAACCAATACACATTGTAGATACGCCGAGAGTCGCATCTTTTTGCTGCATAACAGTTAAGAGTGAGCCGGTGATACGCGTACCCGAACAACCAAAAGGATGCCCAAGTGCAATTGCCCCACCGTGAAGGTTTACTTTGTCATTCATTTTATCGAGCAGCTTCAAATCTTTCAGCACTGGCAACGCTTGCGCAGCGAAGGCTTCGTTAAGCTCAACGATTTCAATATCGTCAATCGTTAAACCAGCAACTTTCAGCGCTTTTTCGGTGGAAGGGACAGGTCCGTACCCCATAATCGAGGGATCGACGCCCGCCAAACCGGTGGACACGACTTTAGCAATAGGTTTTAACCCGAGCGATTGCGCACGCTCGGCAGACATCACTAACATTACCGACGCACCATCGCTTAATTGCGATGAAGTACCAGCAGTAACCTGACCATTTTTCGGATCAAACACGGGCGGCAGTTTGGACAGCGCTTCAACGGTTGTTTCCGGACGAATGGTCTCGTCTTCCTCAACTTGAATCAAAAAGCCATCTGCATTGTGGCCTTCCACAGCAATGATTTCACGAGCAAAACGACCTTCTGCACGTGCGGCAGCAGCCAGATGATGAGAGCGAGCGCCGAATTCGTCCATTTGCTGACGGTTAATACCGTGCAAAAGAGCGAGGTATTCCGCCGTCATCCCCATGTTGCCCGCGGCTTTCGCAACCGACAGACCAAGCAATGGATTGATGTTAATGGATTCATACATGGGTAAATGCCCCATGTGCTCCACACCGCCGATTAAATAAACATCACCAATATTTGCGCGGATATTGGCGGTCGCGGTATGCAAGGCCGCCATGGAAGATCCGCATAAACGATTAATAGTTTGCGCAGGAATGGTATGCGGTAAATCAGCGAGCAAAAGGATATTGCGAGCGATATTAAATGCCTGCTCTTCACGTTGCATAACGCAGCCCCACAACATGTCATCGATAGTTACAGGGTCAACATTTGGGTTGCGCGCGAGCAAACCTTTAATAATCGCGGCAGAAATATCGTCGGCGCGCACATTGCGGAAACAGCCATTTTTTGAGCGCCCCATGGCGCTACGGGCGAAGTCAACGATAACGGCATCACGTGGTTGTAAACTCATTATTTTTGCTCCTTAGCGATAACCGCTGGGGCGTTGCTATAAAAAGATTCGTTCTTGGCAGCCTTTGCTTTCAAGCTTGCAGGCGGCTCATAAAGCGCGCCGAGGTTGCTAAATTTAGCGGCGGTATCCACAAATGTTTTCGCACCAATAAAATCAATCCAGCGGAAAACTCCGCCCCGGAAGGGCGGGAAACCTGTGCCGTACACTAGTGCCATGTCTGCCTCTGCCGCTGTTTCAACTATACCTTCTTCCAAACAGCGGGCTAATTCGGTCGCCATAGGCACGAGCATGCGGGCGATAATATCTTCATCGCTAATCTCTAGCGCACCGGTAATATGAGGTTTTAGTAATTCGACTGCTTCAGGGCTTGGGACTTTTGCAGGTTTGCCTTTTTTGTCTAGCGAGTAGTTGTAAAAGCCTTTTGAGTTCTTTTGACCTAGTCGACCTGCTGCATAAAGCGCGTCGGTACAAGACGTAAAATCGCGAGTCATGCGATCAGGAAAACCTTCAGCCATTACTTTTTCTGCGTGAACAGCTGTATCAATGCCGACTACATCCAACAAATATGCTGGCCCCATAGGCCAACCCCAAGTTTCCATGACTTTATCGATACGTTGGTAATCCACACCATCGCGAACCAGCAACGCGAAGCCAGCAAAATAAGGGAATAAAACGCGATTGACTAAAAATCCCGGGCAATCTTTTACGACAATGGCTTTTTTGCCCATGGCATTCGCGTAAGCAACCGTGCGCGCTATGGCATTATCCGAAGTTTTTTCACCGCGGATAACTTCTACCAAAGGCATCATATGAACGGGATTAAAAAAATGCATGCCGCAAAAGTTTTCAGGGCGCTGCAGCGCTTCTGCAAGATAGCTAATCGAAATTGTCGATGTGTTCGATGCTATAACAGTATCCGCACTCACTTTGGATTCAACTTCAGCTAAAACACTGCGCTTCACTTTAGGGTTTTCAATCACCGCTTCTACGACTATATCGACCTTGTCGAAACCGTCGTAAACCAGTGTGGGCTCGATGCGATTTAGCACATCACCCATTTCGCTCGCGGTGATTTTCTTGCGCTCAACGCGTTTACTTAATAATTTGTTGGCTTCAGCAAGACCAAGATCAATACCAGGCTGGGCTATGTCTTTCATCTTGATCGCCGTGCCTTTCAGGGCAGATTGATAGGCGATACCGCCGCCCATAATCCCAGCTCCCAACACAGCGGCACGGCCGATTTTTTTGTCGGCTTTCTTTTCCCAGCTTTTGGCTTTTTTGGTGATCAATTGTTCGTTTACAAAAATCCCCACTAGCGATTGCGCAACGGGTGTTTGTGCCATTTTGGCAAAATTTTCCGCTTCAATTTGCAAGGCTTCATCGCGGCCTTTATCAGCCGCTTTTTGCATAGCTTTTATTGCGGAAACTGGCGCGGGATAATTACGACCTGCTTGCCCACCCACAAATACTTTTGAGGTTTCAAAAGCCATCATGGATTCAATAAAATTAAGTTTTAGCGGCGCTTTCTTTTGCGCGCGACGGACTTTGTAATCGAATTTACCAGCAATCGCCTGATTAAGCGTGTGAAGTGCGGCATCACGTAATTTTGCGGGTTCAACGACAGCATCAACTACATGAGCAGTTAACGCTTGCTCAGCTGTATTTTCTTTACCCGCCGCGATCCACTCCACAGCGGTATCCAAACCGGCAATACGTGGTAAGCGTACAGTGCCGCCCCACCCCGGAATAATTCCGAGTTTGGTTTCAGGCAAACCAATTTTGCTGGCTGCGGTACTGGCAACACGATAATCGCAGGATAAACAGAACTCTAAACCACCACCCAGCGTGATGCCGTTAATAGCAACTACGGTAGGAAACGGGAGATCTTCGATGCGGCAATTATTACGATTATTATTTGCGAGATGACCAATAATTTGCTCCGGCCCAGCTGCGAAAACTGCACCGAATTCCATGATATCGGCACCGACAATAAATACGTCTTTAGCGCTGGTTGCGAGCAAACCTTTTATGTCAGTGGACTGCTCAAGCAATGTTAAAATTTGATCAAGTTCTGACACGGCCAGTAAATTAAATTTATTAACGGATTCGCCTTGCAGATCAAATATTAATTCGGCAATGCCGTCGGGATGTTTAATGAGGGATAGCGCTTTTCCTTGAAACATAAGCATCTTCTCTTAGAGGTTGATATAAAAATGCTGAAGCTGGAATCAGTGTAGCAGGCAAATGCAAATTGGTGGAAAGCGTGATTCACACGAGACAGGCAAACTGTGACCCAAGGTCAGGAAAATCCGGCATTGAATGCCACGAAAAAGTAATTAAAGAATTTTGTTGAGGATCGCGCTCGAACTAACTGCTGCAGATAGCGATAACGCATTCTTCAGTTGGCGATAAATTGCGCAACCTGTAAGCCTGCATAGAGCCGAGCGAAAATGCATCGCCAACGTTTAACGATGAGACTTCAGAATTGATGGTTAATTCAATAGTTCCGCTAACAAGAAAACCACTTATTGATTGAGCAGAATATTGTGGAGCTTCGCCAGTATCTGCACCTACGGCATAAAATACTTTTTCGAATTGAACTCGTTCTAAAGAATTTTGAAGTGGAATTGATTGTGCAGAAATAGCGGCAGAAATTTTTCGTTGCTTTGCTTGTAAATCTTCAGCACGAAAAATATGTTCATTGATGAGCGAAATATCGCAACTAAAAAAATGTGCGATGCTCATGGGAATACCGGCGAGAATTTTAACAAGAGAGTTGATTGAAGGGCTATTTAAACCTTGTTCAATCATTGAAATACTACTGTGCGGTACTCCAGCGCGTTTTGCCAATTCCCTTTGAGATAACCCATTGTATTCACGGATGTATTTAAGACGAGCACCAAAGTCTAATGCTTGCGAATTAGACGAGATATCTGGCTGCTCAGAGTTAAGCATTTTTCAACAGACGTTCACGCTCGGAATCTAGCAAATTGCTGACGATAAGATTGTATGAATGATCAATCATTTCATAAATTTCTTCATCAGAAATACTGCCGTCAAAAATTACAGTGTTCCAATGCTTTTTGTTCATTTGATAGCCAGGTTGAACCGCATCATATTGGGCACGTAATTCCAACGCCAAGTCTGGATCACATTTCAAATTGATACGTGCAAATGCGACACCCGATGTCAGGGTAGCGAACATTTTATGGCAAACCTTGTAGACGCCAACATTGGGGTCTTGCGGAAATGTTTGTACCGCTTGGTTTTTACTCAGTAGATATTTTTGCGCAGAAGAAAAATCCATCATGCAGTCCTTTTTAAACATCTCGATAAGATAACGGTTGAAAGTACATGTCTTGTAAAAACTTTTTGGCAAAACAGTGATGAAAAAGAAATCGCACTAATGTGTAATCTGAACATGTTCATACATTTCTTTCTTCGGTTGCCCGTTTACTGGCTGGTTAGTACGGATCATATGGGCAATTCGACCATATTCAACCGCTTTTTCGGGTAACCGGTTAAACATTAAAACCAAATCTTCAGAACTTGTACCTATTTGCGACGCATATTCAGCATCGGCGATGGCACTAATTAACGCAAGAATGTCGTCTAGATCATCATTTAATGATGATAGCAGTATAACATCAAGATTCAAGTTCGTCTGGCCCTCATTTAAATAATGATTCCAAACATCCTCCCAAAAGATGTAGCCCTGCATAAATCCTCTAGCCCATTGCTCGGGCCTGATTCTGGCCATTTTTATGGATGAATATTCACAGTCAAAAACAAGCTCGCATTGGCTACTTAAAACTTGAGCTCGATGGGAATTATAGAGCCATATTAGTGCATTAGTAACGGATTCTATTGAATAGCCTTGAATAAAGCTGGGAATTTCACCACCAAACACTAGGGGCATCCAATATTTAGGCGCCGTCTCTTGAGGCTCTGCTGCTATCGCATGTAAATATCCATCAAGCTGATCAATATTCATTGTGTATTGTGGGCAAACAGATGATTCGAGAAGCTGGATGATAAACTCGCGCACTATTCTCTATTCCGTTAAAGCCAATTAAACGCGCATTCTACTACGCGGCATTACTAACAATCCTGTTTACTGTCAAGGTTTAACAATTCTTGTGGATTTAGAAAGACGTACGTCGATATTCACGATATTCGGGCTGCCAAAATTCAGCATTAATTTTTTCGATCATAATATCCTCTGGAATAGGCATGGCAACGTCATCCTCAATTGCTTGCTTAAATACAGCTAGAGCAATGATTTTGCTGATGGAGCGAATTTCACTTAGCGGTGGCAATAAAGGCCCGTTAGGATCTTTCAATGTTGGAGATGCATTAGCCAAAGCGCGACTGGCCACTGTCATCATATTATCGGTGATACGCTGGGCTTTAGCGGCGATAACGCCCAATCCCAACCCAGGGAAAATATAACTGTTATTGCATTGCGCAATCTCGAAATGCCGGTTACCCATATCCACCGCAGCAAAGGGGCTTCCGGTAGCAATCAGTGCTTTTCCTGAAGTCCAACGCAACAGATCCACAGGTTGAGCCTCTGCTTGCGATGTCGGATTTGACAATGGAAATATAATCGGACGCTCACAGTAAGCTTGCATAGATTCAACGATAGTTTTCGTAAACAAACTGGATTGGCCTGAAACGCCTATCAACACCGTAGGTTTTGCATTAACGACCACGTCAAGCAAATTAACAACGCCTTCACTGCGCTCGTGAGTCAACTTCCAGCGGTTAACAACGGCATCGGGAACGCAAAGATGTTTTTGAAAATCAAATAGTCCCTGAGAGCTGGTTTGTAACAGACCATCTTTACTGACCAGAAAAATTTGGTCGTGCGCTTGTTGTTCGGTTAATCCCTCAATCATCATTTGCCGAACCAACTGTTCCGCGATACCGCAACCAGCTGAACCCGCACCCGCAAACGCAATTCGCTGATCACGCAGACGTTCACCTTTTGCCAGACACGCAGCCAATAAGGTTCCGATAGCGACGGCTGCGGTGCCTTGAATATCATCGTTAAAACAGCACAACTCATTTCTGTAGCGATTCAATAAAGGTGTGGCGTGATCACCTGCAAAATCTTCAAACTGCACGAGCGCTTTTGGCCAGCGCATTTTCACTGCCTGGATAAACTCATCGACAAATGCGTAATATTCATCGCCAGTAATGCGTGGATGCTTCCACCCCATATACATAGGGTCATCAATTACGGCTGGATTATTACAACCGACATCCAACGTAACCGGTAATACATACGCGGGGCTGATGCCGCCACAAGCGGTATAAAGCGCAAGCTTGCCGATAGGTATGCCCATGCCACCAATGCCCTGATCGCCCAATCCCAAAATGCGCTCACCATCGGTAAGTACAATCACTTTTACATTTTGTTTAGTGGCATTTTGGAGCATGTCGTCAATACGGTCGCGATCCGGGTAAGAAATAAATAGACCGCGCTTACGACGATAAATTTTGGAAAACTGCTGACACGCCTGCCCTACGGTGGGGGTGTAAATGAGCGGCATTATTTCTTCGAGATGTTCAGTTACTAATCTGAAATAAAGCGTCTCGTTAGTATCCTGAATATTGCGGAGGTAAATATGTTTATCAAGATCAGTTTGAAAGGTGTTGAGTTGGTGATAGGCGCGCGTTTTTTGTTCATCAATCGATTCAATTCGATAGGGTAATAAACCTTCAAGATTGAATTGCTGGCGTTCTCGCTCACTAAACGCACTACCTTTATTCAACAGCGGCGCTTCAAGTAGCGCAGGCCCAGCGAAGGGGATATAGATTGGGCGTTTTTTAATCGTCACGGTAATCTACTCGATTAACTTTATTGTTAATAACATAGTCTAGTCAAAAGCGAATAGCTACTTGATGTTTACATTAAGCGTAAAATCTTTATTGGATGACTTTATGGATAAGCCGTAAAATAGCCGTCACCGTAATATTTTCAGTTTTATAGGATCTCTGAATGCAAATTAATGCTTTTTTAACAAAATTAAATACAACGCCGGATCAAATAGCTTTTGCAGAAACTATTGCAACTGTCGATGAAAATTATGAATTTGCTCCTACTGCATTTCGCAACGGTGAACTTACAAATGCCGCAGGCCAAAATTCTGGTTCATGCAAACTATTCTCTTTTGCAAAATTACAAAATTTATCAGCCGAACAAACATTGAGCTGTTTTGGTGATTACTATCGAGTTGATGTATTACAACATCCAGAAGCAACCGATCACCAAAACATTCGCAACTTTATTCGTTTTGGATGGGACGGAATTGAATTTGAAAGCGACGCGTTAATTTTAAAAATCTAATCAGGTGGCGAATAAAATGTGGCGGACTTTAGTATTTTTTATATTTGCGATTTCGATAAACTCTTGCACCACAAAACCAAAATCACCGCCTACATTTACACAGTGCCCTGAACAACGCGCGCAAATGTGTACCAGAGAATTTATGCCGGTTTGCGCAACGCGCGACACAGGTGTGAGATGTGTAACCGCACCCTGCCCCTCAAGTGAGCAGAAAACTTACGGTAATGCATGCACTGCGTGCGCTGATGAAAAAGTTATTGGCTACATTGCAAACGCGTGTGAAAAAGACACTGAAAAATAGCAGGTGATGTATGTGGATTCAAAAAGAAATTCGTCTATCCGCAAAAGCTCGCGGTTTTCATTTGGTAACGAATGAAATACTAAGGCAGCTGCCTGAGTTACCAAATTTTAATGTCGGACTCTTAAACGTTTTTATCAAACATACATCCGCATCTTTAACGATTAATGAAAATGCTGACCCAACTGTGCGGCAGGATTTCGAAAGCTTTTTTAATCACGTCGTGCCTGAAGATGAACCTTATTACAAACATATGGATGAAGGCAGCGATGACCTTCCTGCACATTTAAAAGCCAGTATTTTAGGCAGCAGCGTTACACTTCCCGTTTCTGCAGGAAAACTAAATGTAGGAATTTGGCAGGGAATTTATTTGTGTGAGCACCGCAACCACGGCGGAAGCCGTTCGTTAGTGATTACGCTACAAGGCGAATAACAATTAAAAATAAGGCGCGCTTCTTTTGAGGTGCGCCTTATTAAAGGTAAGCATTAAAAATATTAACGCTTCGGTGGCAAACCACCCATACCACCTGGAAGACCGCCCAATCCGCCCATAGCACCACCGATGCCGCGCATCATTTTTGCCATACCGCCGCCTTTCATTTTGCCCATCATTTTTGCCATTTGTTTATGTTGTTTCAACAAACGGTTTAAATCCTGAATTTGTGTGCCGGAACCCAAAGTGATGCGGCGTTTACGCGAACCGCTTAGATCATCAGGATTGCGACGTTCTTCTGGCGTCATAGAGCCTATGATTGCTTCCATGGTTTTAAATTGTTTACCCATATTGGCGGACTGCGCTACCTGCGCAATATTTCCCATGCCGGGCAACTTATCCAACATAGACGTTAAGCCACCCATATTTTGCATTTGCTGCAATTGATCGCGCAAATCTTCAAGATCGAATTTTTGACCTTTGGTGACTTTCTTGATTAATTTATCGGCTTTTTCTTTATCGATTGAACGTTCGGCTTGTTCAATCAGCGACATCACATCGCCCATGCCTAAAATACGTGAAGCAACACGCTCAGGATGGAAAGGTTCAAGCGCATCTACTTTCTCGCCCATACCTAAAAACTTGATCGGCTTACCGGTAATATGACGCACAGAAAGTGCAGCACCGCCACGTGCGTCGCCATCGGCTTTGGTGAGAATTACACCTGTCAATGGCAAAGCATCGTTGAACGCTTTTGCAGTGTTAACCGCATCCTGACCAATCATTGCATCGATAACGAATAAAGTTTCCACGGGGTTAATCGCCGCGTGCAAATCTTTAATTTCAGTCATCAAATCTTCGTCGATATGCAAACGACCGGCGGTATCCACAATCAATACATCGAAGAACTGACGTTTAGCGTGGTCTATGGCAGCGCGAGCGATATCAACTGGTTTTTGTTCAAGATTCGACGGGAAAAACTCAACACCCACTTCAGCAGCAAGTGTTTCAAGTTGCTTGATCGCCGCTGGACGATAAACGTCAGCACTCACCACCAATACTTTTTTCTTTTCGCGCTCTTTCAAATATTTGGAAAGTTTCGCAACCGATGTAGTTTTACCCGCACCTTGCAAACCCGCCATCAACACAATCGCCGGCGGTTGTTGCGCAAGGTTCAAGCGCTCGTTGGCTTGACCCATGGTTGCAATCAATTCGTTTTCAACGATCTTGAGGAATTGTTGGCCAGGGTTGAGCGCTTTACTGATCTGCGCACCGAGGGCACGGCTACGAACTGTATCGATAAAAGACTTCACCACTGGCAGCGCAACATCAGCTTCCAACAAGGCTTTACGCACATCGCGCAGCGCATCTTTAATATTGTCTTCGCTTAAACGCGCTTTACCGGTAATACTGCGGAATGTGTGGGATAAACGATCCGTTAGATTCTCAAACATAACTAGTCTCAATCTTGAAAGTGATGGCCTGTAGCGGAGCCAACCGCCGAAAAATGGGCGCGATTATAACCCCAAACCCCATTTGATGGGCGAGTTTATAGAACAAATCTTGTGGAATTATCAGCAGCCATGGCAATTAAACCCACCTTATGACAAACTCGCTATTGAGATTATTTATCATTGAGCGCATACCTTAATCAAGGTTGATATCATAGGCTCCAGATTTGATTTACGGTTTTTTCCTTATTTATTACTGAGTTTGTTTATGCCATTTTTCATTGCCAATCTTGCCGCCGCAATCTTGTATGCCGCTCTAGGCATTTATCTGGCTCGTCAAGTTATCCAACAAAAAACACTAAACTTACCTTACCTTCTCGGTGCAATTGCTATCACATTGCTGATTCATGGCGTGGGGATTTACGGCATTAGTGTTAAAGAGGATGGTATTCAATTGAGTTTTTTTGCAATTTCATCCCAAATTTTCTGGGTGATAAATGCAATCGTGCTATTGAGCAGTACAAAAAAAGCGCTGCATAATTTATTTATCTATTTGCTACCTTTCTCAGCTATTTCAATCACAGCAACATTATTCAGTCACACCCAAAGTACAATTCGACCGCTCGACTTCGAACTCGCGAGCCACGTAATTCCTTCTATTCTCGCTTACAGTTTATTAACCATTGCGACCTTACAAGCATTACTTTTGTCGTTTCAAAATCGCCATTTGAAAAATAAGTCTGGTTTAAAAACTTTGCGATATTTACCGCCGCTACAAACTATGGAAGCACTTTTGTTTGAGTTTGTTTTGGTTGGAGAAATTTTATTAACTTTATCGATAGTTAGTGGTTTTATTTTTCTCGATAATATTTTCGCTCAACATCTCATCCACAAAACCGTGCTCTCAATAGCTGCATGGCTTATCTATGGATTTTTGTTGCTGGGGAAATACAAACTAGGCTGGCGCGGCAATACCGCAATTCGCTGGACCTTGGCAGGTTTCTTATTTTTAATGCTAGCGTTATTCGGCAGTAAACTGGTTTTAGAAATTATCCTTCACCGAGTTTAAAAATAAAATAAAGTGGGCGCACTGCCCACTTTATTATCTTAATGTTGTTTCTCAGTCTTTCCCATTCTTTGCAGAACGTATTCCGTCATTCCGCTAGCTAATTGCTGTTCACTTAAAAATATTTTTCCAATATTTTCTGTGGTCCAAAGCTTAGCCTCTTCCTCATTATGAGTACGTATAACCGTTTCAATGGTGGGATTCAACGTTCGTGCAATTTCAATCATCTTGCGCACATGAAATGTGTTTGAAGTTGCAGCTATCAGCAAACTGGCTCGTGCGATGTGCGCCTGGATGAGCACTCCGGGATCTGCAGCATCACCGCACACAGCAGCAACATTACGAGCACGCAATTTTTCAACTTCGCTACGGTTGGACTCAACAATTACAAAGGGAATGTTATTTTCCGTAAGTGTTTCCGCAATGCGGCGCCCTACTCGACCATAGCCTACTAAAACCACTTGCCCAGCTAAAAAAGATTCGTCCACGGACATAGGTAAAACCGCAAGCGGATCGTCGCGCAATTCAAGTTTGCGAGCGAAATCAGAACGAGTGCGAATCCATTTTTGTAATGGCTCCAGCGTCGCAAACATAACTGAATTAAGTGCTATAGAAGCAATCGCACCGGCAAGAATTAAATTATGTGCAGTGTCATCCATTAAGCCGAGGCTTACGCTTAGCCCTGCAAGAATAAATGAAAACTCTCCAATCTGCGCCAAGCTAGCACCAACGGTTAGCGCTGTATTTAGGGGGTATCTAAACGCCAATACTAAAGCCACAGCAACCAGTGTTTTACCAAACATAATGATAGAAATGACGGTTAATACTTTGATGGGCTCTTCAAGCAAAATGCGCGGATCAAATAGCATGCCGACTGATACAAAAAACAAAACCGCGAAGGCATCGCGTAACGGCAGAGAATCATCTGCAGCGCGATGACTGAATTCAGACTCACGCAACATCATGCCCGCGAAAAAAGCGCCCAATGCAAATGAAACATCAAATAACATTGCTGATCCGTATGCGACACCAACCGCAGTTGCGATCACACATAGACTAAATAATTCGCGTGAACCTGTGCCGGCAACAGACCATAAAAATTTTGGCAAGAGACGCTTGCCAACGATCAGCATAAACGCCACAAACGCTACAACTTTGCCAAGCGTAATTAAAACGGTAACAAATACACTTTGAGTGCTTTCAGCGTGATGACCATCTGCGATGGGATGCCCACCTAAAATGGTGGCAAATGAGGGGAGTAAAACCAAAACTAAAACGAGAATTAAATCTTCAACAACCAACCAGCCCACTGCGATACGTCCGTTGATGCTATCAATAACACCACGCGCTTCCAGCGCTTTAAGCAACACCACCGTACTCGCAACTGATAATGCCAAACCAAATACTAAAGATTCACCAAAACTCCAACCCCACCACATACCGGCAGCGCCACCAAAAACGGTGGCTAACACAATTTGAATAATGGCGCCCGGAATTGCAATGCGTTTTACCGCAAGTAAATCATCAATTGAAAAATGTAAGCCCACACCGAACATTAATAACATAACGCCAATTTCTGCTAATTGACTTGTTAAATGAACGTCAGCAATAAACCCTGGAGTTGCGGGGCCAACAATAATGCCCGCAATAAGATAACCAATAAGAGGTGGCATGCGTAAACGCACTGCAATAAAACCGAGGACCATCGCCAGACCAAGACCAGCTGCAATGGTTGTAATCAAACTAATATCATGCGGCATCTTTCACCTCAACAAACTGTGAATTGATTTGCACTATAGAGTGATTAAATAGAAGAATGCAATTGAAAAGATTTTAATTAAGGAAGGTAAAGATCCCAGCGTTCCCTGCCAGATTAAAGACGTTTAAAAATGTTTAATTACTATTCACGACGCCATTGAGTTCCGCCAGTTTTAGAATCTTCAAGAACAACTTTTTGACTTAACAAAAATTTACGAATTTCATCGGCACGCGCATAATTTTTATCAGCTTTCGCTTGAATGCGCTCATCAATTAAACCTTCAACTTCCTGTGCTGAAATTGCATCATTCGCACCTGACTGTAAAAATACTTCAGGATTTTCTTGTAAAACACCCAAAACTAATCCAAACGCTTTCAATTGAGCCGCAAGATTTCTTGCGAGATTTTCATCGTGCTTTGCGTTATTCAAATCGCGAACTAAATCATACATGCCGGCCAGGGCAACTCGAGTATTAAAGTCATCATTCATGGCTTCTACAAAAGCTTTGTAGTAATTGCTATCTTTCATTTCACTAAACGTTAATGGCAAAACGTCGGTATAACTACGCAATGCGCCATAAAAACGCTCAAGGCCTGAACGCGCCTCAATTAGGTTATCTTCAGAATAATTTATCGGGCTACGATAGTGGCTACTTGCAAATAAGAATCTTATGACTTCTGCATGATATTTTTCCAGCACTTCGCGGATGGTAAAAAAGTTATCTAAGGATTTAGACATCTTTTCGCCATCTACTCGTACCGGCGCAATATGCATCCAATAATTTACATATTTTTTACCATTAGCAGCTTCGCTTTGCGCAATTTCATTTTCATGATGCGGAAACTGCAAATCAGCCCCACCGCCATGAATATCAAAATTTTCTCCGCAGCAATTTTTGCTCATGGCTGAACATTCAATGTGCCAACCTGGGCGGCCATTGCCCCAAGGCGATTTCCATGATGGTTCATCAGGCTTCGCACTTTTCCATAATACGAAATCACGTGAATCTTCTTTGATTTCATCTACTTCGATACGGGCGCCAGACAACAACTCATCAACATTTTTGTTAGCAAGTTTTCCGTAGTCTTTAAAGCTAGTCACACGATAATAAACATCGCCATTGCTTGCAGCATATGCATGGCCTTTGTTAATCAGCGTCTCATTCATGTTAATGATTTGATCAATATATTCCGTAGCACGCGGTTCTATATCAGGCGGATTAACGCCCAAACTAGATTGATCTTCATGAAAGTGATTGATAAAGCGAGCAGTCAACTCCGTGTATTTTTCTTTGTTTTCATTCGCACGGTTGATAATTTTATCGTCAATATCCGTAATATTACGAACGTAATTAACATCCCATTCTTGGCTGCGCAAGTAGCGGGAAATAATGTCGAAAGCAACTAACATACGTCCATGACCAATATGGCAATAGTCATAAACGGTCATGCCGCAAACATACATAGAAATTTTTCCCGGCTGAATGGGTTTAAAAATTTCTTTTTGGCGAGTAAAAGTGTTGTATATCTGAAGCATTATTAAAATCCGTAAAAATGTATTTCTAACTTTCGGAATATTTGATTATTCAATTTATTCCTGGTCGTCAATTTTCGCAAAACTGTCTTTCAAACCAATAGTGCGATTGAAAACAATTTTATCAGCGTTGGAATATTTACTATCCAAACAAAAGTAACCTTGACGTTCAAATTGGAAACGATCTGTTAGTTGCGCATTACCTAAACTTACTTCTGCCTTACAGCCTGACAATATTTCCAGATTATTTGGATTAATAGAATCCAGGAAATTTTTTCCACCTGCATCAGGCGCTTCGTCGGTAAATAAGCGTTCAAAAATACGTACTTCACAATCAACATTTTGCGTTGCAGATACCCAATGAATTACGCCTTTAGGTTTCACACCGTCAGCGGGGTCTTTACCTAAAGTGCCTTCGATAATATGTGCACGAATCTCGATAATATTTCCGGCTTCATCTTTAATCGCTTCATCCGCTTCAATCACATAAGCACCACGTAAACGCACTCGTTTACCTAACACTAAACGTTTGTATTTTTTATTGGCTTCCTCACGGAAATCTTCTTGCTCAATAAAAACGGTTTGAGTAAAGGGTACCGAACGATCACCTAAATCTTCACGATTCGGGTGATTGTGTAGACCTAAAGTTTCAACTTGATCTACAGGGTAATTTGTCAAAGTCACTTTTAGCGGACGCAATACACACATAGCTCGCGGTGCATTTTTATCTAAATCATCGCGCACACAAAATTCGAGCACACCAACATCTACGATACCGTCTGAACGAGTCACACCAATACGGTCACAAAAATCACGCAGTGCTGCCGGTGTATAACCGCGACGACGCATACCTGAAATAGTTGGCATACGCGGATCATTCCATGCATCCACATGCTTCTCATCAACCAATTGCTTTAATTTGCGCTTACTGGTTATTGAGTAATTAATATTTAAACGCGCAAATTCATATTGCCGCGGCACAGCAGGCACAGGAAGATTTTGAATAAACCACTCATACAATGGCTTGTGATCTTCAAATTCCAAAGTACAAATTGAATGCGTAATGCCTTCAATTGCATCACTTTGACCGTGAGCAAAATCATACGACGGATAAATACACCACTTATCACCCGTTTGGTGATGCGACGCTTTTTTAATGCGATAAATAATGGGGTCACGCAAATTAATATTAGGTGAACTCATATCGATTTTCGCACGAAGAGAGCAAGAACCCTCTTCAAAATCACCTGCACGCATTTTTTCAAAGAGTTCTAAATTTTCTGCAACCGAACGATCACGAAATGGACTATTTTTCCCGGGCTCAATTAAAGTACCGCGATATTCGCGCATTTGTTCCGCATTTAAATCACAGACAAAAGCCAAACCTTGTTCAATTAAATGAATTGCCCATGCGTGCAACTGGTCGAAATAATCCGACGTATAACGAACATTACCGTTCCATTTAAAACCAAGCCATTCAACATCCTCCTGAATAGAAGCAACGTACTCTTCATCTTCTTTTTCAGGATTTGTATCGTCAAAACGTAAATTGCAGGTTCCACCAAATTCGTTTGCCAAACCAAAATTCAAACAAATAGATTTAGCGTGACCAATATGTAAATAACCATTTGGCTCGGGGGGAAAACGAGTCGATACAGTAGTGTGAACGCCCTGCTCTAAATCTTTGCGAATAATTTGCTGCAAAAAATGCAACGGTTTTTTGTTTTCGGACAATGTATTTGAGTCGGCTGAAATAGGATGTTCGGTCATGCTGTTATAACTTCCAAAATAAGAAGGATATGGCGAAAATGAGGGCTATTGTAGTGTAAGCGCCCTACGATTGTCATTGTCGGGCGCCCATTTAAGCGTTTGGCTATTTAGGCGAAGAACGATAATCAGCAGCGCGTTGTAATTGATAGCGAGCTACCGCGCGTTGGTGATCGGAAAGCGTTTCCGAAAATACACTGGTTCCGTCGCCTTTCGCTACAAAATAAAGGGATTTGCCTGAGTCAGGATGCATCGCCGCATAAAGTGATGCCTTGCTCGGTATAGCGATGGGTGTGGGCGGCAGCCCTGGAATTACATAAGTATTGTAATCGGTTGGATTCACTAAATTGTTGCGGCCAATTTTCCCGCTATAAGATTCACCCATCCCGTAAATAACTGTAGGGTCGGTTTGCAATTTCATACCTTGTTGCAAGCGGCGTATAAAAACTCCAGCGATTTGATCTCGCTCGCTCGCACTGCCAGTTTCCTTTTCAATAATCGATGCCATGATAAGTGCTTGATAGTCAGTTGTGTAAGGCAAGTTATCCGCTTTAGCGGCCCAAAAATCATTCAGAATCTTGCGCATAGCGCTGTAGGATTGCGTGAGAATTTCTACATCACTTGTGCCTTTGGTGAAACGATAAGTATCAGGAAAAAACCATCCTTCTGGATGAGAAATAGGCAAATTTAAAATTTCCAATCGCTGTGCATCGGTTTTATTGCTGAGCAGATGTTTAAGCTCAGGTTGTTCGTCTAAGGCAGCTATAATTTGACGAAAATTCCAGCCCTCCAATAAAACAACTTGATGCAAAATTACATCGCCTTTATTTAATTTATCGAGCAAGCTCAAGGGTGTTAAACCCGCTTCTAAAGCATATTCTCCCGGATGAATTTTTTCTTTTTGATAATAACGGGCGTACCAATTAAGCCAACGTGGGTGCTCAATAACTTTTGCGGCAGCCAGATCTTGAGATAAATGACTTAAAGATTTTCCTGCTTCCAATTCATAGTTAACTCCTTCCGGCGGAATCGATAGAGGCGAAACTAACCATGATTGAAAACTAAACCAACTATAGCCAACGCCAATAGCCGCTATCAGCAACAATGTTAAAAAGCTGGTAATAAAGCGACCTTTAATGGACGAATTAAATAATGTCATCTTAGCTACACGGTAAAAATTGATGATGGGCATTTATGAAACAAATATTTTACTTAAATGCGTTTGTAGTTCGCGTGTGATATCGCCAGCAATAAACCCCTTCGGCTGCTCCATTAAGATTTCTCGCACTGGCCAGATTCCGTAATTGCTATTACATAAAAAGACTTCATCGGCATTTATCAAATCCTGAAGTTCATATCGACCTATATGCGTTTTGATAGCTAATTCCGGTGCGATATTTTCGACGATCACACGACGCATCACACCGGCCACACCTGATTCTGACAAATCCGGTGTAAATAGTTCGCTATTTTTAACGAGAAAAATATTACTAAAAACGCCTTCTACTAAATAATTATGTGTATCAAACAAAATACCTTCTGCAATGTTTTCATCATTCCATTCTGCGCGCGCAAGTATTTGCTCTAATCTATTTAGGTGCTTAAGTCCTGCCAAATATTGACTGCGACTTAAACGCAATTTGCAAATCTGGGTGGACACGCCTTTTGAAAAATAATATTCAGGGAAGGATGCTGCCGCAAAAACGCCTATGACAATTGTAGGCGATACATCATTGGGAACATTGTAACCTCGCCCACCTTGTCCGCGAGTAATGGTAATTTTTATAGTTGCGTTAAGATCATCGGCACCCAATGATGAAATCAAATCATCCAGTTGCGTTTGAATTAATTGTAACTCAACCTTTATAGATAATTTTTCACAACTATTCAGTAAACGTTCTTTATGAAAATCCCAGAGAGGTATTTTTGCATTAATCATTCTGCAGGTTTCAAATACTCCATCACCATAGGCAAAGCCACGATCAAGGGGTGACACCTGAGCGCCGATGACGCCATTAACGGCAATGAGTGGAAACTTATGTTGCATACATGCGCTCAGAGATTTTATGAACCTTGTAAATATTAAAATACATTCCAATCTGGAATACAAAAACGCCGAACATTGGTTCGGCGTTTTAGCTTAAAAACTTAATAACGATTAATTAAATTTTTCTAAAAATTAACGAACCGTTAGTTCCACCAAAACCAAATGAATTTGACAGCACTGCATCGATTTTTCGCTCCTGTGCTGTGTGCGGCACAAGATTGATATCACAACCCTCATCAGGATTATCCAAATTGATCGTCGGCGGAGCAACTTGATCGCGAATTGCCAATACGCTAAAAATCGCTTCGACAGCACCCGCTGCGCCAAGCAAATGCCCAATCATAGATTTGGTTGAGCTTACTGCAACATTATTAATCGAGGAGCCCCAAACAGATTTCACCGCTTGACACTCAGCTTTATCACCAGCAGGCGTTGAGGTGCCGTGTGCATTCACGTATTGAATGTCGGAGACAGGAATCTGTGCATCACGAATCGCATTAACCATTGAAGAGGCTGCGCCTGAGCCATTTTCAGGTGGTGATGTCATGTGGTAAGCATCACCACTCATGCCAAAACCGATCAACTCAGCATAGATACGAGCGCCACGTGCTTTGGCGTGTTCGTACTCTTCCAACACTAAAACACCAGCACCATCGCCCAATACAAAACCATCGCGATCTCGATCCCAAGGGCGGCTAGCCGCTTGTGGGTTGTCGTTGCGAGTCGAAAGTGCGCGTGCAGCGGCAAAGCCACCTAAGCCAAGCGGAGTCGTTGCCATTTCAGCGCCACCAGCAACCATTACATCAGCATCGCCATACTGAATCATACGTGCAGCAAAACCAATGCTGTGCGTACCTGTTGTGCACGCAGTAGTGATCGCGATATTAGGACCGCGAAGATTATGCATAATCGAAAGATTACCCGAGATCATGTTAATAATCGCACTAGGAACAAAGAACGGAGAAATACGACGTGGACCTTTGTGCTCAAGCGTAAAGGAACCTTCTTCAATAGTACCAATCCCACCGATACCTGAACCAATTGAAACACCGATGCGACCCGCGTTTTCTTCGGTAATTTCCAATCCGGAATCGCGAATGGCTTGTATGCCCGCAACCATTCCGTATTGAATGAATGGGTCCATCTTGCGAGCTTCTTTGCTCGGAAAATAGTCGTCAACCACCAGATTTTTTACTGATGCACTGAATTGAGTAGTAAATGCCGACGCATCAAAATTGGTAATAGTCGCTATACCGCTTTTACCATTCACAATGCCATCCCAGGTTTCAGCCACTGTATTTCCCAGTGAACTAATCATACCTAGACCAGTAACGACAACTCTTCTGCGTGACACGTTTTGAGACTCCTCAAAGAAAAGGCTTGAGCCACAACTGCACTCAATTCAAGAAAATTTTGGTGGCGGATAAATTACACCAAAAGAAAAAGCCGTACTATTTCGCAATAATACGGCTTTTCGAGAAGATTAGTAATCAGCTCTAAAATTACGCCAGGTTTGAATTGATGTAATCGATAGCCAATTGAACTGTAGTAATTTTTTCAGCTTCTTCATCTGGAATTTCAGTTTCGAATTCTTCTTCGAGAGCCATTACCAACTCTACGGTATCCAAAGAATCTGCGCCTAGATCTTCTACGAAAGAAGCTTCGTTTTTCACTTCATCTTCTTTCACGCCTAATTGTTCAGCAACGATCTTTTTTACGCGTTCTTCAATGCTACTCATGATGTTATGTAACTCCTAAATGTTATAGACAAAACCGTCAGTTTGATGAGCCGACACTAGCTAACTTTTAACGCACCCAGTGAGAGCACTCAGCATTTATGTTTCGGTCAAAATCGACGCGCATTTTACATCTATTTGGATGACTTGTAACGCATCGGACTAAAAAAACTTATCAATTCCACTCTTTTTCTATAGAAAACATAGACTTAAAGTGGAAATTTAAGACATATACATGCCACCGTTTACGTGGATTGTTTCACCACTGATGTAACCACCAGTGTCTCCGGCCAGAAAAACAACAACCGACGCAATCTCTTCTGGCGATCCCAAACGACCTAATGGAATGCGCGATAATAACTGTTGTTTTTGCTCTTCGGGAAGCACTTTAGTCATATCGGTGTCAATAAAGCCTGGAGCGACTGTATTGACAGTAATGTTACGTGAGCCTACTTCAGCTGCCAATGATCGCGCAAAGCCAGATACGCCCGCTTTAGTCGCCGCATAATTCGATTGACCAGGATTACCCATAGAACCAACTACCGAACTGATATTGATGATACGACCCCAGCGGGCCTTCATCATGCCGCGCAGCACGCCTTTGCTTAAACGATAAATTGAACTGAGATTGGTATTGATAACATCAAACCATTCTTCATCGCTCATGCGCATCAATAAATTATCTTTGGTGATGCCAGCGTTGTTTACCAAAATCGCCGGCGCACCAAATTCTTCGGTAACGCTTTTTAATAACGCAGCGACGGAATCTGCATCAGTCACATTTAGTACTTTGCCTAGGCCGCGAATTCCCACTTCTGCAAAACGCGCAGAAATTTTCTCAGCACCGGATTCGCTTGTCGCAGTTCCAATTACAATTGCGCCCGCTTTGCCTAGTTGTTCAGCAATTGCAGCGCCGATTCCGCGGCTCGCGCCGGTCACCAAAGCAACTTTATCATTTATGCTCATAATCGATTTCTCTTATTCATTTTGTGATTAAGTTTATTTAATTAAATTGCGTCAAAACATTATCGATTTCTTCGGGCTTTTCTAACGAAAATGTAATCAAGTCGGCGTTGATACGTTTATTTAAACCCGACAAAACTTTTCCAGGGCCGCACTCGACAGTCGTATTTATTCCCGCAGCACTAATAGTGTTAACACATTCCACCCAACGCACAGCGCTGTAAATCTGTTCGATCATTAAGGCTTTAATTTTTTCAGGATTCACTTCGGTTTGCGCAGTGACATTGTGAACCACCGGAATTTGTGGCGCTTTGAATTCTGTTGCTAAAACTTGCTCAGCCAAACGATCTGCTGCAGGCTTCATCAATGATGTATGAAATGGCGCGCTTACAGGCAAAGGCAATGCACGCTTAGCACCTGCTTCTTTACATAAAGCACTCGCGCGCTCAACTGCTGCAGCACTACCTGCAATAACAACTTGACCGGGCGAATTAAAATTCACGGCAGAAACCACTTCGCCCTGCTCTGCTTTTTTACAAGCTTCGATAATAGCGGCATCATCCAAACCAATAATCGCAGCCATGCCACCTTGACCTGCAGGCACAGCTTCTTGCATAAATTTCCCGCGCTGTTGTACAAGTTTTACGGCGTCAGCAAATTCAATAACACCGGCGCAAACTAACGCAGACCATTCACCTAAACTGTGGCCAGATACGAGCGCTGGTTGAGCCCCATTTTTTTCTTGCCACACACGCCAAACTGCAACGCTTGCAGTTAACAGCAACGGCTGTGTACGTTCAGTTAAATTAATATCTTCTTGTGTGCCATTTTGAACAAGATCCCACAAATCGTAACCCAATACCTTAGAAGCCTCCGAAAATGTTTCAGAAACTACCGGATATTGCGCAGCTAAATCAGCGAGCATGCCGATTTTTTGTGAGCCTTGACCAGGAAATACAAACGCAAGATTTTGTTGAGTCATAAGATAATTACTTTATTGCTGAGGAATAGATTGGTTTAATAATTCTAGTCGAATTCGAGCAGGAATATTTTGAATAACTTGTTCACGCGCCACTATCAACGCTTGCATAAAAGCTTTTTTATTAGCATTGCCATGACTTTTAACGAGAACTTTTTGTAGACCTAAAAAGATCGCGCCATTGTACAGAGAAGGATCAAGCTCAGTGCGAAGTTGTTTTACCAGCGGCCACAATAGAAATGCGGCAAAGCGCGCTAGCCAATTTTGTTTAAATATTATCTGGATTTTTTTAGAAATAAAACGCGCCGCACCTTCACTCGCTTTTAAGGCAATATTGCCATGAAATCCGTCGCACACAATGACGTCAACATCGCCGGTAAAGATTTTATTTGCCTCAACGTAACCCGCGTAATTTAAACGCAAATCAGCTTTTATAAGCTCTTGGGTTTGCTTGATAACATCTGTGCCTTTAGAAGATTCTGTACCGATATTCAGTAAACCAATACGCGGATTTGCAGTGGTAGTCGACGCCAAAATTTTTCCCATCAACGCAAATTGATACAAATGTTCAGCAATGCAATTGGTATTTGCACCTAAATCCAATAAATAAGTTTGCTTAAGTTCGGCAGGCATAGCCTTACAAATTGCCGGACGCTCTACCCCGGGAAATGTTTTTAATAAATATTTTCCAATCGCCAACAATGCACCCGTATTACCAGCACTTACGCAGGCATCGGCAAGATTATTATTGAGACTATTGATGGCAATCCACATGGAGGAATTTTTTTTATGGCGAAGCGCGTAAACGGGATCTTCATCCATCGCCACAACATCAGTTGCGTTGGTAATAGTAATGCGTTGCCGGGATAATTTTTTTACAGAGGAGAATTTAAGCAGCTGTTGTTCGTTGCCTACCAGCACAAGATCAACATCAGGATAGATAGCAGTAAATTTTTGCGCAGCCGAAATAGCAACGCGGGGACCTAAGTCCCCGCTCATAGCGTCTACCGCTATTCGAATTCTTTCAGACAAGATGTAATCGTCTTGTTCAAAACTTACTCGTTGCTACCTTTGTCGATCACTTTAACGCCACGGTAAAAACCGTCTGCGGTAACGTGGTGACGCAAGTGCTTTTCACCGCTAGTTGCATCTACTGACAACGTTGGGCCAGTCAATGCATCATGTGAACGACGCATGTCGCGCTTGGAACGAGATTTTTTGTTTTGTTGTACTGCCATGGGGTCTACTCCTATTTACTTACTCGTTGAAACCGGGGCGCCTCTGAGATTTTGCAATTGCTTAATCTTGTTTCGGCGAGCCCTTAAGTTGTTCCAACACCTGAAATGGGTTTTTCGTTTTCTTTACTTCGACTGGTTTACCACTGGTGAAAAGTTGGCGATCAACGCATGGCTCTTCGTGGTAAGCAACCTTAGGTAAACTTAACAGCATTTCCTCTTCGATCATATCGTAAAGGTCTGCTACACCTTCGCCGGTAATCCATGGGTCGAGATACTCTGGCAAAGCCTCAGCACCTTCTTCATCCCATACAATACCTAGCGAGATATCACTTTCAACCGGTACACTTACTTTATCCAGACAACGTTGGCAAACCAATACAAGCTCACCTGATGCCCGGCCAGTAACGACCTTTTTCTTCTCCACACTAATACCAAATACTAGATCTACCTGGATTTCTCCGGTAGCTTCTTCAACTGAAGCGGCCAATCTTGGCAGCTCAGCTACAGGTACAAACCCTTGAAGTGAAATGCCTTGTTGGGCAAATTTTCGGGGGTCTCCCTGCTTTGGCAGAGGCTTTAGTGAGGGGGTCTTAAACATAAGCGCGCCATCATAGGGATCTGCCCTGCGTCTGTCAAAGAAAAACTCCGGAAATAGCTCTATTTAGTGTGTTGCAGGTAGAATTGACACTCTATTTATGGTTTTTCGCCTGTTGAGTTCCTATGCAACCTATATTATTGGCCTCCAGCTCTGCTTATCGACGCGACCTATTAAAAAAGCTTGGATTGCATTTCGATTGGGCCAGCCCGGATATTGATGAATCGCCTTTACCCAATGAAAGTGCGGATATGCTCGTGGAGCGGCTCGCTATCGCAAAAGCAAACGCTTTGGCCACGCAATATCCAGCTCATCTTATTGTAGGCTCTGATCAAGTTGCCGTATTGGGCGACGATATTCTTGGTAAGCCGCACAACTATGAACGAGCATTTGCGCAATTACGTGCAGCGAGCGGACAACAAGTTATTTTCAAAACAGGGATATGCCTACTCAACACCCAAACTAACAACATTCAAAGCAGTGTTGAAGAATTTACAGTAAATTTTAAAATACTGAGTGATGAACAAATACATTACTACCTGAACTACGAGCAACCCTACGATTGCGCTGGCAGTTTTAAATGTGAAGGATTAGGAATTGCACTCTTCACTAAACTTAGCGGTGATGATCCAAACACACTCATCGGCCTACCTCTTATTCGGCTGATAGAGATGCTTAATAATGAAGGGGTAGATCCTTTAGTACTCGCAACCAAAAAACTTTCTACTTAAGCTTTTGCCACTCTAGCAATTGACTGAACTGATCCATACACAACTCCGGCTTATATTGATGCAAGCGATCAATATGATGCGCGCCGTAACTCACGGCGATACGCGGCATATTTATGCGCATTGCCATTTCCATGTCATATTCAGTATCACCAATCATGACTGAATCCTCGGCAAGAACTGCAAAGTGCGCCAACAACTCTTCAAGCATTAAAGGATGCGGCTTTGAAGCAGTTTCATCGGCACAACGGGTAGCGTCAAAATAATCGCTCATGCCGAGATCACCTAGAATGCGGTCCAACCCCTTGCGATTTTTACCAGTAGCAATCGCTAGGTGATGGCCTTTATTTCGTAACTCCGCCAAAGTCTCTCTGACCAAGGGGAAAAAATCAGAAGATTTTTTCTTATCGAGACGAATAAAGTTTTCCGCATAAAACTGGCGTAATTGCGCGCGCTCTACATCATTAATAGCTGGATACAAGCGCTGAATCGCCTCCGGCAGACCAAGCCCGATAATATTGTGGATCAAGTGATCAACCAACGGCTCCCAACCCATATTTTCGGCGGCCAACTGCATGGATTGGGTAATTTTGGCTTTGGAATCTATCAGGGTTCCATCCCAATCAAAAATAAATAACAAGGAACGTCTCCAGTCAACTATTCAAGCGGCAATGGTTTAAGTGGTAATAGTTTTGAAATTACGGCAGCTAAATCTGCTGCCAAAGGTGCCTTAACAATGGTTTTCTCTTTTGCATCGGGCAGATAAAACCCCAGCTCAGCAGCGTGTAGAAACAGACGTTTTACACCCACATTTCGCATCTGCTTATTGAAATTATCATCACCGTACTTTTCGTCGCCAACCAAACTATGGCCCATATGCTTGGCATGTACACGAATCTGGTGAGTCCTTCCGGTAATAGGCCGAGCCTCCACTAGAGAACAGTTTGTATAGGCACTGAGAAGTTTAAATTCTGTGAGACTTGGTTTCCCATCGGCATGAACCTTAACTACGCGCTCATCATCTGCCACCTCAATCTTAAGCAATGGTGCATCCACTCGACGACAAGTTTGCGGCCATTGTCCGATCACCAATGCCTGGTAGACTTTAGTGATACCACTGGTGTTTTTCTCACGCAATGCTGCCTGTAGATGACGAAGAATACTGCGCTTCTTGGCGATCATAATGCAGCCTGAAGTGTCACGATCAAGACGATGGATAAGCTCCAGATAACGCGCATCCGGTCGCATTTGCCGCAAGGTTTCAATTAAGCCAAGACTTATCCCGCTTCCCCCATGTACCGCAAGCCCAGGCGGCTTATTGATAACAAGCAACCCCTCATTTTCAAACAACACAGAGTTTTCCAACAAGCTGGTCATTGCATTGCTAGGCTTGGCTGCTAGCTCTTTTTCGGCGATCCGAACCGGAGGAATGCGAATTTCATCGCCTTTAAGAATTTTATAATCCGGCTTCGACCGCCCTTTATTAACCCGCACTTCGCCTTTGCGAATAATGTTATAGATACGCGATTTGGGCACGCCTTTAAGACGCGTCATTAAAAAATTATCAAGGCGCTGGCCAGCTTGATCCTCATCAATAAGTGCAAAGCTAACCTGCGATGGAGGTGCAGACTTATTCGTAAGGGATTGATTTTCGGGAGATGTTTTCATGTCGCGCATCATAACCCAAGTTAGCGCTCAGGGCACTTGAGATTGCTGCAATGCTTTATAGCTGCTATAGTCAATCGGCTGATCCAGGCTGGTTTCCGGGTCGCGCAGTTGCTTTAATACCTAATGCCGTTTCATTAACCGCATCAGCTTATTAATCTAAGGCGCACCGCTAGGAAATACCGCTGACAGCAGAGTGAGCCAGTGACGCCACGCCAAGAGCAAAAGGCAAACTGGATTACAAGCGAAACCAACTTGGTGACCTGGCTAAAAGTAGTTTAGGCACCTTAACAATTGCGCTGGCAAATAAAGTCGTTATTGTTAACTTGATGTTTTGTTGAACTCTGCGTTCTATTTGTTAATTCGTAGTTGTTAATTATGGATTCGAGGTGCAAACACTCTGTGCAGCACCCAATAAATCCGAGACATATTGATCTTTTAAACTTGAATCGCACATTAAATAGTAATTATAAATGTTTGATTCCTAACTGATTTATACATTGATTTCTTTTGAAACAATAAGTCAGTTCAGCTGTTTATGGCTGTGTCGCAAATGGATGAATGCCATTTGCTAACTGGCGCAAATGCCAGCCAAACAACGCGATTACGCTAAAAATGAATAGATTCCAGGTAGATTTATTTACCTCTGCGAGTTAAATGAGGTTGCCCGAGCATTTACTTGGGATAAATTAATGCAGACGCTGTGTAGCGACTACTCTGTACTAGCCTCACCAACCGCTATTGCGAGCAATTTTTGTAGCGCATTAGTCCATAAGGTTGCACAAAACCATCCGCGTTAACCTAACCGCTTAGTTTGCTATCGCATTCACTAAATGATTAGGTACAACATGAAAAGAATGCTCATTAATGCAACCCAACCTGAAGAGTTGCGCGTTGCACTGGTTGACGGCCAATGGCTATACGACCTGGATATTGAGAATCGCAACCGCGAACAAAAAAAATCAAATATTTACAAAGGCAGAATCACCCGCGTCGAGCCCAGCCTTGAAGCAGCTTTCGTAGATTACGGCGCAGAGCGTCACGGTTTCCTCCCCCTGAAAGAAATCTCCCGCGAATACTTCACCAAGAATCCCGGCGATTCCGATGGCCGCATCAAAATCAAAGACGTGCTGAAGGAAGGCACCGAAGTGATCGTACAAATCGACAAAGAAGAGCGCGGCAACAAGGGCGCAGCTTTGACTACATTTGTAAGCCTTGCTGGTCGCTATCTGGTGTTAATGCCAAACAACCCTCGCGCTGGCGGAATTTCGCGTCGCATTGAAGGTGAAGAACGCGCTGATTTGAAAGATGCACTGGGCGCAATCGAAGTTCCACAGGGCATGGGTGTGATTATCCGCACCGCCGGTGTTGGTCGCAGTGCTGAAGAATTGCAATGGGATTTAAACTATCTGCTGCAACTATGGGATTCGATTGATACCGCGGCTAAAAAAGACCCAGCACCAAACTTCCTATTCCAGGAAAGTAACGTCATCATTCGCGCTATTCGCGATTATTTGCGTCAGGACATCGGCGAAATTTTTGTTGATAATAAAGAAGCTTTTGACTTAGCTGCAGGATTTATTCAGCAAGTAATGCCGAATTACAGCAGCAAAGTGAAACTATATCAGGACGATATTCCGCTCTTCAATCGCTACCAAATTGAAAGCCAGATTGAAACCGCATTCCAACGCGAAGTGAAATTGCCATCCGGCGGCTCGATTGTCATCGACGTTACCGAAGCAATGATTGCCATCGACATCAACTCATCGCGTGCGACTAAAGGTAGTGATATCGAAGAAACCGCACTGCAAACCAACCTCGAAGCGGCCGACGAAATTGCCCGCCAATTGCGTTTGCGCGATATGGGCGGTTTAGTGGTTATCGATTTTATTGATATGCAGCCTGTACGCAATCAACGCGAAGTTGAAAACCGTATGCGCGATGCCTTATTAATGGATCGTGCCCGCGTACAAATTGGTCGTATTTCTCGCTTTGGTTTACTTGAAATGTCGCGTCAACGCCTGCGTCCATCTTTGGGTGAAACTCACTCTAAAGTATGCCCACGCTGCGAAGGCCAAGGTACTATTCGTGGCACCCGCTCACTCGCACTTTCTATTCTCCGCTTGGTTGAAGACGAAGCGCAAAAGGAGCGCAGCGTGGAAATTCGTGCGATCTGCCCTATTTCTGTTGCCACCTATCTGCTCAATGAAAAACGCAAAACCATTTCAAGCATTGAAACACGCAATAGCACTCGTGTAGTGATAGTGCCAAATGCGGACATGATGACTCCACATTTCGAAGTTCAACGCTTGCGTGACGACGACGAAGGCACCCTCGAAACCAGCTACAAAATTGTTTCTCATATCGACGAAGCTAAAGAAGAGGAAGCAGAAGCTAAGCCTTTAGTCGTCAATAAGCCTGCGGTTCAACCTATAGCTCCTTCCCAGCCTGCTCCAGCACCGGAACCTGTGAAAAATCCTGGCTTGCTTGCACGCATAATCAGCTCGATCTCCGGAATTTTTGGTGGCGAGACTGAAGAGAAAAGCACAACTGTTAAACGCGAAAATACTCGCCCAAACAACCGCAATCGCAATCAAAGCCAAAACCGCAACCGTCGTGACACTCGCGGTCGCCGTGATCGCAAAGACGTGAACGATATTAGCGATAACCTTGAGCCACGCACTCCCTCTACCAACTCTCGTCCATCTAATGAGCGCGACGGTGCAGAAGTGCGTGAGCCACGCAATAATCAACAAGGCGGTCAACGTCACAATCAAAATAATCAACGCGATAATTCGCGCGATAATCAACGTGAAGCATCAGAGAATTCTGGTGAAGTACGTGAAAATCGCAACAACAGAAATAATCGTCAGCCGCGCGAAAATCGCGAACCGAGAGAACCGCGTCACCACCAGCCGAAACCTGCTGTTATAGAGGAAGTACTGGAAACTAATTTACCGGTAGCGGTTGATGCTGATGTTGTGCAATTTGATGGTGATGATGATCGTCCTGCAAAACGCCCTGCTGGTCGTCGTACACGCTCACAACAACGTCGCCGCTCACGCCGTGATGATAGTGGAGCTCCGGTTGAGCAACAAAATGAAATTCAATTTGCTGGCGGTGAAACTGAACAAGCTAGTCAACCAGTTAGTACAGTAAACGATATACATGAAGCCATCCAATCATCCGCTGGCGTTCAAGAGCCACAAGATGTTATTGCTCCCGCAAAAGAGCACAAGCATGAATTAGCGGCTATTGAATCTAACTTGGCGGCAGCGATTTCTGGAACCCGCGAAGCTGATTTAGCACCTGAAGTTCGCACTGAACCTTCAGCAGTTGAAACTGTTATTGAAGCTCCAAAAGCTTTCGTAGAGGCTCCAGCTGTTCAAGCGCCAGTAGAAACTCAGCGAGTTGTTGCAGCAGCACTTCCAACAAGTGATAACTCACAAATAACCGAGTCAATGGCTCCTGAGGTTTCGACCAAAAAGGCTCCAATTATTGAGGAAGCATTAAGCGAGCAAGGCGAAAACAATTCAACTGCGGTGCGTGCGAGTAACGACCCACGTCTAGCACCTAAACCAGTTGCTAGTATTCAAATCGTAACCGAAGCTCCAGTGCGCCAACAGGCGCGAGCGCTCGATACTAGCTTGCCGCCAATTGTTGAACACAACCCTCGCCCGATAACTCGCCCTGCGAATGATCCGCGCGCGGCAAAACGTGCACAACAAGCTGCGAATGAAGCAAATGAATAATTTGTAAATTTCGTTAAGTGATGTATAAAAACCGAGCATCTTGCTCGGTTTTTATTTTCTGAAATACAAATATTCTAATCTTCTTATCATAGACGAAGTCAAGCAGGTTCAAAGAATCAAAGTAATAATTCAATAGATTATTATGCAGAGGAAGAAGTTTTGAATTATGATGCTTACTCTCATGAAAATGTTATCAAGGATTCCACAAATAGTTATGGCTATGATATGAAGGATCCTATGCAAGGAGCAAATGGATACCAAGGTGGATATAATTATGATAGGAATGCCAAAGAAAATGGGTATAATTACCAAGGTCCTAATCAAAGTCAAAACCAAAAGAGACCTCCTCCTCCTAATAA
>SEBV01000089.1 GCA_004172865.1 Gammaproteobacteria bacterium | reverse complement strand
CAATGTCATGCTGTTTTCCTTGAATCGAACTACGATGAGCAAATGCTGGAAAAAGGCCGCTATCCATTTATTTTAAAAAACCGGATCCGAAATGGCTTTGGCCATATTTCAAACAAACAAGCGCTGGAGCTTTTCCAAAAGCATCGGTCGCCAAACTTGTCACACCTTTTCTTATCGCATCTTTCCTACAATAATAATTGTCCAAAGCTGGTAGAAGAACTGTTTGCCGTCCATGCAGGCAATGTCAAAATGATTGTAACATCAAGAAAACAGGAATCAGCCGTTTACACTATCGCACAGTTGAGCAGGTTGCAGCCGAACAACTTTGATACACTGGTACAACAGCCACAATTGGCTTTCTCCTTTGATTAATAACGCATCCGCTGGTAAGTGCACAGAAATCCATTGCAGGTATTAAGCACTGCGAATTGACTACCCCTTTTTTAGCAAAGATTTTTTTGGCCTTCGTAACTGAAATCCTGTAAAACATAGCGCCAGCAAGGGTTTCAGCGAATGACATCGGTTTACCGATAGTATTTTGAAGCCAATTTTGGTAGAAATACCGTCCGGTGAGCTTTTACTTTTGACCCAGCTTCTTTATTAGACAAACCAAATAAAGAAAATTAACCAGACCCTAAGTTTTTATTCATATAGCAAGCAATCGTTAGATCGTCCGCTGTTTCTACAGCGGACTTTTTTTTATTTGAACCTGCTTAAAACTTCGTCCATCAATTTTTGAATTTCACCATTACAAAGGTTGTTGATGCTGCCTTCGTGCCGGTGCGCAAGCGGTTTCGTGGTATCAAATTGAAAACTACCTTTCTCCACCTCCTCGCCTATTTGCTTATAGGCTTCACGGAACGGAATGCCTTTGTTAACCAAATCATTCACTGCCTCAACCGTAAACAAGTACTTGTACTTCTCGTCGGTTAAAATGTGATCATTTACCTGAATATTTGAAAGCATCAGGTGGCTCATTTGCAGACAAGCTTTCAACTCTTCAATAGCAGGGAATAGAATTTCCTTTGTCAATTGCAAGTCGCGATGATAGCCCGAAGGCAGATTATTCAATAAAAGAACCAATTCGTTCGGTACGGATTGTAAACGATTGCATTTTGCCCTGATCAATTCAAAAACGTCCGGGTTCTTTTTGTGCGGCATGATGCTGCTGCCGGTTGTCAATTCAGAAGGAAAGCTGATGAAACCAAAGTTCTGGTTCATGTACAAGCAACAATCCATGGCAAGTTTGCTGAGCGTTGCCGCAATGCAACTCATGGCCATGGCAACAACCTTTTCTGTTTTACCACGAGTCATTTGGGCATAAACAGCATTGTAATTCAACGTCGCGAATGGGAGCAATTCAGTTGTGCGCTTTCGGTTCAACGGAAACGATGAACCATAGCCGGCGCCACTTCCTAAAGGATTTTTGTTGGTGATGTGAAATGCAGCAAGCAGCATCTCTAAATCATCAACCAGGCTTTCTGCATAAGCGCCAAACCAAAGGCCGAATGAGGAAGGCATAGCAATTTGCAAATGCGTATAACCTGGCAGAAGGACTGCTTTGTATTTCTCACTCTGGCGAATGAAAAGATCAAACAGTTCTTTTACCTCGTCTTTCAGTGAAAGTACTTCAGCCCGCAGATACAATTTTATGTCAACCGCCACCTGGTCGTTCCGGCTTCTTCCACTGTGAATTTTCTTTCCGATGTCACCAATACGTTCGGTCAGCAAAAATTCAACCTGCGAGTGTACGTCTTCCACGCCTTCGGCAATTGAAAAGCGGTCTTCTTCAATTTCGATAGCTATCTGTTGCAAAGCCTTGACTGCTGTTTCCGCTTCTTCTTTTGTCATCAGTCC
>SEBV01000088.1 GCA_004172865.1 Gammaproteobacteria bacterium | reverse complement strand
CCCTCCTCTTCAAGCGATCTGCTTTAGACCGCTCAAACAGCGCAAGGCCGATCAATAACCCGATAAGTGAAAAAATGACTATGAATTCCATTGCCAGAATCTTGTGGTTTAGGACGCCACGCTTGCCGCTAACGACCAGGGCTTGCGCTGGCTACTGTGCTATAGTGAAGATACGAACAAAGGAAAAGCAGGCTAGCGCAATAGCCACTGTTGGGCGCAGGCTAGCATTAGGTATCGGTCAAACTTATAGCGCTATTTGATCCTCATCAATCTCAATTGAGAAAGGCTCGCCCATATCACTTAAAAGAATCGTTTTCTTTTGGAACGATCTCCATGCCGGCTTGCTCTTCGTATCAGTCTCTTCGTTTCCTACAATCTTACTCCGTCGCCCGGTTATGAAGTTGTAGCTCAAATCCTCATAATCCCAGCTCCTTCCGAGGTTAGCGCGAAAATCGGCTCCGATAAGCACAAGTTTACCAGCCTGGAAACGGAATTTATAACTGACGTGCATGCCATACTCAGAGTCCAACGGATACTGATGTCCAAATGACATCTCTACAATACCAGGTCGCCGGACAGAAATTCCTTCAAGCGGCTCCCAAGTGCTTAACCGATAGGGAATAAATGTACCAGAAGAGTAGTGCACAACAAGGCTGCCCGAGTTGGGCTGGCTAAGGAGTATGAGAAGCATCCGGGAGGTAACCGAAGCCGTATCCGTTGGCTCCTTACTAAACCGGTGAAAAAAGATTTGCTCAGACTCCAAAGCCAATATGGCATCTTTCTGTCCGTCCAGGTTGATATCGCCGGTCGCCGAATCAAGTATCTTCCAACCTTTAGGAACAAAGTCACTTACCGTCGAACCTCCTGCAGGAAACGAAAATCTAATCTGAGAAAAAGAAACACCAGACTCAAAACATAAAACAATACAAAATATGATAAACCTCATAGGCTCGAACTTAAACGACTTGCTTGCGCACAACGACCAGGGCTTTGCGCTGTGGCCGAGGGGAAAACTACGAACTTTTAGCGGCTTCGGAGGCCATAGCGGCACAGCCCCTGTTGTGCGCGGTCTCGCCTCCCACAGTCCGAACTGTATCACTTGGAAGGATAAAAATCAAGATGGTCACTCGAACAACCATATTCAGCATACAAGAAGCGTTTTGAACTATCAAAACGATAGCTGTTGCATAAGTTCTTGCCTCCTCCATCTATTTTAAAAAGTATCCCGTTTTCAGATAACTGGAACCTTCCGTAAGAATAGTCGATCAAAGGGTTGCCGGGCTGGTAAAAAGTCGAATCCGCGTATAAAAATGTTTCGAACGTAACCATACCTTGATTCTCTTGACATACAGCAATTTGCCGCTTTTTCGCAAACTTGGATTTCGGGTCGCAGGAACAGACAGCGACTGAAAGTAATGTCAAAAGAAAGATGGAAATCGGAGCGTTTCTATGCATTGGTAGGTCCTTGGATCGCGCACAACGACCAGGGCTTTGCGCTGGCCGTCATTTATTGTGAATTTACAGCTTTCAGACTGCAGGCTAGCGCAACAGCCCCTCCTATGTTTGTTTCTGTATCTTTTGAGTGATAAAGAATGTGGGCAGCGGGAGCAAGATCCGAACAGCCCCTGAAGCGGGAAAGCTCGTCTAACATGATGATCCCCCGCTGCCTTTTTTACACCTCACTGCGGATAGTTCCACTGAGCACCAGTAGCAGCTGGTTAGCTCGCATGAATTAGGATGACTGCAGGTGTGTAAAAAATCACATTCTCCATTTATAACAGAAGAAAGCAAATTACGACATGAAACTCGTTTGCGGCATCGATGTCTCCAAAGACACGCTCGACATTTACTACAACGACG
>SEBV01000031.1 GCA_004172865.1 Gammaproteobacteria bacterium | reverse complement strand
AGCCAACCTTTGTACCGAGGGTACAAATCCATTTTGCCGACTTCCCTTACCTACATTAATCTAATTGGCCAGAGGCTGTTAACCTCGGGAACCTGATGCGGATTCTGGTACGGATCAGAGTATAGAAAGAGGAAGTAAACTTCACGAAAACGCCCCATTCGATTTTCTTTGATGCACAGGAGAATACTACACAGGACAAAAAGTGCCTGCCCTACCAATCCTCGTATAACCACTTCACTACTGAACGTATTTTCATGGTCACAGTTTACTCGCAATAAACTGGCGAAAGCCAGTAATGTCGAGCCAGAATTGTAAAGGAGAAAAGAGAACTCTTCCGAGACCCCCTGCACATGTCTCAAATAGCGACGCGACTTTACAGTCTCAAAACACCTAACCCAAAAGGATTAGGCTCCTTTCTATACCCCAGAGTTCAGGAATATTAACCTGATTCCCTTTCTGGTCTATCATAACTACCCAATAAGGGTATATACTAGGGTTTCCCCAAACCATTAGGACCGACTAACCCTTGTCTGATCGCCACACACAAGGAAACCTTTCCCGCTACGACCTTCAAAGCTTTACTGTCTTTACCATAAAATCAGTTCTTTGGAATGCCATATTGATAAAGTAAACTCTATCTCGTTAGAATAGCTGCTACTACTACCAAGATCTGCACTAACGGACGCTCCACTCTTAATTACTAGATAGAGTTTCAAAGCAACCGTCACGCCTTCCTACTCATTGTTCTTTATATCGCAACCTAGAACAATGGCATGGGAGAAGCTATTTACTATGGCGCCATCAATTTTCAGGGCTGATTCATTCGGCAGGTAAGTTGTTACACACTTCTTAGATGATTTCGACTTCCATGACCACATTCCTGCTGTCTTTATGAATCAACGCCTTTTATGGTTTCCACTATGTAAATATTTGGCGCTTTTCCCATTTGCTAACGGTTCAACCCACTTTGCCTGTTCTATTAAACTCCAAGACCTCTAATCATTAGCTTTACCTGACATAACTAATCTAGGTTCTAGCTATCCTGAGGGATATTTCGGAAGGAACCAGCTACTAGATGGTTCGATGAGTCTTTCGCCCCTATACTCAAGTCTGACAAGCGATTTGCACGTCAGCACCGTTCGAGACCCTCCATCAGAGTTTCCTCTGACTTCAGCCAATTCAAGTATAGATCACCATCTTTCGGGTCAAAGCATATATACTCTAACTCAATTCCACTTAACAATCGACATGCTCATGTTAATACTGGATTGGTCAGTATATCATATTACTATTAATACTAGCTTACTTTCGTTAAGCATACACCATTACAATGGCTTCTGCTTGCACATACGCTTTACTCCTTGGTCCGTGTTTCAAGACGGGTCGGTTTCAGCCGTCATTGAGGATCAGCATTGAGAACAAAAACTCTTGAATTAAATATATCACAATAAACTAACTAACCCTACCACACTCTAGCAAGCAGAGCTTACCAGAAATGAGGATAGGGTGTTGCCGGAAATATCACAACATATCCTAAAGTTGGTTGTTCATCAGTTGAACATTCTACAAGTAGAATGATGCTGATCGAACTAGAGAAGTAGTACAATCCGAAGACTGTATTGAGCCTCTAGTCTCCTATAACGCGCTGATCACGCTTAATTCTTCATAATTTCAGACGCTTTTTCACCCACTTAACAGTGTACTTTTCAACTTTCCTTTACAGTACTTGTTCGCTATTGGTCTCTTGTATTAGTATTTAGCCTTGGAAGAAGTTTATCTCCCGTATCCAGATTGTACTTTTAAACAATCCTATTCTTAGATAGTCCTCGCAGTTGAATATGGAGTCATACGACACATGTACGATAAACAGGGCTATCACCTTGTATTGCATCCCTAAGGAACGTGCTGTCTAAACACAATTTTGTACATGCCACATCCAGGAGAACCACCTCCACCCCACATCTCATATCAGCAAAAACCAACACGATTTAAGGATGGGCTTTTCCCTCTTCGTTCGCCATTACTGGGGGAATCCCTTTTGGTTTCTTTTCCTCCGCTTAATAATATGCTTAAATCCAGCGGGTAACCTTTCACATATGAGGCCAGACATACAAATTTGTTAAACGCGTATATCAAAATGATATTCGCACAATGAATTCAATAGTACATAAATTACCATTAAACCAAAAGTATATTAGGCTGACACTCATACGTAAATGCCTTGCGATAACACGAGTGATATGCAAAGCGCGGCCTGCGTTCAAAGATTCGATGATTCACTGTTAGTTGCGATTCACATTACGTTTCGCCTTTCACTGCGTTCTTCATCGATACAAGAGCCAAGTCGTCCATTATGAAGACTTGAATAGTGGCTTGTTCTCCACGAATGAAGAACTACCAACCACACAATATTAAAACTGTGCGAATGTGTTTGTTGCAGAAACACTAAAGGTTAAGTATAAATACTTGGCAACGTAATATCAAAGATACTACCATACAAAAACCCACAAAAATGATCCCTACGCAGGTTCACCTACGAAGACCTTGTTACGACTTCTCCTTCCTACAAACAAAAAGGTTCAGTTAATTTCCCCAAGCCAAAGCTCAAGTCCGTCAAATTCACCTTTTTGTTCCATCGGTAGGAGCGACGGGCGGTGTGTACAAAAGGCAGGGACGTAATCAATGCGATATAATGAATCGCGATTACTAGGAATTCCTCGTTCAAGATGGAATTCCAAACAGCTATCCCTGTCACGTTAATGTTTGAAAAGATTTCCCACTCCTTTAAGGAGAAGGCCAGTGAACACCGAAGTATTCACATTGTACTGACTTGTTAGTATTAACAGTGTAGTACGCGTGCTGCCCAGGGCATCTAAGGGCATCACAGACCTGTTATTGCCTTAAACTTCCTTACTCTAATATAAACGAAGTATTGTCCCTCTAAGAAGCAGGAGCTACACCCGAAGATGCAGTTCCATATTATAGGTTTCAAGAAATGGCCCATACGAACCACTCCATAGAAACTGACTAGCCGTAAAGCTAGCCTATAGCCTAGTTAGTAGGTTAAGGTCTCGTTCGTTAACTGAATTAACAAGACAAATCACTCCACGAACTAAGAACGGCCATGCACCACCATCCAGAGAATCAAGAAAAGACTTTCAACCTGTCAATCATACCTCTGTCCTGTCCTGGTGAGTTTTCCCGCGTTGAGTCGAATTAAGCCGCAAACTCCACTCCTGGTGGTGCCTTTCCGTCAATTCCTTTAAGTTTCGGCCTTGCGACTATACTCCCCCCAGAACCCAAAGACTTTAGGTTTCCCTTGGATTCTGAGAGGATCTTAAATGGTTTCACTACCAATCTCTTGTTGGTATCGTTTATAGTTAGGACTACGACGGTATCTAATCATCTTCGATCCCCTAACTTTCGTCCCTGATCGAAAGAAGTGTATTGGACAATAACAGCTTTCGCATCAGAAAGTCATATGCTGGTATCTAAATTTCACCTCTAGCACCATAGTACTTGAGCCCTCTCCCTGCTTCACATTACAAGCGCCAGTGGACAGCGTTCCCCATTGCTGAGGGCACTATCCACGGCTCCAAGACAATCCCATGCTAAATCATTCAAGCAAAACTGAAGATAAATCCCCATTAACAATGCCTGCTTTGAGCACTCTGATTTGTTTACAGTTGTACCATAAGGCCTTTACCAATGGCGAACCATTGGCAAGGATCGGACTGTAAGTAATAACCCACACCTGAACACCCACAGACAAAGTCTATGGGGACAAATGCCGCGGATATCAACCTAATTCCATGCAACCCCGTTATAACACGGAACTGCAGAAGAACAGGCTAACACCGAATCAAAACCTACAATCCTTAGGTCAACTACGAGCGTTTTAACTACAACAGTATTAATATACGCTACTAGAGCTGGAATTACCGCGGGTGCTGGCACCAGACTTTTCCTCTAGTCGTTACTCTAATAGAATTTTAATCTAAAACCATTCCAAACTATTAGATAGTACCTTTCCACCAAATGGTGTAAAGTTGTTATTTCTTGTCACTACCTCCTCGAATTGAGATTGGGTAATTTTCGCGCCTGCTGCCGTCCTTAGATGTAGTAGCCATTTCTCAGGCTCCCTCTCCGGAATCAGACACTGATCCCCCGTATCCGTAATCGCCGTGTTTTACCCTTACTGAAACAACTTCAGCTGATAGATAAGAAACACCTCTTCCTGGCCACTAGTAAAAGCTACCCTACAGAGCCTTATTAAAACACTGTTTGACAAACTTTATGTGCTTGCGCACTCCTAATGGTCGACGCTCCGGCCGTTAACAAGCAAGCCTGTTAACAAACCAAGAGTTACAGTAGCGCGGTTTCCTCACGATCGTGAGACATGTACGCTAATGCCAGTCAGCTTGCACTGACTCGTCACTCAAGTATTATCGCTGCATTTGACAAAGTTATCCTTGTAAATTGGCTTGCACCAAACGTACCAGTGGCTAAGTGTATAACTGTTATAATGAGCTGTCCACAGATTAACAATGAGCAAACTGCCGAAGCAGTAAAGCCTATGCCGATCTTACATGTGCATGGCTTAGTCTTTGAGACAAGCATATATTACTGGCAGGATCAACCAGGTATCAAAAATCAAACATGAAATCAAGCCATATAGGTGACTCTCGGTGATCATTTAAAAAATGAATCTCCAAATATCGCTAATTAAAGCAATACCCTTTCATATTCGTTTGAAAAGACACTCTGATATTAACATCAATAATAAACAATTTCTTTTCAGAATATTGTTTGATTAAATGAAACATAAAAGATACTCCCAACGAACCCTGTAGAATTGTAGCATGGTGACTACCTACATCTTGAAAATGTCGCACCAAAAAGGTGACAAAAGCCGTGAGGCTACCATTCTCTGGTTTTTGAGAAATGCTGCACCAAAAGGTGCACAAAAGCCGTGAGGCTACCAATTCTCTGGTAGAAAATGCTGCACCAAAGGTGCACAAAAGCCGTGAGGCTACCATTCTCTGGTAGAAAATGCTGCACCAAAAGGTGCACAAAAGCCGTAAGGCTACCATTCTCTGGTAGAAAATGCTGCACCAAAAAGGTGCACAAAAGCCGTAAGGCTACCATTCTCTGGTTTGAAAACGCTGCACCAAAAGGTGCACAAAAGCCGCGAGGCTACCATTCTCTGGTTTTACCACCTTATTTAACATTAATAACGCCTCTCCTGGGTGACATTTAGGAGTGTGCGAGCCCTGTGCTAGGATCACCTTATTTAGCATTAATATAGCCTCTCCTGGGTGACATTTAGGAGTGTGCTTCTTTTTTACCACCTTATTTACGATTAATAACGCCCCTCCATAGTGATTTAGGAGGTGCGAGTCCCATCTCCAGGACCATGTACTACGATTATTTATTGTCTTATAACCAATTGTCGGTTTTTCGCCTTTATGTAGTATCCGACGTTGTCGCGGCGTGAGCAGTTTAGATCCCTCGTGATTGCAATCACGGGCACACTTAGTTCGATCATACCATTAGACTCGTGCTTCCTATCAGAAGCGGCCTACGAGTCACCACCAGAGCAAATGAAAGGCTTCCTGAGCCGAGATTTGAATACGGACTTCTCGGGAATGCCGATCCACACCAGTGTGGGGGGGAGAGAATAAGCTAAAAAAAGCAGGTGGGTCTGCAGTTCTCGCCCTAGTTGATGGAGATTACTCCGTATCAAAGACTCCCAGTTACGTCCGGACTTTTTTGTATGCCAGACTTTTTGGTAGGGACAAAAAAAAGTCCCTACCAAAATGGGTACCCTCTACCCACTGGACTCCAGAGGGAAAAAGTCCTGTTTTTCTCTAGAACATCGCTAATTCCAATAACTCTAGAAATAGTAAAATCATAACTAGAGTCGATCATCTATGCGGCTTTAACGGACAGGACCTGTCAATTCCCAGCCGTTACCGAGAAAATTCATACGAATTGTGAGCTTCATCTATGATGATTTATTATATCAGAATTCAGAGCAGACCATTTTTGTGACGAATTTCAGATCCTGGTAATACTGACTAGTAATTTAGAACTGGCAGACCCCCTTCTTCTCTCGTAGTATATTATAAAGACAAACCAACCAGTGGATCACCTTGGATGGTTTCCAGGGACTCCTGATATGATAAAGCATCGCAGGTGAAGCTCACAAAATTCTAAGAAAACGGCTGGGCTTTTCTCTGTTCTACAGGAGGTGAGTTAACAGATAGATCTGACAGTCTCAAATAAGTTGCTACGCAGACAATCGGACAATGTCGCCTATGTAAAAAAGTCTGCCCTATCACTTTATGACTTGACTTTTTTGTTTTAAAATTTTATATACACGTTCGGTAATTTCGCAATAAAAAAAAGTCAAGTCATAAAGTGATACGGCACCAAAAAGTCAAGTCATAAAATGACCGGGCAGACTTTTTGGCCTTTTCGTTATTACCAAGCGAGTATATAAAAATATTTGTATTTCTCAAAAATGCAAAAGTCAAGTCATAAAATGATAGAGGAAAAAAGTCAAGTCATAAAGTGATAGGGCCAGACTTTTTGGCCTCTTCGTAATCACCGACTGACTATATAAAAATATTTGTATTTCGCAATAAAAAAAAGTCAAGTCATAAAATGATAGAGAAAAATAGTCAAGTCATAAAATGATACGGCAGACTTTTCGACCCTCGATGTTTTATGACTTGACTTTTGCTGCCCTATCATTTTATGACTTGACTTTCCAGACTTTTCCAGACTATTTTTCTCGTCAGGCTGGAAATTGCATAAACCATCAACGGTCGATCTAGCTTTCTTTCTTTCGTAGTCTGATCACCCCCTTTGGTCGCGAAGTCTGGAAATCGTTCTAAGCTCGTTGACCCCCCTCTACGTTACTGATTTCATAGTCTGATTAAGCAGCAGGGCATTTATTGCCTTTGAAAAAAAAGTTTCATTTTTACCTCAGACTATTGACCACCTCCAACTTTTGGTCAACGTCTTTTTTTTTTTTAGTAGTAAAATGCGATTCAGGAAAAATTAATCGGGCAAAATTAGAGCAGAGACGGATCTCTCGGTAGCGCACGATTTCCAGCCGATTCTATTTTGAAAAACGCTACATAGGCGACATAGTCTAAACACGAAACTGATACGACAACTAAATAGTCAGGCGAGTGCCATCGTATATGCAATACGAAGCGGGGCTAAATAACGATGTCACTTTTTGGATTTACATAGGCGACATTGTCCAAATGCGAAACTAATAGTATAAGTAAATACTCAGCCGAATGTCTTCGTTGAATCAACTCGAAGAGGGCCAAAATAATTACCAAAAAAAAACTCAAAAGAGAGATGAGAGCTAACCAATAGTCTAACTAAGAATATATGGCAGGGTCGCTTCAGTAAGTATTCGTAGTTAGGCCAGATAATGAAAAGTCGGGAGGAAAAAAAAAAGAGATAAGGTACCTCTATTTTTTTTCCTCCCGACTTTTCATTATTTAGTCCCTCTTCTATTCTAACTCGTCCGGGCAGATGTCTCGCTTATTACTAATGGTATCCATTTAGCGTTTCCTCTGTCTCACTTTTTGCTTTGGTTTTTAAAGTTCATTATTTCGGCCCTCTTTTATTGCAACTCAATAGATGACGCTTAACGTTCGTTAAAGTATATAGCCATTTCGTGTACAGACAATGTAGCCTATGTAGAGGTGCCTTTTTTCGCAGATTGAAATCCTAAATAAATGTGCGTATCGAAGAATATGGGGTATAGTGTGGCTATGTAGAATTTGCTGCATGGCTAGATAATGAACGGCAAGAGAATAAATAATTCAAACGAGAGATGAGAGCTAATCAATAGTCTAACTAATAATGTATGGCAGGGTACCTTCGACCAGCTCTCGTAGTTAGGCCAGATAATGAAAAGTCGGGAGGAAAAAAAAAAGAGGTAAGGTACCTCTATTTTTTTTTTCCTCTATTTTTCATTATTTAGTCCCGCTTCTATTGTTCATCGAAGAGACAGTGTCATGTATGTTTAGTTAGATAGTTAGTTTCGCGTTTGCACAACCCCGCAATTTTTGGATTTACATAGGCGACATTGTCCAAATGCCAGACTAATGCGATAAGTAAATAGTCAGCCGAATGTCTTCGTTAAATGAACTCGAAGAGGGCCGAAATAACCACTTTGAAAATTCAAAAAAAATTCAAAAGAGAGATGAGAGCTAACCAATAGTCTAACTAAGAATATATGGCAGGGTCGCTTCAGTAAGTTTTTGTAGTTAGGCCAGATAATGAAAAGTCGGGAGGAAAAAAAAAAGAGGTAAGGTACCTCTATTTTTTTTCCCCTCTATTTTTCATTATTTAGTCCCGCTTCGATTGCACACAGGTAAAGTAGGGGAAGTGATGTTTAGTTAGATAGTCCATTTTGCCTGTACACAACCCCGCAGGCTTGAGAACATTTTTTTGGATTTACATAGGCGACATTGTCCAAACTCAAAATGGATATGATAAATACAGAAGAGTGACGCATGAGTAGATATGCAGAATTCGAAGCGGGCCTAGATATTGATGTCGCCTATGTAAAGTTTTTTTTGTCGTTACATAGGCGACATTGTCCAAACGTAAATTGGGTATATAACTGCATCGTCAATGTCGCACCAGTTCTTGCGAACATCAGAAGATTCAAAAAATAATGAACTAAAATTTAGATAGGCGGCATGACTTGACTTTTGCTGGCATGTTTTGTCGTTACATAGGCGACATAGTGATACCTTGAAATGGATATACTAATACGTATGCTGGGTCTATGATAATAATAGTTAGACTATTGAATTCGAAAAATAATCTGAAAAATTCAAAAGAGTTAGAAGCCAGTTATATTACGTTTTATCATATTAAAAGTCTATACGGACTAATAATTTTTGTGAATTGCGAGGTTTTTTAGTCTGGACTATTAAATTACGATCTGTAGCCCTATCTATTTATTAGTCTACCTTATTACTGGAAAATGCCCAGCCGTTACTGAGAAAATTTAGAAGAGTTCTGAGCTCTCTCTGTTACGTTTTATGATATCAAAAGTCTGCGCAGATCAATTATTTTTTTAGTTACATATATTTTGATTTGGATGGCGATATAGAAATAATCCTTAATACACCTTGCCTGTAGAATTGTAGGTTTCCTGATCGGACTTACTTTAGTGCGAAAAAAGTCTGCCCTATCACTTTATGACTTGACTATTTCCCAAGCCAGCGACAGAGAGCTTATGCGAAATGGATACCCTAATTAAAGAATGCAGCTCGAGTCAGACGGACTAGCTCTTGGGGTTTGTTCAGATAATGAAAAGTCAGGAACTTTTTTAATTGAGGGCCCAGTCCTCTTTTAAAAAAGTTCCTGACTTTTCATTATTTAGTCCCGCTTGTATTATAATACACTTAGCAATGCTTCATCATTACGAGCTAGTATACAAGCGGGACTAAATAATGAAGTTAAAAACACAGCAAAATAGTACCTTAGTTCATTATTTAGTCCCGCTTCTATACTAGCTCATAATACTCAAGCGTGGCTAAGTGTATTATAATACAAGCGGGACTAAATAATGAAAAGTCAGGAACTTTTTTAATTGAGAGCCTAGTCCTACTTTAAAAAAGTTTGTC
>SEBV01000011.1 GCA_004172865.1 Gammaproteobacteria bacterium | reverse complement strand
CGCTACATGTTGGTAGATGGTCAGGGTAACTTCGGTTCGGTCGATGGCGACCGCGCAGCAGCAATGCGTTATACCGAAATCCGTATGGCAAAAATTGCCCATGATTTGCTGGCGGATCTTGATAAAGAAACCGTTGATTTCGTGCCCAACTATGACGGCACCGAGCAAATTCCAGCGGTGATGCCGACGCGTATTCCTAACCTGTTGGTAAACGGTTCGTCCGGTATCGCAGTAGGTATGGCGACCAATATTCCACCACACAACCTTGGCGAAGTGGTTCGCGGTTGTTTGGCGTTGATCGATAATGCCGATATCACTATCGACGAGTTGATGGAATTTATTCCTGGCCCGGATTTTCCGACAGGTGCCATTATTAATGGTCGTGCTGGTATCGTTCAGGCGTATCGCACTGGTCGCGGGAGTATCGTGGTTCGCGCGAAAGCTGAAATTGAGCGCGATGAGAAAACCGGTCGCGAAACTATTATCGTTCATGAAATTCCCTACCAATTAAACAAAGCGCGTTTGATTGAGCGCATCGCTGAATTGGTGAAAGAAAAGAAAGTAGAAGGCATTAGCGAGCTTCGCGACGAGTCTGACAAAGACGGTATGCGTATCGTTATTGAAGTTAAGAAAAGCGAATCTGCCGATGTATTGCTTAACAATCTCTACAGCCAAACCCAGTTACAAACCACCTTCGGTGTAAACGTTGTTGCGTTGGATGACGGTCAACCAAAAATTCTCAACCTGAAAGAATTGTTGGAAGCCTTTGTTAAATTCCGTCGCGAAGTGGTTACACGTCGTACTGTTTATTTATTGCGTAAAGCTCGTGAACGCGGCCATATTCTGGAAGGTTTGGCGGTTGCCATTTCCAATATCGATGAAGTTATTACACTTATCAAAAACTCTGCATCACCTGCAGACGCTAAAGATGGGTTGATGACTCGCGGTTGGGATGCCGCTGAAATGGCTCCATACCTTGAGCGCGCCGGTGAAGACGCGTGTCGCCCAGAAGATTTGGGCGCTGAGTTTGGCATGCGCGATGGTCATTACTATTTATCTGCTGCGCAAGCTCAGGCAATTCTTGAGTTACGTTTGCATCGTTTGACCGGTATGGAGCACGACAAACTGCTCGCCGAATACGATGAAAAGCTGATTCAAATCGCTGAGTTCCTCGAAATTCTCGGCAACGCCGTGCGTTTAATGCAAGTAATCCGCGAAGAGTTGGAACAAGTGATTGCCGATTACGGCGATAAGCGTCGCACCGAAATTGTTGCGTCAAGTATGGATTTAACCAACGAAGATTTAATCAACGTTGAAGATCGCGTAGTGACAATTTCTCATGGTGGTTATGCGAAGAGCCAGCCGCTTGATGACTACCAAGCGCAGCGTCGCGGCGGTATGGGTAAATCAGCGACGGCGGTTAAAGATGAAGACTATGTTCAGCATCTGCTTATCGCCAGCACCCACGACACTATTTTATTATTTACCAATGCCGGTAAAGTGTACTGGTTGAAGGTGTATATGATTCCGGTTGCGGGTCGCCAATCACGTGGTCGTCCAGTCGTGAATTTGTTGCCGCTTGAAGCAGGTGAACGCATTACGTCGATTCTGCCGGTTAAATCCTATGATGAAGATAAATTTATTTTTATGGCGACTGCAAACGGCACTGTGAAGAAAACCGTATTAACCCAATTCGCTCGTCAACGTAGCGTAGGCCTGCGTGCAATCGAATTGGATGAAGGCGACACTTTAGTAGGCACTGCAATTACCAACGGCGCTAGCGATGTGATTTTGTTTTCCACCTCCGGTAAAGCAGCGCGTTTCCGCGAATCGCAAGTGCGTGCCATGGGTCGTACTTCACGCGGTGTTCGCGGTATCCGTTTGGCTGAAGGCCAGCGCGTTATCGGCATGGTTATTCCTATGGAAAATGGACAGGTACTCACCGTGAGCGAAAATGGCTACGGCAAGCGTACTGAAGTTGGCGAATTCCCGGCAAAAGGCCGCGGCTCGCAAGGCGTTATAGGTATGCAAACCACTGAGCGCAATGGCCAGTTAGTAGGCGCAGTACAAGTGTTCGACGGCGAAGAAATCATGTTGATTTCTGACCAAGGCACCATGGTCCGTACTCGTGTCGATGAAGTATCAGTACTGAGCCGTAACACTCAAGGTGTGCGTCTGATTAAGCTGAAAGAAGGTGAGCGCATGCAAGGCCTTGAACGCATCGAAGAAAGTGCCGACGCGAGTGCCAAGCGCGAGCTTGCTCATGCCGAAGCACCTGAAGGCGAAGAGGCGATTGAAGATGGTGTTGTTGACGATGTAGCCGTTGATGACAGCAATGAAGCCCCGGATGAATCTGATACTGGCAGTGATGAATAAGTAGATGTCCACAGATCCTGAAAATAAAGCGCAAATTGAAGCTGAAAAACTTCTCGCGTTGCGCACAGAAATTGATTCAATCGATGCGGATATTGGTCGTTTGATTTCTGCGCGCGCGCGTTGTGCGCAAGAAGTTGCTGAAGTTAAAAAAGCTAATTTGCCTGAAGATGCCCAAATTCTTTTTTATCGCCCCGAACGTGAAGCACAAGTGCTACGTAAAGCGATGGAGCAGAACCAAGGCCCGCTAAGCAACGAAGAAATTGCGCGTCTGTTTCGCGAAATTATGTCGGCATGTTTGGCGTTGGAAAATCCTATCAAAGTCGCTTTTTTGGGGCCAGAAGGCACATTTACCCAACAGGCCGCTTTAAAACATTTTGGTCAATCGGCGATTGCTATTCCATTCTCTGCAATTGACGAAGTTTTTCGTGAGGTGGAAGCGGGCGCGGTAAATTACGGCGTTGTCCCAGTCGAAAATTCTACCGAGGGTGTTGTGAATCACACGCTCGATAATTTTATGGCCTCCAATTTAAAAATTTGTGGTGAAGTGGAGCTGCGCATTCACCAAAATTTATTGGTGTCTGATGTCACCAATGTAAAAAATATTTCTCGCATTTATTCGCATTCGCAATCCTTAGCACAATGCCGTAAGTGGCTTGATGCGCATTATCCCAACGCCGAGCGAATCGCAGTGAGCAGTAATGCTGAAGCGGCAAAACGTTTGAAAGGCGAGTGGAATGCGGCGGCAATAGCGGGCAGCATGGCTGCAGATCTTTACGGCTTGACCATGCTCGCCGAAAAAATTGAAGATCAGCCTGATAATTCCACGCGCTTTTTAATTATCGGTGCGCAAGCAGTTCCAGCTAGCGGTGTTGATAAAACCTCAATCGTAGTTGCTATGCGCAATGAGCCTGGTGCATTACACAAATTGCTTGAGCCGTTTCATCGCCACAATATCGATTTAACGCGGGTGGAAACTCGACCATCGCGCACTGGTGTTTGGAATTATGTTTTCTTTATAGATTTTGCCGGTCACGCGCAAGACGCTTTGATTAGTGATGTGCTGCAAGAAGTTGCAACTCGCTGTGCAGATTTAAAACTGCTTGGCTCCTATCCAAAAGCTGTGCTGTAAATTAATGTCATCAACAAATTTATCCAATGTTGTAGTTAATAAGCTGGTCGTCATCGGCATAGGGCTTATTGGCGGCAGTTTGGCCACAGGTTTAAAAAACCGTGGTGCGTGTGGTGAAGTTATCGGCATTGCGCGCAGTGAATCAACGTGTGAACAAGCGGTTAAATTAGGTGTGGTTGATCGCGCCTATACATCGCTAAAAAATATTGCCCATGAATTAACTACAGGCGATGTAATTTTTATTTCGGTGCCGACTTTATCTGTTAAGACAGTTCTGCAAGAAATCAAAGAACATATATCAGCTGATGTAACTATCACTGATGGTGCGAGTGTTAAAGGTAATGTGCAAACTGCCGCGCTCGAAGTTTATGGGGAAGTACCTGCGCAATTTGTGTTGGGTCATCCTATCGCGGGTTCGGAAAAAAGTGGTGTTACTGCGGCTAATCCAAATTTGTATGAAAATCATCGCTGCATTTTAACACCGCTTTCAACAACTGCGTCGGCTCATCTCGATCTTGTCACTCGCATGTGGCAAGCCGTGGGCGCTGAAGTGTTGTTGATGTCTGTTGAGGAGCACGACGAAGTTTTAGGGGCTACCAGCCATCTTCCCCACGCAATTGCTTATTCGTTGGTCGATACACTTGCACATGACATCGACAACCCCAATATCTTTCGTTATGCCGCCGGTGGGTTTCGCGATTTCACCCGCATTGCCTCCAGCGATCCCATCATGTGGCACGATATTATGCGCGCAAATAAAACCGGCGTATTGCACGCACTGGATTTATTCGTCGCCAACTTAACGCGTTTGCGTAGCAGCATTGAGAACGAAGACTCGCAATATATGTTAGATGTTTTTTCACGTGCTAAAACTGTGCGTGATGAGTTCACTGCAAATTTTTCGAACAAAGTAAAACTCGATACGGAAAATCCTAAAAAATAAATTAGCGTTGACTTCGTAATTTATTTATCAAATTCAGATTGTAAAAATTCATTTTATTTTAATTGGTAATGCGGAATGTCCGACTACAAACTAACCCATTTAAAACAACTCGAAGCTGAAAGTATTCACATTATTCGTGAAGTAGCCGCCGAGTTTGATAATCCCGTTATGCTTTACTCTGTGGGTAAAGATTCTGCGGTGATGATGCATCTCACCATGAAAGCTTTCCATCCTGGCAAGCCACCATTTCCTTTAATGCATGTTGACACCACATGGAAATTTCACGAGATGATTGAATTTCGTGATCAACGCATTAAAGATTTAGGTTGGGATTTGATTGTTCATATCAATCAAGAAGGCGTAGATATGGGTATAAGCCCATTCGTTCACGGCAGCGCAAAGCACACCGATATTATGAAAACCCAGGGCTTGAAACAAGCACTGAATAAATACGGTTTTGATGCGGCTTTTGGCGGTGCACGTCGCGATGAAGAAAAATCTCGTGCTAAAGAACGTGTATATTCTTTCCGCGATAAAAATCATCGTTGGGACCCAAAAAATCAACGCCCGGAATTATGGAATATTTATAACGGACGCGTTGATAAAGGTGAAAGCATTCGTGTGTTCCCATTATCAAATTGGACTGAGTTAGATATTTGGCAATACATTCATTTGGAAAATATTCCAATTGTTCCGTTGTATTTCGCAGCAAAGCGTCCTGTCGTCGAGCGCGATGGTACTTTGATTATGGTTGATGACGACCGCATGCCAATTGGTCCTGAAGATAAAGTCGAAGAAAAAATGGTTCGTTTCCGCACACTCGGTTGTTATCCGTTAACGGGCGCTGTTGAATCGACTGCGACAACCCTGCCAGAAATTATTCAAGAAATGTTGCTTACCACAACCTCAGAGCGTCAAGGTCGTGTGATCGATCACGATAGCTCGGGTTCGATGGAGAAGAAGAAGCAAGAGGGTTACTTTTAATGAGCCATCAATCAGATTTAATCGCCGAAGATATCAATGCCTATCTCGCGCAACACGAACAAAAAGAACTGCTGCGTTTTTTAACTTGCGGCAGCGTGGACGATGGCAAGAGCACATTGATTGGCCGTTTGCTTTACGATTCAAAAATGATCTATGAAGATCAATTGGCGGCAGTGCAAGCTGATAGCACTAAACACGGTACTACCGGTGAGGCAGTTGATTTAGCGTTGTTGGTAGATGGTCTGCAAGCCGAGCGCGAGCAAGGTATTACTATCGATGTTGCTTATCGTTATTTTTCTACCACCAAACGCAAATTTATTATTGCGGATACTCCCGGCCACGAGCAGTACACGCGCAATATGGCTACTGGTGCGTCGACATGTGATCTCGCGATTATTTTAATTGATGCGCGTTACGGTGTTGTAACCCAAACTCGTCGCCATAGTTACATTGCTTCTTTGCTCGGCATTAAACATATTGTTGTTGCGGTAAACAAAATGGATTTGCTGGATTTCAGTGAATCTACTTTTGAAAAAATCAAAGCAGATTATTTGGAATTCTCGGCCAAGTTGGGAATGCAAAATGTTTTCTTTGTTCCTATGTCGGCATTGAATGGCGATAATGTCGTAAATCGTTCAACGTCGTCCCCTTGGTATAAGGGACAAACGTTGATGGAAATTTTAGAAAACGTTCCTATTGCTGGCGATAAAAACTTTTCTGATTTCCGTTTGCCGGTGCAATATGTAAATCGACCCAATTTAAATTTCCGCGGATTCTGCGGAAACATCGCGTCCGGTGTTGTAAAAGTTGGCGATGCAATTAAAGCATTGCCATCCGGCAAAATCAGCACTGTAAAATCTATCGTGACTTTCGATGGTGATTTACAAGAAGCGTTTGCAGGCCAGGCAGTAACACTTACGCTTGATACTGAAATTGATATTAGTCGCGGTGATGTGATTGTTTTGGCAAAAGATGAAGTGCCTTTGTCCAATCATGTAAAAGCCCACATTGTTTGGATGACTGAAAAAGCGGTGCAGCCCGGTTCAGAATATTTATTTAAATTTGCGAGCAAGACCGTTAGTGGGCAGCTTGAGGCAATTGAATATCGCATTGATGTAAACACTCAAGAGCACACGCAAGTCCCGCAATTGCAATTGAATGATATTGCCGTTGTAGATGTTGTATTGACTCAAGCTGTGGTTGCGGATACCTATCAGGTTAATCGCGGAACGGGTTCATTTATTGTGATAGATCGCCTTACTAATATCACTGTAGGCGCTGGTATGGTTAGTCAACGTCTTGATGAGAAAGTTGTTGCGGCGCAAACGAACTTTAGCGAGTTTGAGATTGAGTTAAATGCGCTCGTGCGTAAGCATTTCCCGCACTGGGGCGCTGTTGATTTAGCTCAATTATTAAACAAGTAATTGGCTTCCTGTTTCAAAAAACCTCTAGCTGTTTGGCTAGAGGTTTTTTGTTTGCAGTTCTGCCAAATATCCTCTGCTTGTGAGATTTCTCGCACAACAAAATCAGCATTTTGCTACTTTTCCTCTCCGTATAAGTTTAATAATCTAGCGCCACTCGCAGGATGCGGTCGCGAGACTACTTAATTGGTCATTTATTCTCCCACTTAAAAAATGGAACTTTTTATGAAAAAAATTATTTCCGCTTTCGTTTTTACTGCTGTTGCCTTCTCTTCTTCTGTATTCGCTGCTGATGCTCCTGCAAAGCCAACTGCTGCTCCAGTCGCCAGCGCATCGCCCGCCGCAAAGCCTGCTACTCCTGCAGCGCAAGATGCAGTTAATATCAACACCGCAGACGCGCAGACCTTAACCAAGCTAAATGGTATTGGTGCAAAGAAAGCAGAAGCTATAGTTGCATGGCGTAAAGCTAATGGAAATTTTAAAACTGTCGATCAATTGGCTGATGTAAAAGGCATTGGTGCTAAAACTGTAGAAGCCAATCGCAAAAATATTCGCATCTAGTTTTATCAAAGTACTCAATAAAATCTTATTCTGCGTATTTTCTGAGCTTGAATAAGCGCGCTGATCACTAATTAAATAATAAATCAGCCGGTTATCTCCTTCTGCTTGCACCACTGAGCATTAAGGAGCTGCGAATTTGCCTGAAGTTTGTTTTAATGGGAGCCTGGATTGATGATCTGGGCTTTTCCATTTCAAGCGAGGCACCTCATGGTAGATATTCAAGGCCCACGTATTATAGTGGCGATGGATTTTGATAACGCAGACGATTGCTTTTACATGGCCAAGCGCCTGTCCCCGCAATACTGCCGCCTAAAAGTCGGCAAAGAACTTTTCACTGCATGTGGCCCGCGAGTTGTTGAATATTTGATGCGACTGGGTTTTGATGTATTTCTCGATTTAAAATTTCATGATATTCCCAATACAGTGGCTAAGGCGGTTAAAGCTGCTGCTCAGCTCGGCGTATGGATGGTTAATGTCCACGCTTCCGGTGGACAGCGTATGATGATTTCCGCGCGAGATATTCTTGAGCAACATGCACATCACCACAACGGTCATAAACCTTTGCTAATAGGTGTGACGGTTTTAACAAGTCTTGAGTCGCACGATCTTCACGCCGTTGGAATCACCGAGGAACCAGAAGAGCATGTGCTTAGGCTCACCAAATTGGCGCAGTATTGCGGTTTGGATGGTGTAGTTTGTTCCGCGCGCGAGGCAACTTTGCTGAGAAGCCATTTTGGTAAAGAGCTTTGTCTGGTAACCCCGGGTATACGGTTGGAGTCAATCCCTGCTGACGACCAAAAACGTACGCTAACTCCTCATGCTGCAATTGTCGCTGGTAGCAGTTACTTGGTAATCGGTCGGCCAATCACTAAAGCTCATGATCCGGTGGCAACCTGCAAGGCCATTATCCAATCCATTGCCTAAGGTTATCTTCCTTGAATACTGATACAAACAAAATCGTAATAGTCACCATCGATGGTCCAAGTGGTGCGGGTAAAGGCACGTTAAGCCAGTTGGTTGCCAAAAAATTAGGTTATCACTTGCTGGATAGCGGCGCTCTATATCGATTGGTAGCTTTATCGGCACACAAATTGAATGCGGATATTAGTGATGAACAAACCGTTGCAGAGATCGCTAGCCGGTTAGACGTAAAGTTTGATGTTGCTGGTGACAGCACGTTGATTTTATTAGCTGGCGAGAATGTGACTGACGCAATTCGTCAGGAAAGTGTGAGCATGAATGCATCGGTAGTTGCGGCTTATCCCAAAGTAAGAACAGCGTTACTGCAACGTCAGAAAGATTTTGTGCAAACGCCCGGTCTTGTCGCTGACGGTCGCGATATGGGTACCACCGTATTTCCCGAAGCTCAAGTTAAGATATTTTTAACGGCAAGTGCAGAGGCGAGGGCAGAGCGCCGCTACAAGCAACTTTCGCAAAAAGGTGTGGATGTCGATATTGCAGAAATTGTGCGCGATATCAAAGCGCGCGATGACCGCGATTCGCAGCGAGAAGCATCTCCGTTGAAACCAGCTGACGACGCATTAGTGCTCGACAGCACATTAATGACTATTGATGAGGTGCTGAAAGCTATTTTGGACACTGTCCGTTAAATAGCGCACGTTAAATTGCCATCGAAATGGGTTATAAATAGTTGGAATAACCAGCGGTGTTTTCAGCTTGATATTATTGTTAACTTACGGACGACTTAAATGAATTTAACTTGCTTTAAAGCTTACGATATTCGGGGAAAATTAGGCGACGAACTCAATGTAGATATCGTCTACCGCATCGGTCGCGCGTATGCGGCTTTTTTAAAACCTAAATCTGTTGTAGTTGGTGGAGACGTTCGTTTAACGAGCGCCGAATTGAAAAATGCATTCAGTGATGGCCTTCGCGATGAAGGTGTTGATGTTATTGATATCGGCATGTGTGGTACCGAAGAGATTTATTTTGCAACCAGTTATCTGAAAACTGATGGTGGTTGTGTGGTAACTGCAAGCCATAATCCCATTGATTACAATGGCTTGAAAATGGTTCGCGCAGGCTCTCAACCCATTAGTGGCGATACCGGTTTAAATGATATCAAGCGTTTGGCCGAAGAGAATAAGTTCTCTGCGGTGGATCCTGCTAAACGCGGCAGTTATCAAGAACAAAGTACATTGGATGTTTACGTTCAACACTTATTAACCTATGTTGATGTAAGCAAATTAAAGCCGCTTAAATTGGTCGTCAACGCCGGTAACGGTGCGGCCGGTCATGTTATCGATGCCATCGAAAAATATTTGCCGTTTGAGTTTATTAAAATTCACCACGAGCCTGATGGCACTTTTCCAAACGGAATCCCGAATCCTCTCTTGCATGAAAACCAACCTGTAACCAGTAAAGCTGTGTTAGAAAATGGCGCTGATATGGGCATAGCATGGGACGGTGATTTCGATCGGTGTTTCTTATTTGATGAGCTAGGGCAGTTTACCGAAGGCTATTACATTGTTGGCTTGCTTGCAGAATCTTTTTTAATTAAAAATCCAGGTTCAAATATTATTCATGACCCGCGCTTAACTTGGAACACGCAAGACATAGTTACAAAGAGCAAAGGTAATGCAATTCAATCCAAAACTGGCCACGCCTTTATTAAAGAGCGTATGCGTTTGGAAGATGCAGTTTACGGTGGCGAAATGAGTGCGCACCACTATTTCCGTGATTTCTTTTATTGCGATAGCGGCATGATTCCGTGGTTGTTAGTTGCTGAATTATTGTCCCGAAAAGGTGAGCCTTTATCTTCAATGTTGGAAGATCGAATTGCGAAATTCCCATCGCCCGGTGAAATTAATAGTCACGTGGTAGATGCAAAAGTTGCGATTGATAATGTATTTAATCTTTACAGCCCGGATGCACTTGTCATTGATAGAACCGATGGTATAAGCCTTGAGTTTGAGCAATGGCGGTTCAATTTGCGCATGTCAAATACTGAGCCTGTAGTGCGATTAAATGTAGAAAGTCGCGGCGATAAAAAATTGGTCGATGAAAAAACCAAAGAAATTTTAGCTTTATTAAAGTAACTCAATGTTCACATAGACAATATATTTTTGATACGTGAATTTTTAAGAATCATATCCAAGGAAACAAAGATGCAAATTAAAAAAGCGGTTATCCCTGTTGCTGGTTTAGGTACACGCATGTTGCCTGCCACCAAAGCCATCCCAAAAGAAATGTTGCCGGTGGTTGATAAGCCGCTGATTCAATATGTAATTGAAGAAGCTGCTGCTGCTGGTATCAAAGAAATTGTTTTAGTGACTCACGCCAGTAAAAATGCCATCGAAAACCATTTCGATACCAGCTTTGAATTGGAAGCGCAGTTGGAGTCGCGTTTGAAGCGTTCGCTGTTAGAAGAAGTGCGTTCAATTACTCCTAAAGGCCTAACGGTAATTTCTGTTCGCCAAGCTGAAGCCAAAGGTCTTGGTCATGCGATTTTGGCGGCAAGATCAGTTGTGGGTGATGAGCCTTTTGCCGTGTTATTGCCTGATGTACTTATCGATAATGCAGAGTCAAATCTCAAGCAAGATAATTTGGCTGGTATGACAAGACGTTTTCACGAAACTGGATTCAGCCAAATTCTTGTAGAAGAAGTTCCAGAAGACCAAGTGCAAAATTATGGGGTTGTTGATTGTTCTGGCGTACAAATTGCAGAAGGTAAAACAGCACCAATCAAAGGCATGGTTGAAAAACCTGCTGCAGATGAAGCGCCGTCAAATATGGCAATTGTTGGTCGTTATGTGTTGTCCAAAAAGGTGTGGGAACTCTTAGCAACGACTCAACCTGGTGCAGGTGGTGAAATTCAATTAACAGATGCGTTAGATGCGTTGTTAAGTGTAGAAACTCTTGAGGCGTATCAATTAATTGGTCGTAGTCATGACTGTGGAACCAAGTTAGGGTATTTAAAAGCGAATGTAATTTACGGCTTGCGTCACAAGAGTGTTGGCCCTGAATTTGAGGCTTTTTTGAAATATCATTACTCAAAGTAGATGTTTTTAAATTTCCGCTACACGACCTGCGCGTAAAGGATAGCGCGCGGATATTTTTCAAAACTCGGAGAGATACATGATTATTCCTGTCGTCCTTGCCGGTGGTTCCGGTTCGCGTTTGTGGCCTTTGTCACGACAACATTATCCCAAGCAATTACTCAAATTATTTGGCGATAAAACAATGTTACAACAGACAATTTTACGTTTAACAGGATTGCCCGAGCTAGGTGCTCCTATTGTTGTGTGTAATGTTGAGCATCGTTTCATGGTTGCTGAACAATTAAGTGAAATTGGTTTTGCAAATGCTGCAATTATTCTTGAGCCGCTAGCGCGTAACACGGCACCTGCACTTGCACTTGCGGCATTGCATGCAAAAGAAATTGATGCCAATTCCACGCTTTTAGTTTTATCTGCTGACCACATGATTAACAACGTGGAAGAATTTCAGCGCGTCGTAAAAATTGCCGCCGAAGCAGCTGCAAAAAATAATTTGGTGACTTTTGGTGTTCAGCCTACTCATCCTGAAACGGGTTATGGCTACATCAAAACTCATAAAAGTTCTGATAACGTTTCAGAAGTATTTCCTGTTGAGCAATTTGTTGAAAAACCAGATTTGGAGACTGCGAAAAGTTACTTGGCCGCAGGTTACTACTATTGGAACAGCGGTATGTTCGTTTTTAAAACGGATGTTTTTTTATCAGAACTGCAAAAGCATAGTCCTGATGTAGTAACCACCGCAGACCAAGCAAGAACTTGGGCGGTACGCGATTTAGATTTTATTCGTGTCGATAAAGAATCCTTCGCAGCCGCGCCAAATATTTCTATCGATTACGCGTTAATGGAAAAGAGCGACAAAGTTGTTTGCGTTCCATTGGATGCCGGTTGGAGCGATGTTGGCGATTGGAAATCTTTCTCAGAAGTTTCAGAAAAAGACGCAACTGGAAATAGTTTTATTGGCGATAGTATCGATGTAGGTTCTACCAACACCTTAGTATTTTCACAGCATAAGTTAGTCGCGACGTTGGGCGTTAATAATTTGATGATTATTAATACACCTGATGCGGTGCTGATTGCTGATAAATCGCAAGCGCAACAAGTGAAAGCGATTATTTCGCAAATCGAAAAACAAACACGAACTGAGCATTTGCAGCATCGCGAAGTTTACCGTCCATGGGGTTGTTACGATGCAATTGATGATGGCGACCGCTATCAAGTTAATCGCATTCGCGTAAAACCTGGCGCCAGTCTATCGCTACAAGTACATCATCATCGTGCTGAGCACTGGATTGTGGTGAAGGGTACGGCTCTTGTACAGAAGGGTGATGAAACTCTGCTGTTATCAGAAAATGAATCGACTTATATTCCTGTCGGAACAAAACACCGTTTATCGAATCCCGGAAAAATTCCACTTGAAATTGTAGAAGTGCAATCGGGACCTTATTTGGAAGACGACGACGTAATTCGCTATGAAGATAGTTATGGGCGCTCTTAATTTTCAGCTTTATTTTTTTATTTAATGTGTAGGGAGTGATCTATGAAAGTTACCGTATTCGGTACAGGGTATGTCGGCTTGGTGACGGGCACGTGTTTAGCTGACGTGGGGCACGATGTATTGTGCGTTGATATCGACCAGAAAAAAGTCGATAACCTTAAAAACGGAATAGTCCCTATTTTTGAACCAGGGCTGGACGCCATTGTTAAACAAGCAGTACAAAATGGTTTGTTGAATTTTACAACTAATATGGATGAAGCAGTCCAGCACGGCGAGCTTCAGTTCATCGCTGTAGGTACTCCTTCCGGAGAAGATGGCTCCGCTGATTTACAATACGTAGTGGCTGTTGCCAAAACTATTGGTCAGCGCATGAAAGGTTATAAAGTTGTTGTAAATAAATCTACAGTGCCTATTGGGACCGCTGAAAAAGTAAATGAAGCTTTAGCTGGCGAGTTAACGGCTCGTGGCGTCAGCGTTCCTTATGATGTGGTTTCGAATCCAGAGTTCTTGAAAGAGGGCGCAGCAATCAATGATTTTATGAAGCCAGATCGTATAGTTGTAGGTACTAATAGCGAGAAAGCTGAAAAATTATTGCGTGAACTTTATGCACCCTTTAATCGCAGTCATGACCGTATGATTTTTATGGACGTGAGATCTGCAGAGCTAACAAAATACGCTGCAAACGCAATGTTGGCGACTAAGATTAGCTTCATCAATGAAATGGCAAATTTGGCCGAAAAGTTGGGTGCAGACATTGAGCAAGTTCGTAATGGTATTGGTGCAGATCCTCGCATCGGTTACCAATTTATTTATCCAGGTTGCGGTTACGGCGGTTCATGTTTCCCGAAAGATGTGAAAGCACTTATCAACATTGCGAAAAATGTTGATTATCAAGCGAATCTTATGGAAGCAGTTGATCGCGTGAATCAGGCTCAAAAAAGCAAGCTTTTCACTTATGTTACTAAGCATTTTGGCGGCAATCTTAAGGGCAAAACCTTCGCGCTCTGGGGCTTGGCTTTCAAACCAAATACTGACGATATGCGAGAAGCTCCAAGCCGCGTTTTAATAGAAGCCTTGTGGGCAGCTGGTGCTAAAGTTCAGGCTTACGACCCCGTTGCTATGGATGAAACGCAGCATATTTACGGATTCCGTGATGATTTGAAATTAGTAGGCACCAAAGAGGCTGCACTTGAAAAAGCTGATGCGTTAATCATCTGCACCGAGTGGAAAACTTTCCGCGCGCCTAATTTCGATTTGATCAAAAGCACTCTTCTTAGTCCAGTAGTGTTTGATGGCCGTAATCTCTATGAGCCAGACCGCATGCTGGATCATGGTTTTGACTACTATGCAGTTGGTCGCGGTAAAAGTGTGCAGGTCTTTTAGATGATTAAACCTGAAATAATCCGATATTAAATTAGATTTTTCAGTTAGCTAAATCTTCAATGAAAAAATGCGGGTAGTTTGATTCATAAAAATGTCTCAAGTAACCCGCGTTATTTTTTATCGTCATCAAAATAATGCCATGAAAATTTTAATAACAGGTGCATCCGGCCAGCTTGGTTTAAGCTTTGTGAAAAAGCTTCGTCAAACTTCGTGGGAGTTTTTTTCTTTTACCCATGAGCAACTTAATATTGCAGATAAACATGCAGTTGAGTCTGTCGTTAATGAGTATAAACCAGACGTTATCATTAATACCGCCGCATTTACTTCCGTTGATCTCGCTGAGCGGGAGGTAGAAGAGGCCTACATTGTTAATAGCTCCTCAGTAGAGATTATTTCAGTAGAGGCTGAAAAAATTGGGGCATTAGTTATCCATTTTTCAACAGATTATATTTTTTCTGGTGAGAAAAAATCTTCATACACTGAAAATGATATAGCTAACCCTATGAATATATATGGCGCGAGTAAGTTGGCAGGTGAGGTCGAGCTAAGAAGCAACTCATCTAAATATTTCTTGCTGAGAACATCTTGGGTCTTTAGCGAAGTCGGCAATAATTTCGTAAAAAAAATTTCACAAGCTGCTCGTTCTGGCAAAGAACTATCTGTCGTCAATGATCAAATTGGTTGCCCAACCTATGCTGGCGATTTGGCGGACGCCGTTATCGCAATCTTGCATCGCTATGAAATTAACAAAGACCTGAATTTTGGTGTTTATCATTTTGCAGGGCAACCAGCAGTAAGTTGGTTTGAGTTTGCAGAACACATCCTTGATTCGGCTTCTCGTCTTGGACTTGTCTCTAAAAATGTTAATGTAGCTCCTGCTAGCTCACAAAATCATATAGTTAAAAGACCTGCTAATTCTGTATTGGATTGCTCTAAAATCAATGCTGAATTTTCCATCTGCCAGAGTGATTGGAGAAGAGGCTTGGAGAAGGTGTTAGATAAGCTCGCGGAAGAGGTTATATGAAAGTAGCAAATACTTCGCTACAAGATGTAAGAATTTTGACGCCCACTTTATTCAAAGATGATCGTGGACATTTCTATGAAAGCTACAATCAAAAACTCGTTAATGAGGCGCTTGGCAAAAATATTCATTTTGTACAAGACAACCATTCTCACTCTGCGCGAGGAGTTCTTAGGGGCTTACATTACCAGGTAGCACCGATGGCTCAGGCCAAGCTAGTAAGGGTCGTATTAGGATCTGTTTTTAGTGTAGTTGTAGATGTTAGGCCAGAGTCTTCAACTTATTGTAGGTGGATTGGAATTGAGCTGTCCTCTGAAAGTGGCCAACAGTTATGGATACCTGAAGGCTTCGCCAATGGTTTTTACGTGCTCTCCGATAGTGCTGACTACTTATATAAAACAACAAATTATTATTCCCCTACTCACGAGCGAACGATCAGCTGGGATGATGCTAATCTCGACATAAGATGGCCGCTTACTGGCTCGCCAACTCTCTCTCCAAAAGATGCCTGTGCACCTGCATTGGTGCGCTCGATTACTCCATAACTTCTTGATCTATAAGGCCGATTCTGTTAGCCTGCCGCACCTCTTGAAAAGTCCAAGTGTCTTTTGAGGAGGTAGAGGGCTAGCATCCTGCCAGAGGAAGCCTTCGCTCCTATTAATTGACCCGCTTTACTGGCCAGCGGTATGGCATAGAGTATCTTTCTATGTCCCAAATGAAGGTATCACAATGAGTACTATTGAAAGTTTTGCTGATTTATTTGAAGAGAGTTTAAAGACCGTGGATATGGTGCCAGGCACTATCATCACTGGTGTAGTTATCGATATCGATAAAGACTGGGTGACTGTTCACGCTGGCTTGAAATCAGAGGGTGTAATCCCTGCAGAACAATTCCGTAACGAATTGGGTGAGTTGACTCTCCAAATCGGCGACGAAGTACAAGTAGCGCTGGAAAGCGTTGAAGATGGCTTTGGTGAAACCAAGTTGTCACGTGAGAAAGCTAAGCGTTCAGAGGCTTGGAAAGTCCTTGAAGCTGCGCATCTTGCTGAAGAAGTTATTAAAGGTGTTATCAACGGTAAAGTTAAAGGTGGTTTCACTGTTGACGTTGCTAGCATTCGCGCCTTCCTTCCAGGTTCATTGGTAGATGTTCGCCCAGTTCGCGACACTGCTCACCTTGAAGGCAAAGAGCTTGAATTCAAAGTTATCAAGTTAGACCAAAAGCGTAACAACGTAGTTGTATCTCGCCGTGCTGTGTTGGAACAAACCAACTCTGCTGAGCGCGATGAATTGCTGGCCACCTTGCAAGAAGGTCAAGCTGTTAAAGGTATCGTTAAAAACCTTACCGACTACGGCGCATTCGTTGATTTGGGCGGCGTAGATGGCTTGCTCCACATTACCGACATGGCTTGGAAGCGTATCAAGCACCCAGGTGAGATCGTAGAAGTTGGTCAAGAGATCGACGTTAAAGTATTGAAATTTGATCGTGAGCGTAATCGTGTATCGTTGGGCTTAAAACAACTCGGTGAAGATCCATGGATACAAATCACCAAGCGTTACCCAGAAGGTGCTCGTGTTAAAGCGAAAGTCACCAACCTCACTGATTACGGCTGTTTTGCTGAGTTGGAAGAGGGCGTAGAAGGCTTGATTCACGTTTCTGAAATGGATTGGACCAACAAAAATATTCATCCTTCAAAAGTTGTTCAATTGGGCGACGAAATTGAAGTTATGGTATTGGATATCGACGAAGAGCGTCGTCGTATCTCTCTTGGTCTGAAACAATGCCAAGAAAATCCATGGGATGCATTTGCTCGCACTTGCGCTAAAGGCGACAAGATCAGCGGTAAAATCAAATCAATCACTGACTTCGGTATCTTCATTGGTCTGGACGGCGGTATTGATGGTTTGGTTCACTTGTCAGATATTTCCTGGCACGAAGCTGGTGAAGAAGCCGTTCGTAAATACAAGAAAGGCGATGAGTTAGAAACCGTTGTATTGGCAATCGACCCAGAGCGTGAGCGTATTTCTTTAGGTATCAAACAACTTGAAGCTGACCCATTCTCGGAATACGTTTCTGTAAATGATAAAGGCGCTGTTGTTAAAGGCATCGTTAAAGAAGTAGAAGCTAAGGCTGCAACTATCACTTTGGCCCCAGATGTAGAAGCTGTATTAAAAGCCTCTGAATTGAGCCGTGAGAAAGTTGAAGATGCACGTAATTTGTTGAAAGTTGGCGATGAAGTTGAAGCCAAGATCATTGCAGTAGATCGCAAAAATCGTGGTATCAGCTTATCTGTGAAATCAAAAGATGTTGAAGAAGAAAAATCAGCATTGAAAGATCACAGCACCAAGCAAACTGAACAAGCTGCTCCAGCAACAACTCTGGGCGATTTGATCAAAGCACAAATGCAAAATAAAGAATAATTTTGCAATAACAACGGCTAGAATTTATCTAGCCGTTGTTTTTTCTTACCAAATTTTATGTGAGTTTTTAAACCAGTATAAATTTTATATCCAGATGATTTAAAGTTTATAGCGTTTTAAACACTGCATCTTGAGTTCTACTGTTTTCTACCGACTAAAAAAGGATTGCAGAAAAATTTTGCTTGCCACTAACTAACCAGAGTATAGGTCATGACAAAATCTGAACTTATTGAATACATTTCTGAAAAACAAAATCAATTACCTGTAAAAGACGTTGAGCTAGCAGTTAAATTGCTACTCGATTATATGTCTGACATTCTCTCGTCTGGGGAGCGCATTGAAATACGTGGTTTTGGTAGTTTTTCGCTACATTATCGTGCGCCTCGTACAGGTCGTAATCCCAAGACTGGTGAATCAGTTGTTCTTGAAGGTAAGTATGTTCCGCATTTCAAGCCAGGAAAAGAAATGCGTGACCGCGTGAATGAAAGTATTTTGAATAGTTAACATTAACTGCAATCTATGAAAGTGCTGCAGGACGTTTGAGGGGCGATTTCATCTGTCGGATCCCGCCTAAGTCCTCTCGATACAACAATGCAAAACGTTACAAGTTTTTCCATGATGCTGAATCAAATCACTTCGTTATATTAAATTTTTTTTGTTTCAGGCTTTACTATGAAAATTTTAGTAACAGGAGGAGCTGGTTTTATTGGCTCTGCTGTTGTTCGTCATATCATTGAAAATACCCAGTGTTCCGTAATTAATTTAGATAAGCTCACTTATGCGGGTAACCTGAAGTCGCTAAAATTTATTTCACGCTCAGAGAGATATTTTTTTGAGAAAGTAGATATTTGCGATCAGAAAGAAGTTGCGCGTGTATTAGCGTCATATCGTCCAGACGCTGTCATGCATTTAGCCGCTGAAACTCATGTTGATCGTTCGATTGATGGGCCCGCGGCGTTTATACAAACTAATATTGTGGGAACCTATAGCCTTCTCGAAGCAACTCTAGAGTATTGGAGATCTCTGAGTGGAGCTGCGCAAGTTAATTTTCGTTTTCATCATGTATCTACTGATGAGGTTTATGGTGATTTGGGAAGTTCAGAGGGTCTGTTTACAGAGATAACTCCCTACAACCCTAGCTCTCCTTATTCAGCGAGTAAAGCTGCCTCAGATCATTTAGTGCGAGCATGGGGCAGAACTTATGGGTTACCTGTCATTGTTACTAATAGTTCCAATAGTTACGGGCCCTTTCAATTTCCAGAAAAGTTAATACCATTGGTTATCCTAAATGCTTTGGCGGGTAAGCCTTTACCGGTTTATGGAAAAGGAAATCAAATTCGCGATTGGTTATATGTTGAGGATCATGCAAAAGCATTATACAAAGTTGTAACAGAAGGTGTTATCGGTGAGACTTATAATGTTGGTGGGCACAACGAAAAACAAAATATTCAAGTTGTAGAAAAAATTTGTGAGCTTCTCGACGAATTAAAACCTTTGAGCTCCACAAATTTAAAAATCAAGTCCTACAAGGCATTAATAGTATTGGTGCAAGATCGTCCTGGACATGATTTGCGTTATGCAATTGATGCGACAAAAATCAGGCATGAACTTAACTGGGGGCCTGAGGAAACATTTGAAACTGGTATTCGCAAAACCGTAGTATGGTATTTGGAGAGTTTGAATTGGGCATGCTTTGCTCAAGATGATATCTATCTTTATGAAGATTAGGAGCTGATAATTAGGGAGAAATATGAAAGGTATTATTTTTCGCAGATGATAGAGCTACCAGACTTCTACATGGTCATTAAGGTTTATGGCAAACTGTTGATTTATGATCTTTATCAGTATTAATGTTTGTGAGTATTCAAAACATTCTTATTATAACTGGGCCAGATTAAATGAGAAGCTTTGCAAAGCTTTTAGGTGATGGTTCAAATTTTTTGAGCGAGATTGATTATTTAGTTAAACCTAATTTAGGCGGTTTGGCACAAGCGTTTATTATAGGTGACCATTTACTGGCGGCGAGTAAGTATGTTTTGTATTCGATGAGAATATTTTTATGTTTAAAGGCTTGCTGCATATTAATGGAAGCGGCTTTAAAATAGAGGATGACATAGTTTTGGTTGCCATGTAACAGGTCTTTAGGCTTTTGGTGTTTGAAATTTGATAATGAAATACTGGTTCTTTTTATTAAAGAAAAACCCACATTTACTAAATCGAAAATTACATGTTACCAATAAAGGTATATTTACAGCATATTAGTGGAAGATGCGTCTTATTTAAAAGCATCTATATAATTTTCTTTTGGGAAATCAAATTAACTTGTTGCTATGAACCAAAGTTTATGAAGGAAGTATTCATATTATGATTGGTAGGCAAAAATATACATTGAGAAATTAATTTAGGAGATTATTTTGAAAAAACGAGATGTAGTAGGGCAATACAAATTACCTTTAGAGGTGCGATTCTGCCGTAAATGTACAGTTTCCAATCAGCGTCCTCGAATTACTTTTGATGAGCATGGTGTGTGTTCTGCTTGTAATTTCGCAGAATACAAACGTTCAAAAATTAATTGGGCAGAGCGTGAGTTAGAGTTAATTGAGCTTTGTAACAAGCACAGGAAAAATAACGGTGAATATGATGTTATTGTTCCATGTAGTGGTGGAAAGGATGGAAGTTTTGTTGCACACCAACTCAAGTATAAGTATGGCATGAATCCTCTAGCGGTTACGTGGGCACCTTTGAGAGCTACTGAGATTGGTCGTCGTAATCTAGATGCATTTATTGGTTCAGGATTCGATAATGTTTTAGGTACTCCCAATGGTGTTGTAACGAGAAAGTTAACTCAATTATCGTTTTCTCATATAGGTGATCCATTTCAGCCCTTCATCTATGGGCAAACTAATTTTCCTTTGAGTATGGCTATAAAGCATAACGTTTCATTAATTATGTATGGTGAAAACGGTGAGGTTGAATACGGTGGTGATATGAAAAATGCCCATCGCCCTGATCGTGATATCCAAGATCATGACAAGCATTATTTTTCTGGATTACCACCAGAGTTTTGGACTGAGCATGGCATATCATTAAATGATATGAAGCCTTTTATGGCTCCAAAATATGAAGACATTGTGAAAAATAAAACGGAAATTCATTTTTTAGGTTATTACAAATTTTGGGATCCACAAGAAAATTATTATTATTGCCGCGAGAATACCGGCTTTACTCCAAATACAGAAAGATCAGAAGGGACTTATTCTAAATATGCGAGTCTTGATGATCGGATTGATGGATTCCATTATTACCTGGGTTTTATAAAATTTGGTATTGGTCGAACAACTTCTGATGCGGCACATGAAATTCGTGATGGTAAGATAACCCGTGAAGAAGGTGTTGCTCTTGTAAAACGATACGATGGGGAGTTTCCAAAAAAACACTATCAAGAGTTTCTAGATTATTGTTCCATTACTGCAGAAGAGTTTGATGCAGTAATTGATAGCTGGCGTTCAGACCACCTCTGGGAGAAGGTGAATGGGGAATGGAGCCTCAAGCATGCAGCTTGGCAAGATAATCATTTGGTCGGCAAGAATAAGTAATGAGCAATATTAGAATCATACCTCGCTTGGATATTAAGGGCCCCAATTTGATTAAAGGCGTTCATCTTGAGGGGCTGCGAGTTATTGGCGATCCTCAGGAGCATGCAATTAGTTATTATCAGGCTGGTGCTGATGAATTAATTTACATGGATATAGTTGCTAGCCTGTATGGAAGAAATAGCCTAAATGAGATTATCAGTCGAGCAGCTGAAAATGTGTTTATCCCTATTACGGTAGGTGGTGGTATACGTTCAGTTGAGGATGCGAGAAATATTTTTCGTTCTGGTGCAGATAAGGTTGCGATCAACACTGCTGCAATTAATCGACCGGAATTGATCTCAGAGATTGCATATAAGTTTGGCTCACAGGCGATGGTTTTATCTATTGAGGCAAAAAGAATTTCCCCTGGTCGTTGGGAGGCTTATACAGATAATGGACGAGAGCCCACTGGCTACGATGTCATCGAATGGATTCAGCGGGGCGTAGAACTTGGCGCAGGTGAAATATTGGTTACTTCAATCGATCGCGAAGGTACCCGTAGCGGTTTTGAATTAGATTTACTTCAACAAGTGAGTAAATGTGTAGCTGTTCCAATTATTGCAAGCGGTGGTATGGGTTCTACAAATGATTTAATTTCAGTCGTTAAAGACGCTAAGGTCGATGCAGTAGCAATGGCTGACGTATTACATTACAAGCGTTTAAATCTGAATCAGATTCGTCAAGATTCATTACTTGCCGGTTTATCAGTAAGGAATCTTGAATGTTAAATAAAAAAGTTACACTTTTAGATTACGGCTTATGTAATCTTTTAAATGTCGCCCGTGCATTCGAACACGTTGGTGCAGATGTACTCATTACAGAAGATCCGTCGATTGCTGTAATGGCGGAGAGATTAGTTGTTCCTGGTGTAGGTGCATTTAGAGATAGTATTCTCGAAGTTGAAGCCAGAGGTTTTGATGATGCAATTAAACGTTTCATAAAAACTGACCGACCGTTTTTAGGTATTTGTGTTGGGATGCAAATGCTTTTTGATTCGAGTGAAGAATTTGGTGATCATCTTGGCTTAGGGATATTCTCAGGTGATGTAAAAGCTATCCCTAAAAAAACATCTGAAGGAATATCACATCGAATTCCACACATAGGTTGGAATCACTTAATACCTCCTGAGATGGATCGTGATTGGGATGAAACATTGTTAGAGCAATTTAAGGGCAAACATCCCGCCGTTTATTTTGTACATTCCTTTGCAGCAGATCCTAAAGATTCGACAATAAGGCTAGCAGATACACTTTACGGTGGTCACAGAGTTTGCGCTGCGGTACAAAAAAATAACATTATGGCAACACAATTTCACCCGGAACGTAGTGGCGAGATTGGTTTAAATATTCTCAACGATTTTTTGAGGTATTAATGCGGGTTCTGTCCATTATTCCGGCTCGAGGAGGATCAAAAAGACTTCCTGGGAAAAATACTAAACTACTTTTCGACAAACCGTTAATTTGTTGGTCAATTGATTTTGCTAAATCCATTCCTTGGATTACAGAAATTCAAATATCGACAGACTCTCAAGAGATTGTTACAGCATGTCTTCAATCAGGTATTCATGTTGAGCGTTTGCGCCCATCTCATCTTGGTACTGATGAGGTAAGTTCTATAGATGTAGTTTTAGAGCTTTTGGAATGGCTTGAGAGCCAGGGCAAAACCTTTGATGTTGTTTCTCTGTTGCAGCCTACGACACCAGTGCGTTATGTAGAAAGATGGAATACTGCAATTGATATGCTAAGCAAAAATATTTGTGATGCGGTAGTTGGAGTTTCTATATCTGAAGTTCATCCTTATCTTCACTATAAAAAAGATTCGAAAGGTTTTCTGAATCCTTGGATATGTGATCATACAGAGATAACTCGTTCGCAAGATTATCCGTTTTCTTGTTCTATAAATGGCTCTTTATATATGATAAAAGTAAAGGCTTTGCTTGAGCAGAAAACCTTTATTCCGAAAAAATGTATACCTGTAATATGTGCTGATCAAGTTGAAAATATTGATATAGACACATCGTTTGATTGGCAGGTGGCGGAAATTTTGATATCGAATTGGATTGCTAAATAATGAAGACTTTTTTTATTGCTGAAGCTGGTGTAAATCATAACGGTGATGATGAGCTTGCTTTACGTCTTGTTGAAACTGCTGCGTTGTGTGGGGCTGACGCGGTAAAATTTCAAACATTTTCAGCAGATAAGCTAGTTCAAAAAGGCGCTGAAAAAGCTGAGTACCAAAAGCAGTCAACTGGTGAAGGTGATCAGTATTCGATGCTTAAAAAGCTAGAAATGTCGGAAGCATTACACTATAAACTATTAAACAAATGCGCAGATCTGAATATTGAATTCATGTCTACACCTTTTGATGAAGAGGCTGCAGATTTCCTTGTAAATATCGGTATGCGTCATATTAAGGTTCCTTCCGGTGAACTTACAAATCATCCGTTTTTATCATTTTTGGCAAAAAAAAATCTACCTCTTATCTTATCAACAGGAATGGCTACATTAAGTGAGATCTCGGACGCTATCGATATAATTCGAGGTGTTAGGCAAGAATGTGGTTTTGTTGAACCTTTATCAAAAATGTTAACAATTTTGCATTGTACATCTAATTATCCTGCAGCAATTGATGATGTAAATTTACTCGCAATGAATACCATTGCTAATACTTTTCAATTACCCGTAGGGTACTCAGATCACACTGCGGGAATTATCGTTTCTATTGCAGCAGTTGCAATGGGTGCGACAGTCATTGAAAAACATTTTACACTTGATCGAAATTTACCTGGGCCTGATCAAAAGGCTTCTTTAGAGCCTAACGAGTTGGCAGAGCTTATTTCTCGAATTCGTGATGTAGAAAAAGCTTTTGGGTCACCTGTTAAACAACCTAATGAGAGTGAATTACCTATTCGTGCGCTTGTTCGAAGAAGTGTAACGTTGGTGAGGAATATTGAGGCGGGTCAATCGATTACTTCTGACGATGTAAAATTATTGAGACCGGGTATTGGTATTCCACCGATGGATCTATCGAAAGTGATAGGTCGTAGTGCAGTGAAAAGCATGGAAGCGGGCATTGCTTTGCAGTGGTCGGATTTAAAATGAAACAAGAACGTCGAAAAATTTGTTACTTATCGGGTACTCGTGCCGACTTTGGTTTAGTGAAGGTAACATTGGATGCTATTGTAAAAAGCGAATTTTTGTCTTTGGATTTGCTTGTTACGGGTATGCATCTTTCTGATCAATTTGGTAATACAGTAAATGAAATTAAAGAGGCTGGCTTCAATATTGCTAAATGTATTCCTGTTGATATTGAAGTAACAACAGGTTCATCAATGGCTAAAAATATAGCCAAAACTCTTGAAGGTTGCATTTCTGCTTTAGAGCAAATAAAACCCGATATTTTAATTCTATTGGGGGATCGCGGTGAGATGCTTGCCGGAGCAATTGCTGCAATTCACCTTAATATTCCAATAGTACATATTCATGGTGGAGAGCGCTCAGGAACGGTCGATGAGCCTGTGCGACATGCTATTTCAAAGCTTTCACATTATCATTTTGTTTCAACATTGGAAGCTCGTGAACGCCTGGTTCGAATGGGGGAGCCTGAAGGTAATGTCTTTGTTACTGGTGCTCCTGGTTTAGATAATCTTGATAGTTTGATAACTTTTGACCGCAATAGTTTATTTCAAGAGTTAGATTTGGATATCAATAAACCTGTTGCGTTAATGGTGTTCCACCCTGTGTTACAGGAAGCTAATATTGCTGGTGATGCCACTATCAGAATATTAAATGTATTAATTGAAAAAAATGTGCAAGTTGTTGCTCTTAAACCTAACTCTGATGCTGGTAGTCATAACATTAAAAAGGTTCTTGAGGATTTTGAAAGTCGTAATTTAATTCGAGTAGTTACTCATTTCTCGAGAGAGAAGTTTGTATCCTGGATGTCAATTGCGGATCTAATGATAGGAAATTCGAGTGCAGGTATAATCGAAGCTGCATCATTAGGTACACCTGTCATAAATATTGGAGTGCGACAAAATCTTCGAGAGCGCAACAAGAATATAATTGATGTGGGTCTGGAATCTGCTGATATTGATAAAGCTATAAATGTAGCACTTACCAGTGGCCGATTCAAAATCGGTAATATATACGGTGATGGTAATACTGCTGAAAAAATTGTTGTGCTTTTAAATAAGTTATCTTTAGATTCAAAGGTATTGTATAAAATAAATGCATACTAAATTAATATTTTTAATTGGCGCCGGAGGACATGCGAAAGTTGTGTTTGATGCGATTTTGTTAAACGAAATTTCCCAAACGCGAGTTCGTATAACTGATAGAGAGCTTAAGCTTAAAGGAAAAGAGTTCTTTGATTGTAAAATAGAAGTTCCTGAAGTAGGAATTGAAATGGCTAATCAACTATTTCATCTAGCCATAGGTAATAATCGCGCTCGTGAAAATATATTTAATCAACTTTCCGAGTTAAATGCGCAGCCTTTAACAATTACACATCCAGATGCATCCATTTCAAGGTTTTCAAAAATAGAGGCTGGTGCTTTTATAGCTGCAAAAGCAGTTGTTGGACCAGATGCACACATAGGTCTTTGTTCTATTGTCAATCACGGTGCAGTTGTAGATCATGATTGCATAATTGGAAATTTTTCACATATAGCACCTAACGCTACTATCGGTGGCGGAGTCACTATTGGATCTCATGTACTTATTGGAGCTGGAGCAAACATATTACCCGGTATTCATATTGGAGATGGTTCTATTGTTGGTGCTGGTTCCGTAGTAACTTCCAACATTGGACCTGGTGAAGTCAAAGTTGGAATTCCAGCTAAAAAACTATTTAGGAGTTAATGTGATTAATAATATCCAAGAGTTTTTGATATATCGCGAAACAAAAGTACGTGAAGCATTAGCAATATTAGACAGAACCGGTGTTGGTTTATTGTTGTTACTTGATAAAGATGGCGCTTTTGAACGTACAGTAACTGATGGTGATATACGTCGACTTTTTTTGTCTGGGTTCCAGATTGATGATAGTTTTGCGCCTTTACCAAAAATACAATCGCTCGTGGTTTCCGAAAATACATCGCGGCGAGATGCTTTAAATATAATGAATAAGAATGCGATAAATCATTTACCAGTTGTTAATGAGTTAGGTATACCAGTTGGTATTTTGGATCGCAGAGAAATAGATGAACAAATATTATTATCTACGCCTCACATGGGCGAGATTGAACGAGAATTTGTTGATGAAGCATTTCGTACAAATTGGATTGCACCCTTAGGGCCAAATGTTGATGCTTTTGAAAAAGAACTCGCTAGTTTAGTGGATATTGAATCTGCAGCAGCACTTAGTTCAGGCACAGCAGCAATCCATTTAGCTTTAAGACTTTTAAATATTGGAGCAGGAGATTTGGTTTTCTGTTCTACATTGACATTTGCAGCAAGTGCAAATCCAATAATTTATCAGAATGCAGAACCGGTATTTATCGATTCTGATCCTTATAGTTGGAATATGTCAGCGAGTGCACTTGAAAAAGCATTTATATGGGCAGTTCAACAAAATCGATTACCAAAAGCCGTCATAGTAGTAAATTTGTATGGTCAAAGTGCGGATATGGATTCTTTGCTTTCAATTTGCAATAGATATTCAGTACCGATAATTGAAGATGCCGCTGAATCGCTTGGTGCAAAATATAAAGGTCGTGCGAGCGGCACTTTTGGTCTCATGGGTATTTATTCTTTTAATGGAAATAAAATTATAACCACATCAGGTGGCGGTATGCTTGTTTCAAATAATAAGGAATTAATTGAAAAGGCTCGTTTTTTGGCAACACAAGCACGTGATCCGGCACCACATTATCAGCATTCGCAACTTGGTTATAACTACAGAATGAGCAATATATTGGCAGGAGTCGGCCGTGGACAGCTCAGAGTTTTGCAAGATCGGGTTGAGGCGCGCAGGGCAGTATTTCACGCATACAAAGAAGGATTATCAGATATTGATATCATTGAGTGGATGCCTGAACCTGACTGGAGTTATTCAACACACTGGTTGTCAGCATTTGCATTAAAACAATCAAAAACGTTGATTACCGGTGCCGAGATTGTCAAAAAATTAGCAGCGGAAATGATAGAAGCTCGCCCACTGTGGAAACCTATGCATTTACAACCGTTTTATTCAGGTTACATGTACTTTTCTCATGATGAGTCTTCGATTGCTGATAAAATTTTTGATACGGGTGTATGTTTGCCTTCTGGCTCTAATATGTCTTCCGAAAGCCTCAATCGTGTAATAACTGAACTACGAAAAATTCTTAAATAAGATTTTGCACTTGGTTGCTTCATAGTTATTGGTTTGTTTATTTCTTCGTGCTTCTGAGGATTATAAATGACGTCTAGAAATCATGGTTTTGATGTTTAATTAAAAACTTAAGAGAATAAATGATTAACTTATATTTTGTTGAGGCTCCATTTCAGCTTATTTCTGCACAAGAGGTTGCTAAAACTGTTAGCGACAAAAATATTCTTATAATTCGTAAAAATGGTCATGCACGTAATGAAGAGCAATTAGATTTAATTTTAGCTAAATCAAAAGCGCAATGGACCCGTGTTATTCAGCTCAAAATTAACCGAAACTCATCTTTCATTCATTTGCTTTTTTCGTTAAATGTATTTTATTTATTTTATTTAAAAATAATTACACTTTTCGAGCGAGGTGGGATAAATATTGTGGCGATTGGCGATTACAGGTCTGGATTGTGGCGACGTTTGTATCCACTTTTTTTTGGTAAAGCGCTTTGGTTTCTTGATGATGGAATTGCTCTAATAAACTTATATCATAAAAAGAATAACAATTTAGTATTTGATGAAACTTTGCTTGAGCATGAAAGCATGGGCACAAGTCGATACTTTATTGAAAATTCATCGCAAAACAGTAAAGTGATATTCAAGACTTTTATGAATATCGAAGCTCCTGATCCTTTTACTGTTGAAAATATCAGCCTAACATCCGCTTTTCAATCAGAGAAAAATAAGCATCAAACTATTGATAACTCACTCGTTTATTTTGTTGGGTCTAAGGCCGTTGATGATGGGATTTTAAGTGAAGCAGATTATCTTGAAATATGTGAAAGAGGATATAAACAGTTTAGTGACAAAAAAGTAGTTTATTTTCCTCATCGTGAAGAAAGTCAGGCAATGATTGATAAAATAAAGGACAGATTTAATTTTGATATTGTTAGGCCAATATTGCCTTTAGAGTTCCATATTTGTCAGCAGGATATTGTGCCAAGCTATATTGCCGGCATATCTTCTACGGCTTTGTGCACTATTGCCGAGATCTATCCGCACATAAAAATATATTTGATTGATTTTGACCGAAAAAATTTAACTCATGACATGCGAATTTCATTCGATGCATGTCACGAGTATATTATTAAACTTCGCGAAGTATCTGTGATGGATTGGCCGGCTTAGTAATTCAAAGCTTTATGATGGTTTAATAATGCTAAAAAAATTCTTCATATACGGTTGTGGAAATGTATTAGCGGGAATCATTCCGTTTTTATTACTTCCTTATTTGACTTCTCATTTGAGCCCGGCTCAGATGGGTAGTGTGGGGTTTATTGAATCAATAATAATGCTGGTATCTCCCTTGGTAATTTTTGGAGCGGATGGTTCATACTGCTCTTTTTATAACAAGCATTCTTCTTCTGGTAGAGAGTTATTATTAGCATCATTAATTCAGCTTTCAACTATGATTGCTTTATGTTTTATTCCTGTATTGTTAGTTGTTTCTTTTTTTAATTTGCTGCCTATTCAAATAGATACAATTTGGATTTTGTCACTGTTTGCTGTTTTTCTTTCAATGGCTATTAATGCATTGGCTTGTGCGCATTTTCAAATGGAGGAACAAGCATTAGCCTATGTTGTTTATAAAGTTGTAGGTATTGCAGTTACAACAGTAATAACTTTGTTTGCTATTTCTCAGTGGCAAATGGGCGCTGAAGGCAGGTTGCTTGGAATTTATCTAGGGCCATTTTTTTTAGCGCTAGGGTGGCTGATTTGTTTGATCATGCAAAAAGATCTCAAGCTTTTCCAGTTTCATGTCGAGTTTATAAAAAAAGGATTTCATTTCGGGTTTGGAATGTTATTACACTCATGGAGCGCTGTAATATTTTTTGCTTCGGATAGAGTGATTATTGGATATCTATTAGGCTCCGATACTTTAGGTCAATATGTAGTAGCTTCCCAGATCGGTATGATAATGGCTCTTGTTCAAAATACATTTAGCCAAGTCTGGACTCCACACACATTTAAGTTATTTTCTCGCTCAAGTGTAAATGAATTTAGTTTGCAAAGTAAATTTGCTGTTGCATTACTTTTCATATCAACAGTAATTTTAATGCTCCTGGTTCCAGTACTATATAAGTACTTTATCGATGACAGATACACGCAAATGAAATCAATAACCTATTGGGTTATCGCAACGTACTTTTTTTTAGGTGTCTATAAGGTTTATGTAGTTAAATTATTTTATGCAGAAAAAACGAAAGAACTGGCGAAAATTACCACATTTTGTTCGGTATTTAATGTCATCATTACTTTCTTTTTCGTAATGAAGTGGGGTGTTGCAGGTGGCGCTATTGCAACATTTTTGTCTAGTATTGTATTTGCAGCATTGGTCTATTATCGCGGACGTTCTTACGGTAAGACGTTGAGTTGAACTATTGATAAGGTGAAAGATGTGAAATCTTTTTTAAAACGGCTATTTACTATTGTGGGTAATTGGACGTTGAAGCATTCTTCCAATCGAGTGATTTGCGGTGGGTTTTGTATTTTTACGGCGAAAACAATTGTCGGGCTCAATTGCCATTTTAATGGTATTAGAGTTTATGGAAGAGGCAAAGTAAGTATTGGCGACAATTTTCACTCTGGAGCTGGATGCGAAATTCTCACCGAAAATCACAATTTCGAAGGAGAGAGGATACCTTACGATACCACCTATATTATTAAAGATGTCCATATTGGTGAGAATGTTTGGATTGGCAATAAAGTTATGATACTCCCAGGTGTTTCAATCGGAGAAGGTGCAATTATACAAGCAGGTAGTGTTGTTGTTTCAAATATACCAAGTTGCGCAATTGCTGGCGGACATCCTGCGCGCGTATTTTCATATCGTGACCAACCCCATTACTTTGAGCTGAAAGAAAAAAAGCTCTTTAACTAAATGATATTGATTGGGGAACGTCTTGCTTAATTACAGAAATTATTCTCACTTATTTTTAATAATACTTTTTCTGTCGTTTCAAGCACAGCAATTTTCTATACCATTGGATCTAACCCCAATTAAACCCTATATGTTATTGGTTATTTTTGCATTGATTGTTTTTTTAATTAAATGCTTGAGTAAGCAAAAACTTTTTTTCAAGTTCATTTGGATTGATTATTTTTTTATTCTTTTTTATGGCTTCATGGCAAGTTGCATATCGCGAGCAAGTAATGCACAGCTTGCTGTTCATTTGTTAATAGGTTTATGTGTATTAGGGTGTGCGTATTTTGTAATCAGATTGAGTTGTTATAAACTAAGCGTTGATGCTCTTCGCGATATTTTAGTGCTTGTTGGTAAGTTGTTTTTTTACATTTCATTTTTCTGGTTTATCTTTGGTGTTGTTTTGCATTATGGATTTAATATTGCTTTGTCAATAATTGACGATGATGATGCTGCTTCATATTTATATGGATTATATATGGAAGGTGAATCGATTCCGCGATTGAGAGGGATTTGTGATAGTCCCAATAATTTTGGAATGTATGCCGTTATTTTTGCACCAATAGTGTTGCTTTGCTTGAAGAGAGTAACCGTTTTTTTTGGGTTTGTTTTAATCTTGTCAGTTGCATTAACTTTATCTGCCACAACTTATATCGCATTTGGTTTTATGCTTTTAATCTGGGCGTTTCGAAAATCTTTTACGATGAAGGCTGTCACACTTACGCCAAATAGGTTGTTCAAATTTTCAGTATTTATAATAGTTGTTATGGCATTATTGATTAGTATTTCAAACTCTCCATTAATTGATCAAATTAATGATGTTATTATTGCTCGTCTAGAACATGCTGAAACAGGTAGTGGTCGATGGGAGTTATGGGACTATGCATTAAATTTGATCAGCGAAAGGCCGCTTTTAGGCTACGGATTAAATCAGTCCAGAGAACTACTTTTACCACTACGTGCACTTAAAAGTACTCATAATAATATATTGGAATTATTGCTTGAGGGTGGGATTGGTGCTCTATTTTTTTATATTTTACTTTTAGGCGGATGTTTAGTCGCTATTTATAAAGTGAAGTATCGTACTCAAGATCGTGATTGGATGTACCTGGCATTTGCAGGTACTTTTGTGATATCTAATGCTAATGTAAATTTGTATAACGAATCATTTGTGTTACTTCTTGCATTAATTGCTGGGTTTGTAGGTAAATCTTCTTCCGTAAATTATGGTGAAAAACTTGGAAAAGATAAAAACAGAAATTCTTGACTTCAGTATTTTGATTCCTTGTCGTAATGAGATCAATTTTATAGAAGTCATGATTAATAGTGTTCTTAGGCAAGATGCATTTAAAAGCCTGAGAGGTGAAATTATTGTAATTGATGGTAGTTCTACTGACGGAACCAATCAATTGTTATTGGAAATGCAATCTAAAATAAAATCCCTAAAGCTTTATTGTAATCATCTTGGATATGTTTCCTCTTCTTTGAATATTGGAATTGAAAACGCACAAGGTAAATATCTTGTGAGAATGGACGCACATTCAGAATATCCCGACAATTATATATCCACTATCATATCTTACATGGAACAACATGCAGATGTTGAAAATGCCGGTGTTCCGTGGAATACCGTTCCTACGGGGAATTCCAAAGAGGCGGTGTCGATTGCTCATATGCTTTCACACAAATTTGGAGTTGGTACTGCTATGTATAAATTGGAGTGCGAAGAGCCTTGTGATGTCGATACGGTTCCGTTTGGTTGCTTTCGACGTACTATATTCGAAAAATTGGGATTATTTGACCTTGAGTTAATACGCAATCAAGATGATGAATTCAATGGGCGTATTATAAATAGTGGCGGTCGTATCGTATTATTACCTGGGCCTAAAATAACTTATTTCGCAAGAGCAAGTTATAAAAAATTATGGTTAACTTATTATCAATACGGTTTATTTAAACCTTTGACTGTATCCAAATTGCGCAAACCTGCGACTATCAGACAATTAATCCCTCCTTTTTTTGTGCTCGGAATTCTTACATTATTGGTACTTATGTTGTGTCGTATTGAGATTGCATTTTTTATGGGTTTTATTGGCACTTTTTTATATGGATGGATTGGGGTTTTAGCAACTAAAGATTTAAAAAAACGATCCTATTATGATTCTTCAATGGGAGGGGTTTTTTCATATTTCCCATTCGTATTTACAGCTATGTTTCTTACTCATGTATCTTATGGTTGGGGTTATTTAATTGGTGTAGCAAAATTAATCGCTGGAAAAAGAAACGCATCAATGAAAAGCTCACGATAGTTTAAAATTTAAATTTGGTTATTTTTTGTGAAAAGATTATTTGATTTTTTTTTCGCCCTGATGGGTTTATTATTTTTAATACCTGTTTTTGTGTTTGTTATTATTTGTATTTTGATTACTGATGGATTGCCAATATTTTTTTTGCAGTTGCGTGTTGGACGCAATGGAAAATTGTTTCGATTATATAAATTTAGAAGTATGAAAAATTATAACTCAGCATCAGAAGGGGCATTTGATGCGGGTGATGGCAGTCGAATAACTAATATTGGGAAAATAATTCGTAAAACAAAGTTGGATGAGTTGCCGCAGCTAATTAATGTGCTAAAAGGAGATATGTCACTTGTTGGGCCTCGTCCAGAAGTTAAAAAGTGGGTCGACGAATTTCCTGAACGATGGCGCTATATACATACAATAAGGCCTGGGATTACTGATCCGGCATCAGTAAAGTTTCGAAATGAAGAGTATATTTTGCAAGCATCAACCAATCCAGAAAAAACATATAGGCAAGAAATTTTACCGCAAAAATTAACGCTATATGAGGACTATGTTAATAGTAATTCTTTGATGGGTGATTTTAAAATTATTCTAGCTACTTTTATTGCCATTTTTAAATAACGAGATTTTTATGCGTAAAATACCCTTTGCAAAAATAGATTGTAGTGGCAATGAACTTCAATATGTAAAAGAAGTTATTGATAGCGGTTGGTTAACAACAGCTGGTAAAGCGAAAGAGTTGGAAGATAAATTTGCGCAGGCAATAAATGTAAAATATGCATTTGCGGTTAATTCGTGCACATCTGCATTACATTTAGCGTTAGATGCTTTAAATGTGGGACCTAATGATAAGGTATTTGTTCCCACGATGACATTCACTGCATCAGCGGAAGTTATTCGTTACATGGGAGCAGATCCTGTATTTCTAGATGTAGATTTTGCAACAGCACTTTTAACTCCTGAAATCTTAGAGAAGGCGATTCAAAAAAATCCAAATGTCAAAGTACTTATTGTTGTTCATTACGCTGGCCAATCAGTTGACATGAATCCGCAGTCAGAAAAATCTATATATTCAATCTGTAAAAATAATAATATAAAAATTATTGAAGATGCTGCTCATGCATTCCCTGCAAGAGATGCGGAACATAGGGTGGGTGGTTTAGGTGATATAGCTTGCTTTAGCTTTTACGCAAATAAAACCATGACAACGGGAGAAGGCGGGATTGTAGCCACTAACGATGAAGAATTAGCTAAAAGATTAAAGCTGATGCGACTTCATGGAATTAATCGTGATGTATGGGATAGATTTACATCGCAAAAAGCTAACTGGGAGTACGATGTTGTGGCTCCAGGATTCAAATATAATATGCCTGATATCAATGCTGCTATTGGATTGGCTCAGTTGGAACGTGTTTATGAAATGAGAGATCAGCGGCAGCGCTGTGCAGAGTTTTATTTAGATAAATTAAAAGACTTCAAGCATTTAAATTTACCAGTCGCTCGAGTAGCTTCGGAGGATCATGCGTGGCATTTGTTCCCGGTAACTTTACGGGAGACCTCTCCAGTTTCGCGTAATCGAATTATTGAATTGTTGGCTGCAGATGAAATTGGAACTTCAGTACATTATAAGCCTTTGCATCAAATGACTTACTACAAAATACAATACGATCTAAAAAGTGAAGATTATCCTAATGCTGAACGTATTTGGAGGTCATGCTTTTCTCTCCCTATATATCCAGGGCTGAGTGAAGATGATCTGGGATATATAATTGAAAGATTATCCGTGCATTTGAAAGAGTGATTAAATCGTTTTGACAAGTGATACGCTTGGTAAGATCGAAATTATTATTAATTGCTTGATGTAATGACATGAATAATTTTAGTTAGATTGAGCCAAAATAAAACCTATAGATGGTCGTTAATATATTTTAATTTGGGAAAATTCATTGAGTATTTTAAAATCAACTAAGCTTTCATCTTTTTTTATTTGGTATAGCTCAATAGCAATTTTAATTTTTTCAGCATTATCATTAATTATGCCTAATGGGTATTCCTACGGCCCTATATTATTATTTATAGGGAGCTTATCTATTCTAGTTGTACGACCATCGTTCCATCTTATTAAAGAAGACATATATATTATTGGTGCATTGTCTTTGTATTTTATTGTAAATATTTTTTTAAATTATTTACATCATCTCCCTTTAAGTTCATATGACAAGCCTCTTCGGTATCTATTAGGAATTCCTGTTTATTTTTTTTTGATTGCATATCCTCCTAAGCAAATTTTCTTTTGGTCTGGTTTAGTTGTTGGTGCCATCGGAGCATGTTTATTGGCGATGCACCAAAGATTTTTTGAAGGGGGTAATTGGTGGCGGCCCGGTGGCTTTATTAATCCGATCCAGTTTGGGGATATTGCGCTATTGCTTGGAATTCTTTTACTTTCCGGTATTCAGTATTTGCCTATCAGAACCAAACATAATTGTTTAATGACTATTTACTTGTTTGCGGCGGCAATGGGTATTACCGCTTCCTTTCTTTCATGGTCAAGAGGTGGATGGTTAGCGATTCCTATAGTTGGGTTGGTTTTTTTAAAGAGATGTAACTTCTCTTTAAATAAAAAATCACTTTTTTATTTAATTATTATTTTGATTTTTTCTATTATTTTAATTCATTTTTTACCAGATGATAATTTCCTTAAAGCGCGTTTTGTGCAAACAGAGTCTGAAATTACTGACTTTTATCGTGGCAAGACTGATGTTAATTCGGTAAGCACTAGGTTTAAAATGTGGCATGTCGGAATATCTGCTTTTAAGGACGCCCCTTTTGTTGGATGGGGTGATTTAGCTTCGATAAAAGAAAATTACTCTGCATATTGGAAAGATTTAAATGAACTAAATAATTATAATCATTTGCATAACGAATATATTGATGAGTTGGCTAAGCGGGGGTTAATCGGTTTTTTTTCTTTGATGGTATTATACTTTATACCTTTAATGTTTTTTTTAAGGATGAGCAAATATTCTGTTCACAATATGGCTCTTTTTTCAACTGCAGGAATTGTTTTGATTTTAAGTTGTATGATGTTTGGGCTGACGCAAGTTTTTATGATTCACAATAGTGGAGCCACTATTTTCGTTTTTTATTTAGTTATAGTGGCTTCATATTGCAGAAATATTTATTATGTGGGTTTAAAGCGAATCAGTAATTCTATGTAATATTTATATTAAACGTAGTTTTGTAGAGTTTTGTTTTTTAATCCATACCGCATCTCTCATTTGTTCTGAAGATGTATAACCCGTAGGAGCGTTGATCAGCAATTCTTTTACCACATCACACTTATAACTGTGACAAGACTCATCAATTTTTGCCAAAAGTAGAGCGGTTTCGGGCCAGCTTAGATATTGTTCTTCCGCACGCATGATTCTGCTGTGCTCTGTGCCACTAACGTTATCCCCAATTAATAGTTCTTCATAAAGTTTTTCGCCGGGTCGTAGGCCTGTGTATTCTATTTCTATGTCACCATTTGGATTTTTTTCATCTTTAACTTCGAATCCAGATAAATGGATCATGCGTTTTGCAAGATCAACAATTTTTACTGGGTCGCCCATATCTAATACAAATACGTCCCCTCCAGTCCCCATCGACCCAGCTTGAATAACTAATTCTGCGGCTTCTGGAATAGTCATAAAATAACGAATGATATCCGGATGTGTAACCGTTATCGGGCCACCACCTTTTATTTGTTCTCTAAATAGAGGTACAACAGAACCGGATGAACCAAGAACATTTCCAAAGCGAACCATAGTAAAGCGAGTTTTTTGTTGACGTTTTGCTAGGCCTTGCAACACAAGCTCAGCCATACGTTTTGATGCACCCATTATATTGGTTGGGCGAACAGCTTTATCGGTTGAGATTAAAACGAAAGACTCTACACCAGCTTTTATTGCAGCTTCTGCGCAGTACCAGGTACCAAAAACATTATTAACTACGCCTTCGACAATATTATGTTCAACCAGGGGCACGTGTTTATAGGCAGCAGCATGATAAACAGTTTGCACGCCAAACGTACTCATAATAGTTTCCATTCTATCTTCACGCTGTACTGAACCCATTAACGCGACTAATTGCACATCTGATTTACCCAGTGATGCAAGCTCTTGTCTCAATTCTTTTTCAATCGAATATAAACTGAATTCATTTAGCTCAAATAAAATAAGTGACTTGGGTGATTGGCGAATAATTTGTCTGCACAGCTCACTGCCTATTGAGCCGCCAGCGCCGGTTACCATTACCACTTTATCGGAGATGCATGCATGTAATAGTTTTGGGTTAGCTTTTACGGCATCTCTTCCTAACAAATCTTCAATGTCTACATCACGTATTTGTTCTATGCGTGTTTTACCACTTAAAATATCCGAAACTGCAGGAACTGTTTGCACTGAAATTGAATATTGTTCAAGTTCTTTTATTATTGCTGCACGTCTTGAATGTGTTGTATTGCCAAGTGCTAAAAGTATTTTAGATATTTCATATTTGTTGATCAGCGTAGCTATTGAATCAGGATGATGAACTTTCACCCCTGTGATTGTAGTTCCATGCAAGCGACGATTATCATCAACGAATCCTAAAATTTTATAATTACCTGTTTGTAGCGCTAGAGCGAGTTGATGACCAGTGTGCCCTGCACCATAAATAAGAACAGGTTCTTGAAAATCAATGGAGTGGTTATTAAGCATTAATACAATGCTGCGTACTAATAGGCGCGGTGTTCCTATAAGCAGAAATGCAAGTAGGGTATAGATAAAGGGCACGGAGCGTGGAATAGCGGAATGAGTGAAGAAACTCATGGCAGTTAACACAACGCCTGATATGCAAATAGACACGGCTATTGAAATCATAGCGGTTGTCGACATATAGCGAAGAATAGCCCTATACATACCCATGCGAATAAACACTAAAACGCTAACTACAATCGTAAGGAATAAAACTGATAGTTCAGCAGTCTCGAAAGGGGGAATCAGTGTACCTAATCTTAAGCACACAGCAAGATAGAGGGCCAAAGTGATCGCTATACAATCATAACTTAATGATACAAAGCGTTTTACGGGGCGGGGTGCTTCAAATAATTTTTTAATCATTGTTTTACCTGGTATTGATCCTTTAAGTGCAATATTCACTGTGCTGCGTATTCTACGGGAAATGCCTCCGTTATTCATTTTTAAATAGTAACTTTTTGTTATAGGCATGCGAGATTCAAATATTAGAAATAACTAATTTTTTGTCATTTAATGCTTTTTTCGCGTGCTATAAACCTGATGTGTCGCGTGATAGGACACAAAAAAATACTTGTTGAAAAGGATTTTGATTGGTACAGTGCGCGCCTTAAATATAGGACTATAGCTCAGTTGGTTAGAGCACCACCTTGACATGGTGGGGGTCAGCAGTTCGAGTCTGCTTAGTCCTACCAATTTATTAAACCCGCTTTTGCGGGTTTTTTATTGTTATGTTTTGGCTATTTGTTAATAGCTACAAATATTATTACCGATACTAATCGGCATTTTTAAACGTATTACAATCATTAAAAGCACCGCTTTGAAAGCCACGATTGAACCATTCAGCCCTCTGTTTTGATGTGCCGTGGGTAAATTTTTCTGGTCGAACGGTACCAGTAGCTTGTTCCTGCAGGTGGTCGTCGCCTATGGCGGCTGCAGCATTTAAAGCTTCTTCAATATCTCCAGATTCCAGCATTTTTCTTTCGTTATTCGCGAAATGCCCCCACACGCCAGCTAGGCAATCCGCTTGTAATTCAAGTTTTACCGAGAGCGCATTTACAACTGCTTCTGATTTGTTTTGTTGGGCTTGTCTAACTTTGTCTGCCACGCCTAATAAATTTTGTACGTGATGGCCGACTTCGTGAGCAATTACATAAGCTTGTGCAAAGTCTCCTGGGACACCCAATTTTGTTTTCATTTCCTGATAAAAACTTAAGTCAATATAAAGCTTGTGATCGCCCGGACAGTAGAAAGGGCCGGTGGCAGATTGTGCTAAACCACATGCAGAGTTGACACGATCTCTAAATAAAACCAGCACAGGTTCTTGATAGGTTTTACCTGATTTTTGAAATTCAGTTTTCCAGGCATCTTCAGTGCTTGCGAGAATTACGGAGACGAAATCAGCTAATTCTTGATCTTGAGGACTGGCTGCTTGGGTTGAGCGTTGCGGTTGACCACCTAATAATTGGGCGATATCAATTCCGAGAAAATGTGCACCTGCGTATCCTAAAGCTCCCACTACCAAAATGACTCGCCCAATTTTAGTGCTTATTAAGAAAGGCAAAAAACGAAATAATAGTCCCAATCCACCTGCGCTTGCCGCGAGTGGGGAGTTGCGTTGATCATCAACATTGTTGCTACGTCTGCCGCCTTTCCAGTCCATTTATTGAACTCCAGTAGTAAATGAATTTTATTATACCTATTCACAAGGTTTTCAGAGTTCGGTAGCACACCATTTGTTGATTTTACGAGTTAAATTGTGGATGTTACCAATGCATTATTAAGGATTGCCACGATTCCCACCGACATTTTGGCTGGGCATTTGTTGAGTTTGGTTTTGATCATTTATAACACTGCGCGCAGCATCCAACCCGGAATTTAGCTCAACTTCTTTCATTACGGTTTCATTAGCGATGGTCCATTCTTTAAAAGGATTGCTTAATTCTGAGCGCATTTCCGCCAATATTTCTGAGCGCTTCACGCCTACATCTAACTTTGCTTGCCAAGTTTTTGCCCATGCGGCTGTTTGAGGGTCGCGTATATTACGGCTCAATAATGCCAAGGTATCCTGAAACTTGGTTACTTGAGTTGAATAGGCATAAGCAAGTGCGGCTGCTTTTGTAAAGGTCGTGACTTCATTTGCATTTTTCCAGGCTGCGAATGCGTAAGCCAAGGTTTTTTCGCTGGGAGTATTTTCGGCAATTATTCCTGCCTTAAATAATCCGTAAGCTGCTTCAGGTGATTGACCATTTAACGTTAGCGCTTGCGAAAAATTTCGTTGAGATGCTTCTATATAGGCTTGTTTTTGCGCGCTTTCGCTGCGTTGTGCTAATTGTAACTGTGACGAGCCGAGAAGATAAAATGCATCAAAGCTGCTTATATCTTTTTGCGTTTTTTCGGTGAGATAGGGGAGGGCATCTTGCGCATTTCCCCAATCGATTTGCGCTCGGCTTAAAATAAGTTGTGCGTAATCACTGGCAGGGAATTTTTTTGCTTCTTTACTGACTTGCTGCAAAATTGCTTCGCCACGTTTGCGATCTGGACAAGCTTTTAACGCGGCATCGGCAAGCAATAAATTATTTGCTGAAAGTGGTAGATCGCTAAAGTTAATATCAGCAACCGGAAGAGAAGAAAATTCAAATTGAAGTGCTTTCGCTGATTTCAATTTATATTTCCACAGTGTATTACCGATTTTAGATGCTTTGTAACCGAAGGCTTGTTCAAATGCTTCGGTTGGTTTTACGTCTTGATTAATTAAATTTAAATAGTCACGAAGCGATTTTAAATTTTCGTTTGATGACAACATATAATGTGTCAACAACCAGGATTTTGCTTCAAATTCTAGCTGAACTCCGGCAGTGCCCGCAAAATTATGACCTTTGGAATCATTTTGCTCCAATATATCCGTGTAATCCAAGCTATAGGTGTGGCCGGCGCTTATAAAACCTAAATAATTATCAACACTGGTCGGCGCTTTGCCTATCAGCATTTGTGTATCGGAAAAGCGTGTACTTGCAAAGTATTGTGCAAAGCCATCTATAAAGGAAGTGGGCGTGCGTATATTGGTGTAGCGGTAAATAAAGTGCCGGGTATAAGCTTCAAAAATATAAGAAAGACTTTCGTTCAGCGGCTTTGTTAGTTGTTCGTCCGTTAAAGTGGCGATGCGTTTTAAATGAATGCCAAAACCTTGCACGCCCGATTCGCAGCTGTTGTAAAGCCCGATAGCAAATGGCGGTTGGTCTTTTGCTACTTCTTTAAGCCCATTAGCGCTGTCTTGATAATAAAGCGTTAGTTTTTGTTCCGCTTCTTTATTGATTTTCATATAGGTGCGTAATAGATAATCCAATCGTTCCAGATTGCTCAACAGCTGCGTGACATCTTCACGTCGCGTATCCGCAAAAACAATAAAATGCTGGCTTTCCGCACGAAACCATTTTGACGCATTTTGCTGGCCGGTGATCAATATTTCCGTCGCATTATTTTGAGGAGACGGCGGTGCTGGTGGTTGCTGTGCGTTTGCTTCAAACGCTAGTGATAAACAAAATAGAGTAGCTAACGTACTTAACTGAAATTTATGAAGCATTATTATTTCTCTTTTAAAATTGTTCCTGCCAAAGCGATCCGTTAAGCGGATGGGCTGATTTATTTATAGCTATTTATAATCGAAAAACTTTCTATGTTCTTTGCCTGCGCTCAAGGAATTAATTTTATTGGGGTGTTTAAACTCCTTCCAGTTATCTACTTGCTTGCCTTTATTGAGGTGAGGAAAATCGGTAGAGTTTTCAGCTTGAATACCTAGAAAATCCAACAACTTTTTTAAACTGTTTTTCTCGCTAATATCAATACTTAATAAATCATTACGATGTTTAAAATAGTTAAAAACTTTATCTTGATGCTTAAGGTAGCAGGATTTCAAATGTTGGTGATCGAATGGATCAATTGTAGTTAATAATTCAAAAGTTGTACTAAAGGAGCGTTTAAGTACAGGATGTAAATAACCAGTTTTTTCATGCAGCTCAGGTTGCATTTTTTTCAATAACATTTGTATCGAAGGTATCCAGCTTTCCAGATCGCGCTCCAAATAAACAAATTTTGAGCAGGGAAATAACTCGTCCAGCTGAACGTAATCACTGAAACAGGGCGCATCTGAAATAACATCTGCCAATTCAAACGCGCGCTTTGTATAGGCTGTATGCGCTACCTTAAAATTATGCTCCAGTAGCGCGACGCTAATGCTTGTCGTACCCGTGCGCGGCAAGCCTATGATAAAAAGTTTATTCATGAGCTTGTTGAGCACTCATCTGAAAATTATGTAGGCGGGAATAATAACCTGTTTAACGGCGAGGCGAGCTAAGAAATGATCTTGGGATTTTATGAAGTGGTAATTCAGGATTACTTTATTGATGTTAAAAAAATGGGCAAAACGACTTGAGATCGTTTTGCCCACGGGATTTAAGCTTTAAAGATTAACGCTTATAAGAACACTTGTTTGGGTTGCCTGCTGGATCAGAACCAAAGGCCGCAACGGTACAAGCAATTGAGCCCGGTACAGACACTTTCTTAGTGACCCACTTACCTTTACGGCCAAATGCTACCCAACCATCGCCAGATTCCAAAGAGCAAGTTGCGCCCAGATCAGCACATTTTGAGAAGCCGTCTGGATAATCGCCAGTGCCAGTCAAAACTGGGCCGCTGCTAGTGACAGTTGCTGAAGCTGCGTTCGAGTTGGTGACTACACCACTGGTCGTATTCTTGATCCAGTAGTAGTAAGTTTGGCCCGCTGCAGCGGTGGTGTCGGTATAAGCACGAACGGTTGACGCCACTGTGGCAATTCTCACCCTACCTGATACATCCGAGTCCGTATCGCGATAAACTTCTTGAGAGCCGAAGGTAAGATTATTTGCGCCCCAGCTTAAGCTAATACCACCGCTGCCAGCAGAAGCCGATAGCGTAATAGTGCCAGAAGCGGCCGAGCTTGAAGATTTGCTCGAAGATGTTGTCGCTACTGAACTTGATGATTTGCTTGAAGACGTAGCCGCCACAGAGCTTGAAGACTTACTTGATGAAGCCACAACCACCGAGCTAGACGACTTGCTCGAAGTTGTTGCTACCGAGCTGCTAGTAGTACCACAACCTGAAACACTCAATTGCGCATTGTTTTTGCCGACACCCGCAACGCTAAGTAACTTGTCTTTTACGCATTGTGGAGTTGCTGGCGAGTAGCTGTAAGGAATGCTAATTGGGAAAGGTGCAGTGGTTGTCCAGTTGGTTGCATCAATAGTGCCGCCGCTTGACCAAGTAATGTTGTAGGTTGCAAAGTCGCCCGGGTTTTTAACGTTGTTGTCACGTAAGTCCCACCAACCGCAGTTGCTGCTATCGTAACGACAGGTCACAGGGTTCTTGGCATTTTCAAACCAGTTTTTTTCAATCAACGCGTAACCAGCTTGACGCACATTGATACCTGAGTCGGTAATGCCGTCATAGAGGTTGTTATACATATGCGTCCAGCCGCCACGTTGTAATGGCAAACGAGCGTTTACGTTTTTGTAAACGTTGTGGTGGAAAGTGATTTCACGGCCACCAGCAATATCGCTGCTGCTTGAACCATCCAAACCAACTTTTTTGCTGTCATGGATAAAGTTGTAAGAAACGGTGATGTTGTGCGAATCCTTTTTAATATCAATCGCACTTTCAAAGGTTAAGTCGCCATCGGGAGAACCATTACATTCATTGTTAACGGCAAACAATTCGTTATGGTCGAGCCATACGTTCGAGCTGGTATCAACGCGCAGCATATCTGCATCGTTGCTGGCGCCGCCAAGGGCACCAATTTTCATATTGCGAACAACAACGTTATTACTTTTGATAATAGTGATACCAAAGTTAGCCGATGAACCATTGGCACCAATAATGGTAATACCTTTGGTGAATTCCTTGATTTGCACTTCGCGGTAAGCATCGCTCCAATGTGGATTCGGGCAGTTATGCGACGCATCAATCGTAGAGTCTTTGATGATTTGTGCAATTAGTGAATCTTCATTGCCGGTGTAGGTGATGATGACGGGATAAGCGCCACCAGTTACTTTGTCGCCATTAGCATCGAGCTTGGCGTTCGCAATAATGGTATTAATTTCTTGGTAGGTTGCAGCAGTGAAAGATTTAGCACCTGTTAAGTTACCGCCGTCAGTAGTAGAAAAACCACCGGTGGCTGCAGCAAATGCCATGCCGCTGGTAAGCAAGGCTGCCGCAGCTGTCATTGACTTAAGGGCAAAACCAATCTTTTTTTTCGTTATTGTAGATCTTTGGGTATTCATAGTTTCAATCTCGTCTTGGTTATTAGGACGGATTGACCGAGGTTCATTGCACAGCTTGGGGATCTAAAGTTTTTTCCAGTAAAACTATCAATTTTTATTTTATTTATATCTGCCTGGAGACGGCTGCCTGCAGCGACGTGCAGAAACTCTCAAGCGAGACCGCGACACTACTGCAGTTAATGGTTCTAATCAATATTTAGGTGATTGGAAATTCAAATTATGTGCGCCTATCGCGTTTAGCCGTTTCAAATAGTTACAAAAACAATAACGCCGAAAAAAATTCGGCACGCAAATTTGCTAAGCATTTATTTATTCAGATTTTTTCGGTTCGCCATAATCGTTTCGAACATGGTTGTGTTAACGCAAACATTTAGCCAGCGCTGTAGGTTTTTATATTTGCTGGCGTTAAACCACTCTGTATCGGTATTCGCAAATTGTCGAACGAAGGGAAAGATAGCAATGTCGGCAAGCCGCATATTTTTATCCATTAGAAAATTATTTTGAGCTAGGCGGTCATCCAGTAACTGCAAAAAAAATTCTGCTTGCTGGCGATAATCTTGCTGAGAAAATTCCGGGTAACGATCGAAATATTTGTAGCGATCCAACAAGGGTTTAAAATCGTTGTCGCAGGTATCGATGAGTTTTTTCATCTGTTCTTGCGCAACTGAATCAGTTTGCATCAACCAATTATCGCGATCTGATTGGTTGAGTGCCCACATCATAATGTCGCGGCTTTGTTCGATAACTTTACCTCTGATTGTTACTAATACTGGCACTGTCGCTTTGGGTGAATAATCCAACAAACTTTGCGGTTTATTTTTTAATGAAACCTCAATGGATTCCACTTTAATTCCCGCTCTATAAATTGCCATGCGTGCACGCATTGCGTAGGGGCAACGCCTAAAGGTGTATAAAACGGGTAGGGAATTTTTGTTCACGGCAGTCACGGCTATTAATGGAATTTAAAATATTTTACGCGAACTATCTGTTGGTGATGCATTTTTATTGCGGGGAACCGATTGCGTGTGTCGATGGTGATTGTGCAAACAATAAGACTTCTTTTTTCGCGGCTGAATTTTTTCACCCGCAAGAGTCTACTCGACACATAATTTTATTCTGAGGATCTGTAATGAATTTTTCAAAACTAATCATAATTACTTTCACATTTGCCTTGGCTGCTTGTGCAAGTCATGAATCTAAACCACCTAAAACCCAGGAATCTTTTGTCACTCTAATAAAGCGCGATGGCACTAAACAATTTAGCTATGCGTTGGTTATGGATCTACCCGATTCAGACAAACGTGGCGGCGGCGGGAAACATGGCGGCCATGGCGGCGGTCATGGTGGTCCGGGAGGAGGTGGGCACGACGGCCCTCCACCTGGAGATCGTGATCATTCACACGGCGACAAAAAGTCGGGCGATGAAAACGCAGTTGATGATCGCTTTAACTTTTTATTTGACGAAGGACTGGTCGCAAAACTTGGCGATACGGGTTTTTGCCGTCAAGGCTATAAACAACTGGATAAAAAGAATCGCCCCGGCGCGATTCAAGTTAGTGGCGAATGCAACGATGCAGCTGGCGATGAGGATAAAACCAAATTTCCCAATCCTTCACCAAAACAAATAAAAGAAGAATCCATCGAATAATCAGCGTGCACATGCGTGGCGACTGTCGCCTAAATCAATTTTATTGGATGTTTGCGGTGAATTATCCGTAGTTTGAAGTTGCCAAATATTGTCTATTGAGCAGCTTCTGGCTTTAAAACACCTAAAAGCAACCGAAAGTGAAATTTGATTCATTTTTATGCGGGCAAATCTGTATAAATTCCTGTATATTGCAGCGCTATTTTTAACCCCAGCTTATAGAGAGCGCTATGACTGACTTATCCCTATACAGAAACATTGGTATCTTCGCCCACGTTGATGCCGGTAAAACCACCACTACCGAGCGTATCCTTAAGCTCACCGGTAGAATCCACAAGATTGGTGAAGTTCACGAAGGTGAATCTACGACCGACTTTATGGAACAAGAAGCTGAGCGCGGTATTACCATTCAGTCTGCAGCGGTGAGCTGTTTCTGGAAGGGCACGCGCTTCAACGTAATTGATACCCCCGGACACGTTGACTTCACCGTTGAAGTATATCGTTCATTGAAAGTTCTCGATGGCGGTATCGGCGTATTCTGTGGTTCTGGCGGCGTTGAGCCACAGTCAGAAACCAACTGGCGTTACGCGAACGACTCAAAAGTATCTCGTTTGATTTTCGTAAACAAACTTGACCGTATCGGCGCTGACTTCTTGAAAGTTACCGCGCAAGTGAAAAAAGTATTGGGCGCAAACCCATTGATCATGACATTGCCAATCGGCATTGAAGATGATTTCGTAGGTGTTGTGGATTTGTTAAGCCGCAAAGCTTACGTATGGGACGAAACTGGCCAACCAGAAAACTACAACGTAGTGGACGTTCCTGCTGACATGGTTGATGACGTTGAGCTGTACCGCGGCCAATTGATCGAAACCGCAGTAGAACAAGACGACGACTTGCTGATGGCTTACATGGAAGGCGAAGAGCCTTCAGTTGAAGACATCAAGCGCTGCATCCGTAAAGGTACTCGCGAATTAGCATTCTTCCCAACTTACTGTGGTTCTGCCTTTAAGAACAAAGGTATGCAACTCTTGTTGGACGCTGTTGTTGATTATTTGCCAGCTCCGCACGAAGTTAACCCACAGCCTTTGACTGACGAAGAAGGTAATCCAAACGGTCAATTCGCAATCGTTTCTGCTGATGAGCCTTTCCGCGCTTTGGCATTCAAAATCATGGACGACCGTTTCGGCGCCCTGACTTTCGTACGTATTTACTCTGGTAAATTGGCGAAAGGCGACACCATCCTCAACTCGTTTACCGGTAAAACCGAACGTGTTGGCCGTATGGTTGAGATGCAAGCGAACGAGCGTAATGAATTGAGTCATGCTGAAGCGGGCGACATTATTGCTATCGTAGGCATGAAAAACGTTCAGACTGGTCACACCCTTTGCGATCCTAAGCACGAATGTACTTTGGAAGCGATGGTGTTCCCAGAGCCAGTAATCTCTATCTCTGTTACGCCAAAAGACAAAGGCTCAACTGAGAAGATGGGTATTGCGATTGGTAAAATGGTTGCTGAAGATCCAACCTTCCGTGTTGAAACTGATATCGACTCAGGTGAAACCATCCTTAAAGGTATGGGTGAATTGCACTTGGATATTAAAGTAGACGTTCTGAAGCGTACTTACGGTGTTGAGTTAGTAGTAGGTCAACCGCAAGTGGCTTACCGCGAAACCATCACTCGTGAAATTGAAGACAGCTATACCCACAAGAAGCAATCTGGTGGTTCTGGTCAGTACGGTAAGATCGACTACACCATTAAACCAGGTGAGCCAAACACTGGCTTTACGTTCACTACATCAGTTGTTGGTGGTAGCGTTCCGAAAGAATTCTACCCGGCGATTGAGAAGGGCTTCCGCTCAATGATGTCTACCGGTACTTTGGCAGGCTTCCCAGTGTTGGACGTTATTGTTGACCTTAACGATGGTGCGTTCCACGCCGTTGACTCCTCTGCAATTGCGTTCGAAATCGCTGCAAAAGGCGCTTTCCGTCAATCTATGCCGAAAGCTGGTCCACAATTGCTTGAGCCAATCATGAAAGTTGACGTGTATAGCCCAGAAGATCACGTAGGTGATGTTATTGGTGACTTGAACCGTCGTCGTGGCCAGCTTTCTGGTCAAGAAGCTAACGTAACTGGCGTGCGTATTAAAGCTGACGTTCCACTGTCAGAAATGTTTGGTTACATCAGCACCTTGCGTACTATGACTTCAGGTCGTGGTCAGTTCTCAATGGAGTTCTCTCACTACTCTGCTTGCCCAAGCAACGTAGCTGAAGCGGTAATTGCTAAAGAGAAAGAAAAGAAAGCTGCTGCAGCCGCTGCTAAGTAATATTTTTTAGCTAGCCTTAAAAAGCCCCGCCAGTGAAAGCTGGCGGGGCTTTTTTATGGTGACAATTTTAATTTTAATTTTTTCTACTCTGATTTTCCTGTATACCAATAAGTGGGATGCGCTTTTTTATCCGCTATTAAATTTTCATCTTCCGGTGCGACGATTTGAATTTGGTGACGATTTTCTAAATCCAATCGTTTAATTTTTTCACTAAAATAACGATTAAATATTTTATTAAATGAACCATCTGCAATCGCGCGTTCCAGTCCTACTTGAATATCTGCCGCTAATTTGTGATTGGTTTTTTTAACATAAAAATAATAAGCCGCGGGGTAATGAACTACTAAATGAGACTCAACTTTTAAATTTAATTCTGGAAAAGCATCTTCCTCATCGTATATTTCTAGCGCTGAACGCGATAAATAATCGATACGATTTTGTTTGAGCATATAGAAGAGCCCACGCCAACTGCCGGACAATTTTTGCGGTAAATGCAGGCTTGAATAGCGTGCCGCGTCGGGCCAGTCATTGCCGTGGCCTGCAGTGTATTGGCGTAAATCATTCAGGCCTTCAATCGACAAAAATTCATTCTGGCTTTCGGGCCGTATAAATAAAATTCGCCAGCCGGTTAGTCCTTTGCACAAAGGAATTCGGATGGGTTGTAAGTCTTCGTCTAAAAACGGTTGAGCGTTAAGCCAGTGAACTTCATATAAATTTGCAGTTATATTTGTCTTGGACCGACTCTCATTCATGAACGGCAATGTTATTTTTTGTAGCTCATATTTGTGATCTGATTTAGAAAGTGCGAGTTCAAGTATCTCAACAAAATACTTCACGCGTTTGTAGTAATAAGGGTTCGAATCTGAAGCAGGGTAGCGCACTACAATTGGAGCTGAATCTTCAGCGTAGGAGTTATCTGATAAAGCGCTAAGCATAATTAAAATAACAGCCGTCGCCACTTTGATCTTGTCAAAGAAAAAATAGCTGGCAATGTTTTTTTGAGTTAGATAATTACGAATGGCGCTTGCTCCATGAACATAAATTTTTCATCATTGGCTGGATGTCTTGCGCCAGCATTTCTAACGCTGATTAAAGTCTTTCATTATTGTTCTGGATTTGATTTGCTAGATAACTAAACCTGCGTTGAGAAGTTCTCAGCTTTTGCCTTGTATCGCGTCTATAAGTGTAGTTTGAATTGGATTTTATGGTGCCTGTGTACAATAAAATCCTGCTAAAGCACTTAATATCGCTACAGATAGTCTCCCAATTTGTAATGCTAATTGACGACTTAAAAGATAATAATTATCATTTGCACCTTTTGTCGCTATAAGCATTATTATCGAGGCCGTTATGAAGTTTTCCCGTTTGCCCCTTTCCGCCGCTATTTCCCTCGCAACCTTACTATCGCTCACTACTGTGACTGCAGTCGCCCAAACCGCTGAATCAGCTGATGCAAACGCTCCAGAAAAGCAACTTAAGGCCGTGAAAGTCACTGCCGATGCTCTGGAAGGCGATGTCACTGAAGGCACAGGCTCATACACCGCTGGTGCGACTAAAACCGCTACTGGATTGAATTTATCGATTCGCGAAACACCGCAGGCGGTTACCGTTATTACTCGTGATCGTATGGAAGATCAAGGCTTGCAGAGCATTTCAGAGGTTCTCGATCAGGCTGTAGGTGTTAATTTCAATGGCACCAGCGCTCTCGGTAGCGATGGAATTGCTTTTTATGCACGTGGTTTCGAGATTAAAAATTTCCAAATCGATGGCACACCACGTCCGCCAGGTATTTATGGTTTCTCGGAAACTACTACTGACATGGCACTTTATGATCGCGTTGAAATTGTACGCGGCTCCAACGGTTTGATGAGTGGGGCAGGCAGCCCGGCGGCGTCCATCAATCTCGTGCGCAAACGCCCAACAGTCGACAATCAGGTATCTATCACCGCACAAGTTGGTTCCGATGATCACTATCGGGTAGAGGCAGATGCTAGCGGCGCTTTAACAGATAATGTGCGCGCACGTTTGGTGGCAACCTATCAAGACAGCGATTCCTTTGTTGATCGCGCCAATATCACCAAAAAATTGGTTTACGGAATCGTTGAAGCGGACCTAACAGATAACACGCTACTGACACTCGGCGCGGAGTATCAAGATTTCCGTAACACGGGCGCGTCGCGTGGTGGCCTTCCGCTATTTTATGCCGATGGCTCTCACACGGATTTTTCGCGCTCAACCAATAGCGGCGCCAATTGGAGCGATTTCCAGCATCAGACCACGCGCATATTCGCGTCTGTTGAGCATTTTTTCAATAACGATTGGTCGATCAAACTTGAAGGCGAGCAATCGCGCCCGGATTACGACGAAACTATCGGATACCTCTACACGAGCGGCTTTGATCCGGCAACGAGCGCGGGCGCAAACATGTTGTCGTCGCGCTGGGCTGGCGATCTTGAGCAAAAAATTATCAGCTTGTCTGCGTCAGGCCCGTTCACCTTATTTGGTCGCGAGCATCAATTGATGGCGGGCCTAAGCCACAGCACTGCCGAAGACAGCGGTGATACTTATCCCGGCTGGTGGGCTGGCCCCGCTTATTGGGCACCCATATCCAACGTTTGGAATTTCTTTGACACAGGTGATTATCCAAAACCCGATTTGGGACCGGATGGTTACCGCTATGGCGGACGTATCAAACAAGATAGTGCTTACCTTGCCACGCGTTTGAAACCGGCTGACGCAGTTTCAGTAATCCTCGGTACTCGCGTTACCGACTGGAAGGAAACGGAATGGGATACTTATTCAGGTAACAAATCCTCCAAAACGCTCACCAGCGAAACCGGAGTTATCACTCCCTATGCGGGTATTGTTATCGACTTTGGTAAGCAGTATTCGCTCTATGCCAGCTATGCCGATATTTTTGAGGCGCAAAGTTCAGAAGACCTGAACGGCAATCGTCTACCGCCGCTCGAAGGCGTCAATTACGAAGTGGGAATTAAGGGCGAGTTTAATGATGGCCGACTGAACGCCAGCGCCGCCGTATTTCGCATCGAGCAAGATAATCTCGCCGTAGCAATTCCTGGCGCGCCGTTAAATCCTCACGGCCAGGCGCCTTACAGAGCAGAGAGCGGAACCGTATCGCAAGGTTTTGAGCTGGAAGTCGCAGGCGAGCTTAGCAAAGGCTGGCAAGTAGGCGGCGGTTATGCCCACGCCAAACCTAAGGATTCTGAAGGCGAACCCTTGTTGACCGAAATATCCAAAGACAACTTCAAGCTGTTTAGCACCTACAAACTCTCTGGTGATTGGCAAGCGCTAACGCTGGGTGGAAATTTGCGTTGGCAGGGCAAGTCTTACAGCGAAGGCTCTGGGCCTAACGGTGAAGATTACAATCGCGATGCAATAACGCTCGTTGATTTGATGGCGAAATATGCCGTCACGGAAAATCTATCGCTAACGCTAAATGCCAATAATATTTTCGACAAAGAATATTACAGTGGATTTAACTACTCATCAGGAACCTATGGGTCACCTCGCAGCCTCATGCTCACGGCGAGATACAAACTCTAACTTTATCTATCGAAAAAATGCGGGCTAATGTAGCCCGCATTTAATCAGCTTAAAAACACCCGCTAAAAATTACATTTGTCTAATTTTTTTATTTCCCTTCTGCTTTTACTTCCCTGGCAAACATTTAATGTTTTATTTTTGACTCGTTAATTTAATTCTGAGTTTATCTAATTTTTATCAGTAGGAAGAATTCGGCGTTCCGTCAGGATTAATCTCACCATACACTTCTTCGGGGTCTACATCGTTAACCAGCAATATCTCCCGAACCGTTTGAATATGCTCAAGCACCGTTTGGTAGCGGTCACCATATTCATACTTGTTTACTTCAATTACTTTAGGCATATAGGTGAATGCGATTTTTAGCGCTTGCAAGGCGTCGTCATTAATTTTTTCGGTCATGGTTTTCTCCATTCATTTTCATTTCATGTCATACAACAACAGAAACACCATCAATTTGCAAAACAGTTTTAGCTTCTGAGCGTTCAATCATTTTCACGATTGCCGATTGAATTGTTTCATCCTCACGTGCATCAATTTTACTGGAAAATCGTTCCGTTTGAACGTCTGCGTTTTCTTCCAATATAAATTCAATGACTACTTCATTTGCGTGATCGATATTTTTACCAAAATAAGTCAACGAAATTTTAGGATAACCCTGAAATCCCATTTTAGAGCGCTTAGCTATTCGTTTTTTTGATTTTTCCAGATTCATAAAAGGCTCTTAGGTTAAGTTAATGATTCGTTGATAAGGGTGTTAAGAAGCATTTTTCTTAAGCTCACCTACGCCTGTTTGATTCCACTTGGTGCCGGGAACAGAATCTTTTACGCTGGTATTGTTTACTGAGCGAATCGAGTAAACCAAAATGCTGTTTTCGTCTTTTAGCGTTATGTAAATGGTTTGTGATTCAACCCAAATACCGTCTTCATCACTTCCCGAATTTAGGAAATGTCCTACGATGGTGTTTTTCTGTAAAGAAAAATTAAAATGATCTGTAAAGCTTTTATTGGCTTTAATCCATTCTCCGGTTTCATTTTTATTGAAAAAAGTTAACGCGGTTGGATTTACCTCAATTTTAAATGGCTGTGAATATTTTTTCTTCGATGTGGTATTTTCGAAATATTCGTAGTCGATTGTACCTTCCCATTGGCCGTATAGCGGCGCAATGAATCTATCGCTATTGTTGACGGCTGGTTCAGCTGGCTTTGAACCGGATATATTTGCGATGGTTACCAGGGGCAAACTGCTTAGCAATAAGAGAATTAGAATTTTTTTCATAACCGCCTTCTACATGTATTTATATGTTGTTCTTTCATTTTTCACGCCGCGCGTCATAAAGTATTTTATCTCCGTGTTAAAAATACAGCGTGAAAATGAATTTATGTTAAGCCCACAGATTATTTCCACTCAAATGAATATTCATGTTTTTCTTTAGTTCTTTTTGTTTCCGATGAAGTTGAAATTTCCGTCAGTTCCTCCGATATAACAGAAATGGGCTTTAGGGTTGCAGGATCTATAATTGCTACTACTGTTGTTCCCTTACTAAAATTATTTATGTCGTTATCGGAATTACCGTTGTCTTTAATTGTTAAGTTGTTCTCTTGCGTAAAACTTTGTACAAAATTGGTTAACTCTTTTACAGCTGTTTCCCCTCCAGAAGAAGCGGTTAAAGTCAGTTTCACATTCTTTGAGCCTTCCCAATTTTTATATATTTCAGTGCTGGTGGTTTGAGGTATGTTCATACCTGCAATTTCAATAGTAGACGTCTCTGTTTTGGGTGTTCCTTCTTTTATGGTTACATCCGTCCAATTGCATACCCATAAGCACCAATTTTTCTGAGCTGTCACAAAAAGTATCTCCCTCATTTGCGGTGATTGAAGAAGCTGTGACGTTTTTGCGCCACCAAAGTATTTGTTTACCCGATTTATATAGTCATCGAGATCTAAGACGTCGAGTGGATTCCCTTTACGGTCAATTAATAGATCAGGCATGGACATTGCGGCCAATAGCCTAGATTTTTCTGCTTCTTTTTCTGGAGGAGTTTTTGGAATGAGGATATCTACATTGGTTTGTTTAACAACATAACCTTGCTTATGTTTTTCCAGCGATATTTCATATCTAATTGTAATGGCGCCTTTGCCCTTGTTAATCTTTTCTGTAACAACAGCTTTTGCCGTTCCCCAATTGAAATTTAATTTATCGCTGGCGGAAGCGTAATTTACGTATGCCAAGAGCATTAATGCAATTATTTTTAATGATTTCATTTGAATGTCTTTATTTTAATTAATATTGTTTAGTTAGTTCTAACAATTTTTAAGTATGAGATTTTTTAGCTTCGTACATTACTTCAACTTACGTTAAGACAGAACAAAAAACTTTAGGTGGATAAAACCAAGGGCAATAAACAGTAGGCCTGCAATTGCTTGCCCCATAGCTCTTGCATCGCTTTTCTTCATGCCATTTTCCACAAGCCGTTTTGCAACAATACGATAACCAATAAGCATCGAAAATATTGCCGCTAGAAATAGGGCAATTACGATATAAAGTAAGCTATTTGTTAGATTTAAAATTAATTCTTTGTTCATATTATTGTTTTCCGCGCACTCTCAGACTCCAACCTGAGAATATATTCTATATGCGTTACCGAGCTGGAGTTTGGGTGCGAGCAGTTGGGTTGCTAGTTTTTAATTCGCCCAGCTTTTTGATGTCTCAAATGCAGCTTCAATGAGATTTTCGGCTTCCTTCCCGCAAGATGAGTATTTCTCGTCTTCAATCATTTTTATTGACGATTGCCCAATAGCTCTAGCGTAATCATTCGTTTCCTTTGGTGCTACTATCAATAAGTCACTAATATGTTGGCTAGATTTTTTAAAATACCTATCGAATTCCTTAGCTTTCTTTTCATTAAGAATATTGCATTTTTTGTTTAATTCATGACCGCCAATAATCATTCCAAATTTTTTTAGAATTAATTTTGTTTCATCTGATTGAGCTTGCACCGACAGGCAAGTAAATATTAGTGTTAATGCAATATATTTTTTCATGCTTCATTCCATTTTTTTTGCGGGTAGGGCGTAATATTTTTCTCGCTGCAAAGTTCAGTTTTTTAGTGTGTATTTTATGCGTCCCCAGCTAGAACTTGGGAACGAGATAAAACGATAAGCTAATGTCAGCCGATTTCGTCTCCCCAATTTAGAAAATCCGAATTTAGATGTTGATCTAGAATAAGAAACGAACGACCGAAATCATTAATTTTTATTTTTGCTACATAGCCGACTCCAACATCAAGACGAGATCCCAATTCAGGCAGGGTCATTTTATTGAGGTCACCATTTAGTTCAGATTTGGCCTCTGCTTCAAATTCCGGCCACCATTCGTAATGCTTCAAGTCTTCTAAATGTTTTGAAACCTCATCTGCTTCGATTCCAGAGGAATTTAGGTAAGTAATATCAGCCCATGGCATTAATTTCTGCACGCTTTCAAATAATGATTCTTTTCCAAAAATGGTAAAACAATCAAAAAAATCTGACTCATGTTCGTAGGGGCTGAATGCCGGTATATTTTTTCTTAGGAAATGAAGCTCTACATGGTGGGGAATACCTTTTCTTCTCTTGAATCCCGAGTCAGTATTGATATGGAGTGTCCATGATCTTCCTTTGCTAAGGTCAATCATAATTGGTTTTAATCGTCGTAAATTTGCGAGTTGGTAATTATATTTTTTATGATGGGAGGCAATCGTGAAGAGGACGTTAAAATTTTTGAAATCAAAAATTTGGTAGAAAGGAATGAACAGCGTCCAAGTTTTTTGTTTTTTAGTTATATATTGATCGTCCACTACCTGCCAATAACAATGATTATTTTTTGGGTTATGTAACACTACTAATGTAGGTATTGAATAACTTTTCCAATAGTTTAAGTGTTTGACACACCCTCTATAAAATACACCATCTTCTGCTGTGCTAGAAAAATAGCTTTCTCCTGACTTTATTTGAAGAGCTAATATTTTCCCTGTAGTCTGATTGTATTCACATATTTCAATGTGCGCGTCTATGCCGATATCAGGTTTAGTTAGTTCGCGAAATATCCAGCCTAAATTTTCGGTGATTGCCTTGGCCACTGCGTAAACGCCATTTCTTTCCATTTGATTAAATTTCATTGACAGCCTAAGTTAGTTTTATATAAGTTTTAGATATCATTGATTTCGCCTGCTGCCGAGTTACTTCTCTTTTGACGAAGCAAAGAAAGTTAAGGCCTGCGACAGGCATGGGTATTTATTTTACACTTACCCTGATTACTCCAACACGACCGTGTATCCGCATAAACCGTAAAACAAAAATGTGCGACAGCTTTTAATTAAATGTTTTCGTAATTCAATAATGTGTCATTAACGAGCCAGACATGTTGGGGTGCGCAGGCTTACCCCAACCAACCTATGTGACTCAAAACGACGGGCCGATTCCAACTATTGATTTCTAGGCATAAGTTTTTCAGCTACATCAGGGTTTTCGTTTAGGAATTCTTTAAATTTTTCTGGATTATTTTTCATCCCTAAAGTGTATGCCGTTTTGTAATCTGCGTGGGCTTCAGCTATTTTGCCGAGCTTTTCGTAGGCTAAACCTCTGCGCCAGAAGGCAAAAGGGTAGTTAGGTTGTGTTTTTAAACCTTCCGAATAGGCCTCAATTGCTTTTGTGGATTCTCCCATCTCTGCGTAAGTCCACCCCAAATGATAATAGTAGGACATGCGCTCCTCGGATTTGTCGCATTGATTGTGTAGTTCAATTTGTTCTAAAGCCGCATTGAAATTTTTCTGCTCTCTAAATTCCATCGCTTTTTTTAAAGGTCTCCAACAATCGGGATTTAATGCAATAAAGCCTGCTGCTGGGCGCGTTTCTTCATAATCTCCGTGATACATATCGAGATATACAGAATGCGTCACTACTCCTTTGTTTGTGTCACAAAGCACTTCGTAGATGTCAATAATCGAACCAAATGGACCAGGGCCGGCGCTACCTTGGCGAGTAAACGAGGAAACGGGCTCATTGTTTTCGCAAACTAGACGACTTAAATAGCTCCTTTGTCCGCCTGGGCCGCCAACGCGTATTGGATTTTTTTCTGACCCTAACGGGTATTTGGCTAGTTTATTTTCATCGACCTTTTTAGGCTCTCCTCCGAGAAGTCGGCTTAATGCTTTTGCTGTGTCGGCGTCTGAAACATGTGGTTCCTTTTCGCTTTTAGCGGATTTGTTAGCGCAAGCTGTTAGTAGTAAGGCAAGTGCCAGTATGGAGATTTTTTTTATCATGATGAGTCCTTTTTTGTTTAGGCTATTTTAATTTTCGCTAACGTAGGTTGGCGGTAAAGCGCGAGTTCACGAGCGATGCACCCCAACACGACCATGTGTCCGTATAAACCGTAAAAAAAATATGCGGAAGTCTTTAATTAAATATTTTCGTAGATTTAATAATGCGCCATAACGAGTCAGATATGTTGGGGTGCGCAGGCTTACCCCAACCTATGTGCTATGTGAATCCAAGCGTTCGCTATTATTTTTCTGTTTTCGCTCGTAGACTAAGACCATTTTCAAAGCTCCCAACATAATAAAATTCTTTTGAAACTAATCGATCAAGGGCGAATTCGAAGAAGTTTAAAAAACTATAAACTTCATTTGCACACTGATACTCTTGAGTGTCTGATTTAATTATGTTGTTTCCTAATAACTTCCTGGCTTCATCTATGTCGATTACAAATCCATGATCTTTGTAATGATTTACGAAATGGTCTGCAAGTGACTCTGGTGTATTCGGTGCTGGAAGCTGCTTCCCTCGTAGTAATCTTTCACCGTATTGAGAGGCTGATTCGCTGACTCTTTCAAAATATCCGAGATCTCTCAGGTTTAAATTTTTGGTTAAATAACTTGCAAACATGTCTGATGATTGGGGGAATTTACTTGAGAGTTCAGCTAGTTTATTTAAGGCATTTGCTAAGCCTAAGGCAGGGTACCCGCCAATTTGCGGATCAATTGGTCCTAGTTCACTCATGAGACCCATATGTATTTCATCAGCCCCAAGCGAAATTAGAGTTGCTGCCGATTTTGCTCTTCTAGGAACTGCAACAATAAATTTTTCTTGGGTTAAGCTTTTGCATGTTTTACTTATCAAATATGCAGGTTCTATTTTTCCTCCGCCACTGTGAAGTAAAAGGTAAATGTTTTTTTGTTTTGCATTAGTTGAGGCCTCATTGTAAATACTGTTTGCATGAAAAGTACTTATAGAGTCACAGTTGTCATAAAGGATTAGAGTGATATATTGTTCTAAATTGTATTTTGATTTTATTTTTATTAAATGCTTTTGTACTTCGGTTTTTATTAGTTCATCGTCATTGGTTCTGATCAACTCTACCAAATCTGCAATTTTATCTAAATTGATATTCTCAGCAGTCGTCGAATTTTCACTTTCTTTATTTGGATTTTTTGTCTGTAATTTTTTAATTTTTTTTGGCTTCTCTTGAGATGGTATGGTCTCAGTCATATTGTCCTCCACGCAATCTTTAATTAAAAAACCGCTACCAAGCCTAACCAGAAAATCTCTGACTAACTCAATAGCGGTTTTTGGTTATTCACTCCGGAATTGTTTTCCATTCTTATCTTCGCGTTGCGAAGACTTTAAGAGCTGGATCTCCGCTACGCGAAGATGACGACTCCCAGTTTAATTAAAATTCAGTCAGCGACACATCTACTGGTTGTAATTCCCTTTAAAAATCAATTACTTATGAAAATAGCGACACAATATTTGGTCGAAATTGCGACGCATATCGTGGTCTATTTTTAAATATGCGACACATCCAATGGTATAACTCGGAAACCGGCGACACATACCGTGGTCTGTTTTTCTGCCGAAAACGCTAACCCCAAAATCGTGTATAGCAGGTTAGAATATTCGTGGAATTAAAATTAATAATTTAGACATAATATGTGTTTATATAAATGAAAAATCCTAGCAATGTAATTGCTAGGATTTTTATTGAATAGCTTTCGGGTTGTTCTTAGCTAAATTTTAAAACATCAGAAATTTTGTAAAGACGATTCTTCTTTGTGACGCCGAAGATTCGGGGCGTTATTAAATTTTGTTTCGCCAAATTTCGTATATGAGTTCTATGCATACCTAACAATTTACCTGCTTCAGAGGCATTTACATACTCAGATTTTATTTCTAATATCCGCTGAATGTCTGACTTTTTTACTTGCTCCCAGTAAATTAAATTTCGATATTCTACCATTCCAGAAGCAATCCACTCTCGCTTCAAATTAGCAGTGACAGTCTTTAATTTATTAGCAGCTGCGTCTATTGAAATAAATTGATCATCATTCAAATTTCCGAGCAGTTTGTTCATCGATATTTTACTTACAAATACACCAGGGGCTTGGTCCGAAACTCTCGAAAGGAGGCCTTTCTCGATTAGGATTTTTACCTTCTGAATGGACAAATTTAATTGTTCAGCTGCCATAATAATATTGACATTGCTCGCATCTTTTTGAAGATCTTTCTTCATTCCTTCGCGCTTTCTGCCAGCATTTGTTGCACATTTTTGCACTGACAGGACGTCTTCTTTAGTCACGCTTTGGAGATGGGATGCTGAAAATATGCATGTTTTTAAAGTGCTATCCTTAGGCGTTGCTATTGGCTTAATACCCAAAGCATCCAAGCGGGCCGTTAAATCTGTAGAATTTACTGCTAGCTTTCGCGCTAATGTCCCTACTAGAACATAAGTTTTTTCAAACGTTTCAACATTGGGTAGCGTCGTGACGTACTTCAACGAGCCTGCAATAACATGCCTCTCAAACGTTAGATAATTGGCCTTCTGAATAGACCTCACAATTTCTGGATGGACATTTAACAAGCTGGCTACTTCTGGAATAGTAAGGAATTCGCCAATGTCTTGTGCGTTTATGGCAGATTTTCGCGCAATATCTGCGTTGATTATAGCGATACTTTTCCCAACACTAAGCGGCTCACCTGCGAATTGGGAATGCTGACTGTTCCGCCGTATCAACTTTTGCATGGTTGATGTTGTAACCCCATGAATGATTGCAGCTTCATTTACAGAAAGATTTGTTTCCAAATCCTCTTCGGAAGAGGGCATTCCGCAGTCTTTCCCCTCGAGAAATTCCTTTGCGAATTTTTTGAGCGACGGGCTTCCTGTAAATAAGGGAAGAAGCTTAATTTTGGTATGCCTCGCATCTGAAGCTATGTAGTTTAAAAAATGTTTTTCAAAGCCAAGTCGGTCCGTAAAATATAAGTAAACTAACGTCGCTGCTTCGTTGTCGGTTTTAACTTCTTGGCTTTTTGTACAAATTTGTTTCGCCCAGGAAAAGAGAGTTGTAAATTCCGACAAGCTGCTACAGTTTCCTTCATGAACAAAATCATAGATCCATGAGCCTTGCGCAATGACTCGATCAGGTAGTGCTTCTCTAATATCGATCTCACAATTCGAACACTCACATAGTTTTCCCCTAAAAATTTTCATTTCTTCATTGCAATTGGTGCAAGTGGTGCGTAAGGGAACGCCGTGAATATGGCAGACAGAATAGGGACGGAACATCCAAATTTTCCGCAAATGTTGGCTCTCGTGCAAACAACCAGGACAATAAGCTATTCCATCTTGGCGAAAAAAATCTGCCGGATAGAAATATTTCATCATTTTGCGCATAGTCTTGCTGCCAGGTCCTCCGCGTTCGAGCACTTCTTCGGGATTAACGCTTCGTATTCCTAAGATACTAATTAGATGAAGAAAACGTGCCAGATAACCCAGTAATATTTCTAGGCACATGCTTTTGGCGTTTAATCCAGTAAAGGAAATCATGTTATGAACTGTCTCATATCCATTCCCTTCAGCGGCGCGTATCAAAATGCTCGCAGGTGATTCATCATCACGCGGAATAGGACGAGCCAATAAGTAGCGGTTTTTCATATCACACCGCCTACACTGAGCGAAAGCGCCGTGGGATCTAGAGTAAACGGATTCGTCTTTATTACACTCACTTCTCTGCAAATCCCTGTTTCCCAAGCATCGCTGAGATCCTGGATATCCAATATTTTTTTGTTGTATCTGTGTAGCGTATGAATAGCTGTTTTGATAAGTGCGCTTACATAAGAGGGAATTCCACCGGTTGCAACCCATAACTGCTTAATGAAGTGAGCGTTCGAATTATTTGGAACTGCGTCCAACTCAAAAACATCTTTTGCAGTATTGGCGAGCACTTTAAAGTAATTTTGTAGTTCACCGGTCCCGTCTTTTTTTGTGGCGCTAGAAAGCGAACCGAGTGTGTATCTTCTTAAAAACCGGCGAGATATTTCTGCGTCTAGCGTGTCTGAAAATTCATCAACTCCGACCAAACATATTGTAGTATTTGTTCTGTTGATTAGCCCCTTAAGCCATTGGCATGTAGCTTTTTGAGATATGCTTGTTCGATTTTTACTTAAGAGGTTATGTATTTCATCAAGTAGTAGGAGCACTGTTCTGCACTCGCGTAAGAGTTTTATAATTCTTTCAGTCAAATTAAACTCACTGCCTTTCTCTGGATTATTGTCCCCCAATGCATGTAGAAGTACTGACGCCAGTTTTTTTGGAGTGGCATTTGATGGGCATTCCGCGTATATCACAGGCCGCTGCGTAAACTCGAAATCAGATTCAGTTCTGACAGACTCGGGCATTGATTTTATTATATGTCCGCATAGAGCGGTTTTTCCGCAGCCAGGACCGGCCAATAGTGTACAGTTCACAGATTCTCGACTATATTTTGTAAGTTCGATGCACTCTTTTATTCCGTCAAGTGCGTTTAAAAATGCTGTATGTTTTACCAAGCCACTATCAAATTTTTTTATTTTTAATAAGAATTCATTGTTCATAAATATCCCCAGTTATTATTATTTTGTGTTAGTTATTTTTATAGTTTTGTTAGATGAAATATCCGTCAGTTATTCTTTTGGTTATTTGCTCATCGAGGTGTCCATGTAGAACAGTCGCGCCAATAAGACAAATGGCCATACCGCCTAGGTTAAATAAATTGTTTAACCACCTATTTGCTGCTGCGCTGCCCGCAGAATGAGAAAGGCCAAATAAATTATCCGATTCATTTATCACAATTAATTTTATTGCTCGTTCTTTAAGGCAACTGAAAAGTTGATCGTTAATCTGCGACTCGGTCTTAATTGCAGCATCGCGAATGCCTAATGCGTGAAGCATTGACAATGCCAATTGCTTAGGTGATGCGTTTGGAGATGCGATAACGTCGATTGTATGAATTGACATTCTCCTATAGAGGAGTTCACCGATAATTTTCGCTCTGTGGCGATTTCCGAGCAGTAGGCATCCTACAGAATAGTGTTCAATACAGCTTCGCTCAATACGTTTGGTAACACCATTTAAAATGGTGTTGAAGTCGAGTTTGCTTAAAATATTTCCAGATTTTTTCATTATTTTTATTTCCAAGTTATTCAAGTTATTGTTTTGGTCTAGCATTTAATTTATGAGCCTTTCCCATCAATCAAACACAATGTCGAAATCGTCAGACGCTCCCTCTGTCGTTTCATAAGATTCAACGACAAATGCTTTTCGATGTGTTTCTTCTTGCGTTACAGCCTTGACTGCATTTCTTGCCCTTGTTGAGGCTTTTGCTGTTTTTGCCTCCTCTTGCACTTCTGGCTTGTTAAATACCCCAGTTTCACCAACACCTTTGCCGTTAGTAGCTTTTTTCATTTTTCTCGCTGACAAAGCTGCATCTTTAATTCGCTGCATTAGCAACGCTAGCCCTCGGGCCGGTGCGTTTTTGCCTAAGGCTTTGATATCAGCTTGTGTTAATGCCTTCAGTTCTTCTCTCGCGAGTTTGTGCTGATTCAGAGTGAGGCCTTGCGTGTAGTCGGGTTGGGTAGAATCGGCTTTGTACAAAACATCCGGTTCATCTTTGTGCGATACGTACACGCAGCCGAGGTTCAATTCATCCACCATTACCACCACTTCTTGTCCGTTGAAGCGCGTTAAGGCATGTGAGTAATAATCAAGAGAATGGACAGTGACTTGTCCTTGGGTTACGCTTTTTTGGTGTGGAACGCGAGCAAGATTTTCTATCTCTTCTTCAGTTATTTTAAGAGGAGAAGTTAGGGCAGTTGATTCCTGCCATACGCGGATTGGCGCACGGCCGGTTTGAGAATGTTGGCGCACGTGGTAAACGTTGTGTATCCAGTCTGAGAGGAAAGAGTCTACTTGCTCAAGTGTGAAAACAGCATGGTCAGAAGAATTGTAATCTCCGCGAGCGAGTATATTTGAACCGGTCGTTCCTTCCATTCTTTGAATTAGTGTTAAAGTAATTGTGGCAAACATGCTCTCCACATGAGCTTTATTATTCGGCTCCCTTACCATTGAAAGCTCGAGTATTAGTTTGGCGCGACTACAGAAAAGGAAGAGGGCGGAATTTATGAATTCAATGCCCCGATCGGGAATGATGATTGTCGGAATTCCATAATTCAGAAGCATGTACTTAACTGCTTGCATAGTTGTCGTGGCACTGGGAGGAAACATACTTACAAAATATCCCACGATCATCCGTGTATAAACATCGAGAATTACAACCAGATAAGGGCGACCAATGACTTCTCTAGTCTCGGGATCTACCACGAGTATATCCATCATGTGCGTGTCGATTTGTACAACGGAGAGTGCCGAAGGTGAAATCATTCTCGCTCCCGATGCCCGTACTCGCCTGCTTGCTATCGGTGCCCCAAGCATTGCTCGAAAATATAGGTAAGGGTCGAGGATTACAACTCTACGTTGTATAGTCCTAACATGCGGAATTTTATAATCTTGCAAGCCTCTTGATTTTGCAAGGTTTCGAAGTTTTTCTAAGACTGTAGCGTGTATCTCTGTCGCTAGAATTTTCATTCTCTTCGAATAGGCGTTACGTATCTCTTCGTTAATCACCATATCAATTTCAATTTCGTAACGCGGTATCGAGTTACCGTTGCACTTTGGAATTAACCCTTCTTCACCATGTAACTTGTAACCGCGAATCCATTTTTTTACAGTGTGGAATGATGGTGCAGATACACCAATCCTTCCAGCTACATTCAAGATCACTTTTTCAGCGCAGCTTTGTAGCATGTGATTAGGAAAAGCAAGAATTAAAGCATCCACGAACTGCTTTTTTTTCATTACTGTTCCAATGTTTTCTTCGGTGATCTCTAACTTTGAAAGAAAAGTAATTTCAATATTTTTCGAAAGTTTCAAGTTATTAAAGTCGTTTACATGTAACTTAAATTGCTTGCCACCTTTCACTGACGCAAATCGAACATTATCTTGATATACAAATTGAACTTCGTATTCAGAATCATGCATCTGAAAACGTGTACCTTTTTCCGGTCTGATTGCAATATTCATGCTGCAATCTCCGTCGTGTCGTTTATCGCGTCTTTAAAGGCGATTATTTTGTGGAACACCAAGTAATCGCAGAGATTGGATGGTATTCCTGCCTTAGTAAGTACATGCCTAGCCTCTACAATTAAATTGCAATTAGCGTTATGCAAAATGTCCGTAGCAAGTTTGATTACTTCAATGCCCCAGTTCTGCTGATGACCTCTGGTATATAGCGTTCTCAACTGATCTAATTTTAATTTTGTTGGAAGCATGTAGCTGTCAATGAGTCTGAATTCGATGCCTTCTCTATCAAGTAAATTTTTGGCATGATTGTATCGTTCGCTCTTTCCAGGTGATAACCCTTTAATACTTGGTTTCGCTTCAAATGCGATTAACGAGCCATCGACTCTTCTACCTACGAAGTCCAAGAGCACCCATTCTTTAGCGGAGAGCGTGACTGTAAGTCCTTGCGCACCCCATGTTGAAATCAATGAGGATGATTCGAGGCATGGAGCCACAGCAGCTTCAATTCCGCCTTCAAGTAAGAATGCGCCACCAGCCTTTACGCTGTAGAAGGAAGAAACCCGCCGATACGGATTACCTTTCAGGACAGGTCGTTGTCCGTGGATAATTCCACCCAAATCAGGTTTGGTAGCGAGGGTCTGAAGAATTTGTTCGCGATAACCTAAGATTGGACCTTTCATAGGCACCTCTCATATGTCGTCAGCACCGGAATTTGGCAGCATAAATCTCTAGCTTGTAAGGCGTAATTACTCACTGCCATTTTCAGCAGGTAGAGTTTGCAGTTGGGGAGGATCACCGTCGTGGGCGTTGAAAACTTCGCAGACCACATGTGGGTAGTGAGGTCACATGTGGCGTTGGGATACTTTAGAACGCCCGCATTGAGTGATTGATGACTATTGCCTGTTGGCTGCAATTTCAATTGCAAAAGCGATGCTCTGAAGATGTTTCTGCGCTTTGCAGCTTTGTAATTGTGTATCGTTCGTGGCTGCGAGCGTGATGTGCTCTCAGCGGCGAGTTTTATCTCTTCCGCCTTAAGCACGCGAAATAGAGATCGAAATATTTGTGGTTCTTTCATGATTTTTCTCAAATGTGGGTTATGTTTTAGCGTTCCGAAAAACTTCTCCGGAAAGCGTGACTTTTACATTTGAGGAGCTCATACTGAGGTTTCGAGACCTGTCGTAAGACTCCTCTGACTAAGCGTCTCCTGCAAGAGGCGCTTAGTCATATTCTCAAAGCATTTTTTTAATTTTTCATCGTTTCGAACCCCCTGGTTTTAATTCTTGGCCTTTTTTGGGCAAAAGAATGCCTTAAAAAATCGTAGATTTTTTTGTACAAGATTAGTTATGGAATGTAAGCGTCCTCATGATTTTGCAAAGACGGACGTGTCGAAGTAACGTTATATTTTCGTTTTCCCCAATTCGTAATTTGCTCAATCCGTTTTTTCTTAACCTTGCCTATAGGCAAATTCCCCAACTTCTTTATTTAATGTATTTGTCTTTTTTCTCAAAGGCAAGAGATATTTATTGACCAAATATATAAATAAGAATATAATATATGGATTTTTATATAGTATCCTATTTTGGGATATTTTAATCTTGTTGTTAATCAATAAGTTACCGAATAAAATTTTTTTTCTATCGGTTTTTCTCCGTTAAAAATATCCTTATTTTTTCTTAAAATTTCGGACGCGCACTGGCATTTTTAGGCGTTCTCGAACGTCATCGTGGCAAATTTATCAGTTCCTCTCGATAGTTCTTCGTCATGTTGGACAAGAATTCCTGGCGCTGATGTGTATCTCTCTGGATAGGGTGTAAGGACTGGTCGGGACGCATAAGGGAAGGTGGCGTGAATGCTTTCAACGAATTTTATTGTTGCCGAAATCTTGTCCTTATCCAATAAAACAGTTTGATGGGGTAGGCACCGGATTTAATTCAGCCTAAAGGCTGAATCTCAACAAGTGGTGTAGGATTCACGCAGAGTTACAAGTAGGTTTGATACAATTTAACCATGTCTTCTGGTTTGGTCTTTAGAGCCTCGCACACATCCAGCACTTCCACAAAGTCCAACTTACGCTCGCCAGCTTCGAATTTCGACACATAGCTTTGAGGCTTGCCTAAGCGCCGCGCTAATTCTTTTTGAGTTACATCTTGATCGGTTCTCAGCTTTTTCAGCGAGTTCATCAGTGCTGCCCTTTTTGAATCCCACAATCGATTTGCCATTGAATATTTCGCCCTTAACCGAAATATTCCAAAATAGGATATTGACCGCAATATCCCAGTTTGGGATACTTGGGGTGGGCAGCTCAGTCGAAAGTCTGATACGCAAAGCTTCCAGCCTAAAAGTCACCGACTTATGGTAGTGGGGTTGCATCAATTGCATTCATTTTCGAAGAACAAATTCCTGAGTCTTCCCATGGGAGAGCCCTCATATCAATAGAAACCCTCTAGATGGTTCCTATTCAACTTTGATTGGACTTAGGATTGAAAATGGAAAGTAAAAATGTCTTTTCGCATGTCATTTACGAAGTGATAGATTCTGAAACGCAAAAATATTCTTCAACTGCTGTCCGTGGCGGAGATAGGGGAAGCGCGGTGCATTCCACCACGACTTTTCATAGTGATCAAGACGTCTGGGTGAAGGACATAGCGACTGGAAAAGAACGAAAGTTTGAGTTTGAAAACTTTAATATTTCAGTTCGACCTGGGCACAAGCTAGCCTGTGTATGGCACAGCGCTACGAATGAGTTAGAAGCTGTCGTTAACTTCGCCACTGAGCGCCGGGTGTTGGGAATTAATAAGCTCAGCGAAAGAAATCTCTGTAATTGGATCAGAGTATTATTTTGTTCGCTATTAAGTGGGGTTATGTTTCTTATCCCATATCTCGGCGCGCTTATGTGCTTCATTTTATTCATGGTAGGTTTTACGCCTGTTTGTGATTTGAAAACAAAGTTAATAGGCGGGTATCGAATCGGCTTGCTGATAGCGGCTTTAGCTTATCTGTGGATAGGGAAGGAAATTATTGATCATGTGCGACATATAGACAACCCTCTTCAGTTTATGAGGAATGTATTTATTTTCAATTTCTTCCTGACCTTTATTGGATGTGTTGTTGCAAATAATTACGTAAAAAATGGCAGAAAACAATTGACCGAATATTTGGGCACAATAAATTTCTAAAAGGTAGTTTTCACTGTTTGATAAAGTTGGCTGAAAATTTTAATTAAATGTTGCTCCAGCGAAAGCAGTCACTCCACAGATCGATTTGATATTTTTAGAAGATACTAACTGTCCGCAGTTTCTATTAACTTGGCGAGCATCAAAAAATGAAAGTGATAGCGCTGGATCTGGAGCAGACGTTGATTTCTAACGCGGTAAGTCAAATTCCACGACCATTGCTCTACGAATTTCTTATTTCATGCGAAGAGCTGGCGGCGCGGATTGTGATTTTTACCGCTGTTCCTGAGGCTCTTTTTAGACGCATTGCCACTTTATTAGTAGAAGAGAAAAGCGCACCCGAATGGTTTGAAAGCGTTGAATATATTGCATGGGAAGGAGCCACTAAAAATTTAAATTTTATCAATATGAGCAAAGATGACCAAGCAATTCTAATCGATGACTTTGAGAAGTACGTTCATCCAGGACAAGAAAGCAATTGGATACAGGTAAAGCCCTTTGTTGCTCCATATAGTGAAGCTGATAGCGAATTATTTCGCGTATATCAAACACTCCACGAAAGATTAAAAATTTATTCAAACGAGAATTTCCCAAATTTGATTGAAGAAAATAGTTATCAATATGTTGATGTAACACTCGAAAATTGGAAGACGGCAAAAATTTCTTACGCTGCTACTGAGTTAATGAATGGTGATCGTGAAGCGGCGAACCGTTGGTTGCTAACACCCTTATCAATATTTGGGAACGCTTCTCCTTTTGATCACGCAAAATCCAAAACGGGGGAGAAGGATGTCATGAATTTAATCGGCCGAATTACACACGGAGTGTTTAGTTAGATCGGTGTTCTTATTGGTGATAAGCAAGAGGAGGGCATCGTTAAATATTCCCTAATTTCAATGCAGTAGGTGTTGAGATCGTTCGTTGCAGCGATCCGATAATTCTCAATAAACTTTTTTGATCATTGCACAAGTAGGTGAGCCGTACCTATGAAAGTAGAGCTTATTTTCTGATGTACATACGGAATTTTCCCGCCACCAACGCGACTGGCTTCCACCTCTACCTAGATTCCAGATGTCTTGATCTTGGCAGGTCCGTTATAGATTTTGTACGGCCCGTCAGCACCGCACTTCCGAATACTCACATTAAGTAGCACTCAGGAACGTTTTCAGCTTGTAAAACGTATTTCATCTAGCCTTCATAATTGTCTGAGTGAATTAAGTTAGGACAGGAATAATGTCAATCCATCTTTATCATAAATTATTTTATTCTTTAATCGCTGCCTGAAATATAATTTGAGATTTTTCTACGGGTTCCAGCATTCACCTCGAGGATGAGCCTCGCTCGTTCCGCCATTTCACATAATCCACGCGCTCGGCCATTTTTTTAACTATTTCTGTTCTGACAGTATTCACACCGATTTCAATATCGGATTGAATGGGCAGATATGAGCGGAGCGTTGAATTGGAGTTAAAAAAATCAGTCTGCGTTTCAATTCATTACATTTTTAGTTTGCGGAAAAAGAGGCTGTATTACATAGCGCTGGGATTCCCAAAAATATATCAGGCGGGAAAATTCTCTGTCAATTAGGTTGTTCGGCGCATACGCGAATTAAGTGTTCCCTTAAAGATTTTCGAGTTTCTTCTTCGGAAATCACGAAGCTGACCCTTCTGAGTTATAATATTGTCAGCAGTGAATTCACGTATGTCAATTCTGGCAATTTCTCCAGGCTGTATCAGATTCACCTTGGAAAATTTTTCGAAGAAATATTTTGGTAGGGGGTGTTTATAATTTTCTGGTTTTATTTTGAGGTCAGGAATAATCACGGTATTCTTCGCGTTGATCTCAATGCTGAGTTGTTTCACATCGTTCACTATTTTATCCGAAGCTAGATTAACGTTTTCATTTATTTTTCCTAAAAACGCTCTTGTGAAAACGCAGTCGTTGATAAAATAAAAGTCGGAAAATATACCTGCATCCACGTATAGGTTGAAAAGTTTCCACGTGAGATACTTTTTACAGTCAATTTTCCAATGGTTTGGGCTATCTTCTATTATTCTGATCAAGTTTTCACAGTCATCAATTACCAGCAATAAATCCGAGACACAATAGTCCTTCCATTGAAGAATATCTCGATTAATTTTTCCGTCTGCATCTAAGATCATCATGTCGATCGGGCCGTTAAACCCCGTGTTTATTTGGTCGCCGGATTTGGCAACTACGGGGAATACTATTTCATCCAAATTCCATGCTCTGATATTCTTGCGAACTATTTGAAGACTTTCTTCCGCTGAGAAATATTTTGCGCGAGATCCTCCTGTATGTTTATCAATAGTGATTACCTTTCCCTTGGGCTCTGAGAAATGCAGCCCAATACCAGCCGCAATTGAAGAAGCACCGCTCGCTGTGCCGATTTCCAATATATTTTTTTCAGTTAATGTGGAAGCGAGAAAAAATATTTCTTCGTAAACGCATGGCGCAAGCATGCCATCACACGCAATTGCCAGGTGTCGAAAGAAATTTTTACGACTCATCTCATCAGTGGCATTTAAATCCAAATAATTTGTGCGATCCATAAAATATCCGTTAGATGTGGGAAGTGAGGTCAATGTCGATTCGAATCATTGCAACGTTTTTTCTTGTGATCAATTAATAACTTGCGTGAAATAAAATAGCAGAAATCTGAAAATTATATTTATTTTTATGCGCCTTAGTTATTTAGGCAAAAAAGGGTTTCATTGGTGAAATTTAAATGATTTTCAATAATATGCCAAGATATTGAAATGCGCGCCATATAACCCAGGTTGTGAATTAATGCGTTTAAAAATCGTTGATATTTATAAAATATTATATTAGCCTTTCTCGGGCGTTTATATTACGCATCACGAAATGTGAATGTATGTTGTGAAAATAAAATAAAAATAAATTATTTTTGGAGTTCATTGGATGAATAGCATGTATGCACTTGTTTCCACGATATGGTTTTCTATCCGATCTTGTCTGACGTATTTCAATCGCTTAGATAATACGCAAACTCGCTTTCGAGAATCAAAAGTTTCTAATCATCCAGCTGTATGTCAGCCCAAGACTCCATTCGCAAAATGCAAATCTTTATCTACCCGTTTGTTTTTATGGAGGGATATTTTTTTCTGAAGTCGGTTGACGCATACACGCCACCGCGCATGGATATCACCTCTTTAAAAGTTTTATTTGATATTACTGCGGTAATTGTATTCTTGAAGTGTTTGTTTTTCGGAAAATATAACGTTGGTGCTTATATACATCTGCCGTATTTAGCGATAAGAAGTTGAAATATTTAAATTTGAATCTAGTGAAATTATTCTCATGAAAGATAAATACACATATCAAAATCTACTCCGAAATGTGATTGGCTATAAAAATCAGAATGTGATCATCTCGTTTACTCAAAAATATGATGTCGACGTCGAGACTGCAACGATCATATTTGAAGATATGATTCGCTTTCTAACGTTGAGCCGTCTAGATGATGAGAGTTTATGTGTGATCGATGACCCGATACTAATCATTGATGAGATGTGGCATCTATTTATATTAAGTACCCAGGATTATTTCTTGTTCTGCAAATCTTTCTTTGGCGAGTACATTCATCATAAACCTACGATAAAAAAACCTGAAAAAAGTCGTAATCAAGGGATTACTTTGCAATTTATTGAAAAAAAAAGGAAAAGATATCTCGCACTTTATAACATCCTAGGAGTGGAAGTATTTGACCGTTGGTTCCATTTTTATGCTTCCGAATTTTCAAAGAATAAAATATCTGGACTTCGAAGGTATTAAATTTCAGCCACTTTATAAAAATATAAACCTTTACCTCGCAACGGAATAGATAAGTAAACACTTCAATATTTTCGGAGAATTTTCCCAAATTTGAAGAATGAAAATAACTAGAAGGGATTTTTTCACGAATTCCACAACCGTTTCGATAAATAAGCTATTAGCCTTTCGGCATAAGGGCACCATATTCATTTGCCTCAAGTATTTTAATGTCTTGGGGCAATGGATGCTTCGTAAACTTAACTAATAAGGAGTTCTCTATGACAGAGAAGGTTGACTTAGAAAAAAATGCAAGCATTGATGACCGTATCGAGACAGTGGAAAAAGCACTGCTTCAAAACGTCATAAATCTTGCAGGCGGTGACTTGTCTAATACGTGCGGTACTCCTGCATCAGATGATGGAACATGTTATTCCGATACATGTTACAGCTGCGTGACTGATGATGGCGGTGATGACGACTACTGGTGCTTCGGTTCCTAGTAGAGATCCCTCCCGACAGGGAGGGAATCTTATTTGTGAGCTTTGGGATGCCGTGGTAAAAGAATATTTTGCAATGGTAATTTGGCGTTGATAAAGAGTATATGTTGTGCAGAAAAAACTTTACGAAGTTAAATACCGTAAGGAGGCCATCCAAGCTTACATTGAGCAAAAAAGGCCTGGTTTAATGCGTCTGCCCTTCCCAAAAGTGGATAAGTGGTTTGCATGTCTTTGTCTGATCTTTTGTTTGATTGGGTTATGTTTCCTTGCCGTATCGTATTCAAAAAAAGCGTCGGTTTCTGGGGTTTTAGTTCCTGATAAGGGCTTATCAAACATATACTCACCCGCGAATGGTGCCGTGTCAAAGTTATACGTAAAAATCGGGGATCAAGTTAAACGAGGGGAAAAGCTACTGTCTCTGAACGTCTCGTCAGCTATAAAATTGGACGAAAGTAAGTATCAGACTAAATTAGTCTCGATTGAAGCGCAAATTAAAAAAATCGATGAAAAGGCAAAGTTAAAAGAAACCTACAGAGCTGAATATCTTTCTCATGGCAAGGAAAAAATTGCTGGGTTAAATGAAAGTGTGAGGGCCAAAAATCTAACATATCTCACGTCTACTGAAAAAGTGCACATTGCTGAGTCTCGCCTGGCCTCATATAAAACATTAGTCAGCAAAAATCTAATTTCGAAAAAAGAGCTGGAAGATATAGAACTTGAAATGATCACTTATAAGCTCGATTCTAATACTACCCATGAGTCGTTGCTAGCAACTCGTGAAGAACTTCGAGCAGCGGTAAGTGACCTTGATGAATTTGAAGCTTCCTCACGCATCGATTCGGCCGAACTTGAACTAAGTCGATACAAGTTACTAGATGAGCTCGACTCGCTCAATGCCTCTAGTTCGTTCGATGTTTTTTCGCCTGTTGATGGAAAAGTTATAGCACTACAAATTCATGAGGGTGAAAGAGTAGGCGAACTAGTAATGTTGGCGTCAATACTTCCATCAGATTCCAAATTGGTGGCTAAACTTTTTATTGATGCAAAATCCATTGGGCACATAAGAGCTGGACAGCTTGTAAAGATTTCGTTCATAGCATTTCCTCGTGCAGACTACGGCTCTGTTGAAGCGCGTCTCACACAGAAGGGTGACGTGATGCTGAAAGCCAGTGAAATTAATTCTCCTATCCAGTTGAAGGGCGAAAATTATTTTTTGTCTACCGCAGAGCTCAGCAGCCAAAATATAACCGTAAGCAATGAGAAGGTTTCTTTCCAGCCTGGAATGGAGGTGGAGGCCACAATCGTTTTGGATACCAAGCGAATTTATGAGTGGCTGTTGCGTCCAATTTTCGAAAAACTTAAATCTCTCAGCTAACCGGTATCGCATATATGTTTTTCACGCCACGAAAGAAAGTACCGATGGTATATCAGTCTGAGCATTCTGAATGTGGGCTCGCCTGCGTGTTGATGTTACTCGGTTCTAGCGGCAGATACATTTCCATACAGAATGCGAGGGAAAAATTCCCTAATTACGCATTAGGATCGACGGTGGATGATTTGTGTATGCTAGCGGCAAATATAGGATTTACCTCAAAAGTTTCTTCCGTCGAATTGAATGAACTACACGAGATCCAGTTGCCCGTTATCATTCATTGGCAATTCAAGCATTTCGTAGTCCTTACTGAACTTAATGAGAACTTTGCCGTTATCAATGACCCGGCCATTGGGATCAGAAAAGTTTCAATTATGGATTTTTCGAATTCGTTTACAGGAATGTTAATTGAACTTCATCCAGGATCTAAAATCGTTAAAGTTGGCGATCGTCAGCAAAGAACTATTTTTCAAATTTTAAAACCTTACAAGCTGGGTTTGAATTCAAGTATCTCAAAATATTTAACTTTGGCATGCTTGAGCCAAGGATTCGCCCTAATTTTCCCGCTTCTATACCATGTGATAATTGATAGAGTTATCAATTACGGGGATAGCGATCTTCTAGACATAATAACTCTTTTCCTAGTTGGATTTTGTATGTTTCATGCAGCGACGAACTGGATTAAAGCGAAAGAGGAAATATTTCTTTCAGCGACCGTTGGATATAGATTCTATAGCGAAATAGGAGAAAGACTTGTCAAAGCATCCGCAAAATTTTTCGAATCAAGACGTCCGCAATTCATAACATCTACAATGACTTCATCTCGGTCGCTAGAAAAAAGCTTGAACGGGAACATATTAGGAAGTTTCGTAGATGGGGTTTTTTGTTTGGTAATTATTGCCATTTTATTAGTGTTGGACTACCGTTTCTTTTTTATTATCCTTCTAGGCGTCGGCCTGTATATACTCTTAGCATTTTGGTTTTTCCACCAATCGATTTATGTTGACTCTGAACAGAACTCCCATCTTGCAAATGAGAGAAATAATTTAACGGAATTCGTTTCAAATTTTCAATTATTCAAAATATATTCCACTGAAAGGCAGATTTTCGAACGTCTAATGGACGATTATAAAATATCTAATAAATCGATTGAACACATCGCACGAGTGAACGTGGCTTACAAAGTCTGCTCCGATTTGATTTTTTACCTCTTGAGAATTGCGATCATTTACTTTGCTGCGAGATTTTCAGTAGATGAAACGTTTTCTATTGGGTTTTTGTTTTGCATTTTCATCTATTGCAATCTTTTAATAACTCGTATGCAAGCTATCATAGACGTGTTTTTTTCACTCACGAAACTGTCAGAACGTTATTCGAAAATTGATGATCTTATCTACAGTGAGCGAACTGATAGGAGGCAAGATGTAATGAAGTCTTTACCTCTGACTGGTTCAATTCAGATAAAAAATATTATATTTTCCATCTCAGATTCTGAAAAGCCGCTGCTTAAAAATTTGTCTTTAACGATCTCGCCCGGACAGATTGTTGCCATCTACGGGAAGTCAGGCAGTGGAAAATCAACTTTTATGAAAATCCTTGTCGGTCTTTACAGACCAACCAAAGGAGACGTGATTATTGAGGGAATCAATTTCAAAAACTGGGACATGGACATGTACAGAAGCCAAATTTCAGCTGTATTTCAGTCCGAGAAGATAATTTCAGGCAGCATAATTAGAAATATCGTCATGTTCGACAAGTCGCCCGATTTTTTGAGAGTAGTCGAAATCGCAAAAAAACTGGGGTTGGATGATGTAATTCAAAAGCTTCCAATGAAATACGAGACAAATTTAAGGGAGGGCGAGGGGGCGTTCTCTGGCGGGCAAAAGCAGCAGCTTATTATTGCGAGAGCTTTGTATAAGAATCCAAAGATTTTGTTTTTAGATGAAGCGACGGTGTTTATAGACAAAAATTTGAAAGCGAAAATTCTTGATTATTTGGCGAGCTTAGAGCTCACCATCATTGTTACCACACATGAAGCGGAGTATCTCGATTACGCAGATGCTGTCTACAGTATTAAAAATGGTGAGATCGCTGAACTGGGAAATGGCCTGAACGTTACTAAAGAAATTGTGGTCTGAATTTGACGAGAAATTGGATATGGTAAGGAAAATTTGCTTCATTACAAATCAATATGCTCCGCAATGGAGTGGAGTTGCGCGATCTGCACATCGGATTACAACTGGTTTAGCAAAAAGTGGATTCCTAATTCACGTTATTGCACCGACTGATGTAGATGAGCTATCCAAAGATGGTCTAGATATGCACTTGACAACTTATTTGGACAATCCCGAAATCGATGTAAATGGCATTAGAATATATCGTGTCCCTAAAAAGATTATGAGTAAGAACATGTCTGATTTAATCGAGCTCATTCAGATGCTCGATTTCACCGAAAATTTTGACCTTTTCCACGGCTTTTGGCTTCCTTTAGCCTTCCCCATGATTCCAGTCGCGGCTAGAAAAGATCGACCAGTCGTAGCAAGCATTAGGGGCGCTGACGCTGTTAGATCTTTAGGTCTGCCAGCCAGACTTCCATTTATTCGTACTGTCTTAGAGCGAGCTAATTGGATAACTTCCGTTAGCTCTGACTTGCTGAAATCGATGAATAGCATATATCCCATTTCTGATCGCTCAGGAGTTATTTTTAATGGTATCGATCCAACAAATTTTCCGAAATGGTCTCAGCAGAATATGAGTCGAGGGCTAGTCGGAACATCAGGCGAGCTCAGATTTAAAAAGGGGATTGGATTACTCGTTAAAGCGTTTGCTTTGCTCAGGATCAATTTTGAGACGCACTTGAGATTGGTTGGTCCTTTCACGGATTCTATTGAAAAAAAATCGATTGACGACATGGTGAAATTATTTGGCATTGAAACCCGGTTCTCTGCGACAGGTTGGATGGACAGACATTCTTTATTGAGTGAAATTTCAAAATTTAATGTGTTTGTGATTCCCTCATATCACGACGGGATGCCGAATGCACTTCTAGAGGCGCTTGCTTGTGGTCTGCCGATAGTTGCGTCTAACGTCGGTGGGATGACTGACATACTGACCCACAATAAGAATGCAATCTTGGTCGAGCCCGGAAATGAAACGGAATTAGTAAATGCGATTTCAGATTTGTTGAATGATGAGTCGTTACAACTTCGACTCTCATTAGGCGCTCAAGATCTTGTGCGCAAGATGAGCATCAGGAATGAAATTAACTCTTGGTCTCAACTTTATGAAGACTTAATTTCGAAAAGTATTAAGTAAATTTTTAACATTAAACCTATTTATGCAAGGTTAAAGGCTAAATTATGCGTTACTGCAAAATGCTGTCGATAGACGTTTTGTCACGTCATAAAATCTCTTTGATTTCGAACCTTTTGTTTTTGGTGCTTAGTGCTTTCCATTCGGGGAATGCAACAGCGGAAGGGTTATCACACTACATTGAAAATGAGCGAAATTGTTTTGAAGACCCTTCGGGCGATGGTGTGGATAAGCGTGCTAAGAAAGTGAACGAAACTATTGTATGTAAAAAATTTGATTATCTTGTAGACGGTATAAGAGTGGATGGATTCTACGCATACAGCCAGGTTCATGACGAACGCATTCCTGCAATAATATTTAATAGAGGTGGGAATGGAAGTTTCGGCGCAATAGGGAAAGAAGAGCTCGAATCAATCCTATTACCGTTTGCGAACCGTGGTTATTTTATCATTGCTACACAATATCGAGGGTTAGATAAAGGCGATTTCGCGCTTGATGAGTTTGGAGGAAAAGATGTAAACGACGTTCTATTCCTGCTAAATATAATTGACGACGTAAAATTTGTAGACAACAAACGCATCGGTATCTTCGGGACTAGTCGAGGAGCAATGATGTCGTTGCTGGCTAACAAGTTTTCAAACCGATTTGGCGCGACTGCCATAATCAGTCCACCCACCGACTTGATTAATGAGTTGAAAACGAAGTATGGCCAAGAAATGGAAAAGAACGTTTTCATTAAAAAAATTCCGGCATATAAAAAAAATAAAGTGTCAGAGCTGAAAAACCGTTCAGCGACTTATTGGGTTGATAAACTTGAAAAGAAATCTCCAATTTTGGTCATTCACTCGATCGATGATGATCGTATCTCACCACTCAATACTCTCAGGTTCGTTGAAAAGCTTCACACAAGTCATATTCAATATAAGTTAGTGATGTTTGAATCGGGTGAGCATTCATTGAAGGGACACAGAAATGAGATGTTAAACGCTGTTAATGATTGGTTTTCAAAATTTCTTAAATGAAGTTTATTAAATGAGGGTATTGGTTACATATTAATGCATATGATGAATAGAAATACTATTTTTGATGATCTTGAAGCGGTTGGATACGTAGTTTTGGACTCCATTTTGAAGTCGGATGTCTTGCCTATAATGAATGGACTTGGAGAAGTCATTAGTTCGACGCGAGTAAACTATTCATCTTCAGCGAAGTCCATGTTGGCTTCTCGTGGGCCAATGAGTCTTCATACAGATAGTTGGCGTGCAGATATTATTGCATGGTACTGCGTATCGGAGGGTGAGTCCGGCGGCGAATCCATTTTAATGGACGCCCGTAACATTTTGTCGGAACTTAGCAATGAAGATAAAGCGTCGTTAAAACAAATTCTTTTGATGGATGGAGCTTTGGCTCGGCAAGATGTAGGTGGGAAAAGTCATCCCATTTTAAGTCCAAACCGTATATTTTTTGCAGACTGGCTTGTAGATAAAAATATGCATGAAAATTTAAACCTAGCGGTAGATAAGTTGAAATTTCTGATCTCAAATTCAGAAAAAAATGTTATCAACCTCAAAGCAGGCCAGTGTTTAATAATTAATAACAGATATATATTACATGGTCGAAATGGTTTCGAAGATGGAACCAAAGTCCGTAATCTGATGCGATTCTGGATTAAGTCAGATTTTTCTTTTGAGAGTCTGTTGGTATGAGAGTTAAAATGACTTCCGTTTTTATTTCCATCTTCGATTGTTTGATTTGTGAATAATGAAAATATTGTTTATCCATCCTAGCTTTCCCGCTCAATTCCAGTACTTTGCCTCGCTGCTGAGTTTTACCGATGGTTACGAAGTTAGTTCCATCTCACATAAACCACCGATTGGGCTGGGACGCGTCCTTGAACATCATTGTCCTGAAGGCAGACCTGTACCAAATATTAATGTTTATCGGCGCGAAAAAAACGTTCAAGAACGCAGCACAAATATTGAAGAGCACATGAGAAAACTCAAAATTGAGCGCTATGAACCAGATGTGGTAATCGCGCACCCGAGATGGGGTCATTCCATCTGTGTTAAGGATGTTTGGCCTTCTTGCAAGTTAGCGCTTTATCTTGAGTATTACTTTACTGGGATTCACCACCCTGACGAAATGACCGGTGACCCTCAATTTCGACAACAAAGAGCAGATGGTTTTAAAAATACAATTTTGGATCTGAGTATGAGTGCAATGGATGCAGCGTTATCTCCGACTCGCTTTCAGAAAGGAACATTCCCTGAAAGATTTCGAGATAGAATAGATGTTATCCACGATGGCATAAACACAAAGGTTTTTTCGCCGTTTGTCGACATCAATCTGAAAATCGGTTCAAGAATTTTAAGCAAAAAAAATAAAGTTTTAACATTCGTGTCCAGAAGTTTGGAGCCCATACGAGGATTTCCGGCCTTCATGAGGGCTCTACCAGAAATACTTCAGTCTGACCCTGATGTCGTTGTTTTAATCATAGGCTCTTTTCAAACCTGTTACGGTCAAAAGCCGGTTGGGGCTGAGACGTGGCAGCAAAAATTGACAGCTGAGTTAGATGAAAAAGTTGATTTCACTCGTGTAGAGTTCTTGGAGAACGTATCTAAAGAAATTACGCTAAAGGTGCTCCAGCTTTCCACTGTTCATGTTCATTTATCCTATCCGTTTACCCTAAGTTGGAGCATTTTGGAGGCTATGAGCGTTGGCTGTGCAATTGTCGCAAGTCGAGGCTACCCAGTTGAGGAAGTAATCGACGATGGGGTAGAAGGATTGCTTGTTGATATAAATGATATTGACGAGCTAGCGCGCGCCGTCATAAGTCTGTTTAGTAAGGAAAGCGAACGGTTGCGGATGGGCAGGAGCGCGAGACGGAGGATTGTCAACAACTTTGACGTTGCAAGTGTGTGTTTTCCAAAGCAAATTAAGTGGCTGAACAATTTAGTCTGAATCTCATTGGTTCCGTAGTACTGTTAATTAGCTACTCCATTGTTCGGATTGCATTCTCGAATGCTAGCTTCCCTGAATTTTTCCGAATGTAAATTTGCTGTCAAAGCTTTGAGGAATAAAATATGAAGTATTTTTCATTACTGATTTCGATTTTAATTTCTGTGTATGCAGGAGCGGAGGAGGCAAGCCAGGAGGATCTCTTAGTTGGAAAATGGCAGATATCACCTGATTGGCGGCAGAAATTTGAACCGGCATGCAGAAGTATAACTATGGAAATTACTAGCGATCACACAATTATACGTCGGACAGGAGAGCTTGAGTATATTTCAAACGTAACTTTCATTCCAGATGGTCAACGACTATCACTGCGTGAGATTCTAATATCCCATAACGGGAAGCCAAGTTGTTCGGGGATAAGCGCTGAGTCAATACTCAAGCACTTAAATCAATTGTCCTTCGCAAAAGTTACTTTTAATGAACTCTCTTACTACAAAAACGCCAGCAAAGAATCTTTAATTGTTTTTACCAAGATGTAACCTTTGATCAACGGCCGCTGCGCGGATTTGCGGCCAGGCAGTAGCGCAAGGTGTTGATCTTTATAATGATTGGACGATCTTTTTGATCTATAAAGACTCGAAAAAAGAGAGTACGTTGCAGACGACAGCATATCGTAAAAATGGAAATATCATGAAAATTCTTTTTATGTCTGTTCCGGACTAATCATGTGCGATATCTCGCACAGCAATTACCGCTATAGTCGACTATCCCAAAGGCCGTTCATAAGTCAAAATAGTAACTCTATTAAGTTGCTGATGGCATCAACATGTTAAAACTTACCACACGTATCAATGAATCATTTATTATTCAAACAACGGATGGTCCGGTCGAAGTTTTCATTAATAAGGTCAACGGAGCACAAGTCGGAGTATCGATTAAGACTCCGCTGCAAGTAAGCGTTAGTCGTAAAGGGCTCTCTTCGCGCGCAGCGCAAAAGCCTTTTGAGCTATATTAATTAGAAGTAGAGATCGTATGGGCGTCGTAGTTCTCATTGTTTTGGGTTTAATTTTTTTGGCAGTATTAAGACGTAGAGCATTTAATTTTTTAAAGAAGTAAATGGATATTTAAATTCAAGGAGCAATAAATGGTCAATTTAGTAACAGAGTCTGAAACCATCCCAGTAAAGGATGCCATCGCGCAAGTAAATCGCAACATCTTCTATCTGCAATCGAAACTTCAAGACGCTAACCACGAGGGCAGCGCTTTTCATCAAATTCAAAAATTCTATGCAGAAAAAATTGATGTGCAAAAGACTGCGTTGGATTGGCTTCAAAAAGCCATGCGAGCGAATTGCCGAGGATGAGGCTTCCTTAAAGCGTTGACTGCAACATGCCTAAAAATTCCAGCGCCTTGTTTTCTTCGAATAAATTACATTATTTCGCTTTAAACCATAAGCAATTTCAATGAAGTTGGGTTGAAACTCGCTGGCTCGATGGTACAAAAGTTTCATTGTGCACGAGCTGACCCTTATGGTACTTTAAATTCAAGAATAAACGATTTCCGTGCTTTGTATTTTTATTTCAATTTCTAACAAGTGAAGGGATGTTATGAGTTACACCGCTGAAATTAGTCGAACAAGTCCAACCGCTTTTCTATTTTTGGTTGATCAATCTGGATCAATGCAAGAGTCTATGGGCAATGGAAAGTCAAAAGCACAGTTTGTTTCAGATGTTCTGAATCGAACATTAGCAACTTTAATTACTCGATGCACTAAATCGGAAGGAACACGTGATTATTTTGAAGTTGGCGTACTTGGGTACTCTGGTTCCGTTGCAGAGAACGGATTAGCAGGGGGGCTATCTAACCTTGTACTTAATCCTATTTCTCAAATTGAGGCTTATCCTCTTCGTGTTGAAGATCGGGTTAAGCGCGTCGATGATGGCGCTGGAGGCTTGGTCGATCAGTCGATAAAATTTCCTATCTGGTTTGAACCGAAAGCTTCCGGTGGAACGCCAATGTGTAACGCCATTACTTCGGCAGCTGAGCAATTGGCTGCATGGTGTGACGCTCATCCTGATAGTTATCCTCCAACAGTTCTTCACGTAACCGATGGAGAGTCTACAGACGGAGATCCCGAAGCGCTTGCTAAGCAGCTCCAGCAAATTGGGACGAATGACGGAAATGTATTATTGTTCAATCTCCATGTCAGTACGAGCGGCGGAGACCCAGTTAAGTTTCCAATATCTGATGCAGGATTAAATGATAGCTACGCGAAGCTTTTGTACAGAATGTCGAGTTCTCTTCCTCCACATCTGCAAAAAGTCGCACAGGAAAAAGGGATTAAAGCAACAATGGAATCGAGAGGATTTGTTTTCAACGGTGAGATTTCTGAGATTGTCGATTTCTTTGATATCGGAACGCGCGCTGCGCAGCTTCGGTAGAAATGGCCCTTACAATTTTATTTACTGGGACTGTTCCGAAGCATAGCGACGCACCTGCTGATAATGAGGATGCGTTTCGCATTGAGGCTGCGCTGGGACGAATCGCATTGTCGGATGGCGCGTCGGAATCCTTTGATGCAAAAAATTGGGCTCAGCTAATCGTCGCAAATGTTATGAGCGCTGCGTTAACAAACGATTTGATAATCGCATGCGCAGGTGCATATGAGCAGCTACACGATCCCGCGCTCTTAACCTGGTCTAAGGCTGCGGCATACGAGAGGGGAAGCTTCGCTACTCTTTTGCTGGCGCAGGACAAAGCCGATTTGAATTCGGTTGAGATCACAAGCGTCGGAGATAGCTTAGCGGTATGGGGAAATGAAAAAGGTTTTATTGAAACACTTCCTTACAAATCGTCTAGAGAATTTGACGAGAAACCGACTTTGTTGGCAACACGTTTGGTCATGAACCCTTCTTTGGAAAACGCTGAAAATAATTTTTGTCAAAGTACAACATGGAGTTACGAAGGGCTTGATCGTTGCTACCTGCTTTGCATGACCGATGCGTTGGGACATTGGTTGTTGAGTCGCCAAGAGATGGGTGATTTTGAGGCGTACACTAAACTTCGTACAATGTCGGAATTGGACAGTTTTCAACGACTCGTTGAGAGCGAGCGTGAAGCGGGCAATCTGCGTCGAGACGACACAACTCTCGTCCTCGCACTTCTAACGTAGCTCTTCCTGATATGGCTTACCCATCACTTGAGCAGTACACAGAGGCATTGCAAAGCCCTCAGCTGGTTATTCTAGATCCTGAACTTAGAGTCGGCAGGTTAAAAACTACGGGGCTTGGTCTTCCACTCGCTTTGTGCGGTGGATTCGCGTTGACCTATACGGTGGAGGCAGGTGGAAAAAAATTTGCGCTCAGATGTTTTCATAAAGAGTCGCGCGAATTAGAGAAGCGTTATGCTGCGATCTCAGCAAAAATTAAACAGCTCAGTAGCCCTTACTTTTTACCATTCGAGTTCATTCCTCAGGGAATTAGAATTAAAGGTGCGAATTTTCCAATAGTAAAAATGGCGTGGGCCAAGGGACAGACGCTCGCGGAATTCTTGGAGAGTGAACACAAGAGTAAGCACTCGCTATCGAAACTGCGTGACTCACTGTCCAAGCTAGCTGAGTTTATCGAGAGGAATCAAATCGCGCACGGTGATATCCAGCCTGAAAACGTCATGGTAAGTAATGGTGGAGCTGAAGTTCAGTTAATTGATTACGACGGCATGTTTGTGGACTCACTTCGAGGATCTAAAGCCACAGAATATGGTCAAGCAAATTTTCAACATCCTCAACGTTCAGGCGATGACTACAATCAAAACCTTGATAGGTTTTCATTTATCGCTTTAGACATCGCCATACAATCACTTATCGAAATTCCTACTCTCTGGGCGACATCAAAATCCGAACCAAGCGCTGTGGTGTTCCGCCGAAATGATTTTATCGATCCAGGCACATCCGATGTTTTCAGCGAAGTTCTGAAGAACTCCATCTTGAAGACTCATGCGGAAAATCTCGCTAGAGTGGCTGCGGGCAGATTTGATTCCATTCCTTCTCTTTCTGATTTTCTTCAAGGGAAGGGAGTACCGAATGCTCTTATAGAATTCAAACCTAAGTCAAGCAGTTCGAAAGCGGCTTACCAAGGTGCGTACGTTGTCTGCAACGCAATTAAGTACGACGATGTTTTAATTCAGGTTGGAAATAGAATTGAGCTAGTTGGAAAAATTCATTCCATTAAATTGGGGCTTTCCAAAAAGGGTAAACAATATTTATTTATAAATTTTTCGATTTGGTCTGGGAAAGCGGTGAAGTTGGCCATATGGTCTGATCAGTTAGACATTCTTGGGCCTAATGTTCCTGATCAGGTGTGGGTGGGGAGATGGCTCTCGGTAACTGGATTGGTCGATCCGCCGTATCATGGGCAAGCAGGCAAGGTGCGATATACGCATTTGTCCATTACGATAACAGGCAAAGGGCAAATTCAGCAGCTCTCCGAGGCTGAGGCAGCATATCGACTTAATAGAGAAGGGGCGAAATTTCCACAGCACGTTGCTACGAGTCATAACTCGGCAGTCCTGCAAGACATGGGGCGCTCTACGAGATCATCGTCGATTGCCTCTTCAACCCCAGTCCAACCAAAACAAGTTCCCAACAAAAGCAATAATCAGCGTTTGCTAGAAAAAATGCGCGCACAGGTGCCTGCAACCGTGCAACGAACTAAACCTACTGTTTCGGCCCTTCAACCACGAACTCCCAAGCATCCCGCTGCCGCAAACAGCAAAAAGTCTCCACAGGTCAACTGGCTATCATGGATTATCGCTGGAATTATTTGTCTTGGTTTGATGAAAAGTTGTTTATAAATAATTATCATTTTTCATAATCATACGCCGCAATTCGATATTTCATTTTTTTTAAATAAACTGCTATACACAATTTATGAGTGGACAATAAAGTGATTGCCGCCTATCTTTTGTCACACATCAGGTAGGAAGATAATAATGAGTGTATACACAAAGCTTGGGGCTTCTATTGGCCCGTTTAAGTACACGTTTTCTAAAACCGGGATATCGGGATTATCCAGAGTGAAAGGCCTTAGTCTCAAATTCGGACCCAGGCTTCACCATATACATGTCACATCGGGTGACGCCATTTGCCTTTCATCCCAAGTTTCAAAAGCGTTACCTTCTGATGTATCGGTCAAGAATATTAACTTGCCTTCATTAGAGATGGCCTCAGGGTCTACTCCAAAAATTATGCAGGAGTTAAGCCGCAAGGCTGCGAGATTGCTCCTCTGGCAAATCGCTGCGCCGATCTGTGTTGTCGTCGTTATCGCTACTGGGCTAAGTATATGGTCATTGATGGCCTTATCGATTCTTTTGCTGACCTTTCTATTCGACAAAATTGCTAAGACAACGATCCTCTGCTTTACCATGAACCGGCAGAGCGAGATCACTTATGAAAAATTCCAAAATTCTTTTAAACAGATTACTAATTCAAATGTAATTTGGAGAATTAAATCAAAACAATATATGTCGAACATCAAGCTAAACGCATTCGACGTGGGCACTGTTAACCGAGAAATCTTGACTGCAACTTTTTCGAACCTCCCTAATGTTTTAAGCAATATTCAATTCCCTGTATTAAAAACGGACGCAATTTCCTTTTTCTTCGCTCCTGCTTACCTCATCTACCAAAACAATGGAAAATTCATATCGGTTCCCTACAGTGAGTTAAAATTGTCCCAAGATAGACTAAGGTTTGTTGAGGCAGAGACTTTGCCTGAGGATGCAAAGGTAGTGGGGCAAACATGGAAGTTTGTTAACTTGTCGGGGAAGCCAGACAAGCGCTATAACAACAATCCTGAGTATCCTGTCGTTCTTTACGATCGGCTGGATTTGACTGCTTCAGCCGGTATTCATTTGGAGATTTTGTTATCGAAATTAGAGCTTTTGCCATTGTTCTCAGAGTTTTTACGGGCACTGGGTGGTCAACACTCTCATTCAGAAGAGCTTGTGTTGCCGGAAGAAAAAGCTATTCCGAAAAAGGATTCACCACCGTTTGAAAAGGCAAACGGAAATTCTCTTACTAGCTCACCTGACTTTCTCGGTTCACTCCCTGTCGATGCGGGGCCCATATTATCTATCGTGAACAATTCGAAAACGTCTGAACTTACAAATATCTCTGAGATTCAGTTGACGCATTCAAATGCTGAAGTCCACGTTGAAGGCGATACTAATGATCACGAGCGAGAAGTCATTGAGATTTATGCGAGTGTTGCTGACAAAATTTCACCTCTATACAAATATTTCAAATTGTCATTTGAGCGACTTGTTAAATCTCCGGAAGGTTTGATTATTGGGTACAGTCGCAAAAAATTAAAAATCAATGATAAAAACGGTAGAACTGAAAAGTTTTCAGCTGCCTTCATTCCTAATGGGTCTACTTGTGCTTCGCATATCTCTGTACCCAGACTGAAGTCTGAAAAGTGCTCCATCTATTTCATGCAACATGAGATTAGATTTTATGATGGCGGAACTCTCTTATCAATTCCATATGCGCAAGCGTTTTTATCTACTGCCAATGAGAACAAAACGAAAAAGCTGATTTTTTCGCATGAAGTAAATTATCAAAAAATAATATTGGAAGGGAATAATGATTTTTACTTCGACATACGTGCTGGAAATCAAAAAGCTTTTTCTCAATTTGTTTTTAATTTATATCGTCTTCTGGAGGCATCGACATCGTTTAACAAAAGCTCAACCAAAAATTTCACTTCGGCAACTAGACTAGAAAATACTATGCCGATCAATGAGTCTGAGTCATCTACGAAAACTAAGGCCGTACCTCCAGTGCCTAAGACCACCCCAGTTGATGCTGAATTTCATAACGCGCAGATGATCAAATCCTCGCTAGAGATAGCTGGAAGCAATCTTACGGATTTGAAAAGTGAAGGGTTCACATCCTATTCCATAAATCAAACTGAGGTATTGAATGAGCCAAAAATTCCTCCACCTCCAACGTCAACTTTAAAAAAAATCAACGAATCGAAAGCAGAAAATATTTGGGTCTCCAAAGGAGCCGCAGTATGTGTTCAAGGCTTCATTATAACGGATGGATTATTTTATTACGGCGAAAATCTTCAGGGCGACTGGCGGATGGAACCTGCATTGGTAAAGCCGAGCATGCCCATAGCATTTCAGCCAGTAGATTTAAGTCGTTCTTTGATGGATTATTTTCCCAGGTACAGCTTTATATCGGACGTAGCGCGACGCGGATTTCTTCAATGGATGGCAGAGGGTCGATGCGATCCAAATGCTGACATTGGATATGTATTTTTATTTTATTATGGTCTAGAGCGCAGAGCTCTACGTGATCTGCCTTCAAGCAATGATTTACTGTCGGGCATTGAAGAAGTGATTGCTGAAGTCCAGAGGCTGCTGTCGATATATAGCGATAATTATTCTTTTAAAAATTACGCTACTTCTTTAATCGATTACCTCGAGTCGGTCTACTCAAAAGAGAAAAGCTATCTGTTTTCACCTCCGTCGTATTCGTATTACAACGAAGGATTAGGTTTAAAAATGAAAATTGCATTAGGTCAGATGGCGGTTGATAAAGTTCCTGTGCCTCCCGAGTGGGCGCTGGCATGGACTAAAGCAGACCCGCGTATTTCAAAACGAACTCCGGTAATACGCTGTATTGAACAATTCGAAACGTTGTTCGAGGAAATCTATAAGAGCTCACTTGGTGATGGGCTAAAATTGCAAGTGAATCGCACTAAACTAAAAATCGACTACCACCCGGCTAGCGAGGCCAGATGGATGTCAACTGCAAATCCAAAATCTGCGGATAATCTTCCAGATATTTCGGCAGTATCCGGCCCAGTAAAAAAGCTTCAGTTGATAGTTGATAAGGTTACGACGATGTTGGAATCATACAGCCGTTATCTTGGACGCAATCCTGACTCAACTAATTCGTTGGATGCATTAATTTATATACCATTGAGAATTTGGCCCGAAACGCCAAGAAATTTAATAGAAAATTTAGTGGCTACTGTAAACAAAAATATTGTAATTAACTCATATGGTGAATTCTGTAGTGGTCTTAGCTCTGAAAAGCCTCTGAACCGGGAACAATTAATTAGTTTGGCGCGATTACTGGATGGACAGGGCGTGGGAATAGAGCCTGATATTATATCGGGAGCAAAGATGCCCAAAAACAATGAAACTATTGTCTTGTTCGCAAAGTCGGCGAGCAATGACGAAATGACCCCTGCCTATCATGCGGCGTGCGTCACATTGGATCTTGCCGCTGCTGTTGCTGTTGTTGATGGACATGCATCCGATGCTGAATTGAATATGCTTGAGCATCAAATTGTTTCATGGGTGCATTTAAGTGAAGCTCATCGACAACGCCTAAAGGCGCGCCTTGCGTTACTAATGCAGCAACCAATCACACTAGAAAGCGTAAAGAAAAAACTGGACGTTATCCCCGAATCTGCAAGACGATCTATTGGTCATTTGTTAGCTCAACTAGTTCAGGCTGATGGAATAATTGCCAAAGAAGAGGTGAAGTTATTAGAGCGCATTTACAAAGCCCTCCAGCTTGAGAGTCGATTGGTCTATAGTGATTTACATACAACACCACAAACCATTAAATCGATTAATAATGTCGATGTTTCAACAGACAAGAAAAAATCGGGTTCAAGTTTTACGCTTGACCCGAAGCGCATCGCCGCTTTGCAGAGGGAGACAGACCAAGTGTCGGCTTTATTAGCAAATGTATTTTTGGAAGAAAAAATTGTCGAAGAGCCTCAAGAGGTATTGGAAACTCCAGATCCCTTAGAGGAAGATTCTAAATCAACGCTAAGTCTTTTAGGTCTCGATCAAGACCACTCTTCTTTTTTAGAATTTCTAATGTCCAGACCTTCGTGGACTCGCGAAGAGTTAACAGATGTGGCATCCGATTTTGAACTCATGTTGGATGGAGCTCTGGAACAAGTAAACGAAGCGGCGCTCGATCATTTAGATGAGCAACTGATTGAAGGCGATGATCCGGTAGAGATTAATCAAAACTTAGTAGAGAGAATTTTATTATGAGTGCGATAAGACCCAAAGAACGTGATGCAGTACTGCAATCTCTTCGTGCAGGTGTTGTGCCCCGTGCAGGCCAACATTTAATTCAAGTTGGGCGCGCAAAGGAATTGGAATCTTTAATCAAAGACATCGAAAGAATTAGTGACGGTGGTTCAGCTTTCCGAATAGTGATAGGAGAATACGGTGCGGGAAAAACATTTTTTCTTAACTTGGTTCGGGCTATTGGTATGGAAAAAAAGCTCGTCACTATGCACGCGGATTTAAATCCTGATCGGCGATTGCATGCATCTGGAGGCCAGGCGAGATCACTTTACGGTGAACTTACGAAAAACATGTCTACTAGAACCAAACCCGATGGTGGTGCCTTGGCTGGTGTAGTGGAAAAATTTGTTGCCAGTGCAAAATCGGATGCCAAAACATCTGGTAAATCGACTGAAGATATTATTCGATCTCGTTTAGAACAGTTGACGGAGATGGTAAATGGTTATGATTTCGCCGATGTGATATCCGCTTATTATCGTGGCTTTGAAGATGGAAACGAGCAATTAAAAGCTGATGCAATCAGATGGCTGCGTGGAGAGTTTTCTACCAAGACCGATGCGCGTGCAGCTCTTGGCGTACGCTCGTGCATTGATGACGCATCTGTATACGACCAAATTAAACTGTTAGCAAAATTTGTGAAACTGGCTGGATATGGTGGATTACTCGTTTGTCTGGATGAAATGGTAAATCTTTATAAATTGGCCAATACTCAGGCCCGCAATGCAAATTATGAGCAAATACTTCGTATCTTAAATGATTCATTGCAAGGGACTGCTGATGGCTTAGGATTTGTACTTGGAGGCACCCCTGAGTTTTTAATGGACACGCGACGCGGACTTTATAGTTACTCTGCATTGCAATCGCGACTTGCGGAGAATTCATTTGCTAAAGCGGGGTTAGTTGACTATTCGGGGCCAACGATGCGTTTATCGAGTTTGACCCCGGAAGATTTTTACGTGCTCCTCCAAAAAATTAGACACGTATACGCGTTTGGTGATGTCGAAAAATACTTACTTCCTGACCCAGCAATTCCTGCCTTTATGGAACATTGTGCTACTCGATTAGGCGATACTTATTTCCGAACGCCAAGAACAACCATAACGGCATTCATTAATTTGTTGGCTGTTTTAGAGCAAAATCCTGAGACTACATGGGCGTCGCTTATCGATACGCTTGACGTAGAGGCGGACACGGGTGGTTCGAACGATAGTCAAATTGAGGAAGATGATGAACTCGTCAGCTTCAAACTCTGATTCAACAGGTTTTGGATTACTTGATACGCAAATTCAGAAATGGGTTTGGAGTGAGGGATGGACCTCCTTGCGCGATGCGCAGGAACGCGCTATCCCGGCTCTGATCAATGCTGATCAAGATGTCATCATTGCAGCACAAACAGCGGCTGGAAAAACTGAGGCTGCATTTTTACCAATATTAAGTCATTTACTTCGCGATTCAGACCAAACTGGAACGGTCCTTTATGTCAGCCCGTTAAAGGCGTTGATTAACGATCAATGGGGCAGATTAACAGGTCTGTGTGAACAACTTGATATTAACGTGACTCCGTGGCATGGCGACATTACCGCTACGAAAAAAAATAAGTTTCTGAAAGAACCAAAAGGCATTCTATTGATTACGCCGGAATCTTTGGAAGCTATGTTTGTAAATCGTGGATCTGCAATTTCAGCACTGTTCGCAAATTTAAAATATATCGTGATTGATGAGTTGCACGCGTTTATTGGAAGTGAGCGTGGAAAACAACTTCAATCGCTGATGAATCGAATCGAGCTTGCTACCAATGAAAATATTCCAAGGATAGGCCTATCGGCAACGTTGGGGGATATGAGCCTTGCTGCGACATTTCTTCGAAATCAAACACCCAATAAAGTATTAGTCATTGACTCGAAAAGTGGCAATCAAGAACTCCAAATCTTGGTTAAGGGTTTTGTGCAAATTTCATTAGAGAATACTGAAAATCAGGAAAGTGTTTCGGCTTCCTGCACCCACGCAGTAGCCGCCCATCTTTTTAAAAATTTACGTGCAAGTAATAACTTAATTTTTCCAAATAGTCGTACGTCAGTGGAACTGTACTCTGATTATTTGCGTCGCCTTTGCGAAGATAATGCAATTCCCAATGTTTTTTGGCCCCATCACGGAAACTTATCTAAAGAAATTAGAGAGGAGACTGAGCAGGCATTGAAAGACAATTCCAGACCTGCAAACGCAATATGTACCTCCACACTCGAACTGGGCATTGATATCGGCGCAGTAAAGAGTATCGCCCAAATCGGTCCACCTCCCTCTGTTGCAAGTCTTCGACAAAGGCTGGGCAGATCTGGACGGCGCAAAGGTGAGCCCGCAATTTTGCGGGGTTACTGCATCGAGCCAGAAATTAATGCTAACTCAGCAATATCCGATAAGTTGCATGAAGGACTCATTCAATCAGTAGCGATGATAAACCTGCTATTGAAGGGATGGTTCGAACCGCCAGCAGCGAATGGACTACATGCTTCAACATTGGTGCAGCAAATCCTTTCCATCATTGCAGAAAAAGGTGGCATTTCAGTTCCAGATTTGTGGAGAAATCTAAGTACCTCTTTTCTTTCGATTCAAAAAAATGATTTTTTAGATTTGCTGAAAGTATTAGGCGAAAAGAAACTAATTATTCAGGAGAGTTCAGGGCTGCTACTCCATGGAGAACTCGGTGAAAAGCTAGTTAATCATTACGAATTTTATAGTGCGTTCGTATCAGACGATGAAATGCGACTTGAATGTAATGGAAAATCGTTGGGAAGTCTTTCAGTATCTACACCGATGCTGCCCGGGCAAGGAATCATTTTTGCCGGAAGGCGTTGGCGAGTTCTAGAAACAAAGCAAGTTGAAAAAGTAATTATTGTGAAGGCGGATAAGGGTGGGGCACCACCACTATTTTCCAGTGGTGATAAATCCTTGGTGCATGATGGAGTTCGAAAGGAAATGTACTCGGTTCTGGCCGACGACCTGTCTGTAAAATATTTAGACGAGACAGGACAGCAATTATTAAGTGATGCGAGATCATTTTTTAAAAACTCCGGATTTTTATCTTCTAAAATAATTGAAGTTGGCAAAGAGATATTCTTGATGACGTGGTGCGGTGATATTGTAAATAATACGCTGGCATTCATGTTTCAAAGTAAAGGGTTCAATGCCATAAATGAAGGAGTAGGTATAAGTATTTCAGATATCAATATTGAAAAGCTTCATGTGATCATCAACGGTTTTTTAAACGAGCATCAGCCCAATGAACTAAGTTTTTTGGAGGACGTTGATATCCCTTATTCAGGCAAGTGGGATTGGGCACTTCCCAAAGAACTGTTAAAAAAATCTTATTGCAGTAATGCTATAAATTTTAATGAGGCAATGTTGTGTCTCAAAAGATTTAAAGTGAATTAATAATAGAGGTTTAAATGACGCTAAAAAATTTGTTTCTCCCAAAATATTACACGCTATTACACCACGCTATAATCCGCACTTAAGAAATTGACACCAAAAGTCGCTTCGGCATACACTCATTTGCAAGCGGAAACAAAAATAATATGGATGGCGGCGGCAGCGAAACTTCTACCGCGCACTCTCTCATCCCGTAAATAGCTTTCAGCTTGCTAAAATTTCTAATAGTTTTTTATCAGTCAATCATCCTATGTTTAATTGGTCAGCTTTGTGCCCAAAGCGGAAGTTAAAAAATTGTTTTAGTGGTTCGATGCTTAATGAAGGATATCAATAAGTTAACAATATTGGTGGATGGATATTATGCATATAAAGCGAGAGATAACTCGCATGCTCTAATTGTCTTTAAACTGGCCAGATGATTTGATAAAAATATACTATTGTATTCAATAAATTAGGCGGCTGTCTTCAAGAGAGCTTAAGAATAGATAGCGCGTATGCGCGATATATAAATATTGTAGCGTGCGAATCGGTTTTAAAAGTGCTCATAGAAATATAATCGAAAGCATATGCTTTTTAGCTTTATCGTAATTTTCAGGGTGCGCAGTGTCGTTACGGTGCCAATAGTTGTATTGCACAAAACGCACGTTACCTTGTGGCTTGCCGCTAAGAAAAAATTGCTGTGAATATTCGCAGCAGTATTTTTAATTGGCAGTTTCGGTTTGGATTAAACAGAAACATAGTTTGTAAAAATTCTAACCGTCGTTGCCATAATAAGGCGAGTCACGCTCGCGCACTTCGTGTACTGGGCGCATTGTAATTTTCGCATTTGACGAATCGCTAAGCGAAGTTTATCGCAATGTGCAACTTGCCCCTGGGCTTAACATTAGGTTTCAAGTCAATTTTGCCTTATCGAATTCATACTTTTGGGATGCAGTAATATGAGTGGAAACAAATATCCTGTAAAAATATCTGACAAAAAAATAGAAGAAGAAGTGATAAAAGGTAATTTCAAGGAAGACGGGACTTTGATTCGAGATGTCTCAAGTGGGCAAATAGTAAAAGTGCTGAAGAAGAAAGAAGAAAGTAACAATAATATCCCTTCAACATTTATTCAGGTGCATCATAACTATATATATCAAGCAGATCTCTCTCCAGTCCTTCAGGCGATTTCTCATGAGAAAAAATTAAGTGTTTATAACGATCTAGAGGAGCAATATAGCCTGGTTTTAGATTATTTGGATACATTTAATACCTACGAAACTGGAATCGAGAAGCTTCATCAAATCTGTCTTGAAATATCAGTGTCATTCGATAACAAGATAAGACGAGAAATACAAGGGCTTGATGTCGATAAGCTTGAAAAAATTGATACGGAACAGTTTATAGGTTCTCTCAATGCATATGTAAAAATTCTATTTTCTTATATCTTAAGTACTTATATCCTTCATAGGAGAAAGTTCGCGAAAGATAAAGTTATTATTTCTAAAATTCTTAGTTTTGAGAAATTTGTTAGAGACTTATATGAGCAGCTTCTTGTTAAATCTAATCAGAAAAATAACGATACTTATTTTACTATGGAGAACTCACTCTATAGCATGTATCTGTTTGATGATTCATATGACATCAGCGACTTAGATCGGATAGTATCTCAGGATTCAAGGTTTTCAACTTCACTTCAAGTAGTTGGCTTTTTCAAAAAACACAAAAAAAGTGGGAATTTTTCAAAACAGCAGCCCAGTTATCATTATAGTAGTGACGATGAGCTCAAAATTTCCATCAGCACCAGCAGATTACCGTATAATGGAAATAGAAATAAAATAGCAGTCGCGCTTATGAACATCCTAGAAGATACAGATAAATTGAAAGAGTTAAGAGAGGAGATTATGAATTTAGAAAGATTTTCTGATCAAGACGTATTGGTTTATTTTAGTAATTCATCAGTTAACAATCAAAATCAGTCTAGCTCGTGACCATGCTACTGTTTTGGGTGTTAGGCTAGAAATAGGAGATAAAAAATGGCAAAAAGGCCGAAAAGATATTTGAAGGAAGATTATGGATCAAGAAAGCGCCAATTGCCGGTATCTTTAGAGTTTTTAAAAGGCGTTAAATTTCACGCAATTATAGAAGATCATTCTGGGGCGAAAGTTGTAAGAACTATAGAAGTAAAAGCTCCATCGCTTAAAGCGCTAATTGAGAAAATCAAAAAACACGAAAGCGAAGTTGAGGATTTAGAGCAAAGGTGTTCTGAGTTAGAATTAGAGGTTACTTCACTCAAAAGTGAATACCATGAAATTAATTCAGATTATGAAAGTTTAAAGGTGGAGTTTGAAAAAATATTCCATAACTACAAAATACTTTATTCTCGTTCTGAAGTTGGGCCTGACGAAAAGTATATGCCCAGTCCAAAAAGTTATTTTAATATCATGAATGAGTCCGGCATACAATTTAATACTAAACCTATGCAGGGTGGGCATCCATCGTTAGGGAAACGAAGATAAATATTATGTCTAACAAAGTTATCAAGCGGATGGTTCTTAAGTAGATCATGGGTAATCTTACGGTAGATATTATGCCTCCGGCATATTGGCAGGATTTTGAGAAGCTCACTTTGGATTTGGCTAAACAAAAGTGGGGCGACGATTACGCGGAGAGAAATGGCAGGCAAGGGCAAGCTCAAGCTGGAGTAGATGTGTATGGGTACAATCGTAACCAAAGTGAACACACCGGCATACAGTGCAAAAAGCGTACATGGAAAACTAAACCTGGAGCAGACACTCCCTCCAATACACTATCTACTGATGAAATCGACGAGGAGATAAGGGCAGCGAGCTTGTTTCAGCCGAAATTAGATAGGTTCATTCTTGCTACAAGCGGTCCTCGAGACGTCGAATTGCAGACTTATGTTAGAGACATTAATAGGAAGCCTGCAAAGTTTCAAGTGGCTCTGATGTTCTGGGACGATTATGTCGAACTTCTAAATGATCATCCAGAGTTGATGTATCGATACTATGAAAATGTATTAAAGTTTAGAGATAAATACAGCCCCAAAGAGCACTACTATTTGCTTATATCAATGGCATTTGATCGCCCAGCGCTCAGAACCCCTTTTCACTTGGAAAATCGTGCAACTGATTTTATTGAAGCATTATCTGGCACACAAAACGCAATTTCTACTGGCTGCCTAAAAGATCAGGATGGTCGAATCATTGACCAGGCTAGGGTTCCAGCGAAAAAGCCAAAACAATTAACTAATGCTGCCAAGAAACTCCAGCATGCTCGCGAGATAGCAACTAAAGCGATTGCTGACGGGATGATTCGGGAACATCCGGCTGTGATAGAAATCTTAGATAATCAGATAGCTGATGATTTAAACAAACTGAGGTTTGAGGCGATTGAGTTACTGAACGAAGTATTGCGCGCTGAAAAGATGTCAGAAGTACAGATTGATAACTGAATATAACACGGCCTCTAGCCAACGTTGCGCGAGGCTGAGCTAGGTATTTTGGCTGAGTTTCCCAATTTCATTATGGATATCGAACTTCCGCTTTTGGCCGATGTTGTTGAAAAACTCGGTATAAATTCTTTAGTTATTTTATTCAAATAACGCCCGATAGTTTTTATTTTCCATACTACTAAAATAGTTTTTCAACAGCATCGGCAATATGCTCCGTGAGCGCTAAACGCAAGATATTCAACGTTAAAAAATTAGTAACGTTCTTCAACTAAAAGCAATAACTTAGCGCAACAATGCACGTTCATCGATTGTCCACGATAAAGGTTTTTACGCAAACAATTTCATCTGTCCAAATGCTAGGCTGAGCTGGACAGTATTTCGTTGAGTCGCTCTAAAGACGCTGGCTTGGTCAAATGATAGTCAAAGCCTACTGCCATGGCTTGTGCCTTATCAGTCTCGGCGCCACGTCCTGTCAGTGCGACAAAGCGAGTGTGTTTTAGACTTGCAATTTTTTTCATTTCTGTAGCGACTTCGTACCCAGACATATCGGGGAGCCCGATGTCCAGAAATATGATGTGCGGTACAACCTCCGCTGCAAGCGCCAGGGCATCTTTCCCCGTCGCGGCCGTGTAAGCCGTATGACCGCAGCACTCCATTAAGGTCGATAGCGTTTCGGCGCCGTCGCGATTGTCGTCGACAATCAAAATACATAGAGCTGCTGCGCTCTTGATTTGATTACCCTTCTCGACGTTTCGCGAGATAGGTGCGTTTAAAACACGCGGTAATCGAATAGTGAACGTGCTGCCTTTTCCCTCACCAAGGCTGCTCATGGAAACGGAACCATCATGCAAATCAACTAGCCCTTTAACCAGGTGCAGACCTATCCCTAAACCGCCTTGCGCGCGATCAACTTCAGTTTGAATTTGTGAGAACAGCTCAAACACTGTAGACAGTGCTTCGGGTGACAAACCGACACCAGTGTCTTTTACTGTTAAAACTGCGACGTCGTCTTCTGCTAAAGCTGTCACCACAATCTTGCCACCATTTGGCGTGTATTTAGCGGCGTTGTTTAATACGTTACTAATAACCTGCGTGATACGGTGCGGATCGGCATCAATTGTTAAATCTTGTTCGCGTATATCGACGATCAGCTCATGCTGATTCGCTTCGATTAGAGGCATGCTGATCTCTACGGCATTAGTCAGAACTGTTTTCAGAGCGACACGCTCTTTTTTCAGGTTAATTTTCCCCTTAGTAATCCGCGCGATATCCAGCAAATCATCGACTAAGTGTGTCAGATGATTTACCTGTCTTTCCATCATTTGGTGGACGTTGCCCAGGCGCTGATTGGGTGCTGTAGATAAGCGCATGATCTCAAGACCATTACGGATCGGCGCCAAAGGATTGCGTAATTCGTGTGCCAACGTGACTAAAAATTCATTTTGTCGCTGGTTAACTTCGGTCAGATCGTTCGCGAGCATTTCCAGTGCATCTTTGGCCACGCGCTCATCATGCACATCGACGACGGTGCCGACAAAGCCGGTGAGAACACCGTGGTCAAACAAAGGTGCGCCTGAATCGACAGCCCAACGGTAGTCGCCGTTGGCATGTCGTAGTCGGTAAATAATATTGAAAGGATCAAGCGAATGTTGCGCTGATAAAAACGTATCGCGAGTGTGCGACTGATCGTCTGGATGAACGTTACCGATCCAGCCGAAACCTAAATCCAGTTCAATATCGCGGCCAGTGACTTCGCCCCAACGCTTACTCAAATAGGTACAATAGCCGGTTGCATCACAGGTCCAGATGATTGCCGTCGAGGCATCCACCAGTGAGCGAAAGTATTTTTCACTTAATGCCAGCTCGAACTGTGCTGCCTGACGGCGGCGTGCAGCATCGACTTGATATTTGACGCGACTCAGTAATTCATTGGCGGAAAACGGCTTGACCAGATAGTCGTCAGCACCGGCAGCTAAACCTTCGATCTTGGCTTCTTCACCAGCACGTGCCGATAAAAGGATGATCGGAACATCTTTTATAGCTTCATTGTTTCTGACTTTTTCAATCAGGCCGAAACCGTCCAGCACAGGCATCATCACGTCGCTAACAACCAAGTCCGGTCGCTCTCGACAAATGGCCTGATATGCGGCCTCACCATCGGCGCAGGTCTCGACCACAGCATAATTTTCCATCAACCGTTTCAGATAACCGCGCATATCGCTGTTGTCGTCCGCCAGTAGGATGCGGATTGGCGTCGCGTCATTGTCGCCGTCAATGGCTGATTGCGTCACTTGCACAACAGAGAGCGACGGCAATCCTTCAGCCGCTTGGTGCGCATCCGGTAGCCAACCAAGCGCTTCCTGGATATATGAGGTGCCGAAGGTATCTGTCGGTGCAGCAACAACCGTTTTGCCTTGTGTCGCGATACTGACGAGATCGGCTGACGCTACATGCGCCGTACCAAAGGGAATCTCAACGTAAAACATTGACCCTTTGCCGGGCTCGCTGGTAACGCCGATGTTTCCTTTGTGCAGCTTGACCAATTCTTGAATCATCGCCAAGCCTATACCGGTACCTTCATAGGTGCGACCTTTTGAATTTTCAATACGATGGAAGCGCTCAAATACACGCGGTAATTCTTCAGCAGCAATACCAGAGCCGGTGTCATTGATTTCCAGCCGGGCAAAGCCTTCGACGCGCTTCAGCGTGATGCCAATGCTGCCGCTAAAGGTAAATTTGAATGCGTTGGACAACAGGTTGAAAACGATTTTTTCCCACATGTCACGATCGATGTAGATGGTCTCGCCAAGATCGACGACGTTGACATCATAACTCAACCCAGCCTTTTCTATTGCGGAGCGGAACACTCCGCTCAAATCTTCGGTGAGTTGCGCGAGATTGGTCTCCGCGAAATTGCCTTTGGCGCGGCCGGCTTCAATACGTGAAAAGTCGAGTAGCGCGTTAACAAGTTTTAGCAGCCGCAGCGAATTGCGATGTGTGACTTCCAAACGTTTGCGCTGCGCGTCCCCAAGTGGTTCGTCTCGATCGGCCAGAGCATCTTCCAAGGGGCCGACCATGAGCGTGAGCGGTGTACGAAATTCGTGAGAGACGTTAGAGAAAAACGCGGTTTTGGCCCGATCAAGCTCGGCCAGTTCCTCCGCTTTGCGCTGCTCGTGCTGGTAAGCCACGACGTTGGCGACTGCCGTGCTTACCGCATTCGACAGTAATGCATAAAAATCCGAATATTCTGCATCGAGCGCACGACGTGCGCTTACACCCGCGATGAGAAAGCCATAGGGACGCTCAGAGCCGACGACCGTAATCGGCAGTATCAGCGCGCTTGAGGGTGTTTCAGGGTAGGGCCCCGACGGCTCATTGCCGAAACGCGTCAGCAGGTCGTTTACCTCGGTAATGGTTAGCGAGTGCATTGCCTTATCAAAAGGCCAGCCGTCCGCATTACCTGGTTCAACATTGTCCAAGTCAACCAATTCGGGTGCCATTCTGGCGTTGCTGCTGAGCCCGGCAAACCCCATCCGTTGCAGCTTATTGCCGTTCAGTTGATAAAACAGAATAAAAGGCAGATCAAGTTCCATCGACCCGTAACGCTGGGTCAGCGCCTGGCACAACTGTTCGATAGACAGGCTCTTTGCAATGGCGGCCGACACGTCACGTAGCACCGCTGTACGACGCGCACCGAGGACCTTGTCGGTCGATTCTGAAATCGGATGAAAGACACCGCCGACTTCGCCCGACTCAACGCCGATTGGCGAAAAGGAGAATGTCATGAACGCCTCTTCCAAATAACCGTAGCGATCGAGGAACATCCGCTGATCGCGAATGTAGGTGCCTTCTCCCTGATGCGCACGATCGAATGCATCGCCAACCACAGGTAATGCGGTAGCCCAACAGATCTTGAAGTTTTGGCCAATAGCTTCAGGGTGCTTGGGACCGCAAATGGGACGATAGGCGTCGTTATATATTTGAATATCTTCCGGACCCCATGCAATCAGGATTGGAAAGGTCGACGACAAACATAAACTAACGGCCGTACGCAGGCTTTGGGGCCATTCTTCGATAGGGCCTAGTGGAGTCTTCGACCAATCTTTTGATCGAATGATTTCGCCTGCTTCACCACCACCAGTTAACCAATTCATTTTTTGCTGCTCAATCATATATTTATTACATTCTGGGCTCTGCATCGGCGCGATCAAGTTTATTGATAGGGAGATGCGTCGAAAAGAGCGGCGAAGTTAAAGCTTTTGTCATCGGCAATTCTGAATGATGCTATGCAATTTTGCAGCAAACAAATGGGTCGGTGCGGGAATAAGCCTAGAGGCGGGGAGGCAACGTTTAGCCAACTCTAAAGGTGAGCATTTCACTTTTGGCCGATACAGTTTAATTTTTATCATCAGGAATTGAGAAAGCCGGTTACCTGTTGATATGTACGGTAGATTGACCCGCTTTTGCATTGAATTTTGACCCATTGCTAATAACTGCAAAGCTATATGTGGGTTGCGTTTTTGCACATTTTTTCTGGGTCATTTTTGGATGCAAAAGTGGGTCAAGCTACGGTGCAAATCAACACATTACCTCCTGATAGGGGGCGGTGATTGATTTCTGAAACCGATTATCTATGTCCGCTTTTGGCCGGAGCTTACCATTTGACTTGTAACTCCTTATTAAGCTGTGAATCACAACGTCCATAAAGCATTTCTTAAAATGTAATGCAGCATCCATTTTTCACTGGGGACAATATGCTAACCTAAATACAATTAAATTTCCGCAATACTCCTGCGATCAGAGTCGTGGATGAGTGCACGTTGGTCTTGAACAAAAATTTAATTAATCAATGATACAAATTAATTAAATTGATATTGCATTCGCCGATAAGATATTCAGCATTTGTGAATGTGTGACCTGACAAATAAACATTGATCAATATGAGTGCTTTACTAAACCTTAAAGTGTTTCATTAAATCATGATGACAAGCTCAACAAATTTAATGTGAGTATCGCTCTTGCCTGCAATATATTTGATCCTCTTTAAGGTTATTTTCTTCAGCATAGTCTAGAGGTGTAATACCTCTCTTTATGACATCGTTAGTGGCAGTGCGAAAGACCTTATCTGATTGAGATCCGAAGTAGAATCGGTAAAAGACTATAAATTTTAGTTATATAGAGCTGAAATTTTCTAAAGCCTTCTTGGCATTTTCTTGTAGTACAAGCAAGGGGTCAGAATGACCAACCTCATTTAGAGCGTGGATCACGAGATAGCTAAAGCTTGACGAAGTAAAGAAAACCGATAGGTCTATCACAAGTCCACGTACAAGATAATCTTGTGATTTAATAAAGTTTAGAAATCCTCTGATTTCATTTTCTTTCCTTTGAAATAATGCATTACGAAATGCGATGCCAGCTCTCACCAACTCGCTAGACAGCCACTTTTTTCTGAAAACTTTTTCGATCCCGGACGGAACCCGATCGCGAATGCTCAACTCAATATATGCCCAAGCTGCCACAAACTCATCCTCCTCATCAGGTAACATTAATTTTAACTGGTGAACGATCCGCTCAGATTCAACCGATGCCACTAAATTAATTGCTTTTGTCCGTACAAGATCGTGCGAATCTTTCAAAGCTAAAATTAACGTTTCTTCTGTTAACCTGTTGAGGCTCTCAAGGTAATCGAGACAGATACTTCTAAGAACTTCGTCAGATGAGGTTTTTAACCATCCCTCGGCAAAGCCAATAAATTCTGGATTATTGTTATGCATTGCATCAGTTAATTTATTTGCAGCCAAGACATCCCAATCTGAGTCATCTGTATCGGTCATAATGTTCGCTAATCTCTAAGGTTGTTTTTTTTCTTCTTCAGGTGGATCAATTGGTTTTTCAGGTTCAGGTTCAGGTTCATTTTCTTTTTCTCCTTCTTCCGGTTCCTCAATCGTGACGCTACCTACACACTTACAATAATCGTGAGGTGCGCTATGTTCCGCCGCACTAACAATATTTTGATAATCCTGGTAACCCTCAATTGCGGCCATAACTAATGTCACAACATCGATTCCTAATTTTTTACCATAGACGCTTTGTCTCTTTTGAGCGTTTCGAATACCTGCATACTTTTGTGCCCGTTCAAGATCTTTTATCTTTTTATTATCACGATCTTTCTTAGGCTTGCTCTTCTCATCTGCGAGCATTTGTTTCAATTCGTCGCCAGATTTTCCTAACAAATATGATGGAATATCGTCCATACCTTCCGGATCATTCATATTAAGAGGGTCGTTACCTGCATACGCATACAAGTTCATCTGATCTTCATATCCAATCGGATCCGTTTGCAAGAAACGCCCTAGCTTCGGATGGTAAACCCGTGCTTTATAATAAAACAAACCTAATTCTTTGAACCAAATCTGCCCAGTATAGCCAAAACGATCTACATTACCGGATCGAGGAATACCATAACTATCGTAAGCGGCGGTGCTCAGCACAGTTCCGTTCACATCGCTTTGGGCAATGATGCTGCCTTGATGATCGGCATGCAGGTAGCGCCACTGGGTAGTTCCGAGAGTACTGCTGTTGTATTGCACAAGGGGTTCATCGACGCGATTACTGTGGATGTAACGTCGCTGCATAACCCCCGCGCTATCATATTCTGCCGATAGCGCATCTCCATCGTAAAGATATTGGGTTTTGGTACCGCTGATGGTAGATTCGAACAGGCGTCCTCGCGGGTCATAGATAAATGAGGACGCCACTGCCCCACCAGTGCTGATTAGGCGATTCTCGTCGTCATATTGGTAGGTCAGGGTTCCGTCGTTGGAGAGATTACTGTTGGCATCGTAGCCCATCGGTTGACCCGTTCCAGGAGTTGCACCACCGACGTAAGAGTAACGATTCAATCCATCCGCTGTGTAATTACCGGTGCGGTCCTCATTACCGTTGTAATAATAAAGACTATTGCTTTGAGAGAGCTGTGAAATTTGCCCGGCAGGGTTGTACAGGAAGCTATTGGTTAGGTCGTTAGCGGTGTTTGGAAAATCCTGAACAAAGCTATCCATCTGCAAACCATTCGCAAAGCTATAGTTTGTGCTGGAAATGCCGCTACGACGGTAGATACGTTTACGATGTCCATCGGGTTTGTAATCGATCTGCAACATGCGCAAGCCCCCACCCTCGTATATCACGCCCAGTCGGTCTAATCCGTCGTATTCATAGGTGTAATAATTGTTGTCATTGTGGGTAACCTTGACACGATTATTATCAGCATCATATTTGCCATATATTGCGCGGCCAACACCGCCGATATAGACAAAGTCTTTGATGATATTTCCAAAGCCATCATATTTTTGTTCGGTACGGTCAGCAGTGGCAGACGCTGCCGTTGTAGCTGAAGTACCAAACGCGGCTCTGGTTTGAAGACCAAATAAGTCGTAATCGTAGTAAATATCTCTTTGAGCGGTGTTGTAATCCTTAACGATCGTGCGGTTGTTATTATCAATTGTGTAAGTAATCTGGGTGCCATTACGTTTACGCTCGAACGTAATATTGTTGTTGGCATCATATCCGTATTGGTTGTAATCAGCGTAATTGACAGAGCCGATAGCGGTGGCTGATGGATAATAGCGATATTGTAATCGACCGATGGCATCATAATCGAGCTGCGTTTTATTGCCGTTGGCGTCGATCTGAGTCTTAAGTAAGTAATCCTGATAGGTATTAGTCACATAAGTCTGTAAGAGTGGAGTGTCCACGCCTTGCTCTTCTGTGAGCACTTGATCAAGGTTGTCGTAGGTGTAACGGGTGATCCGATCTAAACCGTCAGTTCCAGCAGCGCCTTTCAAACAGGCATCGGATGGCAGCGAACCATAAGCCGCTTTATTCATACGCTGAGCTCTACACTGAACCAATCCCTTAGCGTTGTATTTGTATTGCGTGAGCTTTTTAATATCGCTATCGGAACCCTTCATCCATTCCTTCGTTTTTTGACCGTAAATGTCGTATTCAAATCCCTGAGTCGAGTACACCGTGAAATTGGTCCAATTAGCTGGCTCGATGGTATCGGGCAACCAGTTGAGCAAACTTCCGGATTGGATTTCAGTGACTAGCGTAGGCCGGGCGGAATCACCATAAACATAGCGTTCCGCTAAGAAGTTGAGAGAATCACCATCTGCATCTGGCTTAATAACACCTGTTTTTAACCCAGTTGTCGTAGAGAACCTATAGGCAGTTTTGTAGAGAGCTTGAGATTGAGCAGCTTCTGCCACGCCACTTAAAAACAGGGCGAACAACAAAATGAAGTTGGGCAGTGAGAGCAAACAATTATTTCTGGATATTTTCATGGTCATCTCCTTATGGACAGCTTTGTAGATCAGTGGAATTACCTCTCGGAGACGTTTCACCGATCAATTTGCCGTACTTGTCGTACTCGTAACAGGTTACCCGGATAGATGGACTGCCATCGGCAGTTACGCTCTTACCACGTAATAATAAGTTGTTAGCTTGCGCTGCACTTTGAGGTCCATAGTAGTAATCCGTTTTAACCATATCGAGAGTTCCATCGGTACACCCGGTGCTAGTTGCAGCAGATTTGTGACAGCTGAATTCACTACTCAGCATCCAAACTGGATCGGGGTCCTGAGTAATGGTTTCGCCATCTTTTTTGTAGTAAGCGTACATGGGTGCGTAGCTGTAAACGGTGGTAGGTCTTACGCCACTTTTATTGGCGGGATCAGTAATTCTAATCGGGCTACCAAAACGCCCTTGGGGGTCATACTCGTAATCGGTCACGTTGCCGCGTGCATCTTTAACTGAAGTGGGTTTATTACACGTTTTGGGATAGATGCAGCTAGCTGCGTATCCAGTAGCTTCCTTTAAAAGAGTTTCTGCACCAGAAGCGCTGACCGCATTGATTTTATTGAGATTGCCGCGTGGCCCATCGTAATAAAAATGTTGTTTCGGCCCACGACCCGCAACTGGGGTATACGTTTCTACAAAATGCCGTAAATCTTTATAGTAAGAATAGGTTCCACCTTTATTAGTCCACACAGAATTAATCACATTGAAGTCATACTGGGCTGACTCAACCGATATTTCATTAACGCCATTTTTACTACTATTTCGCGTCGAAGTACCCGAACCGATACTTGGCCCACCATAAGATTGGTGCTCTGTTCCATTCAGCGTTGCAGTAATGATCTTGCCAACTCTCGTGGTATTAAACCAGTAACTACCTGAACTTCCGCCATTAACTACAGTGGTAATGCTACCTATGTTTTCGTAGGCATATTGATAATTAGGGACAGAACTTTCAGGCGTTTTTATACTGCGTATACGCGATGACCATTTTGCCAACCCACTCGTGCTACCGCTACAGTAAGTATCTTCATAACCCAGATTTGTTATGCACATATTCTCAGGTTGATACTGTATTTCGGTCACTCCGGTAGGAGTGGCGAGCTTGACCAAATAGCTGGAAGACGGAAGACCAGGCGTCCAGAAATTAGACGGTGTTCCGACTGGCCATGTAAACGTGGCTGTAGGCCATCCAGTCGTAGTACAGGTTTCGGCGTCAGGAGAGCAATATTGATTGGCGCGATTGATAGCTACAATTTGCTCAGGGGTCCAATTCAATCCTTGAGTATTTAACTGGTATTTCAGCATGAACCCAGTGTTTGTCGTAACACCTCTATAAGCAACCCGGACTTTATAGCCATTGGGATAAGTTACTTCTGCCAGCCGACTACCAAGATACTTTGACTCTATACCATCCGGAGTTGTCCACGTCGTGTAACTTTTATCGGGGCTTTCTACCAGTTTATGACGACTGTCTCCCAATGCTTTGAAAGTGTATCCGCTAGTGGCGGAGGCGTTCGCGTTCACAACGCCATTTTGATACATCAAAAAGTCCTGTGTGCCGGCGGGTCCATAGGCGCGAATTACACTTATTCTTTTTGTATAGTCGGTTTGGTTTGTGCCCGAATCGTGAAGATTTATAGGATCGCCATTTGCGTTAGTCGCGACAGACACCGAATTTTGAGAAATATTTTTTGGAGTGATGCTGCCAGCAAAGGCATCAACATATCCGTAATAATTACCCTCGGCGAATAAGTCGGTGTAAAGCTCTACACTATGACTTAGGCCAAGTTCACCGCCGATAGAAACCGTATTAAGTTTTCGAGAAAGCAAACCGACCTGCATGTTTACTCCAAACTTATCTACAATTTCAGCGGCGGGCGGTGCGATGGGGTTTTGTTCGAGCGCGAAAGCGGAACATGAAAATCCCAACATTAAAAATATTATTTTTTTCATTTTTCCATTCCCTATTGAACAAAATTTGCTTTGGTTCCACAAACATCACTGGCGCTACATGCCTGTACACTCTTCGGTTTGTTACCAGAAGAATTGCCAACAGGGCACGCAATCCAGGCTTCATTCGTAGTGACATATTGCGTACCGCTCGGCGTACCAGAAGTGTCTTTAACCAAATATTTGGCTGCGCCGGGAACCACATTCCAGGTCGCCTTCCAGGCGCAACTAGCGGCGAGTGAGTAATATAGGTTTGTAGGTGCTGGTAAATAAGCTGGCGCAGGTTCAGCAGTTGCATCTGTAGCGATATTTGTTGAAACCAAAAGGCGATTTCCTGCCTTGTCATAATCGTAATCACGATTTCCATTGGCTGAGTCGGTGACAAAAGTTAAACGGCCCAATTCATCGTAGGTGTAACCAGTGGTTTTGGTTTGAGCGTGAAGAGACGGAGTAAGGGCAAGTAAAAATGCAGATATAGCTAATCTAGTCTTCATGACAATTCCTATTGGCCGATGATAATGCTGCGACAACAGAGAAGTGATCGGCGATGCATTAACGCAATCCTTGCCTATTGTTCGACGCCAAAATTAACAGGTTTTTCTAATGGTTAAAACGACTATTTTAGGTTTAGGTGTTAACTAGTTCTCAATGTCGATATATGCGCATTTTGAAATCAGATGCTAATGTTCTGTGCTAGATATCGCACAGGAAATATAAATCTCCGTATTTCCAATTTGCGTCGATTGAAATAAGGTTAGCGAAGGATGTTTAATTTTAAGGAGAAGAAAATGCCAAATTTATTTACGGGGAAAAAGCGATACCGCTGAAAGATGCAATTCATCGACTGAATCAAAACATTCGAAACCTAGAAGAAAAGCTGCAATCCCTAACACCCAAATCTTACGCGGCTAAACAAGTTCAGAGCCTCTACGAGTCAAAATTGGAAATCCAAACCATAATCCTATCCTGGCTTCAAAGCAAAAATAGAAGTTAGTGATACCTTTTAAAAAGCTTAATAATTAATTTATTTTGCCTCGCATTACGAACGGAACTTATCCTGCACAGATCGACCCAAACTAATATCTGAATATTTAAGTTGAAGAAGTTTGTGTCAGGTGGATGTACGGTGAGCCTAAGTCGAACTGATCTTAAGTCATACATGAGCACGACAAAAAAAGCAGGCCAAATCGTATAAGACGGCTTATACCAATAACGAATGTCCGCTCTTGGCCGAACCCGATCGTTCAGGCCAGCATAGCAGGTGGCCACGTTGAGAAGTCACTGACCGTCTCGACAGGCCGCTGTCGACCCGAAGTAGACGTTAAACAGGCGCCGTCTGACTATCCGCGTGAGCTTAGCCAAGTAGTGAAATTGCTATCTGAAGCCAAGACTAAGGTGCTTAGCCGTCGCTGTTTGAGTGCCGATCGACCCAGCCTTCGACACGACAAATCGTGTCGAAGTCAGCAGTCAACATAGCAAGCGTCACCTTCTTCAACCTGTCGTCGAGGAGTTTCTGCGCGTCTTCCACCGCCGAATTAATGGCCTTGTTGACGACACGTTCGACTGCGCATTTTGGGCTAGGGTTGTCGAAGCCAAGTGAGAAAAGGCCGGTCCCACCAATTGCCTGATTGATGTCAAAAAGAGTGGTCTTTTTAAGGTCGCAGACGATGGTCCAACCGCCACTTCGTCCTTTTGTCGTTGCCACGTAGCCTTTCTCGCGGAGACCGCCCATGGTTCGTCGCACGACAGCTGCATTAGTTCCCAACATCTTTGCAATTTGCTCTGAGGTAAATTGCTGGTCGTGTCTCGCCATGTGGAGCAATACATGCAGCATCCGCGATAATCTACTGTCTGTTCGCATCTCAGTGATATTTCCTTTTTACTACTTTCTTCAGGCTGCGATGTCCGCCAATGCAAGTTCAGCGAGTCGACGTTGCAGCAGATACATAGTCACGACCGGACCTACGGTCGTGCCTGACGCTGCGGCCTGCGCCATATGGGCCCACGGCTCATCAGCATTTCCAATTGCAAAAACGCCTGCTCGGGATGTATTGCCGGATGCGTCCGTCTTAGCAAATCCGAATTCGTCTACCTCGCAAAGAGTAGCGGGAATTGTTGATGCTGCACGGCTGTCCATCGTGATCCACGTAGCATCGCAAGCGATTCGTGTTCCTGTACTCGTCAGAACTGCAACAAGCTTGTCGTCCTCATGGATGAGGCCGGTAATAACTTCTTGGATAACGGGAATACCAAGCAAGCGTAGTTTACTTGAATCATCCAGGTTGAACTCATGGTTCGATACGATCGTCACTTTATCGGACCACATGCTGACCCAAGATGCCATATGAGCCAGCCTGTTACCTACGCCAAACACAATCTGCTTTCCATGTTTAACTTCGTAGCCATCGAAGCACGGACAGACCCGAACATCACGGCCCCAGACTCGCGGTAGGCCCGTAAGGGGCGGTAAGTCATCCGTAAGTCCTGTTGCTAACACAACAGTACGCGCAACTATCACGTTATCACGGGTACTGACTTCAAATAGTCCATCATCGCGAGGCGTGACGTTTTGAACCCATTCTGACCGAACTTCTACGCCATACCGACATGCTTCCTGACGCGCTTGTTCCAGAACATTCGCTGGCGACATTGCATCAAAGCCTACATATTCACGCACCTCATCGACAGCCAAGATGCGCTGCGTACCACCATCCCAGAGAATTACCGAGCGATTTGCTCTACCAAGAAAAACCGCCGCGCTGAGACCAGCAATGCCTCCGCCGACAATGGCCGTATCGATAATATCGCGCATATCTTGCTCCAAATTTATAATGTATCTTTAAAGGATACGTTAAAGATCGGTCGATGCCAAGCGACGAGACATTGCACTGGTGGCCGCAGAGACTTTGCGCAGTCAAAAGCGAATCAGACAAGGTGACGCCCGCACATGCGTGAACGGGCAGGAAATGGCGAGACAGTTCTACAGTGATTAAACGCGTCAGTTTTCCGCTGCGAAAGTCTGCTCCTGGCCGTTCATTACGCCCTTTAATTACAATTCAGATAATGTATTCCCGAATATATAAAAATATATGCCATCTCTATTAAGGCATTGCACAAAACTATTATGAAATAGGACCATGCAGATACTCACGAGAGTGGCCTGCGATAGTAATAAAAGAGTTATCTATGAAAATATACATTTCTCAGATTTATGTAAAGCCAGGTATAAAATTCTATTTCTCTCATTTCTTTCAAAAGCTGATGAGTGAAGAGCTTACTAGACTCGCGAAACCTTCAGAATTATTTATGAAGAAATATAAGGAGGATACAAACATTGTTTTTAATTTAAGTGCAAAGCAAAATTTGGATGAAGTTGAAGTAATAGGACCAACAGTTTTCAAGAAAACGAATGACATTGAATATTCTATTTTTCTACCGCATGATGGATCACAAACGAAAAGTGTGATTGACCATACAGATGCATTACGTAGCTTATTTAAAAGTATAATTTTAGTGCTTGATGAATTAAATATCGATTCCGCGAACATAGAAAATCAAATACCTATGTTGATGGAACGTATCATCTCCGATGACTCTATGTTTAGGTTCTGAAATATAAATCACGTATTTTAAATTGTCGTTATGAAAATTTTGCTGAAATATATCGTTATCTTGTGTATATCAAAGCGTAAATTGGTCGCTGTTCATATCTTGTTTCCCCATATGTAAATGGGAGTGCAAGATTTGCGCAATGTAAAAGAGCGCATGATATGTAAATTTTTTTGGTTAATTGCGTGTACGCAAAGTTCGCAAAATCCAGTAATCGGCATTCTTGCAATAGCTTCAGTCCCGCAGTACGATGTATCGCGCCGCTAAGACATTAACAGCTTTCACTGGATGTTTTTAAACGTAGGGAGCAGTAGCTGGACAATCGACGACAATGTCATTCAAAAATTAGAGCGGCAATTTTGGATCATCAGCGAAAATCCCTCTTTATTTAAGAATCTTTAATCCCACCTCGGGGTCAATTTTTAGAGCAGCGCAATATTGCACATATTCATGCACAGATAATTTCCTTTCGCCTGTTTCAATTTTGCTAACAATTTGAAACGTCTCTCCAATTAATTCCGCCGTTTTGGCAAGCGTTAACCCCTGCGATTCTCGAGCAGTTCTGAGATAAACCAATAAAGCTTGGTATTTTTTGTCGTGAACAGTTTTGATCATTGTTTTTCATTGTATATTCATGCTACCTTATTCCCGAAATTCGGGAATAGAATTTTTCCTATTTATTTACTTGATTAGTATGTGTGCTAACGGATTTTTTGGGTCGCCTAAAGATAGTTCTTGATTTCAGGCTTCGGCGATCACGACTAATCGCAAAAAGAACTAGTTGTTGCACAGACAACTAGCGACTCGTCTAGCAGAAATTTCTATCGAGGATGAGCTGTGGGTTTGCTGTGAGAACGAGGGTAACCAATTTTTTAGCTATTCGATTTTTTACTACTTAATACATCTTCAGCAAACTCTTCGGAGATTTGACTTCTTTAAAGATTGAATTTGCTAAATTAATTCGGTTATGCAGATATGATCTATTTTTGTTTTTTTTGGGCCAGCCGTGAGCGTAGTAAATGCTTTAGAGATGATTCAGGGCTTCGTGGGAATGATGTGTTCTGAGGGGCAGGTAGTGCTGACTACGACTGGACGCATGACGACTCCGTTTCCGAAGGTGGACTCTAGCACCAACAAAAAAGTAACCAGAACCGTTAAGTGCGTTGATGAGTGGTTAGTGGAAAACGCTAGATTAGAAGCGGTAGCTCGCGCCGACAAATTCAATACGCTTATTTTCTCGGGAATGCTCAAATCTTTTATCAGCTCTGCTGATAAACTAAGTGCCGAATATTACTTATTCGAATTCTATCCGCAAATACTTCCTCTTTGTTGCATAATTTCTTTCAGGAGAAAATGAGAATTGAGTAGGTTAATACGTAGCTCGCGCGAAGCCAAGATGATCGCGACGGCTCAAATGAAGGTCATGCGTTCCACTCAGTGGATGACCCATGCCCACATTGTTGCCATGGCGCAAATCCCTCTTTCAGCTGTAATCGAAAATATCAAGAAATGGAGAGCATCTAATGATATTTTCAGTATCATCTATCAGCGCGAAGAACTTTTTCCGCTTTACGCATTTGATAAAAAAAATGGTTATCATCCTTTCGTTGGATTGAAACCTGTTCTGAAAATGTTTCTAGAGAAAAAAGATGCTTGGGGGATTGCATACTGGTTCGCGAGCGCGAATGGCTACCTCGGTGGTAATTATCCGCAAACGGTATTACAGATCGAGCCTGAAAAAGTTTTAAGAGCTGCTAAAGATGAGCTTGAAGGGATTTCACATGGTTAGTAAATTCGTGTTGGGGAGTGGCCTCAATCGGTCTATAAAAATATTCGCTACAATTTTATACACAAGTGCCAAATTATCTCCTGAACGAGTAACTATTTTTGTAGTTATTATAGGTTGATTACTCCGGAGCCACGAATGCTTGGAAAAACTTATCCTGGTACAAGCAATATAGACGCGCATTTGGCGGTTCACAAAGTCAGATGGAATGTGACGTAAAAATAATTACGTGGTTGTACGATATTGAAGAATCAAACTAATTATTTCATGTTCATTGTTTGTTTCGCTTAAAGACTTATTCAAAGTTGGCCGTTGAGGCAGAAGCACATTAAAATTTGTTTTTAGGATGTCGCGTACTTGCTCATCTGACATTGGGTCAACGTCTTTTCCCGCATAAATACGAATTCTTTCCTTGATAAACTCTTTGTTCGACATTTGGTAATACTCTCCGACGATCCATAACGCATAAATCTGTGAATGATAAATTAAAGTAACGAGGCGCTTGATTCAATACCTGATGCATAAATTGCGCATAAAAAAACCCAACTTTCGTTGGGTTAACTTTGCAATTAGAATCGCTTAGCTGGCGCATTGCCAATAAGGGGAGTTAGCTCATGAAAGTAAAACACACAATACATTGACGTTACTGCATAAAGAAAGTTCATTCTTATTTAAGTGTGCAGACAAAAAACGTAGTGACATGGACTCATTAAGATGATTGTTGCTTGCTTAATGCTGAGCTGATCACGTCTCGCTGAAAATCAGTCAAGCTTAAAAATTGGAAACCGAGAGCAAATCGATGGTTGGCGTTATTGAATTTTGAATACACGAGTTTGGCTTTCGCCCGCTTTCCAAAGATCATCTCGTTAGTAGATTGCATTAACGTAAATTCCACCCACAAAAGCTCTTCAGATTTGAAAGAAGATTTACTGGATACTTTCATTCCGCCCAGTCCGATGTCCATTAAGTAGGTTGTCTCCAGCTTGCTATCGTAAATCAGAGCCACGCCTTTAATTTTTCCGCGCAAAAATTGTCTTCTATTATCTTGCATAACATTATTTCCTTCAGAATCGCATGAATCATTTCCCTCAATTTCACAGCTGAGACGGGCGGTCACTCTACAGCATGACGAGATATAAAAAAGCTTTTTGAAGTTTTCGAAGAGTTTGGTGCCAATATTTGGCGCAATAGTAGATGACAGGGAGAGGGTGTGAATTATCTTCTCAACTCCTTTTCGATTTGCGTTTAATAATTAGTAATACACGATACTAAATTACAAAGTATTTCAAAAAAGTTATGTTGAAATAGAGATTTATTTTTTAATTCTCGCGCCACTTTGACATTCAAAGTTGAAATTTTCTTTTCTTTGAAAAAGTTAGAGGTATCGATCATTAGAAATTAATTTCAGTTTTTCGGAAAAGGATTTTTGTTCGAGCTTGCAATGTCGATGATGTGGTTTACGCTTCTTCAAATGGGTACCAACAAATGCTTTTTTTCAGAGATATTTCTTCCTCCGTTTGGAACTATTTATTTTACTCGTTTTTTTTTGATCCCTGTGAAATTCATTTTTATCAATCGACGCGTCACTGTTGTACGGCGCATTTTCACTCGTAAGGAGCATGTATGAAGCAATATGAAAATCGAAAATTATTTCGCAGTTTTATTTCGGCGTTAATTTTTTTATTTACGCTTAATGTGGCGCTTCCTGCTTCTGCTGATGCGATAACCTATATTGAACGCTTGGCGAACAGCGTAAGTGTCCCTGGCTTACAAGGTATAAGTGACGTCGCCGTGAGTCCTGATGGTAAATTTGTTTATACGGCATCATATTCTTCCCACGCAATTTCCGTATTCTCTCGGGATTCAGTTACCGGACGAGTCGTGTTTAGCAGCATTAAGACACCAGTGTCCACGGCGTTTAGCGTTGCAACAAGTCCCGATAACAAGAGCGTTTATGCTGCCTCCCCAAACGGTGTCATCTATGCATTTTCACGTAATGAGCAAACAGGAGAATTGACTCAGGTTAATACATTGGGCGGTTCTCCGACGGCTGGGTTCGTTTCAGTGAGTGTCAGCCCTAACGGGAAGTTTGTGTATGGTGTTGGAGGCCAGCCTAGCGGTTTGGTCGTATTTGCGCGGGACGCGGCCACCAGTGCGATTACCAGAGTTGCGGATTATCCGGATAACGTTAATGGACTCTACCTGGGGCAAATGTTTGGCCCAACCACAAGTCCTATCAAAAACATAGTATCGAGTGCCGACGGACAATATGTTTATGTCACCTCAACTACGGATAATGCAGTGTCCTTATTCAGCCAAAACCAGGCAACAGGTGAGCTTACGTCCGTAGCGGCTTATCGAGATGGCGTATCCGGTTTTGATGGTCTGCAAGGTGCATCGTCAGCCAAAATGTCTCCGGATGGTAAGCATCTTTACGTCGCGGGTCAGGGGGAAAGCTCGGTTGCAATTTTGGCTGTTAATAGTACGACAGGTGAGCTTACATACATCAACAAAATTTCTGACGGTGTCAATGGTGTAACTACCATTGAGGGAGCTCGCAGTCTGGCTATTAGTCCTGATGGACGTTACGTTTTAGTCAGCGCTATAGTAGATAAAACAGTGACCGCTTTTTCGCGTGATTCGACTACAGGCTTACTGACCTTTGATAGTGTGGCCACTGACACAGTCAACGGCGTTGTAGGGTTGAACGGGCCATCCGGTATGTCAACTGATCCTCTTAATCGCCACTTGTATGTGGCAGGACAGGCTTCACTAAGCCTAGTTGTTTTCTCTTTGCCAACTCCAGCAGTGCAGCTGTCAGTAACTCAAGCAGCAGCCTTAGTCTCAGGTCCCGCTATCACGCTGGACAGCCAGCTTGAGGTGTATGATTCCGATAGCCCAAATCTGGCATCTGCGACTATTTCAATCAGCGAAGGATTTCTTTCCACTGACTTGTTATCAGTTACCGCTTCACCTGGTATCACCCCGTCCTATAGCGCTGGTACAGGAGTTCTTACCCTGACAGGGTCGGCTACGCTCGCAAATTATCGAGATACCCTGAGAAGTTTGACGTATCAGGCTGGAGCGGACGTGACTTTATCGCCTGGGCAATTGTCAGCCAGAAAAGTCAGTATTGTGGTTTCAGATACTGATGGCAATACGAGTGCCGCTTCTATCGTCGCAGTATCGGTTGAGAAGCCCCTTACCTTCGCAGTGAGCTTTGTCGATTGGGATGGAACAACATTGTCGAGCCAGACTATACCGGCGGGAACGTCAGCTGTGTCGCCAACGCCCCCATCCCGCATTGGATACACCTTCACGGGCTGGGACGTGGCCTTCAGCAATATTGTGGCCGCTACGACGATAACGGCCCAATACGCTATAGATACCTTTACTGTCACCTTTGATTTAAACGGTGGTACAGGCACCGGGGGCGGGAACTTGATTCAGACCGTGAATTACGGTGGAGGCGCTGTTGCCCCGGTTGTCTCCGCGCCCCTGGGTAAAATTTTTAGCGGATGGAGTACCGACTTTAATAATGTGACCGGCAATATTACCGTGGTGGCGCAGTACGCCAATAGCAATTACACAGTCACCGCCACGTTAACTGGCCAAGCCTCAGCAACACCGCTAACTCAACAGGTCCAATTAGGTTCCAGCGGGATTTTAACGATCAATCGTACACGCAGTGACGATATCGTACGGCTAACCAGCAATTGCAATGCAACATTATCAGGCGATCAAATAACTACGGGACCAATCACCGCTGACTGTGTCATAGGGATCAATGTCTTCGCGGCGACAAAGGTGACACGTGAAAATGAGACTGCATTGGCTGTAAATGCGTCAAGCCGTTTCACCTTAACGGGAGGCGAGGGTACTAAGTCTTTGGCGGGAGCCATGTTGAAACGATCTGGCGAAGAGGTAATCGTAGATGAATCAGCAGGAAAAACGCTTGTTACTACTCAAAGTGATGGAAGCTATATCTTCAGCGCGAGCCGTACAGGGCGTTATAGTTTGGTATTTGTGGATGCGGTTTCTAACGAAAATGTAACAGTAGTGTTTGATGTACTTCCTTATGTGGCGTTCACAGCCAGTAAGCAGCCTGTACAGCAGAATACTGCCACTAAATTGAGACTCTGGCTAAGTGACGAACCCATTGAATATCCTGTAGTTGTTAAGTTCACAACTGCTGGGGCCACTGTCTCTGCTGAACAATTTGAGTTTAGTGCCGAAGACAATTTGCGCCATACTTATGACGTTACCGCAACAGCAGGCACAGCAAGCATCACACTTGTGAAGGATGGTTTGGTCTCTGCGATTGTAGGGACGCCTGCTGTGCAGACGTTATCGGTGCAGCAATTATTACCCGCACTAGCATTGAGTGTCACCGCTACACAAGGTGGTCAGCATGATGTAGTTGTGACCAGAAATGGCGGCGCGGTTTCATTAATGGCTACCGAATTAAACGGCCTGTCACCAACATATACGTGGTCCGCTTCAGGTTTGGTGTTAACCCCCAGCGGCGCTACTGCAACCATTGATGTCTCAGCGGTACCTGAGGGGATGTACACAGTTTCTGTACAGGGTGGAACAACCGACGCGCGTACCGGTAGATACGACCTTGCATTGAGAGTTATTGCAGATTGTGCATTGGAAAGTTGTGCTGGAACTGGCACGAGTGGTATTCCTGCGACCGCAAATCCCTTCGTTACGACCCCCAATCGTCTTGCAATATGCCCGGCAGTTGCCGGAACGACTAGCCGGGTAGCCAATTGTGCGGCATCTACGTCGCTCTTTGCTGAAGTACCGAATCAGTACGCGCTGTCGTTAGGCTCGCTTGCTGGCGATCAATCCTGGAAGTCAGGGCAGTTTGGTCTTGCGGTAAGCGATAAGTCGCTAGAAGACCCAGGCTTCACCCAATTAATCCCCGTTGTTAACTTCGATGTTTCTGGCTTGGATCATCCTGGGGAGGCCGTGTCTATCGCATTGCCATTGCCGAATGTTGCCATTCCCCAAAATGCTATTTGGAGAAAATACATCAACAGCAAATGGCAAAACTTTGTATTAAACGCTGACAACAAACTTCACAGTGCCGCGCGCGATCCTCTGGGTCAATGCCCGGGTGTATCGTCAGATGTTTGGGAAGAGGGCTTAATCGCAGGGCGCGAATGTGTTCGCTTAACCATTGAAGATGGCGGCCCTAACGATGCGGATGGTTTAGCTAACGGGACAATTCGCGATCCTGGCGTGCTTGCGGTTGAGATTCCTCCTGTTCCACCAGTACCGCCAGTGACTCCAGTTAAGGATGGAAAGGTTAAATCGGGTGGGGGAAGTATTGATGCTCTTTGCTTGCTTCTTCTGTGCGTGTTTTGTCTCGCACGCTATCGCAAAATCTTAACCTTGGTCTTGCTACTACCTTTGCCCGCATTGGCCTTGGATGCATATGTAGGGCTTGAGGGCGCAATAGTAAAGACGTCCGTTGACTCGGGAGACGTCAAATCCGAGATGTTGTCTGCGGGAATAACGGGTACGGCGAAAGTCGACGATAGCTCGCGAACAGGATGGCGCGTGTACGCGGGGTTACCCATTAGCAATCAGTGGTCCGTTGAATTGGGCTGGCTTGATATGGGCGATATCACCACTCGCTTTGGTGGAATACCGGCAGCAATTTCATCGACACAACTGAGTTCAATTTCACCGCATTCCGGCGACGGTTTTGAATTGGGTGCGCGATGGATAATATCGAACAGCTTCGACCAATTTAAACCAAGTGTCAGGGCAGGGCTGTGGCGAATGGATATTAAAAATCGGTACGCTGACCTTGCTGAAACCAGCAAAGTAACCGACCACGATTATGTTCCGTTCGTGGGGGCTGATGCACAGTGGCTTTTAACAGAACATTGGTCAGCGAAATTAGGCGCTTCGCATTACTACACAGAAGAGTACGGAACGACAACCGTCAATCTTGGCGCGGTTTATAAGTTTTAATTTTTGAATAAAATCATTTAAGCGCATAATTATTTCTACGATTCAGAAATAACTATGCGCTTTTCTTTTTTACGTTCATGGGAAGAACAAGACGGCTATTAAGCATTTTGCTCGAAGAAAATGAAAGGGAAATCAGTATTGTCGAACCAATGCTTCTTGCGAAAGAAAATAAATTTCCAATGCAATTGAAATGATCGGCTTCCTCGATAACTTACGCCAGTTTTACCACAAACTTGGCGTCCGCTTTTGGCAAATACTCTTGGAAACAGCTTCTAGTAAGGGGTGAACAAAATTATCGAGGGCCGCGTGAGTAAAATTATTGTCTTGCGGAAAAACTTCAACGAAAATTCAGAATCGAATGCAAATAAAATAATTTTCGATTGAATAACTTCGATTCATTTTTAATGTCTTTAATGTTCGTGGTTAGATTAACTAGTTGAGTGTTAGTTATTATTGGAAAAGTCAAAATGCTCACTCAAACGCTACATTTGTAACACTAAATTATCGTTATTTGCTCAATCATTACATTAAATAATTTTTGATTTTGGTTCCGGTTACATTTGCAACTTAGCCGTGTCGGAATGAAAGCTAAATGTAGATGTCGCTTGATTGAAGCAGCTCCTGCTTTATCGGAGAGCAAGTAGTTAGCAATTAAGTAGGTTTGCAATTGTTCCTAAATTAAAAATAAGAATTTAAAAAAATGGTTGATTCCACGCCAAAATTGAGATAATTTCAACGCCGCACTAATAACGACCCACAAAAAATAAGGCGTAACTTTAAACGCTTCCTGTCTCCCGTTATTTTTCTCACGTGCTTTTTTGATATATAAATATCTTTTAAAGGATGAGCACTAAAAAATTCAGAGTAGCATCTTTAGCGCTAAGGTATTTCCCCTAGCGGATATTTGGCTGCCTCATGAATAACAATTTCTGCGTTGTCCATGTCATCTTTATATTATTGATAAGCAATACATTGCTTTAATAGTTTATTAAGGGATTAACCGTGCCTTCTAAAAAATACATAGCTCGCTTTTTTTCAGCTCTTTTTATTTTTCCGTTAATGTTTCTTCATGCAAGTTCTGCGTGGGCGTTAGCGAGTGTTAGCATCTCTCCTTCTCCAAGCTACACCGGTAACTATATCGTGTCGTGGACAGGAAATGATGGAGGAGCGGGGGGGAATCTGTATGAAAATGATGTCGCAATTTCAAGTATTGGAAGTTCGAATTCCGGCAGCTTCTCTGTTTCTGGCAAGGCCGGAGGTAACTATAATTATTACATTATCTATTATTATCGAACATCGCCAGGCACTTCTACTCGGTCCCCATCCTCGACTGTTTCAGTCATCAAGACGCCGTCTGCACCAGGTTCAGTTAACGTAAGACAAGATAAAGCCACTATTGTTATTTCAGGATATAACGTAGCGCAAGCAACGAACTATAATTACCAAAGAATCGGTGGGACTCCACTTTCCGGTAACACTGCTGCTTCGCTGTTTTCGGACCCATCGATCAGTTTTGACACAAGTTATTACTATCGTGTGCAGGCATGTAACACCGCTGGGTGCTCGGGGACTTGGACAAACTCCGCATCCATATCCATACCACCTATACCAACCGCACCCGCAAGTGTAACCGCAACACCGTCGGGAACAGCGATCGCACTGAGTTATTACTCCTCGCGTGCGACCAATTATTCAATTACACGATCCCCTGCATTCGTGAATTCACCGGTAGTTGTCAATTCTCCAAATTTTAACGACACGTCAGCCGCGTTGGGTGTTACGTATACCTATCAAGTAACTGCGCTTAATGCCACGGGAAACTCCGTAGCAGTCAGTTCCAATTCTGTCAGGTTACCTCCTAAACCGAGTCCACCACTGGCAATATGGGGAAATCCGGCGGGCACGTCTGTTTTGGTGGGTTGGAATAGCTCACCAGAGGCAACTAATTACACGCTGATCAATAGTCTCGGTCTCAACATTACCCTCAGCGGTGTAAATAATACTTCGTATCAGGACTATGCTATTTCTCCAGGCCAGCAGATTGTTTACCAGGTAAATGCGTGCAATTCGTCCGGCTGTTCAGATTTTACTCGTTCATCTTCCGTGACGATACCAGCGTTATTTTATGTAACTAATAACGACAACGATGGAAACTTTACATTGAATTGGAGTGGGGTTGCGACTGACGCAAGGATTTTCCAAACCATGCCAAACGGATCGACAGTTGCTGTAATGCCGCATGGTGGCAGTACTGGAACTTTTCCAATTACTGGTAAAACAGGGGGATCAACCAGCAACTATTTTTTAGAAAATTGGTACCACCCTCCGACAGCAGGAGACTTTGTTTATTACGGGCAAACGAGCCTGTCGGTGACCGTTGCACAGTTGCTTGCACCTTCTTTCATCACAGCCACTCTCAACGCTAACACTGGCAATGGACCTTCAATTTCAGTGAACTGGGGGGAATCGCCCGGAAATAACGTTACCTATAATTTAGCCCGCAACAATTCAGTGTATACACTGGCCGCGGGTAATTTAGATAAGTCGTTAACAGCTAATACAAGCTATAACTACTCAGTCTACGCCTGCAAGGGTACAAACTGTTCTTCTGCGATAACTAGCAGCATCGTCAATGTTCCTCCCGTACCATCGGTACCTTCTTTTATTAATGCCAGCCAAAACCTCAAAACGGTCGATGTTAAATGGGGGGCGTCCTCTAACGCTACCTCGTATGAAGTAACGCGAAATTCCGTGACTATCTCAAATGCTAATGTGACTGCGTTGAATGATCCTGGGATCAGCGTCCTTGTCCCAACGACCTACGCTGCGCGTGCCTGCAATATTGCGTGGTGTTCTAACTTTGTCTCTGCCTCCACGATTACGCTTCCGCCGATACCATCGATACCCGCTGCGATTTCCGCAACCGTTAATCTCTCTTCTATCACCATAAATGGAGGTGCTTCGAATTACGCTAACAAATATTCATGGCGTAAAAACGGTGTCGCCATTAATGGTATGGACGACGAATCAAATGTCTATGCAGATTTAAACGTGGTTAATGGTACGCAATACACCTACAGCGTCCAAGCCTGTAATGCGACAGGTTGTTCCGACTGGATAACAGCGACCCCAGTTGTAGGGGGAGCAGTGAAAGCAGGTGTGCAGGTTAAGTTGAATTATAAGTATGACGCGCTGGGGCGTTTGCGGGTTGTCAATGAGAACACAATACCTAAAACAAATTATAACTATGACGCCGCAGGCAACCGAAAAACAGTTGAAGAAAAATAGTTCGCCTAACTCTGAAGCTGCGTGATCGTAGGTCAGCCGAAGGTAAATTAATTTAAATCAATTAATGTCAGGCCTGTTACTTGTGGATTAATCAAAACACAGTCTGAACATGGAGATGGAAACACAATGAAATCAGTTTTTGTAACCCGACGTGAAGGATCCAATAGAGTGAAAGCGGTACTTCTAAAGCTAAGTCTTCGAATGTTGAAACACGTTATTAGTTCATGGACGTTACTACTGGCATTTTCTAGTAGTGCTGCAATCGTATCGCCGCCGCCTTATGAGATTAATGATCGACATGGCGTCAACATGGCAACAGGCCAAGTTTCACCGTCACTGACCGATCTTGTTATGGGAGGCAATTTGGGGCTTTCGCATACTATTTCTACCTACACCAGCAATTTTGTAAATTGGGATGATGAGGTTGGCGCAGGCGCAATTCGACAAGGTTTTCAGGATTCACTTACCGTCCGCGTTTCAGAACCAAGTTGGAATCCAGGCTTAGATATTCACAATAAAGTGATAAAAATAATTTCAGAGGGAAGTACAGCCGAGTTTTACTACAGTCCCGATAGGAAAAAGTACACGCCGAAAACTGATAGTCGCTACATTTTAGTGTCGGCCGATATTCCTGCCAACACTACAATTGCGCAATCACCCTATCATCAAAGCATTGTAGATTTTAGCAACAGTATCGGAGGATTCTCAGGACTCATTATGACAAAACCTGATGGAACCGTAGTATACATCGCCAACCGCCGACTTAATTCCACGTCAAGTTCATCGTCTTCATCGTCGTCGAGTGCACCAGTTACTACTTCCCTATATTCGAATCAGGGAATCAATATAACAATCAACTCCTCCTTACCTAACCAGACCGGAAACTTTACCATTTCCTGGACCGGAGCTGGCCACCATAGCTATTTAAAGCTTATCGGCTCTGGCACCGATGTTACCCAGGCGGAAGGTAGCTCCAGCGGTAGTTATGTCGCTACCGGGATGACACCACGTATTCTTTACTACTACCTTGTGGCATGCCCAAATCCTTCGCCTGACGGCTGTACGGCCCATCCTCTAAATACGGTGCAGGTCGATCGGACTGATGTTGTTTGGAGTACAGATATTAGTTATGTCCAGAAACCCAATGGGCTTCTAATTGCGAGGCGAGATGCCAGCACCTATAGCGGCATTACGAGTAGCGCAAATACTAATACCGGTTTTCAATTCAAATATTTGTATCAATATTCCACCATAAATTTGCCGTCTCAGCCAAAGTTGCCATCCTCGGGTGCGGAGGGTTGGGCGGCTTCCATGCCCAAATACATTATAGCTATTAATAATGCGGTGGATTCTTGCACTATAGATCGTAATGATTACACGCGTAATGCAGGGAAGTCGAAAGACGATGTTATAAAAGATGCATGTCCAAATCTTACCAAGAAATGGCCCGTTGTGACTTATAACTGGCCAGATGGTATGCCACTGGCCATGTTTGCAACAACGAACTCTTTTACGGTAACCGACCCTGAAGAAAACGTGACTGAGTACGTACATACTCCCGTGGATACAAAAGAATATCCAGATTCCTTTTATCGCAATGCAGTTCGCTTAACCCAGATCAAAAAGAACAATAAGGTTGTGATGAATTATAAGTATGAGACTCACGATTACACACCGAATGTTTGTTACATAAATTTAAACGGAGCGAGCTCTTGTGCTCCCAATCCCGGCGCCGCAGCGCGATTAACCAAATCGTGGGTAGGCAACGCGGGGGACGATGAAATTAGCTACGCAATAGGGGTGCAAGGTGATCATGGCTCAAGCTCAAACGAGTCTCACGATGGCTATAAAAGAATTAGTAACGTTAATAGCAACCAATTTGGAATAACTCAGGCCGCGGCTTGGGATAAGACTGTGTCGTTCGATGGGTACACGAGTAATAGAGTGACGAGCGTTTATAATGCTGTTGGAGGCGTAAAAACGTCGATGGGGTACGAATCGACTATTCCGATAGATCCTCCCGCTGACCCTAGCATTTCTGACACCGCCAAGAGCCAAAATATATCCAGTCTTACCGAAACATACGATGGACAAACTATCCGTGTTACGACAGCGGGTGGTTATGCAAAATGTACTTTATTGAATTATAAAGTATGCAATCAGGCAACCACAATTACGGATAATAACGGTAACGTTACTGACTACGCCTATGATCCGCTTACGGGTCAGCCTTCGATGGTAACTTTGCCCGCCGACAATAAGGGCGTTAGATCCCAAACGCGCTATAAATACACACCTTACTATGCGTATTACAAGCAAAATGGCGCTACAACCGTTACGAAGGCAGCGACCCCTGTTTATTTATTGAGTCGTGAAAGCAAATGTCATACAGCCGTGGCGAATGTCACGCCTGAGTCTACGGCAGCGGCAGGCTGTACAAACGACAGTGAGGTTATTACTGAGTATGACTACGGCCCACAAACCGGCGTAGCCAATAATCTTTTACTGCGTGGCATCACTGTTAAGGCCACTACGGCCCATGGTTCTGAAACCCATCGTACCTGTTATAGCTATGACGACTTCGGCAATCGCATCGGGCAAACCACCCCGAACGCTCGTCTCGTTAGCTGCCCATAATGGAAAAGGAAGTCACCATGGAAACTATTATCTCGACCTTTTGGTCGCCTTGCATTCAACGTATTTGCATTATTGCGGGTTTGACACTAAGCCTTGGAGCCTCTGCGACACAGAGTGCCAGCAGCTACACCACCGCCACTCGCTACAACTTGGTCGGCCAGGTTGTAGGGACTATAAGCCCCGACCCAGATGGTGGTGGACTGCTGCCATTTCCAGCGACTCGCACCACTTATAGCGGGGGCCTTCCAGTGAAAATCGAATCTGGAGCCTTGGCCACATGGCAATCCGAGGCAGTACTGGTTGTTAACTGGACTGGGTTTTCAGTTGCGACCACTCAAGTCATTACCTACGACGATTTAAACCGGAAAGCCACGGTGACGAATAAGGGCTCCGATGGCGTGGCGACGTCGCTTACCCAATATAGTTATGATCGCTATGGGCGGGTAAGCTGTAAAGCGGAGCGCATGACGCCGGATTATTACGGGTCATTACCCATGAGCGCCTGTACATTGGGCAGCGAGGGAAGTTTCGGTCCAGACCGAATCACCAGCTATGAATATGAAGACACATTCGGTCAGGTCAATGTCGAGAACCGGGCGGTAGGCACGGGTGCGGAGCTAGAACAAAAATATGTCACTAACAAATATGATGGCCTTGGCCTGTTGGTGGATCAGTACGATGCAAATGGCAATCAAACCCATCTGGAATACTACGGATCTGGTTATGCTGCCCAAACCCTCAAACCGAAGCGGATGTATTTTCCCGACAAAAAAGTTGCCGTATCCGCACCTTATAACGCCGCGGATTACGAGGAGTACACGTACGATGCCAATGGCAACCGCCGGACCTTACGAAAACGCGATGGGAAGGTGATCACCTATGGCTATGACAACCTCAACCGTCTCATAACCAAAGATATTCCTAACGACACCACCAATGATGTCAACTATGAGTACGATTTGCTTGGGTTGCAAACCTCGGCGACCTTTAGTTCTGGCAAAGCGGTAAGTGCGACGTTCGACGGTTTCGGGCTGGTTGAAACAGAAACAGCCGATATTAACGGCGTTAATAAAACCGTATCCCATTCCTATGACTTCGAAGGCAACCGCTTGCACATGGAGCATCCGGACGCTCACTACTTTGACTATGTATATGACGGTCTCAATCGACAAACACGAATTAAAGATGAGTGGACAACTGCACTTATTTTTAATACATACGATAAATTTGCACGCCCCGCCACCCAATCCGCTGTAGGTGGAGTATTAACAACGCTTGACTACGACAATGCTTCCCGATTGAGTAGTATAGATTTCCAGGCAAGCGGAACGGTCTTTGATCGTTACCAGAGCTTTGGTTACAATCCTGCCAATCAGGTTACGGATATCACGCTCAGTAATGATCTCTACAAGTTCAAAGAGCGAGGCAGTAAAACCGGCACTTATGCTGTTAACGGGTTAAACCAATACAACTCAGTGGGCGCTAATGCCTATGGTTACGACCTAAACGGTAACGTCATTTGTGATAAAGGTTATGTAGAGACCCCCCGCAGCTGCACAGGGACAACTTATACATACGATACTGAAAACCGCCTAATCTCGGCTTCGGGTGAACGCAATGTGAGTCTGGGTTACGATCCAAAAGGTCGCCTGAATGTGGTTACCGCCAATGGGCAATCAACGTTTTTTCTGTATAGCGGAGATTCGCTGATTGCAGAATATACCTCGGCAAAAGTAGGAAAACGTTACGTCTTTGGTACAGGAGTTGATAGACCTTTGCTTTCTTATGCTGCCGACTTCATTGGCAGTGCCAACCGCAGCTTCCTGCACTCCAATCACCAGGGTTCTATTGTTGCAGTGACTGATAATACAGGTGCTGTAACTGCCCTGAATACTTATGATGCTTATGGTGCTCCAGACTCCACTGTCAAAGGCAGGTTCGCCTACACGGGCCAGGCGTATATTCCTGAGTTGGGGATGTATTACTACAAGGCACGAATTTACTATCCACAGATTGGTCGTTTCCTCCAGACTGATCCTATTGGGTACAAAGATGATATGGATTTGTATTCCTATGTTGGAAATGATCCGATGAATGGAACTGATCCAACTGGTACGTATGGAATGGGTACAGGTTGGAATGATGAAAGTTGGAAGAAATTTAACAAAGTTCAGCAAGCTGCTGCGGCAAGAATGGAGAAAGCTGCTACGGGGCTTAATGCAAAAGCGGATAAGCTTGATAAGGGTGGAAAGGGGGGCGGGGATGAGAAAAGAGCACAAGCGAATTCTTTGAGTGCAGGTGCAAAAGCTCTGCGCAGTGATGGCTCTGACGGAAAGGTCGCTAATGCGCTTAGCAAAGGAGATTACTCTAAGTTGCCGAATGCTACCGCAGCTGGTGCAGCTTTGGCAGATGTCGGAGGTTCAGTTATAAATGTAAACATCACTGCTGAAGTATGGACAACAAAAATAAATAATCATGAGCAACAGGAGTGGGCTGTCGGGCATGAGTCATTACATACAGCCGGTCTGCGCCATCTATATATTGGTACTGATGCAGGTTACAAATTTGGAACACCTGCTCAGCAAGATGCATTCGATGCATTAGAGGGTACCTTAAATCCAGATAATCTGATGCAGCGTGCATATCCAAACTTATAAATCTTGAGAACGAATTGATGATTAAACCCTCACCAATATTTTATTTATTTACATTTACAATTCTATTGGCTGCTTGTTCTGTAGGAGAACGATTAACTCGTTCTGCTACGCCTGAGGCAAGCAGAGATTATATATTTTCCTCTGTGGATGCACCTCAGGCAGAAAAATTTATAGTGAATGTATCCTCAATAAGTGAATCAGCTATGTGCATGACAAACTCCACTTGGCCCTCAATAAACGGAATTATAGATGGTGCTTCTCGAAAAGTATTTATTATTGTTAATGATAGAAAGTACCCATTTAAAGATCACGAGATGGGTTATTGTCCCTTCAAGGAATGTGCAATAAGAATCAAGAAAGCCGAAAAAATTGAAGCATCTCTTTCTTACAAAGATTTTGACTTTCCTGAGGAGTTATATAGCGATCCTAAACGACTAATCTTTGACCCAAAACCGTTTTGGTGCGATCAAGGTAAATGGCTGAATTAACCAAGATGTGCGAATGAAATATTTTATTGTGTGTTTAATAGCTTTAACAGGCTGTGCCACAAAACCACACTCTCAAAAGATTTTGGCCATAACGTGCCGAATCATGAAGCCGCACACAAGATTGAGTAATATTGTCAGGTAATTCTGCCGAAGCCCGCTCAGAAATGTCACGGACTTGTTCGTCCCCTGGGCAGAATTATTTCGACGCATGCGGCAACCGCAAACCTGAAATTCTCTGTACGTTAATTCCCTTTTGAGCAGGTCATGAATTCGAAAAATGAGACCTTTCTTAATCAAAATACTTTTTTGTGCCAGATAGTATGCAAGTTGGAATTTCGAATTCGATTCACTATTTTGATTATGGGCAAGCCTTTGATGAAATCGGAGCCGGTAATACGATGCTTCGATGCGCAGATATAGGCATACGATTTAATTGCTGTAGAAGGTGGGATAAGCGCGTATTACCACGCAAGAAGTAACCTGTCAGTTTGAAGGTTTTGAAATTTTCCGTGCTTGATAATTGTCGAGCTGATTGATTTTAATAAATGGTTAAGTGCTGAAATACGGACTAATTGTTGTCTAAGGATTTTAGGTATGACTGTAATCTTCAACCCCGCAGAATGCTTTTCCCCGACTATGAAATCCAATATATAGTTTACATTTCCAGTGTGCGTCACTTTTGATAAGGCTTTTGATCGTACTCTAAACTCGCAGCGAGCCGGATATTTTTAATAAGTATCTTGATTGTTGTTTTTCGCTGAGTATTTATGCTATTGTATTCCCGAATATCGGGAATTTGATTTTTTATTTAATTACTTATCTAGGATTTTTTTCCTGGGTGCTCTTTTCTGGCGTCCAAGTTAATTTCATCCATCATTATGCAAGCTTCTAAGATATTTGTTGGGGGAGTAACAGAAATGGTTGTACTCGTACAGAAGGTCGGCACTTTATGTATTGAATATCATCCCACCGAAACAATGTCCGCTTTGAGCGATGAAGACGGCATCATTGATGAAGACAGCTGCGTCTTATTCGTCGTAACAACTAAATTTTTTCCAGGTTACGTCTCTTTGCTGCCGATCTATGCATTAGATGCCCGCAGCTATAGTCAACTGAGAATCAAATGCTATTCGGCTTTTGATGCGCTGGATTTCATTTCTCATCTCGATCTCCAAGAATTTGAATTCAAATTTATTCCCTCAAAATTAGACTCATCATTCTCACGACGAGATGAATTCGAAATTAATGCAATACATCTTCAAGGGGCTTTGACGAATGGCTGGACGATGCGAATTGACGTGGATCAGGAAGAAGAGCCAATACTTCTTTCCAGTGGAGGCGGTAACAAAGCTACTGAAAGGGTTTGAAGCTGATTTTTTCAAGGTACGTATAGGAATTTATGAAAACCTTTACGCATTTTTGATTCGGTAGCGGTGAAATCAGAGGTCGAAATTGCTAGACGAGTTAGCGAATGACTTTACGCTTGAAGCACGAAATTAAAAAAATCGAGATAAAAGTTTATAAATATTTATAGCCTGTATTCAACACGAAATCTTTACTTAAAATGCTTTTTAGGCAACCGCACTTAACCTCGCCGACTAATCATTGTAGTAAACCATACTTAATTAACGGTCGCAAAAAGTGAAGCGTTCCTATGAAATTAGTTGTATTTGATTTATTTGGCACTTTAGTTCAGCACCAAGTCAGGCATAGTCCATATCGGCAGCTAATTAAGTACGGCCAGGCTCAAGGAAGAAGAGTGCGAGACACAGACGCACGAGAAATAATGTCTTTAAATGTAGATATCGTTGGTATCGCCAAACATTTTGAGATCGACGTTCCGCCCGCCTTCCTCGATGAATTGCAGTGTCAGATTGACGAAGAGCTCAGCATGATGACGCTTTTTGATGACGTCCTCGGAACCATTGCGGTATTGAATGAATCTAATATCCCGATGGCAATTTGTTCGAATCTGGCGATGCCGTACGGAGTTGCCATCGATGATTTGCTTGGAGAGTTTCAGTTTTCTAAGTTTTTAAGCTATGAAATGGGATGCATAAAGCCCGATCAACAAATCTATCGCAAAATATGTGAAACAACTCATGTCTCAGCGAAGGAAACTTTATTTGTTGGAGATAATCTGATTTGTGATTACATCGGGCCTAGTAATTTCGGTTTTCATGCCAGACATCTAAATCGCCACGGTGGGTGTAGTGGAATCACTGTAAAAAATCTCAATCATGTATTAAGTATTGTAAGCGGGCGATAATTTGTACCTCTAATTTGGCTTATTAAAATCACAATTGTTGAATTGAAGATAGGGTCGATTAGGAAAATATGTTGGTAGGAACATGAGGATTTCATTGCTTTCTGACGTTCACGCTGAATTTTACGATGATAATTGGTTACCTCCGCTGCCTGATAATCCTGACGTCTTGGTTCTGGCCGGTGATATGCATGTAGGCAAACGCTTAGTCACATTCGTCGAAAAAATTAGCGCTGCTTTGCCGAGCACCCATATCATTTTTGTTGCAGGAAATCATGAATTCTATCGGCAATATCGGGGTCGCACGCTCGAATCATATCGTCGCGCTTTCTTTGGTCATAAAAAAATTCATTTTTTAGAAAACAGTTTTGTTGAGTTGGAGGGCATGAGGTTTATTGGTGCAACGCTTTGGACGGGGTTTCCACTTAACACTATGAATTTTGATGAAAGGGAAGTCTTTGCGTACGTTGAAGATAACGTTACGGATTTTAACGTGATTGCAGACGAGCGTAGCAAATTTAAAACATTTACACCCGCCATGGCTCGTGAATTATTTTTTGAGTCAAAGTGTGCAATCGAATCGATGATAAAAACATCTCAGGTAGGAAACACCGTAGTTGTTACCCACTTTCCACCAATCCCTCAGTTGATTCACCCAGGTTTTAACGTGAGTGAAGTTACGTCATATTTCACGTCAGATTGCCTATAGATAATTGAGGAGCACCAACCTGACTTTTGGCTCTACGGCCACAACCGTTGGACCGATGAGGTGCGCATTGGTAAAACAAACATTGTCAGCAATCAATTCTGCTATCCGGACGAGCGAAACAAAACTAATTGTGACTTTGATTCCAATTTGATTCTCAGGCTATAACTCAATTGAATTTAGGATGCTCAGATGGCTACGTTTGAATTCAAACTCCATTGGCTAAAAGCGAAAATTACCAATCTGATTTTGCAAGATACCAGCGCTCAGATTGAAATAATCGTAGATAATACGTGTGTAACAAAACATGTGGACAGCTTATTAGGTGGAGGTGATAAAGTTTGCATTTCAGCGTATCCACTTGCGTACTGGTTTGCATATTTCTGGTGGCGGCTTAGCTACGAACTCCTACCGGTAGATTTCGATATTGAAAATAGTGATTGGTTTTTAGCCCATAGCTTGGGTGCGGCTAATTGGAATTATGCATTCCCGAGTATTCTCTTTATTTCAGATGGAGAAATTATCCAGATCCAACCGTCGCCTTTTCACGATACAGGGCGGTCACTCAATTATTCATCAAGCATTGACCGTTCCTTGGACATTTCTATTGAACAATTTCAATTTCATGTTGAAAGATTTATCGAGGAAGTATTGAATCGTTTAGATGATTGCAATCATCCCGTGACAGAATTGAAAACTGTTTGGGAAATTGTGAAGAAAGACAGATCTCATTCTGAAGTTTGCAAGAAGAGGCGGGTCGAAGCTATGTTAGGTAATGATCCCGGCGAGTGTCCGCTGGAATTCAATTAAAAATACATATTAAAGTCTGCATCGATGACTGTTCAAGGGAATTTATTTGAAAGATGTTTCTTAGTTTTCCAGAATGAGAAGTTATTATGAAATGTTCTATGCGACCTGTAGTGATAACCGCATTCAAAATCAGAGCTGACTTAATCCGACAAGTTGCTTCCGAATACAATTACGCCTATGAGGAAACAGCGGTAACGGGTAGCGAGGATTTAATAAAATTTTTCTTTAACCAGCTAGATGATGTAAACACTAATATTTTGGTGGCGGCTATACCTTTGGATATTTTCGCCTACAAAGCTGTTATCGGCGATTAGCGCTTATATTTTGAAATTTTTATAGATTGAAACACACCTTTAGCTAGCTTTTTTTTAGACATTGTGGGATGAGTTGTGTAACTATTTCGACATGTGCTGGTGGGGTTTTAAGTTGTTCAATCAAATTTTTAGCGCTCTACCAGGGGACTTGTTTTCTTATTCAATTTTAATGGATTTTTTTATAGTAAGTAGTGAAACTATCTACTTAGAAGAAACCTGTACATGTTAAGCATGCGAAGGATTTTAAATGTCTGAAACTAAGAAAATAGCTCTGCTAATCGATTGTGACAATGTGAGTTATAACTCCATCGAGGGCGTTTTGGAAGAGTTGGCTAAGTATGGCTTGGTAAACATTCGACATGCACATTGTTGATTTGTACCGCAGTTTGACCCACTTTTGTATCCAAAATTGACCCAGAATAAAAACAGAACAACTCAACAGGCATATAGATTTAAAGTTATTTCATGTGGGTCAAAATTCAACGCAAAAGTGGGTCAATTCCAAAAGCAAATCAACAAATTCATGCTCTTCTCAGAAAAATATCACCCAGCTAAGCCGCAATTTTAAAGGCTAGGAAGTAGAACCAATTAAATTTTACATCGTTGTGCATCGGCCAAAAGCAGATATCAACTTTAAGCGCGTCTTTTCAATCCAAGCATGTTATATCTCATTGGATACTGCCTTTAGAAATGCGTTACCCGATTTCGTTCTGAACAGTACTGTGACGTTTTCCTCTACTTTGTAAGTATTTGCCATAGGAGCCAATGTATCCGCAAAATGAAACTCTCTGAGAAGATCGCATGAGTAAGTCCAATTATTTAATTGTGTTTCACCGCTTTTTCTAACCCAATGCAATACCCATTCGTGACCGCTTGCTAGCCATCCACCTTGGTTGTCCCCAACTTCATTACGATTGTGCAATGAAATTAAGAGTCGGGCTTCAGCAGGGCTGAAGTGCGACAGTATCTTTACAAAGTGTGGATGGAAGTTATTATTAATTAATTGATCGGCGATCAAATTCTCCCACATTTCATGTAGTGTTGGGTCTGTTTCTTTCGCGCATTCCTCAATGGACATTATGAAACTCTTCGCATGGATAGGCGTGATGACATCCAACCCATGCTTTCCAGCTTTTGCTTCAGCTTTTGCTACCGCATTCTGAATAGAATAGACTGCGATTGCCTTTTCAACTTCAACCATATGATCGAATTTTTGCCGTATGTAACGACCAAGCCCACTAGTAGATTCCGTAATTGGTGCGATAAGCTTTGTGAAGGTGCTAACGGCTACTTCGGTGGTTTGTTTATAAACATCTTCCGGAATCGCCTTGGCAAGCTTTCCTAACCCAATCAAGTCCAAGCCTTCGTTATCTGTCTGTTTAGTCACGTTGATTCCCTAGAGGCTATGCAAGCTCAGTGGCTATCCGCCAAGCTTTTGATTAATGGCCGTCACAAGCGGATAAGGAGATATTTAACCAGTTGTGATACTCGTTTTTTTGTTTTAAATATTTGGAGATCTATATCTCTACACGCTTGCTCCGAAGCAAGAACTAAGATGATGCTACTGCACGATTGAACATATTTGACTATGCTGGCCGTGTCAGTGCACAGTTTAATCACTAAACGGCCACAACGCGATTTTCAGTTGCTTCATCCCATAGGCCAATACAACGCCAGCACGTAATATGCTGTCATTGACGACATTGCAATTACCGGCTTAGCTCAAATTACAAGTTTACTGCACGCGAAATAAAAATTAGATTACGTTTGTCTATAGCGGACCTATTCATGGAGTTATCAATGTCAATGTGTCCAGTCTGCAATACGGAAATTCCGCTTCACCAACGAGACTGCCATGTATGTAGCACGACTATCGGCTTTCCGAACGTACGGGTTGCTGAAAGTGAATCTGATCGGCTTGGCCGTGCGTTTTCACTTTTGAGCATTTCTTAAAACCCTACAATTAGGAAGATTTTAAATGGGAATCAATAGCAAGTTTCGAAGAGATCAAAAGAAGAAAAGAAATCATAGAGCTAATCGTAGTGACAAAAAAAAGATTGAAAATAAACGCGCATCTCAAAATTCAGATGTCTATTTAAGGCATATGAAAAACCCACTATCACATCTTTCCCCAGAGGATAGAGAAGAACTAATTGCTACGTTAGCAGCTAATGGTAAAGAAAAAACGTCCGAATTATTTCAATACTTTAATGAAGCTTTCAGAAAACATGATCCACTCTTGATGATTTCCATCGCATCAAGCTATGCCTTAACGGTACCGATAGGAAAAAATGGCGTCGCTTCAAAAGAATCTAGTAGTCCATTAAATCAATCTCATGTAGAAATGTTGCAATCAATAATTCTGCGTATTCCCGAAAATGAACGTGGAAGAGGAGTGGTTACGCCGCAAATAGCCCAGGAGATACAGGAAAAATTGGCTGAATTAATGGATGCATTTAATTTCAGCCGAATGAACTCGGCAAACTTGCATTTGGACAAAGCGGAATTTGCAATAGCAGGAATTCAAGAGTTAATACGCTCGCATACGCAGACAGTGAGAAACTGGGGATTTTATTCACAAGTAGTTTCTATATCCAAGGAGTTGTACAGTCCATTTGACGTATCTCTTAACCAGCACTTTGGGTTTTCCGCGACCAACGCAATTGATGTGTTCAAGTCCGTAATACTAATAACTGAGAACCGCCTTTCGGAGCGAATGGCTTTTCTGTCAGATCTAAGAAAAATAAAAGAACCTTACAAGTTAATATTGAAATATCATGAAGATATTGGTCAAGGAAAAGAGGAAGCCGATAAATTTTTTCGTGATATTTATAAAAAAGGAATGTCTAACAAAACGTTATTTTTTTTATTTTCGGCTCATCACGATTTGAGGCTTCCTGCTTATTTTTTAATAAGTGAATCAGAAGTCGCGGACTCAGTAGGAGTAGATCCTGAGGTCGTTCAAAAAGTATTATCTTATTTTTCATATGAGTTTGGTGAACTGTCCGAAAATAAGGTCGAACACCTATTTTTAGATAATCCTGTTTGGGAAAAGCCAGTTATCCACGTAAACAACAAATTCTTTTGTCCGATCCCACAACTATTTTTCAGTTTTATTCTTCATAATTTCGATACTCTTGTAGAGCAAGTCGATAAAGGTGCATTGCATAGGCGTAGAGCAAATTATCTGGAAACTAAGATTGAAGAAATTGTTAAAACCAAATTTCATGAATCTCAGGTGGTTTCAGGTATGAAATGGACGTTCGACAATATCCTCTATGAAACGGATCTAATTGCGTGCATTGATTCACACTTAATTATTATTGAAGCTAAGTCTCAAACGATATCGCCTACGGCACTTAGGGGGTCCTCTCCAAGAATTAAAAAACACTTGGAAGAAATTTTAATTAGTCCTGCGATTCAATCGTATCGACTGGAAAAAAGATTGAATGAATTACGCCAAGAGGATAATCCTCAAGATCCTATTATTAATGCGCTGCCCATAAATATAAAAAACATACACAAAATATTACGCGTGTCTGTTTCTCTCGAATATTTTTCCAGCTTGCAATCTAATCTACATCTTTTTGAAGATACAGGTTGGTTCCCAGAAGGCTTTTCGGGCTGCCCGTCCATGAACATCGGGGATTTTGAAACTTTATTTGATCTCCTGGATCATCCCGTGCAGATAATACATTATTTAACTCGTAGGGCGGAGCTTCAGAATCAAATTCCAATGTTGGGTGATGAGCTTGATTACATGGGCATGTACGTTAAAAATCTTTTAAATTTCGGAAGACAAAACCATAAAGAATCCAAAATTTTTATATCTGGAATGTCTGAGGCTATAGATATTTTCTACATGTCGAGGGATCAAGGAGTGGTCATTCCAAAACCTCAACCGAATACTTCAACACTTTTTAGAAAAATATTTGAAAAACTTGAATCGAGGAAGACTCCTCGCTGGACTGAAATTGGTTGCATTCTTAATAGATTTTCCCCGGTTGATCAACATAAGTTGACGAATGAAATACGTAACCTGGAAAATATCGTTCACAGACGATGGCATATTGAAGGCCATAAAAATATTATAATTTATTATCCGCCTAGCTGGTCTGAGTATTCTTTAGCCGTAGTGCTTGTCAAAAATGAAAATGTAAAGAGTTCGCAAGATTTTATTCAGAATGCTTTATTCGAAGGACTCAAGCCACAGCACGTGACGTATTGTTTGATATTAGTAATCAATATTGACCGTCCGGATATACCCTATCATTACATTGGTCTTGCAGAAGATTTACCCCAAGAAGCAAGAGAGTGCTAGTTTTTAGTAACCGTTGTTTGACAAGCGCTACTATCTAAAAAATATATTTTTTGTAATTGGTTTGCCAATCCACTTTTTAATCCCTCATAGATAATAGGCAGGATGACGCATATTAATTTTAACCCGACGTATCGGTGAAACACTGATGGTAGGTGACGAAGTGACAATTACAGTGCTGGGCGTAAAGGGAAATCAAGTGCGTATCGTTATCAATGCACCGAAAGATTTGGCAGTTCACCGTGGGGAAATCTACGATAAAATTCAACGAGAAAAAGATGATACATCTAACGGTTGATAGTGGCGCAGGACTTCTTCCAATGTCTGAAAACGTTCAGCATTGAATAAACCAAAATATTTTACGACGGGAAACCTTGGAGGCTCATTCCATGATCCTGCAACCGATAGCTCACGAGCACTTGAAATTCGACTACCTAAAATGCGCTTAGTCAGAATTAGCTTGGATGGTGGAACGGATGTTTACGCGATGTTAGTCAAAAGGGATAAGACGGCCCCGGTTATCGGGGCCTCAGCTACTAACCTAGGGTCAGTGGGGCAGGTCATTTTACCCGAGGACTGGCTCGGCCCTAACAGATGGCTGCTACGGTAATGTGGCGCCTTACTCATAGAGTAATCCTGTAACCGCCCAGCCATTAATTTATCAAGTGCTGCTTGTTTTGTAAACAAACGCCACTGCAATGTAAGACTTTAAGCTAATAAATCTATTCCCCACGACTCGCCTTAAGGTAACTATTAGAATCGTTAACCGGTGCTGGTGTAATATTTCCCTTGAACTTCGGTAATTCCTTTTTCGAATACTTCTGTATTCGCTCCTCCTCAATAAGAGCGCGAACAAAATTATCAGCTATCAACTGCGTTAACTGATTTTCCTTATTTGTGGAGGCAAACTGAGTTTTCAGGCGCTTAAAAACCACCCGGTTTAATCCAATGTTTTTATAATATTTAGACCAGCTAGGTATCAGTTCTTCGCGGAAACGTATTCGGGATCTGCTGTGGTTTGGTTTTGAATAACGACTTTCGTCTGATGCCCTACTGCTTGAATGATCGTGACTAGAATGCGGGAACTCTTTTAAAAAATTCATCTTGGAATATAACGATTCCACGATAAAAGTTCTAATTTCGTTTGGTGATAATTGAATGATGTGTAGCGGGGCGTTGATAATTATTCCCCTAAATCCTAATTTGCTTAGCTGCACTTGTTTTTCAATGCTGACTCTATGATGTACTACGACTTCAACTATTAATTCGTCAGATAAACCTTCATTCAACAATACGTCTACACGATAATTATGCAGAGTCACTTCGCATCTGGCGCTTTGAATAGTAATCAACACTGGTTCGCCATTGGAGTCAGGAATTGCAAGAGTGTCAGTGCTTAATAAAATAGATTTAATTAATTTATGAAGTACAGTTTCTGAAATTGCTTTGCAGGTATTCGAGAAATGAGCAAAGTGATCTATTTTTAGGTTTTCGTCAGATACTCGTTTGACTAGCGCGCCACCACATTCGGAACATACGCAATTACAAGCTAATCCTCGCTTCACTTCATCAACGTAGACGAAATCACCATCACCATTTAGCGCATAGGGAATAAGCATCAACTTTTTCCTAAGAAAAACTAATTGAAAAATGTAACTCTTAGGCTGATCTTCATAAGCGGATATATTTATGAAAATTTTTTGCTTGAATCTAATAAAAAGAAAGTCGGTACTATTATTTAGAGCATCAATTGATATTCAATTGAACAGACTGGAAACCCATCTAAACTAAGCGTGAGTTCCCGAATTCCTTTAGTCATTGGTCTACCCATTGGCCCGTTGAAAGCACCGTAAATTGCGATACCCCAGATCGCTTTGTCAAGAGTGTTGAGCTATCCCACCCGATTTGCAATGAAATCATTTCAATCACTGCATCTTTAGTCCCATGGTTGAGCGGCTCTGCTATGCTGGCTTTAAGTTCGGCGCCTTTAGCGTCAAGGACTTCAACATTTACAGATAAGAGGTAAGTGTTTCCCCCGTCTTTGAAGGCAGTCCACTTTATCAATACTTGAGATGATGATTCCCCGACACTGATCGTTTTAGTGTATTCCGTAGCGGTTCCGTCAGCGGGCGCTATCGCAAGGACTTCTGTTGGTAAATGTCCCCGCAAGTTAAAAAATGCTAGTGACCCAACAGGTGTTTCTTTTACGCATCCAACTAAGATAAGCGTAGCGAAGATCGTTATTATACTGATGAATCTGCTGGGCTGCATTTCTCACACTCCTAAATAAATAATTTGAAAAATAAGTATTTTATTTGAAACTATGGCGATTAGTCGGTCGTCTGATAAGTTTTTAGATCGACATTTAAATAGAGAACTATTTATTCTGAAGTGCTGCCCTGTTCAGAAATTTCTTTCTCAAGCTTCAATATTTTCAATTTTTGCTCAAGTAATTTTTCTTGAGTGTTCAGAGCTTCTAATTCTACTTCACTTCTGGAAGCTGTTCCTGTCCGAACAGCTTCGAGACGCTGTCTATCGCGAACGAGTTGTAAATTGGCTGCAACGATAGCTTGTTGTGACTCTGCTTGTAATGTAGCTATTGATGTTTGACTCTGCACTTTTGAAAGTGCTAACTCGGATTGAGTTTTTTCAAAAGCAAGCTGAGCATTCATTTGTTGGAGAGCTGTAGTGTTAGCACTGACGATGTCTGCATTTTGGTCTTTCTTTAATTGGAGATACGTATTGGCGACATCGCTTGCAGCACCTGAAGCGGCCTCTCCTTTAGATGCTGCACGGAATACTATTTTGCTTGGAGCGCCTGTGTTTGCGTTGAATGCTACTTCGATCAGGTTATCATCAAATATTTTGTTGTTGAGATTGAGTGATCCGATGGGTCCAAATTGCGGTATTTGAGTTACTTGATTTATTAGGTTAATTTTTTTGGAGTTGTCTTCGTTGGAAACTTCAACTATTACCGAAGAGGCGACCGGCATTCTATATGCGATACCAATAGAGTCTGGTTCTGGTTGCAGGTTCGATGCTGACGTGCTGAGAGGTTCTACATTCATGCTTATTACCGGCAACTTTAGGTTGTCAGTCACTAGGGTGCTTCTTAAAATCATCGGAAGCTCATTTCTTACAACTTCAATTGAATAAGACTTCTTATCTATTTTGGGCACAAAGCTTCTTATTGCAGAAATTGTTAGTTCTATTTTTAACTTATTAAGAGCAACGTTTAGTTTATCAATATTGGACTCGCCTAAAGATGTTAAGGCGAGCTCCCCTGCGGCTTTTTTAGCTTCGAGAGTTTTAATCCGTGAAAGTAGTCCTGTTTTGTCCGACTCTTTACCAAGATTGGAATAGGTTTCAGCTAAGCCTTTTAATCCCTCTATTTCATTAGAGAAACTATCAATTTGCTTCTTTAATTCTGAACGCTTTTTATCTGCCGTATTTTCATTTTTTACTGCTTTCCCTGCCTCTTTGTATGCCGCTAGCAGATTATTAATCGGTGTACATGCTTCTAAGTTCTGAATTGCATTCGCCGCTGCTTGAGCATTATTGATATCAAAATTTTTATATAATTGTTCTAATTTTTGTATTGCTTGTGGGGAAAGGCTTCGGAGGGCGGTACCCCCATCTCTATTCCACATCGGAGTTCTACTGCGTAATGTTGCTGTTTCATTTAGTGCGGTTAAAAAATTCGTGGCCAAGGTGGCTTCTGGTAAAGCAACCGCTCTTGCAATTCCAGCCACGGAGGCTGCGGAGTTTTTAATAATTGTAGCGGACTGGTCCTTGATTGATGCGTTAACAGCGGTGAGTAAACCTTCTTCAGAAATGCTAAATTCAGTATTGGTGATTTTGGTCCACGTGTTGAGTTGTTGGAAATCCAATGTGTAAGATTGATCACCAATCAATGCTTCAGAAAGCTTAGTAGACACGTCCGCATCGAGGTGGAGCTTGTCGTTTCTAGAATCACATGCGGTGATTAAATAATTCGCTTCAAGAGTAAATTTTTTTGCTGGGAGCTTATAGGTTAATCCGGGGGGTGTATGGGGTTTCGAGCCAGTTGGAGTGCTGACTAGGCTAGTGCAGCCACTCAGCAGAAAAGCAAAAGCACCGGAAATTACAGATAGCGTAGGTATACTTTTCATGATAGTCCCTGTAAGTTTATTTACTTGCCCAAGATGTCATCAATAACTTTTAATGTACGACAGAGTTGTGAGTCTAATAAGAAATTAATCATCAAGTCAAACTACGTAAGGCTCAATGTGCGGTGTAATATCCTGTAATAGATTGGCGGTTCTTTAACGTGTACGCTCATTAGCCGCTAGTTCGATTAAATCAATTTCCAGTGGCTCCAAAGGAAAGGAAACCAGAATGAAAATAAGAAATATATTCATCATAGTTTTTTTAGCATCACTACTTTCGTGTTCCCCTGCAATTAATAAATCAAAGCCGAGTGTCGCAACTTCAGCCCCGACTGAAAACACGAATCAAAATGTCCCAAAAGATACTCAGGACGTTGATCCGGATAAGCACTTATTTTCTCTATTCTCCGGTAGCGGCTGCGATAAATTAAGATCGCAAGCAACATGGGAAAATATTACTCTTTATGAATTAACATATAAGTGCATTCCCCCAGGTTGGGAATTATTTTTCGATAACGATGATGTTAAATCGGAAGTAAAAAATATATCGGAAAAATTGGGCGATGAAATTAAGTCTGGAAAAGATATCAACCCCTCGATAGGCGATACCTTAAGAGCACTATATTCTGTTCCCAGTAATAACGTGAAAGCTGTAATTCTAGGGCAAGACCCCGCACCAACAAAAGGGCAGGCCACAGGTCTCTCGTTCTCATTAAAGCCTGGTATTCCTGCTAATGAAGTTCCTTCCGTGCAAAGCGTTATGTTGGAAGCTATGAATGAAGGATATGCGATGAATCTCAATAGCGGTGACTTATCAAGTTGGGCTCAAAATGGCGTACTATTGCTAAACACTGCTTTAACGATACCGTGCCCAAAAGACGAGAAATCATGTGAGATAGCCGGTCATTTGAAATTGTGGGCGCCTTTTACAAAGTTACTAATAAAAGAAATTGATAATCAACCAAATCCTATGGCCTTCGTGTTGTGGGGTAGTAAAGCTATCTCGTTTTCGACAGAGATCAATAATTCTAAACATAAGGTGCTTAAAGGCGGACACCCTTCGCCGTTGGCACCAGCTAATAAATTTTTTTGTAAGAGCTATTTTGTTTGTACGAATAAATGGCTTGAAAGCCAAAATTCTGAATCGGTCACGTGGGATGTTGTGGGTGGAGAGAAGTTTGATACCCCTTGCATATGGACGAAAGGTAAAACTCCAAAATGTCAATCAGCATGTGCCTTAGCTGCTTGTAATTGATTTTTAATAGCTCGGCGCTCATTCATAATTTTTCGGAGCTGTGAAAAAGCGAATATTGTGATGAAAATTATTTCTGATCTAAACTTGTCCATAAGATATTATTATTTTAGTTAACGCATCTAGTAACCTGAGGACTTATGACTATTGAACTAAAAACAAGATTGGTTTTCGTCGATACGGAAGTATTTAGAAGTAAGAACTACCAATTTGGCGAACATACATTAAAGCAGCTTGAAGAACATCTCGAATATAATCGGCTTCATCTTTTGTTATCGAGCATCACGGTGAATGAAATAAAAAGTCAGATTCGAGAAAGATCAAATGATGCCCATAGCAAGTTGAAAATATTTCAGCGAGACGCAATGTTTTTGAGAAATGCTCCTGACCTTCCTTGTTATCAAATATTTCAAAAAGTGAATGTAGATCAGATATATGAACAAGCAGTAGGACGATTCAACTCTTTCTTAGATAATGAGCAAGTTGAAATTGTCACATTTGAAGGAGTAAAAATAGAAAATATATTTGAAATGTATTTTTTGTCTAATGCGCCTTTTGGTAGTGGCAAAAAAAAATCAGAATTCCCGGATGCCTTCGCTATAGAGGCAGTAGTAAAGGCAGCAGAAAGAAGGCAGCATGAACTTTACATAATAAGCAACGACCAAGATTTAAAAAATTATGCTGAGCAGTATAAAAATTTACATCATTTACATACGATTGAAGAGTTGCTGGACCTAGTGGTTCGTACTGAAGAAGTGCTGGTGGAGCCTGCAAAAATTGGAGACCAATTTATTGCAGATAATATTGAGGATATGACATCCACAATCACTGACAAAATGCGTGACTCTGAATTTTACGCAGATAACAGTGAGGGAATAGATATTGAAGTAACAGGTATTGACATTAAATCCGTAAAAATTGAAAGCTATAAAATCATAAATGCTACGAGAGATGAAGCTACGTACGAGATTGAGTTTTCCGCTCAAATATTGGCTGAGTTTACCTACTCTGATTATGATGGTTCACCTTGGGACCCTGAAGATCGAGAATATGTTTTTGTGGTTCAGCATTCATTTGCACGAATTCATGACGAACGATATGTGTGTTTTTTATCGATTGATTTCACAGATGGTCTTCCAGTTAATGCCGCTATTTCCGAGATAACGTTTGAGTCTTCTGGGTTCGATCTAAACGATGCCAATGGAACTATCATCAAATCACAGCACTAAATATTGTTCTGGAAGGGAATTTCTTGGACGGGTATAAAACTTATTCATGAGCAAGTTAATCTGTTCGTGGATAAGCTATTAGCGCCCAATTCTAGCTGTTGTAAAGGTTGTCAGAACCAACGCAAGATTAGGTCAGGAAAGTAAAAAATGCATCACGATCTAGATTACTAATTTCTATTTCGTCAGCGCGATAATCAAATGTGGTTATTTTAAGGAGATTGCTATTGCGACTTGGTAATACAAAACATTTTAAAGGTTTGGGTTACGTCTGCTTTTTAGACATCCTCGGCTTCTCGCAAGATATTTTGACAAACTGGCATGCGGTTGAGTCTAACCCCTTAGATAAGCTTCTGGCGATCAAAGCGGCATTACCTATATTTGATGACAAGGAAGATGAAGGGCCAACTTCACAATCTTCTGTTCGTAGTTACGTATGTCGTGTTAATACGGTGTCAGACAGTATAACGATAGCGTTTGGGCTGGAGCCGAAACTCATTATTGGAGATGTGACTCTGGGACTGGAAGCTTTGGTTGTAAATATTCGTGAAGTTTGGCGCGCGGCTATAGAACGAGGTTATACCCTACGAGGGGCTATTGATTTTGGTGATATTTATTGGGACCACAACGAACTAATAGGCCCTGCATTTATTAATGCATATCGCCTTGAATCGGAAATCGCAAGAGTATCTAGCGTGATCGTCTCGTCTAAATTAAATAGGGTTCTCGCAGATCTTTCCACCGACTACCCTAGTGATATTACTGATCACCTAATTACCAATTTTCGAAAAGACGTGGATGGATACGTTGTTCTTGATCCGTATAAGCTAAGCCGATCAGATGAAGAAAGGCGTGTATTAATATCTAATTTACAAACAATGGCTAACAACATATCGAGCCCTTTATTAAAAGAAAAGTATGCTCCACTTATCTCAATGCTCTCTGAACAAACGTCGATTGAACATGCTCAACTCGGCGCTTATTGATGGAAACCGAACAAGACATAAACAAAAAAGGTTCGCCCGTCACGCGGGCTAAGCCGTTGATAGATGGTCTTTTTCCGCATTTAACTAAATCATTTGCTCGCGTAAAAGTACTTGCTTGACTCACTCATGCATTAGCCTCTTCTATAAAAATGCTTTAAGCGTGAGGATGCATAGCATGCCGCTCCTTACTGCATTTTTGATTAAATATAACCGTTTAATCGAAACCGCGAGCCTTATTTACTCCGAAATGTTCTAGGTGTCGTTAGATTCCTCTCCTTGATATATGTGAACTAGCCCACATAACGAAAAGGTAATGAATTCTGTGCCAATTCTTTTTGAGGCATCCAAAATAATAGCAAGCGCCTCGGAGGATCTTATGGCGGCTAAAATAACTTTCTTTTCTGTCGGCTGTGGCGATATGACGCTCATTAGGTTGGCAGATTTTGATGTAACTACAATTCTCATTGATAGCAATATTCGCGTCGCCGCTGACGACCCGTCTGATTCGACACCGGATGTAGCTAAGGCCTTACGAAAACGGCTTCTTAAAGATGACAAAGGTCGCCCGTTTGTTAACGTATTTCTTCTCAGTCATCCGGATAAAGACCACTGCACCGGTTTAAGTAATCATTTCTGGTTGGGTGATCCAGATGAATACCCCGACGATAGACTTCCAGATGGGGAAAAGCGGATCATTATTCGTGAGCTTTGGTCGTCACCAATGGTTTTTCGTCGTCACTCTAAAAACCATACGCTCTGTGCGGATGCTAAAGCATTTAATGCAGAAGCATGGAGGCGCGTGGAGCATTGGCAACTATATCGATCAGCGATAGTTGGCAATCAAATTCTGATCATGGGTGAGGATGAAGATGGTAAGACGGACGATTTGGTTTCAATTTTGATCAAATGTGGGGACACCTTCTCGACTATTAACCGAAATAGTGCAAGCTCAGCATACTTTTCAGCGCGCCTACTTGCTCCGATGCCACGACAAGAGGATGACGAGGTGGAGGAAACCTTATCGAAAAATCATTCTAGTGTAATACTGAATATGGAAATTTTCGCCTCGCAAAATTCCTCATCTCGTACGCGCTTTCTAACCGGAGGAGATGCTGAAGTGGAAATCTGGCGACGCTTATGGACTCAAAATAAAGATAACTCAGATGTGTTGGCTTATGATTTATTGCTGGCGCCACATCATTGCTCCTGGCATTCACTTTCCCCCGACAGTTGGTCCAAATACAAAGAAGATGCTGAAGTGTGTCCTGACGCTCGCAGTGCCCTTGGTCAAGCCCGCGCAGGTGCAACAATTGTATCTAGTAGCAAGGAAATCCTTGACGATGATGTAGACCCTCCATGTATCCGGGCAAAGCGGGAATACAAGGCAATCTTGAAACCTGTGGACGGAGTATTTCTTTGTACTGCCGATGAAGATCCGTCAGAAACGCTTGAGTTTGAGATTAAATCTGGGGGCACATTAGTTCGAGCTGGTGTAGGTTTGCTAGGGATAACTAGCAGTGCTGTGGCAACTGCTGCACCACGTGCTGGCCACCTGAATGAGTGAATTTTATGAAATAGGATCTGTTTGTCCAAATTGTGAGGACGATCTTTCATTTCCAATGGCGCTTTCGCTTGTTCGGGCATGCAAGGCGAATCGTTATATAGAACTCATTGAGTGCCGTATTCATGATTCGGCAGCAGGGAGAGAGGAAGTTATCGTCATTGAAGCTGGTGATGGAACGGTAGCCCATGGGAATGTCGCAGGAATTTTTCGCAATGAGCGTTTAGCAATTACTGTTACGCCAGACAATCGTATTCCGGTCGTGGTTCGGCCATTGCGAAGGGCATTTCCAGCGCTTTCTCATCAACATCCAACACCGCATGACTCACCTCGCGCTTTATGCTTGTATAACGCAAGCTGGAATAGTATTCAGCGAGGATGGACTGCTGAACGCTTTTTGCACCGAATGTTTTGGTGGCTGAGGGAATCGTCTGAGCTTCGTCTACACCGAGCCGACCAGCCGCTAGAGCAGCTTTTTTACATGTCCTCGTTCCAGGTCATATTGCCCTCAAATCACCTTGAGTTTGCAAACTCCAAGGATAAGTTTTTAATTCTTGAAGAGATAAACTCTCCACCGAATGTCCCGATTACTCTCCGTGCTTGGTCAGCCACATCAGAACAAGTTAAAGAGGCGGGTGTTAAAGGATTTTGTGTTCTTCCAATATTGGTTGAAGGCGTTACCTCTATGGAAGTGGCATCTTTCCCTGAAAATATTGGGGCTCTTCATAACAAACTTGTTACTTGGAACAGTGATCTCTACGGTCCATTAAAACAAGTAATCATTCAAATGATTGATCGACCTGAGGGGATATCAAAAAAGCATGAACCAAAAAATGGCGTTCTGATATTGGTATCTGTGCCAAGAATTAGAGACGGCTCTATAGAGCGATATGACGTTCTTGGTTATGCGTTGACCATTTCACTATTTGATTTGGCGCAATCACTTGATCTTATTGATAAGCCGGATGACAAAGGCCGGTATTTTCATACTCACTTGATTGGGCAACCAGATGACGTTCCATCAAGTGATAAATGGAGAGCAATTCCCGTTCAACCTGTTGAGATCAGAGTGGCTATGGGGCGACGACAAGCCCTCGACATTTCATCTATAGAGCCTACAAGTGCTGAGTTCAAAGCAATCTTGGCTGGTGTAGGTTCGCTTGGTGGATTGCTTGCCGAAATATGGATTCGTCAGGGCTGGGGGGATTGGACTTTTGTTGATCCAGATCAATTATTGACTCATAACATTCCGCGTCACGTCGGTATTGATGAACAATTAGGTATGCCTAAATCGGTCGTAGTTCAACAAATTGCAGCTCAGATTTACCCTAATAATCCTGTGCCAATTCCCATCGTGGGCAATATTACAGATTCAAACGATCAACTCTCTCAAGCATTTTCGGATGCAACTTTATTGGTTGATGTTACGACAACTTTTTACGCGCCTCGCGACTTATCAAGTCGCGATAATGTTCCCAGGGTTGCCAGTCTTTTCCTCACTCCATCCGGAAACGGATGCGTAATGTTATTAGAGGATTCTAACCGTACGGTTCGCGCCTCTGCGATAGAGGGACAATATTACCGCGCTATTTTGAACAGCGATTGGGGAGTAGATCATCTCAAAAATCATTTTGGAGATGTTTGGGTTGGCGGGGGTTGTCGTGATATTTCCGTGCGACTGCCCTACGAGCGTATTCATTTACATGCTGGGATATTATCAAGTCAATTAAGAGTAAATGTGTTGAGTAGCAATGCACGGGCCTGCGTGTGGGTGGTGAACGAGAAAACAGGGGCAGTGACGGCCAATGAAATAGAGTTGCATCCTGTTAGTACTCAACAATGCGGTGAATGGATTGTGATTTATGATGATGCCATCACTGAGAAGCTCAATCGATTACGGAAGGAGGCTCTACCTCAGGAAACTGGCGGCATTATTCTGGGCGTCACTGATATGCCTAGTAAAAGCATTTTAATCGTTGATATTGTTGACGCTCCCGAAGACAGTAAATCCGGAACTTCACATTTTATTCGTGGCAGAGAGGGTCAAGAAGATTTACTAAAAGATGTCCTGCAAAAAACGGCCAATATTGTTGATTACGTTGGTGAGTGGCATTCCCATCCAAATGGTTATTCAACCAAACCTAGTGCCGATGATAATAAATTATTAAATGGTTTATCGGATCTTATGGCAAGAGATGGGCTTCCAGGCCTAATGTTAATAGTGGGAGATACGGAGGTTTCTATTTATGCATCGTGATAATTGGAAAGGGGAATTGTAATGCTGGCGTTAATTTTGATTTATTTGTTCACGATGCTGTTGGGGTCTGTTGTAGCCATCACAGGAATAAGCTTGGAGTTTTTACCAGCACCTTACAATTCTCTAAAAGTGCCGTTGATGTGTGTAGCGGTCGCATGTATTGGTGGATGCGTTTATTGCCTGAGGGCAATGTATTTAAATAAGTGTGTTTATAAACGTTGGGACCCAGCTTGGCATATTTGGTATTTCTTAAGACCAGTAACTAGCATAGTATCAGGTGGAGTCAGTTATTTATTTCTTAGCGCAGGTTTGTTAATTCTAGAATCGAAATCAAATTCAGATTCTAGTGAAATAGGTTTTTTAGCGCTGGCTTTTGTGGCCGGATATAACGTCGATAAATTTTTTGTAAAAATAGAAGATATCGCAAAAACAATTTGGGGCATCGAAAATTCTAGCGCACCCAAACCCACTATTTCGTCACCCGATACTCAACCATAAATCTAACTTTCTGCGGTTACTAAAACTATGTATTTTCAACAGATTGATGTAACTGGTTGCCGTATTGTTGGTGCAATTACGAAAGAACTAGGTCATTCGGGGCCAAAACATCACGGGCTCATTTTGGGTAAATCATTGATTAACGGACAAGTTTATATCGCGGAATTGATGGAACATGGCTACCAAGTGAGTACGTATAAAAACTTCTTCAATCGATATGTGAATAATGGAAATATTGTGGTTCGGCCAAACGATGGCCAGTTTGAGAGTCTTCAGGTAGCTAAGAGGGCCATGTCCGAGCTTAAATTGAATGCTAATAATCAATACGACCTGATTGCTAATAATTGCGAGTGTTTTGTGAATCGAGCTGTTTACGATAAATCTGTCAGTTCGCAAGTCGTTAATGCTGTCCAGGGGGTATTGATACTTGCTGGTATTGGTTACGTACTAAACGATGCTAAATGACAATTCAGTTGTAATGGCGTGGTAGTAATCCATATGTGGAAATATGGATTTTGATAATTAATGCATGCAAAAATAAATGAAATTTAAATGAGGAGACCTCGCACATGGCCGTTGTCAAAAGTTTTTCTGTTGGAAATGGAGATATGTTTTATATCAAGCACAACAGTGATAACTTCACTATCATTGATTGTAATTTGAGCGAAGAAAATAAGGATGAAATCATCAGTGAGTTGAAATATGAAAGTAATTCAAAAAAGGTGACCAGATTCATTTGTACTCATCCAGATCAAGACCATTTTGGAGGGATTCAATGGTTAGATGATGAGATGTCGATATCTAATTTTTATGTGGTAAAAAATCAGGCGATTAAAGATCAAAAAACCGATTCTTTTATTCGGTATTGTCAATTGAGGGATAGCGATAAGGCTTACTACATTGAGAAAGGATGTAAAAGAAAGTGGATGAATTTAAGTGGTGATGGGAGGGAGACATCAGGCATAAGTGTCCTGTGGCCTAACACAAAAAACCCTCATTTTATTGAAGCGCTTGAAAAATGTGACGGTGGGGAAAGTTACAATAATACGTCGGCTGTAATTCGATATTCTGTTGAAGATAGCGCTAGTTTCCTCTGGTTAGGCGATTTGGAAACGGAATTTATGGAAAGTATCGTTGATGATATTGATCTGAAAAAAACAACTGTTGTGTTTGCTTCTCATCATGGGCGACATTCGGGCAAGATACCAAATTCTTGGTTGAAAAAACTTGACCCTCAAATTATCGTAATTGGAGAGGCACCATCACGACACTTACATTACTACACCGGCTACAAGACGCTGACACAAAACCAAGCGGGCGATATTTTGATGCATTGTGTAGATGGGAAAATTCATTTTTATGTATCAAATGAAAATTATTCGGTCGGATACTTTAATGATGAACAACAGTCAAAATTCGATAATTATCTTGGAAGCCTTGATGTTGAAACGGAATATACTCTTGAAAACATGGAGTGATGCTTGAAAAATATTAAAGCTGTTATGGACTAAAAATCCCTTTGTACAACCAAATAATTCGCCAAAGAAAAGAGAATGAGTGAATGGCATTTTTAAAAATTATTGATCAAATGCGTGACCCTTATGAGCGAAAAGCTCGAATCATCCCAGGTCTGTTAACGGCATTACCTATATTGCTCCCAATCTTATGTATCTATGGTCCCAAACATCCAATTTTAACCAGCGTAATCACTCTGCTGGCGGGGTGTGGAGCAATTTTTGCACTTGGGAGTGTTGCTAGAGGGTTGGGTAAATCCCTAGAGGAAAAGCTTATCCGTGAGTGGGGTGGTATGCCGACAACTATTTGTCTGCGATATAGAGACCAATTTCTAGATAGCTTCACCAAGCAACGCTATAGAGATCTTATTAAATCGAAACTTGAGATCTCAATGCCTACGGCGGAGGAGGAAGTTGCAAATCCGTCTCAGGCTGATGATATTTATATAGGGGTTGGTCGCAAACTAAGAGAATTAACCAGAGATAATAAATCTTTGCTATTCAAGGAAAACATAAACTACGGATTTCATAGAAATATGGCAGGAATGAAGTATGTGGGTATAGTGACTTCATCAATTGGAATTTTTTACAGTCTAGTCTCTGCCAACGTCCTATTGTTTGATCCTTTTGAATTTCATCCTTCACACTTGTTAAATCCAGGGTTGGCTGCAATCATCACTTTTGCAGTTTCTATCGCTCTTTTAACGTCTTTGTTATTCTATTTCAATGAGGCAGCAATCAGACGAGTGGGGTTTGTTTATGCGGAAAGACTTTTTGAGTGCCTTGCGAAATTGCCGACAGCTCGAAAAAAATTAAAAGAGTCGCCACTAGTGAACTAGTTTGATTTAAACCGTTCTTGTTTTATTAAGGTAAAAACCTTCATTTTATTTAAGGTCTCTTAGGTTGGATTGCCGGTTATTTTTAGGCTTGGTTCTGGTAGCAACGTAGGATTCCGTTCCATGAAGTACGACACCTTCACCACCGGGTGCCTCAGGGTACCGAGCGGGTGGGACGATACGAAAGTCTAGAGGAATGTCAGCAAATTCTCTCGGGGTGCTGGGTATGTGATCCACTAGGTTTGGATAGGGAAAATCAAAACCAGGATCTGCGTCCCATGTAATCATAAACGCTATAGGCGTGAATTTAATTAGGGAAATGACAAGGGGTGGAGTTCCGAAGCGTACTAACAATCCAGCTCCTCTGATAGATACTTGTTCCCAATAAGGATACAGCCAATAGTGTATAGCAAGACCGTTCGGCGGAGACGAATTGGGATTGAGAACAAATTCGGCGAGAGCATCGCCCATCTCTCCCCTCGGGAAATGCTCAACACCGATTGAAAGGATATGCCCGGCAATAGCACGCGCCACTAAATCTGGTTGAGCACGAAAGCTCATTACCGTTGGCCTTACTATTTGGCTTTGAAGGTAATCAGATATGTCATTGCATAGCTTTATCAACGCCGGATCATATTGTGATCCAATAATATTAGAGTTACATGATTCACAAATTGTGCGAAATTTTACTCCCTGTTGGAATTCCCGTCCTTTTTGAGGCATGCCGTCTTTAGCTTCCAAGAAGTCTATGATGCTATGCAATTTCATGCGAGGAAATTTAATTGTTCCTTTAGGCGGGACGTGATCTGAAGTTAGTTTCTGATTCGTTAATGCACAGATATTGCATTTTCCGAGAGTTGGTCCCTTGGTCATTGGAAGCGGCATAAGTTTCTCTGATGTTTGAACAGTTTGAGATAATCTATTCGCATTTTATAAGTTTACAAATAGGTATCAGTGGCCATTTTTGAGGCGGCGAAGCAGGGTTCGTCCAGTAATCAAACCTAAATGCAATCGGAATGTGCTGTGAGCTCAGTACAAAAATGAGTTAACGTTGGATTAATTACTGGTCTTATATAAATCTGTAATTCGGCGATCACATTAAAGCGTTCTTGGCTGAGCGTGCCGATTACAGCTCCCATCTTGAGGTGGCGACTGAGTATCCATTGATATGCTTTCACCGGAGAAATGTTCGCGGTTGCTCGATCAATCAGCGATTAGAATTTAAGTAATCTCTAACCGTATAAAAGCTTTCAAGCGTGTTGTTTTCAAGTAAATAATCTTTGATTGACTTACCTTGTAGAAGTGGAGAGTTGTTGGGTTTATTAAACCACTCAAACGCAAGGTCAGGGCGTTCAACTGGCACTAATAATTGGAGCGCCTTCCAGATCCCTAATAATAGGCTTAACCGTTCGACAGTATCTGGAGTCATCGTGATTGGTAGACCAGACTCAGCTCGTTGCTGCATAGCTTTGTAGGTCTTTCCCTCAATTCCTCCTAGCAATGCGGCTGTTTCCTCAGTCGTTAGATTCCATCGCTCCTGACTACTCATTTTCGAAATCCATTGCACGCTTGTGGTCAGGTGGTCTTGAGTTAAGTCGCTAACTGAGTTGATCACGGATTCGTTCATAGGAGGCAAGCATAGGTGGCTGTTCATATATACAGTATAGCTTGGTGGGTGTATTTATCGTCAAGAGGGTACTTTGACAGTTCTATTCAGATGTGTTTATGGATTTATAGCGTTCGAGTCCTATTTTCTGCGTTTCCTTTCTCATCGTTCGGAAGGCGAGATGGAAGGGAACCAGTCGGAGTTACCGAGCTTTCTGAGTGTATTTTCATGTAGAAATTGATTTGTACTTCATTTTTACATAGTTCAGGTGCTAATAATCAGATCTACATCCCTTGGCCCTTTTCTTTTCGTGTGTCTAAAAGCACGCTTGAAGTGTTGGCGTTTTGGGAGAGGTATCAATGTGACCGGCACCTAACGAGAAATCTTCACTTTTCAAATAATTGGTGAGCATCTTGTTCTTTGTTTTTTGTGCTTTGTATACTTCACCGTTAAATGAAAAAAACCCGCAAAGTGGGTTTCTCGATTTCGGACCATAAGATGTCGCGCTAACTGCCAAACTTTCTGTGAATGCACTTAATATGGCGTGTAAAAACATTTAGCTCTCTTTTTGCGAGAGCGGGATGTGTCTTCACCGGATGTTTTGCAGAATCTCAGTAGTGATTTGTGCGGGTATTACTTGGAAAAAGCTTTGAAGCATTAGGCGTAAGAGATATTTCCTATCTGTTCTTTTGCAGAAAAATTGCGAAGTAGCGGTGTCATATTGAGTGTTAAACACATATTTTTTGCTACTGGTGGATTGTTAAGTATTGATACAGTGTGTCGAAATTTGCACCTTCCTGTTTTAGATTTTTCAAAATGTCTGAAACGGCATAGTCGTACCGAACGAAGCATTCTTCTGATGATTCAATTGATGCTGAGTTTGATAAAAGGTCCGTAATTGAGCTGAGACTAATCTTTAAATAGTGTTCCAAGTTAGCACAAAGTAATTCAAGGTGGTTTACTTTTAGTCCAGCGTGAACGATAGCATTTCTCGCACGGTAAATACGTTGAATCTGCCACTTAATTTTTGTTTGGTGATTTTCCAAAATGTCTCTGAGTTTATGAGGAAAAATGCAATAATATGCAAACCGTTTAAATTGATACTGAAGATACGGTTGATTAGCTGTTGCGTCGTAGACTGCATCACAAAAGTCACGGTTTTGCATTGCTTTGAAAAACTGTAAACTCGATATTGATGTGAAGTTCGTGACAATATTTGTTTTGTCAGTCACCTGATTAATATTCAATTCTTTGAACGCTCCTAAAAATGAGGCAAGACGTTTATTAATGTAATCAATAGTGATGCACGGTGTAATTGCATCTGCTATCCGTAAGTCCTTAGCATGATCGGTAACGAATACATTATTGGTTAGTGTTTCCAATGCTGTCCAATAAGTCAGAAATTTTGACTCAAGATTTTGTGATGTTATCCCTATTCTCGATAATCTGAATGCGTCAAAGATTGGCGTTTTTTTTCCAGAAGTTTTGACTAAAAATGCAGCGATGGATTCCACATATTTTTTGAATTTCTCGCTTGAGAAAATGTAAGTGGGATTTGGAACAAGGCGTTCAAGCTCTAATTGAAGTTTTTCAGGAGCTGTTTCATTAATAAGTTCCACGTCATAGCTCCTGCCCATGACTATAACAGAGCGACCCATTGGGTGGCTTAGTAAATCAAGGATGTCATTTAATTTTTCGTGAGCGATGTTTGCTGCTCTATAAAAAGATTTTGCTTCAAGGACCGTAGTTGCTTCGCAAATCCCCAGTGCCTGATTTCTAATGCCAAAATCGCCAATGGTAATATGTCCGCCATAATCGAGAACTTTTTGAGAAAACCCATGGTTTTTCAAGTTTATGACAACTTTATATTGTTCTTTTTCTTGTAGAAGAATTTTGGTTAGTTTGTTAAATCGCTCCGAAAAAGTTTTCGGGCTTGATTTAGCCAATACGTTCCTATAAATCCAACTCAATTCCGCTAGGTGGGCTCCCTCAGCAATTAATGCTGCTATTAGATGATGTGTGACTTGCAGTATTTTATAAAAATGGTCTCTTTCTGGATCTTCATTTAAACTGAAAACGGGTGATAAAAGGGAGGAAAGCTCAGTCAGCGCGTCGGCAACATAGTGTGTGTTTGTTAACTGAATTAATTCCTTCGCCAAACTCCCCACTAAAATTTGTCGTCCATTGACCGAATGTACGTTATTTTGTTTAGCATTTTTATCTAGCAATGCTGTAAGCTGATCCTTAATGTTTTTATAATGGGGTTTCTCAAGCAACATGTCTTTTTTCAGTAGTGCACAAACCTCAATACCTACACTTATTCGTTTTTCATCGCCATTAAAAGTCTTTCCAAGCGAGTAAAGTCCATTGAGTTCGATGAGTCCAGTCACAGCGCTCATAACAGAAATGCGGTCACTATCCACAGATTCTTCATCCGTTAAGTTGTTCCAGCAACCTAAAAAGAAACGTTGATTTCTTGGAATACTCTTAATTGCATTGGGTAGCTTGTCCAGCTTCATATAGTTGTAATTCCTGTAAAAAGATATATAATAGATTATATATTCAATTTTGGGCTAGCCCCACACCGAAAGACGGGCCGCATGATGCTCGATGATAGTGGTTAAAACTGCTAGAATCTAAGTGTCGTCCGACCCTCCTATAGTATAAAAAGGCGCCAATTGGCGCCTTTTTTATGTCTAAAGTTTTCATCCATTCCATCCACGTCTCCTGGTGCTTACAGGATACTTAAGTCGAAATTATTTGCGAAAATATGGCAACAGTTGAACGGCTATCTTTATCTGACTTAAAATATTGAGTTTGATTTTCCGGACTTGAGTAAAGTTTTAAGATTTATGACAAGGCGCTGATGTGGAGGGTTTTCATACAATTTATTATATAAACTGGACGTCATATCTGTCATTTGATGGGTGTAATATATGTTGCTTAGAAACTATATGTATAATTAGGGATTTCTATTAAATTATCTTGGCCATCTCTGAACAAAAGATATGTTGCAGTCATACCAAATGATATGTCGTTGACTTTCCTGTCTGTCATTTGGGGACGGATATACTTAGATATCGCATATTTCCGAGTTTCCAAATATCGATTGTTGATTCACGGTTAGAATTGACCCAGCTTTGCGTTGAATTTTGACCCACAGGAAATCATTTTAAAGCCATATGCGTGTGTAGTTGCGAGGTTTTTATTCTAAGCAGATTTTGCATACAAAAGTGGTTAAACTTCTGTGCAAATCAACAAGGGATTGATGCAATGAAAAAAGCCCTGCGTTCATAGGGCTTTTTCTCTAGAGCTACTTTTTTTCAGCAAACGACCAAAAGATGTGTCGCAGCCATACCAAAAGATGTGTCGTTTAGACCACAGGATGTGTCGTTGACTGAAATTTAAAAAATTAATCCCAGCTCAAAGCCCCACCAGTTTGATATTCAATTACTCTCGTTTCAAAAAAGTTTTTCTCTTTTCTTAAATCCATAATCTCACTCATCCACGGAAACGGATTCTGCGCACCTGGATATTGTTCTTTCAGGCCTACTTGTGAGCAACGGCGGTTGGCGATGAAGTGGAGGTATTCTTCCATCATGGCGGCGTTCATGCCGAGTACGCCGCGTGGCATTGAATCGCGCGCGTATTGAATTTCCAGCTCGGTGCCTTGCAGAATCATTTGGATAACTTCTTGTTGGAAGTCTGCAGTCCACAGGTGTGGGTTTTCCAATTTGATTTGGTTAATAACGTCGATACCGAAATTCAAATGCATGGATTCGTCGCGCAGGATGTATTGGAACTGCTCGGCGACGCCGGTCATTTTGTTGCGGCGGCCCATGCTGAGGATCTGGCTGAATCCGCAGTAGAAGAAAATACCTTCGGTGACTACGTAGAAGGCGACAAGGTTGCGCAGCAATTCCTGATCGGTTTCTGGGGTGCCGGTGTTGAAGGTTGGGTCGCTCAGGGCTTGGGTGTGTTTCAGGCTCCAGGCGGCTTTGTTGGCAACCGATGGCAACTCGCGGTACATGTTGAAGATTTCGCCTTCGTCCATGCCTAAAGATTCAATGCAGTATTGATAGGCGTGGGTGTGGATGGCTTCTTCGAAAGCCTGACGCAGAATGTACTGGCGGCATTCGGGGTTGGTAATTAGGCGGTAAATCGCGAGTGCGAGGTTGTTGGCAACTAAAGAGTCGGCAGTAGAGAAGTAGCCGAGGCTGCGCATAACGACGCGGCGTTCGTCCTCAGTAAGGCCGTCTTTGTTGCGCCATAAGGCGATGTCGGCGGTCATGTTTACTTCTTGTGGCATCCAGTGGTTGGAGCAGCCATCGAGGTATTTTTGCCATGCCCAGTCGTACTTGAATGGTACAAGTTGGTTGAGGTCGGCGCGGCAGTTGATCATTTGTTTTTCATCAACTTGAATACGCGTTGCACCCATTTCTAATTCGGCGATGCCTGGGGCGGGGTCGAGTTGTGCAAGGGTCGCACGGGCTTTGGCTAGCTCTGGGCTAATGCCTGCTTCGTTCGCGCTGGCCGCAAAAGTTGCTTGCGGTGCTTCGCTCTGGGCAATTTGTTGCACTGGTGCAGGCACTACTGGCGCTGCGTTCAGCACGTCGTTACGGGCAGTTTCTTTTGCTGCTTCTCTCACGACTTCTTCGGAGTCGAATTCATCCCAACTTAACATGGTGTTCCTCGTTATTTCTTTTTCGGTCATATGCGTCACTCCTGGTCGGAAATCCATTTGAGATGGATGCCTGCTTGTGCAGGCATGACAAGTTTTTTAGTTGATTATTGGCAAGCTTCGCAGTCTGGATTATCAATCGAGCACGCCAAAGGTACTGGTGCTGCTTGATCGAAACTCGCTTCGGCAATTTCAGATACTACTGGAGTGGCCGGCTGAGGTGCGGCAACTGCTGGAGCTGCTGAAAGACCACCTGCACCTGTCGCTGATACCGCGTTCAATGCACCGGTGTTAATGGTGGATTTCTCGGTAGTAGTAGCTGATAAAGCGCGGAGGTAATAAGTGGTTTTCAGGCCGCTGTACCATGCCATGCGGTAGGTGATGTCCAGCTTCTTACCGTTAGCGCCAGCGATGTAAAGGTTCAAGCTTTGTGCTTGGTCGATCCACTTTTGACGGCGGCTGGCGGCTTCGATAATCCAGCGCGGTTCAACTTCAAACGCAGTGGCGTAGATTGCGCGCAAATCGGCAGGAATACGGTCGATCTTCTGCAGTGAACCTTCGTAGTATTTCAGGTCGTTTACCATCACTGAATCCCACAGGCCGCGCGCTTTAAGGTCGTGTACCAAGTGCGGGTTTACTACGGTGAATTCGCCAGAGAGGTTGGATTTCACGTAGAGGTTTTGGTAAGTCGGCTCGATAGATTGGGTTACGCCAGTGATGTTAGAGATGGTTGCCGTTGGGGCAATCGCCATCACATTGGAGTTACGCATACCTTGTGATTTAACTTGTGCGCGCAGTGAATCCCAATCCAGCGTAGAGCTGCGGTCCACTTTGATGTACTTGTCGCCACGGTTTTGCACGAGTTTTTCAATCGAGTCGAGCGGCAGAATGCCTTGGCTCCACAAAGAACCGTCGAAGGTTGAGTACTTACCGCGCTCGGCTGCCAATTGGCTTGAGGCTTTAATGGCGTAGTAGCTAACGGCTTCCATTGAGGTGTCAGCGAAGGCGACAGCTTCATCGGAACTGTAAGCGATGCGTTGCAAATAAAGCGCGTCCTGGAAGCCCATAATGCCGAGGCCGATAGGGCGGTGACGCAGGTTAGACGCTTTAGAAGTCGCAACCGCGTAGTAGTTGATATCGATAACGTTATCCAGCATGCGGATAGCGGTTTGCACGGTGCGCTCAAGTTTGGCTTGGTCGAGCTTGCCGTTCACAATGTGTTGCGCAAGGTTGATAGAACCGAGGTTACATACCGCGATTTCATCGTTAGCCTTGGTGTTCAAGGTAATTTCAGTACACAGGTTAGACGAGTGAACTACGCCAACGTGTTGTTGTGGGCTGCGGATATTGCATGGGTCTTTAAAGGTGATCCATGGATGGCCGGTTTCGAACAACATGCCGAGCATTTTGCGCCACAAATCCAATGCGCGAACGGTTTTGAAAACTTTGATTTTACCCGCAGCAGCTTCAGCTTCATAAAACGCATAGCGCTCTTCAAAAGCTTGGCCGTATAAATCGTGCAAGTCAGGAACGTCGTTCGGGGTAAAGAGTGTCCACTCTTTATCGTCGAATACGCGCTTCATAAAGGTGTCGGGCACCCAGTTGGCGGTGTTCATATCGTGAGTGCGGCGGCGGTCATCGCCGGTGTTTTTGCGCAGCTCCAGGAATTCTTCTACGTCCATATGCCAGGTTTCAAGGTACGCACACACAGCGCCTTTGCGCTTGCCGCCCTGGTTTACCGCTACAGCTGTGTCGTTTGCCACTTTCAAGAAGGGCACAACACCTTGTGATTTGCCGTTGGTGCCTTTGATGTAAGCGCCTAATGCGCGAACTGGCGTCCAGTCATTACCCAAACCGCCTGCGAATTTGCTGAGCATGGCGTTGTCTTGAATTGCGCCGTAAATACCGTGCAGGTCATCGGGCACAGTTGTTAAGTAGCAAGATGATAACTGCGGGCGCAAAGTACCGGCGTTAAACAAGGTTGGGGTTGAACTCATGTAATCGAAGGATGACAGCAAGCGATAGAACTCAATCGCGCGGTCTTCGCGGTGTTCTTCTTCAATCGCCAAGCCCATGGCTACACGCATAAAGAAAATTTGTGGCAATTCGATGCGGACGTCATTGCTGTGAATGAAGTAGCGGTCGTATAGGGTTTGCAAGCCTAAGTAAGTGAATTGCAAATCGCGGTCGGCCAATAAGGCTTTGCCTAATTTTTCGTGGTCGAACTTCAACAATTCAGGAGACAACAGCTCAAGCTCAACACCTTTTTTCAGGTAAGCGGGCAGGGCGCGAGCGTAGTAAAGCTCCATGTCAGATTGGGTTGCTTCTTCGGCAATGCCAAGGAAACCGAGGGCTTCAGCGCGGAGTTTATCCAGCAGTAAGCGCGCGGTTACGAAAGAGTAATTTGGCTCTTTTTCTACCAGGGTACGCGCGGTGATTACTAAAGAAGTATTTACGTCGGATTCATTAACACCGTCGTAAAGGTTGCGCATGGCCTCATCGAGAATGGCTTTTTCTTCCACACCTTTCAAATTAGCGCAGGCTTCCGAAACGATAGTGCGCATACGGCCAATGTCCAAAGGCGCGCGGGTGCCGTTGGCAAGGGTCACGTTAAGGCTTGGGTATTCGGCATCGGCAGCTTGGTTGGCAGCGCGTTTTTCAGCGCGCATACGTGAATGCTGTTCGCGGTAAAGCACATAATCACGGGCTACTTTTTGCTCGCCAGAGCGCATCAGAATCAATTCAACCTGATCCTGAATTTCTTCAATATGGATGGTGCCGCCAGAAGGCATACGGCGCTTGAAAGTCGCGGTGATTTGCTTGGTGAGGTTATCTACAGTCTCATGGATACGCGTTGAAGCAGCCGCAGTTCCACCTTCAACCGCTAAAAACGCTTTAGTCATGGCGATGGCGATTTTGCTTGCATCGAAAGGTACAACCGTACCGTTGCGCTTGATGATGCGCAATTGGCCCGGCGCCGTGGCCGTAAGGTTGGCCTGGTTGCCATGAATGTCGTGTTGGGTGGTAGTGCTGGTACTGTTTTCAATGTCGGTATGCATAGACGTCTCCCGCGTGATCTGTCCGTTGTTATTGATGGATAAAGCAATAAATCGAAGGCTTAAAAAAGCTTAATTGGGTTGATAAATGATCTGCTCTATAGGTTTCTGATGCTTTTCCCGGCCCTTAGTTGCATTCGCAAGCGCGAAGCAGAGTGTTTATTAAAATCAGGGCCTGGAACTCGTTAACAGCAATTTGCTCTCAAAAATTATCAAGAACTTGCTATTAAGGTCACTTGCTGCAAAACACAACATATAGTGACGGTCATTCCCAAACTACAGATTCCAAAATTCCCCGCTAACCGCAGGTTTTGGCTGGTTTTACATGGTCTGAAACCACAAAACCATTCAATTGGGCTAAAAACATCATGAAATTTGCTTGACAGATAGCGCTTAAATCACCTAGGCAAAGGCCGGTGGATTAGGCGAGACACCCATCACAAAACCCTATATATAGGGGCAAATCAAGAATGAGCTACAAGATAATGCGGTTAGGTGATTAATGCAAGCCTGAAAATACCTTAAAGACCTGTGGATAACATGTGGGTAGGCCGTGTGAAAACTGCGTAAAACCCTGTAGATAGGCCACTGGTGGTGCACTTGGGTTTAAACGGCTATAGAAACTCAGGTTAGATTTTTTTCTTCTAGTTGGCGAAGTTAGTTATTACTACATCTTGTGTCTTGATTTGGTGCTGATTTGTTTTGGTTTAGCAAGGTAAATTTCATAGCTTTTAAAGGATTTGAATCTCTATACTCGCGCTAATAATAAGTTCTGGCTTCTTAATAGATCTTGATATCAGCTAACCTCTCGGTTTAATCGAGTCATTCCCCAACAAATTTCCCCCCAATTAATGCGATACATTTATGAAGCTACTTTTAACGAGCGCAATGATAAAGAAGACAATAGTAAGCAAAGTAGTGATAACCAAGATAATGACTTCTTTAGGAGTTCTATTAATGCTGATAATGCCGCTGGAGAGCGCTCAAGCGGCAGACACTGCCGCTGTTTACGAACTCAGAATCTACACAGCTCACCCCGGCCGATTGCCTGATGTGCTCGCTCGCTTTAGAAACCATACCTGCGCCCTGTTTGAGCGCCACGGCATAGTGAATGTCGGTTACTGGACTGAACTTCAACCAAAAGGCGTGGAACAAGCTGGTACCGAACAAAAAGACAGCGACAAACTTTATTACGTGCTCAAACACAAAAGCCGGGCCGCTGCAGAAGCTTCATGGGCAGCATTTCGGGCTGATCCTGAATGGATTAAAGCCCGCGCCGCCAGTGAAGAAAATGGGCCTATAGTGCAAACAATAGAATCAACGTTTTTAGCTGCGGCGGATTTCTCGCCTGAAAAGCTCATTTCGAGTGGTAAAAAAGCCGGTAAAAATCGTGTATTTGAGTTGCGCACCTACACCACTAATGAAGGCAAGCTCGATACTCTGAATACTCGCTTTCGCGAACACACCGTCGCCCTCTTTGCCAAACACGGCATGACTAACCTGGCGTATTGGCATCCAACCGATGCAGATAAAGGCGCGAGCAACACACTCATTTATATCCTCGCGCACAAAGATCGCGGCGCTGCGACCAAATCCTGGGCTGATTTTGGAGCTGACCCGGAGTGGGTGAAGGTGCGCGATGCGTCGGAAGCGAATGGGAAGATTTTGATTGAGAACGGCGTGAAATCTGTTTTTCTCACCGCAACTGATTTTTCTGCCGTGAAATAAATTGCGTAATTAATAAAAGGTGAGTGATTAATAAAAGGTGAGTGATTAATAAAAGGTTGCGTGGTGAAGATCAGGAACAACTCAACGCTGTTCCTGATCATGTCGAGCGATTAATTAGCCCCCACCTGCATATAAAAGTTAAAGCGACCGCCGTCTGAAAATCCCAAACCTAAATACGCAGGGCCAAACGGCGTTTCACCACCCAAATAAATAACCGCAGAATTCAATTTGCCATTGCCCTCGGTGAACGTATAAGCATCGCTCAAGTGCGCGCCCTCCAAACCAATTCCCAAACGCAAATCGCCACTAAAACCAAGCGGCATCCGCCCGATAATCCGCTCGCCACGTATGTGCGCGTAGAAAGCTTCGTCTGCAATAATTTGATTAGTAGCGTAAGCAGAGAGATTTAAAAAGCCGCCTAAATAACCGGCGTCAAACGGCGGTAAGATTCCATTGGTAGAGCGAACGTAAGAAGCGCGGCCCGCGAGCACAAAATTCTGCATGGGAATAGCGCCATTTAATTCGCCAGTAAACTTTCCGTAGTCTTGCACTTGCGAATCAAAATAATTGAAATGCGCAGACCAACCGCGCGATGGAAAATGCAAACGATTCAAAGTGTCGGTAGAAAAATCTACCAAGAGGCCGCCGTATTTTTCATGATAGTTCTGCAGGTTTATCGAGCTGATATCCGAATTGCTCAGCATGTTATATTCGCGCCAGCCCAGTTTCATTTGACCGTAAATACTTATGTTACGGCCCAGCGCCAATTCGGAATAACTGGTGTTTAGTTTGTATTCCGCAACTTTGTCGTCATTGATAAAAATATTAAAGGTTTCAGTCTTATGATAAAACGACGGCTGAATAAAATAAGTTTGCTCATAATTTAATGGCTGATAAAACTCCGCCGTAAAACCGGGGTTGCTACCAATATCCGCCGTCGCAAAAATTTCGCCACCGTAGTGATTCATCCAGGTACTGCGATAGGCCATACGAAAATCGAAATTGGTATCGTTGCGGTATTCGTTATTGATATCAAAACCAACTGTAAAATAATCGCGGCTCCAGGTGCTTTCCTGCGCATCAATTTGCAAAGTGTTTTTATGATTTTGGCTGATGATGTTGTAATCAACATTTTCATAAAAGCCATCGCCATAAATACGAATTAAATCTTGCTCTAATTGTTCGCGCTTAAATATCTCTCCGGTTTTTTGTTGGATGCGTTTAGCAATGTAATCTGGCGGTTGACGTTTTAGCGGACTGATAACAATTTCATCGATATTGATTGGCGGTTCAGGTTTCGTCGATTTTCCTTCACGCCATGCCGCATAAGTTTTTTCATCTACTGAATAAATTTGTATTTTCTCTAGCTGCGCTTCTGCAGCAGCTTTGCCGATATCCGCCGCTTTGCTGTAATGCGAAAAATCTGTTGCCGAAAAATCACCAAGCGCTGGTGTTAAATAAATGTCAGTGGGTTTTAACGTCTCAACTGAACGCGCTACGTTTTGCTTGGCTAAAATACCAATCATTTGCGTTGTTACAGTGAGCAGTGAACCAACTTGTTTTGCGGGTTTTAGTTGAGTACCGACGTTCACGGCAATAATAATATCCGGGTTGCACAAATCGCGGGCGACATCGACAGGCAAGTTATCAACTAAACCGCCATCCACTAATTTGTGGTCTTCATAATCAACTGGTGTCATAAAACCAGGAACGGACATGCTCGCGCGCATCGCCAGCGGTAAACTGCCTTTGTTGAAAACAAATTTTTCGCCGGTGCCAATATCCGTCGCAACAATCGCAACGGGTAAAGGCAAGTCTTCGATGTTTCGTGCGCTGTAATCTGCGCCCACTAATAAATTAAAAAATAATTTTATTTTGGTGCCGGCAATCATGCCCGGTTTAATTTGGTAGCCGTTTTTAGTAACACCTAATTCAGTGCCAGATAAAAAACGGCGAGTCACGCGCTTTTTGCGAAAGCCGAGTTGCGCATAATCTGCGGAGTCTAAAAATAAATCGGTCCAATCTGCCTTGTCTAATTCTTCGCGCATTTCGCCGGGTGTTAATCCTGCCGCATAAGCACCAGCGGTTAGTCCGCCCATACTCGTTCCGACAACGCAGGCGAGGGGAATGCGTTCGCGTTCTAGTACTTCAAGCACACCAATATGCGCCGCGCCGCGCGCGCCACCGCCACCTAATACGAGCGCGATGCGTGGCTGATATATTTTGGGTTCTACAGACTGGGTTTGCGCTTGCGATAAGTGCGCGCAACCTAAAAATAGCAAAATGCTCAACCAGCTTGCGGCCAATAAAACGTTGTTATTTTCACCTTGTAAGAAATTCATCCGTCTATTACTCAATTCGCCTATCACATTAGGAATTAATCAGCCGCTTAACGCGCTAATTCATAAGCACACATATTCACCGCAGTTGCTAAATTAAGCGATTCGATTTTTCCCGAACCTTGAATCGTAAATGCTTGTGCATTTAAATCAGTTAAGTTCTCGCGCGGTACTCCACGCGCTTCGTTGCCAAATAAATAGCAATCGAATTCTTTAAAGCTTGCATCGCTTAAGCTTTTTCCGTTCATATCTAAACAAGCGATTTTTTTGTAGCGATTTTTTAATAAGTCGAGTGAAACATCCAATTCCATCGGCACATGAAAAATGGCGCCCATACTGGAACGAACTACTTTAGGGTTGTAAGGGTCAACCGAATTTGGGCTAAGTAATAACCGAAAATTTCCAAACCACGCCAGGGTGCGTAAAATTGTTCCGAGATTCCCAGGATCTTGTACTTCGTGCAAATAAATCGCGCGCTCATTTTCGGTTGATGAAATGGGTGTCGATAAAAACGGCACCACCGCAAGAATTCCCTGCGGCGTTTTGGTATCCGCAATTTGTGTCATTTGTTTTTCGGTGATGAGCTGAGTTTTAAAAGTGGAATCCCAATGTTCGTAAGCAGCCGTTACAAATAATTCGCTGTTATTTAACTCTGGAATTTGTTGTGCGGCTTTTTGCAGCTCCAAAACCAAATGCTCGCCCTCAACCAAAAAATGGCCGAATTCCTCGCGGTATTTTTTTTGCTGCAGTTTTTTTATGTCGTCGAGTTTCATAGGTTTTCAGGCTTAAAAAATTTAAAAATTCCAAATCTTGGTGTTAGTTTTACAGCTTCAATAAGTTTTATTACAGTTGGTGAGTCATTTTTGTTTGAATCTACGAATCCTATGTAGAGGCGGCTGTTGTCTCCAAATGGTTCCCAAACGACAAATTCATTACCTTGAAACTTAAAAAAAACATGTTCTTCTTCTCTGCTAAAAAAGCGCCGAATCTTAACGATTTCACAGCCTTTACAGCGAGCAATAAAACGAGCTATTCCATTTGAACTAAAAAACATATGTGGAATTTCAAATGCATGTAGATTGCCGCTGTCATCTTTCAACTCGTATGTTTTCACGACGGCTCCTTGATTCATGTTTTATCGAGTAAGATTTTAGTTGTTCAAGTCTTCTAGCATTGCTATCGCTATAGCTTCTGCAACTTTAATTCCATCTACGCCTGCAGACAAAATTCCACCCGCATAACCAGCGCCTTCACCGGCAGGATACAAACCGCGTGTGTTAATACTTTGCAGCGAATCGTTGTCGCGTTTAATGCGCACGGGTGATGAAGTGCGTGTTTCGATTCCTGTGAGGATGGCATCGTGGCGATCAAAGCCGCGAATTTGTTTGCCGAATTCTGGTAAGGCTTCGCGAATCGCTTCAATAACATAACTTGGTAACGATGGCGTTAAATCGCCAAGCAACACGCCGGGTTTGTAAGAGGGTTCAACTTCGCCAAATTCGCTGGATGGTTTCTTGCGAATAAAATCACCCACTAATTGCCCTGGTGCGCAGTAATCGCTGCCACCTAATTCGTAGGCCAAAGACTCAAGTTTTTCTTGCAGCTCCACACCTGCGAGTGGGCCACCGGGGAAATCTTCTTCTGGCGTAATCCCTACAACGATGCCCGCGTTTGCATTGCGTTCGTTGCGCGAATATTGGCTCATGCCGTTGGTGACAACGCGGTTAGGTTCTGAGGTTGCGGCAACAACAGTTCCGCCGGGGCACATACAAAAGCTGTAAACAGCGCGGCCATTTTTGGCGTGATAGACGAGCTTGTAATCCGCCGCGCCTAAATCGGGGTGACCGGCATATTTGCCAAGGCGTGCTGTGTCAATTAGCGATTGCGGGTGTTCAATTCGGAATCCCACCGCGAAAGGTTTTGCTTCCACATAGACACCGCGCTCGTGGATTTTGCGAAAGGTATCCCGTGAGCTGTGACCAAGCGCGAGTACCACATAACGGCTGCGCAGCTGTTCGCCATCCGCAAGGGTTACGCCTTGAATGCGGCCATCCTCAATCAGAAAATCCGTCACTTTGTTTTCGAAACGTACTTCGCCGCCGAGCGCGCGAATTTCTTCACGCATGGTCGCAACCACACCGGTCAAACGAAAGGTGCCTATGTGCGGTTTGCTCACATACATAATTTCTTCGGGCGCACCGGCACGGATAAATTCATGCATGACTTTGCGGCCATAAAATTTCGGGTCTTTGATTTGGCTGTAAAGTTTGCCGTCCGAAAATAAACCCGCGCCGCCTTCACCAAATTGCACATTGGATTCCGGCGTTAACACCTTATTACGCCACAGCGCCCAGGTATCTTTGGTGCGACGGCGAACGTCTTTGCCGCGCTCCAATACAATCGGTTTAAAGCCCATTTGTGCGAGTGTGAGTGCGGCGAATAATCCGCAGGGGCCGAAGCCAATGACTAATGGGCGCTCGGTTAAATTCGCAGGTGCCTGGCCAACAGGGTAGTAGTTAGTATCGGGAGCAGGGCGCACATTAATATCATCGGCAAAGCGCGCAAGAATGCGTTCTTCGTTATTGGCTTTGAGGTCGATGATATAAACAAATTTGATTTCGCTATTTTTTTTACGCGCATCGTAGCTGCGTTTGAACATGGTGAATTCAAGCAAATCAGCGTCTTTGATTTTTAAGCGTTCAACGATGGCTTTGCGCAATGCGTCCGCTGGGTGATCGAGCGGCAGCGCGAGTTCGGTAATACGAATCATGGCAGGTTCCTGGCCGGGTGATCCGGCAGAGGTAATAGAATATAGAGGCGCAATTCTACGTGAGTTGGCTGTGGGCGTCACCGCTTGCTTTTAGGATGGCAGTCGATTCAAAAGCCTTGGTGACAGAATTAAGGCGAAAGGCATTGATGAGTCAAGTGCCAAGCCGCCTGTGCCACCTTATTGGCACAAACCTGACCCATCCCATGTTTTAAATGGCAGTAAAGCTGGGACGAATCTGCTCGCCAGTAATGAGAATCTGCGACTCCCGCACCAGCCTATTTCTAACTCAGCGTTAGTGAAATTTCCCCCTAACAATAAATCAGGGGAATAAATCACGAGAATGTGGATTGCTTGCGGCCTTTCTATTTCTACCCGTTACTCAAACCATGACTACTCATCAATAAAAATCAAACTACAAGGGTGTAGACGATGAATAACTTTACTAAAGCGAAGCAGGTCGCCACAGCAAAATTGGCGATTTTGGCAAGTCTTATGGCATGTGCAGGCGCGCCTGTGATGGCCGATGTATTAAACCCAGTGATTGGCCCACTGCTATACGAAGAAAACTTCAATAACCTGGACAGCAATGTGTGGAACAGCATCGATAGCGATGGCTGCAGCATTGGCTTGTGCGGTTGGGGCAATCAGGAGCTGGAATACTATCGCCCCGGCAACCTGAGCATTGATGATGTTCCGTTTGAGCTGGGTACCAAAGCTCTGGCGATTCAGGCGCGTAGAGAAGGTTACGGCGGCAAGCCGTTTACCTCGGGCAAAATCACCACCGAAGGCAAGCTACAAGTTAAATACGGTTTGATCGAATTCCGGTTGAGTACGCCGCAAGTCGGCACAGGTTTATGGCCTGCGGGTTGGATGCTCGGCACCACGCTCGCCACTTGGCCAGCAAAAGGCGAGCTGGATATTATGGAGATGGGCCATAAGCTTTCATCCATGATTCCGCTTGGTTCTGACATTAATAGTTACACCGCCTCCAACGCGATTTTCTACGCGGCAGCGGCTTGTGTTCCCGGCAATGAAAGCTGCGCTGCATCTACCGCATGGCAAACTAAAAACTCTTATGTAGCGAGCACGCCGCTAACTAATCGCTTCGTCACTTACCGTATGTATTGGACGGATTCGCAAATCCGTTTCACGGTAGTCGATAACGGCGTTGAGCACGATATGTATGCCGCGCCGATTCCGGTGGGTGGCGAGTCATCAGAATTTCAGGCTCCCTTCTACTTCTTATTCAACTTGGCCGTGGGCGGTAACTTTACCGATGCTGCGAGCGAAAGCCAGGTAACCGCGCCTTTGCCAAGCAAAATGTATATCGACTATGTTCGCGTCTATCAATTGAATGGCTTGGGTGAAGTGAAGCTCGGCAACCAAACGCCAAAACAAACCGGCACCTTTGGTGTATTCAGCGATGCCAACACCACCGATAAACAAGAATTGGGTGGCAGCGCAGACTTGTGGGTTTGGAATCAAACTTCAGTCGCGCCCGGCACCGCAACACCTTATGAAGGCAGCAATGTAATCGCCTGGAATTACACCGCGCCGCAGTGGTTTGGTGCGGGTATCGCCTCTCGCCAAGTACGCGATATGAGTAATTTTGGTAATGGTACGCTGAAGTTCAGAATTAAAATCCCGGCGAACGTAGGTTTCAAAATTGGTATTGCAGATACCTATACTAATGAAAGCTGGATCAATTTTCCTGCTAACGCTACTACTTATGGCTTGGTACGCAATGGCGATTGGGCGCAGGCGACCATCCCAATTTCGGCAATTCGTGGCATTAACGCCCTGCAGTCCATGTCGCAATTGTTCATGATTGCCAGCCTTGATCCACAACCAACAGCCAACTTCCCTATAGCGATTGATGACATTGTGTGGGATTGCGGTACCGATGCAGCTTGCGCTTCAACGGGTTCGTCTTCATCGACTTCATCTACTGGCACTGTGGTTTCAAGCAACTCATCCTCTAAGGCGAGCAGTGCGTCGGTTGCGAGTTCGTCTGTAGCAAGCAGCCGTTCTTCAAGTAGTGTTGTGGTGGCGTCGAGTTCAGTGTCATCGAAAGCGAGCAGTTCCTCATCCAGCGCAACCAACACCAGCTTTGAATGGTTTGCGCAGGCGGAAAGCTTTATTGCGACCTCCGGCGTGCAAGTGATTGATGCGCAAGATGTAGGCGGCGGTAAAAGTGTGGATAACGTCGGCGCCGGTAACTGGATTGCCTACACCGGCCTGACCGTTCCAACTGCAGGTACTTACACCATTGAATATCGCGTAGCGAGCCCAGTAGCTTCACAGCTTTCTGCAGATTTGAATGGCGGCTCCATTATCCTTGGCAACCTGGATATCCCCGCGACTGGCGGCAACCAAAATTGGGTCACCTTGACGCAAACCGTTACGCTTCCAGCCGGCTCATTTAACCTTGGCATTTTTGCGCAGCAGGGCGGTTGGAGTCTTAACTGGTTCCGTATCATCAAGGGAACAACTACCGCGAGCAGTTCAGTAGCGAGCACCAGCAGTTCTTCGGTTGCGGGCAGCGCTGCAAGTTCAACGGCATCCTCTGCATCAAGCGCTGACGGCTATACCGTATTGTCCAACACCAGCGTGAATTTCTACGCGAACAATGCGCAATGGGTGGATATTCACTACATCATCAATAATGAAGGTCAACAAAATATCCGCATGACGCATAACGGCGACAACACCAACGTCTACACGCTGACAGGAATTCCAGCGGGCGCAACCGTGAAGTATTTCTTCACCGTAGGCCCATTGGTTGGCGGCGCGTTTGATTCGCCCTGGCAAACTTTTAGTATCGGCGCGACCAGCTCTTCAAGTTCATCCGCAGCGCCTTTGCAGTGTGATTTCAACGGCAGTAAAACCGTTGATCTTACCGATATTGATTTAATCCTCGCTCGCAAAAATACACCGGCCATTGGCAACAACGACCCTTACGATGTTGTTAAGGACGGCGTGATCAATGTGTTGGATTCCCGTGCCTGCGTACTCAAATGTACCAAAGCAGCATGTGCCCGTTAATTAACGATTAAAAAAAACAGGAGTTTGAAAATGAATGTGTTTAAGAAAATGATGGCTGCCAGTGCTTTGTGTTTATGTGCAGGTTCAGCCTTGGCTGCGCCGGTTTTATCTTTCGGAAATGCCGGTGCCAATGTTGCTCACGACTATACCGTGGGCGATAGCATCGCGCTGGATTTATGGGTATCTGGCCTGGACGGCAGCGATGATCTCGGCGGTCTTGATCTAGCCGGTTTTGATTTTAACCTGTCATTCAACGGCGCCGTAACAGGCTACCAAGGCACAACCTTTAGCAGCGATTTAGACGATTCGCTGTTCTATGGTTTGGATGCCAGCCCAATATCCAGCAATAGTGTGAACCTGTCAGGTCTATCGCTACTGGCGGACTTGTCTGCACAAGCGAGCGAATTCAAGTTATTCACTTTATTGTTCAGCGCCGATCATGCTGGCATTAGCTCGATAAAAATCGACGACTTTATTCTAGCTAACTCATGGTTTGGCAGCTTCAGCAGCGATAACTTTTTAGCTGACATCACCGTCAACGAAAAATCAGTCACTGTGCCTGAGCCAAGCAGTTTAGGTTTGCTGTTATTAGCGCTCGGCGCGCTGGTTATTCGTCGTCGTAACGCGGTATAGCAATACCCTAAAAGTTATTGTTAGTGATAAATAAAAGGGCGAATCCTCAAGGGTTCGCCTTTTTTTATTGCGCTTTTATATTCGGATAAATATTGATTGAGTAAAAAATGGTATCACCTATAATACCAATATCAGATTTAGACATTTCTCCATGAAGCCAAAAATCGTTTTAGATACCAATGTTCTGGTAGCGGCCTTAAAGTCGCGTAGTGGGGCGTCATTCAAGTTGTTGGAGGCATTACAGGGTGAAAATTATCTTCCCTGCTTGTCGGTACCGCTCTTTGTAGAATATGAGTCCGTAATGAAGCGCTTGGGGTTACTTCCGCATCTTAATGAAGCCAATATTGATGCTATTTTGGATTACCTGTTAAGTCGTGCCAGCATTCACCAGATATTCTTTTTATGGCGTCCTTTCTTAAAAGATCCTAAGGATGATTTGGTGTTAGAGGCTGCATTTGCCGCGCAATGCCAGTATTTAGTGACTTTTAATTTGCGCGATTTTCAAGGTGTAGAAGAATCCTTTGGTATTAAGGTGTTAACGCCAAAAGAGTTTTTAATCGAGCGAGGTTTACTATGAGTACTTTAAGTTTACGTTTACCTGATTCCCTGCATGAGCAAGTGAAAGCTTTGGCCAAGAAAGATGGTATTTCCTTTAATCAGTTTGCGGCTTCGGCTATCGCTGAAAAAATGGCTGCCTATTTAACTGAAGAATATTTAAATAAGCGCGCTGCCGCAGGCGACCAAACCGCATTTTTAGCTGCTCTTAATAAAGTGCCAGATGTAGCACCCGCTGCAGACGACACGTTACAAGTCAGCGTTAAGCTATTGTAATTGGAAGATTTATGGCTCGATCAAAAACCAGTAACCGTTGGCTCGAAGAACATGTCAACGATCCCTATGTAAAGCGCGCGCAGGTGGACGGTTATCGCGCTCGCGCGGCTTACAAACTTATCGAGCTGAACGAAAAAGATAAGCTGATTCGCGCCGGTAATCTGGTGGTGGATCTAGGTTCGGCGCCGGGCAGTTGGTCGCAAATTGCGGGGCGTATGGTGGGGGTGAAAGGGCGGGTAGTAGCGTCGGATATTTTGCCGATGGATTCCCTCGAAAATGTGGATTTTATTCAGGGCGATTTCACTGAAGAATCGGTATTTAACCAAATTATGGATCTGCTCGGCGGCAGTCAGGCCGATGTGGTTATTTCCGATATGTCGCCCAACATCAGCGGTGTTGCCGTCGCAGATCAAGCAGCTTCCATGTATTTGGTAGAGCTAGCGCTGGATATGGCACGCAACGTGCTCAAACCTAAGGGCGATTTTGTGGCCAAGGTTTTTCAAGGCGAAGGCTTTGATGAGTATGTGAGAGAAGTGCGCACCAGTTTCGAAAAAGTGGTAATCCGCAAACCCGATGCATCGCGCCCGCGTTCACGCGAGGTTTATGTGGTGGGGAAGGGCTTCAAGGTATAACCGCTTATCTAAAAAAAGAGGCTACCGCTGTAAATAGTAGTCACTGCTGTAAATAAAAAGGTAATCACTTCCACAATACTCAAGCCGTGCCATTAAAGTAAAAAAGTTAAATAAATATTTAACGCGAGCGTTTTAAAATTTATATTTTTTAGCGATTCATTTTTATTACATCACTGAATAGGGCGATAGAAATGGCATGGTCATCCAACAACAGAGCCTGTAAAACTGTTTGGTCAACTTTAATGGCGCTGGATCAAATTAGCGAGAGCCAAACCTTTAAAACTACCGGCATTATCAAGATCGGCGATTTACGATTTTTCCCCATTGATGGTACGCAAGCTGTTCTCGATGTGCGCGCACAATCCCTCGCACTACAATTGGACAAAATATTCAGGCTGATTCGCGGCGCTACTTATGAAGCAGACGTCGATCAATTAGCCGCAGTCACCGCACTGGAACTTATTTTAAAAGATAAAGAAAAAACTGTGGCTGATCTAGCCGACGAAGCAGACAGCAAATATTTATTTTTCAAGGAAGGAGAATGACATGAAATTATTTAAAATATTTCTAGGCGTTTTTATTTCCATCTATTCAAGTGTGTTACTTGCCTCAGTGGCAGATGTCATAGATAAATGCAAGGATGTTAAGCCCGAAGAAGATTACGATTTACATATATTCAGTGTCGATAAAGATGACGTACAAAAACTGGTTGGCTTCTGCCAGCTCTATTACGGTATAGAAAATAAAGAACCGGATTACATCAACAAAGCTTTAAACCTGATTATCGAACGCTCAAACGGTCTCGCATTTTTAAAAGATATAGATTTTAAAATTAAAACCTTCGAATCCAAAACCGATGAAAATGGTTTCGGCTTTTCATACAACTACAATAAAACCAATCCGCTCACCGCTTATTCATACAATCCCGATCAACACGTCACTACCGGCATGGCCTGGAATTTTTCTGCAAAAGGAAACGTTGCGTTTGATAGTGCGATAAATCCCGAGGATTTTCTCGATACCAGATTTTCAATCGCCGGTTTTAGGGATTACGGTGGCGTATCCAAAGTCGCTACTGATTCCACATTCCAACAATTGAATGATCTCGATGATCAAGCAGTAGATTTAGAAGGCGCAGCGCTGGAAGCGAATCGAAAAAAAACGAAAGATATCATCAGCCATTTTTTCTCCACACAAACCTATATTCACTACGATCTAAATGCAGGGCTTGAATCCAACCAACGATTTACCGAACGCCAATGGACCTACGGATTTAATGTAGCGCTGGATGCAAAATCCTATAACAAAAAATCCGCGCTCGCGAACTGGAATATTGTTGATTACCCCTTCGCACTTGTAAGAATGCTCACGGGTTACGGTAATAACACAGATTTCAAACCACTAGGCTCAACCTTCCCAACATTTGTAATTGGCTTGGATCAAGTCGACCCCATAACAAATTCCGTTCGCGAATCACTCGGCGAAAAAGATAAATTTGACCGCGCCAAAGCCGAAATTTATTTCCGAACGCCAATAGGCTTTATCAAACAACAAGAAATATTTGCGAATATTGACTACCGATATTGGAAAGAATTATCCCCCTCCGCCGCCATAAAATCAGCGGGAATAGATACGCTAAGCTACGCAACTTTATCAATAAGTTCAGCCAATGGGATTTTCGTAAGTTACTCCCACGGAAAACTCCCGTTTGATTTGGAATCAACGAGAGTTTACGAGTTAGGTTGGAAATTTAATTTTGATTAACGTGCGGCGCGGCTAGATGAGTTAAATCGAAGTTTTCATTACATTAATGCCAATGGCTTATGTAATGAAAAATTTATGTTAACGAAAAAAATTGTCTCTCTCGTTAACATAAATATCTTAAAAGAATTCAGTTTTTTACACGCGTTTGCGGCTGCGCAAAAAACCAATTGCAAATAAGCCAATACCTAAAAGCAAAATGGGATTGGGTTCAGGTACTTCCACGCGGTCGACTTCAACTTCCAGTTTTATGGAATGTAACCACAAATTAGCGCTAGCTGAATAAACGTAAGCATTTAGAGTTCCTGCTAAATCGAGATTGTAGACACAATATTCGGTGTCATCATCGCCAGGAACGGCGGCTGTTGCAAACTGGCAACTATTATTGCGTGTCCAATCTTTTTCAAATACGGTCAAACCTGTGTCTATATCTCCGTAAACTTCCCGCCAAATAAACATCCATGAACTAAAAATAACAAATTCATCCTGATATTGCGGTGAATTTTCATCGGGGTTCTCAGGATAACTCCCATCGTCATACTGATATTCATCGCCCTGATTATCTGGCGACCAGATTTCAGTGAAATCGTAAGTTAACTTGATATGCGTTATCGAATCTGTCTCCGGCGAATAACCCGCAGGAATAAGTTCAAATACATGTCCTGCCCACGAATTCTGGGGGATTTTTTGTTCGTAAACATAGGTATCAGTGATTAAAAGCGCATTGGCATTGATCGCAATGAAGAGGGTAGGCAAGAGTAAAAGAGAAAGAAGTTGTCGCATAATGTCACCTCGTTTTTATTTCCTTAAAGAAGCTGAGGCAAAGCAGATTGTGAGCCAAATTTTTTAATGAGTGCTAAATCAAGGTGTTGATTTGTTTTGAGTAAAATATATTTTCATTGGTGTAAGTTATTTCGACAAGGTTTCGCATACTGCGGTTTATTGATTAGGACTGCTTGGCATCGAAAGTCTTAAAAATCTTTAGTTGATCTTCGTTCTGATCCACTGGTAATGATTAAACCTCAGGCCATCAATTTTTCTTCCGCGATCTATAACTCCATAGTCGCTAAGCCTCATCTAAGTGTTCTTGGGTATGGTATAGCCAAAGTCCCGATCAACGCTTTACTACTCGTGGTGCCCTGAAATTTTATGAAAACTATACCCATGAAAAACTGGGTTATTCCTACTGTATTCAAATGCCTCTCACGTTTGCCTTTATCTACCGCGCGCATGCTTGGTGTATTGGTTGGATGCTGCGCGTTTATCCTAAAAGGGCGAAGCTACCGCATAACAAGAAAAAATATTCGAGCCTGCTTTCCACATTTATCAACTCACGAAGTGCAAATGTTAACTCGCGAGAGCTTAATCGAAACCGCTAAAACAGCGGCTGAAGTCGCGATTATCTGGCGTAATTCCTGGGAATGGTTGCAGTCCAGGATTGTTTCCGTGGAAGGCGAGGCTATTTTACGCACTGAGCTTGCGAAAGGACGCGGCTTAATTGCATTAGCACCGCATCTTGGTAATTGGGAAGTCGTCGCTCCATTTCTCGCTAGCATTGCGCCCCTCACAGCCATGTATCAACCGGTTCCAATTCCCGCGCTGGACAAACTTATTTTGGATGGCCGAAGCAAATGCAACATCAATATGGCGCCTACTAGCCGTAAGGGGATGTGCATGTTGTTAAAGGCGTTACAACAAAACAACATAGTTGGAATTCTCCCAGACCAGCTTCCTAAAAAAGATGCCGGAGCCGAGTTCGCGCCATTCTTCAATCATGAAACTCTCACAATAAGTCTCGTTCATTCACTCATTAGTAGAACTCGAAGCCCCGCTATTAGTATTTTTGCAAAACGAGTTACAGGTGGTTTTAACATTATTATTTTACCTGCAGATGATTTAATTAATAACGAAGACATTATCAAATCCATAACCGGATTAAATGCAAGTGTCGAACAATGCGTGCGCTTGGCACCCGCTCAATATCAGTGGGAATATAATCGTTTTCGGTTTCCAAAAAGCCATGAAATTGTGAGACAACAAAAAAAGAATTCTATTACCTGCAAAACCATCTGCGACACCAATCTTCAATAAGTCTCCATCTAAAAATTCACTGGATTACTTTTTATATTTTTAATGTAGTGACGTTTTCAAATCATATTATTTAACTCTAAGCCTAACCTAAGTTTTCTATCCTAGTATGCATTCATAGTTCTGAAGCTACCGGTTTTCAATGCGTGATAAAAATTAGAGTTTTGCAATGAGTATGCAAGAAAAAGAAAGTCCATTGAAAGTTCCTGCAGTTACAGCTGTTTTCTGGATGATTAAAATTCTTGCGACAACTCTAGGAGAAACCGGTGGCGATGCTCTTTCTATGTCCGTAGAGCTAGGCTATTTGGTGAGCACAGTTATATTTTTTTTAATATTTGCGCTTGCTGTATCCGTTCAGATAAAAGCAAAACAATTTAATCCAGTTTTATATTGGACAACAATTATTGCCACCACCACAGTAGGCACCACGCTCGCCGATTTTACAGATCGGTCGCTAGGAATTGGTTACGCGGGCGGGTCGGTCTTGCTACTAGCACTACTTCTTGCCTCATTATTTTCCTGGTATTACTCATTAGGATCAGTAGCAATCGCAACAATATCCACACCTAAAGCAGAAGCCTTTTATTGGATAACAATAATGTTTTCACAAACACTAGGAACTGCCCTGGGAGATTGGATTGCCGACACCGATGGCGTTGGTTATTTATATAGCGCAATTATTTTTAGTGTTGCACTTGTTTGTATTGCTATCGCCTACTACCAATCAAGAATATCGCACACTTTATTGTTCTGGGCGGCATTCATACTCACAAGACCTTTAGGTGCTGTAATCGGTGATCTTTTAGATAAACCTATTGCTAAAGGCGGGCTAGAATTGAGCCGTTATTCAGCTTCAGCTGTGTTGTTGATGCTGATAGTTTTTTTAATATTTATCTTCAAACAAGAGGCGGCTGAGAAGCCACATTAATTTTTATCAAATAACTCCGCTAATTTTCCAATCCGCTAAATCAAGTCTATTGCCGAGACCAAGTTAGGCTTTAATTTCGTAAGTCATTCCTATGGAGTAAGTAGTTTTGTAAATGATAGCGATGCGACCTTCCATTTATTTTTTTCTTTTACATACACTTCAGTGACGACGAAAGGATTGGTAACTTCATTTCCACCAACAACTGCTAGTAGCGTAATCTTGTTAAGACAGATTGCTGTTGTGCCAATGATATTTACTGAGACTTCATGGATGTCAGCTTTCTTGTAGTGAATTCCTCCGCTTTTAATAACATCAAGCTCTTGTTGCCGAGACATTGTTCCTCCCATGTGAACAAACACAGCTTTATCATGAAAAAGTTCTGAAAGAGCATCCACATTACGCTCTGACATCCATTGCCATTTGGTTTTTGAGAGATCAATAATTTCCTGTTCTTTACTCGTAACGGGCGCTTCTTTGCTCGTATCTGTAGTTGATGCCATCACTGACTGGGCTGTGATCAATAGAAGGCAGAAAACGAAGGTCAACATCCTAAGTGAGCTGAAGAGCGATGAATATTTCATATGTGTTTTCCTGGTTTTAAAATCTTTTTACTGTTGGTAAGAGATCGAGAAACATTCTTTTCTTAAACGCGCCTATTCAAGGTTTAAGTATTCCTTTTCCGTTACTGCGTCTAACCAAAGTGTCCTTCCTTTGGGATGATTCGTTGTTGTAGCAATATAGGAAAAGCTGCTTTTGGGGGTAGATGCATGCCAATGCTCAACATTGGGAAGGCATTTAACCACGTCGCCTTTATGCAAAATTTTCACTGGTTTGCCACGTTCTTGGTAGTAACCCGCACCTTCCGTAATCATCAAGATTTGACCACCGGGATGGGTATGCCAATTTAATTTGGCACCAGGCTCAAATGTTGCGTACGTAACGTTGTAATTAAAATTGGTGTCAGCTTCACTTAACTCACTCAACCATACCGTCCCGGTGTGATGCGCATTCGGTGCTTTTTCACCTTTAGGAAAGAGTACTCCGTCTTGTCCAAAGACCTGAGCAGATAATACTAATGTAAGGCCGATAATGAAGTTCGCATTTCTCATGACTGGAATTCTCCGTTTATTGATTGTCATACATCACTAAAAATTTAGTCGGTTGTGCGCGTCTTAGTTCAGCTTATTTTCTTCTAAAAACTTTTTCATAAGTTCTGCAATTTGTATGTTGTTCAAATCAGAAAATGGAAAGTGTGTATTCCCATAAATGCCAATTTCAGGTAGGTGAACCACACTTGCTTTGCCACCATGCTGATTTATTTTATCTGCCCAAAGTCGCGCCATTTTTAAACGCACTCGCCAATTATCTTGACCGGGATTACTACTGGCTTCAGTGGGAATGTTATCGCCGTAATAAATAACAATAGGAATTTTGGTTAACTTGTTAAATTCTTCAGCTTTTACTGGTGTTGCTTTCAAAGTGCCAGTCAGGCTCGGCATGTCTTCAGGAAGTTCATTGTCTGGAAACACAAAACCGCTTCCAGGTTCGTAAGCCACTATCGCTTTCACTTGTTCGGTTTTAATTGCAGTCCACCAACCGGGCCCGCCACCTTGCGAGTGCGTAATTAATATTGATGGGCCAGAGTGCTTTAACGCTTCAACCATCGAATCGCTAATGAGTTGTTCATCATAGGGTCCGGTGTTCGGTGTCATTTGGCGAAAATATTGATTGAGCGATTCAGCATTTTTTGAAAATTGCACATTCTCAAAATAATTAGGGTATTGCCCTATACGAAACATGTTGAACCACATTTGATCTTGTGGCGTTGCCGTTAATTGTGCAGGAACGGTCGATTGGCCTGCACGACCTCTGCGGGGTTGATCAACCAAATACACGGAGAAATCTTTGCGAAGAAAATAATTTTGAAATCCTTCGCGTCCATCAGGCGTTGTTCCCCAGGTGCTTGCTGATTGCCCTGCACCGTGTAAAAACACTAATGGATAAGGACGAGCTTTATCGGGAATTTGATAAATAACAGACGCGTGATCGCCGTGAAGAGTTTGTCCTTCAGGACTGGTAATTTTTCTACCGTCAAAAACGCCAGTATTTTTTACAATACTCCCACCCGCAGAGAAATTACCCTGTTCGGCGATTGTTAGTGTTGACTTGGTGCCATCGACAGCACAGGAAGAAAGCAAGGCTGTGACACTCAATAACAAAACGCTTTTTCTAACCATTGAATATATAAATCTTGTCATGATTATATCCTTCGATTTGTGCGAATATTTTATGCATTACAACGAATCGCTTAAGGTAATTTTTGTTTGCATATTGGTATTATTTCATTGGAGCTTCGACGTCAGAGAATGCCTGCACCACGTCCGGTAACCGCTTTCCTCTAATGTCGATGTTGGCGATAGAAGCATTCAGTTCATCTAATTCTGAAGCGGTAAAACGAATATCCGTAGCGCCTACATTCTGTAACATATGTTGCAGGTGTGTTGTCCCGGGTATAGGAACGATCCACGGTTTTTTAGCCATCAACCAGGCTAACGCAATTTGTGCAGGTGCAGCGTTCTTGTGTTCAGCCCATTGCTTGAGAAGCGTCACAAGTGTGAGATTTTGCGGCAAGTTTTCGGGTGCAAAACGTGTCTCTGCGCCGCGAATATCACCGGGTGCGAATCGGGTGTTTGCGTCTATCCAACCTGTTAAAAATTGAACTCCAAGTGGGCTCCAGGGAACGAAGCCGATACCGAGTTCTTCACACGTTGGGATTACTTCTTTCTCCGGCCCGCGCCATAACATCGAATACTCATTCTGAACGGCTGACACGGGTAGCTCTGCATGTGCGCGCCTCAAAGTTCCAAGCCCCATTTCGCACAAACCCCAGTGCAAAACCTTACCCTGATCCATAAGACTTTTGACTGCGCCTGCTACATCTTCTATCGGTACTTGGGGATCAACACGATGCTGGTAAAGCAAGTCGATACGATCTGTTTTAAGGCGTTTGAGCATACCTTCTATCGCAAGTTTAATATGCTCGGGACGACTGTTAAGACCCGGCAGACGCTCGCCTGTCTTAAGGTCAATATTCCAGCCAAATTTTGAAGTGATGACTGCTTTATCTCGAAAGGGAGCAACGCCTTCACCGAGAATGCGTTCAACTTCATGGGGGCCATACGCTTCTGCCGCATCAAAAAAAGTAACGCCGTGATCAAAGGCACTTCTTATCACTGCAAGCATCTCGGGGCGATAAGGCACGCTCGTATCGTACTTACGACTCATGTTTTGCACACCGAGTCCAATGCTGGAAACTTCAAGTTTGCCCAACATTCTTTTTTCAAGACTTGAAGGCTTTTGCTGACCATTTTTAGCAGAATTTTTGTTGTCTTTGGATTGCGCGGCCATGGCGATTTCAGGCAGCAGTGATGCTGCCGCGACTCCCGCTCCCGTTAACAGAAATTTCCGACGCTCGTGCATCGCAGGATTATCGTCACGATCATTTGGATTGTTGCTCATGATGCTTGCCTCATTGGTTTTATTGCGATTTTTCTAAAACGCGTTGCACAGTACGGGCAACATCCTGACTAACGTGATGCTCTAGCGTAGAAATGATTTTTTGCATTTGGCTTGGGTTTACGCCTAGATTTTTTGTAATGCGTAAATGTGAATTGAGTTGCGCATCGACATTACCCAAGGCTGAGAGCGTGCTTACCACAATTAGCTCGCGCTCCAGATAGCCCAGGTTATCCCGACTAAATAGGTAGCCAAATAAATGGGCTTTTAACGCGTAATCAATTGTTGGCGAAAAATTATCAAATAAGGGTAAGGAGCTTTGCTCTAACGGAATTTTATTGAGGTGGGCTATTGTTTTATTTCCCAACTCATAAAAATTTGTATCACTTGCCAAACGAGTTGGTGTCGTCCCCTGTGTATCCTGAATGCCTTGTTGCTGCCGCTGCTCAAGCAAGCTTTTGAAAGCCAACATGCCATTTAGGCTACGTGGAAATCCTGCATAGGCATAAAGATGCGCAAAGGCTTCTTTAATTTCATTCACCGATAGATCACTTTCCAATCCTTTAATGAGCGCAGGTTTAAGGCGGTCAATGTCACCTGTAGCGGTAAAGGCCGCGATGGGGATTAAACTCAATTGCTTTTGTGTGAGGGAAATTGCTGTTACGGAATTTTTTTGCGTTTTCTCTTCTGGTTTAATTTTAGCGTCTTGCGGTAGCTCGACTTTTTCCAACCAGGTAACTTTTTGTTCATCGGTAGCAACGGCTGACAGCGCAATGTGAGTCATTCCACTGGTAGCACTCGCTCCATGCCAATGCTTCACTCCAGGCGGACACCACACCACATCGCCTTTTTGAATAATTTGAATCGGCTTTCCCCATTCCTGGGTGCGACCTTCACCTTCAGTGACAATTAAATATTGACCGTTTGGATGGACATGCCAGTTTGTAATTGTATTAGGAGAAAAAGTTACTCTTGCAGGGGCGATATTTCCCGATGCGGGCATTACTGGTAATGGTGAAAAGTGGGCAGCTCCCGAAAAATTATTCGCAGGAGCTTGTTGCACAATATGTTGATCAACTGTTGTGATTTTTTGGGTCGGCTTTTCTTCGGCGACTACTGCATCCGAAAATAACGCTAAGGCTAAGGCTGCACAAATTTGTTTTTTCACATTTATTTCCTTGCGTTAGTTGTACTGAAGAACGAGATTGGCTTAAAGATTTTTTCCATAAAACTGAAAAAGTTTTTTCACCGCTTGATCAACATACTTCGGTACCCAATAGGTTTCGATATGTGTTGCCCCTTCAATTTTGAATAATTCTTTTTCCTTTGTAGCAGTAGCGCCTTTGAATGCGTTCTCCGTCATGTACAGCGAGTCAGCGTTGCTACCGGCAATCATTAATAACGGCTGTTCAATTAAATCCATGTTGCTAGCGGCATCAAAACGCATTAGATCGAGTAGGCTGCTCGTGGTGTATCTAAATGTTGAGTTTGGGTGTGCATGAGTTTTTCCGTAATATTCAAAACCCTGACGATATAAATCGAATGGCAATTTTGAAATTTGTTCATCCGTTAACTTTGCATCGCCCGAGTACATAATTTCACCGCCCGCCGCTTCTTGAGCGCGCGCATCGGATGCAAGTTTTAAACGTTGATGAATGGTTTCTAGTTGTGAATCTTGATAGCCATTGCGTCTCACCAAACCTGAATCAAACATGCTGAGTGTTGCGATGGATTTAAAGCGCTTATCCGTTTGCGCCGCTTTTAACGAATAGCCGCCACCGCCACAGATTCCGAGTAGCCCTAAACGACTGGTATCAACGCCAGAATATTGCGTAATAAAATCAGCCATACCATGAATATCTTCAATACGATGTGTGGGCTTATCCACATTGCGCGGTAAGCCACCACTTGCACCTTGATAGGCGGCATCAGCAGTGATGGTGATGTAACCTAGCTCCGCTAAGCGTTGTGCATACAAACCGGCAACCTGTTCTTTGACGCCACCATTTGGATGAGCAACAACTACCGTAGGATATTTTTTCGCTGAATCAAAATTTGCAGGTGTATAAACATTGGCCGCAATATCCAATCCGTTGAGTTTGTAACTGACGGGATGGATAGTTATTTTTCCATGTTGGTTTTGCGTTATCGCGCCTTTGTAAACCAAGCCAAATGGATTTGTTGCGGCTTTATCGTCAGCAGCTGCCAAAGAATTTACGCAAATGGCAGCTGCCATTAACAAAGGCTTTAAAAAATTCATTTGCATAGACAGTACCTGATTTGGATTTAATTGATCGAAACAGCTTGAAGATGAATTAAATTACACGTCCAATTTTCTTCCAGTCAGCCATTCAACCATCGCCGGATCACGATGCGAAAAGAACGAACTTGTGGCTGTATCGAGCGCGGTAATTTTATTGATATCAGCATCGGATAATTCAAAATCCAGAACTGCAATATTTTCTTGCATACGTTCTTTGCGCACGGATTTAGCAAGCGCGACAACACCGCGTTGGACAAGCCAGCGCAAAACGACTTGGCCTACAGATTTACCGTATTGCTTACCAATGTCGGTGAGCACGGGGTTAGTAAATAAATTATTACGCCCTTCGGCGAAGGGCGCCCATGCCTCTGGTTGAATATCTTTAGCTTTCATCCAGGGCACAGCATGAAGCTGCTGATTAAAGGGATTTACTTCGACTTGGTTGACGGCGGGTTTAACGCGATTAAAAGCCACCAAATCTGCAAGGCGATCTGGAGAAAAATTGCTTACACCAATAGCGCGAACTTTGCCTGCTGAAAGCAATTCTTCCATTGCACGCCAGGCACCGTGAATGTCACCGTAGGGTTGGTGAATCAGATATAAATCGACGTGATCAAGTTGGAGTCGATTTAACGAGCGCTCGAACTGGGCTTTGGCACCTTCGTAATTTGCATCCTGAAGCCACAACTTGGTGGTAACGAATAAATCATTACGCGCGATGCCACTCGCACGGATGGCATTCCCTACCTGGGTTTCATTTTGGTAGGAAGCTGCCGTATCTATATGGCGATAACCGACCTCAATGGCATCGACAACAGCGCGCTCACATTCGGCAGGATCGGTGACCTGAAATACGCCAAACCCTAGTACGGGTATATCAACGCCATTGTTCAACGTGATTGTTTTCATATCGCTGTCCCTCATCATTAATGGATGTGTGATCACACTATAACTGGACCATCACACGTTGATTAGGTGCTAGATTTTGCATAGATTTATATGAAATTTTGATTAATCACAGTTATTTGTGGTGTTTTAATGAGTTGTACGGCAACATTTGTCACCTAAATCGCATAATCAATGTAGCGTTAGTTGAGTCTGAGGAAAGTAGAATGCCGGAAAATCTGAATGATCTGCGCGCGTATATTGTGGTCGCGCAGGTCGGTAGTTTTACCAAAGCAGCGGGCCAGTTGGGCATTTCCCAATCAGCATTAAGTTATACGATCAAAACGCTTGAAGATCGGATTGGGGTAAAGCTACTGAATCGCACAACCCGCAGTGTTTCACCGACCCAAGCAGGCGAACGATTGCTGGAGGATATTGAGCCTCTGATTGCGGGCATTGAGCGGAAGCTGGGGAAGTTAAACGAGTTCCGGGATTCCCCTCGCGGGACCTTGAGAATCAACAGCTCTGAACACGTGGTCAATGTGCTTTTGTGGGACAAGCTTGCCAAGTTTGCAAAGGACTATCCGGATATTGTGTTGGAGATTACTACCGACTACGCGCTGACTGACATCGTGAAGGATCGTTTCGATATAGGCATTCGCTTGGGCAGCGATGTTGATAAAGATATGATCGCAGTGCGCGTCACACCCGATGTACAAATGGCTGTAGTTGCTTCACCGGATTACCTCGCTATTCACGGAATACCTACAACATTAAAAGACTTAAATAACCACCGGTGTATAACCCTGCGTTTACCAAGGCATGAAAATATCATGGGTTGGGAATTTCAAAACAACGACAAAACCAATCACCAAAACGTGATCAACTATCGGCCTCAATCCTCCATGATTGTTAATCACGCGCACTTACTCGTAAAAGGGGCAGTGGAAGGATTGGGGTTAGCCTGGATACCTTCAGCAATGGCAGAAAACGAGTTAAGCAGCGGAGCGCTGATCAGCGTCCTTGATGAATGTTCGATGAGCTACGACGGTTATCACATGTATTACCCGAGCCGGAACGTATCGCCATTGTTTCGTTTGTTCGTGGATGCGTTGAAGCTGAAAACGAACTGAGGCTTATGTCCGCTTTGGCCGTTTATTATTTCCCTAAATCCTATATGCAAAAAACCAGCGCATATTCCCACTCTTGCATACAAGCTTAAGAACGAACTATGGAATCAATTTTATATTCTGTTTAAAATGACGCCACTTCACACAGCGGCACAGCGGAAGTGAAGAAATATAATCAATATTAACGGCACGGTAAAACGGACGTCATAGGAGCAACACATGTATTACAGAATTATGTTCTTCGCTGGATTTTTGGGTTTATTAAGTTCATGTGGCGGCGGGGGCGGCAATGGCGGAACGACTCCATCTCCAGCCAGTTCTCAAGTAGCTAATAGTTCGGTATCTAGCGCGACGTCCAGTGTGGTCGAAAGCGTCTCCAGTTCAGTCTCAAGCAGCAGTTCAAGCTTAAATCCATGTGATAACAATGGGGCCGTCATTTTTTCTGAATGCATGAATGCTCCTTATGGCCACGTAGTAGGTGCCCAATATTCTCCTACTTATTCTGAGTACACCGAAACCGACAGCACGCAGCAAGTACAATGGTCTGTGCTTGACTCTAACAGTGAACACAACAAGGTGCTCGACGTGACCTTTAGTGATAGTGCTCGCAAAGGTCAGGTCTCGTTTGGTCATCCCGGCGAAAATGCGTCAGTACAAGACCTTAGCCAATTCCAAACAGGCTCAATCCAATTCGACATTCGAATACTAAACTTTGGTTCTGCTTTCGATAATGAGAAGGGAGGCGTTGTATTTGCATTGCGGACAGATTGTTTATGGCCATGTGCAGCACATGAGATGGTGGTAACTGTTCAACAATTGGATACATGGGTACATATCGAGCTGCCGATGAGCTCAATGATTGCGTCTGGGCTGGATATTTCAAAGGTCAATTATAGTTTGATTTTCGTCCCTCAAGGACCGCAAGCGAATCTGCATTTCCAAATCGATAACGTTCAATTATACAAAGGAGCTCCGGTGACGGCCGGTCCTTTAGTTGTTTTCAAAGAAGACTTCAATGGCGATAGCATTTCAAAATGGAGCTTTACTAACGTTCAAGGAAACCCGACGGCCAATGTTTTTGCTTCTTTCGGAGCTGCTGTTTCATTACTGTGGAGCGGATCCAACGACACGTTGCGATTTGAAAAGAGTTTGGAAAGCGCAATAGACATTACCTCCAAAAATGCGAGCTTTCAAATAAACTGCTGGAAAGGCACATATCTGGGCTTCGCGTATCAAATGATTGCGACCGATATCAACGGTGTGACTGCCACTACATTATCGAACAACGCAGCGTCACTTACGTCAGGGGAGTGGTATAACATTTCAGCCAACATAGGGAAGGATTTCGACAACGGTTTCGATGCGAAACATGTTAGTAAAATCGGTTGGCAGTTTACCCATCAGGGAAGTTCGTCAGCAGTATCGCAGTGTTATTTGGATACCGTTCGAATCACTGAGTAGTTTGCGAAAAAAGGCGCCATCGGCGCCTTTTTTACAGCCGCTGGCATCGTAAGTTTCTACCTCAATCGGTAGGCTTTAGAATAGAAGCTCTTACATAAGTTACCGCGTGTTTTTCTATTTACTTGGTCACCATCAAGCGACGCCAAGAATTTTTTAATTTGGTATCAAAGCATATATACGTGAAAGATGCGTTAACAGCTTTTACTTGTTCAAGGAACAGCTCAAGAGTTTTGATTCGGTTGTGGATAAGGGGAAAGTTTCGTTTCTTCAAATGGAGGTATATGAGTCTTCTTCCGTTTCGCAGGAACTTGTAATTCGATGCAGCAAAGTTTCAATATCCGCTCTTGGCCGATTTTAGACAGAATTTATTTTTATGGTGAGGGACAATTAGGTGTTAAAGAAGCGCAGTAAAATATTAATATTAGCTACTTTGCCCGTTTTGATTGTGCTGAGTTTTTTCGCTTACAGTTATTTTTCACAATTTATATCGAGTGAAGAGGACGCCAGAAAATGCGCCATCGCAAGCTTGAATGGCTTTGGCCTTGAACATAACTTCATTAAGATCAAGTTTGTTGGGAAGCAGTATTCTGAACTAATGGAATCTATCTATCTTAACGAACTGAGCGGAGGGGAGTATTTCTTCACTGCGACATTGAAATCCATATATGGTCCAGTGATACATCGTTTGGTAATTACATCACATGGTGCATGCCCTGTTTTTTTCAGCGAATATAACGTTACAATTGAAGCCGACGATGAAATTTATAAGGAGTTCGTCAATGACACAAAAGCTTTGGGAGGCCATGAAAGCGGTTCCTGCGCAATAATTTCGTTAGGAGCTTTGTTATCTATGAGAGTCGGCAGCTTTCTTCAGGTGATATTAAATCCTATAAAAATATCGGTTTAGTTTTCACGAAATTAAATTTCTTTATTATTTCATCGGCAGTAGCTTCGGCACCTTATTGATCAGCCAATTTAAATAGCAATGGCAGAAAGCTCGAAAATTGTTGCCTAGAGTGGGTGCAACTAGTCATAACTCTCAGCTCAATTAAAAAGCCGTTGCTCAACGCTCGCTCGTATTTGTTATAACGATGCTTTGCCAAGTAAAAAAATATTTCCCCACCTGTCGAAATCCCCAATCCTCATTCGTCTAATTGAAGACAGCGTACTTATTGTCGCCCTTAACCAATTGGAGAAACCCCCATGCCTAAAATGATTTTCATCAGCTTGCCTGTTGCCGACCTTGACGCATCTATAACTTTCTATAAAGCGCTCGGTTTTACAAACAACCCGCAATTTACCGACGCTACCGCTGCTTGCATGGTGTGGAGCGAGGCGATTAAGGTTATGTTGATCACCCATGAAAAGTGGCGCACATTTACAACTCGGCCCATTCCGCCATCAACTTCTAGCGAGGTAGCGCTTAATGTGTCTTGCGATAATCGCGAAGCGGTGGATGCTATGAATGCGGCGGCAGGTGCAAATGGCGGAATAGCGGACATCAATCCGGTTCAGGATCTCGGCTTTATGTATAGCCGCGACATGGCAGATCCCGACGGTCATATTTGGGGCGCGATGTGGATGGATCCGGTCGGGATAGACCCAGTCGGGATGGACTCTGCAGCAACTCCGTCTGGTGACAAATAAAAAGTTAAGGTGAAATTATGAGCCAAACAAAAAATCCATTTAGTGAAATATTATCTGCATATAGCGCTGCTATTTTCGAAAAAGATGTCGATAGATATTTAAGTCTCTATAGTGACGATATTCTAATTTTCGATATGTGGAATGATTGGTATTTGCAAGGTTTGCAACCATGGCGAGAAATGGCGGAGAATTGGTTTGCGTCGCTCAATTCGGAAAAAGTGGTAGTGACTGCAAGCGAAATTCAATCGCATCAATTTGGAGATATTGTTGTCGGCTATGCCATTCTACGATTTGCAGCAATTGATGCAGAAGGACAGGAGCTGCGCTATTTAAACAATCGCGTTTCAATTAATATGCGTCAGGCCGATGGTAATTGGAAAATATTTCACCAACATTCATCCGCGCCAATAGATGGGAAATCTATTCAGGTAAAGTTTCATATAGAGGGCAGTGCTTAAGCTGCCATTTAATTGGGAATAGGGAAGATGAAGGTTTTCAGTTTTTTATCTATAGTTTTGGCGTCGTTAATATCCTTTAATGCGCATGCATCTGGTTATGGTTGGTATGTAAACTCTTTTGATTTAAAGGAGTTTACTAAATGGAAGCAGCAGGTTGATGCTAAAAATAATTTTGCTCGTGAATATTTTGGCCCAAGCCTACAGAAGACGGCGGAATTAAAGTCGATAGAGATGGTTTTAAATACTCTGGCGTATCCAACGCCAGAATCAAACACGTTGAAGGTTAATGAGGAATCACCCAAGCGGTTGGAATATTATTGGGCAGATTCATTGCACTACGCTTATAAAGTTTCAAACGGTGAACTCAAAACATTTTTTTCTTTGTTTGAAAATGGGAGATCTTTATGGTTTTTTCATGCGCCTTCTGAATGCGAATTTTGGGGATATTGTGCAGACACTTATTTCGTTTTAAGTTATGACGAGATTGTTAAGTTTCATGCAGAACTGAGTAAATTAAATAAATCGGTAAAGCATCCAGCAGATCATGCTGATTATTTAATTCACATAGAATCCGTGTTGCAAAAGGCAGAAGTTGAGCACAGGGGCTTATTTTTTTGGGGACATGATTAGATGTTGAAATCTTACACTCTGATGTTTTTATTATGTTTAACTGCTTTGAATGCTCAATCGTCAGAAGGATTGGTAAAGCCTCAAGATGTTAGAGTGACTGTTGAAAAATATCTTGTGAAATGTTTTAGCGCTGCACAGAAACATAAGCCTGAGGGTAATCAGCTTACGTCAGACGGACTGAACGCTTGTTACGATGGTGCTAAATCTTTGTATAACCAAAACGTCGAGCGCGCAACCCAGGCAATTGCATTGAGCACAGACCTTAATTGTAAAAAGCTTTATGCAGAAATAGATGGCAAATGGTCTTCATACTCGGAAGATGTATTGAATACCGCAAGCTTGGGAGATGCGCCCTTAAACACGGATGATGATTTGGAAATTGCATTGCTTTTGCATCGCTACGAAATTGCTTATAGCATTGCAAATAATTCTGGGTGTAAAAATTAATAATGTACTTTTATTTTTCATTAAAATATAAAATTTTAAAATCAAACCTCAGCGTCCGCCACGCGAACTTTTAAACGCGGCGCGGCGAAATCAAGAAATGCACGTAACTTCAACGGCAAAATTCCTTGCCCGGTGTGAACAAGATTTACCGGGCGAGGTGTTGGCTCGAAATCCGCGAGCACAATTTCAAGCGCACCGGCACGCAATGCATTCGCCATCTGATAGGCATTTACCCTCGTGATTCCAATTCCTGCAATGGCGGCATCGACCGCAGCTTCAGCGGTGCTCACCGCGAGCCGAGAGCGAACCGGCGCTGCGATTTCTAATTTGCCGGATTTAAAATTCCACACTTGCCGGTGCGACATCTGCTCGTAACTAATGCATGCGTGCGCGGCGAGATCTGCAGGCGTCGTCGGCTTGCCATATTTCGCGAAGTAAGTGGGGCTTGCGCAGAGTACGGTGCGCATTGAGCCGATACGTGTTGCGATCAAACTGCTATCCGGCAATTCCGCGATTCGCAACGCAACGTCCACATGTTCTTCCAGCAGCGATACAACGCGATCAGCCAACACCAGGCGCACATCTATATCGGGATAGGATTTGAGAAATTCATTGACGATGGGCAGGAGATGAAGGCGTCCAAACGTGATGGGCGCGGTAATGGCGAGTTCGCCTCTGGGCGAGGCATATTCGCCTGCAGCCGCGCGTTCTGCTTCGCCAACGTCCTCCAATATTCGCCGACATGCGGTGACATAGGATTGCCCGGCTTCGGTGAGCGAGAGTTGGCGGGTTGATCTATTAAGAAGTCGCGTTTTCAAGTGATCTTCAAGCGCACTTACTTTGCGGCTGACAGTCGCCAGCGGCATTTTGAGTTCAAGCGCTGCTGCCGAAAAACTACCGGCTTCAACTACAGCCAAAAGGATCGACATTGATTCAAAGCGGTCAGTCATATTCTCAATTCCTGGAAATATCATTCCCAATTTAGGCTGATTATCTTCATTGGTGGAAGAAGATACTATTGATGACATGGATTGGGAAGTGCCGCGTCTCAACGAGATCTTGTGGTTAGCAGTGAAACTTGGGGAATATTTATGTCATCGTTTATAAAGCTCGATACACCGACTTTGCAGAAAAAGGCATCCATCAAAAACTTGCCGGTTAATCTTTTTGCGTCGGTGATGGGCATTGCGGGTCTGTCGCTCGCGTGGCGCCAGGCGAGTCAAGAGTTTGGTGTGAGTCCGCTCATCTCGGAAGTGACAGGCGTTATCGCCATCACCGTATTTTTATTGTTGTCCGTAAGTTATTTATCGAAAGCGATTAAATATTCCGAGATTGTTATTGCTGAATATAAGAATCCTATTTCCGGCAATTTTTTCGGCACAATCGCGATTTCTATTTTGTTACTTTCGTTGGTTGTTGCTCCAGCGAGTCAGACTTTGTCGGAAATTATGTGGGCATTGGGCACCTTAGCGACACCTATACTTTGCTTTGCAATTGTGAGTCGGCTGCTGAAAGGAAAGGTGGATACTGCGCATGTGGTTCCCGCATGGTTTATTCCCGGCGTTGCCACACTGGATATCGCCGTTGCTGGCGGAGCCATGCCAATGCAATGGGCGCATGAGGTTAATTTATTCGCACTCGCCGTAGGGACGATGATTGCGTTGATGTACTTCACGATGATTATGTCGCGCATTATTCATCAGGAGCCTTTGCCTGCTGCCATGGTTCCATCGTTAATGATATTAATTGCACCTTTCGAAGTGGGTTTTCTCGCTTACACGAATTTCACGCACAGCGTGGATACTTTCGCCGGGCTGTTATTTTATTTTGGTTTATTTATATTTTTAGTGATGGCTCCGAAAGTGTTCCGCAAAGGAATTCCGTTCGCCAGCAGCTGGTGGGCAATCAGCTTTCCTATGGCTGCACTTGCAAGCGCCGCGCTGAAATATTCTATGTTTGTTCAAGCCTTGCCATTAACAGTGATCGCAATAATATTGCTGGCCGCGCTGAGTATTGCGATAGCAGTTTTATTTTTCAAAACCCTGCAATTTCTGTTTAATGGTAAATTGCTTGCTGGTTAATAGAGTCAAATAACCGGGATAAGAAGCCTGATTATTTTTGGAGATTTATTAAGTGCAGTTTAGGAAGAAATTACTTAAACTGATCAGCTAATAACTTGGACGAAAAATTATGAAAACCTATGGATTTGCATTAATTTTATGAATTACTGGCTGTTCAGCTGCGCCAACAGTATCTAAAAAATCAGAACGACCAGATGTAGTCGTAATTAAAGAAGTCCCGACGCCTCAGTTATGGACTGGTCATAAGGAGCTTACTGGTTCCGTTGATAGCTGTGCCTTTAAAGCGGAGAGCATATTAAACATGCTGGGTTTTACGGACATAGTTAAATCAGTATATGAAACTGAAACTTACCTGTACGCTAACTTTATTAATAACCGAGCAGGAATTCAGTGTACTAGTGTTGGCGGCAAAATTTTTGTCTATGGTTCGGTAGCAGGCGCAGATGTAAAGACTGTTGAGATTCTTAGAAACAATATTTTTACAAAGTTTTAGAGCCTGCTTGCGCATTTAAAATGCTTTAACTTTGGAATTATTAAAAGGAATATTCATGCTATCGGTTATTTTGGAGTTTGATGTTGTAGAAGGAAAATCTGAAGAATTTATTCTATGTTGGACAGAATGTACTCGCGTTATTTACGATAACTTTGGAAGTTTAGGCTCGCGGCTTCATAGAGATAAAGATGGAAAATTTATCGCTTATGCTCAGTGGCCTGATTTGGACACTTACGAAAAGGAAAGTATTTGGCCGGATGATTTAGTTGTGTATAGAGATAAAATGCGAGCATTGTTAAAATCTGGAAAGCCTAAGGTTTTGCATCTTCTGGACGTTGAAGTGGATCTTTTGAAGTCGCAGCAATATAACTAAGTATTTGTTAATTAAGGATGTAGCCATGAAAAAATTCTTCTACATAATCGCATTTCTACTTTTACCGCAAATGACGTTTGCGCTTGGCGATAAACCTTACAATTCCAAATATGATCCTGCACGCGATCCTTTTGCTGATTTTTCGGCAGCGCAAGCGGATGCTAGTGCTGCGAATAAATTAATTCTTGTAGAGTTTGGCGGTGATTGGTGTATTTGGTGTCATAGGCTTGATCAATTTCTATTTCAGCAGGCGGAAGTAACTAAAGAACTGGAAGATGTTTTCGTGGTGGTTAGAGTCAATTTTAGTGATGAGAATAATAATGAGAAATTCATTAAGCAGTTTTCGAAGATAACGGGTTATCCGCATTTTATAATTACGGATGCAAAGGGAAAAGAAATAGGTGTTAAAAATACCGGTAAGTTAGAAGAAGGAAAAAGTTACTCAGTTAAAAAATTCAACGAATTTATTGCGCATTGGAAAGATAAAAAATAATTCAATTGATATAAATATAGCCACAGGATTTGTGGCTATATTTTTAAAAATCTTATGGTCGATAACTCGCAAATCACTGATTTATAGATTTCAACCAATCCCTTAGTGCCGCTGTAACTTCTTGCGGTTGTCCAATCGTTGATAAATGTCCGCAGTTTTCTATAGTCACTAACTTCGAGTTTTTAATTCCCTGATGCAGTTCTTCATGCACTTCAAGTGGAGTAATAACATCGTCTTGTCCGCAAAGTATTAGGGTAGGGCACTCAATATCTTTTAAATAAGGGCGGCTATCAATTCTGCCGATAATCGCCTGTTGTTGGCGAATAAAAACATCTTTGCCTAGAGTATCTGCCATAGCTTTTACCGCATTGATTTGACGAGCATCATTCAATTGTGACGGATGAATTAATTTAGGAATTAATTTTTCGATAACCGCATTCAAATCAGTTTCAGCAAGTTTTATTAATTCATTGCGATTAGCTGTTGCTTCCGGTGTGTCCGGCCGAGCGCTGGTATCTAGTAGGGCGAGCGCGGATACGCGCTCAGGTGCTTGTCGAATAATCTCTAACGCGAGGTATCCACCCATTGATAAGCCTGCTAATACAAATTCACCTTCGGGTGCTTGTTCAAGTGTTTGTGCGGCTAATTGACTCATTGAATTTGCGTTTGTTAAATCGGGCACCGTTGCAATAGTGACATCTGCAAGCCAGGCAATTTGTTGTTCAAAAAGGCGATAGTCATTTAATAAGCCGGGTAGTAAAACAAGATTCTGTTTCTTCATATAAAGCGCCTTTTTAATTTTGGGAGAGTTATGAATCTTTAATTGACCCGCGTATCTTTAATTGGTTCTTTAAGAACTATTTAATCATTTTCATGTTGAACATTAGTTGTGCAAATTAGGAATGACTTTTGTCACCAATAAGTTTTTCTGTACAAAAATGGGGCTTTAAACTCACAAACTGGCCGCTCAATCATCATACTGCCCGCCTTATGTTAGCAAACGAACTGACGCGATAATAATCTTTACATAAAGTGTGCCTCATAGCGGTGCTGCAAGTTTTTAAAACAGCATTAGCTACAAGAGTAGGGAGATTTTATTTTTTGCAAATTAGTTTTGCAGATTTTTTTAAAATGTTTTGAGGAGATACACACATGAAATTTACAAAAAAATCCGGACTTTTAGCATGTGCAGTTGCAGCAGCTATGTGTAGTTCAGTTTCATTTGCTGATGATGCCGACGCAGGTTGGTACATTGGTGGTAACATCGGTCAATCGCGTGCACGTCTCGATGAGCAAAAAATTGCCAACGACGTAATTCCGGTTCCTAATGCTTATCTTGATCACAATACCATTGATGGCGGCGGCAAAGTTTTTGGCGGTTACCAGTTCAATCGTAACTTCTCGTTGGAAGCTGGTTATTTCGATTTGGGTGAGTTTCAATTCAATCACCTGACTGCGCCTAATGGTTTATTAACAACCAATCAACAAGTTAGAGGTTTTAACGTGGATTTGGTAGGTTACTTACCATTCACTGAAAAATTCTCAGCGTTTGCACGTTTAGGTGTTAACTACGCGTTGGTACAAGATACTTTCACCGGTTCTGGCTCAGCAGCTGGCTTCGGCGGAAAACTTAGCGACCGCGATACTTTCGGTAAAGCAGGTGTTGGTTTGCAGTACGCTGTAAATGATAACCTTGCATTCCGTTTAGAAAGCGAGCGTTACAGAGTTAGCAACGCACTTACCGATCACAACAATGTAGATTTGTTTTCAGTCGGTGTTGTTTATAAGTTCGGCTCTAAACCAGCTCCAGCTCCAGTTGCAGCAGTATTGCCTCCACCACCACCTGCGCCAGTTGTAGCACCACCACCGCCAGCACCACGCTTTGAAAAGTACACTCTGTCATCAACTGAATTGTTTGGTTTTGACAGCGATACTTTGCACCTTCCACAGCCAAAGCTTGATGAAATTGCAGCAGCTTTGAATACCGATGGTGGCCCACGTCAAATCGTTATTGTTGGTTACACTGACCGTCTTGGTGCGCCAGAATACAATCTGAAATTATCTGAGCGTCGTGCTAACTCTGTTAAAAACTACATCGCGAGCAAAGGTATTGATGCCAGCCGCTTGCAAGTAGTTGGTAAAGGTGAAGCTGATCCAGTCGTTCAATGTACTGAGACTAAAAAAGCTGCATTGATTGAATGTTTGAAACCAAACCGTCGTGTAGAAATCGATCAGGTTGTGGTAGAGCGTAAAGTAAGCCCGTAATTTTTGGCTTATAACGCAATAAAAAAAAGAGCGCATTTATGCGCTCTTTTTTTCGCCTAAAATTTGTAGCAAATTTCAATTATTGTTACCCATTTATACTAAGCGTACCAACGAACATATAAAAAAATTATCGCAGATTAAAATTTCATTTTGAAAGCTACAAAGAGTAGCTTGAAGGAGATTTTATGTCGCAATCAGAACAACAAGCCTCACCAAATTTATCTCCACGCACTGGCCAGGCACCATCCAAATTAGAGCGTGATGCATTTCATCAGGAATTTCATAAATCTTTTATTGACCCGCGATTTATTACAGTCGTTGATGAATTGGCAAAGGTTGAGGAAATAGCCTGGCAAAATTATCAGGATGGACGTAAAGCGCCCATCACTGAAAAAGCAGGCGCGGAGTTTTTTGATCCTGATTATGATCTCTCGGCGGAATGGAAACAAACTCGTCGCACACTTCTCGATGCGGAAGCCAAACAAAAAGATCCCGCGACACAATCACGCGTATTATTAATTTGCGCATCTGCACGAAATGATGGCACTTGCCCGGGGGAAATATCCAAAACCTGGCGACTCACGCAATTAGCAAAGCAGGAATTATTAGCGGCAAATATTGAGGTTGATATTCTTGATTTAAGTTTGCTCACATCGGATTACGACAAACATATTCACCCCTGCAAAGGTTGTGTGTCTACCGCTATGCCTCTTTGTCATTGGCCTTGTAGTTGTTATCCCAATCATGCCGAGCGCCAAACAAACGATTGGATGGCGGAGATTTACGAAAAATGGGTTGCGGCCCATGGCGTAATTATTCTCACACCGGTTTATTGGTACCAAACGCCGAGCGTATTGAAGTTAATGATTGATCGCCTGGTTTGTTCCGATGGTGGAAACCCAGACCCAACACGAACTCACGGCAAAAAAGCCGCCGAAGCCAAAGCAATAGAGTTAGCGGGTTGGGATTATCCCAAACATCTCGCAGGGCGCACCTACGGCTTAGTTGTACACGGTGATGTGGCCGGAATTGAAGGCGTAAGGCGCGGATTGTCCGATTGGTTGGATTGGATGGGATTAATGGATGCTGGCGTGAATTCTCGTTTGGATCGCTTTATTGGTTATTACGAATCCTACGCACAAAGCCATGAAGTATTAGATCGCGACCAAGCGGTTCAGGATGAGGTTAGCAATGTGGCAAAAGCGGTAGCCAATGCTGTCGGAGAATTACGACTTGGCAAATTGAGCCAGCCCGATAAGCGATTGAAAAAGCCGCGACCAAAATAATTTTTCAATAATCACTAATCTGACCATAAGGCACTTTAATTGTGCGTTTATGCGCCGCCAAAATAGAGGGTGAATCAAGAGTGCACATCGTTGAGCAATCGCGTTTGCAATTAGGGTGCACCGAGAGTTTAAGCGTCTACGGCGGCGCATTAATGATGCAATTTTTCGTGTCTATATCATCAATATTTTCTGCTCAACTCGTTTAAATAATTGCTTTGAAAATTCTACTGTCGAATTATTTTACGATTTTATTTTTTCCAAAATTCCTATCTTATAAAAATCAGTGATTTAGGTCGTTGGTTCGCAAATTGCTTGGATTCTAGTGAAAACTTTATTTTCTTAAGAAAATAAATCAATTCACATTTTTTGAAAAATACTTATTTAAATTGCACTCAATTGAATCGTTGCTCGACATTGAAATGGATATATTCGTTGGATAGGATGGTTTAATTTTTCAGTCTTAATTGGAATGAAATTTTTGTAGTCTTCTTTGATTCGACAAATATCGAAAGCATAAGTTGATTATAAGGTTTGGCGACATTCACGACATGCTCCACATATTGACGTATTCAATGAATACGTGAGGAGAACCCGATGCGTAGAAGTTCCTGCTTGTTTCTGTTGGCTGCCAGTTGCCTTCCTGTTTTGCTAAGTCCCCTCATTGCGCACGCAGTTCCTTACTCCCTGGAATATTCTGGTCATCTTACTGATCGGCATACTTCAGGTTATGATTTTGAAAATGTTGTAAGCGGTAAGCTAACGTTTGATCTTGACTTTTCAGCTGATCAGTACCCGCAGGATATTTATTATTCTGAATACAAAATTATTCCTAGCCTGCAGGATTTTGTAACGGGATATGTAGCTCCCAACGTGGGTTTGAATCAGGATTTTGTAAGATTTGCGAACGGCTATAATGAGCCTGATAATCCAGAACCTTTTAACGATGCGTTTAATATTTACGACGCTACAGTTGTAGATGGAATTCGCACCGCTGTATTTGTTGGAGTGGAACCGCCAGAATTAGATTGGCTAACGAATGATAAAGTAACTGAATTTGATTTCGGCCCTGACAAACTCACGACGAACCGTTCAGATATTTTATTTACGAAAGATTTTTTTAATATAGGTAGCGATGGTATTCCAACCGTTCGCACAATTTATGAAGCTTATTATCAATTGGATTTTGCAAAATTGACGGCGGTGAGAGTGCCTGAGCCAAGCTCGATGTTATTGTTTATCGGTGGCGTTGCTTTATTTTTAAGTCGCCGATTAAGAAAAGAATAATTTCCGCAATTGAAATTATTTGTGTATACATTTAATTCATGCGCGCAGCGCGCCTAACGCCTTGTGGCGGCTGGCCGAATAATCTCACGAACGCACGGCGCATTCTCTCCGGGTCAGTAAATCCAACTTGCTTTGCAATAACTTCTATCGGCTCAAGGCTATCTTCAATAAGTAATTTCGCTGCTTCCGCACGTAAACGTTCAATCGCTTTTGCAGGCGTTTCACCTGTTTCTGTTAAGAAGGCGCGCGCAAATTGGCGTGAACTTAAGCAAGCGACTTCAGCTAATCGATCAACTGTTAATTTTTCATGAAGGTGTTCACGCGCAAAACTTAACGCAGCGCGAATGCGATCTGATTCAGGATCAAGTTCAAGCAAGGTTGAAAATTGCGATTGCCCCCCGGGGCGACGGTGGTAAACAACCAAGTCTTGTGCAACCGCTCGGGAAATTTGCAAGCCGAGGTCTTCTTCAATCATCGCGAGCGCAACATCAATTCCTGCGCTAATTCCGGCAGATGTCCAGACTGCGCCGTCTTTCGTAAATATGCGGTCACTATCAATTTTTACACGCGGAAATAATCGCTGAAGTGCGGCGGTATAACGCCAGTGTGTGGTTGCGTGTTTACCATCCAAAATTCCTGCAGCTGCAAGCACAAACGCACCCGTGCATACACTGCCTACACGCCGCGCTCTGGGTGCGCAGATTTGCGCGATGCTCGCAAGTTCCGCCGCTTTGGCGGGTGATGTTGGTGTTTCCCCGCCGCCAACTACTATGAACGTATCGAAAAAGCACTCGTCAATCGGTTGGGTTAATACTTCTATTCCCGATGAACTGGCGATAGGGCCGCCGCTAGGCGAGACGACCCGCAATCGATAGGGATTGTTGCCCGCGATTCGGCCCGCTACTTGAAATGCAGCAAGCGGACCGCTGAGATCCAGCAGCTGAAATTGCGGGTAAACAAGAAAGCCTATGTCGAGTGCCATGCTTTTATCCTAAATTACAACGGCAATTTTCCGAATGCCAGAGCGTTATCAAGCAAGCGATTTGCAAAGCCCCATTCGTTGTCGTACCAGGCGTAAACCGTGGCATGTGAGCCGCCGATTACTTTGGTCATACCCAGTTCGAAAATTGACGAGGCGTCGTTGTGAATAAAATCGCTGGAAACCAAAGGCAAATCATTGGTTTTAAGCAAACCTACAAGCGGCCCTTCGTGTGCAGCGTCCAGAATTATCTTGTTAACTTCTTCGATAGAAGTAGGGCGGCCGGTGGTGAAGCTCAATACCAACATGCACACGTCAATCGTGGGGACGCGAATTGAATAGCCGTCCAGCTTGCCCGCCAATTCCGGCAATACCAAACCAATCGCAGACGCTGCGCCAGTTTTGGTGGGAATCATGGACTGCATAGCTGAACGCGCGCGGCGCACATCTTCGTGGTAAACGTCGGTCAGCACCTGATCGTTAGTCACTGAGTGAATAGTCGTCATAGTACCCGCCACAATCCCGATGTGGTCGTTAAGTGGTTTTGCGACTGTACCCAAGCAGTTTGTGGTACATGAACCTATAGCGATAATGCGATGATCCGCATGCAGAACTTCGTTGTTTACTCCGTAAACGATAGTCGCGTCGACTTCTTTACCGGCGGGCGCAGAAATTACTACACGTTTTGCGCCAGCGGTTAAATGTGCAGATGCTTTATCTCTCGACGCGAAACGGCCAGTACACTCAAGTACGACATCGATATCCAATTCTTTCCAGGGCAACTTGGTCGGGTCGCGCTCAGCCAAGACGCGAATGCGATCACCTTCCACAATCAAGTAATCGTTCTCCACCGCAACCTCGCCAAAAAAACGACCGTGCGTCGTATCAAAGCGGGTGAGATGTGCATTAATTTCAGCGCTGCCAAGATCATTAATGGCAACTATTTTGATATCGTGTTTCTTCTTCGCCTCGTAAAAAGCACGCAGTGTATTGCGGCCAATACGACCATAACCGTTAATCGCTATTCTGACTGTCATTGCAAAATCCTCTGGGTGGGAAAGTTTGGCTATGATGCGCTTGGCACACGAAAGAAGAAATGACGTAGATCCCTTATTTTCGGACATTGTGTTTGAGGGATTTATTCCCCTATGGTTTTGTGCGATGTTAATCCAATTCACGATTTTACTTTTCTAACGCACTATTGATTTTGCCGCCACTCGCATCTTGATCTCTCCCTCGCAGTGTTCCACTTTTCTCCGCACAAGTACGACTTTAGGGTATTCAGGTCCTCGTTTAATCCCCTCGCTTGTAGACATTTTTTTCGAGTGTTAGCGTCAAATTGGCTGCGATAGCGCAGGGATAGTTAATTCAAATAAATCGATTTGAAAATATTCCTTGCCTGTTGCAAGAAATGCCAACGCAAAAATAGCGTTGTGCTTTTTTATAAAACGAAACGAGGGTGCATTAGAATGTCAGCTAATAAAATAATGAGATTCACACGAAAATCCGTATTCATGAGCGCGTTAAGTGTTTTTGCGATGGGCATGTTTTCGCAAGCATCATTCGCTCAAACCAAGCTGGTCGGTTACATTCCTTCTTATTCCGGTATGACGGCGGTTGCAGACAGAACAGACTTTAGCAAACTCACCCACGTGAATATTGCGTTTGCAAACCCCACGGCTAATGGCGCCATTGGTAATGGTGCGGGCCCCATGTGTATGGTGAGTATATCGGGTGGAAATGTTCCCAAGAGCGATATCACTTACGTGGTAAATAAAGCTCATGCCGCTGGCGCAAAAGTATTGGTCTCACTTGCGGGTGGCGGGCTTCCGGCGTGTGCGGGTGATTGGAAAACTTTGTTACGCGATAGTCGAACTGGTTTGGTGAATAACATTGTGTCATTTGTGAATTCGTCGAATCTCGATGGTGTTGATGTCGACCTTGAAGGCGAATTGTTAACTGCAATCGATAACGCCGGAAATTACACGCCATTCATTCAGGCATTACGCAATGCCTTGCCAGGAAAATTAGTGACGGCCGCAACGGACTCCTACAATGGCGGCATGCTGCCTATTGCTTCAATCCAATATTTTGATTTTATCAATATCATGTCTTACGACGGTGCTGGCCCAGGCAGAAATGTTGGCGGTGAACATTCATCTTATGCAAAAGCGCAAACGGATATTTCAACCTGGTTGAATCGTGGTTTGCCAAAAGCAAAATTAATTCTTGGCGTGCCTTTTTATGGCGTGGGATTTAACGGAATGCCAGCGGGAATCGCCTTCAAAGATATTCTTGCTAACTACGGTGTAGCGCAAGCACAAAGCGATGTTGTTGGTACTCGTTGCGCAACTTGTGCGTACATTTCCTACAACGGTATTCCCACTATCCAAGCTAAAACACAATTGGCAATGGACCAAGGTTCAGGTGTGATGATTTGGGATTTATCGCAAGATGCGAGTGGATCAAATAGTCTTCTCGCCGCAATTCGCACCAAAATAAATGGCGGCGGTACCAGCACTGGCGGCACTAGCCTATTGATTCAAGCAGAAGCTTATAGCAATCAAAGTGGTGTTCAGGCTGAGACTACGTCTGATACTGGCGGCGGCCAAAATGTTGGTTATATTGATAACGGCGATTGGATGTCATACACCAATATCAATATTCCAAGCAGCGGTTCTTATCGTATTGAATATCGCATCGCGAGCGTTTCCGGTGGTGTGCTTGCAGCGAATTTAAATACCAACCAAATCGCATTTCCTTCTGTAGGTGTGACGGCAACAGGTGGATGGCAAAATTGGCAAACCGTTTCACAAACAGTAACTATTAATGCTGGCACCTATACCTTTGGTATTTACGCATCAACAGGTGGATGGAATATTAATTGGATTAAATTTACGAAGTTGTAAATATCGAATAATTTTTAGGGCGCAGCAAAATTAGAAAGACAAATATTGAAAATATTTTTGGAAAATTATTTTTCAGTTTCCATTTATTTTCTTGATTGTTCATATCTAAGCGCAATTTTCGCCTCGCTCCCAAGCTCTAGCTTGGGAAGGAAAAGAGCAAGAAGGTTTTTTGTGAACTGCAAAAAAAGAGCGCAATTTGCGCTCTTTTTTTATTTTTAATCTTCAATATTTTTTAAAACAATTATCGTTTCGCTAATCCATAAACTTCGCTTGCGGCCATTAAAAAAGCACCGGTTGCAAAAGGTTCGGAATTGCTTGGGTCGAAGCCGTGGGGTGCAGCACCGATAGGTTGTACATTTTCCAGTTTACCTTCGCTGGTTACGCTGGCGGTAAGTGAATTCCAACCTTTAATGATGGCGGGTTTGTAGGTTTTTTCGTCCAGCACTTTATGGTTTATTCCCCATGCCAAGGCATAGGTAATAAACGCAGTGCCGCTGGTTTCGCGGGCGGTATGGGTTTGGGGATCTAGAATACCGGGTCGCCAGAGGCCGTCAGGTTGTTGGGCTTTGATAAAGGCAGCGGCCATTTCTTTAAATTGCGATTGGTAGCGCGAATAGTCCGGGTGATCTTTGGGGAAATGTTCCAGAACTTGCACCAAGCCTGCTACTGACCAGCCAGTGCCGCGCGCCCAGTGGATGGTTTTACCGTTGCGCTCGCGCATGTCGAGATAGGATTCATCGCGGAAGTACATTCCAATCGCAGGGCGATAAAGCCGCTCGGTCGTCGCCCACCATTCTTTATTCATAAAATCCAGATAGCGCTTATCGCCCGTAGCTTCGTACATCAGCAGCCAACTCATTGGCCCCATAAATAGTGCATCGCTCCAGCTCCAACGGTTGCGATCATTGAGGGATGCCCAATCCAGCGATGAGGTTGCGGGGTTGGCGAGTATGTAGTCCAAACGTGCTTTGGAGGGCGCGAGCATTTTGGGATCTTTGTATTTCAAGTAAAGATGCAAGTAGGGCTGGATGATGCAATGGTCATCGGCATCGTAAATATTTTCATGGACTTGCCAGTTGATTTTTTCAGCTTGGGCGAGGGTTTTGCGCTCTAAATCCAACTTGGGGATTTTCGTCGCCGCCGCTAAATTGCCGATATAGAAGGGCGCTAGGGTCCATGCATTAGGGGCATAGTCTCCGCTTGTTGGAAAATGTTGCCACTGCCAATCGGCAGTTTGTTGCGCAATCTTGGCAATGGCTTTTTTACGCAGCGGCTCATTCAGGTTGGCTGGAATCGGCTGCTCAGGAGAAGGGTGTAACGCTTGGTGCCGTTCCCAATTAGTGCTCCAAGCGAGCAGCGCTATTGGCGACGTGCTCTGGCTAGCGGTTTGGTCATTGCCGTTTTGTTGGGCTACGTTTTGCACCAGCATTTGCGCCTGGCCCATGCGGCTCCATTGCACAGGATCGAAAGATGGTTCCCAAGCGCCGACGCTATCTTTAGTAAGCAAGTGTTCGGTCCACACAGGTTTTCCGAGATTATCGATAGTTGCTGCGGTAACTTGGCCGAGATTATTGCGATAGATTAAATGCACCCACGCGCCTTTCCAGTCGGTTTCCACCAGAAGCGCGGCACGCGAAATAGGCGGGTGCAGGGTTCCTTCACCGCCTAACTGAAAGTTCTCCGCAGATTCCGGCCCAGCAATGGTTTGCCACGTGCCTTTATCGGCATAGACCACATTAAAACGCGGTTTGCTACTGGGCGTTGGCGACCAATAAGAGGTGATAAACGGACGACCATTATTGTCTGCTGCTACGACCGGCGGGTTCATCAGATTGGATTTTTGCGGAATTTTTAGTGCGTAGTCGGCATTAGCTTGGGTGATAGGAAGTTTTAGTGGCTTGCCATCCAAACCTGTCCAACTCACGCCACTATCGGTGGAATGTGCATAAGCCAAATCATGATTGCTGGCAACATCTGGCGTTTCGCGCCATGTCCACGCCAAATGCAGGCCGCCTTTTTTATCGACAGTCATATCCCAATAGGCGCTGCGTTTCCCTTGACCGTCGATCAATGTGTCTTGAATTCGCTGCCATTGTTGGTTTTTGGACGAGTAGCGGTTCATTACCAAATTGCCATTACCGGAACCGCCGTCGCGATATTGGAACAGCAAGTCGCCATCGGGCAGACGATAGAATTGTGGGTAGCTAACGCTTTGTTCGCGATTGCCAAGCATCGCTTGCGGTTCGCCTAGCTCGAGGCTGCCCGGTGTTTTGCTGCGCGCATAGTGTAAGGTGTTGTTGTGATGATCCCAGCTGACATGCAGAAAACCTGCGCCGTCGACTACCAAACTCACGTGGTTGTGCGCATCTTTCACATTGGCTTTAAAGCCGGTGTTTTGGGTTTGCCAGACGTCTTCACCGATGCGACGCTTGGCGAGAATCAGATTAGCATCGCCGTTGTAATAGGCGGCGTATTGGTAAATGCTCTCGGTAAACAGGCTTTGGTGAACGCCGGCCAGCACATTAACTGAGCTGCCTGACCAGGCTTTATCATCCAAAGGAATAATTCGAGCGGTTGAGTCTGGTGTTAGCGCATTGCTGGTGTGACTGAAGCCCAAGCTTGCGCAAAGTGCCAGGGCTGCAATACCTCTCTCAAGTTTCCCAATTGATCGCGTCATTTTGTATCCTTTTTATATTCTGCTTACATTCTGCGTTAGATTTAATTGCGACTGATTCTAATTCATCTGATTCGGGCTAAATACTGGTCTGAAAATTTTTAACGTTAAGATTTGTCGAGCCACTAACAATACAGCTAGTTGTGCCTGCTAGACTGCGCGGCGGTTTCATCTTCGATTAAGTCCTTAATAAAATCCCCCGAGTACCCCATGCTAAATGAACTCTTCGCCATTCTGGCGCCCATTATGATTTCGACTGGAATCGGTTATTTGTGGGGCAAAAGCGGCACTGAATTTCCAACAGATTTCATCTCACGCATTGTGATGAACATCGGCACACCCTGTTTAATCATCGGTGTAATGGCCAAAGTTGAAGTAAAACCTGCAGTAATGGGCAGCGTTGCTTTAGCGACGGCGATTGTAATGACAGTGATGGGAATAATCGGTTGGCTATGGCTGAAGGCAATTAAATTGCCGATTGCGACTTACCTTCCACCGCTGATTTTCCCCAACAACGGCAACATGGGTTTGCCTTTGTGCTTATTCGCCTTCGGGCAAACCGGCCTCGCCCTTGCGCTCGGCTCGTTTATGGTGATGATGATAGGCACCTTCACAGTCGGTTTGGTGTTGGTAACGGACGGCGGTTGGCGAGAGAGATTAGCATCAGTTGCCAAACAGCCCGTCATTTACGCCATGGCGATTGCGGTGGTTTTGCTCGTCACTCATACCACCTTGCCGCGCTGGATTGGTAATACGGTAGATTTACTCGGCGGCATCGCGATTCCCCTAATGACAATTGCACTTGGCGTTTCGCTCGCGACTTTAAAAATTCAATTTCTAACGCGCAGTATCGCATTCAGTTTAGCGAGAGTATTTGGTGGTCTTTTACTCGGTTATGCAGTCTGTTGGGCAATGGATTTAACCGGCGTTTCAAGAGCAGTTGTTTTGTTACAGTCAGCAATGCCGATTGCTGTATTCAATTATTTGTTGGCCTTGCGGTACAACCGTTCGCCAGAGGAAATTGCCGCTACGGTGTTGGTATCTACTCTCATCGCATTTATTGGGTTGCCTTTTTTACTTGCCACGCTTTTATAGTTTTTAATGCGCCTATTTATTTGGGCTGTCCTGTTATCTCCTGCTATTAAAAAACTTCGCTTTGAACCATTCAGGTTTGTAAATAATTTTATTCGAGTTGGTTGGCGCAGTAATTTCTATAAATTGTCGCGGTAAGTTTCTTTCATTAATTTTTATCACTTCTCGTATTAAACATCTTATTTATATTCGATTTATATCTACATAATTTGCCAAATTTTTTGGATAAGTTTGCGTTAACAACTAGGCTAGATTCAGAGCGTTAAAAATGGTGAGCTAGTTGGCAAAAAATTCTTGTATCGATAGGTCTGTTGGCGCGTTATATGTGTGTTTCGGCGCAAGAGCTTTGTTGAATTTTTTTTTGTCGTATGAATTTACTTTATTAAAAAACGTTCACTACAGGTTTTCGTTTAAACGGCATAAAAAGAATCCTGCCTGTAATGAATCGATAATGTCAGTTAAGTTTTGTTTATCTGTTCTGCTACTTATTTTTTCATTTCTGTTTTTGTCTGGCGCACATGCTGCATCAGATCTCACCTTTAAAAATTTTTCTCGTGAAATTATTCTAAGTGATCAGCAGCAAGATTATTTGATTAAAGATTTGGGTGTACGTGTCACCTTATCAAACAAGTTAATCGTTAAAGCTGATTCTGCGATGGACCCACATTTTTTAATGAAATTGGATTCGCGGATAACGAAAGCGACAAAAATATATACGGGCCATGGCTTTAATTATTTATCAGTTGAGGTGAAAACTGCTAATTCTGTTTCATCTGTGTTGAAAGAATTGCAAAAAAATTCGGCTGTTTATTTAGTGCAACCTGATATTTTGCAATTGAAGCAGAATGCATCTGCTTCCTCCGTTAATAATGATGCAGTACGTCAACCTTATTTGGAACAGCTCGGTATTACAAGGTTATGGAATCGAACAAAAGGTGATGGCGTAAGGGTTGCCATTATCGACGATGGTATAGATTTAACGCACCCCGCACTCGCCAAGGTGCATTCAGAATTTTTATACGATACGCAAAGCCATCAGTTATCTGCACAACCACGCGCTGCAATTGATTCACACGGAACGCAAGTCGCGGGTGTCATCTTTGCTACGCAAGCAGATAACACATTTCAAGGTATTGCACCGGACGCACAGTTGATCGCCATTCGCCAACCTGATAGTTGGACTTCAAATACGTTATTAGCTTTTCAACTCGCCGCGCTTGCGAAAGCTGATGTCATTAATTGCAGTTGGACTACACCATTTTTGCTGGAACCTATTGCCGACGTTGTCAATGACCTGACAACTTATGGTCGCAATGGAAAAGGTATAGCAGTCGTTTTTTCTGCAGGAAATGAAGGCGCACCTATTGCTCAACTAAATACCGAAGCCACCATAAATTCCGCGATCACTGTGGGAGCATTGGATGCGCAAGGCGTAATGCTCGCATCCAGTAATTACGGCATAGGCGTTGATGTTTCTGTGTATGGTGCTGGCGTTAAATCTACTGCAAATCAGAGTTTATACCATTCGTTTTCTGGGACATCTTTGTCCGCTGCCATTGTGTCTGGGTTGGCCGCTTTATTAATTAGTGAGCAGCCGGAAATTCATTTAAATCTGCTCGAACAAAAAATTCAGCAACACACTCAATTAGCGTCGACAGCGAATGCTGTGGACACACACCTTACAACTGCATCCATAAAATAATAGGAAAAAAACGAATGACAATTAAGGAGTCTATCGATAAAAATCAATTGAAAGCGCATCAGGCGCTTTACGATGAAATGGATTTCAGTTGCCAATATTCCGATAACTTGCCTGCTATTTTTAAGCAATTAAATATTTCGGTTGCCTTTACGTCTTATCAAGCCGGACGATTAATGTTGGTGCGTAGCGATGGAAAAAAATTGGATGTTAATTTTAAAAGTTTCACCAGGCCAATGGGTTTATCTGCAACAGAGCAGGGTTTAACCTTAGGGATATTTACCCAAGTTATGCATTTTCAGCGTGAAGATGGTCTGCTTGAAAAAATTAAAAAACCGCTTAAAAAAATTGAAGACGATATCACGGCACCACGTATAAAACTGAAAGAGTCCGATCATAAATATAGTGAAGCCACTGTTGAAGGGCAGAAGGTAACTGAGGCGAAAGACGAGCCAACGGAAGCGGAAAAAAAGCAGCGAGATTACGACGAATCTTTATATGCACCTGTGGATGAACGTGTAGACGCTTGTTTTATTACACGCGCATCGCATTACACCGGCATGATTAATATTCACGATATTGGCTGGGGCGATGAAGGTTTATGGGCTGTAAATTCCAGCTTTTCCTGCCTATGTACTATTGAACCTGATTTTAGTTTTGTGCCCCATTGGAAACCACATTTTATTAGCGAGCTTGTGCCTGAAGACCGTTGTCATTTAAACGGAATGACCTTGCGCGATGGAAAGCCCGCTTATGTAACGACTTTCTCGACATTCAACGAAGGCGCCATGTGGCGAAAAAGCAAAGAATTTAATGGCACCTTAATGGATGTTGCCAGCAATGAAATTCTTGTAGACGGTTTGGCCATGCCGCACTCGCCACGTTGGTATCGTGACAAAGTTTATTTCTGCAATTCCGGTGAAGGGCAGGTGTGTACCTACGACCCTGCAACGGGCCAGTTAGAAACTATTATTGAAGTTCCAGGATTCACACGCGGCATTGCATTTTACGGGCAATTTATGTTGCTGGGTTTATCGCGAGTGCGAGCCAGTGATGTAACGAGTCCTGCACCTTTAGCAAAAAAATATGAACACACTTTTTCCGGTGTATGGCTGGTTAACCTCGACGATAACAGCATCGTCGGCAGCGTAAGTTTTACTGGAAATGTCGATCAAATTTATGACGTAGCAGTGCTCGCCGATTGCAGTTTTCCTGAAATTATTGAGCCCAGCCACCCGCGCATGCGCAACCATTTTTGTTACCCACCACTTTCTTCTTCCACCGCAGAACTAGCTCACAAGGATCACCCCCATGTCAGATAAACATAACTCTGTGAATGACTCTGAATTTTCTGAAAAAAAATCGATGAGAAAAGTTTTTTCAAAAGCGATTAACGTCGGTTTGCTCGCCATGCTCGGTGGCGGCAGCGCTGTTGCAGCGCCAATTGCTAGCCATTCAATAAGCAGACGGGCAAACCGAAATGCGGTTGTGTATGTTGCTGAAAACGCAGCGAGCAGTTTAACCTCTGATGTAAAAGCAGAACAATCTGCACAGATGATCAAACCAAAACGCCAGGCATTTTCCAGTTTTGGACAGTCGCAGAAAAAAATGCAAGTTGTAAAAGCAGAATCCGATAACGCGGCATTAAAATTTTTGCATGATAATGATTTGTTGAAAACGAGTGGAATGGTTGGTGCAGATATTTCCGGTGAAATTTTAGGGCGAAAAGTGTTTGCGCATGAAGCCCCAAATGATCACTGCCATCTATATGGGCGCACGTATTACATGGCTACCTGGTCAACGTTAAACCAAGCTAAGTGCACTAGCTTTGGCGGCACTTGGGTGCCTGCATCTACAAAACCCTTCATCACCAGCCCGTCGATTTCTAACAAAACATCTACAAGCTTTCAAGTAAATTTTAGCGCTAGCAAAGCCAGCACAGTTTATGGCGTCGTCGTGAATTCATCCGCAGTAGCACCAAGCAGTGCACAAGTTATTGCCGGCACGGACGGCGGTGGCAATGCCGCTGTAAGGACTGGTAATCAAGCAATTACTACTACAGGCAACCTTTCATTTACCGGCCTTAGTGCAGGAACAAATTATATTGTTTACCTGGCTGCTAAGGATTCAGGTAACCAACTATCACCCGTGCCAGTGCAAGTTAATCCGGCATTTGAAACGGGAACTATCGATGCAGTTCCTTACTGGAAATTTCCAAAAATCAGAACGAACAGTGCTGGAGATTTTTATCTTGCCCAAGCGAGCGCTGCGAGTGGAAACTCAATTAAATTTCGTAAATGGAATGGTTCAGGTTTTACGGATTATGCGTCCATTACAACTGCCTCTATCAGCGGGGCGGTTGGAGTTGGATGGGGTAACGAGCAACGAGTGGATTTTGAAGTAGATTCAGCAGGACGAATATATGCTGTTTTCTCTATGTACCAAGGGGCGATGGCTACAACTGGAGACCCTTATTTTGGTTATTACAACGGAACTACCTGGACTTTTACCAAGATCACAGAAACAGGTGGTGGTGTTGATAGTGTCGATGTTTTCGTGGATTCAAACGGCAAGGTTCACACTGCTTACATATCGCAAAATCTCGGGCCTAATACTCTCTATTACTCTACCAATGCATCTGGCAGTTGGGTAACTACTACCATACTTTCTACTAGCAACAGCGGTATGGATGAAATCCACGATCTTTATGTGGTTGCCGATAGTACCGGGAAAGCATCGGTGATTTATCGCCGAGAAGATGAGCAAAATAGTGCTCAGGATGATTATTACTTGGCGACATCCACCAATAACTTCGCGTCGCCCACGCTTATTTTGAACGGCAAAGGGGATCTAAAACGGTATCAGTTAGCGGGGGTCGCCGTTGATGCCAATAATAAATTGCATTATGCCTATGCCGATCTGGATGCCAAGACGTCTTTTTACGTTACCAATGCTTCAGGGTCTTGGGTTACGACTCCAATTAGCAAAGGTACACACGGTGATATTATCGTGGATGATTTTGAACGGGTGGGCACCACCAATTACTTTGTGAGTTACACCGGTAATACCTATTTCATGTCGTCCTACGATGGTAGTGCGTGGGTCGATGGCTTCGATTTCACCCTTAATGGATATATGAACGACCGGTTTGCGATTAATACTTCTGCCGACCGAATTATGTATGCATCCGAAAACAGTACTAATTGGACAATTTACTATCACACCGGTGTTGTTGCCGGTTATATAACACCCGCCGCACCCAACAATCCTCCTACCGATATAGCGCTCACGGCAGCAACCGTTAATCAAAGTGCAGGCGTTAATGCCGTTGTCGGCACCTTGAGTAGTACGGATGCAGACTCCGGTAATACCCATACTTATTCGTTAGTTGCCGGTGCTGGCGACACCAATAACGCCAGCTTTAATATCAGCGGAACATCATTGCGGCTAACTACGCCGACGTCACTTGCTGGGGGAACTTATAGCGTTCGAATTCGTACGACGGATAATGCGGGCGGCACTTTTGATAAAGGTTTTACTATTACAGTTGTCGATAACGTCGCGCCTTCGGTGAGCAGCATTGTATTAACGGGTTCGCCTACGTCTGCCGCTACCAGCGTGACTTTTACAGTGACCTTTGGTGAGTCTGCCAATAATATTTCTGTCGATGATTTTGTCCTGACTGCCACTGGTACGGCAACGGCAACTATTGCGAGTGTGTCAGCAAGTTCAGGTTCAAGTGTGACAGTTACAGTCAATACGATTTCTGGTACAGGAACCTTAAGGTTGGATTTAAAAGCATCCACCAACATTACCGATGTTGCCGGCAACGGTAATGGTACAAATGGATATTCCGCCGCGTTTAATAGTGGTTCAACTCATACAGTTGCGGTTCCAACCGTACCTTCTGCACCAACTTCTCCAATTGCGACACCAGGAAATGGTCAAGTTAGCGTTACCTTTACTGCACCTGGCAACACAGGTGGAGCGTCAATCACTGGCTATACAGTCACGTCGAGTCCTGGTGGTATAACAGCAACAGGTAGCAGTTCACCCATTGTTGTTACAGGTTTAACCAATGGGACTGCCTATACTTTTACTGTCACTGCTACTAACTCTGTGGGTACTGGTAGCGCGTCTACTGTCAGCGGTTCAGTTACACCACAGGCAACGCAAACTATTACGTTTGGAAATCCCGGTGCGCAGAATTTTGGAACTACGCCGACGCTTACAGCAACTTCTAACTCGGGTTTGACGACGACTTTCACCTCGTCAACAACGGGCGTCTGTACGATCACCACTGGTGGTGCTTTAACTTTCATCGCTGCTGGTACCTGTACCATCAATACGAATCAGGCTGGCAACGCTGCTTATACCGCCGCATCTCAAGTTAGCCAGTCGTTTACGGTAAATGCCGTGGTTCCGTCTGCCCCATCTGTAGGAACAGCCACTGCAGGCGATACTCAGGCAACGATTACCTTTATTGCACCGCCATCTAACGGCGGTGCGAGCATTACCAGCTATACGGTTACGTCCAATCCAGGTGGAATTACAGCAACGGGGTCGAATTCACCTGTCACGGTAACCGGGCTCACTAACGGTATTGCTTATACATTTACCATAACGGCTACCAACTCTGCGGGTACGGGTTCAGCTTCTGCGGCGACCAATTCAATTACACCGGCGGCCACTCAGACAATTACTTTTGGTAATCCCGGCGCACAAAATTTTGGAACCACACCCACGCTTACAGCAACGTCTGATTCTGGTTTAACGCCAACATTTACTTCGTCTACCACTAGTGTTTGTACGATTACCAGCAGCGGCGCTTTAACGTTTATAAGCACTGGCACCTGCACGATTAATTCGTCGCAAACGGGGAATAGTAGCTATCTTGCGGCAACGCCCGTCAGTCGCTCATTTACCGTAATTGCTGTTGCGCCCGGAGCGCCGGTGATTGGCACAGTAACGCCCGGCGATACTCAGGCGACCGTGACTTTCACACCGCCAGCATCCAATGGCGGCGGATCTATTACTGGTTATACGGTTACTGCAAGTCCCGGTGGTGCTACAGCAACCGGGACTGGCTCGCCGATTACGATCACCGGTTTAACCAATGGCGTGAACTACACCTTTACGGTTACGGCGACAACTTCAGCGGGTACAGGTTCGTCATCCGGTGTGTCTGGTTCCGTTGCACCCGCGGCCAGTCAGTCGATTACGTTTAACGATCCGGGTACGCAGAATTTTGGTTCAATGCCTTCACTAAGTGCGACTTCAAGCTCAGGTTTGCCCGTGGGCTTTAGTACTCCAACAGCAGGAGTTTGTACCGTAAATTCTGTAGGGGTGGTGACTTTAATCAGTGTGGGAACTTGTACGATTACAGTTTCGCAGGCAGGCAATAGCACCTTTTTGCCTGCAAGCCCGGTAAGTCATACGTTTAGTGTTGGCGCGGTTGTTCCTGCAGCCCCAACTATTGGAACTGCAACAGGAGGCAATGGGCAGGCAACTGTAACTTTTGCGACTCCCGGATTTAATGGCGGCGTTGCAGTTACGGGTTATACGGTGACTGCGAATCCTGGCGGCATTACCGCGTCGGGTCCAGCATCGCCCATTGTAGTGACCGGTTTAACGAATGGTGTTGCCTATACTTTTACTGTCACGGCGACTAATTCAGTTGGTACTGGGCCAGCATCAGTGGCATCCAACGCTATTACGCCTGTCGCAACCCAGACCATTACTTTTACCGATCCAGGTACGCAGAGTTTGGGCACGACGCCAACATTCAGCGCTACCTCCAGTTCGGGATTGGTGGTCAGTTTTATTTCAACTACCACCAGCGTCTGTACTATTACCTCCGGCGGATTGGTCACTCTTATCGCTAGTGGTACATGTACTGTCGAAGCTAGTCAGGCCGGCAATGGCGCATATCAAGCTGCAACAACTGTGACTCGATCATTCAGTGTTGTAGCGGCAGTACCTGGCGCGCCAACCATTGGAACAGTCACTGCCACCAGCGGCCAAGCTACGGTTACTTTTGTTGCACCTACGGTTACGGGAAGCTCCGCAATTACCGGTTACACCGTTACTTCAAGTCCTGGGGGAATCACGGCGACGGGTACTTCATCGCCCATAGTGGTAACTGGTTTGACCGATGGCGTGGCTTACACCTTTACGGTGACGGCAACCAGTTCAGCGGGAACGGGTACCGCGTCCGCGACATCGACTGCGGTAACGCCCAAGACATCCCAAACAGTGACCTTTGCTAATCCCGGTTCGCAAACAGTAGGTGTTCCGCTGAACCTCGCAGCTACGGCAAGTTCAGGCCTAGCAGTCAATTTTACCTCGGCGACACCCGCTGTTTGTATAGTGTCGCTTGGGGGTGTGACTCTCCTCAGTGCCGGCACCTGTACGATCAATGGTGAGCAAGCGGGTAATACTGTCTATGCAGCTGCACCAACGATCACTCAATCTTTCGAAACACAAAATGCTGTAGATCCACTCGCACCTGTACTTACAGTGCCTGCGGATTTGCAGATAGATGCAACGGCGCTGTATACGCCCATCACTTTGCGTCAGCTATTGCGGCTTGCAAACAACAGTACTCAAACGGAATTGGATACTGGGCTCGACAAACTGGCGACTGACACTAGCGGCAAAAGTTGTTGTACCACCATTGCAGATGGCGTATCGGCAACACAACCGTTGCTACTACCGCCTGGCCGTCATCAAGTGAAATGGACTGCGACCAATCAGGCCGGTATAAAAACGTCTGGAGTGCAGACGTTGGATGTACGTCCGCTCGTGTCCTTGAGCAAATCGCAAATCGCATTGCGTGGTACCAACACTGAATTCAGAATTATCCTGAATGGACCTTCACCAACGTATCCGCTGAATGTCTCTTATGTGTTGGATGAAGCCACCACAGCCACAACCGCCGAACACACGCTAACCAGCGGTACGGCGACTCTGGCAAACAACGGTCAATTGGAAGTCGCTGTACCCGTAACGCTCAACGCGGTTAGTGGCGTAAGTGATAGCCAGATCGTGGTGCGGTTAACGGGCGATATCAACATAGGTGCAACTAATCGCCATACGATCAGCATTCGTGAAGGGAACGTGCCGCCCACGGTGAATTTGAGCCTGACGCAGGGCAGCTTCCCAACCACAACTATCACACCTAACGGTGGGCCAGTGACTGTGACTGCACGGGTGACTGACTTAAATGTTGGCGATACTCACACCTTTGATTGGTCCGCAACCACAGGGCTGTCCGATACCGACGGGAATCTAACCAACGCGACCCGCGTGTTTGATCCCGCAGGCTTAACCGGTAGTCATCAGGTAAATGTTACGGTGGCAGATTCCGGCGGTGCCCAAGTCCAGGCGCAGCTGTATTTCCATGTAGTGCCAAGTTTGCCGGTGCTGAGTGCAATCGTTGACACCGATGGCGACGGTATCGCCGATGAACTTGAAGGCACTGGCGATGCGGATGGCAATGGTATTCCGGATTATCTGGATAACATGCGCTCTAGCAATATCCTGCCGCAAAAAGTGGTGACTACTGATAAATACCTCATCGAATGCGACCCAGGTGTGCGTTGTGGTCTCGGCTTGCTAGCTCTTTCAAGTAGCACCGGTGGTGTACAAATCTTGGATAGTGAAGTTGCCACCCTTCCTAACTTGAAGGCCGATAGCAGCTTCACACCCGTCGGCGGTATCTTTGACTTTGCTGTTGCTGATCTACCTACCGCGGGGCAATCCATCAATATCGCTATTCCACAAATTGCGCCTATCCCTGTTAACGCGGTTTATCGCAAATTCCAGAAAGGCCAATGGGTCAACTTTGTCGAGAATGCGGATAACGTCCTGCGTTCTGCCATCGGGAATCCCGGTTACTGTCCGCCACCTGGGAGCGCTGAATGGAAATCTGGTTTGGTAGCAGGTAGTTACTGCGTACAGCTCACTATTTCAGACGGCGGGCCCAATGATGGCGACGGCATAGTGAACTCGGCGGTAGTTGACCCAGGCGCTGTAAGTGTTGCAGTTACTGTAGTTCCACCTGTTGAACCGCCAGTGAATCCGCCCGCGTTACCACCGGTAGAAATCAAAACCAAAGGTAAGGGCGGTGCAGTGGATTACACGTTATTAATTCTCATGGGAGGCTTGCTACTTATGCATCGCCGTTCAAAGTTATTCGCGTTGGGTACCTTATTATTGGTGGCTGTTGATACTCAAGCCGCTAATTTTTCCGGCAATACTTATCTGCGGTTGGATGTCTACAAAGTTAACGGAAGCCAAAGTGAGTATGAATTTAATTCAGCCTTAGCTAACGAAGGCTACGATTTCACCCTGACTAAATACGATGTGAATCGCACCGGCTCGCAAATATCCATCGGCTACAAATGGAATGAAAATGTATACACCGAGTTAGGTTATCTCGATCTTGGCGATGTGAAGGTCAACCTCTGGCTTGCAGGTTCTGAAGACCAAACCGCGTTTGGAAAAGGCTTCGCGCGGCATTATCCAAATGCCGCTGGTGGAGCAACTTTGGTACAGGGCATTAAATTGCCTTTCAATAACCATTGGAGTGTTTCACCTGAGCTAGGTGTTTTTGTATGGAAAGAAGAAGTGGAGGTTAACGGTGCCGAGTTTAGAATCGGCGATAAAAGTAATACGGATTTACTAGTAGGCTTGCGCCTTGATTATCAGATCACAAAATCGTTTGGCTTGGGCCTCGGTGTTCGTAGCATTCTGTTTAAAGACGACACGGTAAATTTGTGGGGCGTCTCCACTCGTTGGGATTTCTAATTTATCTTTACATTCCTTCATGTCTCATTCGGCGATAGTGCTTAACAGCCTATCGCCGACTTTTTCCAGTTTTCCGACCTAATCCAAAAATCCTCGAAATTACTTCTATTCAGCGCTGCACTTGAATTACACAGGTGCAATCACGTAGGCTTGGCGGCTATTTTTTACCAAGTCAATGAATGGGAATACGCACAAATGTCGTCTGTAAAAGAAATCGTCCTCACGTTTAGCTGCCAGGACTCCAAAGGCATAGTTGCCGCTGTCGCTACTTTGTTTGCGACCCTGGGTTTTAATATTAAGGAATCTTCACAATTTGAAGATGTAGAACAAAGTCGTTTTTTTATGCGTACGGTTTTTGAATGCCCAGTTGGCTACAGCATTAGTCAAATTCGCTCACTGTTTAAACCGCTCGGTGAACAGTATCAAATGAATTGGGAAATTTCAGATACCCAAGTAAAACCGCGCGTATTAATTGCGGTGTCGCAATGGGGCCATTGCTTAAATGCTTTGTTAAATAGTTGGAAAAACGGTTCGCTGCCGATTGATATTGTCGGTGTGGTTTCCAATCACAATGTTATGCGTAATTTAACTGAATGGTATGAGTTGCCGTTTCACTATTTGCCCATCACCGCTACAACAAAAGCAGAACAGGAAGGGTTGCTTTGGCAATTAATGCAAGATTTGCAATCAGATTTTTTAGTGCTCGCGCGCTACATGCAAATTCTTTCCGATGATCTCTGCCAAAAATTAAATGGCCGTGCAATTAATATTCATCACTCATTTTTACCGGGATTTAAAGGCGCAAAACCGTATCATCAGGCGTTTGATCGCGGCGTAAAACTTATTGGCGCAACTGCACATTTTGTAACGGCAGATTTGGATGAAGGCCCGATTATCGAACAAGCGGTTGAGCGCGTATCCCACATTAATTCGCCGGAAGACATGGCGGAAATTGGTCGTGATACTGAAGCAGTGGTGTTGAATCGTGCAGTGCGTTGGCACGCTGAACATCGCGTACTTTTAAATGGCACCAAGACTGTGGTCTTCTCAAAGTAGTTCTTAAAATAATGACGACGCTGATATTTAAACTCAAAGATGTTCCCGATGATGAAGCCGCAGACGTACGCGAACTTCTCGCCGAAAACGATATTTATTTTTACGAAACCCACGCCGGTTTTTGGCGCTTGGGGGTGGATGCACTTTGGCTCCCCGATGACACCAACCTTGAACGCGCCCGCGAATTAATTAAAACCTATCAATTGCAACGAACCTCCAGCCAACAAAAAGCCTACGCAGATTTGGTAGAGCAGGGCGAAGCCCCCACACTCTGGCAAAATTTTTTACTATCGCCTTTGCGTTTCGTATTGTTGATTGTCGCCGTATTTTTTGTGCTGACCTTAACCTTGGCGCCCTTTGGGTTTATGGGTAAGCATTAAGGTTTAGGAGAACTGCTTTTGGGCAATTAGCATCCTTGCTGATTGCCATTTAATTTCTCCTCGATAACTATCAAGCTTTTTCGCTAAAACCTAAACGTCGTCCTCGCATAGTAAAACGCTCCGTCCACCGGGTAAGGCGAGAAAGTTGGGTAGATAGACGCATTCGTTGAGCCGCGGGTGATAGGTACGGTTTTGTTGGGGCGAACGTCAAAAATATTGTTGGCGCCAATTGCACCGCTGAGGCTGTTGGTAAATTCGTAGCTGATGGAAAGATCCGTCAGTGTTTTAGGCGTTATGGTGTTGAGCGTGAAAGGTGCGAGGCCGGTGCCTGCATCTGACGATAAAAATGATGAGGTGCCGTAGCGGGTGACGCGCGCATTAATATTCCATTTACCGATAGCATAGTCTGCACCCAGTGCGACTTTGTAATCCGGCGTGCTGTCTTCAAGGCCGGAGACAATAACCGGTGTGATCAAAAGGCCGCCGCCAAGTTGTGCGGATGCGTTTTTAATATGAGTCACATCAGTGTTTATCTTGGTTCCTGTTAAATTCCATTTAAGGCTGCCGTAGTCTTTCGAATCCGTTGTCCAGTCGACAGCGACATCAATTCCGCGCGTACGCGTATCAACTCCGTTGGTGAAAAAACTCAGGTTGGCGCCGCTGCCTTGATACTGAATGCCGTTGGCCGCGATAGCATCTTTTATCGCGGGGCCGTTGAGATTACCGGTATTTACGATGCGATCCGACAGTTTGATTTGGTAAATATCAACCGACGCATAAACTTCTTGAAAAGGCTCGAACACAAAACCCAGACTCAGATTTTCGGATTCTTCGGGTGTCAGATTCGGTGCGCCCAATAATTTTGCGGCAGGTGAATTCACTGCTAACTGAATATTGGAAACCGTAGGGGATACGTTAGTTGCCGAGAAATTTTGTTCCGCCAACGTCGGTGCGCGAAAGCCGGTGCTTGCGGTGGCACGAACTGCAAAGCGCGAGGTGAAATCAAAGCGGGTTGAAATTTTACCGATGGCAGTATCGCCTGCTTCGCTGTAATTCTCGTAACGTCCTGCAAATGAAATCTGCCAGTCGGGCGTGAAGCGAGTGGAGAATTCGGTGTAAACACCTTCAACATGACGATCTTCACTGCGGGCATCGGTTATTTGGTATCCGGGAAATGCTTGTGAGCCTGCTTTGTAGCGGGAGGCTGCATCGCCAGGTTGCAGCTCGTAGGTTTCACGGCGATATTCCAGGCCGCCTGCGATATTCAAAGGCGCAGCGAAAATGCCGACATCTACCGGTTTACTCAGGTCGAAGTTGGTGGTGGCTTGGCTATTGATAAAGGTGCCGTTGTAAAAGTTGATAGGGCTGGTGCCGGTATCGGCGATCAAGTTGAGGTTGGCGGAATTCCTCACCAAAACATCGGCTTCATCGGTGCCGTAGGTTGTGCTCAAGTCCCAGTGACCATCGCCTAAAAAGCTGCCTTTTAAGCCTGCCGTGAGGGCGCGGTCGGTCTCTGAAATACCTATGCTAGGCACGTAGCCAGTGGGGAACAGAATGGGCGCCGAGTTGTAGCGGCGATAATTTTGTTGGGCAACGGCGTCGCGATGACCGGCAGTGCCGAAACCATAGAGACTTACATCATCACTTAATTTAATACCCGCGTTAAAACCCACGTTGTAGAGTTCGTAAGCTGGCTCGCCCGCAATGCGGTTAACCCAGCCGGGGCTGGCGACATTGGCGGATTTGATATTCGGGTTTTCGCCAGAGTTGTTGGTGTGTTCTTTATCGGTCCACTCAGCACTGATATTCAAAAAGCCTTCATCGCCAAAACCAAAGCCGTTGTTAATCGCCACGTGTTTGGTTTGGCCTTTGTCGTCACGCTGCGGATTTATATCGCTCGGGCCGTAGCTGCCGTAGTCGATGGTTGCTGAGCCAGAATCCGGCGAGTTTTTCAGGATTATATTCACCACACCGGCAATAGCATCAGTTCCGTACTGAGCAGCTGCGCCGTCTTTTAAGACTTCGATATGATCAATCGCGGACACGGGAATTTGCGCAAGGTCGACGCCCGTCGCACCCGCAAAAGTACTGGATGCGTTAACCACGGCGGTTTGGTGGCGACGTTTACCGTTGATAAGTACCAGCGTTTGATTCGGCCCAAGGTCGCGGATTTGAATTTGGCGGGTCAGGTTTCCGACATCGCCGCTACGCGCGGGAACGTAAAAGGACGGCTCAAGCTTATTGAGTTCATCAATCAAATTGGGCTTGCCGGATTCAATTAGGGTGTCCGCTGAAATCGACACTATGGGGCTGGCGCTTTCGCGCGCCGTGGTGCCGAGTTGGCGTGTGCCGGTCACGATTACGGAATCTATATCGCTGGCATTTAGCGCTAGCGCGGTCGCACTGTTGTTTACTGGTTGATCAGCTGACAATGCTGGTTGAGCTAAAACACCGCCGAGAATTATCGAGCTGATCGCGGCCGTTAATTTGTGCCTGGATAGGGCAATTACGGTATTGGTTCTTCCTGGGTTTGTCACAATAAATTCCTCTTGGATAAAATGTTATCAATGTCCCTGCGGCCGATAACGGCTGTTGATTTTAGGGAGACAGAGGCTTATTCGCAGGAAGTGTGCCATTAAATACTTATTTATAATCAATGAGTTATAAATTTTTTATAAAGTGAAATGCGAGGCATGACAAAACCTTAAACAGCTAAAATCCAGGTTTTCGGCCGCTTGGTTGGTCACTCCAGTACTGCAGTAGGAGAGTTAGATGAGAGAGAAAAATCGACGCTTTAAACAACTCGTTACTAAAAATTGTTATTGGGTTTTTATCATCATCAATTGGTGTTTTACGCGCAGGAATAACTAGCAATAAAACACCATTTGGTGTGAAGTTTTAGGCTTGGGCAATCTCCTTAAGTGCTGCGACTAATCGGTCGAGATCTTTAGGGCGCGTGAAAATGGCGGGTGTTACGCGCACGCTATCGCCAGATGCTGGGCCGCCACGGGCGACGGTGAAAATGTTGTATTGCTCGCGTAAGCGTTTGGCGAGTTCCTGATTATCCGCTTTGGAGCTTTTACCGCCGAGCCTAAACGATGTGATCGAGCCATAAAGACGTGGGTCATCCGGCGTGAGTATCTGAATTCCTTTCACTTCTTTTTTCGCTCGTGTCACCCAGTAATCGCGCAAGTAACGTAAGCGCGCGGCCTTGTTGGCGGCGCCGATCTGTTGATGAAAATTAAGCGCGGCGGGGATGGTAAGCACATTGGCAGTATTAGTCGTACCGGTATGAACGCGTGAGCGTATATCGTCTGAGCCTGCAGTTTCGCTTACCAGGTGCGGGTGAATATCGGCCAGGCGATCTTTACGAATATACAAAAAGCCAACGCCTAAGGGAGCACCAATCCATTTGTGAAGATTAAACGCAGCGAAATCGGCGTTTAGATCGGGAATTTTAAAATCCAGATGCCCCCAGGAATGGGCCGCATCTACCAACACATCAATGCCTTTCATCTTGGCAAGTTTTGCGATTTCTGGAACTGGAATCGCCAGCCCGGTTTTGTGGTTGATGTGGGTAAGCAATACCAGCTTGATACTTGGGTTTGCTGCAAGCGCATTGCGATAAGTGTCGAGAATGGAATCGTAAGTGGCGGGTTCGGGGATATTAATTTTTACCACTTTTATGCCGCGTACGTCCTTGAGGTAATCGATATTGGCTTGGGTGCTGTCATAATCCAGGTCTGAATAAAGTACTGAATCACCTGCTTTAAGTTTGGTGTAATTACTTACCAAATTTTGCAACGCTTCAGTTGCCCCGCGGGTGAGAGCAATTTCATCTGGCGATACGCCACCAAGAGCTGCAATTTGTTGGCGAATTTTGTCGGCGTCGGCTGCGTAATTCTGGCGTAAATAAAAAGAGCTACTTTCATTCAGGGTAGAAATCTGGCGTTGATATTCCGCCAATACAGGCTTGGGCAATACGCCGTAAAAACCATTTTCGAGATTAATAAACTTGGGCGAGAGCTGGTAAAGGTTAGCGATTTGGTTCCAATAGGTTTCATTGCTCGCGTTACTCAGCGAGTCGCCGCTCAGCGCTTTGGGTAATGTCAGTTCTTGTGCAATTGAGTTGTTGGCGGCGATAACGGCAGTGGCTCCAGCTGCCAAGCCGAGCGAACCTTTGAGAATACTGCGTCGAGAAAGTGAATTGTTATTGGTCATGCTTCTGCCCTGAATGAAATGAAGTCGGTCTTGGGCATGAGCGAAAAATATGCCAGCTTGCATAAAGTGAGCGGGGCGCAGGAAATTGGCTCTACGCGATGTAGTTTGAAAGTTTGTTTAATGTGATTGGCGTTAATAATTGCTGTTAATGAATCAATTTCTTCAAATAATTGTTCACTCGCTGACGTATTTAAAGCACCGCTAAAGTCATTGAAACGTCCTTCTTAAAAAACCCCTTAATAAAAAAATTATCTTTTATATTTAAAAATATTTTCGTTTGTGATTTTCGTCTCATATCTGGATTTGTTTCGCTAAATTCATCTTTCTGCTCATGTTTTAGCCGTTTATCTGCTATGGAGCTGGGTTAACATAGGGTCCTGCAGACTATTTCTGTCGCTGCGTTTCCTCGATAGTTGCTGTTAGTTCCCAGCAGGTTTACCTCGGCTTCAATGCCGTTCTCTTACAAATAATGAATAACAAAGGAAAAATCCTGATGAAAACTTCGTGCGTAAAACGATATGGCCTGGCGGCGCTTTTTAGCGTTGGTCTGGCAAGTGCTCAAGGGGCGGCGGCGCAAACTGCCACCTGTAAATATGTTGTTACCAACTCCTGGGGAGCGGGTGCAACGGCCAGTATTGAAGTTACCAATACAGGTACAAGTGTGTTGAATGGTTGGAACGTGAATTGGGCTTACGTTAACAACCGAATTAGCAGTAGTTGGAATGCGACTATCACGGGCGCAAACCCATATAGTGCTTCTAACCTAAGTTGGAACGGCACGCTGCAGCCGGGTCAAACCGCGAGCTTTGGTCTGCAAGTGACGACCAGTGGTGCGGTTGAAACTCCGGTGGTAACGGGAGCGGTTTGTAGTGGAGTGGTTTCATCGGCTTCATCGTCCAAGTCGAGCGTTGTATCCAGCGTAGTCTCCTCGTCCAAGTCTAGTGTGGCCTCTTCAAAATCAAGTGTTGCATCGTCCAGTGTTGTTTCATCCAGCTCGGTGCGTTCTTCAAGTTCATTGTCTGTAGCCTCAAGCAGCCGCTCTTCAACGAGTGTGGCTTCAAGTGTTGCATCAAGTACCTCAAGTGCTTGTGCTAGCAGCGGCCAGCAATGTAATTGGTACGGCACGCTTTACCCAAGCTGTACTACCACGACAAGTGGCTGGGGTTATGAGAATGGCAAAAGTTGTATCGCCAATTCAACCTGTGCTTCGCAACCTGCGCCTTACGGTGTAGTGGGCGGTAGTTGTGGCGTTTCCAGCTCATCCTTGACTTCAAGCTCGGTTAAATCAAGCTCTTCCAGTAGTTCATCGAGTGTGAAATCGTCTTCAAGTAGCAGCGCAGTTGCTACATCGTCAAGCAGTATCGCGAGTTCATCATCTAGCAGCAGCTCCTTACCTGCCGGTGTGATTCCGAATGCGACAGGTGCTGGTGTTGCTTACTGTCGTTCTGCGGATTCTGACCCAGATGGCGATGGTTGGGGCTGGGAAAACGCCGCTTCTTGCGTGGTGTTTGGCTCCAGAGCTGACACTCAGGGCGTTGGTAACTTCGCTTACTGCGTAATCGGTTCATCCAAACTGGATTTGTGTACTGCCGACACTGGCAGTTGGGGAAGTCAGGGCGGGAAAGTGTGCTTATCGAAGAGCATGTGTCCAGGCATGGCTTCTAACACCCAAACTGCGTTGGGTAGCGCTCCGGTTAATCCAAATGCGAATGCTACCACCCGTAAGGTTTACACCTACCTTAAGTCTATCTGGGGAACTCATACGCTCTCTGGTCAAATGGATTTAACCTGGCAAGACGCTATCGATCAGTACCAACGTGTCATTAATGATACTGGCCGCGCTCCCGCAATCATGGGTTATGACTTCATGAACTATGGTTTATTCTGGAATGGTATTTCCGGCATTACTCAGTCTGAAGAAGCTATTGCCCATTGGAATCGCGGTGGTTTGGTGACGTTCAACTGGCATTGGCGCGATCCAGATGCAGCTGCTGGAGCAATCGGTGACTTCTACACTGAGAAAACCAAATTTACTATCCCCATTAAAAATGGTGAACTTGACACTACTAGCCCTAGCTTCACGCACATTGAAGCAAACGTGGCGATGATTGCTGCTGAATTGCAAAAACTACAAACTGCAGGAGTTACTGTACTTTGGCGTCCTTTGCATGAAGCGTCTGGTGGTTGGTTCTGGTGGGGTCGTAGTGACCGTACCGATGGTGTTCCTCCTGCCTATGCCGAAGTAGTGTTGTGGAAATATTTGTACAACCGTTTGACTACCTATTACGGTTTGAACAATCTGATTTGGATTTGGAATGGTCAAAGCGCAGCTTGGTACCCTGGTGATGCTTACGTAGATATCGTCAGTACCGATATTTATGACGGTGCGCGTAATTACAAGTCGCAAATCTCGGCTTACAACCTGACGAAATCCTATCCGCACCAAACTAAGCTGACTGCTTTGAGTGAGAACAGCAATATTCCTGATCCTGATTTAATTAAGGCTGATGGCGCTTGGTGGTTGTACTTCCTGGTATGGGATGACGTTGATACTGCTGAAGGTGTATCTGATCCGGGCAACTTCTGGACCGGCGAGTACTACAACACCAATGCACACAAATTCAAGGTGTATAACAGCGATGTCGTTATTACCCTGGATGAGTTACCGAAGTTCACTCCGTAATCGATAAACGACAATAACGAGTTATTGTCTAGTTCCACAAAAACGGCTTGCCTTACCAGCAAGCCGTTTTTTTATTTTTATCAGCTGGTTACAGCAAGATCTTTACTATTTTTCGAGGCTCATTGTTGGTCTGGAATCCTCTGTTTCTTTAAGGGCTTACAGGCAGTCTGCGAAAGATCAGGGATTATGAGAATTATTAAAGAGATAAGATAAATGTTCATCCTGCGCCAAGCTGTCGAAGGCGCAAATCCTTCGGCTGCTTAGCGGTTAGGATAAACGGAAATTTATGCGGTCTGATCGGAGGTTAGAGTGGAAAAAGAAAACCCCGCCGAAGCGGGGTTTTGAGGGTTAGTTACAAGCAGCGCCAGTAATAATCGGGATTTGTGCGGTCGCACCACTTCCTTTATTACCTTGAATTCCTATTTCTACTGACTGCCCAGGTTGGATTAAATTGTTCCAATTCAGGTTGGTCGCAGAGTAGGGGTTGGAGCCAGTTACGGTAGCGTTCCAACTGTTAGTCAACTTGGTACCGTCGGTATAACTCCAACTCACATTCCAGCCGTTGATAGCGCTAGTGCCGTTATTGGTGATACGAACTGCGCCAGTGAAGCCAGTATTCCATTCGTTACTTATTACGTAGGTACATTTGCCACCGCCAACCGCCAAGCTACTGGAAGATGAACTTCTTACCGACGAAACCGATGAAGAAGTGCTAGGCGCAGAACTGCTAGTTGCAACGGATGAGCTGGTAGATACTGAACTACTGGAGCGCGGCACAGATGTGGAGGTCGAATAGGAACTGCTTGAACTTAGGCTTGTTCCTCCCACAATCCCATAAGGCGCTGGTTGTGCCGAACAAGTGCTTGGCGCTACGCAACTTTTGCCGTTTTCATACCCCCAACCGCTAGTGGTTGTCCCACATAACGGAGTAAGCGTGCCGTACCAGTTACATTGTTGACCTGAAACCGCACTGGATGACGACGAGCTTCTAATACTGCTAGCGCTGGAAATGCTGGATCTAGAACTACTGGAGCTGGACGTAGACGGTAATGATGATTTCGAACTACTAGACGTCGACGGAGTGGACGATTTGGAGCTACTGGATGTCGATGGTGCTGACGATTTTGAGCTGGAAGATGAGCTTAAAACATCGGAAACCACGGTGACAGCCACACTTGCTGTGCTCACGCCACCGCGTCCATCGCTAACTGTTACGGTGGCGGTGTAGTTGCCGGGTGTTGTATAAGAAAGTCTCACTTGCGAGCCGGTCGCTGTGCTGCCGTTTCCTAAATCCCAACTGAAACTTAAGGCATCGCTATCCACGTCTGTTGATGAAGCTGCGCTTACTGTGGTCATACCATAGGTTGTGGTGGTAAAGGATGTCGGTGTGACTCTGGCAACCGGAGGCGTGTTTACCGTAGTGCTTGCGTTTGCATAATCGTTATAAAACGCCAAGCTCCAGGCTAGCGGTGCATTCCAGTTAATAGTGATTTCATTCACCGCATAAGCATTAATATTGTCAATCCAACAAGTTGCCGGTTTGGTTTTGCAAGCAGATAGCTGAGCTGCAGAAGTTGTGTCATCCAATCCGCTGTTAGGCCCGCCTGATAATGCGCCTGGGGGTGCAACGGGATAGCTTGCGCTGATGGCGTTAGACCAAAAACGGTGATGCGGTTGAGTTGCTGTTTTGGTTCCTTCACCAGTGATAAATGAGGTAGACAGAGCATTCTGACCAAACAGATAACCCAAACCTTTGCCCACACCTTTGGCAAAACTATCGTTTTTAGTGAAATCGTACGCTAGGCCTAACAGAATCAACTTGTTGGCAACGCCACCATTTGAACCCCAATAGTATTCGAGGTTTGACATGGGGGCGGGGTAGCCCGATGCGTTTTGGGTTGCCAAATGGGTATTCGCTAAAGTCACGATTTTTTGCTGAGCGCTCGCCCGTAAACCTGTTGTTTGAGTGCTCGGAACCGTCGCCAATGAAATCAAACCAGCGATATCGGTATCAGCCCAGCCAAAATCAGTGTGAAGGCTGCTGAAGTTATTAATAGTGCTTAGATATTTGCTATCGCCTGTAGTGATATAGAGTTCGGCCGCCGCCCAATAAAATTCATCGGATACGGTTTTATCGCCGTAACCGCCACCACCGTTGTCGTAATTGCCGGAATAAATATCGTTGGGGTTAGCTTGGGCTGCATCCCACGCAGCTTTTGCGGCTGTTAAACAAGTCGCAGCAAAACCGGAATCTATATCTTTCCAGATACGTGCTGACTGCGCGGCAACTGCTGCAAGATTCAATGTTGCAGCGGTAGATGGTGGAACCAGTGCGCGTTGTTGCGGATCTTCATGTGGCGCAAGGGGGAAGCCAGTCCAGCCCACGTCATGCATTTTGTGATGCACCATTCCTGCTTTGGCTTGGCCGACGGGAACTTGCATTTCAAGCAGGAATTCGACTTCCCAACGTGCTTCATCAAGTAGATCCGACACACCGTTTGAGCTTTCTGGAATATTTAATTTGCCATCACCGAGAACACTAGCGTTACTGGTGAGGTACAGATTACGTTCGTAAAGGTTTAATAAAGTCCACGCCGAGATACCGCCATTAACTACATATTTGCCGTGGTCGCCCGCGTCATACCAACCTTTGGAAACGTTTAGAGAATAATTACAAGTGCCAGTCCAGCAGGGGACATTTACATCACCTTTATTAGCACCAACGTTTAAATGACCGGCTGGGCGTGACCATTTACTGTTACTGGCAAAGCTGCCGTTACCGCCACCGGTGTATTGGGTTTCAATCGCGATGCCGCTGCGGTTGTGGTAGAAATATTTTAAGGAATCGTAGAGTGCGCCCTTAAAAACAGTGGGCGAGATTGCGAAGCTGTAACTGGTGTCGCTACCAACGGTAATTGTAAAACCGGTGCCCGTTGCGGTTACGCTGGAAAGGTCGATTTGTTGCAAATTATCGCCGCTGGAAGCGTCACTACCAAAATTAGTTGTTTGGCCTGTTGCTACAACAGTGCCGTTTTGCTTGAGTTGCCAGGGCTGCGGGCTGGTGCTCGCTGTTTTATAAGTTGCAGTTTTTACGCCATTGGGCACATATCCCAATTGGTTAACACGTGGGTTGCCGGTTTCTGCTATGGCTGAAACGCTGGCAATGGTTAAAAGTCCTGCAGCAATAAATTGGTACAGTGGCTTTTGTTTATTCGATGGGTTCAGAGTGCGCGCAATTTCTTGATAGTTATTTTCAGAAGTTTTGTGGTTCGTAGGAAAATGTTTCATCGGAAGTTGTCTCGCTTGAAAGATTAAGAATCAATGACCGCCGTTTTATTATTCTGCGAAGCCGACTAACTGCCTGGTAGGAGCAGGCTAGCGAATGGATGAGCGGTATGCCTAGTGCAATATGGTTGATTTCTGGAAGTCCCTGAAATAGCCGATATTGGTCTGAAATAAAAAACCGGCCTGCTAGGGACAGGCCGGTAAAATATTGTGTTGGCTAAATGTTTTATATCGGCATAGAGCTAATAATCCTTGTCCTCAATGATTATCACCGTCGATATAAAGGTCGAGGCTCATCCTTAAGCCAAGCCCTCATCATCCTGATTCGGGCTTAAATTCCTGTAGAACTCGATTAAAGAGCTGGGTAAGCGTCTTTCAACAATTGTAAGAAGCCAGCTTTGAACCAACGACCTGCTACAGGTGCATCAGGCATAGCGCCAGATCCAGTAGTGCCGCTCGTTTCGCTACGGTTGTAAGTTGGGTCACACATACGGTCGAAGCCTTTTGCTGGATCTTGTGGATCGTAAGACAACTCTAAAGAAGCAGCGCCGTCTGATTCACCTGGTGGTTTCACCCATACGTAAGCATCAATACCATCAGCGTTGATAACTTGTGGACGCTCACCGATACCGCTGTACTGGTTACACCAGTTGCCACGGTGTGAACGCAAGTCAATACGTGATTTGTTCACGAAAGTTTCCAAATCAGTGCTGGTAGAAAGTGCTGTTGGACGAGCAGATCCGCCCCAGCCGTTACGGCCAGTATCAATAATCATACCGATGGTAGATGGGAAGCCTGCAGCGATTGCCTTGGTGCGCCATGCTTTTACGAATGAAATTTCACCGAAGTGCTCATTCCACTCATAGAATTTGGCTGAGCGTACTTGAGTACCGTTGTTACCTGGCAAGCCAGTCTTCTCAAACGGATCAAGGAATGGTTCAGACAATGGGGTGGTGTTAGCAGTATTAGACACGAAGCCTGCGATGCTGTTTACGCCAGCAGTAGTGCCTTTAATCGCATTACCAATCAAGGTGATTGCATCAGTCATGTTAGTTGCTTCCCAACCTAACCAGCCTGAGTGACCGATATCAACATAGCTATACACGTTGGTAATTGGATAGAGTTTGTTGAGTGTGTATTGAGTATTTGGCACATAACCATCTGGACCTTGTGATGCTATAGCACAATCCGGATCGCTCATGTTGGTAACCAGGTTTGGCAATGAGTCAGGCTCAATAATCGCAACGATACGCAAGCTTTTGTACTTGGCATCAGCGAAGATTGCAGCAACAGCATCTACGTACTCAGTGCGATAACGAGCAGTGCCCGCAGCGTTTTGAGTCAATTCACCGTTTGATGCAAGAGCATGGCAATCGCGGTTTGGTAAGTCATAAACTACGATTTGGATAAGGTTAGCGCCTTGGGCTAAAGCAGCATCCAAGTGATCACGCAAGCCGAAGCTGCCGTCAGTTGGTGCGATAGCGCCAATACGGTCCATCCATACTGCAGTGTTGTACTTGGCAACTTTAGAACCGCCAGTTTCAGCTTGTGCTTTAGCTGACCAGATTGGGTCTACATACCAGGTAGCGCCTACGAATGGGTTATCCAAACGTGGGCCAGCACTTGTGCTAGTGCTTGAAGAGCTAGAACTTGATTTGATGCTTGAAGATACAGAGCTAACCACAGAGCTAGAGCTTGATTTCACACTTGAAACAGAGCTAACAACGCTGGATTTGCTTGAAGATACAGAGCTAATAACCGAACTTACGCTAGATTTGCTTGAAGATATGGAGCTTACAACAGAGCTTGATTTTGAGCTTGCTGATGAAACTGGGCAGCCTGCAACTACACCGTATGGTGCTGGTTGAGTGGCGCAAGTTGAAGGAGCGATACAGCTTTTGCCGTTCTCATAACCCCAACCGCTGGTAGTGCTGGTGCAACTTGGGTAAGTTGTGCCGTACCAGTTACATTGTGAAGCACCACATGCTTGTTGCGATGAGCTGCTTGCACTGCTTGGAGTTGAGCTAGCAACAGAGCTTTTTGAACTTGACGTTACCGCCGTCGAGCTTTTTGAGCTTGATGAGGTAGTTGCAGTAGAGCTTGATGCTGGAGAAGTTGAGCAAACTGCACCTGTGATCGTGGGTATCTCAGCCGCTGAACCGTTTTTATCACCCTGTACGCCGAAGCTTACAGATTGGCCTGGTTGAATGGTTTTGTTCCAATCCAATGCAGTAGCTGAATATGGGTTGCTGCCAGTCAAGGTAGCGTTCCATGAGCTGGTAATTTTGTTATTGGTGTAAGTCCAGCCTACATTCCAACCATTAACGGCTGTAGTGCCATTGTTGGTGATGGTTACTGTGCCTTGAAAGCCGGTGTTCCATTCGTTATTGACCGAATAAGTACAGCTTGCAGCTTGCGCTTGGCTCGCTGCAACACCAAGTGCTAGTAGCGATACCAGCCCAAGTGATTTGCGTATTGAAGTTTTCATTATATTTATCCTGAAGTCGTAATGTTTAAAAAAGGGGTTGCACGCCCTTGTGTTCTTAAATCCACCTCACTTAAAAGCATTTGTTACTCCAAGCGAACTGCGGGTGGATTACTACGCCGGTACTTCTTGTACTCCATTCCCGCGGTTAAGCGAAAAAGGCGTCGATCCTGACAGACTTTGTTGAGAATCAGCGCGGCTAGTGGCTGACTCTTATAATTCGAAACGTTCTAACTTTTTAGCTATGTTGTTGTTTATGTTGATCGTTAGGCTAATGAGTTATCAATGAGACAGCGCTGTCATTTTTTTTGTTATAAAACGCGGAATTGTCGTATGAATCATTTTCTTTAAGGTTTTTTGTGATGCTTAGGGCGACAAAAGAGCATGAGTCGTTGTGTTGCTGGGGCGCAGGAGAAAAAATGTGGACAGCGCTGTCATTTTGGGCAGTAAAAAACTCCCGGAAACTATGAAAGGCCAACTGCTGACGTAGATAGCCGGAATTTTGGGCGCTGATGACGATAGCTGAAAACATAGGTTGCACACCTTAAGATTGATAGTTATCAAGCTTGTTTGCGTAAGCGCGAACAAGAGATTTGACGTTCAATTCATTATTTTCTGGAGCTTTAAGCAAGCTTATCTGGCTTTCTGCCAATATTTTTTATGTGTTTTAAACAACTGCTTTACTGATGTCGACTAGTACGGGTGCAACAAATCCGTTATTCAAATTAGATTTCAGCAGTTGCTGAGAACTAACAGGTTTTAAATTTAATTTGTATAGAGCTTGTATAAATCAATGATCGCTTTAACGCGTTCTACAGGTTTTCCTATAGGTTAAAACTTCATAAAAACCGATAACCATTATTATTATTTTTTTATTTTTGATCTTTTTTTCTTGCGTGAAAAAAATACTTGAAAAGCAATGTGTCACACAGTAGGGTAAAAAAAGGTAAATGACAATAGGTTTTTTACTCAATCAGTAAAAATTTTTATAGGTTTCAGATTTTTGTTGGCGCTTCTGTTTTTTTCTTCGTGGTGGCTTTATAGAATTTTTATTTTAAAAAATAAAAAAATAATTTTATAAAATAAGTTTAGAAATGTTAATCATAAAAAATATAAAAAATAATTAGGTTTTATCC
>SEBV01000087.1 GCA_004172865.1 Gammaproteobacteria bacterium | reverse complement strand
CGCCACATTAATATCATCCACATACAGGTTAAACTGATTAGCAGCTGAGTAAGCATTAAAGCCAATATAATAAACACCAGTAGCAGGAACTGTAAAATCAGTTGTTGAAAAAGCCGCTGAACCGCCAGTAACTGAAGGCAGGTCGACAATCAGATCATTCATGCTGGTGTTAACGGCAGAAGTACCAAACTTAACGGCTAACTTTTCGATGTAGGTTGTACTGTTGTTGCCATATTTAAATACCAGGCGGTACGAAACGCCAGCAGTCAGGTTCAGGCCGCCAGTATAAAACCATGCATTGGCTGCATTGGAAGAATTATAACCATATTGCAGCACGTTGCTGCTGAAGCCATTTGAAGTAACGTTTGCAGTAGCCCAATTATTACCATTACCTATTTTCTCGATAGAGGTGCAGTTAGGAATGGCGGGCGGAGTAACCGATTCAAAGTTTAACGTGTAGGGGAGATTATAAGGATTACATAAGGTGGCAAATGAAAGTGCAGTGCTCCAGCCACTAAAATTACCACTTCCACAGTCCGTTCTCACATAGAAGTTATACGTTGTTCCTGATGCAAGCGAAGAAAGATTTACGCTTGTTGAAGCTGCGTTTCCACTTGTTACTAATCCGGTAGCACCACTGCCTGCTGCGCCGCTGGTTCTTACTTCGTAAGCATAGCCCGATGGCGCCGGACCAACTGCTGGTGCAGTCCACGATACGGTAGCGCTGTTTACAGTAACAGAACCGGCTGTTACTGCGGTTGGCACTTGGCAACCCAATGTCAGTCCTTCAATTTGGATGTTCCCGACTACACTACTTTGCGTTCCAGTCGGAGGTGATGCCGGGTCTGGATTGGTGGCATCACTTCGATAATATAAAACCCTGTTAGATGGCGTTAATGTGGTACTTCTAAAACGGGTAGAACCATTGTTGCCAGACGTATTTTCATCAATTGCTATCAACAGGTTTCCGGCCGTACTGTTATAAGCAAAAGGAGTGGCTAATGTAATCGTAATCCATCCCGGAACGGTTGGAGAACCGACAACGCCGTCATAAACCAGCGTTAAATTGGCAAGCGGTTCCCAATTAGTAGTGGAAGAAAAAGAGCTTCGTGCAACTGTTGCCATGTACACTTTGATGGCCTGGTTATTAGTAAGAGACGTCCCCGCATAATAATATTTAATGGCGGTAATGTTTCCCGAGGCATTGATCTCAGAACCTGAGTAAATTGTCTGGACATAAGAATAGCCGTAAAAGATGTCCCACGGAGATTGACCGGTAGTGGTTGTACCGGTTCCAATCGTGACTGTTTGGGCATTTGCTGCACAAGCAAGCATGAATGCCATTAGCAAAACGTAGAGTTTCCTCATAAACGAAGTGTTTTATGTTAAGATGTCGTTTAAAACAGTAATGGTGTCGAAAGGTTAAACAGAGTTAGCTTTCAGAGGAAGTAGCACGGTGGCTTTACAGAAGGGATAATGGTCGAAATCGGAAGTCTAAATATAGAATTAAAATTTTCACGAAAAATTAATTTTTCAAATTTCGCGGGAAAAATTTTTCTCCTCAAAACAAGTGTAAAACCGTGAAACCCGCTACCCTTGCTAGTTTCAGCCTACATATTAAAACTTACGCTTTTTTGTTTTAAAAAACGAGTAGCCGAAATTTTTCTGGACACTGCGACTGGAAATGCAGAAGAAAGGTTCTTTTACGCCACCGGAAAGTGATGTGTTTTGCGCAAAAGCAAAGCATGAATGATACAACCGGAAACCGCTCTAACCAGGCACTTACAGGAATGAAACGGGCTCGTTCAACTCTTTTTCCCCTCCGACAGCAGCGGCGTTATAAACATTGCCAGTGAAGAGACAAGCACAAGATAA
>SEBV01000086.1 GCA_004172865.1 Gammaproteobacteria bacterium | reverse complement strand
GTGATTCGGTAGTCTGGTTTCATTCCGGTCAAAGTGCTGACCAAATATCCGGTAACTGATCTTATCCTTCATTTTGCCACCATAACGTGCCGAAGTCTTGTCCTGCAAAAAAGTGCCGGTTCCAGCCGAAGCATAAAAGCCCTGTGTTTTTTTGCTATCCTTTGTAATGATGTTGATGATGCCGTTCACGGCGTTGGCTCCCCATAAGGTTCCACCAGGACCACTGACCACTTCAATGCGTTCAACATCTTCCAGCAACACATGTTGTTGCTCCCATAAAACCCCGGCGTATAAAGGTGTATAAACCGTTCTTCCGTCAATCATCACAAGCAACTTGTTCGAGAAAATATTATTAAAGCCCCGGGCACTGATAATCCAAACGCTGGCGCTTAATTGAGAGACTTGCAGATTCGGCATCAAACGTAACGCTTCGGGAATATTGGTAGCTCCCGAACGCCGGATTTCTTCCCCGGTGATTACCTGGATGGCAGAAGCGGCTTCGGTTAATTTTTCCGGTGTGCGGGACACCAATGTCACTTCAATATTCATCAGCTCGTCAACAGAAAGCTTTTTTAGTTTACCGGGATCCAATACCACTTGCGCAGACAATGAAGTGCCTATTGCAGAAGAAAATAGCAGCAAAAAGAAAAGTGAATGCAATCGGGTTTCTAGTCTTCGCACAGAGAACAAGGCTTGCATGAGGGTTTAGTATTCGGTGGAAAGGCTAAAATAGAAAGTTTTGTTGATAACGGAGAAACGATTCTTGTCCAACAGCCTTTAGGATCAATGGAATAGCGCAAAATTCAGGACGAAAAACATTGCTTTTACAGCGACATAAAACAGGTCAATTGACTTCTGACCAATCAGCGTAAGCCAAAATATTTGAAGTGCTAAAGGATTGGCCAACGTTCGAAATAGCAACCTTTAGTTGCACAAATAATTGTGAAGAGATACGCGGCTTACAGCATGAGCCGGCACTCGTACTCGACAGCAAATCGTGAATTATTCAAAAGAAACATTAATTGCCTCAGTTGTCCGCGAAATATGAAGCGTTTGAACAACGGTTTTCTCCACTGCTTTTTCATTTTCGAACCCTGGTATCCATTTCGGCATACGGTTTAACACCCGCAGGATTTCATTGTCCACTAATGAACCACCAGATTGAACCACTGCAATGTCTTTTACCAATCCGTTAGCAGCAACATGAAATTGAATCGTTGCTTTCGCTTCAGCATTTACCGGAAGGCTTTGCACTGGCTTGATATTTCGTTTCAGGAAATTTAAAAAAACATCTTTGCCGCCTGGGAAGGCAGGAGCGAAAGAAACATTTTTAGAAGGGAGTTTAATCTGCTTCTTTAACTCCTGAAGCAACAAACTGCCTGCTTCTTTTAGCTTCGAACGATTTTTGGCGTCTACGGTAATATCGTCGAAGCCGCCAATGGAATACTTTCGAACGGTTTGCAGGTTGTGTTTTGTAAGTTTTTCCAGATCTCTTTGAAAGAGATAGTACTGATGTTGATAGGAGGGTTGCATTTGGTTGTAATCAATGGCCTGAATGGAAGTAGCTTTTGCTGCGATGCTTGATCCGTCGTCCAGTAACAGAACCAGCTGCCCGTCTTTATCTACCGAACTTGTTCCCACACCGTGACCTTTAACCTGGAGAATAACAACCGTGTCAATTGCCTGAAGCGTCGCGTCCATTTTGGTACCGGCATTCAGTTTCAGATTCACGGGAAAGGTTTCTGCTTTCCATTGCTTTGTTGTGCCGTCAACGCCTACAAATTTTAGTTTTTGCGAAAAGGAAAAGAACGGAGCCAGCAATGCCAGCAGTGCTATGGATTTCAATCGTAAATTCTTTTTCATTTTTAGAACCATGGAATAACTGTTTTCAAC
>SEBV01000085.1 GCA_004172865.1 Gammaproteobacteria bacterium | reverse complement strand
GTGATTCGGTAGTCTGGTTTCATTCCGGTCAAAGTGCTGACCAAATATCCGGTAACTGATCTTATCCTTCATTTTGCCACCATAACGTGCCGAAGTCTTGTCCTGCAAAAAAGTGCCGGCACCAACCGAAGCATAAAACCCCTGTGTTTTTTTGCTATCCTTTGTAATGATGTTGATGATGCCGTTGACGGCGTTGGCGCCCCACAGGGTCCCACCCGGACCACTTACCACTTCAATGCGCTCAACATCTTCCAGCAATACATGTTGCTGCTCCCATAAAACGCCGGCATACAGCGGCGTATAAACCGTTCTTCCGTCAATCATCACAAGCAACTTGTTCGAGAAGATATTATTAAAGCCCCGGGCACTGATAATCCAAACGCTGGCGCTTAATTGAGAGACTTGCAGATTTGGCACCAAACGTAACGCTTCGGGAATATTGGTGGCGCCTGAATGCCGGATATCTTCGCCGGTGATTACCTGGATGGCAGAAGCGGCTTCGGTTAATTTTTCCGGTGTGCGGGACACCAATGTCACTTCAATATTCATCAACTCGTCAACAGAAAGCTTTTTTAGTTTACCGGGATCTAATACCACTTGCGCAGACAATGAAGTGCCTATTGCAGAAGAAAATAGCAGCAAAAAGAAAAGTGAATGCAATTGGGTTTCTAGTTTTCGCACAGAGAACAAGGCTTGCATGAGGGTTTAGTATTCGGTGGAATGGCTAAAATAGAAAGTTTTGTTGATAACGGAGAAACGATTCTTGTCCAACAGCCTTTAGGATCAATGGAATAGCGCAAAATTCAGGACGAAGAAATATTGCTTTTACAGCGACATAAAACAGGTCAATTGACTTCTGACCAATCAGCGTAAGCCAAAATATTTCCAGTGCTAAAGGATTGGCCAACGTTCGAAATAGCATCCTTTAGTTGCACAAATAATTGTGAAGAGATACGCAGCTTACAGCATGAGCCGGCACTCGTACTCGACAGCAAATCGTGAATTATTCAAAAGAAACATTAATTGCCTCAGTTGTCCGCGAAATACGAAGTGTTTGAACAACGGTTTTTTCAACTGCTTTTTCATTTTCGAAGCCTGGCAACCATTTCGGCATACGGTTCAGCACCCGCAGGATTTCATTATCCATTAATGCACCCGCAGATTGAATCATTACTATGTCTTTTACCATTCCGTTAGTGGCAACATGAAATTGAACCGTTGCTTTCGCTTCAGCATTTACCGGAAGGCTTTGCACTGGCTTGATATTTCGTTGCAGAAAGTTTAAAAAAACATCTTTGCCACCTGGAAAAGCAGGAGCGAAAGAAACATTTTTCGGAGGGAGTTTGTTCTGCTTCTTTAATTCCTGAAGCAATATACTGCCCGCTTCTTTTAGCTTAGAACGATTTTTGGCGTCCACGGTAATATCGTCGAAGCCGCCAATGGAATACTTACGAACGGTTTGAAGGTCGTGTTTTGTCAGTTTTTCCAGATCTTTCTGAAAGAGATAGTATTGGTGTTGATAGGAGGGCAGCGCCTGTCCGTATTCGATGGCTTGAATGGAAGTAGCTTTTGCCGCAATGCTCGATCCATCGTCCAATGACAAAATCAATTGTCCATCTTTATCTACCGAACTTGTTCCAACACCATATCCTTTTAGTTGAAGAATAACAACCGTGTCAATTGCCTGAAGCGTTGCATCCATTTTGGTACCGGCATTTAGTTTCAGATTCACGGGAAAGGTTTCTGCTTTCCATTGCTTTGTTGTGCCGTCAATTCCTACAAATTTTAGTTTTTGCGAAAAGGAAAAGAACGGAGCCAGCAATGCCAGCAGTGCTATGGATTTCAATCGTAAATTCTTTTTCATTTTTAGAACCATGGAATAACTGTTTTCAAC